>JANRKP010000016.1:0-5061 GCA_033763415.1 Candidatus Melainabacteria bacterium | reverse complement strand
CCAATGAAAATAATGACTGTATTGGGCACCCGGCCCCAAATTATTAAAGCGGGGCCAGTGAGTGCGGCACTGGCGCAGGCTGGCATTACCGAAGTATTGGTCCATACTGGCCAGCACTACGATAGCAACATGTCCGACGTGTTTTTTGACGAACTGGGACTGAAACCACCCCAATATATGCTCTCTGTTGGCTCGGGCACGCTTGGCTACCAGGTAGGAGAAGGTTTACAGAGAATAGAAGCCATTCTCAAGGCAGAAGCGCCGGATATGCTACTGGTTTACGGAGATACCAGCGCAACAATGGCTGGCGCACTGGCAGCAGCGTACCATCACATTCCTTTGGCGCACGTGGAAGCAGGCCTTAGAAGTTTCAACCGCCGTATGCCGGAAGAAATTAACCGCGTGACAACGGATCACCTGGCCCAGTGGTGCTTTGTTCCCACCCAAACAGCCGTAGAAAACCTGGCAAAAGAAGGTATCTGCCATGGCCAGGCGGATCGATACGTCTACCGGGTGGGAGACGTTATGCTGGATGCCGCCACGCACTATTTACAGCGTGCCCAGGCAAAACACCCCGATTTTTATGCGACCAACGGGCTAACAGAACAGCCCTACGTGTTACTGACGATGCATCGGGCAGAAACCACTGCGGCGCCAGAAAAAGTGCTCCGGCTGCTGCAACAGTTGGATACAACCGCCCAGAAACAGGGATGGACCGTGCTGTTTCCTGTCCATCCACGCACCCAACCCCTTATAGAGGCCATTGCACCAACACTGAAAACCATTCGATGCGTTCCACCGCTGAGTTACCTGGAAATGCTGCTAGCAGAAGCAGGCGCCTATTGGATTGTGACCGATTCTGGCGGGGTGCAAAAAGAGGCGGCGTTCTTCCAAGTTCCCTGCCTGACCCTTCGAACGGAAACCGAATGGGTGGAAACCATCACCAGTGGATGGAACCAAATTGTGGGCTTCGACCCAGAAACACTCGGCAACAGACTCTTACAACGCCAGGTGCCCGAGGAAACCATCCATCATTTGTACGGCCATGGGCAAGCCGCGCAAGCCATTGCCAAAGCGCTGCTAAACCATTACACTCCAGCTCGGGCAGTTCCTGCCACCTGACACGGCTTTGCCATTACGAATCGATTTCAATATGAGTGGTTTGCGTTAGAGTAGCTGTACCAATGCGCTATGATTCGCATTGACACCCACATTGAATCAGCCCCAACCGACGGAGTTTTCGCATTAATGTGTATTTGGTTTGTACTGTTATGCCTTCTACTATGGGCCCTCTTTGCGTTTCAAGCCCCATTTGATCGCTTTGGTTGGCTGATGATTGTGGGCGCGGCGTACATGGCCGGTTTTTTAGACGCCCGACGGACCCTGAAAGCCGATGCCGACACCGAACGCGTGACCCCACCGGCGGATACCCCCGAGGAATCGGCGGCAGCCACACCGTTTTAAAAAAACCGATCGGCCACACGGCAACACAACGCCTCCCCTGCTCGCATCACTTGAGCGCGTGTGTTGGGCTGAATATCGGCCAACCTAAAGCTGCAATAGGCTAGAAACCTGCCAAGGCCTTTCCTTTGGCTGTTCCAAATCGGGCTTCAGTTGGTCAAAACAACCAATACGCACGCTCACAAAGTCTAAGATTTCATCGGCAATGCTGACCGGACTGCACCGCTCCAGCCCTTCAAAGCCAGGGGCGCTGTTGGCCTCGCATACTTTAAAGTGCTCGCCATCAAACAGCAGATCAATGCCCGCAATATCTAAATTCAACAGACGAGTGCTTTCCAAAGCCAGCCATTCCACCTCCTTTGTAATAGGAAAGGGCAGTACCACGCCCCCCTGGTGGTAGTTGGCCTTAAAATTATCGCCCGTGGCCCGCCGCTCCATAGCCGCAACCACACGCCCGCCCACCACCATCACCCGAACATCCCGTCCGCGGCTACATTCAATAAATTCCTGAAAAATAATGTTGGCGTTCGCCTGCGTCACCCGAATCATCTCCATCAAGTCCTGGAGATTCTGGCGCCCATCGCACAAAAATACCCCACTCCCCTGGCTGCCGTGTATGGCCTTTACCACCACCGGAAAACCAATGACACGCTCCACCAAATCCACATCCACCGGAAATTTGGCCAGCATGGTTTTAGGCACCGGCAAATTGCTTTGCGCCAAAATTTGCTGAGAATACAACTTATCTTTTACGGTTTCTATGCCCACAGAGGTATTAAACGTATGGACCCCCAAACGCTCCAACTGACGAATAACCGCCAGGGCAAAGTACGTGGTGGCCGCCCCCATACGCGGTAGTAGAAAATCTGGCAGTTCCACCTCGGCATGATCCACACAAATGGAGCGTCGATCGTCTCGGGTAACCACCAGCTCAAACTGATCGGGCTTTAACACGCAGATCTCAAGCCCACGCTGAGCGCCAGCCTCAATCAGCCGACGTGTCCCATAGGGCAGGCTTTCTGCCATAGGCTCTTTCAGTAAAATCCAACCTCGCATCGCACGCACCTTACCCTTGAAGCACCCAACCGATGGCCACTATTTGAGCGAAGCCTCAACAAAAGCAGCTGCCAGAGAGTTATACCACAGACCTGTGACACTTTGGTTCCTACAGCTGCTGGAACCACGGAAAACACAACGTTTAGTACTGGCGCGCCTTACAGTTACCGTAGCGATAGGCATAAAAATTACCGGGGTTATTGTCCTGGCCAAAATAAACCCCAACCCCAGGGTTCACAATCATCGAATTCCCAATACCAGCTGTTGGGCTGGCAGTCACAATAGTTTGTGCGCCAGTTCCGCCCAAGGTCCAGGACAAAATATTAGGATCTTCCTGCCAATAGACTATTTGCTCATAAGGATCATAAGCAATAGACCCTCCCTGACCGTTGCCTGCCAACGTGGAAAGGCCGGTACTACCGAGCCAGGTGTAAGCCCTGCCCCCAAAATGGTTGCTATAAAACACGCGGCCCGTGGATTGATCCAGCGTGGTACCCCACGTACCCGGATGACACCCGTTGGACGTGAGGGTCGACAGGCCTGTGCTCACCTGCCAGGTGTGGAACGTACCACTGCTGGCACACCCGCCATAAGAACCAAAAAACACCCGGCCAGTGGCCCGGTCCACCGCGGTAGAGCCATAACCCAACCCCCAACCGGCCTGAAACGCAATTTGGGTTAAACCCGTGGAGGGATGCCAGGTATAAAACCGGGAATTGTCTAACCGAGCATCGTGAAAGAAAATACGCCCATCATTGGCATAGCCCCAACTGGCCCCAATGTTGGGGGTATTAAAGTTGGCAGGTTCCCCAATGCCAGGGTTCCAGCCCACAATTGCGGTTTGAGACAAAATCGTCGACAACCCGGTTGCCGGGTTCCAGGTCACGTAAAAACTACCATTTTCTGCACTTACAAAAATCCGCTCGTTCAAAGGGTCCAGAGAAATGGAAGCTGTCCAAACGCCACCCGTATTAAATAGGGTGGTAAAGCCAGAAGCAGGCGCCCAGCGGTGTATATTGCCATCGCGAGACATAAAATACAGGTTGCCGGTTGCGGAAGAATACGTCGCCTTTTTACCATAGAGCTCAAAAATGTTAGAGGCCAATGTGGTCAGGCCCGACGTACTATCCCACCGATAGGCGTGTTGATCGCCCAGAAAGAACAGTTGCGCCCGGGTACTGTCGTAAAACATTTTAAGATTTCCCGGATCACTCCCCGCATTGCTCATAATCGTCTGCAACCCGGCTCCTTCGGTCCAGGTATACATGCGGTCGTTATCTCCAAAGAACGCACGCCCCGTTGTTTCATCGACCAACACAGCTTGGTAGCCCACCCCTCGGCGATTGGACAAGATAGTAGACAGGCCCGTTGAAGAATTCCAAGTATAAAAATTCCCCGTCGTATCGTGGTTTCCCACACCAAAAAACACGCGGTCTCGTTGGGTATCCACAGCCATGGAGTCGTAACCTGGATACGGCTGGCCCGATACAATGGTTTGCAGCCCCCCATTGGGGTTACAAGGGTTTACAAACACCCAACGTTGCGCCGTTAACGTAACCCCACCGGTTACCGCACGCGCGTTTACCAAAAAGTAGTTGCCCCTCCGGGAAGACACCCAGGCACTAATGGTAATATCCGTGTTTTGTTCCGCGCTGCCTGCGGCTTCCGGGTTACGGGTTTGCAGCACCTGGTTACTAATGGCCTGCGCCCCGCCGGAAGCAAAAGCCGTATCCGCCGCCGAGCCCGCCCCGTTGGCCAGTACATATGTATTGAGCCGATCGATCAGACGGGTCGTCGCCACTTGGGTGGCTTCTCTCGCACCCAGGTTTTGGCTCACCAAAATGCCCTCTTCTCCCAGGCTGCGGCTGACCACTAGGCCCATAATCAGCATTTCAAACGTAATTAAAAACAGCAACGCCAACACCAGCACAATCACCGAGCCACAGGTCGATTTTTTTGTACTCGAAAGAACGCTATTTAGCATAGGCTGGCATCCGGGTGGTGCATCGCTTAGTAACCTCTGTTTTGGCAGTTGCCGGGCGAAAAGGTAAAGAAGCTTCCTGTGGCAGACTGCTCTCCAAAATACAATCGTTGACCCGCCTGGTAAACATTCATAGAACGTGGACGTCCAGGACTTGTTAGGGAAAAACCAATTGTTTGCAACCCATCATTACTGTTCCAATAGTACATTCGAGCCGTTCCAGCGCCCTGTGTTCCCCAGTAGGCGCCACCAGGCACTGCTTTTATATTGCCAAAGTCGCCGGGATCACTTTGCCCAGTAACCAAAACCGAAAGCCCCGTACTGGCGTGCCAGGTCCAAATATTGCCAGGCGTACCACTGTCTTGTCCCCAAAACACGCGGCCTGTCGTCTGATCGACCGCTATTGCCTCAAACGCACCGGGGTTACTGACATTGCTCACCAGCGTACTTAAGCCCGTGGTGCTGTGCCATGTGTAAAAGTTACCTGTGGCCCTCTGGCCGAAAAACACACGGCCATCCAAATGGCTAATGGCCGAAGAGCCATGGCCAATCCACGGACGAGC
>JANRKP010000015.1:0-334153 GCA_033763415.1 Candidatus Melainabacteria bacterium | reverse complement strand
ATAGAACCAAATACCACCAGCAGTGTATTTGTTGTTTTTTGTGAAAAGCCTTTCACCTCAACGGGAACCGGTGTTTTTGGAGCCGGTTGTTCCTGAGAGAAACGAACATTTGGCAACGAGGCTGGCGTATTGCTTAATGTCGCCGGTAAGGACGTGCTGTATGCACTATTGAAATTACGGCATAACGGCTGCATCAGCAACACTCCTACAAATAAGACCTATATTGTGGTGGAATCCATTACCCATAATGAGACGGAGGCTGAAAGCCTAAAAGATTTGCACTTGAAGAAACGATGGTCACTTCGTCGTTTTTTTAACTTCGTCGTTTTTTAAATTTCTATGGCCTCGCAAAGTCTTCATTTCTGTAATCATCACCTCTAACTGGACAGGTCGGCCCACCTTCTGACTCAAAAACGCCTGCACCTGATCAATCTGATGCTGGGTCAGATGACGGCCACTATCGGCCAGGCGAACGTTGACGACCACTGGCGATTTATAGGGCAGCACCTCGACCTGAATCACGCGCAAATTACGAAACGTATACGTGCCGGATTTCAGCGTATCGATCAGCAGGTTTCGCATAACGCGCTTTTCCATCATTTGGTAAAAACTCACACTCAACGGAATGGCCAACGCCAGAATAATAAAACCGGGTAAAATCAACGATTTTAAAGAGTGTTTAAAATACCCAAATTCCAGCAGTAAAAAAGCCAGCATGCCGCTCAAAATTACGCTGGCCACGTTGGTTAAAAACAGCAAGCCTGCCCCCGTGTACAAATGGGCGTTATCGTAGGCCAGGCCAATACCCACCACCGACAGCGGCGGCACGAGCGAAATGGCGATAGCCGCCCCAAACGCGCTACTGGCAATTGGGCGGCGCACCTTGGCATAACCACCAATAAACCCCGAAGCCAACGCCACAAATAAATCCAGCATGGTGGGTTCGGTTCGGGCCAGCATTTCAGCAGATTCGCCCATGAAGGAGAACGCCAAGCCAATGGTAAAGCTCACGGCCAAACCCAACAGCACCCCCAATAGCAGCGTCAACAACGCATGGAGCTTTAAAGACGTATGATTGGAAATACTCGCCAAAGAAAGCGCCAGCAACGGATCCATCAGCGGGGCAATAATCATGGCGCCGATAATGACCGCACTGCTGTTGAGCAACAGCCCAAAAGAGGCAATCATAACGGAGACCACCATCAGGACCAAAAAGTCAATGCTCAGCCCGTATCGACAGTCGAAACTCTCCCATACGGCCTCCAGGGTGTTATTTTCCTGCTGAAACAAGTCCCAGTGTTTTTTGAACATCAGGCTATTGAAACTCCACAACCGTGCGGCCATCGCCGCCAAAACGCGCCTCGGAAGGGTAAAAGCGCTTCACATAAGACAATTCCCGCAGGTACTGGCGCACCGACTCTTTCATCGCCCCGGTTCCATGTCCGTGAATCACGCCCACGGTCCCGTGGCCTTCGCGCAAGGCGTTGTCCAAAAAGGCTTCCAACTGGCGTAAGCCCTCTTCCACCCGTTGGCCGCGCAGGTCACATTCTTGCGTAATAATGGCAGGCCCTTCGGAAAGCGCCTGCGTTTTCACGAGTCGTTGTGTTCTGGGTTTGCTGCGCTTGGTCACCGTCGGGGTTTCCACCGGGCGCAAGTCTGCCCACGGCACGGTGGAGCGCAGCAGGCCCGCCTCAATGACCGCCATCTGAGTGTCCGGCAGAACTTGACTCACGGTGGCCGTCAGGTGCAGAGATTCACAAAAGACGGATTGACCCACGACCGGCGTCAGGGCCTGGGCTTGGTATTCCGCCTGCGCTTCCGCCAACAGCGGTTCGCCCGCCTGATCAAACACCTGATCGGCGGCGCGGCCCAACTGTCTCACCTGTAACTTTAAGGACTGCAACTTCAGCGGTTGCGAGGTCGGGTCCTGAGAGTCGCCTGCTTGTTGCAGAAGCGTTTGAAACGCTTGACGCGCCTCTTTCATCTGCGCCTCCAGATCGTGCAGGCGAGATTTAAGCCCGCTGCGAAACTCCTGGAGCAATCGGCGCTTGTTGTCTCGCAACTGTTGACGCTCCGTATTGGCCTGGATGTAGGCCTGTTCGGCCTCCTCTCGCAAGCGTCGCGCCTGTAGCAAGTCGTCTTCCAGCCAGCGGCTTTTCTCCTCCAGCTCGGCCAAAAGGGCCGCAGACTCTCGGGAAGGACTATCCAGCCAGGTGTGGGCACGCTGAATAATCGAGGACTTCAAGCCCAGGCGCTCGGCAATAATCAGGGCATTACTGGCACCCGGAATGCCCATTAGCAGGCGATAGGTCGGGGCAAGCGTTTGCAGATCGAAGGCCATACTGGCGTTGGCGTAACCCGGCTGATGGTGGGCTTCCAGTTTCAGGTCGCTCAGGTGGGTCGTCACCAAGGTTAACGCGCCACGCTGGTGCAGCTCCTGCAAAATCGCCCGGGCCAAAACCGTGCCTTCCACCGGATCGGTACCGGCTGCGATTTCATCAATTAATACCAGCGCCTGGTGCAGGGGTGTTTCATCTTTCGTAAACTGAATGAGCCGCCCAATATGCCCTGAAAATGTGGACAGACTCTGCTGCAAGTCCTGCGCATCGCCCATATCGCACAGCACCGGATTAAACAACGACATGGCAGAGCCTTCCGCCACCGGCAGATGCAAGCCCGCCTGAAGCATCAAAGCGCTGAGGCCGACGGCGGTGAGTAAAACGGTCTTGCCTCCGGTGTTGGGACCGGTCACAATCAGCGTCCGCACCGGCGCTTCTTCCGCCACCTTTCCTTCTGTGTGAAGCGAACCGGGCAAGTTCGCCCGCCCCAGTAACACATCGTTGGCCACCACCGCCACCTCTGGCCGAAGCGCCAACAACGGGTGCCGAAGCTGCTTTAGGCATAAAGCCGTATCGGGCTCCAGGAGCAATGCAACCGGCTCGGCCTGCATAGTCAGGCTTAAACGGGCCGCCGCCCAACGGCGGTCCAACTGCCCAACAGCGCGCAAAAAGCGTAGCAAGCCATCGGCATTTGCCCCCAGGTGTTGGGCAATCTCTCGCAAAATACGCCGGATTTCCCGTTCCAACTCCGCCTGCGTTTCCTGCAAGCGATTGTTCCACGGCACCACCGCCTGAGGCTCCACAAACACCGTGGCCCCGCTGGCAGAAGATCCATGCACAATGCCCGGCACACTCGCCTTCATTTCCACTTTGACCGGCAGCACGGAACGACCATCCCACTCCCGAATGACGGGCTCTTGAAGCGCACGACTCACCGCGGGAGTAGCCAACAGTTCCCGCATCAGTCGCTGGACCGTCTGACGCTCGTTTTTAAGGCGTTGGCGCAGTTGGCCCAACTGCAAGCTGGCCGTATCGGCAATTTCACCCCGAGGGGTCAGGCGAAGCTCCAAAAAGTCGATGGTCTCCACCGGCGGCTCAACGGCCTGCAGAAACACCAACGGCGGATGGCGCCACTCGGAGGACGTGACCACCGACTCCCAATGCCGACGCACAAAAGACAACAACAACCGACTGCCCGTTAACGCCACCAGACAACGGGCAGCCTCTTCGGCGCTTAATTCGGCGGCCTGGGCCACCCGCGCCAGTATCGGCGCGGCATCCGGCATCGCATCGGTAAAGCTGGGTTCTCCAAAGCGCTGCAACAGGCGCTTTAACAACAACACGTCGGCCAAATGGGCTTCAATCCGCTCCTCCAGCGTGTGCTCAAGGTCAAGGACCGGATTGTCCTCTTCGGCAGAGTGGGCAGAGTGGGCAGAGTCGGTACTCGCCAGACCGACAGAGGCCTCCGTCAGGGAAGCTTCCGGCAGTAAAAAGGCCTGTTGCCGCCAGGAACGAACTCCTTCTGGCGTTCGGCAGCGATCCACAAGCGCCTGAAGCACCTGGGACCATTGGAGCAAATTTACGGCATCACGGTTTGACATGCGTCTAGCACCGCCTCCACCGATAGTTGCTTCATACAGGCGTACTCATGCGGGCAAGCCCCTTTAAGGTGGCAGGGTCGGCAGGGAAGATCCACCGCCACCACCCGATGCGCTTGGGTCCAAGGGTGCCATTTCTGATCGCTCATCGGGCCAAACAAAGCCACCACCGGCGTTCCGACAGCGGCAGCCATATGTAACGGCCCGCTATCCACCCCCACCAGTCCATCTAGCTGGGCAATCAACGCCAGGCTTTGTCTTAAAGTCGTCTTTCCACAATGGTTGACTACCTGATCCCTTAGGTCATGGGGCATTCGCGCCCGAAGCTGCTCGTATCGGGTCCAATCCTGGGATAACCCCAAGCCGTGCAAAATAGTTCTACCGGTCTGAGAGGAATCCGGCTTTTTTTTAGTCAGCAACGCCAGCGCCAGCTTAGCAAATTGGGTATCGGACCACTCTTTTGCCGGGTTGGAGCTGGTTAAATGAATACCTAAATGGCGCTCCTCCGGTTGCCGGTTGAGCAACGTGGCGGCATACTGGCTTTCGGCATCGGTCCACCAGGCTTCCAGAGAGTCTTCCGTAACCGGCAGGTCCACACAGCGCAGCGCGTCTAAAAAGCTCTCCACCTCGTGACGATCCATCCGATACGGCACCGGATGCGTAAGGAGCCAGCGGCGGCCTTCTGTAGAAAAGCCTACCCGCAGGGGAATACCGGCCAACCACACCAAAAAAGCGGATGAAAACGATCGTTTTAGCACAAACGCCACATCGTAACGGTTCACTCGCAAGCGCTCAAGCATTTTCCAGAAGGATTGAAGCCGGGCCGACCATCCCACCGTCTTTGGCTCGACCGGAATCAGGTTATCCACGTACGGACACCCCTCCAGTAATTCGGCGGTTTGCGGTTCGACCAGCACATCAATCTGCGCCTCCGGCAAGGCCTGGCGCAAGTTTCTCAAAAACGGCACCATCAACAGGGTATCGCCAATAAACCGGTGCCGAACCACCAGCACCCGACGCGGATTTTTAGGAAACGCTACCGTCCACACCAGTTCAACAGTCCATCCATCGCTCAGGAGGTCCCACAAGGCACGGCCGGGGCGCAAGGCAACGGCTGATGCAAAAACTGCCGAGCGGGCGCCGCCCCCACATAGTCCGCCACCACCTGGCCAGAGCCTTTTACAATGTACTTGTAAATCACCAGGCCTTCTAAGCCCACCGGCCCTCTCGCATGCGTTTTGGCGGTACTAATGCCAATTTCCGCCCCAAACCCAAACCGAAACCCATCGGCAAAGCGATTCGACGCATTGGCAAACACGCAGGCAGAATCCACACTGGCCACAAACGCATCAATGGCGGCCGCCTCTTCAGCCAAAATCACATCCGTATGATGAGAGCCGTACTCGTTAATATGCTCCACAGCCGCACTCAACCCATCCACCAGACGAATCGACAGCACTTTCTCTCCGTACTCCGTCCGCCAGTCCGCCTCGGTGGCGGCTTCCAACTGGGGCAAAATACGCCGCGTACGT
This sequence comes from Candidatus Melainabacteria bacterium, assembly GCA_033763415.1. Classification (GTDB taxonomy): domain Bacteria; phylum Cyanobacteriota; class Vampirovibrionia; order Vampirovibrionales; family JAJTHC01; genus JANRKP01. The sequence continues at coordinate 328,684 of JANRKP010000015.1, read as the reverse complement.
TCACAGCCTTTCAGTTGAAGCTGGGCGACTTCCGCAGCTTGGGCAAACGCGGGCAAAAGCCGCTGCGCCATGGCCACATCCACCAGCAGCGTCTCCAAGGCGTTGCAGGCAGCCGGATACTGACACTTGGCATCCAAAATAACGGGAATGGCCGCCTCCACCTTGGCGCTGGGGTGCACGTACAAATGACACACCCCATCGGCATGGCCTAGCACCGGAATGCGGGTGGCCGCCATAATGGACTGCACCAACTGGTTAGAACCTCGCGGAATGACCAAATCCACATACTGGGGGTACTGGAGCATTTCCCCCACCGCCTCGCGGCTTTCCAGCAGGCTGGCCCAGCCCACCGGCAGCCAGGGTAAACGCGCGTTCATTTCCTGCACCAGCCACATCATGGCTCGGTTGGAATGCGCCGCCTCCGAGCCGCCTTTAAACACCACGGCGTTGCCGCTTTTTAAAATCAGAGACAAAATTTGCGGGATCACATCCGGTCGGGATTCAAAAATAATACCAATCACTCCCAACGGCACAGATTGTTTTTCCAGTACCAAGCCATCATCCAGCAGTGTGCGCTGGAGCACCCGCCCCACCGGGTCTGGTAGCTGGGCCACGTCTTTAACCCCTTGGGCCAGTTGCGTCAATTTACCCGCATCCAGCTTAAGCCGCTGGTACAAACTGGCCGAAATTTGCCCCTCCTGCGCGGCGAGGTCTTTCGCGTTTTCGGCAAGCAAGGCATCCATCTGTTCAATCAACAAATGGGCTAAGGTTTCCAGGGCCTGGTTTTTCTGATCGGCACTGAGCATGGCCAGCCGATGAGAAGCCGCTTTGGCCTGCTGTAAGATATGAACCACCGAAGAAGCAGCAGAAGACGGCGTCAGACTCATTGGGGGGGTCGCTCCTCGTAAATGACCAGATTATCGCGGCGAACAATCACATCGTGCTCCACGGGGTAGCCCAGCCGTTCCGCCAAGGATTGGCTGCCATGGCCCATCACGCGGCGCACTTCATCGGCAGAGAAATTCACCACGCCTCGCCCCAGCTCGTGACCATCCACATCCTGTATGCTCACCACCTGACGCGGGCGAAAATCGCCGTGCACCTGCACCACGCCAACGGGTAACAGGCTTGCGGCGGTTTCCTGAAGGGCTCGCTTGGCACCATCGTTTACCATAACCACCCCACTATAGCCAGAAGCCAAACCAATCCATCGCTTACGGCCAGAGAGTCCTTCTGCGTGACCCACCACGAGCGTTCCAGGCATCGACTCTGACGCCTTGGAATCAAAAATCTGGCGTAATACATCCGGCGTTAAGCCAGAGGCCACCACCGTATGCACGCCACAAATGGCCGCCACCCGAACCGCCTCTATCTTACTGCTCATGCCCCCGCGGCCCAACTGAGACTGACCATCCATCCGGATTTGATTCAGCTGTTCCAGGCTATCAATTTGTGAAATTTTTTCCGCCTGCGGATTTTTAAACGGGTTGTCCGTGTAAATGCCTTCCACGTTGGTTAAAATTACCAACACATCGGCACTCAGCTTACCCGCCACCAAGGCAGAGAGTTTATCATTGTCGCCAAAGCTTCGCGTAACTGTATCTTCCGCCAACTCCACGGTGGAAACCGCATCGTTTTCGTTCACAATGGGCACCACGTTCAGCTCCAGCAAGCGCGCCATGGTTTTTTGCAGGCTCACATAGTGGTGCCGATCCGCAAAGTTGGCCGCGGTAAGCAAAATTTGGGCCGTACTCAAACCGTAATGACGAAACAACTCCCGGTAGGTGTTCATTAGCAACGATTGGCCCACGGCGGCACAGGCCTGTTTATCCGTTAAGGTTAACGCCGCCGGATGAAGCCCAAGGGCTTGCAAGCCCAGACCCACCGCCCCAGAGGTGACAATAATGACTTCTCGCCCCTGTTTTTTGAGATCAGCGCACTGCTCCACCAGCGACGCCAGACGAGCAATGGCCAATTCTCCATCCGGGCGAACCAACAGCTGCGTGCCCAGCTTCACCACGACCCGCCGGGCGCCTTTGAGCAACGGAAAAATTTTTCCCGCCGCGTTGGCAGTGGAAATGGACTCTGAGATGGGGTCAGATCCGGTCTCTGATTCGGGCGGATTGGTTGGAGACAGCACGAGAAAAGGGATACTCCGGCAAACAACGGGCATGCTGCCCAAAAACTGATTCATTATACTACGCTCCCCAGGCGGGGGGCCTCAGGCCATCTTTGCGCGTTCAACCGGCAGTGCGCCGGGGTTTTTGGGCAATATTTCAAAAAATATTAACATTTAAAAATACGGAATAGAGTAAATCAGACATTAACCAATAAAAAAAATCTAAAGAAATTCCTAAAATGATCGCATCAATTGGCACTGTGTATACGTTTATGCTTGTGTAGAAAGTAGATTATTTCCTTAATCCCCCTGACTGATGGCTGTATTGCACAATAACGTAACCGTTCCACTCGATATACCCCGTTTTCGAAAAAAACACCTTTTGCACATCAATTGTTGCGAATCAAGGCGTTTGATTCCACCACAGTGATTTAGCGTGTTTCCTCACCTTTTGAACGACCCGCATCCCCATTTTCTATTAAAGGAGAGTCACTTTACACCTTGGGCCATTTGTCGCATTTGCATTGACCGTATTTGCACTTTGCGAATGATGCCCAGTGATGTCAACAACCGTTGTCCTGCTGTGGATTCAAAAAATCCTATGCAGATGAACACCCCAGCAGTGAACCCCGCAAAAAGATTTAAAAGATTTTTCCAGATATTCCTACCCCCCCTGAACACACACCCGATTTCCCTTAAGAAGCAGAGCGCGGAGGCGGTTGCCATCCGGTTGCTGTCTCCGTTTTATTTTTTTGATTGAACAATAAAACGCGCCTGCCCAAACTGGCAAACGGGCCTTGTGGAATATCCTCTCCCCCTTTTTTACTTTCAACCCTCACTGATCCGATTGGTATTCACCCCCCTCCCGATTCAGGTACAAACCCGCAACAGACCAAGACGACTAGATGACCGCGATTAGATGACAGTCCACCTTCACCTCCCCTCCCCCGACTCACCCATTTTCTCCTCATACCCTTGTTTGCATATGAACCGTGTTTCACTGTAAGCCTCGCATTTTTTCCCTGACGGATGCGCTGATCCTTCGCCGATCCTTACGTGGTTGGGCAAACGGCTTGTGGCAAAGAGACCGTTTCCACGGTGCCCCACGCTGCCCCCCCCCACCTCCACGCGAATGGATCCAGCCCAAACCAAGCTCAGTGAAAATAAAGCGCAATCCCCTCTCCTAACCAAAGGACGCTTTCGCAGCATCCTTGTCAGGAAGGTGTCTTTGGCAACGGTTCAGTGTATTCGTTTCCGCCATTTTTTTAGAACAAGCACCCCTTCTCCAGCACCTGTTCAATATTTCTAACTTGTCAATGTTTCTCACTTTGAAGCCCCCACCAAGCACCACCATTGACCCCCGCCAGATTGACCGCACAGGAGCCTTGACTGAATGTTTTACCCACCCCTTGCGCTAACCCTCGATTTCACCCCCCAAGCCGCTGAACAAAACTCCCTCCAGAACAAGCTGGCGAGCACTTTGCAACACGTGTTGAAAGACGTATTGCATAAGGTTTGTAAAGGGCTATGGCAACCATTTTACCGGCAGATACGACACCTCTTTTTGAAACATCCCCCGCTGGCTGCCCGGCTAGCCCACTGGCTAAGCGCAAGCAGGCTCAAAAAGCAGCTAATGCACAGTCGGTGGTGGCTTCATCGCGCGCTTTTCCAACTCGTGGAACGCTGCTTTCAGCCCAATGCCATTCCGCGGTTTTACCAACTGCAAGGCCATCGCCTCGTGCTCCGGGTCATGATCTATCTACCCGAAGATTCGCAGCCCGCTGCCCGTTACACCCGGAATACCCACTATCACACCGGGCACGGCTACCCGATTCTGTCGGCAAGCCACAACACAAACCCGGCAGAACCCACACTGGCCCACGCCTAAAAAGCAACCCCGATATTTGCGAAAGAGCCAACGCGCACCCACTTTTGCGCACCCACTTTAAAGTTTATTCCTTTTCCTTTCTCTCTCTCTGAATCCCTTCATCTCTGAACTCGGCGGTCACTGGAGCGGCGCAAGCCCAACCGGTTACCGCCTTTTCTTTATGCCTGCCTCTCCATTATCTGGGTAAAAAAACCAATTCGGCGCTTCCTGCTGCCATTAAGACCGCAATACTGATAGCAACACTTGCACTAACATTTGCGGTAACATTTTTCGGCTCATTGCTGTTTTGTTATGGACAAGCCTTACTACCTAAGAACTGCCTACCTACGGACCGGTTTGCAACAGCCCGTGTTACCACTTGGAACTGAGAATCTGCAAGACGATGCGCCCAAGATAATGGTATCCTCAACGGTAATTGGTGGTACGCACAAAAATTGAAACAAGCCTTCCACGCCCCGATCAAAGCCTAAGCACTGTTTTGGAGACGAAATAAAGCACCGTGTTTACCGGACTCATTGAACATGTGGGAATCATCACCGAGGTTCTTCCCGTAGAAGGTGGACGACGCTTAACCATTGAAGCCCCACCCATTGCCAGTACCCTTGCCGTGGGCGACAGCATTGCCGCAGATGGCGTGTGCACCACCGTGGAAAGCCACACACCAGCCCGTTTTACCGTGGCCCTTTCTCCAGAAACATTGAGGAGAACCACCCTGGGCACGTACGCCGTTGGACACCTCGTTAACCTGGAACGCCCGCTGCTGCCAACCGATCGCTTAGGAGGCCACATAGTGAGTGGCCACGTAGACGGCTTGGCCACGTTAACCCACTGCCAGCCGGATGGCATTAGCCGCGTGCTCGCCTTTCGGTTAAACAACCACGAACTGGCCCCCCTGCTCGTTGAAAAGGGATCCATTGCCATTCAAGGCATTAGCCTGACCGTAAACCAGGTGGGCACCAACGATTTTACCGTGGCCATTATTCCCCATACCTGGCAGGCGACTAATTTATCTCAGCTCACCGTAGGTCAGGCAGTCAATGTGGAAACCGACCTGCTGGGCAAGTACGTTCAGCGCCTGTTGCAATGGCTTCCTACAAACACAACCCCCGCAACCGCTTTAAATCCAGCATCCGCCATCTTTCCCGCCATGCCGACAGAAGGGAGCCTGCTTCCATGAGCCTTGACAACCACCACCGTAGCGGCAATAAGCCCTCCACACCGCTTCATCCTGCCGAATTCACCGCGCTTTCACCGGATGTTGAGCAACACGCTGAACATTCGCTTGAACAAGGTTTTGACACGGTGGCTTCGGCCATTGAGGCAATCCGAAACGGCGAAATGGTCATTGTGGCCGACGATGAAGATCGGGAAAACGAGGGAGACTTGGTGTGTGCGGCAGAAAAAACCACCCCTGAGCTGATCAACTTTATGGCCCAGGAGGGCCGAGGACTTATATGCCTGGCCATGGCCCCGGAATGGTGCGATCGGCTGGAACTGCCCCCAATGGTGGTGGGCGGCACCGGCGATACGATGGGCACCGCCTTTACCGTCAGTGTGGATGCCCACCCCAAATACGGGGTAACCACGGGCATTTCCGCCTGGGATCGCGCCACAACCATTCGGGTGGCCGTCGCGCCGGACGCCGTTCCCGCTGATCTGAGACGACCCGGACATATCTTTCCGCTGCGGGCCAAGCCCGGCGGTGTGCTGGAGCGGGTAGGCCAAACCGAAGCCAGCGTGGATTTGGCCCGGATGGCAGGCCTGACCCCGGCTGGGGTAATTTGCGAAATTTTAAACCCGGATGGCACGATGGCCCGCCGCACCCAGTTGTTTGAACTCGCCAAACGCTTTAACCTTCGGTTTATTACCGTGGCCCAACTCATTGCCTACCGCCTCCAGCAGGAGCAAACCGTCATTCGCCGCAGTGTGGCCCAACTGCCCACCGTCTTTGGCGAGTTTACCGTGGTGGCCTACGAAAACACCCTGGATGGCACGGAGCACCTGGCCCTGACGGTTGGCAACCTAACCTCTACAGAAGACGATCCGTCTGAGAATGCGCCGCTGGTGCGCGTACACAGCGAATGCCTGACCGGGGATATTTTGGCCAGCCTGCGCTGCGACTGTGGCTTTCAGTTGCACGCTGCCCTGGAGCAAATCCAGAAGGCGGGCAAGGGCGTGCTGGTGTATCTGCGTCGTCACGAGGGCCGAGGCATTGGGCTGGTTAATAAAATTAAAGCCTACGCCCTGCAAGATGACGGCCTGGATACCGTGGAAGCCAACCAGGCCATGGGCTTTCCGCCCGATTTGAGACACTATGGTATTGGCGCACAAATTTTACGAGATTTGGGCGTGCGCCGTTTCCAGTTGCTGACCAACAATCCGCGAAAAATTCGAGGCTTGGACGGCTACGGCCTGAGCATTCTCAACCGCGTTCCGCTGGAAACGGGTAATACGGAAGAGAACCGAAATTATCTGCTGGCCAAAAAGCTCAAACTGGGCCACTGGCTTCAGGTAGAAGCGCCCCGGTAAGCAGGTCTTGTGCAATATCGCCCTGTACGTTAGTAGGTGTTGTTAGCAGGTGTGTTAGCAGCCAATGGTAAACCCACCCGGAAAGTTTCCACCCACCGCCATGCGCCCCATTGCCTTTACCAACCCCATCCAACGCCTTTATGCCAAGGCGCCTGCCAGCCCCGTTCAGTTTGGCCAAAAAACCCACATTCTGTTTTACGATGACTTTAGACGGGTCGAGACGGATCCCTCCGTGATTCCGGTGCCAATCATCACAACCCAAAACTATTTCTTTCCCAAATCGCGCGGCAGCATTGGCATTTGGAGCCAACAAACCGACGATGAAGCCGCTCTGGAAACCGCCTTATCAAAGTCTGGGCTGGTGTTTGAGACTCGCGAAGAGCTGCTCAGCAAAGCTCAGATTATGGACATTGTAGAAGGAATGGAACAGCAAAGACCGCCAGCCTCAGCCGAATGAGGCCGTGGGTGTTTACAAGACCTGCGTTTACAAGGCCTGCGTTTACAGAGCCAGTTTTTACAGAACCGGCATCTCACCCGCTTTCTCTACCGGTGGTCATTTTTTTAGACTAAGACAAGCGCCGCCCCACGTGAGAGAATAGCGGCTGATGACTGGCCTGTTCACTTCAATTTTTTTGCATTGACATCGACCACCGTGCTTGAGAGGAGTTTTGAGCCCTATGGTTAACACACTGGAAACACGCTTCCACGGCACCAATGCCCGGGTTGCCATTGTGGTCAGCCGGTTTAACGAGCTGATTACCGAGCGCTTGCTAAATGGCGCCCTAAAAACCTTGCAGCACTGTGGCGTTTCCCCAGAATCGATTACCGTGGCCTGGGTCCCGGGTGCGTTTGAAATCCCTTTGGTCGCCAAAAAATTCGCCCAATCGGGCCGCTACGAAGCCGTTGTGGCCTTGGGTTGCATCATCCAGGGCAGTACGGATCATTACGACTACGTGTGCAGCGGCGTCACCAGTGGCATTCAAAGCGCCAGCCTGGAAACGGGTATTCCCATTCTGTTTGGGGTACTAACCACCCAAACATTGGAGCAGGCCTTTGAACGTGCGGGCGCAAAGGCAGGCAACAAGGGCAGCGAAGCCGCACTGACCGCCCTGGAAATGATCCACCTGCTGCGCGAAATTGCACAACCCTAAGTTTTAAACTCTAAAACCCACCCTGGCGAACAACGGCTTCGGCCTCCGTTAAGGGTATTTCCTGCACAAAGCTGAGCAGGGCCGCCTGCGGTTTGCCACTGTAGACGGCCAACATGGCGTCCATAATGTGGAATGCGTGCGAATTGCCACCCGCATTCAGGTGGAAGTGGGCTCCCTGACTGGATCCCGTGTTGCCCATCACGGCCTCTGGAACTGGCTCACCAAAACCAGGAATTTGATAGCCAATTAAATTTTTAGACATAGGGTTAGCCAGGTGATAGACCTCAATCCAGCCGGTTTCGTAGGCTTTGTTGTTGCGGTTGTAAAACAGGCCTTCAATTTTCACATAGTTGCCACGCCCTGCAGAGTCACTGTCTCCCTCGTGAATAATATCGACAATACGCCCGCCATCCACAAACGGGCTTCTTAAACGCGGAGTGCCTGAGCGAGGGTAAAAATCAAACGCAAACGCGCCGCTGGAAGTTACAATGGTCTCGCCGTTATGGGCTCCACTGGGGTCGGGATTAGCCGAATGGTAAATATAACGACCACTACCGTTGCCGTTGTGATGGGGAATTTGCCGGTATTGGTCATAGGCCGAAGACACCCGGTTTCCGTTGGATAGCGTAGTAAACTCGCCCGTGTACTGCGGCAGCGTCACATCACCAGCAAAACTGCGGTACGTGCCCAATGGAACCGTATTAAAACTCGGCACGCTTCTAAACAGGTGCTTCACCAGGTGTTGCGGTAAACGTTCATCCAGAAAAATGTCCGCAATCGGAATTTCAGGTACGTTTTGCGAAAAGCCCGCCCGCACATCCTGCCGAATGGCATCGGCTAACTGACCCACGGTAATGACATTAATGCCATCTGGCAGGTAGGCATTGTATCGGTCGCGATAGAAGGCAAACTGATCCTTCTCAAAGGGATCCTGGCTGTTGTTGCTAAACAAGGCCATCCGACGGCGATCTTTGGCCGGGTTGTGCAGGTAGGCCTCATAGCGCTCTGGAAAAAGGTTTAGCACCACCAGATCTTCTAAGGTATCCAAGCGCATTTGCGAAGCCGCCTGCGGATTGCGCGCCCGAATTTTTTCAATCCAGTGCTGCATCATCCCAGCCAATCGCTCCACCTGTTGGCCGCTGTTTTGCTGTTGGCTGCTGGTTTCCTGCTTCAAGCGGTTAATATCCACGCCAGACCAATCGTTGAACGCAAAGCGCTCCAGGTAAGAGGCGTGCACCTGGTTTAGGCCGCTACGCCCGGTTTTTGCACCATATATGTAGGCCGGGTCGAAATGATTGGTCAGGCTCCACACAAAGCCAAGCAAGGTTTTTTCAGCCTGCGGCGCACCCAGATCCTGCATAACACGACGAATTCCCTGATCCAGATCCGTGGTTGCTGCTGGCGCCGCCTGAGACGGGGCCGCGGCAACCACAGGCGGGGGTTCGACGGGTTGGGCTTCCGCCGTGGCAGGCGGTGGCAGGGGCAACGGCGATGGCGTAACGGCGGGTATCTCCGGGCTTGGTTCAACGGACGGGGTTGACTCTGGCAATGCAACACCGTCTCTCTGGTTGGGAATGAGCAAACCGGAACTCCTTGAGGCCACATCCTGGCCAGGGAAAGGTTGTGCCGAATCCGGGGCCGGGGATGCCTGCTCGGTCGGTGCGGGATCCGTTGTCAGTTCCGGCGCTTGGCTGCTAATGGTAGGCGAAACCAATGGCGCGCCTTCCGTCACCGGAGGAGGCAGTGGCAACGGCTCTCGCCGACGCGGAATGTCCAGGCCACTGGTGGTCAGGCCTGTCGTGTCGTTGGCGATGGGGGGTTGGGCTTCCTCCGGCTGGACAGTGGTGGGTAGCTGCACCGGAGAGGGTAAACGGCTGAGAGAAGGATTTGCTTGGGCTGGATCGGCGGTTGCGGAAGGAGCTTCCGTAGTTGGCAGTGGCGGTTGCACTGCCTCGGGTGTGGGTTCCTCTGTTGGGCGGTCTAATGTTGTTTCTGTTGGCAGGTCTATCCCTCTGGGACGACGCGGAATGAGCAAGCCACTGCTAGAGGAGGCATCCGTTAGATTGGCCGCAATCAAAGTAGGCTCTTGGTGAGAAAATGCGACATCTGGCTGAGGAGGAGACTGCCCACTCGTCAGCGGAATGGATACCGGAGGCGGCAGGGGAACCGCCGGGACAGGTGTACTGTTTGCCACCAAAGAGCCATTACTGGCCAGGCGATGCTCTAATACCCGGCTCACCTGACGGTAGCGCCGACGCTGATCGGTACGAACGTTCTCCAAGCCCTTTTCCCCCGTGGGGTCATTGGCCACCCGCCATAGTTTGGCGTATTCATAACGGCCACTGCTTGGGTTATAGGAGCCTCGCGCCCGGGTATCGACGATAAATTCTCGAATAGCGGCCTCATCTCCACGATGTTCGCTAACAAATTGTGCAATTTTAGGAATGCTATCTAAATAATGCTGGCGGGCACGGGTTCCCCACTGAATGACCACATCGAAGTAGTTGGCCGTAATCAGGCTCACCTCTTCCTGGGTCAGAGGTGTCTCTACCCCGTTAAAGGCGTTCAGTAGGGTGGGGATGCGCTGTTTTAAGATATCTTCTGAGACAATCGCCGCATCCAACGGATCTTTGACCGAGTAGTACCGCGTATTGACGGAATTGGGACCAAAGTTGCGCGATTGGTTTCCAGGGTCTATATGCGTAATCCAATGCGCGGGGTTCTTGGGGTCAAACACAACGGGATCCTGAGGACCATCGAGCCGAAAGCTGCTTGTGTCAAAATTACCCTCTGCCGCAGCAATGGCAATGTGCAAAACACCAGCTTCGTTGGGGTAACGCTCGGCAAAGTCTCGCAGTTGGGCCTTGGCCGCCTCGGACAATCGTCCTCGCTGGTAATCCTCCACCTTAAAGCCTTCAATGGGTTTGGTGCCCGATGGAATGGCAAAGGCCTGTTCTAAAAACGCCTGTAGTTCTTCACGCGTCCATTGTTTGGGTTGGGTTGGATCTTCGGCGGCCGTGGCAGTGGCCACGGCGACCCCTGGCTCAGCATCGGCAGCGAGGTAGGGCAAATTGGCATTGGACAAATAAAACGCGTTGTCTGGCGAAACCAGATTAACCACCGAGGGTGTGGTTCTAAGCGTATTGAGGGCCACCACCGCCTGTTCATCCAAAGGGTCTGTTGCGTCAGCCGAAACCTCCCGATTGGAAGCCAGTGTAGCCTCAGCGGCAGGATTTCGAGTGTCCGTACCTCGCGCATCCGACAACGGAACCCCCTGACGCGCGCGCGGGATCAGCAAGCCACTGCCAGAAGGGGGCACCTCGGCAACGGGTGGATCCGCTGAAACAGGTGGCGCAATTGGTGGCGCACTGGGAATGCTGACGGGAGGCGGCAACGAATTGGCCGGGAGCGTGGGCGAGGCAATCTCTGGCTCAGGCGTTCGATCAGGAGGACGACTCGGCACGCTGTCTGGCGAACCATAGGCCGGATCGAGCGCCAAATCCATTTGCAAAGAGCGCTTGGCGTAGACTCGAATGGCATCGGCAACATCCTTAACGGTAACCACATTGGCCCCCGATGGCGTGGTGTTGGCGTAAATTTGATAGAGGGTTTTAAAGGGCTCTTGCGTGTCATCGGCCCGAAACAGCACAAAACTCCGCCGCTGTTCGGGCGACATATTAAGGTAGGTGCGATAATCGCGGCCACTGTTGGTCGGATCCACGGCAGGCAACAGCGACATAACCACCTGGTCTTCCAACGTGTCGGTTCGCATCCGATCGGCCAGGTCCTGGTTTCGGGTCATGGTGGCCTCTCGCCGATGCGTGGCCATTTCCAGCCAGCCTACCATGCCCCGGTTGGCATAGGAGCGAAAATTCTGTACGCCGTAGAAAGAATCCGCATACGGGCTCAAAATCTGATCCAAACCAATTCGGGCATAGCGGTTATCGCCCGACAGATTTTTTTCCTGCAACTGGCTTTGGTACATAAACAAAGCCAACAGGTTTTGGTAATTACGGGCATAGTTTGGCATGTTCAGGTGGCGGGCGGCTTGCTGCACCTGCCATTCAAATTCGGAGGAATAACGACTTCCTGTTAGAGCCGTTGTGGAGCCCGCACCTTCGGAACGACGAATCCAGGAATAGGCGGCCAGAATTTGCTTCGTTCGGCGAATTTGATCCCCCTCTAAAGACTGAGCCAGAGAGACGCTCGGATCGTAGTTCTGACGGATGTTGGCCGTTCGGGCCTGCGCCAGCAAATCCTGCTGGTTGAGATCAATGTTGTAGTTAATTCGGCTTTGGTCCACCCGTTGGCCCGTGGCCGGATCAATTTCGTAGGTTGAGGCGAACGTATGCTCAAACTGGCCGGTTGCCGGGTTAATAAAGCCTTGCACGCGAGCATCGGCCAAAATTTTGACAATTTCTGAAATATTGCCCCGGTTGTTGACCAACTGCTGGGCCGTTTCATCAAAGCGTTCCATCAGCGGCGGCACAATTAAGGGCGCCTGGTTGTTGGCATCCAGTATCCAGGCGTAAAGAATGGCGACTTCTTCCTCGGTCAGGCCCAAACTTTCCACCCGCTGGAACGCTTCCGTCATTTGAGGAATAAGAGAACGGAATTTCTCTTCGGTGGTTTGCACGGTGGCCGCCGCCGGATCCGTGGTTTGGTTGTTCAGCGAGTGAGCCCCGGCGTTGTTGACGTTGTTGCCCGGATCCACGTGATGAATGGCGCCTTCGGTTAAGCCCACCCCAGGGGTATAGTTGCCTTCGGCAGCAGCCACCAGGCGGCTAATAATGCCTGCCTGGTTAAACAACTGCTTCATGGTTGCAATGGTATCCAACGCCTGTTGCGGCAAGGATTTATTTAAGTAGGCATCCAAGGTAAAACCGGGCGTACTGGTCGGAAAACCGGGTGGGAGTGCAATCAACTGCTCCAGGTATTCTGCCGTCACCGAACGACGAGAGCTGTCGATAAACCACTTATTCTCAGCCGGATCCACCCGCAGGCTGACCTGAAAGCTACCCGAAGGCAACGCCTGAGCGGGCTGGGTGCTGGGCACACTTGGAGAATCGGGCGCCGCATCAGGCTGAGGCGGCGACACCGTTGTTGGTTCGGAAGAATCCACTGGCGCGTTGACGGCTGGCGGAATGACCACCGGCTGACGCCCCCTGGGGATGTAGAGACCACTGCCCGTCGCCACTTCCGTTTGCGCTGGGCGGGTTGGCACAGCAGAAGGCGACGGCTCCGGCGACACCGATGGGAGCGGAGAGGGTTCCACCACAACGGGAGGCGAGGGCTCTGTAACCGGTTGGGTACCGGGTAAGGTCACAGGCGGCGGCAGGGCAGCATCCACAGGTCGCTGCGGAATGAGCAGACCGCTATTCTGGCTTTGGGGGTCTGCCTGGGGAACCGCCTGGATGTCCGTCTGGGTGTTTGCGTCATTCACCCTTACCTGCGGAGACGGCAACGGCCGGGGCGAAAGTTCTTGTGGAGAAACCGGTTGCGTAGAAGGCGAAACATCGGGTTCCACCGGAATGGCATCTTCTGGAATGACCGATGGCTCATCGTAACCGCGGGACTCTACCTGCCATTGGCCAACTCCGGTTTGTGGCCGACGTAGGTTTGAAAAATCCAGGCCCGAAGAGTTCTCCGCTTCTCTCGGAGGTGAGTGAAACAACACCGACTCAATCTCACTGGCCGACAGCGAGCCATAACCGGCCGTCGGCAATTCGGTCGCAGGCGAATGCGTCGGCGGGTTACCAACGGCCTGAACCGGGTTTACCCCTGTCGGCGCGGTGGTAATCATCCACATAACAAAGGTGGACACCGCCAGCCCCAAATCCCGAACCATGTTCCGGTCCTGAGAAACCCGTTCGAGTTGTGTAAGCAAGTGCTGGCTTTTTGCTGAAACATTGCTGCTACTGGTGCGTTCACGCCTAAACAGCCGAGAGAGCAAACGGCCATCCTGGCCAGTGGAATCGGCAGGAGGACCCTGTTCTTGACGACGAAAGGCCTGCTGCACCGCGTTTTCAAACGCAGGATCTTTGAGAAACAACTGATTGGTTTGGGTTAAAAATTGTTGAACGGCAGGCGCGCATCGTTCTTCTGTGAGGGGATGCTGGTGACGCAGGGTTTGAACTAACTGATTGACGTTGTAGAAAAACTGATGCCGCGTCTCCTGGGTCAAATTTCGATACGAAAAACGGAGCGATAACGACGCTTGATGCTCTGAAAAATACAGATGGTTGGCCCAGTCTGCCAGATACTCTAAAAAGAGTCCGCCCATCTGATCCACAGACTGGGGAGAGCGTCTCAAAAACAGGTCTGCATCGCCAAAACGCACGGCAGCCGCCACCGTCCGGCCTTCTTGCCCTAAAGGCGGTTGCAAAAAGGGCCCTGTTGGCCCGGCAGGCGCAGAAGGCGCACGTTCGGCCAAGGAAGCTTGCCGACCAAACGGATCCATCAAAGAGTTAAAAGTACGCATTAACGAACGGCTCTTCGTATCATGACGGTAGCAACCCAAAAATTCGTCTCGGAAAAAATCGTCTCGGTATTCGTTGAGTGTGTTGGTAACACCATTCCAAAGTTAAAGGTCAGGCTCAAAGTAGGCAGAACGATGAGGAAAAGCAAGGCTGGTTGCAGTGTCTACTGCCTGTTAATGCGTTCTGTTTGAGTGATTCGCGCCAAATGCCAAAGCAACACCAGGGTCAATCAATTGCAACAAAAAACCTACACATGACATTTTTTAGACACTGCGATTGGCAATGTTCCATTGAGATGGAACCGATTACACATACCATCCATTGCAAACAACCCAAGTGCTATTCAAGAACATCCAGGAAAAAAGTCAATTCAAATCAGCGCCATTACCGGAAAAATCTTACCGCAGTGGTAACAGAACATTCGCCCCGCCGTGGCCTGCAACCACGGTATGGGGGGTTTTACCATCCCATTTTTTAACAATGTCTAACTGAATCACCTCCGGCGAAGCTTTGAGCGCCTGCCCCTTAATGAGCACCGCCCGGGCTTCGGCCTCGGCGTTAACCACGGTAATTTCTGCCTCCTTGCGGGCTTTATCCAGCTCGTAGCGCTTGGCTAAAGCCTCTTGTTCCTTAATTTGTTTTTGCTCAATGGCGCGCTCCAACTCGTCGGTTAAATCAATGTTGCTAATGGGTAAATCCACCAGGTTGACCAACGATTCCGCATTAAAAATTCCTTCGGGTTCCGCAACGCGTTTCGTCTGAGGCGAAGCCGCACTTAAAACAGAGGAAGCGGATGGTGTTGGGACTAATTTCTTTTCCGCCTCAGTCGCCGTTAGAGACGGGTTAGGAATTTTTGCCGAAGAAGAAGAAGGTTCCACAGCGCCATCCGCCACTTCCTGCTGCTTACGGAGCGCTTCCGCTTTGGCTTCCAAACTGGCGACAATGGGAAGATCTGAGGCGGAAAAGCCGTTTTTAAGCGCCAAGGTTTGCTGCACAATTTGGAGCGCCTTGGCTTTAACTTCCGCGCGACTTTTCACCAGATGTTCCGCCCGGTAAGTGGCCGACACCTGCTTGAGCGCATCTTGAATGCGGGGTTCCACCAAGCTGTAGTAGGGATCGCCCTGATAGTCCCGGTACAACTCCACCACCTTGGACTCTGGAATGCGGTACAACGCCTTAAACGAGATATTAACCGACTGAAGATCGCTGCTAAAGCACTCTGCCTTGCCTTCAATCGTGGTTTGTTGCACCCGAATGGGAATTACCTGCTGGATGAGCGGCAGCTTAAAATTGAGGCCTTCTCCTAAAAAGTTGGGGTTTACCTTGCCCAAAGTAACGCTCACCCCCCGGTAGCCGGGCGAAATGACGGTAAAACACTGGCTTAAAAACACCAAGCCCAGCAGGCCCAAAAGCCACACAGGCGGGCCCTGTTTGGGCCAGGACAACTGCACCACTTTACCGCCCGATGTCGTCATAAAACCTTGCCTCTCATTCGGTGAACCTGCCACGATGCGACTGTTGCCTTGAACGGTTGCCTTGAGACGTATTGATTTTATAGCAAAGACCCCGATACGAACAGGCACATCCAAGGAGGGCACCCATAGAGCCCTCGGGTCGGAACGCGATCCAGAGTCTCCCCTGGCGAAAAAACACGCAAAACCTCTATGGCGTATCCACCAAAACCTGGTAACGCAAAGCCCAGTCCGCCAGGGCGTGACGCACAGGCTCCGTCCATTCAGGCTGATCGGGATGATGCCGTTGCTCAAACAGCGCCAGGCCCAGCAATGAATCCACTGGCCAACGCGGGTACAGATGGATGTGCAAATGCCGCACCTGCTCGCTGAGTGTAAGCCAGTAAATCCGTTGCGCCCCCAGGGCCTCCAGGTAAACGCACCAGGCCTGCGCCGCCGCCCACATTGCCGGTGGAAGCTCCGCATACGTTGTCACTTCCGTGGTGGTGGCTAACTGAATATACCCGGCACGCAGGCCCGTTAACGCCACCAGCGACAGATCCGTATTGCGCACAAAGGGGCTTACCACGTTTACCACCATTGAACTCCCATAACCATTCCACTCCCGTAACACAGGTACACCACTCGAACGCGTGCGGTCCCTTATTTTAACAGCAGCGCAATTTATGCAAGGCGAAAGGTTTTATTTAGATATCAAAGGTATATAAATTAACCGTAACGAACTCAATCAGGGACGAATGAGCCAAAACCTGGCGTGCTATAAAGGCAGGCCCGCTTCAGCGTCCTTTGGTATCACGATCCATCAAACGACCGTGTTTGAACACTTCTGGGGGACTCATTACACCATGACGCCATCCACTGGAATGGGGGTGGGCACAGCGCCTGTCGCCCAGTTGGCCAACACCTTACCATTAAGCTTGGGAGGCCTGCTCAGCGCAAGCTGGCAACCATTACTCCTACAGCCACTGTTGCCCAATCAGCCAGCACTCAGTCAGCCCACTATGGGTAACCAATGGGCCTACGGCGGGCAGTTAGCAAGCAATAGCCCGCTCACGCAGTGGGGGCAGCAGGGCAACCTATGGGCCTACACCCAAGCTTACACTCAGGGCAGTCGATCGCAAGTGCAACAGTCTATGGAGGTTGGCAACGCCTGGGCTTACGGAGAAAAGGGCTCAGAAAGCTTTCAGCAATCCATCCGCAAAGGAAACGGTTGGATTTACGGCAACGGTGGAAGCGATCGGTTTTTACAACAGGCCATTGAGGGCAACCTGTGGGCAATCGGCGGCGCACAGGCAGACAGCATCACACAGGAAATATGGCAGGGCAACGCCACCAGCTACGGCAACGGCGGCAATAATCAGCTCAGCCAAACCGTTCGAGATGGCAATGGCTGGGCTTATGGCGGTAACCAAACGGATCGCATTCAGCAATCGGTAAGAAACGGCAACCTGTGGGCTTACGGCAATGGCGGACAGGATGATATTCAACAAACGGTGGCCGATGGCACCGCCTGGATTCATGTATCCAACGGTGGTAACAGCCAACTAAAACAAATCGGGCAAAACGCCCACTTTAGGGTTCAGGCGCAAGGAGGCAACCAAACCCTAACCCAGCAGTTGATCCAAGGTACCAGCCAGGTACAAACCGGTAACGGACGAGACCGCTTGACCCTGCTGGGCAGCCAGGCGGAAGTGTGGCTCAACCTCGGGGCGGGAGAGGATACGGCCATCCTCAGCGGCAAAAAAGAGGACTGGATCCACGAACCCAGCAGCGAAAGCATGTTCCCCACGCAACTGTTCAACACGCAGCAACAGTTGCGCGTCTACCTCAGCGGGGTGGAAACCGTTCAATTCCAGGGGTAAACGCACCTGCCAGGAATGGAGCGGCGTCATTAAATCGAAGAACGCCCTATGGTACTATTGTAAACACTCCGTAGGCAGTGAGGCCTGCGAAACAATCCCAAACGTGGAAGTTCCGCGTTTGTTGCGCGTTTTTTATGAGTGAGGTCCTTGCCATGGTGACAGAGACCGGTTATATCTGCGGCAAACATGCCATTATGGCCGTGCTGAGCCAGGAACCGCGCCGGGTGTTTAAAATTTATACCGCAGAAGGCCTTCGGCCCGATACGGCCATAAAAGACATTGTTCGCCTTGCGCGCGAGGCGGGTATTCCCATCACCGTGGTGCCGCGCAGTAAGCTCGATAGCCTGATGGTTCAGGCGATGGAAGGTCAGGACGCCCACCAGGGAATTGTGGCCTCCGTGGCGCCCAAGGCACTGTTAACCGTGGCCGATTTTCTAGCCGAGCTTCAGACATCGGCGGGTTTTCCTCACCCATGTTTGGTGGTTGCGCTGGATGAAGTGACCGATCCACGCAACATGGGGGCCATTGTTCGCAGCCTGGAAGCCGCAGGCGCACTGGGAGTCATTCTTCCCAAGCACCGGGGCGGGGGGCTGGGTCCTGCCTTTGCCAAAGCCGCAGCGGGCGCCGATCAGACTCTGCCGTTGATGGTTGCCACCAACATGGCACAGGCCATTGCCCAGTTTAAAGAGGCTGGCTTTTGGGTGGTGGGCAGCACGTGTCAAACCAGCGCACCGGCCTACTACCAGCAAGATTATCAAATGCCGACCCTGCTGGTGTTGGGCAGCGAAGACAAAGGCATGCGCCCGGTGGTGAACAAGCAGTGCGATTTTTGGGTCCACATTCCCCAATATGGTCAGGTGGCCTCGCTTAACGTTTCCGTGGCGGCTGGCATTTTGGCCTTTGAAATTGCCCGCCAGCAGCACCAAGCACCTGTTAAAGCTGCTCAGTACGATTCTTTTCTGGGTTTTCAGGAAACAATCCCCACCCTGGAAGAATCCATTGAGGACTAGCAAGCACGTTTTAACCGGCTTACCCACACAATAGCCCCTCATCGCAATGGACCCCTAAGCGAAACTGATGTCCACACCCCACGCTCAGCCAAAAACACCGCCACCACTCACTGTTTATTACGACTGTCACTGTGCGTTTTGTCGGCAATCAATCGCTGGGTTAAAACGCATACACCAAAGCCGCAGCCACGCGCCTGTTATCGAATGGTGTTGCTTGGAAACCGCCGCAAGCGATCCGCGAATGCAAGGCGTCTCCAGCCAGGCATTGCGCCGCCGGATGCAGGCCGTCGACAGTAACGGACGTTGTTGGGAAGGGATCGACGCCATTCACGCCATCCTACAACGCGGCCCTTTTTGGTGCGCGCCGTTTGGCTGGATTTATCAGCTCCCAGGTGCCCGTTGGGTCCTCTCTCGCCTGTACGATTGGGTTGCCGACAATCGGTATCGTCTCGTGCCGTGCCAAAGCCCCAATTCGTGCGGACCTGTGACAGACGACAAGCCTGCCGTCCAGCCACAGCATCCCGGCAGAAATGACGCTAGAACTCAGTAGCCAAAACTGAGCCGTAGCCAAACGAACGCCAGGGAAATAACACGCTCTGGTTGGCTTAACGCATAGAAGGGAAAGAGACTCCCGGGTATAATACAAAGCTTCATTTCTGGGTTTTGGCTTTTTTTGAGACCAACTCGTGTATCTATAAGTTGCATCCGTAGCAAAATCCTGAAACAAACAGCACAGAGCCGAAGCCAACACACATTATAGATTACCAATAAAGTAATTTGCCAATAAAAGCAAACGACACTGGGGTATAAGGATGACAAGCATGGCCACACAACTGTTGTACGATGCAGGCTTACACGGCGTTCAGCCGCAGGGAGTTTTCTACCAATGGTCGCCCGCCGCACTGGTGGAAGCCGCCATCCGTCGGGGAGAAGGAGTCCTCTCAGACACCGGCGCACTGGTGGTGCGCACCGGCAAGTACACGGGACGATCGCCTCACGACCGGTTTGTGGTGGATGGCCCCACAGTGCACGATCAAATCGACTGGGGCGAGGTGAATCATCCGCTCAGCCGAGACGTGTATCAACGCATCCTGGCCAAGGTGAACGCTTACCTGAACAACCGAGATGTTTATGTGTTTGACGGCTACGCGGGCGCGGATCCGACCTACGCCCTGCCTGTGCGCTTTGTCACTGAGCTGGCCAGCCATAACCTGTTTGTGCACCAGTTGTTTATTCGCCCCACGGCAGAGCAGCTTGAGCAATTTGTTCCAGGCTTTAGCGTGGTGTGCGTGCCCGGGCTAAACCTGGACCCGGAAGAAGATGGCGTTCATTCTGAGGCGGGGATTATCGTCAACCTGGAAACCAAAATGGTGCTAATTGTGGCCACCGCTTACGCTGGAGAGATGAAAAAATCGATCTTCTCCGTCATGAACTACTTGATGCCCGAACGGGACGTGTTTCCGATGCATTGCTCTGCAAACGTTGGGGCAGATGGCGCTACCGCACTGTTTTTTGGCCTTTCTGGCACAGGAAAAACCACTCTGTCGGCCGATCCGCAACGCACCCTCATTGGCGATGACGAACACGGGTGGTCGCCCCAGGGTATTTTCAATTTTGAAGGCGGCTGCTATGCCAAAACCATTCGCCTCAGCGCGGAAAACGAGCCGGAGATTTATCAGGCCATTCGCTTTGGCGCCCTGGTGGAAAACGTGGTTATTGATGAGAAAACTCGCCAACCCGACTACGATGATGGCCAACTGACGGAAAATACCCGCGTCGGCTACCCCATTCATTACATTCCCAACGCCAGCCCCACCGGCACGGGCAAGCATCCTAAAACCATCCTGTTTTTAACGGCGGATGCCTTTGGCGTGCTTCCTGCGGTGAGCAAACTAACCCCCGAGCAGGCCCAGTACCACTTTATTAGCGGCTACACCAGCAAGCTGGCAGGCACCGAGCGCGGTATTAAAGAACCGCAGGCAACCTTTTCCACCTGTTTTGGCGCGCCGTTTATGCCCCGCCCCTCCGCCGAATACGCCGAGCTGCTGACCCGACGCATTGAGGAGCACCAGGTCAATGTGTATTTAATTAACACGGGCTGGCAAGGAGGCGCATACGGGGTGGGCAAACGCATCGCCATTCCAGAAACCCGCGCCATGGTCACCGCCGCACTGAACGGCGATCTGGAAAAAAGCGAATACTGGCTGCACCCCGTCTTTAACGTGCTGGTGCCTCGCACTTGTCCGGGCGTCCCCAGTGAAAGACTCAACCCGGAAGCTTCTTGGAGCAATAAAGAGGCCTATACAACAGCGGCACGCCACCTAGCCAAGCTGTTTGTGGAAAATTTCCAAAAATTCCGCGGAGTAGATCACCTGGTATTTGCCGGACCGCGCCCTCAGGCGTCCTTGCAAAACGGTGAAACGCTGGTGAGTGTGTTATAACCGCCAGCGTCTGCCTCTATAAGTTAAGTGGTTAGCGCCTTTTCCGCTTCTGGCAGCGCGTCCAACAGGCCGAGATGACTCAAAATAGCCTCTAGCAAAAATCGGCGTGTACCCTGATTTGCATCCAACAGGTGCTGGCCATTTTCTACAATATTGTTGTACTTCTCTGGCTGGGTTAACAGGGCGGTCAGCGTATTGACCAAATCATCCAGATCGTTAACCTGAAAACCAGCATGGTACTCTAAAATCAGGCGGCTTATATCTGAAAAATTAAACATATGCGGCCCAAACACCACAGGAACGCCTTGGCGAAGCGCTTCCAGAGGATTTTGTCCGCCTTTAGGAATAAAACTGCCGCCAATTACGGCCAGCGTGGCCAGGCCATACAGCACACTAAGCTCGCCAATGGTATCCAACAAGATCACGGAGGCCACCGAGTAATGTTGCTCATCCAGGCGACTGCGCAAGGAAAAGCGAATGGCGCGATTATTGAGTAGTTTTTGAATCTTCGCGCTGCGTTCTGGATGACGCGGGGCCAAAATAAGTTTTAACTCGGGAAAATCCGTCTTGAGGCGCGTATAGGCTTCCAGCATCAAGGCGTCCTCCCCTTCGTGAGTGCTGGCGCAAATCAATACCAAATCTTCAGGCACAATGCCAAATCGCTGGCGGTAATCGGCCAGTAAGTCTGGCTGATGCTGGCGAGGAATATCGAACTTAATATTTCCCACTGGCGTCACTTTCTCGGGCAGGGCTCCGAGTTGAATCAATCGCTCTGCGTCTTTCTCCGACTGCATGTAAGCATGAGACAGACAGGGCAATAATTCAGCAAGCAAGGGCTTTAGCCAACAATAGCCACGAAAGGAACTCGGGGAAATTCGGCCATTGATTAACAACACTGGAACACCCGCCCAACGGGCAACGCGATCTAACACATTGGGCCACAATTCGGTTTCCGTTAACACGAGTAACTGCGGATGAACCATCGCAAGCGTTCGCTCAATGACGGGAACGAGATCAAACGGAAAGAAAAACACGGGAATCTCTGGGGGACAGATTTTTCGGGCCAACGCCTGCCCGGTGCGAGTGGTTGTAGAAACACAAAGCGAAACCGGGTAACGACTTAAAGAATCGAGCAGATAGCGAATGGCGTTAAATTCACCCACCGAAACCGCATGAAACCACACACAGGGGCGTTTTGGGTTCAACTCTCGAATGTGCTGAAAAGCTTGCTGTTGTTCAGTAGTGTAATGACCCAATTTTTGCCATATGCCCGTACGCGCCTTTTCCGAAAGAACTAAATAGAGCAACCAGACAGGCAATGTCAAAAGCAGCGCGACACACAAAAATCCGTTATATAACAGTCGCCAGAAAAACGACATAATAAATCATACTCACGTAAGCAAACTAACATTTAAGCAACAACCGGGAGGCTCTCAATCAAGCTTCCCGGTTGCCTCTGATATTATTTATCTTGACAATAGCAAGTTAGCATAATTCAACTGCCTACACGCCGAATGATGGGATTTTAAACATCTTCCTCATCAGCATAAGTTTCCTCAGCAGGCTCTTCGGCATCATCTTCGGCAAAGCGTTCTTGCGATGACATCATCTCTAGGTCAGAGTCATCCAAAAGCAATTGGCCTAGACTTTCCTCACTAATTTCAGGAGAGCCGAACATACTTTCAATTTCTTCTAATATGGCAGAAGGCTTACGAGCCATTGATTTAGAGGCCTGTTGTTCCTCTTCTGCCATATCAATTCGCTCGTCCTTAAAGTGTGCAAAACCAGTACCAGCAGGAATTAAGCGACCAATAATCACGTTCTCCTTCAGGCCACGAAGAACATCCATTTTACCTTCTACTGCCGCTTCGGTCAGAACACGGGTTGTCTCCTGGAAGCTGGCCGCAGAGATGAAGCTTTCCGTATTCAAACTGGCTTTCGTAATCCCTAAAAGAATGGAATGGCCAACAGATGGCGTGCCACCTTTAGATTGCACTGCAGCGTTGGCTTCTTCTAGAACCTGAAGGTCAACCAGCTCTCCTGGCAAGAGGAACGTGTCGCCACCCTCATCTATTTGCACCTTTTTGGTCATCTGGCGCACAATGACTTCAATGTGCTTATCTGCGATTTCTACGCCCTGAGAGCGATAAACACGCTGAACTTCTTCCACCAAATAGGTGCGAACTGTCTCAATACCAGAAACCTGGAGAATATCGTGCGGATTGATTGAACCATCCGTCAACGGCTGGCCTGCAGAGACTTTTTCTCCACCTTCTACCAGGACATTGGCGCCTAGTGGAATTTGTACTTCCTCTCGACCGTGGGCATCGCTTAACAAGTACACTTTCGGGAGATCTTCTTCCCAAATAACTTCCACCGTACCATTGTGTGGGGCAATAATTGCACTATCCTTTGGCTTACGGCCTTCTAGCAATTCTTCAACACGAGGAAGACCCTGCACAATATCTCCCGTTTTTTGACGCTCAAAGACCAACGTGGCAATTAAGTCGCCTTGTTGCGCAATTGCATGGTTCTCGGCCTGAAGTTGAGTGCCAACACTAATAAGGTAAGGTCGACCTTCATGAAGAATAACCTGCGCATCGTCTACCTGATAGACTTTGCCCGAGATAGGCGCAACCTCATCTCCTGAAGCAGTCAGCGGTTCTCCACTTCTTATAAAATCACCAGGCTTGACACTAGGCTTTCCATTGAGCTTGAAAGAATGCAGATTATCAGGCGTCACCAACAAGAGACGACGAATGTCTTTCTGGCCTTCTTTGGCATTCCCCAAGCTGACCGTGCCGTTGGTTCTGGCCAAAACCTGAGTCTTAACCACAGGAGTGCCCGGATCGATAATCTGACCGTGCTCGACAAGCAGCTCCGTTTGAGTCGCCTTGTGCTGGCGAGCCATCTCAGTGGCAGACTCACGACGAATAATCAGGTCTTCCAGCACAACCACTTTTAGCGTTTTATCGCCCTCTTCATCGCTACCGTGTAATTCCGTAACGCCTTTGAGGTGAGATAAAGCTCCTTTCATTTGAAGCACAAGGCTGGTCCTTAAGAGGGAAGCCCCTTCAATTTGTCGAACTTTATCGCCATCTTTAAACTGAATTTGTGTCACTGGCACGATAGAAATGTTATCTTCTTCCGTCGAGCTAAATTCAACTTGAACGGAACGAGGGCCGACTTCATATTCATAGACGGGACGAATTAACAACTCGGCGTACTCGTATTTAGTCGTATCTTCGAGTTCTTCATCCATCTCATCATCATCCGATGGCTCTGACATCAAAAAGTTCACGGTAACCATCGAACGATCTTGAGTCACAATGCCTGGATAAATTTCAGTACCAGCATCAACAACCGTGCCATCTTCAACATTAATTTGGCTTGGATCATCAATACGATGGAGTTCGCCAGGACGAATAATCACTTCATGAATGATATCGTTATCTTCTTGAATCTCAACAATACCATCAATTCGAGAGGTTATCCCTGAGATTAATTCAGTCCCTGCCTTAACAAACATGCCAGACTCAATTCCAGGAGATTTCAAAGAAATATCTTTACTAACCTGGTGAATTTCTTCTGGAATAAACAACACTTTCCCTG
Organism: Candidatus Melainabacteria bacterium; assembly: GCA_033763415.1. Classification (GTDB taxonomy): domain Bacteria; phylum Cyanobacteriota; class Vampirovibrionia; order Vampirovibrionales; family JAJTHC01; genus JANRKP01. The sequence continues at coordinate 304,121 of JANRKP010000015.1, read as the reverse complement.
GCTGCAGAAGAATTTGCTGCTCGTCTACTTCAATATCCTCGTAGCGAATTTCTCCGCTCGTTGGGACATTAACCGAATCATCTAGCAGCTCTGCAATAATGCTACCGTTTTCAACAGTCGTTCCCTGCGGCGCCTTAATAATAAAGCTTTCTGCAGACTCGTCTTCTAAATCATCGCCAACACGCCACAAAAGTTCTTTTTTCGTTTGAACCAAAGACGCATTGGCAGGTTCAACAGAGGCAATAATAATGGTCAGCTCTTTACCCTTGGTGATGGCTTTTATCGTAGAGCCTGCCACAGTCAAATCTTCCGTCTGCAACTCATCTGGAAGACGAACCTCACCGCCATTTTCGCTAATCACCAGCGTCTCAGCCAGTACATCGCCTTCAAACACCGGTTGAGCATTTTGAACCTGGAGCGCAGATCCACCTGGCAAGCTGTAGACGTTACCGCCAAGTACCCAAATCGTGCCTGCACGGTTTGAACTTCGCGTAATGTTGCCTTGGCGATCACGACGCTCATCAGCATCAAAACCATCATAGAAAATCTCGCCACTCATATCCGAAGTGACATCTTTCGTCGCCTTCTCAGTCAAGCGTCTCGCATCACCACGAGAGGCACCAGGCTCAAATTCCGCAATGGGCTGATCTTTTTGAACCTGGGTCCCGGTTTCATAAAGATACACGCGAGCACCATATGGAATGTGGTACTCGACTTTTGAGCCGTCACTGGATTCAATCACTATCTCAGAATCACGGTTAGACACCTTAACGTTATCACCATGACGTGTTCTAAAATCTCGAACAGGAATCGTCTTACTTGAAACCGTTCCTGCCTTTTCAGCGCGAATAAACTCTCGTTTAGTGCGACCTGTAAAAGCACCACCCGTGTGGAAAGTCCGCATGGTTAACTGCGTACCAGGCTCACCGATACTTTGAGCAGCCATAATACCAATGGCCTCGCCCAAATCAACCAATTTGTTATTGGTTAAAGACCAGCCATAGCATTTACGACAGACACCATGACGCGTATCACAGGTTAGCGCAGAACGAACCAGTAAATCTTGTACGTCAGCCTCTGCAATTTTCTTTGCAATTAAGGGGGTAATCACCTGCCCAGCCTGTACTAGCAACTCACCACTTGAATCAAAAACATCCACTGCAGAAGTTCGGCTAATTACCCGCTCCGCCAGAGGTAAGACAACAGATTCCCCATCACGAATGGCTTTCATCAAAACCCCATTCGTCGAGCCGCAATCCTCTTCAGATATAATCACATCTTGTGCAACATCAACCAAGCGACGGGTTAAATAGCCCGAGTCAGCGGTTTTTAACGCTGTGTCAACCAAGCCTTTTCGGGCACCATAACTGGAAATAATGTATTCCGTTACACTTAGACCTTCTCGAAAATTGGTTTTAATTGGAATATCAATGATCTGCCCCTGAGAGTCGGCCATTAAACCTCGCATACCGACTAATTGGCGAATTTGACTGATATTACCGCGAGCACCTGAAAAGGCCATCATATACACTGGATTCATTCGGTTGAAATTTTCAACGACCGCTGCCGTTAAATCATTAGTCGTCTCACTCCAAGTATCAATAACCTTGGTGTAACGCTCTACTTCCGTAATTTCCCCACGTAAATAACGCGTTGTCGCTTCTTCAATCTCAGCTTCAGCCTTAGATAACAATTCTTTCTTAATTTTAGGTACGTCTAAATCATCGATAGAAATAGTTAAGCCTGCTGTAGTAGCATATTTAAAACCAAGGTTTTTTAAATTATTCGCCAGTGAACCGGTTTTTGCAGTACCATACTCAGCATAAATTTTGGATAAAAGCTGAGAGAGCTGCTTTTTCCCAACAGTTTCGTTAATAAACTCAAACTGCTTTTTGGTTGATTTGTTGGGAGCTAAAATACTCATCTGGGTTGAATTCCTCATAATGAAATTTTAAACGAGGGAAATTTGGCTTCAGCCGCTAATTTTGCGCTAAAACATGACGAATTGCTTTATTAAAAATAATTCGCCCTGGCGTTGTTTCTAGCATTTGACCTGTTTCGTCACGAACCTGAATCTTAGCGTGAAGTTCAACCACACCTGATTCGTGAGCAGCAAGTGCGTCCTCAAAGCTGAAGAAGCGCATTCCAGCTCCTAGCAATGCGTTGGGATTATCAATTGTTAAATAATAAATGCCTAGAACCATATCCTGAGTAGGTGTAATAACCGGCTTACCTGTGGAAGGCTGCAAGACGTTATTGCTGGACATCATCAGCATTCTAGCTTCTGCTTGAGCTTCTAGAGAAAGCGGGACGTGAACCGCCATTTGATCGCCATCAAAGTCGGCATTAAATGCAGAGCAAACCAATGGATGCAGCTGAATTGCTCGACCTTCAACAAGCACAGGCTCAAAGGCTTGAATTCCAAGACGGTGAAGCGTGGGAGCACGGTTTAATAAAACAGGATGGCCTTTAATTACATCTTCAAGAATGTCCCAAACAATTGTCTCTTGGCGTTCAATTTTCTTTTTCGCAGACTTAATGTTCTGACTTTCACCCCGTTCAATCAGCTTATTAATCACGAAGGGCTTAAATAATTCAATGGCCATTTCCTTTGGGAGCCCGCATTGATGAAGCTTTAATTTAGGTCCCACCACAATGACACTACGGCCAGAATAATCAACGCGTTTACCCAACAAGTTCTGTCTAAAGCGACCTTGTTTACCCTCAATAATATTACTAAGCGATTTTAAGGGGCGATTATTTGGGCCAACGACGGTACGACCTCGACGACCATTATCTATCAAGGCATCCACTGCCTCTTGTAGCATACGCTTTTCGTTTCTTACAATAATCTCTGGTGCACCCATCTCAAGAAGGCGATTTAAACGATTATTGCGGTTGATTACTCGACGATACAAGTCATTTAAATCACTGGTTGCAAATCGCCCGCCATCCAACTGCACCATTGGACGCAAATCAGGCGGAATAACAGGAAGCTGATCCATAACCATCCAAGTTGGATGCGTACCACTATTCACAAAGGACTCTACCAAACGCATCCGCTTGAGCAATTTTGCACGTTTTTGACCTGAACCAGAAGAAGCATCTACGTCGGCACGTAATTCTTCATTTAATGCATTTAAATCGATCCTCGAAAGCATCTCCTTAACAGCTTCCGCACCAATACCGACCTCAAGCTGTGCTTCTTCGTTTTCTTCTAAAATTCGATCGTATTCTTCTTCACTCAGTAACTGGCTGTAGCGAAGATCCGTATTACCCGGATCCAAAACAACATAAGAATTGAAATAAATAATTTGCTCTAAATCACGCAAAGACATATCTAAAATTAAACCAAGATAACTCGGGATGCCTTTTAAATACCAAATATGCGTTACTGGAGCAGCAAGCTGAATATGCCCCATTCTAACCCGGCGAACTTTGCTCTCGGTTACTTCAACACCGCAACGTTCGCATATAATGCCGCGGTGACGCACGCGCTTATATTTGCCGCAATAACATTCCCAATCTTTTGTTGGGCCGAAAATTCTTTCACAAAATAAACCGCCCATTTCTGGCTTCAATGTTCGATAATTAATCGTCTCCGGCTTTTTAACTTCTCCAAATGACCAATCCAAGATACGCTCTGGGGAAGCAATGCCAATACGAATATAATCAAACTGATCAATACTGGTGCTAACCATCGGTTAATCTCCTCTATGGAATCTAAATATAATAGATTCAACTTTATTCATTGCTTCCAGAGAAAAAGTTCAATAATTCACTATCATGGGTAGGCATTTTCCTTTGAGCTCGCTTTGCCGCAGATTCATCTGACATCAAATCCACCTCGAAGGAACGGCCATCACGCGCTCGTTTTTGAACCGTAATATCTAAGCCGATACTCTGCAATTCTCGAACAAGCACTTTAAAAGATTCCGGAATTCCAGGCCTGTTCAGATTTTCACCTTTAACAATAGCTTCATAAGCCCGACTTCTACCTGTGACATCATCGGATTTAATCGTCAGCATTTCTTGAAGCGTATAAGCGGCACCGTAAGCTTCGAGAGCCCATACCTCCATTTCTCCAAAACGCTGGCCACCAAACTGAGCTTTACCACCCAAAGGCTGTTGCGTCACCAGGCTGTATGGACCCGTGCTACGAGCATGAATCTTGTCATCTACTAGGTGGACAAGCTTCATTAGAAGCATGTAACCAATAGAAACAGGGTTATCAAAAGGATCTCCCGTGCGTCCATCATGCAAAATAGCTTTACCGTTTGGTAAGATCCAATTCTTACCGCTGGCTTCGATTGCTCGCTTAACTTCTGCATGAACGGCCTTATTTGAAGCTTCTTCCTCAAACATTTCATCGAAAGGAGGAACTTCATAAATATTGCCTGTCAAATAGGACGCCAGACCTAGCAAGGTTTCGTAGGTTTGCCCAACGTTCATCCGACTAGGCACACCTAGAGGATTTAATATAATATCAACCGGTGTACCATCAGGCAAAAATGGCATATCTTCAGAAGGCATTATTCTAGAAATAATACCTTTGTTACCATGACGACCCGCTATTTTGTCACCGACACTGATTTTTCTTTTTTGGGCAACATAAACGCGAACAACAGTATTAGCTCCTGGTGGCAGTTCATCACCTTTTTCACGGTCAAAGACCTTAACATCAACTACGCGCCCACCCTCTCCGTGAGGTACTCGAAGTGAGTTATCTCTTACATCACGAGCTTTTTCGGCAAAAATAGCTCTGAGTAGCTTTTCTTCAGGAGGATGCTCAGACTCTCCTTTGGGTGTGATTTTTCCAACCAAAATATCATCTGCGTAGACACGGGCTCCAATTCGAACAATGCCTCGGTCATCTAAATTACGGAGCGCATCTTCGCCCACGTTAGGAATTTCGCGAGTAATTTCCTCTGGACCTAACTTCGTTGTACGCGCATCAATTTCCAATTTTTCAATGTGAATACTGGTGAAAACATCATCTCGAACCAAACGATCACTAATTAAAATAGCATCTTCATAGTTATAACCTTCCCAAGGCATAAAAGCGACGAGCACATTGCGGCCTAACGCCAATTCACCTTGTTTTGTGGAAGCACCATCAGCGATAACGTCACCTACCTGGACCTCAACGCCTTCTTGAATAATAGGACGGTGATTCATACAAGTATCTTGGTTACTGCGCAGGTATTTAATGAGCTGATGCCGAACTAATTTACCATCTTCAGCATTTCGAATGTCGACAAATTCGCCGGTCACTTTGGTAACGACCCCAGCCACGCTGGCTGTAATGACCATACCCGAATCCTGAGCGGCACGTTTTTCAAGCCCAGTACCCACACAAGGTCGGTCTGTACGAATTAGCGGAACAGCCTGACGTTGCATGTTTGCGCCCATCAACGCTCGGTTTGCATCATCGTGCTCAAGAAATGGAATCAGCGCAGTTCCAACAGAAACAATCTGCAATGGAGATACACCAACATAATCAACGTCAACTGGCTCGGCAATCGCAAATTCACTGCGGTAACGACAAGGAATCTGATGACCCACTAGATAGCCGTTTTCGTCTCTTCGCACATCACCAGGGGCAACACGATATCGATCTTCTTCGTCAGCAGAAAGAAAATCAATCTCTTCGGTGACCTGACCATTGCGAACAACAAAGTAAGGCGTCTCAAGAAAGCCGTAATCATTGACTCTTGCATAAGTAGATAAGCTACCAATCAAACCAGCGTTGGGGCCTTCTGGCGTTTCGACCGGACAAATTCTTCCATAATGGCTTGGATGAATATCTCGAACCGCAAAACCAGCTCTTTCTCTTGTTAAACCGCCAGGGCCTAGCGCCGATAAGCGCCGCTTGTGTGTCAACTCCGCCAACGGATTCGTCTGATCCATAAACTGAGATAACTGAGAAGAGCCATAAAATTCACGAATAGCTGCAAGGAGAGGCTTTGGGTTTAACAAATTACTAGGCGTCAACGTTTCGACGTCTTGCAACGTCATCCGTTCTTTAACAATACGCTCCAAACGCGTCAAGCCAACGCGAAATTGGTTTTGTAACAGCTCACCCACCGCACGGATTCGGCGATTACCCAAATGATCAATGTCATCGACAATACCATCGTCGTAGTGAAGGTTAATTAAATAATCAACGGCAGCGATAATATCGTTGGTAGTTAAAATTCGAGTACTGTCTGGAACAGAAAGCGCCAGTTTTCTGTTAATTTTGTAGCGACCCACTCGCCCCAAGTCGTAACGCTTTTCATCAAAAAAGCGACTTTCAATTAAAGTACGTCCACCGCTAACGCTCGGGGGATCACCTGGACGCAGTTTTTTATACACCTCAATCAAGGCGTCTTCATTGGTTTCGGTGGTATCTTTTTCCAACGTTTTTCTCAAGAAATCAAAGTGTCTAAATTTATGCTCCATATCAGACACAGTGAGACCTAGCGCCTTGAGCAGGGTTGTTGCCGGAATTTTCCGGTTTTTATCAATTTTTACATAAATAACATCATTGATATCGGTTTCAAACTTCAACCAGGCACCCCGGTTAGGGATAAGGGTTGCGTTAAAAATACGCTTCCCGTTCAGGGCAGTTTCTTTTTTGTAGTAAATACCTGGAGAGCGCACTAACTGGCTGACAATTACGCGTTCCGCACCATTAATAATGAACGTACCACGCTCGGTCATCATTGGAATTTCACCAATGTAGGCCTCTTGTTCTTTAATCTCTCCAGTATCTCTATTGACCAAACGCATTTTAATACGCAATTGTTTAGAATAAGTCGTCTCGTGGAGACGGGCCTCTTCCACCGTGTATTTGGGCTTATCAAAGCTATACTCTGGCAAAAAATAAAGTTCCAGGCGGCCAGTATAATCTCTGATTGGAGAGAAAGACAGTAATTCTTCTTTCAAGCCTTCCATCACAAACCAGGAAAAAGACTTCTTTTGAATTTCTGCCAAATCAGGCAACTGATTCAGTGGCAATGCGCCAATACCAGGAAGCGTAGAACGTTCTAACTGTGCAGCCATGTCAACCCTCTTTTCAGCCAGGTGCTTGAAACGTGATAACGGGGCGAGGTATTACAAAATTCATTTAAAAAATACAATGCAGCAATAACGCCTGTAAGATCATTTCTGATAAAAACCCAGGCAGAACAAATAGCCCTGCCCGGGTTCTCATTAAAGTATTTCCGCACAAAATGCGTCTAACGAAAGAATTTTAATTGTTAAACTCATCGAATGTAGAAACAAGGGAGGAATCTTCCTTTGACGCCGAAATACCCATAAGTAGACTTCGCTTTAAGCTATAAAGCGAAAGAACAACTTACTTGACTTCGATTTTGGCGCCAGCAGCTTCCAGCTTTTCCTTGATCTGCATTGCTTCTTCTTTTTTGATAGCTTCTTTAACTGGCTTGGGAGCGCTATCAACCAGATCTTTCGCCTCTTTCAAGCCAAGTCCAGTTACCGCGCGAACTTCCTTCAGCACGTTAATTTTATTAGGACCAACATCCGCCAAAATAACGTCAAATTCGGTTTGCTCTTCAACTGGCTCTGCAGAAGCAGCCGGTGCAGCAGCAACAGCAACTGGCGCAGCAGCGCTAATGCCAAACTCTTCTTCAAACGCTTTCACCAATTGGGCGGTCTCTAAAAAAGTTAAGGTTTTGATTTCATCAAAAATCTTTTGTGTTTTGTCGTTTAGTTCAATAGGCATTGGAGTTTACAACCTCTTGTTTTTTCACGAGTAGAATAATGCTAACAGTAATACTTAGGCGGCACCTTCCTGAAGTTTTTTCTGGTCGGCAATTTGACCCAACGCCCGCACCAAAGCAGACTGTGGCCCTTGAATGACCATCGCCAAGCCAGAGAGCGGCGCATTGATACAACCCACCAACTGAGCCAAAAGAACTTCCTTGGAAGGCAAGTCTGCCAACGACAGAACCTCTTTGGCGTCTAGTACGCTGCCATCGAGGTAGCCTCCGCGAAGCTCATTGGGCTTTTTGTTTTTCTTCAGGTAGTCACGAATGACTTTAATCGGCGCGACCTGGTCGCCTTTACCAACCAACACGGCCGTAGGACCCGACAGAGAAGCCGACAGGCCCTCCACTGGGGTGCCCTGAATGACCCGGCGCATGATGGTATTTTTGGCTACCGTTAAGGTTGCCTGCTGCTCGCGAAGTTGTTTTCGCAGATCAGTCAACTCTGCAACGGTCAGGCCTCGGTAATCGGCAACAACAATGATCCGTGCATCTTTGAGTTCCTCAAAAAGCCCCTCAAATGCAGCTTTTTTCTGTTGAAGAGTGGCCATAGACGTTTACGAACCTCGTGCCTTGGAAAACCGTTTAAATCGTAAAAACAGACGAAACCTTTGCTAAACTTCCACAAATTGAGCAAGAGCATTCAACACATCTGCTTTTACAAAAGCCACTGTAAACAGATATTTACAGCGCCACGTGCGCCTGACGATCGTAGAAGCATCGATCCGCGACACGGTATAGGTCGTTATATCAAACACGCTCGGGGGATGCAAGCGTTGTTCTGCAATCCATCAAGGGATATGACCGATAATTCGTTTATATTTTGTTACATTCAGTGGAAAAACAGAACGGGTAACGGGTCGCCAGCCAGTCTGGCAGACGGCTTGCCAGATGTGTTTTGGGAATCCATTCCAGCGAATGCTCCGGCAGCTCGCTGGCCAGTGAGCCACTGATTAACAACAGTTGTCCTGACGAAAAACCAGCCTGCAACAACCGCGAGGCCAGGTGCAGCCCATCGCCGCCATTGGCCAAGCGATAGTCCAACAACACCAAATCTGGATGTTGTTTTGTAAAGTAATGCATCGCATCGACTTCCTGCGCCGCAATATCCAACGTCAGGCAAGCCACGTGCATTTTGAGCAACTCGGCAATGGCCTGCTGCCAGGCGGGGTCGTCTTCCACCAGCAGAACGTGAAGGGGCTTCCCTGCCTGCACGGCTTGACCGGATGGCGTTGTTTCAGGCGCAGCTATGCCTGACAGGTCTGTGTGGAGCAATCGGTAGCGACCTCGCTGCGATAAGTTGAAATTTGCTGACGACTTTGCTGAAGAAGCTTTTGAGACTGAAACAGCGCCTCTCGGTTTTGCTGTAAATAGGGTTCGATCTCACGATCCATCGCTTCAATTCGGTGAAGACAACCGAGCACAACTTGTTTGACTGTAGCCGAAAGCCCAACCTGCTTCTGGGACTGAAGTCGGGCAAGACATTCGCCTCTCAAGAGAATGGTTTGGTGCAATTGCCGCAACTGGCCCGGCTCAGGGAGTTGCTCCGGTTCAGACGGCTGTTTGGCAAAAGACTGTAGGCTGGAGAGCAGCGCAAGACTGACCTGCTCCAATGCGTAGGCGGCTTCCAAAAGGCGTTGTTCCGCTTCGGTGGCCTCAGGCACTAACCATTCGGCTGGAAGCGGCTGGGTTGGCAGAGAGGGCTGCATGAAAATCCTCATCTTCCTCGCAGGTTGGCTCAGCGGACTCTCCGGCCTGACGTTGCTCTCGGGCAGCAATCCGGATAGCCTCTTCCCACGTGGCTTTCAACTGTTCCAGGTGCGAAATGACTTCCTGTACCATTGTAACATCCTTGTGGAGGTTTGCCTGGACCATTTGATGGTACAAATACTCGTAAAGCGCGTAGAGGTTGACGGCCACCTCGCCGCCTTGCTCAAGATCCAGGCTGAGCATAAATTCCATTACAATTTTTTGAGCCCGAATGAGGCAGTGATGGCATTTTTCGTAAGATTGTTTTTCCATAGCCGTCTTGGCCTGGTGCAAAAACCGAATCGCGCCTTCGTAGAGCAAAATGAGAAGCTGTTCCTGGCTGGCCGTTTGGATTTGCTGTTCCAGGTAATGGCGCGTTTGATGGGGGCGAGGGGGGGCATATGTCATTGCAGCGTGTCTCCTTATGGCCGGAATTTGGACGCAAGCAGCGGTGGCGGCTCATCAAATGGCGTTTAAGGCCAAGCCGACGGCAAGAGAAGCCGATTATCACTTTGGGCCGCGTTACCAGGTGTGCGTAGGACCCGTCCCTAGGGCTATCGGCGCAAAAACCTTCCGGCTTCAACCGCCTCCTCTAATCAGGGTAGGCGTACAATAAAAGTAGGTGTGCAACGAGGCTAGGCAGGCAATACACGCCGCATGGATGGCACAAGCGCCATCTCCCAGACGAGAGCCCCAAACGAGCTTGCCAAACAAGCGCGCCAGACGAAACAGCCAGGCAACATTCATCGAACTGCTTCAAGCGGAGTGCTTAAGGGGTTTGGATAGCCTGCGGGGTGGCTGTCGTCGCCTTCAGACACTCCGTATCCTGCCAATGGCGGGCTTTTCCCAAGTGCGCCTTAAACACCCGCCAGGCGGGCAAACGGATGAGCCCGTCACGGGTTAAAATATCGTAACGAAAGGGCGTAATGTACTTAATTTCACCCACCACCACATTGGTTTGGTGCTTGACCGGCAAGCCATGGAGTTCCAAAATATCCAACCGGTTCTCCAACTCCATCCGGCTTACCTGGTGGATGCCCGTACGGCGGGTTTTGATCATCACAATGTCGCCTACCACTTCGCGAAGGCGCCCGGTAAGAACTTTGCCCCCGCGTAAATGAACCGTATCCGCCACGGAAGGTGCGGCCTGCCAAAGCCCCCATAGCAGGGTAGCGGTCAGTAGCACTGTGGCCAGCATACCCTTTAAACCAACCCGCTTTAACACGCAAAGCAGGCAATGGCCCCCGAAGGACGGGTTGCTGAAGGAAATGGGTCGCTTGCGCATCGGTCCAACGCTCCTTATCCAACACTGATGGATGACCAGTGAGTGTAATAACCTCTATTGGATTGAATAATCTGTGGATTGCTTAAGATAGATTGCTTGAGATGCTGGAACGTGCGCGACTGCTTCTAACAGATGGCAAAGCAGCTGGCACGAACGCGCCAAATCGTTGTCGGCGGATATTGCCTCTCTCTTAGCCTATCCGCCCCGGAAGGTCCATCACATCCTTCATTCTGCGGAACGTCATCGTCTCGGCAGAAAAACACGCTAAAACCTACTGCTTACACCAAAAGCAGCGGTTTTCACCGCTCAGGCATGCCTCATTTTTTTAAAGATTTTTTTAAAGATCAGTAATTTTACTGAGGCAATTTGGATGCATTTTGATTGTTTTATTAAATATACAATATATATTCAGACAATGTGCTCAATCGGCCTATTGCCGTGGCAATGCATCTGGGCGCCCCACGCTTTTAAGATGAAACGCCACTTTCCGCACACACTTCCTTATCAAAAGCTGAATGGATTTCACTCCCAAATCCCCCACTCCCATTCCATCCACGCCCCATTAGCAGTCCCCCTTTGTTGGAGAGCGAGGTCATCATCCTTATGCCACCGATTGCTTCACAGCTAAATCCCGTTCTGTTCCCAATGCCCAACCAGGTTGGGTTTAACCTCAACCCGCGTCAACCCGATCAACTACTACAGGGTTTTCTCAATATTCAGGGCGCACTGGGCAAAAACAACGGCCAGTTGAGCTACCAGGACTTAAACCAGTATGCTCAATTCCGCTTCTTTGCCCCGGATCCCAACAGCCAAGTGGCGGGTTACCTGTTTGGCGGCTTTAACCAAATCGCGCCACTGGACGGAAACCCCAACAGCATTAGCGCTCGCGACCTGGTGCAGCTACGACCCGGACTGCCCACCCATGTTGGAAATCCTCCGCCAGCGCCTACCCCGGTACCGCCTCCCTACCGGCCCCCTGTGTACGGGCCACCGTGGGGCAACGCTTCACAAAACCCTTCCCAGAACCTATGGCAAAATCCCTGGCGGAGTCCGTGGCAAGCGGGCAATATGGCCGGACAAGTTTCGGGAGCCGTTGTAGGTTGGCTAATGCAGTGGATGATGGGCGGTGGACAGCAGCAACCCACGCCACCACAGGCCAATTTCTACAATAACAATCCGTTCAACACCCTGGCAGGTTTTAGCGGGTAATACCACAACCGCGTGCCTGGTTTCAGGCAATTCAACTTTTTTCCAAGCGGTGCAACACACACACCACCCCACCAGACGAAAGTCAGGCGAAAGTCAGGCGGGAATCTAGGCAAAACTGCCAGGTTCTCGCCTGATGGGCTGTGCAAAAACGCCCACAAACGCAAATCTTCAAGCAGTAGCAAGCATCTTGTTGTCGTCTCAGCCTCTCCTGATGGCCAAAGTGTACCAATGACACGAAAAAAGTGTGTGAACAACACTATACAAATGCCCTTGTGAGACATTTATTCTTTTGGGTAGGATGAACACATCGTCAAAGAGGGTTTGGCGAGCGCTTCAAGTTTTTTGTAAGTGCTTCTCCCTTTTTGGCCAGGAGGACACCTAAGGAGGGGTTTTTCTCGTTTTGCTAAAAAACGCAGAAAAACCAAGGTTTTGTACCCACGCAAATACCCGTTACAACGGTTTTGCGTACGGGCGAATCTGCATTTTTTAACTGCATTTTTTAACAAGTTCAATTGGAAGGGACACTGTTCCCTGTCCTCTATTGGGGAACACCTGACAGTTTCGATGCAGGGACAACTGTCAGGATTTTTTTTGCCATTTTTTCCAGTGGCGGTCTTGGGGCTCACGCAACGGTCCATCCAATGGCGGTGCCCAACAATTGCATACAAAGAGGCAGGGAAGCCCTCCCTTATCCTCACCGGAAGGTCACAGGCAATCACGATCCCTTTTTGGAGGTCCGGGCCTCCAGGCTGAGTACGGTGGCGGACTCATCTGCCGTGGAGCCTTCTTCCGCACCGGGCTGAGCAGGGAGGGTAGCCGAACGAAGGTAGAGCAGCCGCAGCCAGCGAACTGTTTCCAAAGAACGCTGCCACCATTGACGCAGCCACCACAGCGGAATTGCATACTGCTCCTGACGAACCAAGGCCAGATCTGGAATACGCGGACGAAGCAACAGGCGCGCCACGCCACTTTTGCTGCCCTGCTGGCGCGCATGGCCCACAGAAGACGAAGCAGAGAGATTAGGCAAGCGCGTAACACCCTTAATGACACCCAGTGGTTCATAAATCAGGGTTTCCTGCTGCTTACCCCGAACACGAATGCTTCCGAGCGGAAAACAACGAATGCGATCCTTCACCTTTTGATAGGTCGCTTCGGAAATAATAATGGTGGTTTTAAACTCCTTGTTCATCCCTTCAAGCCGAGAGGCAATGTTGACGTTATCGCCAATGACCGTAAAATCCATAAACTGCTCAGAGCCAATATTGCCCACCAACACATCACCCGTGTTAATGCCAATGCCAATGCGAATAGGAACGCGTGTTTCATCCTTCAGGCGCTCTTCCATTTTCTCCTTCATGGCCAGGGCCGCAGAGACCGCCAAAAACGCATCGTCTTCATCCTGGAGCGGAAACCCCCAGTAGGCCATAATGGCATCGCCCATCAGTTTGTTAATGGTGCCACGGTACTGGCTCAGGATAATTTCGTTCATATCGGCAAAGTACTGCACCAAAATATCCTGCACCACTTCGGGCGGGTTGGTTTCCGAAAAACTGGTAAAGCCCCGAATGTCGCAAAACAGAATGGTCATCTCGCGGCGTTGCCCGCCCAATATTAACCGCTCGGGGTGGGCTTCCACGGTTTCCATCACGGCAGGCGACACATATTTAGCCAACCCGTAGCGCAGGCGCTGGCGGCGCTGTTCGGCCACCACATAGCGCGCCAGATACGTTAAGCTGTAAGCCCCAATCAAACTGGTGGTTGGATAAACCCAGTTGAGCCACACGTTATGCTCCAAATAAATCCAGTGGCACAGCCAGGTGTAATTTCCCAATAGGGCCAGTACCAATACCAGGCTGCGAACAACACCGCCCGAACGAAACGCAATCCACAACGCCAGCAGCAACATAAGGGAGGAAAAACCCAGGGTCCAGCCAATACCCGCCTGATGGACAAAGCCGTTGTGCAGGTAGTTATCAATAATGTTGGCCTGAATAAACACGCCAGGGTAGTTGCCCGCACCATCGTAAATGGTTTTATGAATATCGGAATTCACCAGGGCGTTGCCCGTGGTGCCCACCAAAATAATGCGGTTGCGGAAGGTATCGGGGTTGAGAATGGGCTGAGGATTTGCCAGCAGCGTTCGGCATAACTCACTATTGACGACAACGCCAGACACGCCAGCCGCGTTCTCGCGACAGCGCAGCGTCATTTCCGAACGGACCACCTCTGCCAGGGAAAAGTGTCGGTAAACGGTTTTTTTGGCCGCAGGCGCCGTGGCAGCTTGAGCCGCCATTTTTTGGCGATACCCGGCCAATTGTTCGGGCTTCAAGCCACGCATATCGCCATACCAACGAATAATCGGGTAGGACTGGCCAGCGAGGTCGAGCATACGTTGTTGGGTACGAATACGAAGCCCGGGAAGAATTTCCAACTGCCGCGAAGGCCCCATGGCCACCGCCAACGGCATACTGGGCAACACATGCCCATCGCTAAAAGTCACAAACGGAATGGTCCGAGAGGCGTTGCCCTCCAGATCGTCATTAATGGCATGGAAGGGATAAAACGCCATAGGCGAGTGCACCAACGGCAAAATGGGCAGCGCAAAACTGTTGGCCCGAAACACCCCGACCGGGGCCTGATCGGCAGGGCGGCCGGAAAGCTGAAACCACTGCTGTTGCCAAAATACGTTGTAGCGAGGATCCTCTCCCGAGCTAAATCGGTCGCCACTAACGCTTAGGCCTGATAACACCCACGTGCGGCCAGATTGGCGGCCAGATTGGCGACCAGGTTGTTGGCCAGATTGAATGCTGTTGGCAAAGGCGGCATCCCGCTCCGGGTGGTCGTGGTCTTCGCCACCATCAAAGCTCATGTCAAACGCCACCACTCGGGCCGAGACCCGGTTCATAAACTGCACCAGGGTCGCGTATGCGTCTCGTTGATAGGGAAAACGTCCAAACGATCGTCGCATGAGTTCGGAAGACAGGGTGGCCTCATCAATACCCACAACATCTACCCCACTCTGGGTTCTATCTTCCACCACCTGCATTTGACGCAACGCAAACTGCTTGAGTTCTAAACGCTCGAAAAATTCTACAATCCCCTGGCCCGCAACCAAAACCGTAATCAACAGTAGCAGGCTCAACAGCAGCCAGGGCCCCAGGCTAAAAGACCCCATGCCTTTCATTGCCAAACGTTGCACAGCCATTGTGTGCAAACGTTCTAAATGCGCCTGTGTGTCCGTGCGGTACGACACCCCATGCCCCCAAGCGTTTCCATTCAGGCCAAATACGGCTGGCGCCATTGCCCAGCGGCCTTAACCGAATTGAGACTGCCTAACCTACAGAACCGAACCAACGAACTCATCGAGAACAACAAACCAAACCTGGACAAACCCTCTTATGCCAGTTTAAGGTGCTTTTGAAGTTACCTTCGGTCAGTTTTCGGGAAATTTTAATTTTTTAACAAACCCGTTGTAACAATCCGCATCAAACACGCATCAGGCGCTTTAGAAAAAATATAGTCCTGCACTTTATAATAAGCCCGATAATAAGCCCGCATTCTGTAAAAAACGGCTCGCTTTCTTCAAGCCATCTACCAATATGGGCCCGTTTCCTGCCGTCATCAAACCATCGCCGCTGTTTTTGTGTTATTTTTGAATTAATTCTCCGCTAAATCAAATCATGTTGCTAATCGCTCCCTCATCGTTCCCGTCCTTCATCCTTCCCCCTTTGTAATGCCCCTGTTTGTTAATATTCCGCCGAATCAATCGAACGGCTTCCTCCCCCATCCGCCCCTCTCTGTCGGACGCCCAGGAGGGCTTCTGGTTTGTTCGTTATCGGGTTAAACCATGCCCGGCCCCCGTCTATTCTCTCTCCCCCCTCTCTTTTGTTTAGGAGCCCCTCTCTCATGCTATCGCCCTACCGGTTTGCCACGTTTCATTCCTCCCTACCGCCCAGCAGCAATAGCCGTTTTGGTCAAGGGTCTGGTGGCCAACAGGCTAGCCAAAAGCAAGCGGCAACCACCACCTCAACGCGCTACTGGTGGGGGAATAGCAACCTTCCAGGAATAATGCCCGAGCAGACCATTCCCGTGGTTCCACTGGAAGAACAACACCCGCACCCCTCGGGAGATACCCATCTGCCCACAACGGACATGATCTTTGAAGAAAGTGCCGCAATCAGTCCTTCTTCTCTATTAGGACGACTGGGCGTGGTGCTTAGCCATGGGATGCTGGCTTTTATGCACCTGGTTAGCCCCATGCCAACCGCAGAAACGCTTCATGGTCTACCACACGCAAAATCGGGGCATCCAAACACGGCGTCTGCAACAACACATCACACGGAACCACGTCATCATTCTTCTCACGCGCCCTCAGTGCCCGGCAGCGGCGGGGATCATCCACCCCATCACCACCACGACCCCCACACCCACGTGCGAGGCGTCACCAGCCGAAAGAAAACACCCAGGCCAGGGAGCCCAGAGAACGCATAGCCAGTGAACAACACCCGCTAGCCGAACACGAAGCTTAACGGGTACAATAAGCAACACACCTGCCAGCGCGCCTGGTTTTTGATTCTCAATAATTTGGTTTTAGTCCACCTGTAAGTAGGTCCTGTTGTTGTAATGACACATCTGAATTCGTTCAACACCCCGCAAACGTTGTACCAAAAAATCTGGCAACGGCATCTCGTCAGCCATCAGGCCGAAGACGCACCGGCCGTTCTCTACATCGACCGTCACCTGGTGCACGAGGTCACTTCCCCCCAGGCGTTTGCCGGTATCCAACAAAGGGGGTTGCGTCTTCGACGGCCGGATCTCACCTTTGCCACGATGGATCACAGTATTCCCACCCTCAATCAGCAAAGCACCTGGCCAGACGCGCAGGCCGCCCAACAAGTGGCGCAATTGGTAGAAAACTGCAAAATCTTCGGGGTGCCGTTGTTTGGGTTGGATAGCGTCCATCAGGGAATTGTTCACGTAATGGGGCCAGAACTTGGGCTTACCCTACCTGGAAGCACCATTGTGTGCGGAGACAGCCACACGGCCACGCACGGCGCGTTTGGCGCCCTGGCGTTTGGCATTGGCACCAGCGAAATTGAGCACGTATTCGCCACTCAGTGCCTGCTTCAGTTTCCCTCTAAAACCATGGCCATTGAGGTTAGCGGACAACTGCCACTGGGCGTGAGCGCCAAGGATCTGATTTTGGCCATTATTGCCCGTATTGGCGTGGGCGGCGGCACAGGCTATGTGCTGGAGTACCGGGGCGAGGCGGTTCGGGCCCTGAGCATGGAAGGCCGCATGACGCTCTGCAACATGTCGATCGAAGCGGGTGCCCGGGCTGGACTCATCGCACCGGATGACACCACCTTCCATTACCTGTCAGGTCGTCCGTACGCGCCCCAAGGCAAGCAGTGGGAAGACGCGCTCTCAAGTTGGAAACAGCTTCCTTCGGATCCAGATGCCGTCTTCGATACCACCGTTCACTTGAATGCCAACACGCTAGAGCCCATGGTGACCTACGGAACCAACCCGGAAATGGCGCTGGGCATCTCACAATCAGTGCCAGACCCGCGCCAGGTTGCCGATTCGCAGAGCCGACAAGGCCTTGAGGAGGCGCTACAGTATATGGGCCTGACCCCAGGCCAACCGCTGGTCCACCAGCCGGTTGATGTAGTGTTTATTGGCAGTTGTACCAACGGCCGACTAGAAGATCTCCGTGCCGCCGCGGCCATAGCCCGTGAGCAACGGGTGGCCGAAGGGGTTCGGGCGCTGGTGGTGCCCGGGTCTCAGCAGGTAAAGCGCCAGGCCGAGGCGGAGGGACTGGACGAGGTGTTTAAACGGGCGGGCTTCGAGTGGCGCGAGCCCGGTTGCAGCATGTGCATTGCCATGAATGGCGATATGGTCTCGCCTGGACAAGTTTGCGCCAGCACCAGTAACCGAAATTTCAAAGGACGGCAGGGCCCTGGAAGCCGAACCCTGCTGATGAGCCCGGCAATGGCCGCCGCCGCCGCCGTGCACGGTCGTTTGGTGGATATTCGCCAAGATTTTTCTCAAAGCGTGTTAGCAGCCGTCGCGTCCCAAGGAGGTTAATCTGCCCGTTATGCCAGAACCCGTTACCTACCTAGAGGGCACCGCTGCGCCGCTGGAGCGCAACCACGTGGATACGGACCAAATTATTCCGGCCCGGTTTTTAAAGGGCACGGTCAAACAGGGTCTGGGCGCCTGCCTGTTCTACGACTGGCGCTACCGCCCGAACGGACCGCACGCCGAACCCGACCTTGACCCGGATTTTGTGCTGAACCAACCTGCCTATGCCCAGGCCCCGTTTTTGGTGGCAGGGCACAACTTTGGCTGCGGCAGCTCGCGAGAACACGCCCCCTGGGCGCTCAAAGACTACGGCTTCCAGGCGATACTGGCCATTTCGTTCGCAGACATTTTTTGCAACAACGCCCTCAAAAACCGGTTACTGCCAGTGGCGTTGCCCGAGCCAGTCATTCGCACCCTGTTCTTGGATTTACAGTCCCAGCCGCAACAGCAGCGCATTCAAATAGAGGTTGACGCCCAACGGGTCACTTTTGTGCCCGCCCTGAGTGATGGAACCGAAACCGTTGCCTTTGCGCTCAACCCTTTCTGGAAAACCTGCCTGCTCAAAGGCGTCGACGAGGTTGGTTACACGCTATCGCAAGCCGATGCCATTGACGCCTACGAGACAGCGCAACTCCCCGCATGGATGATTCCACCAACACTACCGGCATCCATAGCGCAATAGCGCATCTCAAGCGCTTTATTCGCCTGGATCAGGCGACTTTTTTTAAAAGCCAAATATAAAATGCAAAATGCCCTTTCTCATTAACCGTTGGCTGATTAATCTCTGGCTCATCTACCATTGATTTTGCAGCCGCTGGCTTTAGAAAAAGGGCATTTTTTATGCTGATTGGAAAAAATCGGACCAAGCCTAGAATTAGAACTTGGACATGTAGCGCTCGGTTTCCCAACTGGAAACAAACGTGCGGAATTCGTTCCATTCGTGAGTTTTGGCTTTCACAAACTCGTTAAAGATGTGCTCACCAAGAGCATCTTTAGCAATTTTGCTCATTTTAAACTCTTCCAGGGCTTCGTACAGGCTGCCTGGCAACGAGGCAATCGCGTAGTGCTCGCGCTCGGCCTCAGAAAGCTGGTAGATATTCAGCGGCGTGGACTGGGGCGGCTCCATGTTTTGTGTTACGCCATCCAAACCAGCCATCAGCATGGCGGCAAACGCCAAATAAGGGTTGGCCGCAGGGTCTGGCGAGCGTAACTCCACCCGGGTGGCTTTACCCCGCTTGGCGGGAACGCGCAGCAAAGCGCTTCGGTTGGCCGCAGACCAGGCCACATAAACCGGCGCCTCATAGCCTGGCACCAAACGCTTGTAGCTGTTAACCAACGGGTTGGTAATGGCCGTAATACCGCGCACATTCTTCAGTAAACCAGCAATAAACGACAGCGCCACGGCACTCATCTGATAATCGCCATTTTCGTCAAAGAAGGCATTGGCGCCATCCAGCTTGCCCAGAGACATATTGGCGTGCATGCCCGAACCATTAATGCCAAAGACCGGTTTAGGCATAAACGTGGCGTGTAGGCCGTGTTTGGCTGCAATTTTACGCGTCACCAGCTTAACCGTCACCACATTATCGGCCTGAGAGAGCGCATCGGAGTATTTAAAATCAATCTCGTGCTGGCCGCGAGCCACTTCGTGGTGATCCGCTTCCATCTCAAAACCCATTTGCTCCAACGTATCGGTAATTTCGCCACGAACCAACTCGCCCTCATCATCAGGGCTCATGTCGTAATAGCCGCCCGAATCATGCGTATCCAGCGACACCGTGCCATCGGGGTTGCGCTTAAACAGGAAAAATTCCAATTCGGGCCCCACGTTAAACACGTAGCCCAGTTTTTCCGCCTCTTTTACCACGCGTTTCAGGTTGTTTCGCGGACATCCATCAAACGGGGTGCCATCCGGGTTATAAATATCACAGATTACGCGGGCAACCACCCGATCCCCTTCCAGCCAGGGCATCACCTGAAAGGTATTCAAGTCTGGGTAAAACGCCATATCGGACGTTTCAATGGTGCGGAATCCCGCAATGGAAGAGCCATCCAGTAACACGTCGTTGTTGAGCGCTTTCTCTAGCTGACTCACGTGAATCGACATATGCTTGGGATGACCGTGAATATCGACAAACTGGAGACGGACCAGTTTCACTTTTTTGTCGCGAGCTTCGGACAAAATATCGGCAATCGTTCGTTTGGAAGGGGATTTCACCATGGTCATTGTTTGCGTAACCTCTCAAAAAGGTAACTGGTAAAGCAATATTTTACGGAAGGCATAACAGAAATACCAGTCTGACTGGGCTCGCGCATTGTATCAAATTGTAAAACCCCCGTTTGGTAAGCCCTTAGCCGTTGTAATCCAGCGATTGTATCTCGGCGGAACCGTCTCCCTGGCCCATTAAACGCCGAAGCCGGGTCCGTTCCAAACGGCCATACACTTCGTCAAACAAGCTATCAATCGTGGCAGCCAGAGGATTTTCCAACTTCATTGGCCGGTCATCCACGTTGACAGGCTGAATCAAGGTGGGCTCCAGCAAGCGATCCACTGCCATTCTATTTAATTCGTAATCGTAAATCAGTAAACGGCAAGGTTCTTGCTTGCGGTTGTACTCCAAATAAATTTTGGATGAGACTCGATCTTGAGGTGAGTCGGCACGCTCGGAACGATACTCCAGGCAGCGTCCTAGCAGCACGCCGTTCTTGTTTCGATATTCGCGGAATAGATAGTGGGGAAGATGCTCATCCGACGTACTGGTTTTACCCGGAGGCAGTTTTGCCTCCGGTGGTTTAGCTGGAGGCACTTTTGCATAAGTAAAATACTCCACTACATCAGCGGGCAAGTGCGGAGAATTGGGCACGTCGTAAAATACAGCATAGGGCTTGTGTAGACCCAGACGCACGAAAGGCGATCTGCTTGTGCCATAATACCGAAAAGGCGCTTCGTCAATCGAAATTTCCTGAGACACATCCAGCTTACCCGACTGCACCTTGGTTAGCAGGCTGGCCAGGCCATTATAAACCTCAGACAGCTCATCTCCACTGGAAAGATTATGCGCCTGAAAGCGTAACGAATGGGTCGGAAACGCCTGAGCTGGCGTTAAAGCGGGGCGACCGGAATTTGTTTGCACTGTAGAGCGCAGTAGACCTTGCTGAATGCCGGTAAATTGCATGATGAGAAGAAATCCATTGTTCCAGTAGGGTTATAGTGCTGTAAGGAGCTAAAAAAGCAGCGTTTGCCGCATAAGCGAATATAACCACAAGGTCACCTTAAATTGCCTCGAGACGCACCCATCCAAAAAGCAAGAGCCTGAAACTTGTGGATAAAGCCAACCTGTACTCTACCGCAATTCTACCGCATTGATTGCCCATAGAAAGGCTCCTGTTCCCATCGCACTTCTTGAGTTCAGTCTCCTTAGCATTGCAGTACAAAAAAGACGGATTCGCCGCGCGATCGAATCCGTCTTTTTTAATGAGCAGGGAATCCCAAAAGTTAAGATCCCGACAGACCACTAAGCTTCTACGCTTAAGGAGCCTTCGTGCTTCACTTTAGGTTTAATTTGAGTCACGCCAGCATCCATGGCGGCAGGTTTTTCGGCTTTACGGGCTTCGGTATTCATTTCCAAAGCAGGCGCAGCCATTTTCAATCCACATGGTTCCATTTGATTATTCTCCTTTTCTCCTGATAACAAGCGTGTTCGCTTCTTAATTTAGCGAAATGCCTGAGCACTCCACCATATTAAGCCTGTATAAAAAGGCGTGTCCCTGGGGGTTGCTGCGCCACAATGCCTTCTGGCATCGCCTGGGGCTGAACATTCGCCGATGCACCCAACGCAGTAGCAACAGACGACTGCTGACGCAAATCCGTTAGCTGCGTAAACGCTTTTGACGACTGAAACGGCGCTACTGATAAACTGGCCCCTTGGAACGAAACACCCATGAAAACCTCCTGACTGAGCCCCAAATAGAATCGTTGCGCTAAGGCGCAAGCAATAAACAGTGCCTAAACAACGCCAAAACCTTATGAACCTAAAAGAAGAAACAACTGGCAAAAAACTACTCAATACTGAAACAGTGAATTGCCAATGAATTAATGAATTGTTTAAGCAAGAACCGATTACATGTTTGCTGTAGAGAATTGAAAAGGTTAACATTGGCGATGAGCGCCAACAACCTTCAACCTTTTAAAATTAACTCTTTTTAAATTGAAATCTCTAAGCGAGCCTATGAAATTGAATTGATTTTTCACTTATAGCACAGGCATTTTAAAATGCCAAACAAAAATTTCCGATGAGCGTCGCGCATTTGAACAAAACTTTATATACTAAGTTTAACAAAAATGTTTCGCAAAAAATCGTGCCGTGGCATTCGCCGCCATCCTCCCCCATGCAAAGGAAGAGCACGACAAAAGCGTGCAATGCAGTTACAATAAAAGCCTAAACGTACAATGGGGCAAGGAATCGTTCGTGAGTACATCACACTCTTTCCTGAAAGGGGCGCTAACTGCCTGGTTTTGGAGTGGGCATCGTCGTTGGTTGCCTGTTCTTGCCCTGCTTGCCATTTATAGCAGTGGTTGCCAGTCTAACCAGCCCGATTACAGCATGATTCAAGGCCAGGTGTACGGAGAATTTCACCCAGACGAGCTGGCCCGCATGGAACTGACCATTGAAGACATCGTTGCGCTGGAGCAGCGTAAAGATTACGGCTACCTCTACGATCGTTACGCGGGTCCTGGGTTTCGCCAACGTGTGCGCCGAGACGTTTTTTTACAGATGGGTCAGTGTGCCGAAATGCACTTGGGCGGGGTTCTTTCCGTCGATCACCAGAAAACCACCTATCAACGTCGCCCGTCCCGCCAGGCGGAAGAACCCTCTGCCTCTGCCAAGGCGCGCCTGCCAATCGCTGACCGGGTCACGCAGGTAATTTATCGAACCGAAGGACGCCTTTGGGAGCGCTTGGGCCTGGTGCCGGACGGTTTAGAATTTAAGCTGGATTCTTTCGAGTGGGGATCGCCGCGCAGAACCTTTTTAGACTGCATGGAAGCCCTCCAGGCAAAGCAGGCAAGGCCCGCCGCCGCAAACAAATTGGACGCAAACAAATTGGGGTCCTCTGAGAAGGCGGAAAAAACCGAAAAAACAGGCAAGAAAAACACCTCAACTGAGCCTGAAACGCCTTCAGAAACAAAGCAACCTTCGCTAAACAATTCCAACGAGCCAGCTCGCAACACCCTGCCGTCGGCATCGCCCGCCAAGGTCACCGAACCAAAACGGGTCAAGCCATCCCATCCGCCAGCCGCGCGTTCTGCTGCTTCGACAGGCTCCGCGCCGCCCAGCCAAAGCCCCTCGCATGCCACGCCTCACTCACCAGCCCAGGAGTCCTCTCCCAACAACTCGCCGCCGCCTAGCCTACCTCACACAGAACCCATTCTGGTGGATCCGTAGAAGATTTATCCAGTGTATGCGGTTCCAATGTATGCAGTTAGAGTGTACGGCTAGACTGTGTGATCAGATTGTGTGGCCATCTAGCTAGAAGCTAATCACACCGTCTCGGCCCGGTTGCAACAAAAAGTGGTGCAAACCTGCCTGCAACTCCACAGGCACCGGAGCATCTTCGCCGGGCAAGGTGCCCGTTAGGGTTAAAATGCTATCGCCTGTGCTGTTTTGGCTGGCGTTTTCGTTGCGCTCTTCCACCAAAAACACCACCTCGGGTGCCCCGCGGTCATTAAAAACTTGCGTTAAAACGGTATACTCATCGTTTTGGAAAGACAATACCGAACTTCCCGGCACAAAGTCAGCCTGATCGGAGGTGACCACAGCCACCTGGGCTCCGTTGCTCAGGCTGGCCGCTTGAAGATTGGCCGGATCGGAAAGTGAACCGAGACTCTCTCCGTTCAGGCGCACCAAACCGTTGATGTCCACCGTTACCTGGTCATCGCCCGCCTTGAGGGCCAGCTCCTGGATGCCGACAGGTGCCTGATTCACAGTCTCTGCGCCAGCATCAGCGGAAGCCACCAAAGGCTGATACAGACCTTCAATACGGAAGTTTCCATCGGGATCCGCCACCAGCAGGGTGGGCGCGCCTGCCACGGGCGAAGCCTGAAGGCCGGTAATCGTCATCTGTCCCAGCGTTTGTGTAATGGCTTGCGTCGTGGTCTGTTGCTCACTCACGGCATCGGTCGTATCGGTCAATACTGCGGCATCCGCACCAGAGACAACCCCAGCATTCGGGTTGTTGGAGGACGTATCGGCCACAACATCATCGGCGGTCGTTGCATCTGGCTGGCTGCCCACCAACGTTGCGCCGGAAGCAATTTCCACTTCGCCTTCCGTTAGTGGCAGCGTTGTTTCGGCTGTTGTTTCCTCAGTCAAAGCGGTATCTACTGTCTCTACCGAAGTTTCAACTGATGTGTCAAGCGGCTCTTCGGTTTGCGGCACAACTGTGTTCACCGAAGGCTGTGTTTCTTCAATTTGACTACCTTCTGGCTCCGTGCCGGAAGCAACCGGCTCGTCATCCAGCAATTCTTCGCTCGTGCATTCCAGATCTTCAGACGCCAGCAAATCCTGTAACGACTCGACCGCCTCCTGGGCCTCTTCAGACAAGGTCAGGGTTTCCTGGGCAGATTCCTGTAAGTCTTCCAACAGATCGTTCAGGCGGTTCACCGCATTGTGGAGCTGATTACCCGTTAAATTCTCCAACTGGTTAGCCACTTGCTGAATATCGCCCGCCAGGCCCTGCGTCTCTGCACCCGTTGCAGCAACCTCGGCGCCATAGGCCGTTTCTGTCACGCCGGAAACCGTTTCAAGCACCTCTGTCGCCGCTGCGGCAATAGCCTCGGCCGTCTCCTGAGACACTACCGTTGCATTCTGCTCCTGATCCGTGGAAGCCTCATTCGTCGACTCCGACGAATCGGTCAGCGTCTCCGTCGTGGTTAACGCGTCATCTGTGGCATCTTCTTCCAGCGATTCGGTCACGTAGCGCTCCGCCACGTTGTCCGTCACCTGCTCCACAGTTTCTTCAGGCGTCACAGTGGTTGCCGTCTCTGGCACAACATCCGCACTGTTCGTCGTCGTCTCGGCGGTCGATAGCCCCTCTGAAGGGGAATCGGTCGTCGCCACCTCAGAACCGGCAGTCGTCACATCCGCATCCGCAGAGACCACAGGCGCCACAGAAGACGCGCCAGAGGGCGTCGGCGTTAACATTGGCGCGGGCATACCAGCGGGCATTCCCATTGTTGGCGCCGCCATCCACTGATTCATGCTCAACAGGGTCATCGTCATCGCCAAAGTGAGCTGAACCATCATCTGCATCCACTGCATTGCCAGCATCGGGTTGGCAAAAAGTGCCCCCGGCTGGTTCATCGCAGGCGATGAGGCGGCATTGAACTGATTTGCGTATGGAAAAGCAGCCCCTGGCAGCATGCTGTTTGCAAATACCGGCGAAGCGCCCGGCATAGAAATCGGCATTGGAAAAGAATTCGTGCCTGAAAAAGCCAGCGGAAAGGGCGTTGCGTTAAACGACAGGGCGGCAGGGCCCGTATTCCCTCCAGCAGGAAAGGCAAACGGCATCATCGAAAAACCATTTGTGACGCCAAACGCAGGTATAGAGTTTGCCGCCTGATACAGCGCATTCATCCCACGTGGGTTTACCGTTGGGCCAAAGGCGGCATTAAAAAGTTGCGGCTCCATCATGGCAAGCTCCATCCAGCAGATAAAAACAGCGGTACTCGCCTGTTCGTTCTGCTTAACTCTGCACGAATATCAACTCGGGAAGGGTGGGAAGTTAATTCAATAAAGTATATAAATTAAATAAAATTGATATAATACAGAGTGCAAAAAAGCTTTTTTTTACAAAACTTAATCGGAGCAGAGACTTTAAGTCCTTCTGCTCCGATTAAAAAATTGGCCGCCGGATCGGATTCTAAACAAGGTCAGCAGGCGCTAGCCTAGGGCCTGAGCACCACTGACGACTTCTAAGATTTCTTGTGTAATGGCGGTTTGTCGCGCTTTGTTATAAACCACCGTTAAGCTGCCAATCATATCCGCCGCATTGTTGGTGGCGTTGGACATGGCCGTCATTCGGGCAGCCAACTCACTGGCAGTCGCTTCCAGCAGAAGGCGATACAGAGAACGACTCAAGTATAAGGGCACCAGAGCTTCAACCACAGAGGCCAATGAAGGCTCAAGAAGCGTTTCCGACTGAGTAGACGGCACCTGAGGCGAATGTAAGGACGAACTCACAGCCTGCCCGGACTGGAACTCCGTGGAAGATTGGGCCTGCACTAAATTCTCCTGAGAAATCGGCAAAAGCACCTCTTCTTGAATTTGGTAGGAGATCATGGAGCGAAAACGCGTAGAAAGAACGCGAATTTCATCAATTTCGCCTGCACGATACGCCGCAATAAGGCTATCTGCAATCAATCTGGCGTGATGCACACCCGGTTCTGCCGTCATCCCCGTCAGATGATCCAGCGGACGAGTTTTGCCATAACGTTTGACGGCCTGTGTTATTTTGTTGCCGACCAAATATAGCCTTGGTTCCACGCCTTGGGCCAATAACTCGGCCTCTCGGCGTAAGGCCTGACGAATGATATTGGTGTTGTAGGCCCCACACAAGCCACGGTCTGAACTCAGGATGACCAAAGCCACACGCTTGACCGAACGCGGCTGAAACAAAGATTCGTATGGCGTATCCGTCAAAGCATCCGGGTCGGCTTTCAAACCCTGGTGAACCTGAGAAAACATTTGCTGCAAAGCCTGGGCATACGGTCTTGCGGCCTTCATACGGGTTTCTGCACGCTTCACCTTAGCAGCAGCGACCATTCGCATCGCCTGCGTAATTTTTTGGGTATTTTTTACGCTTTTAATGCGTCGGCGAATGTCTTTTAAATTGGGCATTAGCGGGTCGCCTCCTGTTCCTGACTGGTTAAGCGGCTCGGCTTACACTAAAAGCAGAATCCCGGAAGGTTTTCAGACACTCAAGCAGTTGATTTTCTTCCGCCTCTGACGGTTTATCGCCTAAGTTCAGCTTGGTTTCAAGCGAGGCAAGATTCGCTGTAAAGTAGGGGAACCATTCCTGTTTAAAGAGCTGAATATGTTGGTTCGCCACATCGTCTAAAATGCCCCGGTTGGCGGCAAATAGAATGGAAAGCTGCTGTGCAACACTGAGCGGACTGTATTGAGGTTGCTTTAGAACCTCAATCAGCTTCTGGCCTCGTTTTAGCTGATCTTGCGTGGCCTTATCCAAGTCGCTGGCAAACTGGGCAAACGCCTCCAACTCACGATATTGAGCCAAATCCAAACGCAGCTTACCCGAAACGGTTTTAATAGCCTTCGTTTGAGCAGCGCCACCCACCCGAGAAACGGAAATACCCGCGTTAATCGCAGGACGAATCCCTGAGTTAAAGAGATCCGACTCTAAAAAGATCTGTCCGTCCGTGATGGAAATGACGTTGGTGGGAATATAGGCAGACACATCACCCGCTTGGGTTTCAATAATAGGCAACGCCGTAAGACTTCCTGCGCCTTGGGCGTCACTGAGCTTTGCAGCCCGCTCCAAGAGACGCGAGTGGAGATAGAATACATCCCCAGGATAGGCTTCACGGCCCGGCGGGCGGCGGAGCAACAAGCTCATTGCGCGGTACGCCCAAGCGTGTTTGGTTAAATCGTCATAAATACAGAGCACATGCTTGCCCTGCTCCATAAAGTACTCGCCCATTGCAACAGCGGCAAAGGGGGCCAAAAACTGTACGGGGGCTGGTTCAGTGGCAGAAGCAGTGACGACAATAGAGTAGGCCATTGCCCCGTGGGTTTCCAAGGTTTTAACAATCTGGGCCACCGAACTGGAGCGCTGACCAATGGCGCAATAGATGCAGATAACATCTTGACCTTTTTGGTTCAGAATCGTATCAATTGCAATGGCCGTTTTGCCAGTTTGTCTGTCTCCAATAATCAGCTCTCGCTGACCGCGGCCAATTGGAATCATCGCATCAATAGCGGTAATGCCCGTTTGCAGTGGTTGATGCACTGATTTTCGCTCAATAATACCGGGCGCCTTCTTTTCAACAGGACGAAATTCTTGCGTGTCGATAGATCCCTTGCCATCCAGCGGCTTACCCAAAGGATTGACCACGCGTCCCAAAAGCGCATCTCCAACTGGAACGGACACAATCCGCCCCGTAGAACGGACCGTTTGCCCCTCTTTCACATGGAGATAGTCGTCTAGAATCACAACCCCGACATTATCCTCTTCGAGGTTGAGAACCATTCCCATCGTCTGATGGCCGTCCTCAAAAGCAACCAGCTCACCGGCCATTGCCCCACGAAGCCCATAGATGCGGGCAATACCATCTCCCACTTCCAAAACGCTACCCACGTGGCTTACCGAGATTTCACTCTCATACTGAGCGAGTTTACTTTTTAAAACGGCACTAATTTCATCTGCGCGTAAGGTTGGCATAATGGGCTCGTTTCCTTTTTACTTTGCTGGTTTGTACGAGAAGTAAAGACTAAAATCTAAACGCATAAAGGCGCAACTATAAGGATCAACGCTCAACTAGTTCGCCGTGTATCGCGATAGTAAGCGATCCAAGCGGCCAGAAAAGCTACCATCTAGGAGCTGGTCCTGGAATCGGAGAATCACGCCGCCCAAAACCGCCGGATCAACTTGGCAGCGAAGGTGCACTTTATCGTAACCATAAGCCTGAGCAACACGCTCTGCCAAGCGTTCGGCCAACTCATCGGGAACCGGAACGGCCGTTGTCACTTCCGCCGTGGCCACCCGACGCAATTCATCCCAAAGGGCTAAAAAGGCGCTACAAAAATCCGGCAGAAGCCCCAAACGCCCTTGTTCTTCCATCAAAACCAGGAGACGCCGCGTCAAACTATTGAACTTATCAGAATCCAACTGCTCGACCAAAAAAGATTTTCGCTCCGAAGCAGGCACAGAGGGATTATTCAACCAAGTGGCCAGCTCGGTAACCTGCTCAAATAGGTGAGAGATGGCTTGAATATCTGCTACCACAGGCTCCAAGCAGAGAGATTCTTGCGCCTGCTGAAACAAAACCCTGGCATACTGTAAAGCAATTTTGTGATGAAGCAACGTGTTTGACATAAAACAATCATCCTTTGATGTCGCGGCCTGTGGGGCTATGACGCTGATTTCAGTTGAACCGCAACCGGTAATTCTTCTGTAAAGGCCTCAATCGCTTGGTGATGATCCGACTCCGTCAGACTTTCCGACAGTTGCTGACGAATTAAATCGATAGATTGTGACAACAATTCCGACTGAAGCATTTTCACGGCGTGGCGTTCTTGCTGGGCAATTCGCTGCTTTGCCTGATTTAGCAAGCGCTCGGCCTCCTGCTCGGCTTCGTGCATAATTTGAGCAGATATAGACTCTGCCGTCTGTTGCGCCTGTTGTAATTGCTGCTCAACCACCTCGTTGAGATGACGCAAGCGTTCTTGCGCTAACTGCAACTCCGATTGAGCGTGTTGTTTTTGACGCTCAATGGATTCAATCTCTTCAATCGCTCGAGCACGCTGCTGCTGAAGCTTTTGGGGGATTTGCAACTTACCCAAAACCCAAGCCAGAAACAACAGCGCCAAAATAACATTGAGCAAGTTGGAATGAAGAATGTAATCCCAAGAGCCCACGACTGGCGCGTGTTCCGCATTTAGCAAATAAAGAGAAAGAGGCTTAATAATGGGCACAACAGGCATAGGTACATCATCCGAAATAATAAGGAATCAAACAATATGAAGGCCGTACTGTAAAAAATTCGTTGAGGGAACGTTCGCGTTGCACATTAATGTGAGTGACTGCCCACACATGCCTGCTCCACAAAGCGATGGCGGTAGTTTTCACCAAACAATTGATGGACAATCACGGCGGCAACTTCTCGCACATGGGGTTGTAACGCCTCACGGGTATCCAGCTGCCAACGGGATAGCGCCTCAAACTGTTTGTCTAAACGGGCTTGGGCGGAATTCCTTGCCTCAAGCACAACCGCTTGAGATTGTTGGCGGGCCAGTTGACGTTTTTCTTGAATGAGCGCCTGAGCACGCATCCGGGCTTCTGATATACCTTGCTGATAGTTCGCTTCCAGGCGAGCTTTTTCAGCCAAATAAGCGTCCGCACTTCGTTGATCTTCTACCAGTTGAGCTTGCCGCTGCTGCTGAATCCGGCTCACCGGATCGAAAAACAGCGCCTTCATCAACCAAGCAAATATCAAAAAGCTCAGGAATATAAACAGCAAGGTTGCGTTAAATGAAATCATAACTGCACTCAGTCACCCGGATACCTGTCACTGAAAACGAAAACGCCCTGCCTATGCGGCTGGAAAGCGCATAAAGTAGGCCATGTAAAATGCCACAAAACCAAACAGACCCAACAGTTCGACCACACCCAGGGTAATAAAGTAATAGGTGGTTAAGCTGCCCTGCACTTCTGGTTGACGGGCCACGCTGTTAAAGTAGGCCGACGTCATTAAACTAATACCAATGGCGGGGCCAATGCCAGCCAAGCCAACGGCAAACGGGGCGGCAAGCATCGCAGCTGCTTGTGGTTCCATTGTCAGAGATTCTCCTTGCACACAGAAACAAAAACGAAACTAACCTGGACGTTTAGTGGTGATCGTCCGTCATCAGCCCAATGTATACCGCACTAAGGATGGTAAAAATGTAGGCCTGAACAAACGCAACAAAAAGTTCCAAAAAGATAACACAAACTGGTAAAACATAGGGCATAATTCCAATGGCGATGCCAGAAAGAATTTCACCCACTAAAATATTAAAAAAGAGTCGAATCATCAACGAGCCAGGACGGGTTACGTCTTCCAGCAAGTTTAAGGGCAAAAAGAACGGACTTGGCTGAAAGTAATGCGCAAAGTACCGCAGACCCTTTTTACGAATACCCAAAAACCAGTAGCTAACCAACGTAGCCAAAGCCAAGGCGGCCGGGGTGTTAATATCGCCCGTGGCAGCCATCAGCTCCCCCTGGGGCAGTGGAATTAAGCGCAACGGCAACTGACCCATCAGGTTGGCCGCCAAAATGAACAAAAACAACGACCCCACCCAAAACAGGTAGCCGTCGCCCCGAGGCCCGGCCGTGCCCATTGTAATACTGCGGCAAAAGTTGTACACACCTTCGGCAACCAACTGACGCTGCGTGGGTTTAACAGCCAACTGCCTGCTCAAATACCAAGCCAGACCCAGCACCACCAGCATTGCAGACCACGCCATCAACAGCGTGTTTAAGTGAACCGGCTGGCCCGCCAACGTGGCTTCCCAAAAATGACTCATGGTCGTGTCGTCTTTCTGCCAAATCTATCAAACCAGTAAAGCACTCGTAAACGTAGCCTATTCGGGCACCAGCGCAGACAACAATGCTCTGGAGAAAAGTCCTGTTTGCGAGTTTAGGGAACGCGACGATTGGCCCGCGTCCGCCAAACCATCCAGACGAGTGTTATACACTTGTAACTCAAAAAACCAGCAATGACAACGGCTGTTTCAAACGGGTTAAATTGTCCCGCCCACACAAGCAGCCAGCCGGTTAGCGCCATTCTTACAAAGGACAGCGCCAACTGAACCGGCAAAAAAGCAGGCGGGAGCACCCGGTTCAGGCCAAAAATGGTTTGGTCGTACAAAAAGCCAATGCCAAAGCCATACCCATAGGAAAGTGCGACCAAAGGAACGCCCAAAAAAACGCCCCAAGCGCCCAACGCCAGCAGAATGCAGGCAACAAGCACTAGCATCCAACGCGCGCTATCCAACTGCAAATATTTCCAAAGTCGCTTTGGCGCAACCATTCAAGCCCCTCTCCTTAGCGTACCAAGCGCTTGTATACGTTCCAGAAGCCACCCAGCAGGCCCAGCAAAAACAATCCCAGTGGCCACAGGGCCGACCAGCCGTAATCGCGGTATAGCCAACCGCCTAGCAACAAGCCGCCCAGAGCTGGAATGAACAGTTGCAGGGCGCAGTCTCCGGCGACTAAAAGCGGGGAAAGCTTTACCGAACCGGAGGGAGGCTTCTTTGTTAAAGAGTCTTTTATTAAAGAGTCTTTTGTTGAGGAATGCTTGGCCGGGGAATCTTTGTCCTGCAACAAGCCTTCTGCTTCAGGCTGAAGCTTTGCGGAAGCGGCCTCGTGGGCGGATGAATTCGGGTTCGGCGGATGGCTCACCAGAGAAAACACTTTCTGTATTCAGGGCGTAGATTGGCTTACAGTCTGCCCGTTCGCACCTCGAACAGAGGTGCAGGACGGCGCGGCGCCGGGAGACATGGTACTGCGAAGCTTGCCAGTTGGGGCGCAATCGCCAATGAGTAAACGCATCGTATCATTAGTAATCGTACAACAGTCGGCCATGTTCTGCACACCTGTTCTGCGTAACTGCGCTGTACAGCCGGTGCGCAACCAGCTTGTTGCCTTCAGCATACAATTGCCTTCAGCGTGGCCTTTTCTAATACCAGGGCGCTTCTACCACTTGGAATGTGCACAACTGCAAGCCCAATTGGCGGCTTAGCCTTCTAGCAGGCTCAGGCTCCCGAATTCGGCAGCTCCCTATTCGAGTTCGTATGATGGAGAGGCTTGCACGACAGAAGCCACCGTGTATGATTTCTTAGGAATGCTTTTCTTTCAAAAAGCATCCAGCGCTCAGCAACCTGAGCCCTTCCCCTGTTAACCAACCCACGATTGCTTCAGCCTGCGGAGGAGTGCACCCAACCATGAGCAAAGACGCCAGTTTTGATGTTGTCTCTGAATTTGACCGTCAGGAATTGCTCAATGCCGTGGATCAGGTTCGTCGCGACATTGCCAGCCGGTTTGACCTCAAAGACTCTGGCAGTGAGCTGGAACTGGATGAAACCAGTATTACCATTACCGCGCCCGATGAGATGAAGCTGCGCAACATCCTGGATCTGCTGGAAGAAAAACTGATTAAACGCGGCATTAGCGCCAAAATACTGGATGCCCAAAAGCTGGAAGAAGCCCTGGGTGGCAAAGTTCGTCAAGCTTTCAAGCTACGCAAGGGCATTGATACAGACCTGGCCAAACGCATTGTGGCTGAAATCAAAGGAAAAAAACTCAAGGTGCAGGCCAGTATTCAAGGGGATCAGGTTCGGGTTTCTGGCAAAAATCGAGACGATCTCCAAGAGGTCATCAAACACCTGCGAGAGCAAGGCGAAAGCTGGAGCGTGCCCCTTCAGTTCAGCAACTACCGCTAGAGGCGTTGCCAAGATTGAATGTCGTCTACCCTGGTCACTCACATACTTAAGCGATCCAGTCCTCCGGTGGCCAAGAAACGTAACAGCTCTGTAACATGCAGCCGCTCCTCCGCACAAAATAGGTTTGAGCCACGTAATGTAGTTGTGTACCTTTCGTTTTTTTCAGGAAGGTTGTTCTTTGGCTTTCCAGGTTCTTGTTGGCCTGGGTTGTCTAAACAAGCAATGCCCTTGCACGCGTGCACACTGTACCCATAGATACCCCCTTACACAACACAGGCGGCTTATCTCACCCAATGGTTTTCTTTCCATCCAGCCCCACCAGCGCTTCGTCTTCCGTTTGGCCACGGCAACCTGCCGAGGGTCTATCACAGACGTTTGACACAAATACCCTCCACCTGGCGGATCAGTGGCAGCCGCGATCGCACGCCGCCTCAGCCCCGCCTCAAACAGCCCCATCGCCGAACGCTTTCCGGGCTTCTCCGCTAGCGGCGCCTGCGCGTATTGAATTTACCCGGTTTGCGGCAGAGCCCCCAACGGATGCGTTTGAAAAAACAGACCCAGAGCCCGCGCAAAAACCCGTAAAAACGCCGTTCCTCCGGCAAGTGCAACTGTGGAGCGGCGTAGCGCTTCAGCTAGGGGTTCCGCTTGGGCTTGGGGCCATTTCCGATGTGGTTTCCTGGGGGATTTTCGGGTTTATTACCAGTGCGCTGCTACCGGGCATTGCCTTTGCCACCGGGGCGCTCGGGCGCTCCTTGCTCAAGCCGCTCCAAAACGTACCACTGGACCCGGGCGCACAGGATATTTTAGACATTGCCCTGGAAAAAGACCTGAACAAGCTGCTGTTTAGCCGCGATGTGCAGGGCAGCGTGTTTGGCAAGCTCAACCACCTGCGAGAGCAAGTGATCACGGGCCTGCCACTGGTGCCCGCTTTCGTCAAAAACAATCTGCTCAAGGCCAACTGGCTCAACTTCGACCGCTCTCAAAACCGTTGGCTGGATATGGGCCTGCGCTATTTTGACGACAGCGGCTCCGATGTTCGTGTGGCGTGGGAATGTGCCCAAACCCGAAACATCTTTCGGTTGCCCGGCGTGTGGTTTGCTACCAAATTTAACGGCGCGCTCAGTGGCGGTGTGGAAAAATTTGCCGAAGTCGTCGTCAGCAGGCTGATTCCGATCAAACCGCTCAAAAAGGTCGCCGCTCCCTGGATTGCCCGGGCCATTCGCTTTATGGTGCCGGATTTACGAACCATGTGGGGAAACAACGCTAAAAAAGCCACTACGGAACCGGCCAAACCAGCCAAGCAGGCAGAAAAAACCAATCCCGAACAAAAGCCTGCCTAGACAAAACGCCGTCAAGACAGCGTAACAACCAAGCCACAAAGAATCAGAAAGTGGAGACGCTGTACACCCCTACCACTTGGGAAACAGGTGCGGCCAAAACACCAGCAAGCCGACAGCAAAGCCACACAGGGCCACAATCAGGCAGGCCCCCGCAGCCACATCCTTAATCCGTTTGGCACGAATATCGTAACGC
Source organism: Candidatus Melainabacteria bacterium (assembly GCA_033763415.1). Taxonomy (GTDB): domain Bacteria; phylum Cyanobacteriota; class Vampirovibrionia; order Vampirovibrionales; family JAJTHC01; genus JANRKP01. Next base: position 269,268 of record JANRKP010000015.1, on the reverse strand, counting down.
CCGCCGGTTAGCAAATCCACCAGCCATTCCACGGTCGTATTGGCCGTTTCGGCAAACAGCACAAAGCCAATCATCATCACCAGCGGAATCCACTCCCACACATCGAGCCGAACCACAAACCCCAGGGCAATAACGCTCACCGAGAGAAAGACATCAATCCGAAAGTTTCGCTGCGTGCGAAAGGCAAACAACAGGCCTTCGAAGGCAAAGCCGACACTTTGCCAAAAATTTCGGGCCGAAAAACGACCGTCCACCCGTTGCGGACGCTGGAATAGACGCAAATAGCGCCTGGCCAAGGTTCGCAAATCCTCTCGGGAAAAACGCCGTTCCGCCTCCGGTTGAGGCGTCTGTAGCAGGTTTTCCGCCAACGCGGCCGCATCCTGGGCGTTTACTGGCGCATTCGTCTGCGCGTTGGTTTGATTGGAAGGCGTTTCAGAAGGCGACGTCATTGCGGGTAACATGCTTTGGGTCCGTCATACACCACCTGGCGTTGAATGGCAACCACTCTATTATAGTCGGGTACCGTGTGATGGTGTACCCCCAACAAATGCAACCAGCCATGGACCACCCGCTCCAGGGCCAACAGCAGGGCCAAATCGTTTTCAAAGTGGAGTGATTCCAGACCAGCCGTCGCCGGGCTTTCCGCAGCGACCTGACACACCCAATCCAAGGAAACGAGCACCGAACCCAAATGCAGCTCCGGCAGCAACAGCAGCGGCCCGTGAACACCCGCCGCATCCAGCAGCGGAAAAGACAACACATCCGTCGGCTCTGGCTTTTGACGAAACTGCGTATTCACCGCCACCATCTCTGCCTGATCCAGCCACAACACATCCACACACCAGCGTTGCTCGGGCGGGTTTAGCGGTAAGGACAACAGCAGGCTTTCTGGCGGCTCGGCCTGCAAAACCTGCCAAAAGCGAAGCGCCAACTCTGGCAGGGCGTCGTTTAAGCGACGCATCAACTCGAAACGATTGCTGTTTATCGGCGGCAACGAACCCGCCAAGGGATCTTGCAGAGAGGGACTGGCGTAAACGGCCAACACCAACGGAGAAGACGAAGACACCTCGGTCAACAGCGGCCACGCCTCCGCGCAAAAGCCGGTGGATTGCCAGCACTCATCAGCGGCAACCTCGGTCTCCGCAACAGGCAGGGTTCCACGCAATGATTCATCCAGCTTTCTGTTAGGCGTCATCGTGTCAAATCCACGTCGTCCTGAGCAATCGAGGGGGCTTCGGGTTCTGTTTTAAGCTCGGAGTATGGTTCACATTTTAGCTCAGCCTGGTGTTCGGCGTGTTGCGCCTCTGTTGGAATGGCTTGGCTTTCGTTTAAGCTGGCTGCTCCAAGCCCGGTAGCACCAAGCCCGGTAGCACCATGGCCGGTAGCACCATGGTCCGTCGTACGCGGCTCGTTGCGGTGACTATCTCGATCGTGGCGGGCCAAATCGGCCAAATCTTCCAACAGGCGTTGGTCGTCACTCAACCCGGCCTGCTGCAAGGGATGACTTTGCTGAAAATCGGGTGGCGCCACCGGCTGTACCCGAGAAACCGCCAGATTGGTCGTCGTTAAAGCGGCGGGCTCCGAGTTTTTTTTCAGCGGACCATTTTTCGCCCGCTGGCCCCCCGTTAGCGCTTCCTGAGACTGACCGTTGAGCGTTGACCCGTTAAGCGTCGGCGCGGGCGGACTGGCCGGAAACTTCTGGCCCAGCTCACGAATCATATGCTCCTGGTACTCCAGGCGATTGTGCCGTATACCGCGCAGCACACGAATAAAAGTTTCGCGACACACGTGAATATCGTGGAACGTAATGGGGCAGTTATCAAATTGGCCATCATCAATACATTGCCTGAATATTTTATCCACCCGCTCCTCCAACTGGCTCAGGGTAGGATTTTTCAAGGCTCGGGTCGCCGATTCACAACCATCGGCCAGCATGCAAATGGCGGTTTCCCGGCTCGTGGGCTTTGGGCCCGGATAACGAAACTGCGACTTGCTCACGTGCTCGCTCCCCTCAGACTCGCACGCCTTAAAGTAAAAATGGCCCACCAGGTTAGTGCCGTGATGTTCCGTCATAAATTTTTGTAAAATGCTCGGCAACCGATTTTCTCGGGCCATCTCCACCCCATCTCGCGTATGGGCGGCAATCACCATTTTACTCAAGCGCGGCGTCAGCTTATCGTGGGGGTTCTCCACACCAAAGTACGCCTGATTTTCCACAAAGAACAGCGGCCGCTTCATTTTCCCAATATCATGGTAGAGCGAGCCCACCCGACACAGCAACGGATCCGCCCCCACCGCCTCGGCTGCCGCCTCCGCCATACTGGCCACCATAAGGCTGTGATGAAACGTGCCTGGGGCCTCAAACTGCATGCGTTTCAGCAGGGGTTTATCATGGTTACCCAGCTCCAGCAACGTATACGGGGTAATCAACGAGAAACTGGACTCTAAAAACGGAAGCAGGCCGGTGGTTAAAATGCCGGAAACAATGCCTCCAAAAATGGTGCACGCCCCCAGCGTTAGCAAATGCGTTACCACCAGGGTGCTTTGCAACGTGGCTGGCAGATTTAAACCATACAGCGCGTAACTTACCAGCAGTTGGGTCGCGCTAACATACACCACCGCCATACTCAACTGGGCCCTATCCGTCATTTTTTGCCGACTGAGCACAAACACGCCCGCCACACTGCCCAACAGCATTGCCGTCAGCGGGTTAATATCCACCTTGAGGGTTAAGGCCAACAGAAAGACCAGCGCCGTGGTTGCCAAAATGGCCAGTCTGGCATTGGTAAACACAAACAAAATAAGGGTATACGCCGCCAGGGGAAAAGCATACAGAGACAAAACCGGTGTACTCAGCCAGCTAAACGTATCGTACACATAATACAGCAGGCGAAACGCAATCAGCGTAAGACTGGTTAACACCACCAAAAGGCCCGCATACGCAGGGGAGAAAAACCGCCGCTGATTCTCCTGAAACAGAGCCATCCACAGCAGTAAACTGAACAGACAAGACAGCAAAAGCACCCCCAAAAAAGCGGGGCCATTAATGCCCTGAACCGTTTTACCCATTTGCTGCAACGCTTTTACCTGCACGGGCAGCAGCAGTTCCCCGCGGCTCACGATTCGCTCGCCCTTTCGATAGGTTTTCACCACAGGACGAACCTTATCCGCCGCCAAACGACGGGCACGGTTCAACGCCTCGTCATCCAATACCCGGTTGGGTTGCAGAACTTCACCCACGAGCAGACGAACCAACTGACGCTGATCCTGGGTCACGCCCACGGTGGGAATGCTCTCCCAGATGATGGCGTCCCGGCTATCAAAAAAGCGCTCGACAGACACCCCTTTTTTCAAAATGCGATCGAGGGTCAGATTGGCCGAAAGCGCCACCCGCTCCCAAAAGCCTTCCGAAAGGCCGGGCGAGGCTGTGCGATGAGCGTTTGAATTTTTGCCGGGCACGGCCTGAGCCGCTTTGGCGGAAGACGTTACCGCGTCCCGTCCGGCTTGCTGCCCGGGACGTTCGGCGTTAAACAGGTGCAAAAACAGCAGATCCGACTCACTGGACTGGCCTACCACGTCGTAAAATCGACTCCGCATCTCGTTGAGTTCCGCAGGGTTACTCACGTCGCGACGACTCAGTGTTTTGAGACGAATCAGCCGTGTGGTCAGGTTCTCATGCATCCGATCGTTGATCGGAGATTCCGATTGGTAAATGGGGGCCACGCTGTTTCTGGCCTGATCGACCAAGTCCTGGGTGGCGGCCTCATCCATCACATCAATACCATATGGAGCATAAATCGTCTGGGTGCTAATGCCATCCTGGGCAACCCGCAACATGGCCAGGTAGTCTGCGCTTAAAACCAGGGTTAAAATGGCCACCAGCAACCCACCCAGCAGGCAGGTTCTGCCAACAGAGGTGCTTAAAAAGGCAAGCCAGCCACGCACACGGAGCAAGATGCCCGCCCAATCCTGTTCACTGGTATCCAGTTCGGCGGTGTTTTCAACCGGCGCCACGGAAGGCCGTTTGTTTTTAGTTTTTAAGTGCGTGTTTGGCATACCCGGAATCACATCCGTTTCACGTCAGGAAATCCGTACTGTTAATGAACCTTTGCGGAATGGGCCTTTATTGAACGAGGACCGAATGGATCTTTATTGAACAAGGATTCGTTTAACAATGACCTGATTAACACTAAGTTTGTTTAACACTAAGTTTCCGCTGGCTCGCCAGCGCGTGTGTCAGCGTAGGAAGGGTCGCTTCTAAAAGCAACAGGGCCTTGGATTCGGCCCACGCCTCTTTCCATCAGGAAAAACATCCTACACTAGTACTGTATCCGATTTAAAGATCGCTTTCCACCACCTCCACCCATGGGTGGAGATCGCCGTTCGCCAATCTTGATCTCCGGGAGAATGAGACGAGAGATCAAATACTTTATATTGAAAGTGTGCTGGGATACAAACACGTCGCCAGGCAGAAAAAGCCCACCACCGACGTTGCGTGGAGACCCAAACAACACCGCCTCTCTCAAACCAGTGCCTCTCCATCACTCGTATTCAACCACTCGAACTCGCCTTGCTATCAACCAGAACGCGACCGAAAAAAATCAGGAGCATCAGACACCTTATGAACGGACTGCCCTTTGCCACCTCTCCCACCGAAGAAGCCCTGCGACGCATTCGGGCAGGCGCCCACAAGCAGAGACAAACCGAGGGCAAACTGGCCCTGCTGCACAACACCACCGGCGGCTGGCCCGGCAAGTTTTCCAACCCGATTTTAACCGCCAAGGTAAACTTTCGTATCAACCAAGAGCTGGCCAGCTAACTGTTACAACCGTCTAAAAGCATCCTCGTGCTAGCATAAGGCTGCTTTTCTATTTGCCAGGCGTGCCGTTTCATCGCATAGTCTCCAGTGCGGTTTTCCGCCGTCTGCCTTGTTTAACGCACACCTTGTTTTGATGATTCTGATGTATGGTTTGTTGCAGCAGTCTTTCTCCCCATGGTTGACCAATTAACCCTGATACCCGCAGGCCCGTCTGCCCCCCAAACGATTGCATCCGCTGCTGCTATGGCTACTGGTGAGCCGACTTCCGCTTCGTCCGTTTATCCTTCGCTGGAAGCGGTGCGCGAGGCCGTTTGCCAGTGCACACAGTGCCCGCTGCACAGCACGCGAACCCAAACCGTTTTTTCAGATGGCAACCCGGCAGCCCCCTTAATGCTGATTGGCGAAGGACCCGGCCAGCAGGAGGATGAAACCGGTATTCCGTTTGTGGGCAGGGCCGGGCAACTGCTTACACAAATCCTTCAGTCGGTGCAAATCAGCCGCCAGCAGGATATTTATATCTGTAACATCGTGAAATGTCGGCCACCCAACAACCGGGTACCCGCCCCAGCTGAAATGGCTGCCTGTGCCAACTATTTATATGCGCAAATTGCGCTCATTCAGCCCCGGCTTATTTTACTGGCCGGTGCAACGGCGGTACGCGGCATTTTAAAGAACGATGCCCCCATTAGCCGGATTCGGGGCCAATGGCTAGAGACCCCCTTTAACGGCGCCAAGGCAATGCCCATCTTTCACCCCTCTTATTTGCTGAGGAACCCTTCCAAAGAGCCCAACAGCCCCAAATGGCTCATGTGGCAGGACATCCAGGCCGTTCGCAAAGCGTTGGATGAAACCGGCTGGGTGGTGGGCCAGGGCTGGCCACAACAGTAACCCAAGGGTATAGGGGGGGATAACCTCCTCCAAGGGAATGCCCTCAAGGAAAGGCCTGTTGAGCCCAGCCAGAAGACAGGACGGCCGGTCAGCGGTTTTCCTTGACAAAGTTGAGCAATACCAACGGATCCGTTATCAACAGCGTCGTATCCAAATAATCGTCCAGGTGCCAAACGCCGCCCCCGTCGCGGTGGTTGTAATACCGGTCGTAGCCAATGGGTGGGGTTTCGTTTAGCGTTTTCAACGAGCGCAAAATGTACTCAATTCGGGTGAAGCCCGCTTCCGGGTCGTTCCAAACGTCTTCCAGATAAAGCTCAAAATCCGGGAAATGCTCGTTCATCCAGGCCCGAAATTGGTTCAAGCCATCGTATCGCGAAGCGGCACACAGAACGCGCTCCTGGAACTGGACTGGGAGCTGGTTCAGCCACTCGGACGCTGCCGCCGCCGTGGCCGGGTGTTGCCGTACTGTTTCTTCCACAAAACCCCCTGCAATAAACCGTTCGCGGATGCTTGCCTGCCAACATTTATTTTGACACTTATTCTGACACTGGCCGTTGATAGACACAAGCGGCTATAGAACAGACAAACACTAGGGCCTACGGTAAACCGGATGGCGACTGCCCCAACGCCAACCGGCTAGAATGTGGCGCGAAACAATGGACAAACGCAAACGTCAACGTTAAAGTGATGCAGGAAGCCAGTCTGAAGCAACCGTAACGTCTGGATGCGGATGCAAACGGTGGCATAAAATTCACAGACAATGTTGGCCACAGACAATTTTGGTTAGCACTTATACTTTTACACTTTGTCCTCATAATTCTCAGATTCTCTTACCGCGCGTTGTTCGTTAGCTTTATTCGTTAATGCCTCAGGCGTGTGTCGGTTCTGCGCCGTTGCCCAAGCCGCCCCTGCTACGCCCCCTCCTTCCGTATTTTTGTGCCCACACCGCCCGCTGTATTGGGCTTGCCCGCAAAAGACCTGCCGAAGAAAGGATGTTTCTGAATGACTCACCAACCCTTGATCGACCTGAGCCAGGTCACTGTTGGCAGATCCAGCGCCGAGGCGTTTAAGGCGACGCCCGCTACGCCTCTGCACGACATTCAAGGGCAGGTCGATACGCGCCAAGTGCCCCTAAACCGCGTGGGCATTAAAAACGTGGATGTACCACTGACTTTAATCCAAAAAAATGGCCGTCAACAGGTGGTGGCCGCCAGCGCCACCATGAGCGTGGGCCTTCAGGCCGAGTGCAAGGGCACACACATGTCTCGCTTCGTGCTACAGCTTGCCGAATGGAGCCTTAAAAAACCGGTTTCTATCAACATGCGCGAGTTTCTGCAAGAAACGCTCGAACGACTCAACGCCCCTTCGGCCCAAGCCGACTTGCGGTTTAAATACTTTGTGGACAAACCGGCGCCCATTTCCCGGCTCACTGCCCCGATGGGCTACGACTGCCAGTTTAGCGCCCGTATGACGACCGCCAGCCCAACCAGCGCGCCCAACTCGTATCAGTTCTGCCTGGGTTTGGATGTGCCCATGTCCACGCTTTGCCCTTGCAGCAAAGCCATTTCGGACTTTGGCGCACACAACCAGCGGGCCATTGCCCACGTTAAACTACTGCTCGATACCGTCCACGAAGACGAGCACCCCCTGGTGTGGATTGAAGACGTCATTACCCAGGTGGAAGAATGCGCCTCGTGTCCAGTCTACCCGCTGCTGAAACGGGTGGATGAAAAATACGTGACCGAGCGACAGTACACGAACGCCAAGTTTGTGGAAGATGTCATTCGCGACATCACCGTGGTTTTTCGTCAATTTCCGGGAGTGCAGGGCTTTTCTATCGAGGTGGAGGCGCTAGAGAGCATTCACGCACACAACGCCTGGGCCGCGCATGCCGAAAATTTTCAGTTTGCCGGTTAAGTCCCCTTCATGACAGAGGCCGTTACCCCCCCCACGCCACCACCGCCGCCTACCCCAGGCACCAGCATACCATCCACGCCCTTGGTAAGCGTGCCCTTGGTGACCGTGCCCGTGGTAACTGTGGTGCGCCGTGCGAGATTTTCCGCCGCCCACTTTTACTACCACCCCCAGTGGAGCGAGGCAGAAAACCAGCGTGTGTTTAAGGCGTGCAGCAACCGCCATGGCCACGGCCACAACTACGTGCTGGAAGTGGCCGTAAGTGGACCCATAGATCCACAGACCGGCATGGTTGTTAACCTTAAAGATTTAAAAACAGTCATTGCCGAAGTCGCCACCGACCCTCTGGAACACACCCATCTCAACCACCAGGTTGCCTATTTTCAGGAAAACATTCCCACGCTCGAAAATCTGATTCTCTACCTGTGGCAGGGGTTGCAACCGGCACTGGCCGAACGGCGCCTGAGGCTGCACCGCCTGGTGTTGATTGAGCAGGAAGATTTGTACGTGGAATACTGGGGCCCTGTGCCTTGCGCAACGGCCCCGGATTGTTGCGAGTTATTGACCGAGGAGCCGACGAAAGCCATGCTGTACCTTACCCGAACCTACGACTTTCCGGCCGCACACCGACTGCACAACCCCCACTTTAGCGAGGCTGAAAACGAGGCCATTTTTGGCGTGTGCAACAACCTGAACGGACACGGCCACAACTATATTTTAGAGGTCACCCTGGCGGGCACACCCGACAAAGACACCGGTATGCTGAGCGACATTACCGTATTGGACGCGCTGGTAAAAGAACGGATTTTAGACCACGTGGACCACAAGCACCTGAACCTGGACGTGGCCATGTTCCGGGGCGTGAACCCGACCGTGGAAAATATGGTCCAGGTTTTTTGGGAGCAGTTGGCCCCACACATCCCTGCACCGGCCCAATTGGTGCGCATTCGCCTGGTGGAATCCAAAAACAACGCGGCTGAACTGCAAAGCGCTTTACCGGGCATGGAAAAAGCCCTGGCTGGCCGGGCATTTTAACCCCGGAGCTCGAAGCCGGACGGACAGACGGGCGGGGGAATATTCCGCATCAGGAGAAACACAAACCCCAGGAACGTGTCCTCGGTTTAACGCTCTATCGGTACGCTCTAGGCAAAACGGTAGCGCAGCAAGGTCCACATGGCCATTAAGCCATCTCGCCAGGTAATTTTTTTGCCCGCCTCAAACGTGCGCCCCTCGTAAGAGATAGACACCTCGCGGATAGGCACCCCAGCTTTGAGGAGTTTGGCCGTGACCTCGGGCTCAAAATCAAAACGATTGGCCCGCAGCGTTAACGCCTGTAACACCGGAGCCCGAAAAATCTTGTAGCAGGTTTCCATATCCGTCAGCTCCGCCCCGTACAACTGGTTCGTCATGGCGGTTAACAGGCGGTTGCCCACACGATGGGTCCAATGATCCCCCTGCGCGGCAATGTCTCGAAATCGTGAGCCGTAGACGACCGGAGCGTCGTGCTCCAACAGGGCTTCAATAAGGCGGGGGTATTCCGCCGGATTGTACTCCAGATCGGCGTCCTGAATGGCGATTAAATCCCCGGCGGCGTGGCGCAAACCGGTCCGAATGGCCGCCCCTTTCCCCTGGTTGGTCTCGTGATGAAACACGCGAATGGGCGGCAAAGCGTTCTTCATCCCACGACGAGCCGTCTGCCGAGATTGCTGAGCAAGTGTGTCGGCCAAGGCGGCCGTCCCATCGGTTGAGGCATCGTTCACAATAATAATATCCACCTTCAAGCCGCAGTAGTCCACCGAGGACAGGCGATGCAAAACGGTTTCCAGGTAAGTCACTTCGTTGTACACGGGCACAATCAACGTGAGGCGATTGAGCCGATGCGTCAGCGGGACCGCCGCCGCCGCCGCCGCAGATGCGTTTCCATCCGACAACGGGCCCTGGGGCGACACCATCGATTCCTGGGTGGTCATATCCGTTGCTCTTGGCTCAAAGGGATCGGCTGGCAGCGGATGAGATGAGGCGCTCAAGGCAAAACGTTCTCCCGAAAAAAAGTGGCCCAATCATTAGCAGTGGCCCAATCATTAGCCCAGTGGCACGTGTATTCGCCCGAGTGAAACAGGCGTTTCGGCACGGCGGGCCTGGCGTGTTGACGAATCGTTTGAGGCATAGAATTTCCAACCATCATTTCTATTTCGACCAAAGCCCCAAAACCTTTGATGGAACGCCGCCTCGTGCAAATACGGATGCGGCTTGTCATTCGTTTGGCTTAACGCCCCCTCGATGGGGCCAATAGCAACCGAGCAAATTCAATCGGTCTCCGTGGAACTTTCCAAAATGCAGCTTACCAAAATGCAACTTTGCAAAGCGCAACCGCCCACACAGCCAACTGCCAAGCTGTGTTCCTGCTAAAATGACACCGAGGTCCGTCGTTGAAAAAAGGACGAAAGACCCGATTTTGGCAGACGTCCTGATTCAAGAAACGCTCCTTTGCTGACTTTAGCATATTTTAGGCGAGTGTTGGTGACCCAACCCGCGTTTTATCCTACGTTTATTTGGCGTTTGTGCCACGTGGCACACTTGCCGAGAAAGGGCCCGGCTCGCCATGTTCAGCTTCTTCATCCGTGTTGGTTTTAGCCTGGCCTACCTGGGCTTGCTGTTAAGCTTTGTCATTCAGCTATTTCAGCCGCCCAACCTTGCCATGCAAAGCTTGTTTGATTCTGTAAAACCCCTCATCCCCTGGCTCAACACGCTGGACTCTGTGCTGGGCGCCCCGGTACACGGGCTGGCGGCACTGGCGCGTTTGCTGCTGCCCGCAGGCTGGCTGGGCTGGTTTCCAAGCACACCTGCTGGTGAAACCCTGCGCTTTTGGCTCAACGGCTTTATGACACTACCCGGCGCCAGTGACGCTGCCTGGTTGCGACAGTGGGCCAGCCTGGATTATCGCCAAACTTTCACCGGGGTCATTCGGTGGGATGTGCTTTTGACCGTGTTCTTGCTCGGTGGTGTGGAAAGCCTCTGGTGGAGCCTGGTAGAGAGCGTTCGTCGGGCGCTAATCCGTCTGAAAATTCGGTATCAGCGCACCGCACCCCAAGGCTACACGGCACCGCATCCGCCAACCCATCCATAGGCAAGCCCAATGGCGCCAAACAGGCCAATCCATTCAGCCCACCCCCGGCAAGCTTTCCCAGTCCTGTAACGGTTTACCGGATGTTTTTACTGCAATTTTTCATTGCCTACCTGGCATCGCGTCATCGGTCGGCAACCGGGCTTGTTACGCTTCTAAACATATTTTAAATTTGAATCAATAAAAACCTTTATATTGTTTTTATATACTTATGATTCAAAAATAGGCTGATTTAAAAATAGGCCATCGATTTTATTTGAGTGGGTAGCAAACCGTACACTGAGAGCAAGAGGGAGTGTGTCCGCATGACGGGTATTGAGCAGCAGTTTTTGTTTAACACATTTCAGGGCAATAACACTAACCAGGGGTTCGGTGGCTTCGGATTCGGTCAGGGAGGCAACACGTTTCAACTGCTTGCCCAAAGCCTTCAGTTGCTCAGCACCCTCATCAACAGCAACCCACTGATGCAGCGCTATCAGCCCAACCAGTTTTTTCCAAACAACATGGGTCAGCAGTTTATGCCGCCCAATCAGTTTTTTCCAGGCAACAACCCTGGCGGTGGCTTTCCTATTATGCCCAACCTGTTTAACGGCAACCCCATGTTGCCCGGCAACCAGTGTGAGCTGAACGACAACACGGTGCGGATTGACCGCGACGTGCTGATGGATATTATCAGCGGTAACATTCAGCGCAGTGGTATGGTAGAAGATGAGGAAGTTAATACAGACGATACAACCACCACTACGACAACCGCTATTGACGTGAACAACCTGGAACCTGGCACACCAGAAGCCAGTCGTAGAGATTTTATCGACTTTTTGTTTGAAGGTGAAACGGACGGAAACATTACCGTAGAGCAGCTCAATACCACCAATGCCGAACTGCAAACCGCGCTTGGAGGTCTGGAGCCAGAGTCTCCGGCTGCGCAAGTCAACCAAGTCAGACAGGGCATCAATACATTCTTGGCCAGCCATATTCCTGCCGCAGGCGGAGAGGATGGCCAACTGACCCGCGAGGAAGCCTATCAGTTCTTTATACAAAATGACGATCCAGCCATTTTAACGGCTTTGGACGGTCATATTACCACCGCCAACGAGCTTCAGCTTATTCCAGCAAGTACCACCACAACGACCACAACAACAGACGACACCACCACCGTGGATGACACTGCAACCGACACCCCGGTGGATCCGGCTATGGAAACTCAAAATCGGCTGGTGGCCAATGGCTGGACCGTGGGTGGAACCCGAAACATCACCGTCAACGGCGAGGTGCAAACCGCCACGGAAATGACGATTGATGGACGACGTCCACGCCTGATTATGCCCGATGGCAGCATGTTGGTCCAGGCGGCGGAAATTCGTTTACAACCCAGGCCCGATGGCAGTTATATTCGTCGTCCGCTAGAGAACTGGGGCCAAAACAACGGAGATGTTGAAGTATTCCGCAACGCCAATGGAGAATTCTTCGTCGGCCGAGAGGGCGCCAACAACCAAGCCGACAGTTCGCCGCTACGCGCAGTGGGCGCCGTTCGTGAAAACACACCGCTGTTTAACCTGCTGCAAGCCAACGGTTTTATTAACGATTAATCCAAGACGGGTTGCGTTTTTACGCAAAAATACCGTCTCAATTCGGCAAAAACAAACGACAATCGCTTTTAAAATGCCCTGTTTGCCCTACTATTAGGAGCATGACAGGGCATTTTCAGCAATTTGAGTTTAAACGCTTGGCCAACCAAGGCGAGGCGCGGGCGGGTTTGTTGCACACCCCCCACGGAAGCGTAGAAACCCCGGTGTTCATGCCTGTGGGCACCCACTCCGCCGTGCGTGGGCTAACGCGCGCCCAGCTGCTTGCACTGGAAGCCAACATTATTTTAGGCAACGCGTACCATCTTTTTCTTCGGCCAGGCCCCGCCCTGGTGGCGCGAGCCGGAGGACTGCACGGCTGGATGAACTGGCAAAGACCGATTTTGACCGATTCAGGAGGGTTTCAGGTATTTAGCCTCGCCTCCTGGCGAAAAATGGATGCCGATGGCGTGACCTTTAAAGACCCCATTACGGGCAGCCAATATCGCCTGGGTCCAAAGGAATCAATGGCAATACAGAACCAACTGGGCGCCGATATTATGATGGCGTTTGATGACTGTCCGCCCTACCCCGTTACGCAAGAGCAGGCCAAAACGTCTTTGGAAACCACGCAACGGTGGTTGGATCAATGCTTTACGCATCATCAACGCCCACACGATCAGGCGCTGTTCCCCATTGTGCAGGGTTCCGTATTCCCCCACCTGCGAGATCAGGCGGCGGCCCACGTACAGCAGTATCCCGCGCACGGTTACGCCATTGGCGGGGTGAGTGTGGGTGAACCGCCCGATTTGGTGGAAGCCATTGTTCGGCACACCGCACCCCAGCTCCCGGCAGACAAACCCCGTTACCTGATGGGCGTGGGCACCCCCGAAGATCTGCTACGAGGAATTCGTAACGGCATTGATATGTTTGACTGCGTGATGCCGACTCGGATTGCACGCCACGGAAGCTTTTTTACCCGGACGGGCCGAAAAATTATCAAAAACCTGGAGTTTAGCGAAGACTTTGGCCCGTTAGACGAAGGCTGCGACTGCGAAGCCTGCCAACACCACAGCCGGGCCTATTTGCGGCACCTATACCGAATGAATGAGCAAACCGCTAAAACCTTGCTGAGCATCCACAATCTTCGCGTTCTTATTCGTGTGGCGCAACAGGCCCGGCAAGCCATTTTAAAGGGTCAGTTCGAAGATTTTTATCAGCAAACCTTGCTTGCCCTCAAACCACCCGTGGCCCGGCCTTCCGTTCTGGCGCCCGCGTTACCGTCCTCTGCGGAGGCAGGGCCTTACTCGTAAAATTCTGCCAGATGCGGAATGCGATCAAAGGCGACTTTGGTTCCCACATCCGGCTGGCGGAGTTTCGGCATTAGGCCCACCATCAAGGTATCGCGCCCATAACGCGCATTAAGCTGATCCATCAGTCGTGAAAGGCTGGTTTGACGCTGCACCAACTGATGCGGGTCCTGGGCAAACAGGTTCAGGCTCAGTGTACCTTCCGCTTGCAGCCGTCCCAACACCAAACTCACCTTCTTAATACGCCGGTTCTGAAATACGCCCGACAACGCTTCCCACAGGCGATCCAGTGTTTGCAGCAGGCTAAAGGTGTCCTGGGTCGGCATAAAGCGTTCATCCTGCCGATAGCGTGGGCCAGCCTCCAAGCGCAAACTCAGGCTCAACGACGCCGTAAAGTAACCCAAACGGCGCAGGCGGCTGGCTGCTTTTACCAGCAGACGCCGGGCCACCCAACGAGACTGTACCGGCTCTCGCAAGGCCGGAGCCATTACATGGCTGTGGCTAATACTTTTTTGATCGATTTCTGTCCGGGTTTCGGCAATTTCCTGGCCATGCAACGCATACCAGAAGCGTTCTCCCACCACACTGCCCCACAGTTGGCGCATTTGCTGTGGCGTCAGCGCCCACAACTGCGGCAGGGTATCCACCCCGGCGCGGTGCAAACGGTGGGCCATGTGGTAGCCTACCCCCGGCAAATCGGTCACGCTTAAACGACTCAGGCGCTCCTGCAAGTGCTCGGCAGGCAGTACCACCAAGCCATTGGGCTTCTGCATATCGCTGGCCACCTTGGCCAAAAAACGGTTGGGGGCAATCCCAATGGAACAACGTAGCGTTTCGCCCACCTGTTGGGCAATGCCCTGCTTAATTTGCTGCGCCAGGGCAACGGCCTGCGCCGGATCCCGCTCTCGGCCCATAAGTTCACAGGCCATTTCATCAATAGAGCACACCTGACTGACCGGCAAATACTGATCCACCACCTCGATAATGCGATGATGCAAGGCCACATAGCGCTCGTGCTGAGCCTGCACCAACACCAAGCCGGGACAACGCTGGAGCGCCTCCCAAACGGGCGTACCGGTTTTAACCCCAAACACCTTGGCCTCGTAACTGGCCGCAATCACGCAGGTAGAACGACTCATGACCGGCACCACCGCCACCGGACGGTGCCGCAAGGCAGGCCGCAGGTGTTGTTCCACACTGGCAAAATAACTGTTCAAATCCAAAAACAGCCACTTTAAGGGCGTGCCTGGCTTCGCAGCAGCAAACCGATCCATCATCCAAACCACAAGCTCCACAGCAATCCAACATCTGTTGACGATGAAATCAGTTTATCGAAAATTTATTCTATTTTCTAGTCTCTAGTTTGTGGAGCAAAGGAGGCTGTGTTTTTAGGAAACGCGACTTCTGCCTGCCTGTCCGTCTACTCATCCAGGTAGTAGCGCACGGTCGTCACCACTTTTCCCTTGCGGAAGCGCAGCAACGTTTTAATGAGCAGCGAGGTTTGGTTGTGCAAAAAGTTATGCCAAAAGCGCTTGGTTACAAATTCGGGCACAATCACGGTTACAATATCGTGCTCGTAGCGGTTTTCCACCTCATCAATGTAGTGAATCAACGGCTCGGTAATGGAGCGGTAGGGAGATTTCAAAATCGTCAGCGGAATGCCGCAGCCCCACGCATCCCAGCTTTGGCGTAAACGTTCGGTGGATTGGGGATTGATTTCCACATGAACGGCTTCCACCTTGGTGGCAATGGTTTTTGCGTATTCCAACGCAGGAATGGTTCCTCGGTGAAGGGTTGAAACCAACACCAAGGCCGTATGCTCAAACGGAATAGGGCAATAGCCATCCTTTGGCAAAGACAACTGCTTGTTAATGGAGGCGTAGTGTCGCTGAATGGTGTTAAACACCACCATGAACAGCGGAATGGCCGCACCCACAATCCAGGCGCCAGCGGCCCACTTTTCGACCAGCAAAATTACGGTCACCACGCCCGTAACCACAGCCCCCAGGAGGTTAATCAACTGCCTGCCGCGCCAGCCCGAGCTAGGGTGCTGCTTATGCCAGCGCACCATGCCCGCTTGCGCCAGGGTAAACGAGAGAAAGACCCCCACGGCATAAAGTGGAATCAGGCTGTGCGTATCCGCCTGATACAGCCAGATGAGCAGCGCCGACAGCACCGCCAGAGCCATAATGCCGTTGGAATAGACCAACCGATCGCCCACACTCATCAACTGGCGGGGCAACAGGCCATCTTGGGCCAGAATGGTCGCCAGCCGGGGAAAGCCCGAATAGCTGGTATTGGCCGCCAACACCAAAATGATCATGGTCATCAACTGCACCATAAAGTACATCGGGCTGCCATCGCCAAACACCTGCCGCGCCACCTGAGAAATGACCGTCTCCGAGTGGTTGGGCAGCACATTGAGGCAGAACGCCAGAAAAGTAACCCCTAAAAAGATACCGCCCAGAATGCAGCCCATAATCACCATGGTGCGGTTGGCGTTAACGGCCACCGGCTCCTTAAACGCCTTCACGCCGTTAGAAATCGCCTCAATCCCCGTGAGGGCCGCACAGCCGTGAGAAAATCCGCCCAACAGCACGAGCGCCATCGCGCCCGACATCCAGGGAATATGACCTTCCGTAAACGGGTAAGATTGCGTCTCTAACACCTGACGTGTGTCCAGCGCGCCGTCTCCGGTAAGGCATTGCCAACCGCCCACCGCCAGCAGCGCCAGCATGCAGGCAATAAACGTATACGCCGGAAAGGCGAACACCTTGCCCGACTCTCGCACCCCGCGAAGGTTGACCAGCGTAATGACAATAAGAAACAGCAGCGCCAGCCACACCTTGCTGCCCACGGGCAACAGCCCCGTGGACGTAACCGCAGCCACCCCCGCCGAAATACTCACTGCCACCGTCAGCACGTAGTCAATAATCAGCGCCGCGCCAGCCACCTGGCTGGGCACGCCGCCAAGCATTTCCTTGGCCACCTCGTAGGAGCCGCCACCTTCTGGAAACGCCTGAATGACCTGCCGGTAAGAGATGACCACCACGGCCATCAGTAACAAAATAGCCAGGGCAATGGGCACGGAGAGCAGATTGGCCTGATGCGCATAGGCAGTCGCCACCAGGGCCAGCAAAATTTCTTCCGTCGCATACGCGGTCGAGGACAAAGCATCGGAGGCAAAAATGGCCAGCGCCAACGGAATCGATAGCCGCTCGTGCCGTTCTCGAATAGAAGCCAACGGCGAGCCGAGCATGAAACGCTTGAGTGCTTTCAGCATGCATTATCCTTTGGAAGCGGACACAAACGGGGTAAGCAACAACAAACCGACGGCCATCAACAGTTGTAGCTTATAAAGCTTCTCTGAGGTTCGATGAAGTTTGGCAAACGCAACCGGATCGCGAAGTGCGCCTTCCGCAGACTGCCTTCGCGCCACTTCCATCGACTCAATTTGCGGGTTGAGCCACAGGGTGCTCAGCAGGGTTAGCACCGTCATAAGCAGCAGCAATCCGTAGCGAAAGCCCCCCATCCAACCCAACAGAGCCACGTTCAGCGATTGTCCTGCCAGAATCGTGCGGGCCAACTCGCCCACAAACACCAAGAGCAAGCTGGCTAAAATCACCCCATCGTAACGACGAAAGATAACCGTCATCAGCTCTGCGGCCTCCGGCCGGGCCAGTTGCTTAAACAAAGCGGGCGCCGTAAAAGCCCCCAGGGCCAGCATACCGCCAACCATTAGGGCCAAACCGAGCGTTTGAACTGCCGTGCCCACCGGAATCCAGAATGACATTGATTCACACGCCTCCTTGCATCCACAACAGAAGCACCGCGACCCACGGACCGCAGAAGAAGCCTTGACGACAACACCTCCCACACAGAGGGCTTTGGCGTTAGAACGTCAAGGCTCAATCCACCGTCTCGTCTCTTGACTAAAAAGCGCGAATGGCGTCAGCCAATTCGGCATCCGACGGCAAGCCTTGCTGCGCGTAACGAATGATGCCTTCGGCGTCAATAATATACACCGTACGCTGAATACCGCCTTCGGGCTTCAAGGCCTGGTAGTCGCGCGCCATGGTCTTATCGGCATCCACCAAAATGGGGAACGGATAGCTCTCTTTCTCGGCAAAGCGCTCGTGGCTGGCCAAACTATCCGGGTTGGAAGCAATCATCGTGGTGTTGAGTTCTTCAAACAGGGTCACGTCATCACGCAGGGCGCAGAGCTGTTTGGTACAGCCCGGGGTTTGATCTTTGGGGTAGAAGACCACAATCAGGTTTTTGCCACGAAAATCGGCAAGCTTGACCTGACGATTGCCCGTGGCAGGCAGATCAAAATCGGGGGCAGGCGTGCCAACCGCGAGCGGTTGCAGTTCGGTGGAGGTGGTCATAGGGGGATTTACCTCTCTACAAAAATAATCCGTTAACAGTTGAATTGCGAACATGCTGAATTTTGCCATTCACCGGCAACAGCACCCACAATCTGCATCGGAATCCAAAAAACACACTAGCACAAAGACACGCGACACAGGAGACGCAACAGCGCAGACGGCTCAGCAGGAAATGGCTGAATCGGCGCTCAGTTGGCGCATTTGGCTGTAGAGCAACAGATCCGTCAGCTCCCGAATGGCGCCTCGCCCGCCTGGATAACGGCTGATTAAATGGCACACCGACTGAACCTCTGGGGCGGCATCGCTGGGGCAGCAGGCCAAGCCCACGGATTTCAGCACGGAGAGATCGGGTAAATCATCCCCCATGTAGGCCACTTGGGGCCACGTCCATTGGTGTTCCGAAAGGATGGCCTCCAATAGCGAGTGTTTATCCTTCACGCCCTGATGAATGTAGTCCACGCCCAGCTCTTCGCCACGCCGCTCTGTAATAACGGAGCGACGACCCGTGATAATGGCCGTTTGAATGCCACTCTCTCTTAACAGCCGAAGGCCCAAACCATCTTTGACGTTAAATACTTTCAGCTCCTGGCCATCGCTGGCGTAAATAATTTCTCCGCAGGTCAACACCCCGTCCACATCCATGGCCAGCAACCGAATGGCACGGGCTTTCTCTAGCAGGTGGGGGGCATAGTCCATCCAGGCGGGTAAATCCGGCAGCGTCATACGCGAGAAAAACTCCTTGTCGTCACAATACCTGTTATTGCAACCCTGCATTGGCAGGTATTGGCAGGCTGCGCACAGCAACATCATCAAAAATGGAATCAGGGTCGCAAAAAGAGAGGGGGGAATAGAAAAGGCGATTTCAAAAAAGCCTTCCTATCATACTGAAGTTCATCGCCCAGGATGCCTTTGTGTAACCAAATGTAACCAGTTACACGCGCTGCACCACGCGTGCCGGTGCCCAGCCACAAACACCATTTTTTAGCGACGGCTTCTATGTGGCTGCGCATTGACCAACCCCTGCGCTACCGTTAGAGTGGAAACTTCACTTTTGGAGGATTTACCGTTTAGACCTTTCATTCAAGGGGCAACACACGCCCCTCGGTTCTTCTGTGGAGCCATTTATTCTGTGGAACGATTCCATTTTGAAGGGGTATTGCCATGATGACGAATACGCTGTTAACGCGTCCCGTACAATTGGAGGAAGACGACACCATGCCACCCACCCGGCTGGAACTGCCTGAGCAAACCATGGAACGCGCCCTGTCTCGCGAGGTGTTGGGCGTGGTAGAACAGGCCGCCCTGGCCGCCGGTCGTTTTATGGGCCGGGGCGAACGAGACCAGGCCGATCTGGCTGCCGTCCAGGCGATGCGCCAGGCGTTGGGGCAAATTCCCATCAATGGCACCATCGTCATTGGAGAAGGCGAACGCGATGAAGCCCCCATGCTCTACATTGGCGAGCATGTGGGCACGGGCGTGGATCAGGTAAACCTGCCCGCCATGGATATTGCCGTCGATCCGCTGGAAGGCACCAACCTGGTGGCCAACGGTCTGCCGGGCGCCGTGGCCACGTTGGCCATTTCCACCCAAGGGGGGCTGTTCCATGCGCCGGATACCTACATGGACAAGTTGGTGGTAGGACCTTCCGCCCGAGGCAAGGTGGATATTAACGCCCCGGTGAAGTACAACCTGCATATGGTGGCCATGTGCCTGGAGCGGCAAATTGAAGACTTAACCGTGGTTATTCTCGACCGGCCCCGGCACCAGACCCTCATTCAGGAAGTGCGCGACACGGGCGCACGCATTCGGCTGGTGACGGATGGAGATATGATGCCCGCCATTTCTGCAGCCCTGGAAGGCACGGGCGTGCACGCGGTAATGGGCATTGGCGGCGCGCCAGAAGCCGTACTTTCTGCGGCGGCCATTAAGTGCCTTGGCGGAGAAATACAGGCCCGGCTGTGCTGGCGCCACGCGGAAGAAAAACAACGGGCGGCCGCCATGGGAATCGATCTCTCTGAGAGCAAAGTGTACTTTACGCAGGATTTGGCCCCCGGCAACGATATTGTGTTTGCCGCCTGCGGCATTACGCACGGCGATATTCTGCAAGGCGTGCGCTACTTTGGTACGGGATCTCGAACCCACAGCCTGCTGCTGACCCATCAGGCCGGGCTCATTCGCTTTGTGGATTCGGTTCATGTGAACCGGGAAAACCGTGGCCCCATCCAGCTATAGCCCACAATCTGGCGATAGCTCGTTTTGGCGCGTGTTACCCCGGGGCAGTCATCGTAACCAACCGAGCCCAAAAACGGCTTTTTAAAACCCAAACGCAGAAACCCGATAAGCAATGGATTTTCTCGGTAACGCCCTTGGCTTGCTGCAATGGCGGGCGTACAATAGAAGATCAGTTAGTGCTGCGAATGAAACGATCGCCGAGGAACCGTCTTCATTCGTACGCCATTCGGGGAGTTGAGGCAAGATCAGGGGCATATGAGCCAGAAGATTACGTACGACCGCTACTCGTTTCAGGTGAACGGTCAACGCCTGTTTATTCGCAGTGGCGCCATGCATTATTTTCGGTTACCCAGCCAAGCCCTTTGGTGGGACCGCCTGTGCAAGCTCAAGGCCGCGGGCTACAACACGGTGGATTTATACTTTTGCTGGGCCTATCACAGCCCCGCCCCGGGCGAGTACGACTTTGGCGGCATTCGGGATGTGGCCCGCCTGCTGGAAATGACCCAAGAACTTGGCCTGTCTGTTATTGCACGGCCCGGCCCCTACATTAACGCAGAGTATACCGGCGGCGGCTTGCCCGGCTGGCTACTGGCCGATAAAACCATAGTGCCGCGCCACCGCTTGCCCAACGGCGATTTTCAGTGGTGCGAACGGTATCATCAGGCTGTAGAAGCCTGGTGGCAACAGATCATTCCCTTTATTCGCGGGGCCCAAAACGTGCTCATGCTCCAGGTGGAAAACGAATACAGCACCACGGAAATGGAGCCCGAACCCATTGCGTCGCTGATGACCCTCAGCCGGGAATTGGGCGTAACGGTTCCTTTAATGCACAACGATATGTTTGTAATGGGCCTGTATGCCGATTTGATTGAAGTGTATTCGTTTGACCATTACCCCACCTTTGCGTTTGATGAAGACTGGCGCCGCGTGCCCAACATGCTGGATACGGCCGATTGTGTGGAAGCGCGTCTTCGCCCGTTGTGCCCCAACCGCCCGCTGATGGTAACAGAGCTACAGGCGGGCTGGTTTGCCCCCTGGCAGGGTCTGCCCTACGAACGCATCCAACAGATGCTGGGCCGACAGCACATTGGCTTACTGACCCGCACCATGATTGCCCAGGGACTGACAGCGTTTAGCCACTACAAAGCCGTGGGCGGCACCAACTGGGAGCACATTGGCAGCACAGAAACCTACACCTCCTACGACTTTGCCGCCCCCATCGCCGAAAGTGGCCTGAATACCGAACGGTTGTACGAGGCCAAGCGGCTCAATTTTCTGTTAAGCAGCTTTGATTTAACCACCACCGAACCCACGGACACGCCCCCAGCCGGGCTGGTCCTCTCCCACCCGGAATGGTTGTACCGTTGCCGAAAGGTCATGGACTCCCCAGACCCCGCCACTAGCGCCCACTGGTTGTTTTTTAGAAACCTGGGTGCACAAAGCGCCACCACCCAGCTCAACGGCCAGCCTCTCACCCTGTTGCCCTACGAAGCCCGCATGATTCCGTGGCAGGTGCCGCTGGCCTGCGGCTACCATTTGCTCAGCTGTACGGCAGAACCACTCTACCAAACCGATCGTTGGCTGGTATTGTGCGCCGACAGACCATTTAGCCTAACCATTGGCACCCAAGAGACTGTTCAAACCACGGCTACTGCCAAAGGCGTTGCGGAATTAACACTGGTGCCCATTGAACCAACCATAGAAGCAACCCTAAAGCCAAACAGTACCGAACCAATGCCGCACGCGCCATTTCAATACCAACTTCGTGCGCCAAAATTAGCCGAATCGGAATCCGCTGTGGTTACGTTGGGGCAGTTAAATATTCTGCTATTGGGTTCTGCGCTCAGCGATACCTTATGGCTGGAAACCGCTTTTAAAAATCCTTTGCCTAACGACAGTCTCTCTCCCCATCCAGAGCCTGCCCAACGGATCGTATGCGGCCCGGCCATGCAAACGCTCGACCCCAAAGGCACCTTCCAGTATGCGTGGGAGCTGCAAGCCACCCCGTTTGTATGCCTGGATTTAGAAACCAACCGAATGGAAACCGATTTGATGACCGCAGGCACCGCGCTTGCGCCAGTTGCTCCCATTGTCCTGTCTCCGTGGACCGTGACCGATGCGGCCCCGGAAATGGTGTGGGATGGCGTTCCGTTCCAACCCGTGGGCCAAAAACAAAAGCCTCCGCAACACCCCAACGATCCCGCAGCCGTTGACTTTGACGCACTGGGGCAGTACGAGGGGGTGGGCTGGTATCGGTTGCGGTTTGACTGCGAACACCCCTGCCCACAGCACCTTACCGTGGATGCGCGACACCTGTGGTCCGTTTACCTCAACGGTCAATGTTTGGCTTCCGGCACGCATTGGCAAAACCAGCCGGATATGCCAGGCCCCCCGCCCGTGACTGTTCCGGTGCCTAGCAGTGCCTGGCAGACAGATAGCGTCAACGATCTGTGCATTTTGGTGGATGGGCTGGGCCACCCCAAGGGCTTCCACGATGACATGCAAAAATCCCCCGGCCTGCTGGTTTGCCAGGTCGATGGGCGCGACGTTCGTGCCGAGTTGCTGTTTTCCGGTGGGTTCCATGCGCTGCGCCTGACGGATGGTGATCGAGCGGACTACCACCCGTTGGAGCACTCGCCCGTTGTTCGTTGCCAAAGTACCTTTAGCTACCCAGATTTAGGCTCTCTGGTAATGCCGCTTGGCATTCAGCTAAAGCCGTCCACGCACGAGCTGGCCCAACCCTTGAACGTTCATCGGATGAATTTATATTTAAACGGCGTGTTAGTGGGCCGCTACTGGGCGGATTGTCAGGCGCAAACGTGTTTCTATCTGCCGGAAGGGATTTTAGACACTCGACCTGGCGCGCTCAACCAGCTAGACCTGATTTTGATCAACCCCAATAACTACCTGCCCGTGGGCGCGGAAACCGCCAAACGACTCCAAGCTATTTCCATACAGCCCTACGGTGTGTTTACGAAGCAGCGCGTCCCGGCTAAACTAAACGTATGATTGCCATTCCCAAATTTTTGCTCCAACAACTCTATGTCAAAGGCAGCCTTCGGCTTGAGCCCGAGGGCGTTGCGTTTGATATTAAAAATTCGCTTGGGCCTGGGGTACTTACCCGGCTTAGCAGCATTACCCTAGACGACACCCTGTTTACAGGAGCGCAAATCAAGCTCCATGTGGATGGCCAGTGGATTAGCGCCAAAGACGTTACCGAGCAAACACCGGCCCGGCTGGGGCTGAACCAAACCGCGGTGTGTGTGCTGCTGGGCGCCTCCTTATCTCCGGGCAAGCACACCCTGACGGTGGACCTCCACAGCCGTGAGGTGGGCCAAGTGGTCCTGACGGTTCACGATCAGGTTTAAGTCTTCCTCCGCCTGAGCAACCTGCCGGAGGGCTTAAACGCCCAATACTTGTTGCACTGTGCGGCGCACACCCTGCACCACGGCTTTCACCCAAGGCTTCGCCAGCCAGTCTTCCGGGGTAACCCAGCAACCAGGATCCACCCGAACGCCCCCTTTTGCGTTCTCCAGGGCGGGGTCGTCATCCAGGAAGCTAATGCCGATATCGGCAAAATTTTGCTTGCCCCGTTTCGGTATATCCTCCGTGGTGGTTTCTGTTCGATATTCGGCAATCATCCAGCCGTGGGCCGGGTCGGCAGCCACCAGCCGAACTGAGTCTCGCACCTGATGTCCTTCGGCCAACATGAGCAAAGAGGGCTCCAAATAGGGCCCTGAACGAAACAAACGCGGAAACAACTGAAACGGGCGGTACACCTTCAGCACATAGGGCGTGTCATCGGCCGTAAACAGGTAGGTTTTTCCGTAAATGCCACCCCCTAGGCGGGTTAGCGCAAAGGGCGCCACGCCTTCCGTGGTTTGCTTGCGTTGCAGGGTTTTTGCCAGGCGGGCAAAGCGCGCAAAGCCCGTGTCCTGATCCGGAGCGTCCACCAGCTTTAGCAGGGCGGAGGGAAGCGCCTTTATACGCGTGTTGCCATCGGACCGAAAGGCGCGTTGAAGTTCCGTAACATACAGCGGACGATACGCATCCGGCACAGACTGGAGCGGTGTTCCCTCTGCGGCCAGCACGGTAGCCCGTTCTCCGGCAAAACGAAGCGAATCCGGGCGGGATGAACCCACCGATGAACTAACCACGCTTGACGAAACACACTGAGAGAGCCCTGTAACCATTGCGCAAGCAAACCGTCCTAATCTACACAACCTGAAACAACCCTGGCAATAATACCCTAGGCAGCACGCCAGCAGACATGCGTTCCACTGTACCACCCGGTATAGTCCTGTTAAAAACAAAACCAAGGCGTCTGTTGCGTCTTTTAACAGTTCACGGGCTTGGCAGGCAACAGGCTCAGAAAACGGCAAGATGCTCCGGACGTTGCAACAAGACCTGGACCGTTTTAATGCCCATCCAATCCGTTCCGTTAACAACCTGCCCCTCGAAACGAACGCGCTGCCCCCGTTTGGGAGACTGCCACTGGCCCAAGGGGCCTTCAAGCACCACCACCGTATCGTACAAAAGGGTTGCCGGTAACACCTTAACCAATACTTCCACCCGCTGAGACGCAGGATGATTTTCCACCCGAAACACCTGCCCCTGCCACGCGATGCGACAGCGATAAAAACGCGCCTGCCACTGCGCATGGTGAACTGCATTGCCTGCCTGCCGGGCAAAAAACTGCTGAATCTCCTCCCGAGACGGCTGAAACGACGCCGAAGCCCGACAGGACTTTGCCCCAGATTCCGCTGGATTTTGGGCCCACGCCACCCGCTGTGCCTGCAGACATCCGCCCCAAAGCACCAGTACACACAGGCCGCAGGCTGGTAACACGTGTTTTTGCTTCAAACCGAAAATGTTCACCCGTACTCCAGTCCACCCCGCCTGTCAGCTCACCCACTTCAACAGATTATCGGCTCTGTTGGCAGTTCCTCCCGCAAATTGTATCTAAATGTAACATCTTACAGACAGAAGCCTTCATTAAGTTTGTTTTTATACGAAAAGAAATTTGTAAGCCAAAAGGAAGTGACACTGCACCCAATCAACAGAAACATCCGGGCAAGCACAATCTTTACCGCAACACACACACGCATGACACGGGGAAACGCAGAGGGGTCCACTGTCCAAGGGGAAGCACACATCCACGGGGGGACAGCAACGGGGGTGGACCCCTCCTCTGGGGGGGGAAACATAGCCAGGAAGGATACTTTGTGAGGATGCAAGCGCGCCTATCATAAAAGCGCCTATCAAGGGTTTAGACAATGGGAGACAGGCATTACCAATCCATAAGCCAGGCCGTTCCAAAGGGAGACTACTTCACAGCCCCTTGGTGCAGCTTTTTCTCTTTGTTTAAAACCGCCTGCAACGGAAGGGTCAACACGCGCTAGGCAGGGGGGTCGGTCGGCGGCAACTGCTGCCAAAGATGTAACGCTTCGGGGTGGTCCGGGGTTTGTTGCAAAATGGTTTGCAGGTGCTGACGAGCCACATCCCAACGATGATCCGCCAATGCCAGTTCCGCCAGCGCCAACCGCGGCTTCACATAGGCCGAATCCAGCTTAAGGGCCAGCTCAAACTTTTCGCTCGCGTGGCGAACATCGCCGTGGCGCAATAAGACCACCCCGTAATGAAACTGAACCACCGCACGATCCGGGGCGCGGCGCACCAACGGACGCATGCGATGCACGGCGGTCTGCGTCTCTCCCTGCTGACACAACAGCAGGCTCAGTGCAATGGCAGCGTCCTCATGCTCTGGCGTTTGCTGCAAAATGGCCTCCAAATGATGACGTGCCCGATCGTCCTGGCCCAGTTGCAGCAGTAGCGCCGCCAAACGATACAGCAACGCCGGGTGACCAGATGGAATCGTCTGCTCCAGTTGGGTCAAAATCGGTACAATGGTCGCCTGCGGCGCCTCTGTTTCCAGCAGCACGGTTGCCCAGTTCACCAACAGTTCTGGCTCCGGGGTCTGCTGCCCTTCTGGGTCATGCAGGGCCATTTCCAATCGAACGCGAGCGGCTTCATACTGCTTTGCCTCCAACAGCGCGGCCCCCCAGTACTGCTGAAGTTTGGGCAGCGTAGGAGACTGCTGTTCCGCCTGCGCAAAGTGTCCAAACCCTTCGGGCTCCCGGCCCACTTTGCACAAAACCACCCCCAAGCCCAGGTGCGCCTCCGCCAGCGAGGCATCCAGACCCAAGGCATGCCGGTAGTTGGTCATTGCCAGTTCCAAACGGCCCTGGTTCAGCAAGGCATCCGCCAGCGACAGATACAGCTCCGCCCTTTCGGGATCTTGTTGCAAGGCCTGGCGAAACTGCTGCTCGGCCTCCTCGTACTGGCACAATTTGGCCAGGGCAATGCCCCAAAGGTGGCGCGCATCGGTTAACTTCGGGTCATATTGCACTGCCAGACGAAATTTCTCAATCGCAGCCTCAAACTGCTGAAGCTCTGCCAGCACCGTGCCCCACAAAAAATACACCGGGGCCTGCCTGGGATGGAGCGCCAACGCGGTTTTAAACTGCTCAATCGCCTGCACGTAGGAGCCGGTCCGGGCCAGCGCCACCCCGTAGTTGACGTGCGGTTCCGGGTGCTTAGGGGCCAGGCGAATGGCCTGCTCATACTGTTGTTTTGCCTCATCCAGCCGATTGAGCATCACCAGGGCCATTCCCCACAAAACAAAGTTCGAGGCCAGTTCCGGGGAGAGCTCCGTGGCGCGACGAAATTTTTCAATGGCCTCCGCCGGTCGATCAAATCGATTCAGCGCCATGCCCCAACGCGTGTAGCACTCGGAACGATCCGGCGCCAGGCGGGTGGCGTGTTCGTATTTTTCCAGGGCGGCCACCATGTTACCGGCCTCCGCCAGTTGATCGGCCCAGTTTACATAGGCCATAGCAGCATCCGGCGAACTGCTGGCAGCCCGTTGGTAGGTGCTCACCAACTGGTTGTAGTGGCTAATTTTTGCCCAAATACGTTGCAGGGTCTCTTTCACGGGTATCAACTTCAATGGCCGACAGTTGTGCGCAACTTCCAAAGAGCTCGAAGAATGGAGCGCGCCTGGATCCATCGCGGATCCGTTCTAAAGAGCAGTGGCGTTTGCAAAAAAACAATGGGGCATGCCCCCGATATGAAAAGACGAACAGGTACTTTCCTGCCTTGCAGCAGGGGTTACGCCTTGTAACGCCTGTGCCACAACGCCCGTTGATGACACACACACGCTAGTTTAACAGCACCGGTCAACAAACGCACGAATTTATGACAAGAACAGACAGGCCCGATAATTTTACCAGGCAACAGAAGCCGACCGGCTCCGTAACCGGCATCCGCGCACACGCAAATGCACAAGCCCCTGCATATGGACGCACGCCATCGATAGCTTTAACCCACTGGTTTAAACAAGAAAGGCAGTGTCAGCACCTTGCCCACTGCCTTTCTCTGATCTATTCCATCCAAAACCCTCTTTCAGCAATCATTTTCTCTAGGCCTTTACCAAGCCAGTTGCTGATACAGGACTTTACGACATTGGATGGGCATTACTTCAACGGGAGCTTGCGCCAGAGAGCGTGCTTATCACAAAGCCGAGTCTCTCTCTGCCTCTCCGTCTCCTGGATTAAAGATCCTTGTCTTCGTCTACGTCCAGGTCTTCGCCTAAACCGAGCGGTCCCGCTTCTACGTCCATCCACTCAATCCCATGAGCAGCCATCTCCTGGGCCGCCATCGACGAAGCATCGGGGCGACGCCAGTCGTCTTCCAGGTACTGCGTTAACTCTTGGGTATTACAACTCCATCGGTCAGAAACCTTGTGGTGCCCTTGCTTTCCTCCGTACCAATCTTCCAGTTCATCCTTCACGCGGCGACGTCGGACCGAATGTTTCACGCAACAATCTCCTATGAAAGTTAAGGAACCTGTCGTGACCAAAGAAGCAAGCCCCGCCAGAGAGCCCACAGTACAGGGCATTTAGCGAGCACGTGGCGTTCCGTACCAAAAGCGTGTCTTAGCGTGTCAAACAATCACCTCCTAGGGGTTAACGACGGCTTAGCCTCTTGCAAAAAGTGGTTGTTGTTTTGCAAAGAAAGCGACCTCTTTGACTAAACAGCGACTAAACAGCATGGTGGCACACAAGCCAATCCGGCCGCTCCGCCAGCAGGTTATTCTCGGCAAGATGCTTCGGCATTCAAAAAATGGCGCTAAACTGCATTTGCAAATAAGCCTTCAAGCCAGTTGGGGTAACACATTGGGCCAACAGAGCAAAAAATCACTTCTCTCAAATTTAACCTGGGGGATTGCATTCTCAATTCGTGTGGTGACAGCAGCGTTGCAAGGCACGCGCTATAACAGCAGCAGAAAAGATGCCGCCGTCAATCCTGTCAAAGCGTTAGGCATAGACACGCTACTGACAACACGTCCTAGAAACTCGCAATATATTTATTCTAGCAGACGAATCTCGACAAGCACTAGGCAATATATAGTATATATAGATAGACTGTTACATTCCACCCCGGGCAGAACGCGGACGCAAGCAGCTAAACAGCAAGGCCCATGGACCTTACAACGCATGCCATTCTCAAGAAAAAAGCCCAGCAAGAAATTTCAGCCGCTACGGTGCTAAAACCGAGGTGCAGAGGCCAGATAACAGGTCAGCACAAATAGAGACCGCAGCGCAGGCACGTGCCTTGCACTAGCCAATCAGGCCGTCACCCATATCCACTTCGCTGGCCTTCATAATTAAAGCCTGGTAAATGACCTTTTCCGAGCCACTGGCAATTTCCATGGCGAACGGATCGTGTTGATACTTGACGCGTTGGTCTTCCAGCAGGCGCTTGGCAATATCTGAAACCTGCAACACAAGCGCATAGCGGTTTTCAACTTCTTCGTTCAAATCAGCGGCAATATCAATAATGGTGGACGACATAGAAATAGTCAGGCTCCTTTAATCATGAACGAATGGCACTGGAAGAGCGTCCGGCGCACTGAATTAGCCAACTCAGTAAAACCGGCAGCGTTGGTATTTTTACTATAGCACAAGCACACGCAACAAAAAGACGGTGCTCGACAAACAACAAACCCGGCCCACGCCATTACACGGTGAGTTCTTCGCGTAACTGTGCCTTGGGGGTTGCAATTTTCAGAATTCTAAAAAAGATATCCAGCAGTCGCGGGTCAAACTTCGTGCCCGATCCCTCGCGCATCAGCGTCACCGCGTCTAAAATGGGCATGGCCTTTCGGTAAGCCCGGTCGGAAGTCAGCGCGTGAAACACATCTACAATGGAAACAATACGCGCGCCCAGCGGAATTTCTTCTCCCCGAAGGCCGAGCGGATGACCTGTACCATCCCAACTCTCGTGGTGGTGCTCCACCATCGGAATAATGGGCCGCAGCGCACTGACCGGGGCTAAAATTTGCCGCGCGCCAATGACCGGGTGCTGGTTCATAATATCCCACTCCTGCGGGGTCAGCGGGCCAGGCTTGTTTAAAATCGCCTCCGGAATGCCAATTTTGCCAATATCGTGCAACAGGGCCGCCAAACGCACATGCTCTACCGCCTCTGGCGTCATTTCCATAGCGTGGGCCAGGGCCACCGCGTAGTTGGAAACCGCCTGGGAATGGCCTCTCGTGTAGCGGTCCTTGGCCTCCAGCGCCCCGGCCAAAGAGCCAATCGTCTCCAGCATCAAATGCTCTTCGCTGGCCGAAGGGATTTCATCCGGGCGACGCTCCAGCTTGCTGACAATGGTGTTGTACAAGTGCTGGCCTTGCGTATTGTACTTTTTGGCCACATGGGAGGCAAAGACCTCAATGACCGTTTTCTCGTTCAAGGTTTCCATTTCTCGGGCGGCAATGCGGGCAGAGGTACCCGTTTTGGAGCCCCGGAACTTGGCCAGATGGAGCGCTTGTTCCGTTAGCTTTAAAATGTCGTCTCGATCCTGTGTATCACAGGGATAGGTGGCATAACCAATGCTGACCGATAAATCCTCCAGCCCGGCCGGACGCTTTTTCTCCAACGCCTTCATAAAGCGTTCTGCAATCAGGTCGGCCGTGTCCGGGTCGGTTTCCGGCAGTAAAATCACAATGTCATCGCCGCCATAGCGGGCCACGGTATCCAGCCCCCGCAAAGAGCGACGCACGGTTGAGGCCAAAAACTGAATCGCTTCATCGCCCTTGCTGTGGCCTCGGGTGGCGTTGATTTCTTCAATGTTGTTGACATCCACCAGCATCACCGTCAGGTGGGTTTCATGCGTACGGGCCCGTTCTATTTCCAGATCCAACGCCCGCTGAAAATGGCTATGGCTCATCAGTCCCGTGAGGCTGTCAAACTGCGATTGCGACTTCATGCGATCCTGTAGCAAGAGGTTCCACATCAGTTGGGCAATTTGATCCCGCATGCCGTACACGTAGGAGAGCTTTGCCTGAGAAAACGCATCCAGGGTAGTAAATCCAAACGTCAGCAGTGCAATGGCCCGGTTGCCCGCAATAAACGGAATGCTGAAAATATTCATCCGGCTCGACTCTGGCGAGACCTGCGGCAAAGCAGGATTTTCTGAGCCGAAAAACGGCAGCAGCAATGGGCCCAGATCGCCTGAGCGGCTCGTAAAGGTGGTATCCCGACGAATGAGAGCCTGAACCAAATGATTTTGGCGCTCGGCCAAAGAAACAATCACGGGTTGCTCTGGGCAGACCTCTGTGGGATAGGCGTGCGCCACGCGAATGTAGTCGCCACTTTCATCCAGCACAGAAAACAGCAATAAATCCAGCTCCGGCCCTGTTCTCAGCCGGGTCAAAAAAAAGTGCCAGATGTCTTCCAGGCAGGTGGCCGAGGTGATCAACTGCTTAATGTCATCATCCACCGACACGCCCCCGCGCGCCTTTTGGCGAGAACGAGCACTTTTTAAAAGATACCGAGACACACCGGATTGAATCCCTTCGGCATCCACGTCTTGCACCAGGCTGCCCAGCCATTGATCAATCGTTGTACTGACCAGGCGCACCAGCGTAGTTAACTGCTGCAACACCGCAGGAGACTGCGCTGCCAGACCCGTTGCTTCGTAATGTTGAGACACAGACGGCTGATGGCCTGTCGGCTCCTCGCCCCGATGAAATGGTTGTGATGCCATAAAATACCGGACTCTCTCTATTCCTAACGTGCTTCCTCAAATCAAATAACAAGCAATGCAGCTTTTAATCCAAACGCATGTCTGTTAACCTGCCTCTCCAATACGGGCCAAGCACCCCGGTTGCGCCAGAGATAACCATACACGCCAGAAAAACCACGAACCCTTACTATACAGAATAACAGATTGTTTCTTTCTGTCACCAGTGATTTTCTCCTGTATGTTGGGTCAAAGTCTTTTTTTATAACCGTAGCAAGTTTTTAACGGCAGATGATTGTATTTAATATATTTTTATTATTTATATTAAAAATATATACTTTGTAACATTCTTTGATCACAAACTCACAGAAGCATCCAACGCATCTAGAACATGTCTGTTACAAAATCAGGTCTGGCCTGGCTTTGGTCTAGCAGAAAGCCCTCTCTTCTGAGTTGGTTGTATTGATTCTGAAGCTGTCGCACATGATCTTTGGGAATCATACGACCATTAGTCTGCCAAGACTGGTAATCTGGGTGATTCGGGTTTAAACGAAGAA
Organism: Candidatus Melainabacteria bacterium; assembly: GCA_033763415.1. Lineage (GTDB taxonomy): Bacteria > Cyanobacteriota > Vampirovibrionia > Vampirovibrionales > JAJTHC01 > JANRKP01. Next base: position 237,383 of record JANRKP010000015.1, on the reverse strand, counting down.
CAACCGTATCTGGATGTCTGAGACTACCTGCCATCTCTCTTAAATCTTCCATATAACCTACACGACTGCTCCCAGAAGAGTTTGCCGCAAAGATGTCTGGCTTTCCATTTTGGTTTAAATCAATGGCAACATAAGTGTGCTCCTGTTCCGCAAACACAATATCTCCGGGTCGTATTTGATCCCGAACCAACCGATCAGGGCGAATCGACACTTGAGTGGCGCGACCACTCTGAAGCAAAAAATCTTTCAAGGTGGGTATATACGCATGGTTTGGACCAAAATTTTGGCTCCCCGTAGCGGGCATTAGCCCATATTCAGTTACAGATTGTGAACAGGCAAGCTCTCCACCTTCTGCCATATGCTTTGTGCTGCGCTTAAATAACCAAGCCTCTCCAAAATTCAAAGAAACATTTTGCCCAAGTGTACTCGGCCTAAAATTAGTGCCCATCTCCTCGTCTCCCTTAATGCAGTCTCTCTCTCCTCCAGCTTCCTGGTTGCTTAAAAACTAAAAAATTAAAACTGTTGTTGTTTAATGGCTTGGCCGACATTAAACAGCCTGAAACACCCAGGGGACCGTCAACAACTGCCCACCCGGCTGGGCTTGAAGCCAAAACTTATAGCGCCCGGGCCGGGGTAACTGGGTGTGGAACTGAAGGAGCGTTTCTTGGGCGGTTTGTGTCGGCTGCTCGGCAGGATGAACGTGCAAAAAATCACCCGGCTGGCCAAACGGTTCGCCCGGCGAAGGGTAACGAACCAGCACCCCGTGGGCAGGAGCCCCCAAAAAAGGGGTTAGGTGCCTTAACGGGTACCCTCTTTGCGAAAGGCCAACCGTTAGCATGCCAGGTTGGCCAGGCGTGGGCACTGAGCGTAAGGAAAACGAAAACTCACCCACAGACTGCAACAATGGGCTAATCGGTTCCTGAAATCGAGGAAGGGCTGCACTCGTAGGAGACCCCACCTGCAACGGAAAGGTCAGTAAAAGCGGTTGCGGGTTACCCGCTGGCTGAACCTGAAGAAAGCCAACATAGCGACCTGGGCGTTGAAACGACGGACTGGCCAGCAGGCGGCCATTTGCCAACACGTCCGGGTGAATGTGCTCAAATGCGGTCAGATCGTCTCGTATCATAAACAAGTGGGCCGGTTTTTCGTGAAAAACCTCAAATGCGGGCCGAAGAGCCCCAGTGTGAGAGCTCCAAGCGGAAGTTGGAGAGGAAGACAGCGGATCTAGCGCCAGCAGCAGCGGCTGAGGAACATTGGGCTGAAAATGCACCCAAGATTGCGAACAGGTAAGCTGATAAGCGGGCGGCGCTGGCAACCAACGGTCTGTCGTCATCGCGTGCAAGTGGTGCGGCGCGGAGCCCGCAGATGCAGACACACTGGTCCGGGTTTCGCCAGGCAACGTTGACATGGGCAGCGTTGACATGGACGGCGCTGACATCGCCGTCATTGAGCGGCCGCACGGATCGTCCATCGAAACGCCTGCTAAAAACCGGTTAACACGCTGAGGAATCCTCATTGGCGTCTGTCCACTCACACGCTTATATATGTTCCCTAACAGGTTGCCTAATACACTTTACTCTGGTCAGGCAGTCACTGCGGGCTTCTGCAATTTCAATCCAACCCAGAGACCAAAGAGCAGAGCAAAGGCTACCAGCATGTAAACCGGAAGAAAGCAGTCGCACAAGCCCATGTTTCTTTGACTCTGTTGCCGGTCTAAAAACGATGCTACAATAGGCCCAAACTGGGGCGTGTCTTCAGCAAAATTTACCCATTTGAGGTCAGATTGCCGCAGGCCCTACTGTTCGCGCAACAGGCGTTCCAACATTCGTTCCGCAGAGAGAGGTTTCTATGCCATTTTCGCCCAAAGCAGCTTCCTTGGCAGAGGAGGAAGACCCCATCCCTCCAGAACCTGCTCATGCAGAAGACGCACTAGCTCCAGATTACTTTGGGCAGACTCACTTCGGAGAAAGTGACGCGGGTATCCCAAACAATGACCTTGCCCTGCGCAATATTCCTCTGAAGGGTCTGCTAGAAACAGCGCTATTCCTCACTGGAAGGCCGCTTTCCATAGCGGAACTGGCGGAACTGGCGGAAACAACCAGTGATGCGGTGGAAGAAGCCTTAATGATGTTGCTTCAAGACTACGCCTATCGTGGCGAAGATTGCGCACTGGAAATTAACGATATTGATGGATACATCCTACAGGTTAAACCGTTGTTCCAGCCAATGATCAATAAGCTACTCCCGATGGAGCTTTCGGCAGGGGCGGTTCGAACACTGTCTGCCATTGCCATCAAGGCCCCGGTCCTTCAGTCCGATTTAATCGAGCTTCGGGGCACCAATGCTTACGAACACATTCAGGAGCTACTGGCTAAACGGTTAATTTCCAAGAAGAGACAAGGCAGAAGCTACGCACTGAATTTAACACCCGCATTCCACCAGCATTTTAGACTTAATGGCGACAGAAAAGCATTGGCATTTCTGGTGGATGGCCTCTAAGGCTTAAAGCAACCCCTCAGCGGAAACGAGCCGCTCTGAAAAAATACCTCTAAGGCACTGGAAGCTAGAAGCCAAGCAGATACTAGTCTTCCAGAATACTTTCCAATGCGCGTGCATCCTGGTCCACGCGCGGGTTACTCAAATTCGGATTGCGGCGCATGTACGTTCTAAGCGCCTCTCGGATCAGCTCGCTGCGCGACCGATGTTCTCGCTGGGCAAAGCCATCCACCATCTCCAGAAATTCGTCATCCATTGAAATCAACACACGTGCCATAGCAATCGGTGCTCCTCACCCACATCATTATGCGTTAAGAATTATATAAGCGTTATTATCCACAAGGCGTTTCTTTTGGCAAGCGAAAACCTGCAACCTGCTGATGGAAAGGCTGTTTTGTGTAATGTTTCTACACAAAAGGTCTGTTGAAACAAAAAAAGCAACGTCACAAAAATCCGCCCGGAACAGACTGCCCAGGGCGGATAATGTGAAATGAGTTAAATAGTGCCGTAAACGCTCTCTGGCAGCGCGAATGGCTAGACCAGGAATGGCACCAGCAACAAGGCGACAATGTTGAGAATTTTAATCACGGGATTGATAGCCGGTCCAGCCGTATCCTTGTAGGGGTCGCCTACCGTGTCGCCGGTCACGGCTGCCTGGTGAGCAACTGAGCCTTTTCCACCGTGATGTCCGTCCTCAATGTACTTCTTGGCGTTATCCCAAGCACCGCCGCCGCCAGTCATGGCAATGGCCAGGAAAAGACCCGTCACAATGCTTCCGAGCAGCACACCGCCAATCATTTTAATCGCGGCATAAGGCTGTACCGTCTGCATCATCACGCCAATGCCTGCCAGCGCTAGGGGAATGGCCACCGGCAATAATGCAGGCACCATCATTTGCTTTAGAGCGCTTTGGGTCACAATATCAACACAGCGGGCGTAATCCGGCTTGGATTCACCCCGCATAATGCCTGGGTTCTCACGAAACTGCCGACGGACCTCTTCCACTACTTGTCCGCCTGCCTTGCCAACGGCTTCCATTGCCATGGCGCCAAACAGGTAGGGGATGAGTCCACCAATGAACAGGCCCACAATCACCAACGGATCGCTTAGCGAGAACAAGCCTTGTACGAACGTCATGTTTGCAAGCGCTTCGTTCACAACCACGCCGTTGACTATCTCGCTGGCAGCCGCATTTAAGTCCTGCACATATGAAGAGAACAGCACCACGGCCGCCAAACCCGCCGAACCAATGGCGTAGCCTTTGGTAACAGCCTTCGTGGTATTCCCCACGGCATCCAACGGATCGGTAACACCTCGAACGGAGTCGCCCATTTCAGCCATTTCAGCGATCCCGCCCGCATTGTCGGTAATCGGCCCAAAGGCGTCCAGGGCCACAACAATGCCCGCCATAGAAAGCATCGCCACCGCAGCAATGGCCACACCATAGAGCCCAGCCACCAAGTAGGCGCCAATAACGCCTAAACAAATGACAATGACCGGTAGTGCGGTTGCCTTCATACCAACGGCAAGCCCTGCAATAATGTTCGTGGCATGCCCCGTCTCAGAAGCTTCCGCCACCTGACGGACGGGACGATAATCCGTCGAAGTGTAGTAGTCCGTAATCCACATCATTGCCAGCGTGACAAAAATACCGACCAACGCGGAAATAGACAAACCGGTCGCGGATACCGAAACACCATTGACACTGGAAAAACCTTGACCAAAGAGCGCGTAAGTGGCCGTTAAAATTAGGGCTGTTGCAATGGCAACCGCCACATAGAAACCACGATACAGCGCCTTCATCGGGCTGTTGTCCGCCCCAACCTTCACAAAGAAGGTACCCACAATTGAGGCCAAAATGGAAAGCCCCCCGAGGACCAAGGGATAAATAATCGCCTCTTGGTTATGGCGGAACAGGAGATCGCCCAGCAACATCGCCGCCACAGAAGTTACGGCGTAGGTTTCAAACAGGTCGGCGGCCATACCGGCACAGTCGCCCACATTATCGCCCACGTTGTCTGCAATAACACCAGGATTGCGCGGGTCGTCTTCCGGGATGCCTGCCTCGATTTTACCCACCAAATCGGCGCCCACATCTGCGGCCTTGGTATAAATACCGCCACCCAAACGGGCAAAAACACTAATCAGGCTTGAACCAAACGCCAAGCCCACCATGGTCGGAAATACTTCGTAATAAGAGACCAGAAGGTAAAAGCCAGCGACACCCAACAGCGCCAAACCGACCACCAAAAGACCGGTTACCGCGCCCCCTTTGAACGCCACATCCATTGCCGCCGACAGACCCCGTTTGGCGGCTTCTGCCGTGCGAACGTTGGCACGCACGGACACAAACATACCAATGTAGCCCGCAAACGCACTAAACGCCGCCCCGACCAAAAAGCCCAGCGCAATAAACAGACCATAGTCAAAATTTTGCTTGATGTACCAAAACGCACCAAACAACAGCAAGGTCAGCACCAACGCAGTGACGGCAATCGTCGAGTACTGCCGGTTCATGTACGCACTGGCCCCTTCCTGAATGGCCAAGGCAATTTCCTGCATTCGCTCGTTTCCGGCATCCATTTTAAGAATGCTGTTACGGGCCCAAAACCCGTATAAAATAGCCAACACCCCACAGGCGATGGCAAAATAAACCAAATTGGTAATGACTGAGGCATCCATGGGAAGCTACTGCGTCTCCTTCCTCACAGGGTAACGATGGGCATTTACTGGTTTTGACAATGTGTAGACAGAGGAACCGTTGAACAAAGCCGGTTTTCGCCGGTTTGCTGACGTATTGACCGCACGCTACACGATGGGCATCGTCAAATTCAGCCCATAGAGCATATGCCAAGGGAGAGAAAAAAATAAAGTTTTTTCTCTCCTACGACAATCCAGAACGTTTACAAAGCAGCACCGGAAAGCAAGTTCACAACCAAATAGAAACGGGAGAAAGCGCGTGTCAGAATTCAGTTTTAGAGTTTTAGCTTAAACATTTTCCAAAACATTTTTTCAGTGCGTTGTTTTTTTCATGCTTTACATCTCAGCCACAGCCAAACGCCCTGGAGGCAAGTCCAAGGCGTTTAGTGACTATCATTTTTTAATAATGTAACGTTTAGAACAACGCTTAGAACATAGTGTAACGCTAGGAACGCAGGCACTACTACAGTACCCTACAGGATTCTAACGCTTCTGAGTTCCTTCCGATACAGACTGGCGGTAAGTCTTGGCCGTTTCCGGGTTGATGGACACCCAGCGAAAAGACTCTAGCGCCGCGTCATCCAGGTCCGTTGGCAACTGCTGAACAAACGTACCGCCATAACGACCGCGACTAAACGACACAATCCCTTCTTGAGACAGATTTTGAAGCGCCTTTCGAATGGTATTGCTGCTAACATCCAGGTCTTCGGCCAATTTTCCCATTGCTGGGAGTTTATCGCCTACTTGAAAGTTCTTTTTAATCAAAATTTTCAGGTGCTGCTCCACGCGCTGGTAGTTGTAGAAGCCCACTTCATCCACCGGCACAAAGATGTCCAAGCCTTCCGGCACGGTCAGCAAGTTGGGATCCGGCTTACGCGCTACATAGGTACCATAACGACCCCGCTTGGAGTGAACAATACCCTGATCTGACAAGCGCTTCATTGCATCGTGAACGGTTTTAATACTGACCCGAAAACGTTCGGCCAACTCCAGGTGAGAAGCCAGCTTATCGCCGACCAAACATTCGTTGGCAACCATCTGTTTCAGGTCCCGTTCCAACTGATCAATCAGCGTTTCAGACTCGATGCGGTCCACCTGCGGGTCGTCGGCCACATCCGGCACGGACTGCACCAGCCAGTTGGTTTTATTGCCGCGAACGCCCTGACTTTCCAAAATACCTTGGCTGGCCAGGTACTCCAGCGCCAAACGGGTGGTGTTGGGCGCCGAGCCAATTAGACGGGCCACCTCACGGGCCGAAGGCATTGGATCGAGTGGACGAAGCCCGCGAGCCACAATCAAATGCCGAATGGCCACAACGGCCTGATCTCGCTTGGACGTTTGCTTGCGAATCCGCAGCAGGCCATCATCGCGGGTAACATCGCGAATGACGGTTCCAATACGCTGCTTGGACTCCACATAGCCTTCGTCTTCCACAAAACGGATGGCATTCTGAACGGTTCCAATACTCACGCCCAGATGCTTGGCCAAATCGGCCTTGCGGGGCAACAGATGGGACTCCGTCAGCGTTCCCTTGGTTAAGGAGCTGGTAATCCACTGCTTTAGCCATTCGGCAATCAAGCCATCTTTTGTACTGCCTGGCGCATGAAAATCGGGTAATTCTCGCGGCAACTGGCCCAAAGTAATGCGAGACAGAGACGCTTTCGTTAATACCTCGCCAGGCGTCAGCTCTTCCGCTTCCGTCGGGCGTTGTTTTGGCGAAAGTAGTCCACCGCCTTTGATGAGCGGACCTTGAGCTTGCCGTTTTTGGCGCAAAAGCTCGTTGTCAGGTAACACCATATCGCCTATGTCCTCCCCTGGTCACGGTTTTTTTCGCTAGTGTCCAAACTCTTGTTTATATTAAAACAATACGGATTGGTTTGTTGCTAACCACTGGCAGCAAATTCTGTTAAACAAAAAAAACAGACTTTGACTGTACACCTTGACATGTTCTTGATGTCTTCTTGGCGTCAGAACGCAAAGCATTGCGCCTAACACCTTAAAACCGATTGAACAAACAACATCGAACGCAAGGATATCAACGTGCGTTTACACCCAGTGTGTCGTAAGCACCGAAAGCTGTAGAAGATTGTTTCCTTATTGTAAACACTCTCTACAGAAACGCACTGGTTTATGAACCAATGGTCAACATTTCTTTAACATAAGAATCTCTTTTATACAAAGTTAGAAGAGTTTAAGCACGCTGTTAATACGACAGTTACTCTGTTGAGAAAACGAAGAAATAAACAGCGTTCCAGTAGGGTAAGACGCCTGTTTGGAGGGGTCTGTTCCTGCCGGTATAAGCAGCTTCGACAGCGTATTGATAAACTTTAAAAAACAAGAGGAATCATTTTTTCAACAGCGTCATAAATCGCGAAAAAGGCGCAGAGGGTGGGCAGAACGCAGAGAGGCTGGTGCATGCGAAGACAGATGTGCTGAAGAGCCTACGCAAAAATGCCTGCACAAAGGGAAGGCCGTGGGGATAAACAGCCGCGCTTAGGCGTCTCGCCAGTTAAACTGAATGCCACAAACTGCCCCTTTGGCTTCCGACATCTCATTCAGCGTATTTTGTACGTCCTCCAGCGCCTCTGGCAAGGCTTGGCCGGTGTGTTTGGTATAAAACTGCTGAAGACGTCCCATAAAGGCTGGGTATTTTTCGGTCACTTGGGCCACGGTTGCTGCAGGCGTATTGGAGAGCTGGGCCAGCATTTGAGCCATTTCAGACAACTCCACCCCGGGCGATGGAGAGTTTTCGCGGAGTTGCTGCTGAAATTTTGCGGGCGACATCGAAAATTCTTCCTTCACGGATTCCAGCACCACCGTGGCTAACTTTCTAAACACCTCCAAAACCGCAGGCAGTGTCTTGGTTCGTTCGGTGGAATAGGGCACCGGGGCCATCAACTGATCCACAAGCACCCGATTGCCCACCACTTCCTCGTGGCGTTTGAGCAGTTGAGACATCAAATGCTCTTCTTGGCGGGGTTCCGCCGTACGAAACAAGTGTCCCACCAGGACAGCACGGGGCTGAGCGGGCAAGCGAACCGTAACGGGACGGCCGTCCAGAGAAGAGCCATTTACGTGTGCATGGCCCAAACCATCTACCGTCATCTGACAAGCCTCTTTATTCAAGAGGGGGGTCATCACAAACAGAGACTGAAAACGCGGCTGTACGAACATTCAACCAGTTACCTCCCAGCGAATCGGTTGTCCAACAGGATCTCACGAGAACATCAGCAGCACTGCGAAAACGCCCGTGGCAAAAAGTGGAAAAAGCAGCATAGAACAATTTTTAAAAAATAGAGCGCAATACCCGTAGGGTACTGAAATGCCAAGCATTTTACTATACCCAAACAGTCAAAGGGTTGTCTGCATACGTTTGCCTGGATGACACAGGCATCCGGGTTGATCAACGATTACGATGCAGCGCCACGATTTCGCAGACCGGTTGGGTAGTAGCGGGCTGGCAACAGCAGGCCGATTAACAGCAGCAGGCCTACAACACTCAGCCCCAGGCCAACCACAAAGGGAACACACTGGTAGGACAGTCGCACCTGATGCTCTCCCGGCGGTACCAACAGAGCCATCCAGCGGTGGTTGGCCATTTGCAACAGAGCGGGGCGATCATCCACGCTCGCCTGCCAGCCGGGAAACATGCCTTCGGTGATAACCAGCCAGGAAGGCTCTGCGTAGGGCGATTGCACGGTCAGAGATAACAATCCCGGAACATCCTGCTTCCACAGAATCAAAGACGGGCGTAATGGCTGCGGTCTGGGCGGTGCCGCCAACGGATCGGCCTCAACGGCAACTTCTGCAACCGATAGCGGGTCTGTGGCAAAATCCGGCGTCACCATCCGATACACATTGGGGTCTGCATTGAGATAAACATTGGACTGTGGCAGCACATAGGCTCGCGGCGCTGTTTGCTGAACCGCCAGCAGCCTGAGGTTAAAGGCGTCATGGCGATAAATTTCCTTGAATTCCTCGGCATCCCAGGCTGGATTGCGAGGCTGAATACTGGTCACCACGGCATCCACCCCCATCAGGCGCATGTAGCGGGCCGGTTGCGATTGCAACATCAACAAGTCCAACCGCTGATGGTTCTGGGGCTGAAGCGGTGCATAGCGACCGTTGAGATAACGCACCCCATCGATCATGCCGTAGTTAAACAGCAAACGCTGCTGGTTGTATAGCACACGATACAACCAGTAGACGGGACGGCAGTCCATAAGCGGGGTAGAGCGTTTAGTAGCCGTGGCTATCTCAGCGAGAAGCGGTTGATACGCCGGATGCTGGGGAATATCGCTGAAATCGTCGTAAAAAATACGAGGGTTACGCTGGCTGGGCAAGGCTTGTGCTAAAGCCTCACGGGCAATCGGCGCCGGACGATTGAGCAACAACGAACTGGGCATTTCAGGAAAGTGTCGCCAATGGGTTACCCAGCCATCCAGTACGCCGCACAGCATCAGTAACAAAATACATCCAGGACGCCAACGGGGCTTCAGCAGCCCCAAGCATAACACACCCCCCATCAACACCGAGGTATGCAGGAGCAAGGAGGCCACATGGGTGCCCCGGTCGTAAATAGTGTCGCCCCACTCTTCAGCTCGCTCTATTGCATGGCCCCATATCCAGGGTAGAGCAGGCATATCCACGGTTAACCACAACAGCAAAAACAGAACTCCCACCAGCACAAACAGCCGGAATACCCAGGGCGTTTTCTCCCACAAAGGCCAGCACCAGGCGCTGGGCCGCCGCAATTTCTCCCAGAGGTACTGTAAGCCCTCCCCGGAAACAATCAGCAGGAACAAACTGGCGAAATAGACGAACTTTTCCAGGTAACGATGGTACCCCAGCAGTGGACAGAGACGAATTAGCCAATCGTAACCCGGAAGAAACTTGCCAAATGAGAAGAGCAGACTCAGCACCATAAGCGTAAGCCACAGCAAACAGCTCGTTCTACGCCGAATCAGGGCAATCAACAACAGCGGAAGCGACAAAAGACCAATGTAAATGCTGTCCACCCAGGGTTCTCGGAACTCTGGGTAGAGAAATTGACCAATAAAGTGGTGTACCGGGTACTTACTGCCGTAAAAAAACGGTTGAAACCACTCGATGAGACGCTGGGGCGGAAAGGACCAAAGTGTTATCTCCTGAAACGATAGCGCTTCTCGCCGAACGGACAAGGCGGTTAACTCGAGTGTGGGAAGCAACTGGGCCGCACTCAGCAGCAGCGTCAGCAGTACACCCACGGCAAGATAAGCCCAGTAAGCCATTCCTCTTGGATTCACCGCCGTAAAAACGGCAAGGCAAGGGAGTTGAAAAGGTTTCCAACGAAGCAGCAGGCCCACAGCGGCAAGCGCCAGAACGAGGAAGGTTGGATGAAAACTATCCCCTGCCAGTACCATGAGCGCCAGCGAGACGGAAGAAATAACACCATCCTGCCTTTTTTTACGTTGCAAAAACCGGAACCAACAGGCCAAAGCCAACGGAACCCACACGATCGCGGGCAGGTAGTTCACGTTGTCTAAAATCGACAAGACATAACCGCAAAAACCATACAGTAAAGAAAATCCAACAGACGGCACCCGCCCCCAAGCCAATACCCTGGCCAGCCGATAGCTAAACAGCAACGCCAGTAGATGATGGAGCAACACAAAGGCGGTAATTCCCTGAACTACCGTGGGGGTGAGCGCAAACAAGAAGTTCAGCGGGTAAAGTAGCTGGTGGGAAGGATCCGCCAGAAACGGCATGCCCGCCGAAAGCGCTGAACTCCAAAGCGGCCAACGACCCGCCTGGATTTCAGACATCATCCAGGTTTTCATCGGTAACGCGTAAAAAGTCAAATCCCTTAAAAACAGTTGGGTTTCGCCGGAGAGGGGACCCCACCAAAATAACAGCCAGGCCAGCAGTAAAACGCCAGTAACCAACAGGCGTTGTGTCCGAACATCGGCCGGTGTCACTCGGGCAAAAAAGCTATCTAGGCACGTCACGCCAGTCGCCTCACCAACGCAGGATGTTTCAACCGAAGACGTCAAGCTTTTCGCAACATTAGGTGGCTTTTTAGAGCGACTCATTCAGCTAACTCCTCTGCAGTTGGATGATATACCCCCTGAGCGGGCTGCATAGACAGAGGAGAATTGGCAGATGGTGGTGTCTCCGTTGACAACACCGCGGCAGGAATGCTTGCCGGAACCTCAAAAATGTAAATCGTAGGCCCAGGGCGAGCGACGCCAGAAAGCGTCGCAAACGGCAGAAAAAAAGCATCAATCTGGTCATAGGCCGTTCGCGCCGGAAGCGCACTCCCTGGGATTTCAGGCCGAAAAGTGGCCACCAGACGGCAGTGTTTCTTCAGAGCAGCCAGTTCAAACAGCGGGGGGTTGAACAACAGCAGTGGCGAATGGGCCACCGCCACATAGCGAATGCCCAACGCCCGGAGCAGTCGAGGATAACGGTATGTAGACAGTGCAAATTCGTGCCGCAGTGTGGGCATTTTACCGTAATACGCCTCGGGCATTTGCATAAATCGACGACTGTACTGTGTCAACGTCGGACTTTTATCCTCCGGCGGAGACAAATAATATTTGGAAAACCCGTAGGGCAAGTCCAAATGGCTTAAAAACAAGCCGATTCCAACGGGCTCATTGGGTTTTAGCCGCTTCAACAACCAATCTCTGGCCAAAGTCCGGGTATCTTGGCGCGAAAGTAGCTCGCTACTTTGGTAGCTTAAAGAAAAGCTTTGAAAACTAACCAGAAGCACTAACAGCGGATAAATTAACATCGTCACTCTCCAAGAACCAAGCCTTAGAGGAAGTTTGATAGCTCCCTTTAAATAAAGTAGAAGCCAGCGAGACAGTTTCCACATTATCCAAGCGGCATATACCGCCAAAATTGGGATCAGTGGAAGCGTATAGCGAACAAACACCGTTCGAGTAGAGCCTACAAAGGCATAAAACAAGAGTACAAACGCCAGCAAACAGGCATGCTCCAAGCGCCGCTTACGAAAGACGATAAAACCAGCATAGAGAAAGCCAAGCAGAGCCATCAGCCAGTAGAATGAACCCAAACCGTGGAATAGCGAAAATCGAAGATGGTAACCCCAACCCCAGCCTAAATCCAACAGGTGACCCACGGCCATGTGAAACTGCTGGAAAGAAAAATCCTGCCAAAACTTGGGGAAATTAAGCACAATATAGGGAGAGGTGGCAAAAAACACACCTATTGAGCCCAGCAGAAGCAAGCCCAGTGTGACTAAACGCTGCGGCATGGTTTGCAAAACCGGCGGAAAGAGCCAATAGGACAACAACACCGAAAGCGTAACCAACGCCACCGGATATTTCATACCAGCAGCCAACCCTGCCAGCACTGCCGCCGAATAAATCCAACCCATCTGACGGGTGCGTTGGTAAGATAAACAGGCCCACAAACAGGCGATTACTAAAGCTGTTGCAGGAACATCCGTTACCCCAAAGTGACTATCTCGGCTATGAAGATGGGTAACCGCCAGTAAAAACGCGGCAGCCAAGGCTATCCATCGGTTTCTGGTGAGGCTTTTCGCCAAAAAAGCGGTTAGCGGAACAGTCAACACCCCAAAAGAAGCCGTCAACAGGCGAGCAAGCCAATGAAAGTGACTCCAATCACTCAGGTAAAGCATAATGTAGTCTATCAAACCAGGAAATTGACCTGTCCAATGGCCTAAACAGTAATCTACACTGTATAAAATCAGGAGCAGGTAGATGTATAGACTCGGGTACTCAAAAAAACCAGGATCCAGACTCGGACGACCGTCTGCAAAAGACTGAAGAATGGTGGTCACTGCAAAGCCGCTTACATTTTGCTCATCAGGCCGAGCCAGGTTGGGTAAAGCAAAGTCCAAGCCGCAAAAGCGAAGCCCAGCAGCCAAAAGAACCAGGAGCCCCAGGCAACTCCACCAACCCCAGACGCCGCGCTTTGCTCCAAACCACATCTGCTCAATCTCACCATCCACGGAACTGCCCCAATGAGGCTATAAATCAGAAGAAAATATTTTTGAAAAGCTGCAAAGAGAGCGCTTCAAGGGGGCTTGCCTGCCGCTCAATCAAACTAAGCAGATTAAAACAGCTTTTTTTGTACCGGGTCTGCCTCAAACAAATCCCCTACGCCGCAATCCAAAATATCGCAGAGGCGGTCCATATTCTCGTAACTGGGTTGCGTTCTCCCACTTGCCCAAGAATACACCGTCTGCTGGGGCAGAGCCAATTCCTTGGCCAGCCGATAGAGACTCCAGCCCTTTTTGTCTTTGGCGACATCTTTAATTTTAATTTTCATTGCCCACGAAACCGAGTTAGTAAACAAATTTCAGGATACAACAATTCGTGGGCTATCACAACAATCCTGCGTCAACTTCAACTACGCCTTGTGGCGCAATGCAGAACGAGTCAAGGTTACCCGATCGAAGCAGTGGCCAGTCTTATCAATGGCTTGAACCTGGAGCTGCTCCGGGTTTGCTTGCAAATATAGGAAGTGATGAACTGATTTTCTAACCTGGGAATGGCTTGATATCTTTCCAAATTTCCTAAGCCAGGCCCCTCCACCACCAGAGACCACATAAGTGACACTTTCTATGGGTTTGAATCGCTCGTAATTATGATCATGGCCCGCTAAGTAGAGAGAGACGTGATATTTGGCAAGTAAAGGCCTTAAAGTCTTAATTAAATGGGCGTTATCTCCATGCAAGCCCGAAGAAAAAACTGGATGATGACCAAACACCACCTTCCAAGGAGCTTTAGAGCTTGCCAGAGCATTTTTAAGCCATTGCTGCTGAACGTCATCAAACTGGTTGGTATCCAGAGCAAAAAAATCAACGGAACCTTCTGTAAATTGGTAAAAACGCCCAGGCATCGAAAGCATTCGCACCATTGGGGCGCCATTTTTCCAAAGAACGTCATGGTTGCCTAAGACCGCGTGCAACTGAACCGATCGTGCCCTTAAAGGCTCATATGGCAACAAGAGCCTATCTTTTCCATACTTTTCGACGTTTCCGTCAGGGTAAATATTATCTCCCAGCATCAACATCATCGAAAATGGCGTTAACTGATGGAAAGCCAGCATGCGTTGAGCAATTTCCTTCTGAAACACAGCGCCAGAACCACTATCTCCAAACGCAACCCATCGAAGCGACTTTGTTTCATGATTCAACTGGCCAGGAGAAGCAGCAAAAACGGTGGATAGAAAAATCAATCCGACCACAACGCTGGCCAAGCAAAAACAGAAGACCTGGCTAACCCGCCAAAAGCCCCAGGTGAGGGCTTTGCCTTTTAAACGGTTTTCAGAAAGCATAGTTGAGACACTCCAACAACATTAAGGCCGAGAAAGCGCAGAGACAGACGACTTTACTACCACCAGGGCTCAAGCATACTGTAGCGGCGAGAAATCTTCGCGCAGCAGTGTAATTGTAAATTATAATGTAAATTTATGATTGACGTTCTATTAACAGTCTAAGGGTTAAAAGTGGCCGCAATCAAAATGAGGGAACGGTTTCTTTTATCAGGCCGCTTGGAAGTCAGCGTAAATTTCAGCAAAACGAAATAGGGCGCCTTCAGCAACAATCGGCCACCGAGCAAAAGCACCGCAAACGCTTGTCAGAAAAAAAAGGCTTGTGCTAGAGTTCTGTCCGCGTTTTAATGCCTAGGATTAAGGGCATTGTGACGCTGCGCTTAGTAAAAAATGAAGCTCAAAATCAGTTACACATTGAGCTTCAGCAGTGTCTGATGCAGACGTTTTCACAATATCATTGCGAGCTGCGCCTGCTCTCGAAGGCCACGTGCAGCACGAACGGTGATTCTGGAAGGATCGGTAGAGCCATTATGGAAAATGCGGAAAAACAACAGCCAGCCCGAGGTGCCGCCAAATCGACAACGGCCCCAGAAGAAGAATGGAAAGAAAAAGTCATTCAAATCCGCCGGGTTACCAAAGTCGTAAAAGGTGGAAAAAAGTTAAGCTTTCGTGCAGTCGTTGTGGTTGGCAACGGCAAAGGGCAGGTGGGTCTTGGCATTGGCAAATCCAATGAAGTCATTGGCGCCATTCAAAAAGGCGTTTCTGCGGCCCGAAAATCTTTAGTTACGGTTCCGCTTCATCGTGGCACCATTCCGCATCCGGTTCGCTCAAAAGCTGGTGCTAGTTTCGTGTATCTGCGTCCAGCTTCTGCAGGTACGGGCGTCATTGCCGGTGGCGCAGCACGTGCCGTGATTGAATTGGCCGGGGTGCAAAACATTCTTACAAAATCAATGGGCTCCAACTCTCCTTTAAACAACGCGAGAGCAACGCTTGAAGCGCTTCGAGAGCTTCGTAGTTTTGAAGAAATTGCCCGCAACCGCGGACTGACGATTAAAGAAATGTTGATTTAAAGCAACGGATTAGCGCTTTTCGCTAAACTCGTTTGGCACATACGACGCATTGATGGCATAGGGTTCATAAAAATGACAACTTCACCCCCCAAGAAAATCCGAGTCAAGCTCACGCGCAGCTTGCTTGGTCACCCTGAAAAACTTCGGCGTGTTGCATATGCACTGGGTCTTCGCAAGACAGGTCGTCCCGTTGAGCACTTTGCAACGCCCATTATTGAAGGAATGATTCGTAAAATCTCTCACCTTGTGACCGTGGAGGTTACCCAGTCATGACAACCAATCAGCCATCCGCCATTCCTTCGGAAGAAATTACATTGTCCACGCTAGCACCAGCTCCCGGCTCTACCAGAAAACGTCTTCGGGTTGGTCGCGGTCGGGCGTCAGGGGCAGGAAAAACCTGTAACCGCGGACACAACGGTGAAGGTCAACGCTCAGGCCGTTCTAGAAAACGCGGCTTTGAGGGTGGACAAATGCCTGGATACCGTCGGCTACCAAAATTGCGCACCTTTCCGAACCCTAACCGACGTACTTGGCTAGAACTCAATGTAGGTGATTTGGATTCTCTGCTGGTTAACGGAGCCACCGCAATTACCTACGATTTATTGAGAGAAATGGGCTTATTGAAAAACAAGTTTGATGGTGTTCGCATTTTAGGCAATGGAAGCTTGAAACAAAAGCTTTCCATTGAAGCGCACTATGCAACCCCCGCCGCCAAAGAAAAAATTGAAGCGGCTGGTGGTCAAATTGTTTTAGCTGTCTAAAACTAAAGTGCCTATGGAATGCATCCCTTTTGAGAAAACCGTGCATCCATAGGCATTTTAATGTCAGAAGGTATTTCTATGGCAACGCGTAAACCCAACTCTTCTCTGGCAGCATTGTCTGACTTAGCCAGTATGTGGAAAGCGTCTGGCTTAAAGCAAAAATTAATATTTACGGGTGTTGCACTGGCCGTCTTTCGTTTAGGCGCCCAAATTCCTATTTGGGGCATTAATGGTCAAGCCATCCAGCATTACGCGAGCAACCAATTGTTGGGATTACTCGACATGTTCTCTGGTGGCGGCCTAACCAGCCTTTCCATCCTCGCTCTTGGGATTGGTCCTTACATCACAGCTTCTATTATTATGCAGCTGATGACAGTCGTGATCCCACGATTAGAAGAGCTTCAAAAAGAGGAGGGGGAGCAGGGTCGACGACGAATTTCGCAGTATACTCGCTATTTGACGGTTATTTTGGCTCTTGTGCAGTCGGCAATGGTGTTAAAGGTATTTGCAGGAACCCCAAATGTATTGCTCCCAGGGGTTGAACCCTGGCTCTTTTACCCTTCGGCAGCGCTGGTTTTAGTGGCAGGCTCCTTATTTTCTCTCTGGTTAGCAGAATCCATTACCGAAAGAGGGGTCGGGAACGGCGGTTCGCTGTTAATTTTCGTGGGGATTATTTCCAGAATCCCTTTTTACGCAAACCAGACATCCGAGTTGGTTTCAGGCGATCCGCAACGTTCGTTTAGCCTTGTTATTTTACTTGCCATTTATTTGGCAACAATGGCTTTAATTGTCATTTTGCAGTTAGCCGAAAGAAAAATATTTATTGTCAGTGCCAAAAGACAGGTCGGCAATAAAGTTTACGGTGGGCAAAGCACTTATATTCCCTTTAAAATCAATCCGGCTGGCGTTATGCCCATTATTTTTGCTTTTGCTGTGCTTGCTTTTCCACAAACGATTATTCAGTTCATTCAGCAATCAAATCCAACCGGACTGTTAATGGAATTGATGCTGTTTTACGGTCGATATCTCGCACCTGGGACGCTTGGCTATATCGTGATTGAGTTTTCAATGATTGTGTTTTTCACGTTTTTCTACGCATCTATTATGCCCAGTATGCAACCACGTGAAATTGCGGAAAATCTCAAGAAGTATGGCAGTTCCATTCCAGGAATCAAGCCGGGAAAGCCCACTGCTGACAAGTTAGATGAAATACTGTCTCGAATTACACTGATTGGCGCAATCGCTCTCGCCTGCGTAACGCTGGTTGCCAGTTCGGCGACCAGTTTAACGGGAATCACCACACTGCAAGGCCTTGGTTCTACAGCCCTGATTATTATGGTGGGCGTGGCTTTGGACACCGTCAATCAGATTCGGGTTCACTTGATGGCCCGTCACTATGAAGGATTTTTAAAGGCATGATGACATCGCCCGCAATAAGCGAAGCACCAATTACGCTAGACACCGTTGTTTTTTTTCCGTTCATTGCACCGCCCAATGGCGGCAAAGGCACGCAAACGGCGATTTTAAGCAAGCGGTTTAACATGCCGCGTGTCGATATGGGCTCTATGTTACGAACCATGGCCCAAGAAGAAACCGCATTGGGAAACCAGCTTCGCCAAACATTGAACAGTGGTCAGTTGGTAGAACTGTCTGTGGTCATGGATGTTCTCAAAGCGGGTATTCAAAGAGAACTGTTTCAAAAACCCAAAGGGCACTCTTTGCAAGGATTTATTTTGGATGGGTTTCCAAGAAACCTTGCGCAAACCGAAGGGCTTTTACAAATTTGCCAGGAGACCGGCGCGCGCATTGGCAAGGCTATTTACCTGGAACTCCCCTATGAGGTTATTGTTGAACGAGCATCTAACCGCAGACTGTGTGGACAATGTGGCGCAATCTATAATTTGGTAGCAAAACCACCCGAGAAGGCCGATGTGTGTGATGTTTGCGGCAGTACGCCGCTGATTCATCGCACCGATGACCAACCCGAAAAAGTCCAGGTTCGTTTGCAGTCCTTTGACGAAGAGACGCGCCCAATTATCGATCGGTTGGCGGCCTTGGATTTATTGTCTGTGGTCAATGGCAACCGACCCATGGATGTGATTACTCAAGAATTGGAACAGGTGATTGATCCATTTTTTAACTCGCTCAGCATTTCTTCTGAATGTTTTAAGGGAATCGACTGAAGCTCGACCCAAGAAAGGGTGCATTCGTCGAACAAGAGTGTTAAAATTATCTTATATACTATTTATACGTTTATCTTATCTTTACGAATTCGGTTCAACCCATGGCATTATTTTCTCAAAAAACACCCACTATTCCTAAAAAATCTCGCCACGAGATTAATACAATGCGGGCTGCCGGTCGCATTTTGGCCGAAACCCACCGAGTGGTTGCCCAGGCAATACAGCCCGGTGTCACGCCGTATGAGCTGGACCAAATTGCTGAAGCCTACATTCGTCAGCAGGGTGGTTCGCCTACTTTTAAAGGTTACCACGGCTTTCCAGCCACGCTGTGCACCTCTATTAACGATGAGGTGGTTCACGGCATACCACGGAAAGACCGCGTGTTAAAAGACGGAGATGTCATTAGCGTGGACTGCGGCGTTAATTACCGCGGTTGGAATGCGGATTGCGCCATTACGCACCCTGTGGGCATCATTACCCCTGAGGTGCAGCAGTTACTGACGGCTACTCGAGAAAGTTTATACGCGGCCATTGCCATGATGCGCGAAGGCAATTACCTTGAAGACGTGTCTGGGGCGATTGAAGATGTTTGCGCCAAGTACCAATACGGCCTGGTTAAAAATTACGGTGGGCACGGCATTGGCCAAAATCTGCACGAGGAACCCTTTGTGCACAACTACCGTACGGGTAACCGCGGGCCGATTCTTCGTGCGGGTAACACGTTGGCCATTGAGCCAATGTTTAACCTGGGTTCTGCCGAGGTTTACACCGACAGCGACGAATGGACCGTGATTACAGTTGATCACTTGCCATCGGCTCACTTTGAACATACAGTATTGGTCACGGAGGGGGAACCCGAAATCCTGACCGTGTTGCCAGAGGAATCCCCCTGATTGGTTGTCGTCTGTGTCTGCTGGCTGCTCTTGTGAGTACTGATTGAACGGAGTTCTATGTCCAAAGACGTAATTGAAATGGAAGGCGTGGTCCACGAAGCCTTGCCCAACGCCATGTTCCGGGTTGAGTTGGAAAATGGCAAAGAGATTCTTGCCTACATTTCTGGCAAAATCCGTAAAAACTTTATCCGCATACTACCGGGCGATAAAGTTAAGATTGAGCTCTCTCTCTACGACTTAACGCGGGGTAGAATTACCTATCGTTTGAAAAATTAGTTCCCGTTCTTGGTTTTAACTTTGCTTTGTAGTAAGTTTAAACTCTCAGTTTGAATGTGACCCATGAACCCTCGGCTAGCCGGGTTTCCCCATGCGTAAAGGAAAAACGAACCATGAAAGTCCGTCCTTCCGTAAAAAAAATGTGCGAAAAGTGTCAGATTATCCGCCGCCGTGGACGAGTTGCTGTTATTTGTATTAATCCCAAACACAAGCAGCGCCAAGGGTAAGCCCACACGGGCAAGCCGAATAATAAGCCTCTCCAAGCAAAACGGGTGTGATAACCCCTCTTGAGGCATCAGCGGTTCAAAATAGACACAACAAGCTTTCCTAAACAACCAAGCGGCAGCGGAACGACGCCCGCAAGGTTCTGTTGCTCACACACCTTTTAGCAGAGTAGCAGAAACGTTCTTGCAACGACTCCCCTGTTATTCAGGGTGCCTCGGTGAGCGGGTCGTCTGCAAATCAGAATCCTCGCATTCCAAATCCCTCCGTGTTGATGATAACGGAGGGATTTTTGAATTTTCGGCTCTAAATTTTTGGCTCTGTTCGTCTTGCGGTCTTATTCGCTGGAAAAAACTCAAACCTTGAGACTGAAACCCTGAGCCTGAGCTAGCTGTTGGGCCGATTCATAGCCAGCATCCGCATGCCGAAGCACGCCCATACCGGGGTCGGAAGTAAGTACCCGCTGCAAACGACGCGCCGCCTCGGGGGTCCCATCGGCCACCACCACCATGCCCGCATGGAGCGAATAGCCCATACCCACGCCGCCACCGTGGTGGTAGGAAACCCACGTGGCCCCATTGACGGCGTTAATCAGCGCGTTGAGAATCGGCCAGTCCGCAATGGCATCCGATCCATCGAGCATGGCTTCCGTTTCTCGGTTGGGAGAGGCCACACTGCCACAGTCGAGATGGTCTCGGCCAATCACAATGGGCGCTTTCACTCGACCGGAAGCCACCAGATCGTTAAATAACTGCCCGGCCTGCGCCCGCTCGCCCATGCCCAGCCAGCAAATTCTGGCCGGAAGCCCCTGAAACTGAATGTGCTGCCGGGCCAGTGTCAACCAGCGTTGCAAGGGCTCGTTGTGCGGAAACAAGGAGATGAGCGCCTGATCGGTCGTCCAAATGTCCTCTGGGTCGCCCGAGAGCGCCACCCAGCGAAAAGGCCCCTGCCCCTGACAGAACAGAGGGCGGATAAATTCGGGAATAAAGCCAGGAATGCGAAACGCATCGCTGACGCCCACCTCTTGGGCGTAGGCGCGCAGATTGTTGCCATAATCAAACACCACGGCCCCGTTGGCCTGAAAATTGAGCATAGCCTCCACTTGTCTGCCCATACTGGCCTTGGATTGCGCCACGTAAGCCGCAGGGTCTTCGTCTCGCAAAGCCAGTGCGGCCTCCAGGGAAAGTCCTTCCGGCACATAGCCATTGAGGGGATCGTGGGCGGAAGTCTGGTCTGTCACCACGTCGGGCAGAAATCGCTTGTCTAACAGCGCCTGAAAAACGGTTGCCGCATTGCCAGGCAAACCAATTGAAATGGGCGTCTCCGCCTCCAGATTGGTTTCCACCCACTGAAGCGCCTCATCCAGGCTGCTGGCCACACAGTCCAAGTAGCCGGTTTCCAAACGTTTGGCCAAACGGGACGGATCAATATCCACCCCCAGGAACACGCCGCCCGCCATTTTGACGGCCAAGGGCTGTGCGCCGCCCATACCGCCCATTCCGGCAGAGAGTACAAACTTGCCCGCCAAAGAGGGAACACCAAAATGCTTGCGGGCTGCCTCCACAAAGGTAAGGTAAGTGCCTTGCACAATGCCTTGAGAGCCTATGTAGATCCAACTACCGGCCGTCATCTGCCCGTACATGGTCAGGCCCATGCGCTCTAGCTCCCGAAATTGCTCCCAATGGGCCCACTGAGGCACCAAATTGCTGTTGGCAATGAGCACGCGAGGGGCATCGGGATGGGACGGCAAAATGCCCACCGGCTTGCCAGATTGCACCAACAGGGTCTGGTCATCCGTCAGACGTTCCAGCGCGGCCAAAATTTGAAATAAACAGTCCGGGTTGCGGGCCGCCTTGCCCGTCCCCCCGTACACCACCAGGCGGGCAGGATCTTCGGCCACGCGATGATCGAGGTTGTTGATCAACATGCGGTAGGCGGCTTCTGTTTGCCAGCTTTTACACCGTTTCTCCTTCCCTGTCGGGGCCGGGTCTCCCAAACGGTACGTAGGGCTGGTATTTAGCTGACTGGACATAATAGCGCCACCTCCAACAGATTTTTCCACAAAAAATGCTCATTCCATCATACCGGAGGAGGGCAGGGCGTTGCGAGCAATTTCAAAGCAGATGTTGAAAACGCCTGGCTTATGCTAAAGTAGCGACGGTTGTAATAAAAAGCGAGTGAGTGTACCGATGATGATGAGCCGTCTGCTCTTCCCGTTCAGCTCCCCACAAAAGAGGGGAGACCTTTGCCAACACAACCGGCTAGACCAACACGACTGGCCACAACCGCGTAAGCAAGCAGTCTCTGCGCAACCAGTCCCTGACAGTCAAACCGTTCGGTTGGGCGCACTGTTGCTCAACACACAACTGGGAGATGTCATTGCGCTCAACAGCGCTGCCAGTAGGAGCTTTAAGCTCGATCCCAACGGGGTGTACGTTAATATTTTATCCCCCAAGGTACCCACCAGCCAGCCCTTTTATCAGGATCCTCAACTGTCGGCCTTGCTGGATGCGCCGCTGAATGCCGAGTCCGGCGCGGAGGTAAAAACGTTTGCCGATGAACTATGGCAAGCCATTACCCGGTGCCGACAATTTGCCCAAAAGACCGTCCAACACTTTACGCCCAACGATGAACGTCTGGGAGACAATCGTTGGCTGTACGACGAAGCGTTTGCGCTCAATCAAAGCACGGCCATGAACCGCCTGCTCCTGCAACTCAACTACAAACCCAAGCAGTTTCAACCTTCCTACGGAACGGTTTGGGGCTTTGTGCCCACAGCGGTTCAGGTGCCACAAGCGTTAAGCCAGCTCATCGAAAAACAAAAAAAGCAGGCCCAAGCAGCCGCTTCTCAACACCGTACGGAAGGGGTTCGGGTGCCCAAGGATTTGCTGGAGCGTCTCATGCACCTGTCCACCCTCAAACTACAGTTGGGCCAAGATCAGCCGTTAACACTACAGCAGTCGCTTATTACCACTTTTAAGCGGGCGCTTTCCGGCTTTAAAACCCCACAAGATCCCCCAGGCGCCCTAAGCGTGGAAACGGTTCTACAACGACTCAACGAGGCGCCGTTTACCGAGGCGCGCCAACAACTGGAAAAAGCCGTCAGAGCCTACCTGTTTTTTAAAGACGAGGTTGGCGGCGATCTTCCCTTGGAAGCATTTGACCCACAGGCCGCTGGCAGGCATCCCAACCGAGAGACGACCGGCAAACGATAGACGCCCCCCTCGGCCACACCCAGAGCAACCGCACGAAGACCACAATATGGAACGCAACGGAGGCAACGGCTTTATACACCACCCAAGCCGGGGGCCTGCTGTAGCCGTTCGCGTCCTTCCTGAAACTGGCTTATTAGAGCCCGATCTCCACGCTGAGCGGCCACAAGAAGTCCTTGCTCGTATGTAGCATCCGCCTCAGGCCAGGCTTGCAGCGCCTCCAGAGACTGACCCAAGGCCAGGTACGCCTGAGCGTGTTTGGGCTGCAAGGCTATCGTTTTCTCCAACGCTGCTCTGGCACGCGCGTACGCTCCCAGTTCCAGCAAACAGGTCCCCAGGCCGTACTGGGCCAAGGGATCGTTGGCATTAAAGGAGAGCGCATGCTCGAAGAGCGCCACGCGCTCTTGCAACAGGTGGCGGCGGGCGTCCTCATCGGCAGACGGCGGCGTTGGAAGCGGCGCTTTCGCATCCAGGTTAACAGCCTCGCTCGGTGGTTCCGTGCGTTCCGCCTGCGGCTGTGTGGGTTCAGAGAGTAGTGTGGATGTAGAGCGTGTGGATGCAGAGTGTGCAGGTGGCGATACGGCTTGCGATGAAGCGTGTTTGCGTTGCATGGCCTGCTGAAACGACTTCATGGTGGCTTTTGCCTTTTCCGCCTCCGCCCGGTCTTTGTCGCCCAGCTTCATGTAGAAAACCGACAGGTTGGTGTGCGCCATCACGTAGTCTGGATCCAGCACCAATAGGCGCTCCATCAACGCAATGGCTTCCTCAAAACGGTTCAGCCGACCCAAAATCACCCCCAGGGACTCATAAGCCATGGTTTCAGTCGGGTATTGAGCAAGCACCTGGTGCAACTGCGCCACTGCTGCTTCGGCATCGCCTGCCACGAAGTGTTGCATGGCTTTATCGTGCAGGCGTTTCGCCTGCAAATGGCTTGTTTCCTGCGCAGAAGCCGACTGAGTAGAAGCGGCTGTGACTGGACTGGGGCGCATGGGCAGCGACAGCACCGTTACCTGACAAGTAACAGCACCGATTGCAACCCGATAAGCCTGGCCCGGCGTGCGATAATTTTTACCCAGATACGCCAACGCCAGGCAGCAATCCGGCTGTTCAGGATCCAGGACCACTTGCACCAACGAGCCCATATGCGTGGCTGGCGAGTGCGCATGCGGTTTCGACGAGTTTTGCCGGACTGGCGGGTCATCTGCGGGAGAATCGGTTTGCAGCAAGTCGGGGTTCACCACCAGGTTGACTAACGGGCTGCCCTCTGGCAAACGCTGTAACGCGTTCAAAAGCGCGGGGCTGGTCAACACGGGCCCATCAGCATCATCGTTGGCGATGGGCAGTGGCTGAATGCGCAGGCCCATTAGCCGACGTTGCAACGCCCCGTAGGTTTTCACTCTGGCCACCGTTTCCTGACCCAGGTAGCAACCCTTCGTATCGCTCACGGTCCAGGCTTCCAGGCCGGTTTCAGGCAACAGCGGGGCAAGCAGCCCTTTCGCCTCCTCATCATCCGCCGCCGTTTCCACGAGCGCTGAAGCGCTGACGGCCGTTTCGGGCTGAATTTCAGTTCCGGCAGCCGCAAGGACCGATTCCACCGATTCCACAGGCAATAAGCCCTGCATCAACCGGTAGGTCGCCATAGCTTGCGGCGCTAAGGCCACCCCCATCAGCGCGTGCTCGCTTAGCTGTTGCTGAAACGCCTCTAAGAAGAAGTCCAGACGTTCCGCAGGCAACAGTAAACAGCCTCCCGGCACCGCCGTTTCCGGTGGACCAAACACGGGAAACGGTTGCGCCATCCACCAGACGGAAAAAGGTGCAACCGCACCCTCCGCCTCAGAGGCAGACGGTGCCGGACTAAATAGGCCAGAAACAACCTGATTGGCCCGCATGGCATCCGTGGGCCACTGCCGCCAAAGCACCTGAGAAAGCGATCCCAATAACCAGTTGACCGGTTGCCCCACCAGCGAGAGCAGACACCAAGAGGCCCCACTCGCCGTCGTTTCGGCTGCTTCAGTGGCCGTTAAAGCATCCAGCGGCGGCGACTCGCTCACGGTAAAGGTTTCCATAATTTTAAATCGCAGCAGCTCTTCCACCAGCGCTGCCCGTTGCGCAGCGGGTGTTAGCAACAGCAGGGCATCTTCCCGCACGCGATGAAAAGAAAACAACGCCTGCACACGGGCTTTTCGGTCCAGCAGGGTATTGGCCCCACCATGGCCCAGCGCCGTCAACTTTACCTCCTGAGAAGAACGGCGGTGCAAGAAGTCCAAGCCATCCGCCCCAAGGAGCCAAAGTGGCGTGAAAGACTGACACACCGACCAGCCCACGTCTACTTCCGCCCCTACCGCCGAAGAGCCGACCTCCGATCCGTTTACCCCAGGATGAGCAATGGCCAACGGGTGGGTGGCGGGAGGAGAGAACAGAGCAGACGGCCACAAACCAGGTTGTGGTTGCCCAGGCTGTGCTTGCATTACAGGAGATAACTCCAACGGATCCTGCGCGCCATTGGTTGGGTTAGGAAGCGCTGGGTTGCTGATATGCATCTCCAAAGGCTTCCTTCAGTACCGTGTGAAGCTCGCCGGTTTGGAGCATTTCGCTCAAAATATCCGTATCTCCGAAAAATTGACCGTTGATAAAGACTTTGGGCAGAGTCGGCCAGTCGGTTTTTTCCGACAAATACTGACGCTTCTCAGGATTATCCAGCACGTCTTGCATCGTAAACGGCACGTTTAACTGGCTGAAAAACTGAGCGGTTTCCATCGTAAAGCCACAGCGCGGAAATTCCTGCGTGCCTTTGCTGTAAATCATAATTTTGTGGGCCCGAATTTCCTGCTCAATTTCCTGCTCCAGCGGGTGGGTGGTTACAGATTCACTCATGGGGATCAGTTGGCTCCTTGGATTGGTTTTTTGTAAAAGATTGACAGAAATGGGGCTATATTTTTCGCCCATTATAATGGAGAAGGGGCTCAACACCAACGATTTGGCGGAGAAAATCAGAAGACTCTCGAAAAAGAAACAGCCTGAAACAGACAGCCCGCTCCATTCATCCTGTATTTGGCCCCGGCAGGACTCGAACCTGCGACATTCAACTTAGGAGGTTGACGTTCTATCCATACTGAACTACGGGGCCAGCAATAGAGACACACATGAATGATTTTAGAGCCATTCTCTGATCTTAGCGTAGCATAAGCATCCCTTTCGGTTCACGAGGGATCGGTCTTCTTTTTGCGGTCGATTTTTTATCGCCGATTGCTCCCAGGGGTTAAACCTTGGGCTGGAAAGTGCAAGTAGAAGGCTGCGCCTTCTTCCACCTCGCCCCGGGCCCACACCCGACCCCCGTGCAAATCCATGACGCGTCGCACCGAAGCCAGCCCCAGACCGGTTCCTGGAAATTCCTGGGCGTGCGTTAGCCGGTGAAACGGGCTGAATAACCCCTTTACTTCCGCCATGTTAAACCCGGAACCGTTATCTCGAACACAAACCACGGTTCGTAAGCCCAAACGAAGCCGTCGAATTTTAATGCAAATACGGGGCCGCCCTCGGCTGTATTTACAGGCGTTGCTCAGCAAGTTCTCCATTGCGGTACGCAACAGCACCGGATCGCCCACCACGTGAATGTCTGGCTCAATGGTTGCTGCCAAGCGGGCGGGCTTCCACTGGCTGGCATTTTGCTGAAACCACTCCTGGGCCAGTTCGCTGAGGTTCACCCTCACCGGCTGAATGGGCTGTTGACCCATTCGCGCCAACGCCAGCAGATCCTGGAGCAGCAGGTGCATAGCCTCTGCATTTTGGCACAGACGCACCAGGCAGTCTTTTCCGATATCGCTCAAGGGGTGCGCGTGCTGCTGACGAAGAGTTTCTGCAAAAAAGCGTACCCGGCGCAACGGGGCGTTTAAATCGTGAGAGGCCATACGGTTGAAGGTCTCCAGCTCACGATTTTTCATTTCCAACGCCTGCGACTGCCGGGCCAACGCCTCGGTGCGTTCGGCCACAATGGCTTCCAGGTGTTCATTGAGTTGCTGAAGGCGCTGTTCCGTGGCGGCCCGAATGGCAATTTCACACTCCAGCTCCCACGGGCTACGGAGGCTGGTCAGTTTGGGCAGTAGGTACAAACAACCCAACACATTGACCCAAACAGTTACTGCCGCCACCACCTGCAACAGCGTTAACAGGCGATACGCCGGATAAGCTCCCATCCAGGCGCTAAAGCAGTGCATCAGGCTTAGTGCCAGGGTCATCACCCCGGCCAAACGAACCATGGCCCGGAGCGGAGCCGGAGCCCCGGCGGGTAAACGACGCAACAGCCCCAGGGCCAGTAACAGGCCGCCCAACCCAATCCCCAAATGAGACAGCAAATAGACGACTGACCAAACGGGACTCCAGGCAGACGAGGTGTGCACCAGCGACACAAACGACCCTGCTTCCAGCAGTTCTTTCAGCCAAGGTAGCAGGTCTCTCACAGCGACCGCCTTGCAGCAACGCTCAAGGCTTGGGACATTATGGGGGCTTGGGACACTCTGCCGTTGTAATCAAAACGCATGGTTCACAACCCCGACAGTGTTACGCCCGAACTACTAACCGTGGCCGTCAGGGTACAGCCGGTCACGGTACTACCGCCACTGGTAACCGTGGCCGACAACACACAGCCCGTCGTCGTGCTGGTGGTGGTTCCCGTGCTGGTGCTAGACGTGGAAGCACTACCGCTACTGGAGGAGGTCGTGGTGGTCGTTCCCGCAGTGCCGGAACTACTGCTGGAAGCCGCACCAGAAGATGCGGTTGCGGTTAGCACATTGCCACCGGCAAGCTGTTTTTCAGCGTCAAAAAACGAACGGTCAAAGGCCAGCATATTTATTTGGTAAGCCGTTTGAATACGCCCCGACTGACTGTTTAGGTGTAGCAACACCCGATCTCCTTGTTCAGAAAGCGCGTTTGGCGATTGATCACCGTTTAAATCCAACAGCAGCCATTCTCGGTTATGCGTGCCCGCAAAAATAGGATCGCTCATCCCACTGACCTGCTCCGGGTACAAATACACCCACACCCCACTGGGGTAACGAAGGTGCGCAGGGCTGGTCATAATGGTTTCCACCGCGCTTTCAGCACTCAGTAGCAACGTCGCCAAACCACCGGCAGACACATCCACCGGGCGGCCCGTGCTCAACTCCACCCGATGGGCAAGGGCCGCCACATGCGCCAAATAATCGCTTACACGGGCAACCCAAGGGCCACGCGGGTTTTGGGTCAATAACTGAACGCTCATCCCCACCAGCAGACCCAACAACGCCAAACTTACCAACACTTCCACCAGAGACAGCCCTGCTCGTCTCGCGCTTGGATTGCCTGCCCCTACAAGCGTGCGTTGCCAAACGCGGCTGACACGCAGCAAACAGCCACCAACAGCCAGCATATGCCCCAAAAATGGCTGTCGAAAAAAACCTTGCCCAGAAAAGCCCAGACAGAACATCCCAAACCCTTGCAAAAATCGAATATTTTCCTCTGAGGTAGCGAGGCCAGGGCCATTATAATCACACGATACACCGCTCCCAATGGGAGAATTCTCGGTTTTAGCATCGGTTTTACAGTTTGCCATCGTTCTGTTTGTGGGAGAGAGGCAACCACCACCCGTGCAGCACCCCACCCGTGAGCGTCCGCACCTCAGGCCGCATGTGGAGAGGAACCCCGCACAAGCCCGTACCTTTCCACAGGAGAAACGTCTGCTTCCAAGGAACGGCCAGGGTTGCCACCCAGGCTGGCCGCCAGATTGGCGCCAGGTCTTTAGTCGTTTCTGGCTCTTTAGCCGCTGCTGGTATTGGCTGGACGCTGTTACCCAACAACATCGCCTTGGGCTGGCGGCGGCCTGGCAAGCCTTTTGCGGGCTGTCTCTCTGGTCTGTTGACCGACGCTCTTTGACGCTGTACCGCATTGGCCTGGGGGCTTTAATTTTGGCCGACGCCCTGAGCCGCCTGCCGGATGCTGGCGCGTTCTATACGGCACAGGGCTTTTTACCGGCCAGCGTGCTGGCGCAGCATTTTGCCAACCCGCTTCATGTTTGCCTGTACACCTTTAGTAACACGTTAGGCTTAGGGGATACGTTGGGCTGGGCCGTGTTTTTGCTTTGCCTCCAGGCCATAGCCGGTGCCAGCGTGTCCTTGGGTTGGCATCCTGGTAAAATGCTCTTTCTGGGCTGGGTGTTGTTGGGCTCCATCCATGCCCGCAACCCGCTAGTTAACCACTCTGGAGACGATCTGCTAAGGCTCCTCTGTTTTTGGAGCGTGCTCCTGCCCTGGCACTGCGGCATTCGTAATCCAGTGGCCAGAGCAAAAAACCAGACGCTACCCAGTTCCCTCCGAAGTCCCATTTTCCTGGGCCTGCTAGTACAACTGGTTCTCATGTATTGGAGTTCGGTTGCCTTTAAAACCTCTGCCGAATGGCAGACAGAAGGCACGGCCGTTTCCTACGCCCTACACATCGGCTATATTACCGGCCCGCTGGGAAACTGGCTCCGGGGGCTACCCGATGTTTATTTAAAAATACTCACCCACGGCGTGTTTTGGGCAGAGATTATCGCCCCGCTGTTGCTCATTCTTCCGTGGAAACCGCTCCAGCACTTGTCATTTAGGGCAGTAGGCGTTGCATTATTGCTACTGTTGCACGCCGGTATTGCAACTTGCCTAACCATTGGGCTGTTTCCGTGGATTAATCTGGTCGCCCTTAGCCTATGGATTCCAAGCCAGTGGTGGGATTTGGGGCAAACTCCCCTAACGGCAGCCAAGCCCAGTGCTAAAATCCTGACCCCCAGCCCGGTGGTGTTTATACTCTGCCTCATTGCGCTTACGGGTTGCCTGGGTTGGAATTTACACACCCTAGGCTACCTAAACCGTTCGCAGCCACACTCGTTAACGCCACAAGCACCACTTTGGAGCATACAGGGGCTGGTTCCTCTTCTTCGGCTGGAACAGTTCTGGGCGGTGTTTTCTCCACACCCCACCAAAAGCAACATATGGCTGGTTGCGGGCGGAAAAACCCAGGCGGGTCGGGTGGTGAACCTAATGCCGAGCAATAGCAGCCAGGCATTTTCAAATGAGCCGCTCTCCTGGCAAGAGCCCCAACAACTGCACCGCGCAGGCCAGGACCGCTGGTGGAAGTTTTACGAAAAACTTTGGAGCCACGGCAACAACCGGCTCATTATTGCCCAATATGCGCGTTACCGTTGCCAGGAGTGGAACCAGCAACACCCGCTCGCAGGAGATCGTCTCCTTTGGCTGGAACTATACTATCTGGAAAAACCCACGCGATTGGCGCAATCTACGACCAAACGCAACAAGGCCCGTGCCCTAAAACGCCAACCATTGTGGAAGCAGTGGTGCGAGCCAAGCAATCAAGCCACAAGCAGCCGTTCCCCAATCGTTTGGGAGTTATTGCCCAAGACAACCATTTCTAATGGGGTCAGCCGAAAAATCAGCCAAAAAACGGAGCAGAGCGTTATGCGCAGACACGACTTAGCCCAGTAATTCTTTTCGGAGCGCTTGGCCTTCCACCACAAGGGGAGAGCCAGCCGCAGAGGAAGCTCCCCTGGAGAAGCTCGCACCTGAAGCATTCGGACGAAACACCTGCTCTCTGGCGAGTTGAAAGGGATTTGTACTGTGATTTGGTGTTTCAGACAGCAAGCGTAAATCGCCAGCGCCAGAAGGCACCTGCTCTCCCTGCAAACGTCCATCCTGGAGCAGCGCGTTTAAAAACGGCGCTGGGCCAGACGACACAGCCGAATTGCCAGCGGCCCGAACCACCCTGCGGCTGAACGCATAGGGCAATTCCTGCACGTGTAACCGACTGCGATGCTCGAAGCGAACCGCCGCCTGGCCGCAAGCCCGGCAATAGCGCTCCTGCACGACCGGAGATCCCGTTGCATCGGCGGTTAGGGCGCGGGGTTGATGACACCCCACACACCAGGCCAGGGTCCACTCAAACGCAACCAAATGGCCACAATCGGGGCAATGCTCGCCAGAACGGCGCATATTGGGGTGCAAACACTGTTTAGTTGCAGCACTTGCCTGCGTGGAACGAAACGCACGAAACGCGCGTTGTAATTGCCAGCCCATGGCCAAGCAACCCCCTCCTCAATCTGTGTCGCGCTTTCTCTTCTCTGTAACGCAACTGAGGACACGCCCTAAGCCGGGTGTTGTCCTAAATTTCTGCCTTCGCTGTCCATTGGGTTCAGTTCTATCAGGGATTCTGTTGGCCATTGTAGCCAAATTGGGCGCCTGTGGGGTCCTGTAAACAGTGGAACCTGACCATGAACCTGTCTTGGCAAAAATCCACACACGCTGGCACCCGAAGCCCAAACGATGATTTTTCGATGTGATTTTTTGAGACAGTTTTTGAGACAATAGTTTTGAGACAGTCGCAAAGTAATCACGGCATGGATGCCCTCCGGCATCCGCCTAACGAGATTCAGCAAGATTCAGACAGAGAAGAGGTAGCCTGCCCGATGAGTTTTCCACTGGTTCGAAAGCGTCGTTTGCGTCAACAACCCCATTTGCGCAACCTGGTGGCGGAAACCCATCTTCAGCCCGAGCAGTTCGTCTACCCTTTGTTTATCGTGGATCGACCCGGCGTTCGCAAGGAAATCCCGGCCATGCCCGGGATTTATCAGTTTTCCATCGACAACGCCCTGATTGAAATTGGTCGCGCCATGGCCGTGGGCATTCGGGCCGTAATGCTGTTTGGCATTCCTGACGAAAAAGACCCGGAAGCCACCAGCGCCTGGAGCGACCACGGCATTGTACAACGCGCCGTCCGGGCCATCAAAAAACAGTTTGGCCACGATCTGGTGGTGATGACGGATACCTGCCTGTGTGAATACATGAACCACGGCCACTGCGGCATTGTGATGGAAGGCCGGGTGCTGAACGACCCCAGCGTGGAGCTGTTGGCCCGAACCGCCGTCTCTCAGGCCAAGGCCGGGGCGGATATCGTGGCGCCTTCCGACATGATGGACGGCCGCGTGGGCGCGATTCGGCTGGCGTTGGATGAGGCCGGTTTTCCAGACACGCCCATTATGGCCTATTCCGCCAAGTATGCCAGCGCGTTTTACGGACCGTTCCGCGAGGCGGCGGAATCCACGCCCACGTTTGGCGACCGCAAAACCTACCAGATGGATGCGCGCAACAGCCGCGAAGCCCTGGAAGAAACCCTGCTGGACCTGCAGGAGGGAGCCGACCTGGTGATGGTCAAGCCCGCCCTGCCCTACCTGGATATCCTTCGGCAGGTGCGAGACGCGGTAACCGTGCCGCTGGCGGCCTACAACGTTTCCGGGGAATACAGCATGGTGAAAGCCGCCGCCCAACAGGGCTGGGTGGATGAACGCGCCGTGGTGCTAGAAACGCTGACCGCCATCCGGCGCGCCGGGGCGGACATTATTATTACCTACCACGCCGTGGACGCCGCCACCTGGCTGAAGGGGTAAAAGCTCGCCGTTATTCTGGTTGAGACAGCCAATGCTCTTGACGGCATATTTAATAAGACTGACAATGTATTTTTAATTCTGCCAACTCTGAATGCAGAGATTTTTTTAACTGCTGTTTTTCGTGTTGATTTAAACTCTGTAGCTCTCCAATAAGCTCATTAACTTTATCATAGGCTTGTCTAGAAAACTCTGTAGTTACTGGCAGGTCATAGTATTGAGGAATAATCATTTTACTGACATTATATAACTTTTCGCAATCTTCTGAGTTTTTTTGAAGTGTCTGTACTTCAGTGTTATCTGCGCTCATCTCTTTTAGCTTCTGCTCAATTTCTTCTTTTTTTTCTACTAATTTTGCATTAATTCGATTACGAATTGGCTCATAATCTAAAGTTATAATCAAGTGAAGAATTGATGCAAGATCTTTTTCTTCTGCATCTACACGAGAACGTAAGGCCTTTACTTTCTTATAGAGATCCACTAAATGTTCCTTACTATACAAAGAACAACCTAGGCCTTGCGGTTGGGTAACGATTATTAAAATTTGTTTTAATGTAAATACCTGTATTTCTTCCAACTGTTTGACAAGCTCTTCGGCTTTCTGCTGAGTTTGGTCCCACATTTCTGCCTTAACGCCCAGGCCTTTAAACTTTTTAAAACTGGATAAAAACGCAAAGATCAGGCAAAAAATCCCGGCGGTGTAGGTGAGTCCGATTGCCATTGAATCGTGGCCTTGCACAAACGCCAACTGACTGCCACACCAAAGAATATAACCACCGGCAAATAGGAGCAGTATCTTTACAACTGCATCAAATATCGAGCCACTGTTACGGGTGAGAAAATTCCAAACTGCGTTTAGCATGAATGACAATCCTGCTTATTTCTGTTGACTGTTTTAGCCAATACCCTACTGTAACGCTCTGGTATCGTTAGCCCATTTGGGTACGGGCCTGCCACAGCAGCGGAAAGAACTTTTTACCCAAAGTATGGCTCAGGTAGGCCACGCCGCCTTCGCTCATGTGGCCGTATTGGTCGTAGCGGGCCACATCCGGCTGGCCGGTGCCGGGCTTGCGGCCAATCATGCGCTCGGTCATGGAAAGGTGCCGCTGCCGCCACAGGATAAAGGCCTCGTCGTAGTCCAGCAGGGTTTCAATCAGGTTGTTCAGCAACGGGTATTCCGCCGGATGGGTTTGAATGCGCACCAGCGTATCCAGCACGTCGGCCTCTTGGGCCACGGTAAACCCGGCGCGGGCCAGCAGGCCCACAAATGCCTCCCACAGGCTGGGTTCGGCCAACCGGGCCGCCAGCCGCCGATACGTGTCGGAATCGGGATCCAGGGCGGCAAGGTACTGCGGGTTGCGCTGACCGGATAAAAACTCGATTTCGCGAAACTGAAGGCTCTGAAAACCACTGGCCGGGCTCAACTGGGAGCGGAACGCCAGGAAATCGTGCGCGCTCATCGTCTCTATTACCGGAAAACTGCCCACAATGGCCCGCATAATCTCCGTAATGCGGTTGAGGTACCGCGTGGATTCCGTCACCTGATCGGTCATCAGTCGCTCACGCACCGAATCCAGCTCAAACAGAATGAGCTTAAACCACAGCTCAAACACCTGATGAATGACGATAAATTGCAACTCATCGTGCGCCTCAGTCAGGCAGTGCTGGGCCCCCAAAATGCGATCCAACGCCAAATAGCTGGCATAATGCACCCCGCTGCCACTGGTCTGCTGCTCTTGCTGTGTCGTCATCGCCCCAAAATCTCCCCAAGCCACGTGTGGTCGCTGCAAAGGCGTTTTTGCCACGGAAGCAACCCACCCAAAACAAAGCGCAAAACGCGCCGTTGGATTATTGTCCCACGAACGCATGCGCTTGGGGAGTGCCGACCATCGCCAGCCCCTCCCCTTTGGCAAGCAGTTGCATGATGGATACGCGCCGCCTTAGCAGGCCCTAGTCTTAGCAGGCCCTCTTCTAGCAGTAGCCCTGCTGCACACAGTACTGCTGGTACTTGGGGCTCTGTTTGACGGCATCCAGCCCACCCAAGGCCTGAATAACCGGATTGCCGATAATTTGGGCCGCCACCGCACCGACTGCTTTTTGTTGAGCGGGCGGCAATTTATCCAAACTGCCAGACAGTTGCTCAAACGTCTGCTGAAATTCGTGAGAAGTGATTGCCACGGCCAAAAAACTGGCCTGAAAATCGTGATCGTCGTTTTTGCCGTAATACACCACGCTGGGATCAGCAATAGACTGGCCAATATCGATAATTTTTTGCTGAAACATGGCGCCTTTTTCCGGGTTCGATTCAATGCTGTGGGCGTGATTGGCCGCCACCAACAGGTTAGACGCCGCCACACGCTTCATTTTTTTAGCCAAATCCTGAAACAGAGCAGCCATTTCCGGGTTCGTTTGCTGGTGCTGGCCCGCGACTTGGGCCAGTTGATCGGCCACTTGCTGAATGGATGCGGATTGGCTGGCAAAGTCATCGGAATTGAGCTTGGATAGCAAACCTTCCATACTGGTGGTGGAAGCCCCGTTGCCCAACTGAGACAAACCCTCCACCCCAGAAACGCCCGGCGCATCGGTGGCGCTGCTGTTGGTCGTAGAATTTGCCGTCGTCGGTAGTGCAGCGCCCGCATATCCAACCCCGCCGGATGATGTCGGAACATCGACCGGGGTTGACATTAACGCTACCGATCCCTCCTGGCCACCCGAATGACTGGCGGAAAACCGATTTGAGATTTCGATAAAACCGCTGCCCAAAGCCGCCCCAAACGCATACAGCGCGGATAAACAAACCAACAGGACCACGCCCCCTAACGAGGCGTATTCTACTAAAGCCTGCCCGGCCACACGAGACCGTAAGTGACGCTTGGCGCAAGTTAAACGATTTACCATAAACAACAGTACCCCTCATTGGCTGGATCGTTGCCGGTCGACCAGTCGGGCTGATCGTTCGTTGGCTGTGGTGGCCTTGTCTACAGAAAGCTGGCACTATGCCGGTTCAAACACCCTGAAAACAACCTTGAACAAACGAATCTGCGCGTCCGTGCATCCCTGCACGCCCCACGACAAAGCCGGTATAAGCGATTGATTTTTATGGACCAACTGAAAAAACTCACGATGAACGATGGATGGCGGCAGTAACGCTCCCATCACGGGAACGTAAGAGAAAAAGAATAGACCACTGTCTATGCCCTTCGGCAAACAGGTCTATTTCTTTGAAAAAGCATGCCAATGTTTCAAAATGTAAAGCGACTGACCCACCCAGCCGATCGCTAGAGGTTGAGCGGGTGTTCCTCCGTTGGGGGGCGATGGGCGCGCTGCCTGGGGCAAAAAAGAAGCCCTATATCCCGACTATCCTCAAAGCTACAGTGGCGCCTTCAAGGTTGTCTCAATGGCCGCCTCCAACTGCGGACGAAGCAACGCAACCGCTTCAAGCGGAGGATGTTTGAGCGTACACCCCGCCGCCATGGCATGCCCGCCCCCGCCGTGCAATTCCAGCAACTGGGCCACATTAATTTGATGACTGTTGCTGCGAAGGCTCACCTTGGTATGCCCGTCGCGCGTTTCCTTAAAAATGGCGGAAATGAGCACCGTTTCCACATGCCGCAGGGTTTCCACCACCCCGTCCACATGTTCGTGGTCTGCGCCAAAAGCGTTGAGATCTTCCAGGGTAATCACGGTCCAGGCCAGGGTGCCCGCTGCGTTTTTTTCTGCCCGACGAACCACTTCCGCCTGGAGCTGCACCTGGCACCAGGGACGCATTTCATAGGCCCGCTTGTAGATCATTTCCGGGTCCGCCCCGAGAGAGACCAAATGCCCCGCAATTTGAAACACCACCGAGGTGGCATTGCTGTACTTAAAGCCGCCCGTATCCGTCATAATGGCCGTGTACAAACAGTCCGCCACCGGCTTTGTGATATCCGCATTTAAAAACCGCAACAGATTGTACACCACCTGGCCACTGGCCGCCGCATCGGTTTCCAGCAAATTAAGCGACCCAAACCGCCGGTTGCTGATGTGGTGGTCTACATTAATTGAAATAGCCGCCTGCTCAAAATACCGCGCCGACTGCCCCAAACGATCCAGAGAGCCACAGTCAAACGACATCGCCACATCGTAGCGACTGAGCAAATGGGTGGCCGTGTCCACGTCCACAATATCTCCCAGGCCAGGTAAAAAACTGTACATGGCCGGTACTTTTCCAGAAACACCACAGTCCACACGCTCCACCTGCGGAAAGCAGGCGCGCAGTGCGTGATAACACCCCAGCATTGCGCCCAAAGCATCACCATCCGGCCCCACGTGGGCCGTTAAAAACACATGTTTGGCATCGCTCAATGCCTGACGAATGGCTAAATAGTCGTTTTCTACCGTGGTACTCATTTAAAAGCGACCTACTACTTCAATCTCAATCTCTCAACATTGCACCTGTACTGGCCTCATACATTTTGGCTTCATACACTGGCGTGGTTCCATATTCAGCGTTAACAGAACAGGCCACACATAATAGGCCACACACAGGCTTCGCGCAATCAAACTTAGTATACTTCAAAGCCGAGCTCCTGAAAGTGGATCTCCTTTAATGCAAGGTGGCGTGTATTCAGCTTGCTTCTTCGTGCGGCATTCATTGTATGCTATAGCACAAGCCATTGCCCACACACACACCCTCCTGACAGGATTAAGGTTTACAAGCCACTGTGCCAAACTCACCCAGCCTCATTCCCCCCATTGCCACCAGCCCGGATGAAGCCCTTGCGCTGTTGCAACAACAGTGCTCAGAGCATCCTAACCTGGCAATTACCCTGGCCCACCTGTCTCGTCTGCTGGCCATTGTGGCGCGTCTGCGCCACCCCACGGAAGGTTGTCCCTGGGACCTGAAGCAAACCCACCACAGCCTAAAACCCTATCTGCTGGAAGAAGCCTACGAAACCCTCGAAGCGATCGATCGTGGGCGACCCACTGCCCTGTGCGAAGAGTTGGGCGATGTGTTTTTGCAAGTCCTGTTGCACGCGCAAATTGCCCAGGATGCCCAGACCTTTGACATGGGCGCGGTTAGCCAACACCTGGCCGAAAAACTCATTCGCCGACACCCACACGTGTTTTCCACTGAGGGTGCAACGCCAGAAAACCTTGCCAAGGATGCCGAGGCCGTGGCCCAGACCTGGGAGGCCATTAAGCAGGCAGAACGCGCTCAAAGCAATGGACTGATTGCCAATGGACTGGCCACCAATGGGTCGGCCACAGATAAGTCGCCCGTCAACGAGCTGTCCTCCAACGAGCCCCCACCACGCGTGCTAAAGGACGTCAAACGACACCAGCCCGCCCTGAGCCGCGCCCTGGAAACCAGCCAGAAGGCGGTGGCTGTTGGGTTTGAATGGCCTAGTTTTGAATCCCTATGGGCGTGTGTCATGAGCGAATACGACGAACTACAGGAAGCCTTGGCCTCCCAGGCGCCCTTTGAGCACCTGGAAGAGGAAATGGGCGATATTTTGTTCGCCTCCGTCAACCTGGCAAGGCACTGCCGCATCCACCCAGAAGTGGCCTTAACCCGCGCCACAGATAAATTTACGCGACGGTTCCAGGCCATGGAGCGCCTGGCAAAACAGCCACTGGAAAGCCTGGACTTTGAAACCTGGGACCACCTGTGGAAACAGGCCAAGCACCAGGTGGCACAGACGGATGCGGCCACCCAGACTACAACGCGGCAAGTGCCTGTCAGAGCGTTCACTAAGGACACGACCTAGCACTTTGCCCAACAACACAAATATTCAATTTGTTCATACTCCACGCCAACGCGTTACATCTATTTCAGAAATCCCCGGTCAGGATCGAGACATCAGGAAAACCTGCTGAACCCGTAAATCCCTCAATCACACTGCCGGATGGATGTCTGTGAACTCGTTTACCCAAACCCGCCAGAAGCTTTCTTGCCCAACAGACCACCGCGCCATTCGGGTGGTGGTGGTGGAAGACTACCCGCTGATTCGCCTAGGGCTGGTGCAAATGATCCAAAACGAGCCCCTCTTGGCCTTTTCTGGAG
The DNA here is from genome assembly GCA_033763415.1 of Candidatus Melainabacteria bacterium. GTDB lineage: Bacteria > Cyanobacteriota > Vampirovibrionia > Vampirovibrionales > JAJTHC01 > JANRKP01. The sequence goes on along the minus strand of JANRKP010000015.1, from coordinate 198,755 downwards.
AATTTTCCTCGGCAGAGGCGGCCTTGAGCGCCCTGGAAAACCAACCCGTTGACGTGGCCCTGGTGGATATTGGCCTCCCCGGCATGAACGGCATTGCCTTCATTGAGCAACTGAGAGGACCCCATCACGCCAGCGGCCCCGACACCTTACCGCGGGTGGTGGTGCTCACCTCCCACCAGGAAGGGGAGCTGGTGCTGGCGGCACTGCGGGCGGGCGCCAACGGCTACTGCCTAAAAGATACCCCACCCGAACAACTGCTCCAGGCCATACAAACGGTCCATGCGGGCAACGCCTGGTACGATGCCGGTGTATTGGGCGCCATTAACCAGGCGCTGCTACACACCAACACCACCGAAGCCGCCAACGAGGCCAACCCGATTCAGCAGGAGCGCTACCAACGACTCACTGAACGAGAGCGCTGCATTTTAACGGGCATTACCCAGGGCCAAAGTAACGCCCAACTCGCAGAAGCACTGTGCCTGAGTGTGTATACGGTTAAAATTCATGTCAGCCACGTGCTCAAAAAGCTAGAGGTCACCGATCGAACCCAGGCGGCCATACTCGGCGTTCAGCTAGGCTTACTGCCCGCTGAACCTTTGGCCAGCAGCGAGGTGCCACTGTGTCCTTAAACCAGCCCGCAACAACCGCCGCCACAAACCACCTTCCGGCAGAGGAAGCCATTCCACAGACTTCTCGCATTCTTTTAATTGATGACAGCGAGGACGATTACCGAATTACCGCCCTGATGCTCCAGTCCGCCGGGGGCCAAGGACACGACCTGCGTTGGCTGTGTGACATTCAACAAGCCTTGGAAGCAATGGTTGCGGGCGAGTTTGACGTTTGCCTGCTGGACTACAACCTGGGCAGACAAAACGGGCTGAGTTTACTTCAGCAGGCCATTCGCGCCGGTTGTAAGCGCCCCGTCATTTTGCTGACGGGTTTGGCCGACCCGGCCATTGACTGGCAAGCCATGCACATTGGCGCGAGAGACTACTTACTCAAAGAGGAAATGAACCCTGCGCTTCTGGACCGGGCCATTCGCTACGTGCTAAGCCAAGACCGGCTGCTACAACGCTTGCAGCAAAGCGAACAACAAAAAGAACTCTATATGGCCACACTCACCCACGACCTGAAAAGTCCAGTGGCAGGCGAAGCCCTCTCTTTGGCGTTGCTGCTTGGCAACCGCCTGGGGCCGCTAACGCCCGCCCAACGCAAAACCCTGGAAGCCATGCAGCAGTCCAACCGGTTTTTGCAGCAAATGGTGAGCAACATTGTGGCCAGCTACCAGTACCAGCAAACCGGGGTACCGCTCACCCTTGAAGCCGTTTGCCTACAACAGCTTTTAAAAAACGCCGTCATTCCCGCGTTGGCCAGCACGCTACAAACGGGGGGCCACCGGCTGCTGCTTCAGTTTTGCCAGCACAACCATCAGCTTTTCGCCGATGCCATGGCCTTGCAACGCCTGCTGTACAACTTAATCCATAACGCGGCCTCCTGTATGCAAAGCCCTGGCTGCATTACCATCACCACGCAAACGTCACCGACGGAATTGTCCATTTCTGTGGCAGATACCGGCCCCGGGATTCCCGCCGCCCAGCAGGCGGAACTGTTTTTGCCCTACAAGAGCAGTCGCAACCGTTCTGGCTATGTGGGCACGGGCCTTGGGTTGTATTTGTGCCAAAAAATTGTGGAAGCGCACCAGGGAACAATCGCCTACAGCACCAAGCCCCAACAGGGCACTACGTTTACCGTTCGGCTGCCGCGCAACCTATCCGCCGCTCAAGGAGAATCGATCTAAGTCGACCAGAGCAAAGTGGGACTAGAGCAAAGGACAATAGATCCACGACTCCCCACAACAACGTCTTGCGTCAGCCGTTGGTATTCAGGCCACCCGCCGCAAGCGACGAAGGCGCCGCCCCACCTGAAAAGGCCCCGCCAGAGAACAAACTCTCTGAGCCATTGCCAGCCAAGCCGCCAGCCCGTAAATCCTGATTGAGGCGGTTATCCAACTGCATAAGCTGCTGTTGAAGACTCTGGGCTCCCATTTCCTGCTGTTGTTGGGCCTGCGCCCGTTGCAACAGGGCCAGCAGTTGGCCTACGTACCCTTGCCCGCCAGACTGTATGCGTTGCATTTCCATCGCCTGGCCTTGTCCCTGCTGGGTCCGATCGGTGGCTTCTCCCACTTTGTTGATGCCTTGGGCGATGGTCTGTACGCCTTTCACCACCAGTTGGGCCCCACGAGCAATAAGAGCCGCGCCTGCCGCCGCCGTAAACGGATTGCACAATAGCGACACCCCTTGGATAATGCTCTGCACGCCCTGGGCAATCATTAACCCACCTTGGGCAATCAGCATCATGGCGTGCTGTTGCAAGCCCTGGGCCTGCTGGCGCATATCGTTAGCGCGGGTCATGCGCACTTTAGACTCCTGCATAACACGGTTCTGGGCCATACCTACCCGTTGGCTAATAGCGCCTTTTACCTGCTGAAAACCCGAGTCGGCACCGGAGCCGCCCATCCAGGACGATCCTCCGCCAAACGTAGGCGCTTCTGAACGCGCGTGGACAAAACGGCCAAAGGGATTTCCTTCGCGACGATTCTGCTGAAACATTTGCAAGCCTAGCCCCATGTGGCCCATGCCCGCATTGGCTTCATCCGTATGCGCAGCCCGTGCCTGAAAGCGATGAGACAAGCCTGGCATATGCATTGCCTGGGGGCGCGTTTGCTGAACCTGCTGTAGCGCGTTTTGAAACACCTGCGTGGTTTCAGCCGTTTGGTGCTGCATGCCCGCAATGCTATCCATCAGTTGCTGAATACTCACCGAACCTTGTTCCGTGGCTGCCTGGCCCTGATGCCGGGCCTGTTCACCACTCTGCTGGCTCTGCTGACCTCTGGAATCATCGCCAAAGGGGCTGGGGCCAGAGGTAGGCGGCTGAAAATTTGCCTGCGTGTTGTGTGGCAAGCCCTGTGCACCTTGTGAGAAATCGTGTGACAAACCGTGTGACAAGCAATGATTAGACATGCCGGGTTGAGTGTATAAACCAGCTTGAGTCGCACGCCGATGGTTGTGATACCCAACACAGGCTGGGTCAAAACGAGCAGAAAACGTCATAAGCGGCAAAGTATCCTTCCAAAATTCCAGGACAGCAGCACCCACGCTGGAACGTCTTCCCACTAGTTCTTCCACCTAGGGCAGTGGCAGAAGCAGAAGCAGGAGCAGGGACGGGCAAGCTTGTTTTTCAGCACGGAGAAACTAGGCAGCAACGACCCGTGAAGCGCGGTGGCAGGCAAACAGTACCCGCAACACGCAACCCAAACTGCCGAAACACGTGACTGAACGGTCCGTGTTCACGCGTTCGGGGCATTGCACCAGAGATTACATTGCACTAGAGATTACGAGGGGAAGCTGTCAAGAGCGTCTGAACAAAAATCCATTCCCAAAAATATACCCGCGACCACCACAAAGCATCGGCCCAGCAGGTTGCAACGCAAACCACTGGCAGGATGGCATTGTAGACGTGTCCTCATTCACAGTGTATAACTTTTTAAAAACAACCATTTTGGTTAAATTGCGCCCGCAGCAAAGGATTTAAGGTTTTCATAATAGTTGCCCGACTGCCTGAAAGAAACAACGTTTTAAAAAATGACTGAACGAGCCGCACAACAACGCCGCAAATGCCTGTTAGTGCGTTAAGCGAGAACACGCCCTAATCGCCAAAAAACAGGTATTTTCGCCACCGCTGGTAATGGGTTCGGGCCTGGGTTTGCTGCTTGGACAGTTCAAAATGGATAAAATGATAGGGCCTGGTTGGCTTTTGGGCCAGCGGCATATGGGCCTCTTCGGGTGTTTTGTTGCCTTTTTTCACGTTGCATTGCACACAGGCAGCCACCACGTTATCCCAACGGTCTCCGCCACCACGAGACCTGGGAAACACGTGGTCAATGGTCAGGTGATTGGACTTTAAGCCGCAGTACTGGCAGGTGTGCTGGTCTCGGTGCATAATATTTCTGCGGGTCAGTGGAATATCCTTGTGCGGGATTTTGACATAATGCAGCAAGCGAATAACCAGCGGAAGACAGTACCCACTACCCAATTTCTTTCTGGGGTTGGATTCCACCGCCACCGCCTTGCCTTTGATCATTAAAATCATTGCCCGCTGCCACGTGCATATGTGCAGCGGTTCGTAAGACGCATTAAGTAACAACACCTGCATAACCAAACGCCGCCCTACTCCCAATTAACCGTTATTAAAACAGCTCCCAACAAAGGTCTCACACTACTATTATGTTAGCGAATAATCCCACATTTGTCTATTCATCTGCCTGTAGGGTGCTGCCGCTGGCAGCACAGCGGGTGCTTGGCGGTGTTTGAACGGACACCCCGGCTTTAAAAAACACAGCCAACTGTTACCCACAGGCTTTTTAAACGAATTGATACAACCTCTGCGCACGAACACCTCCCTATTATAAAAAAAGCCTACGGGCTGACATCCTCCAGCCAACGCAACTGGCCTAAAAAAGCCGTAACGCCTTGGTGACATTTTGATGACAAACTGCCATACAGCTTCACATCGCATTGTGGCCCATGACGCTTTGTACTATAAACGTTTTGCAGCCCTCGGGTTTTATACTCCTTGGGTTGCCTCCGCTTGGTTGCTCTCCCCTGCCAAACGCATCCTCCGTTAAGAATCCTCTCGTTGATTACTCGGTTTACTGTAACGCCTTCTTGCAAGGAGCCTCCCCCAATGAAGCTGCTCAACGTGTTCCCCAAAGAAGAAAAGTTTTACGAGCTACTGGAGCATTTAACCCAGTTTTCTCAAACCGGCGTTGCCTTGCTCTCTCGGATTATTGGATTGGAAAACCCAGAAAGCAGCCTGCCGTTGCTTGGCAACGAAATTTCCGACTTAAAAGCCCAGGCGAAACGCCATTACCAGGAATTATCCACGCAGTTATGCAACAGTTTTATTACGCCTTTTGATCGGGAAGACATTATTGAACTGGCCGCCATTTTGTACAAAAGCGTTAAGCTGATTGAAAAAATAAAGAACCGAATTCAGTTTCACCAATTACAGCCCCACCAGCAGGATTTTTCCAAGCTGTTTGCCCTGGTGGAACAACAGGCAACCATTATTGGGCCATTGGTCAAGCAGTTAAACCGTTATAAGCTAATGGAAGTTCGCCAAGAGGCTGACCGTTTACACGAGCTGGAAGAACAGGCCGATGAGACACTGGAAGCGCTCATTCAACAATTGTGCGGAACCGAGGTAATGCCTTACCAGGAGGCCATGGTCCGCAAAGACATTTACGAGATGCTGGAACAATTGACGGATACCTACCGCGACTTGGGCAACGTGGCTTTTCAAATTATTTTAAAGCACAGCTAAATGCCCCGTACGCCCTGAATGAAAGCCCCAACTGGCATTGGCACTGTGTTTGTTTTGTCCGTTTGTGAAAGATGACTTGCTGCAATGGATATGGCGTTTTGGGTGCTGGTTGTCATTGTGTTTTTGGCGCTCGCCTTTGATTTCATTAATGGCTTTCACGATGCGGCCAACGCCATTGCCACGGTGGTTTCCACCCGGGTCCTATCGCCCAAGACGGCTGTTATTTTTGGCGCCGTACTCAACTTTGGCGGCGCGTTGCTCGGTACCGAGGTGGCTGCCACGGTGGGCAAAGGCCTGGTCGATCAACAGGCCGTAACGCTGGAAACCGTGTTTTTTGCCCTACTGGCCAGCATTCTCTGGAACCTCTACACCTGGTACCGAGGGCTTCCTACCAGTTCGTCCCACGCTCTGATTGGCTCGCTGCTGGGCGCGGCCTGGTTTTCATCGGCCAGTGGGCCCAAAGCCATTCATTTGGATGCCGTTTTTCAGAAAGTACTGGCCCCTATGGTTGTTTCCCCGTTGTTGGGCTTTATGGCGGGCTTTATTTTAATGGGGTTGCTCACCTGGCTGGTATACCGTATTAGCATTTTAAAAATTAAACAAACTTTTGGAAAACTACAAATTGTCTCGGCCGGGCTTATGGCCCTAAGCCACGGCCACAACGACGCGCAAAAATCGATGGGCATTATTGCGCTTGCCCTGGTAACGCTCTACCCTGGCGACGGTTTTCAGGTCCCGTTGTGGGTGATCGTTTCGTGCGCGGTGGCCATGGGGCTGGGAACGCTCAGTGGTGGCTGGCGTATTATTCGCACGCTGGGCTCTAAAATGATCAAGCTTCAGCCCATCCACGGGTTTGCGGCAGAAACCACGGCCGCAGGCGTCATTATGGCGGCGTCGCACGTGGGAATTCCACTCAGCACCACCCACGTAATATCTTCGGCCATTATGGGCGTGGGGTCCACCAAGCGGCTTTCGGCCGTTAAATGGGGCGTGGTAGCGAGAATTTTGTGGGCCTGGGTGCTCACCATTCCGGCTACGTTTGCTGTTTCTGGTTTGCTGATGGGGATGTATCGCTACTGGGTTCCGGCAGGGGGGCATTAAACTGCCTCGGTTCTGCTTAATCAAGAGCCCAGGGGAAGCATCCCCACCAATGACAAACCGTATTTAAAAAAAATGACAGCTTAAGCTACAAAATGGCGTCTAAAAACCATCCTGCTGTCTTAAATCCGGCATCAGCCGCTCTAGTAGGCTGGGCTCGGCAGGTGCCTGGGTGCCTTCGGGCAGTTTAATTGGCACATCCGGTAAAAGAACCGGCGCCGGAGCCTCGGCATCGAGTGCTGGTGAGGATGCGCCATCCGTGTAAACGACGTTCCAGGGGTTGGTTCCTTCAATCACGCCAGGGAAACCTGCTGGAAGGGTGGTGAGGCCATCGGTTCTAATCCGGGTGCCGGTATCGCCACTTTCATCCACACGAAACGAACCAATGGGGCCACCGTACTCGCCGCGCACCCACATGTTCATAACATACTCATTGGTAGAGGGATCGTAGCCCAAAATACCGTCGGATTTATTCATCATAATCGGGCTACCCCAATCGGGGTCAGTCAGCATAAATTGGGTATCGCTTTCAAACGCACGCACGCCACGGTCGCTGTAAGGAATTTGCACACCGGCAGGCGGTGTCCAGGCACGAAATTCTGTTGTCATAGCAGGGAATACCTCTTTTCTCTCTCTACTCTCGGTTGGGGGGAACTGTAAGCAAACATATAGCAAGCAAACAATGGGCCGGAAAAAAATGCAGTCGTCACTCCAGCCACAAGAACAATAATCTCTAAGAAGTCTATGCTTTTGGCCGAGACTGCGGGGCGGGGGAATTCGGAAGAATGATTTAAAGGCATAAACACGCCAAAACTAAATTTTTTGTTAAGGAAATCAGAAATCCGCCCCCTCCTGTAAACACGGGAGTCGTTTTTGTAACGCATCAAGAAACGTAACCACTCACCGAAACGCTAGACAAGCCCTACTAAAAAACACAATCCAAACAGCCTTAGAAAAAAATAGGGCCGGGGCAACCTATTGCCGAGCAAACGGTCACGCTTTGTAGCAAGTGTCATGCCTTGTCGTGAAGGTGACGCCTTATCTCTCTACTATTTCTCTACTGTTTCTCTATGCGTATTTCTCTATGCGGCCGTATCGTTTTTTGAAAACAGGCCCATTTTACGCACAATCCCCGTGTATGCTTTTCATCCGCTCTCCTGCAAGTTCAGCTCGCACAAACCTGTTCCGCCACCTAACACCCATTCGAACTACCCATTCGAACTACCCGTTCGCACCACCGGAGGCCATTGCACGCATTATGGACCTGAACGCCATTTTAAAAACACCCACCGCCAGCACCGGGCTCAACAGCATTAACCTGCTGGATAGCAACACCTGGGCCGCAGGCTGGCCCGCCTGGTTTGGGCCCGGTAAACCCAGCAGCGATACGTTTGCCAAAATTTTGGGCGGCACCGCCAACGCCAACGGGCTGCAACCTCCCACCCCGCCCGATTTGACCAGTATGACGGATTCTGGGCAGATTGCCGCGGCGCAATCCCAGTACAACCAGGAACTGCTAAGTTATCAACAGCGATTTTTAGCCTATCACCAACGGATGGTTCAACTGATGATGCAGCGCATCCAGGAGTTACAGGCCGCCCAACAGCAACAAAATAATACCAACCGCCCCAATAGCGACCCCGAGGTTGGCGGTATCGGTGGCATTTTAGAAGGGGTTGCCAGTGCGGACAGCCTCCTGTAGGCTTTCGATTACCAAGCAGCCCTCCCAGGTGGGGAGTTGCTGAAACCATACAGCAGACCAGAGACACGGAACCATGAGCGATCCCTTGCAATGCATACCCTTTTTCCGGCTGAAACGTTTCCGGCGGGTGCTGGTCGGTTTGGTGCTCCTTTTGCTGGCGATGGCGGGGCCGTTTTGGCCTGACACCTGGCCTGATAACTGGCCGAACGCCGGGCCGAACAACAGACCGCAGGCAGGCTGGGCAAGCCCTCCAGAAGCAGAATTGGAGCCCATGGTACTGCCACCAAACCCTCGCCCAAAAACCACCACACCCGCAGCACCCGCCAGCCCCCACACAGAGGGAGACAATCTCTCCAAGCAGGGTCGTGGGAACGCTCGTTATGGGAACGCTCAAAGTAGCGGGGCAAGTACCCCAGCAAGTACCGTGGCGCTGCAGGGCTCCGTTTCACTCGATGCCGCCATGGTGGCGGAAGCTGGCCAGGTGGACTGGTATCGCTGGTATTTATCGGCCCGCCAGTACCTAAAAAGTATGGGTGGGCTTCGCTGTACGGAAGGCACGCGCATTGTGTTCTATCGCAACGGACGCATTCAAGCCCTCAGCCAGGATCCCTTTTGCCAAATTTCTGCCATGAGCAAGCAGTTTCCGCTCCCCCAACACACCCAGGTTCAGGCCGTGGTGCTGCCCACCCGGCAATCCAGCCGCCCGCCCGCCTCTCCACAGGAGTTAATCGACTACGTGAGACAATCTTCCCGGTAGTCCTCCTTTACCTGGAGGATGAATGGCGGGGGAGGGAGAATGCCCCCTGCACCAGCGGGCATAGAATAATCAGGGTAATAACGGTAATCAAGGTAATAACGTAACTTAAGGTAATAAGGTCATAGGGTAAACCAGGGGCTAGGCCGCCGATTGCGCTCTAGCCGCCCGTAGCCTTATAGGTACACACACACAAAGAGAGAGAGGGAGAGAGAAACAAGCAGTCTAAACGCATGCCATTTAAAGCGTTACCCAAACACATCCACTGACCTAAACACATCCACAAAGTTTCAAAATAAACCTCAGTGAGCGAGGCTTTCCCCATGCAAACCCCTCAACCTGTAAGCCCCCGCAGCAACAGTGCTCCGGCAGAAATCGAAAAGCCACCCTCTAACGCCGCTTTGTTACCGGCCCACCTGTTACCGCAACTAAACGACTGGCTGGCCCGTTTACCACGCTGCCAAAGCCAGGAGGCCATTCGATCGGTGGTAAAACAACGCCAGCAAGCCTGATTCACAATTCCAGCGGCATGGGAAAAAACCCTCTAGTCAGGGCGTTTTTTTTGTCAAGCCTTGCGAACGCTTCCATGGATTTGTCATAATGCCTAAGCTGACTATCAGCAAACCCCGGCGCGTGGTTGCTCGTTTTGACTCTGCAACTTGCTCACATGGGAGTCCGGGTCGATTTTCTGTGTTTGAAGTATACCAAACCCTTGTTGTGTTTACGCAGTAAGGATTTGGAAACGGATGCACGGCGCAGGACACCCAACCTGGTTTACCAGGGAGCTCAAAACGCCAGCCACGCATTTAAAACCGGGGTTTTTTAATTTTTTTGTTTTTTCTCTTTTATAACGTTTCTTTGGCGATTCAGGGCTTACTCAAACATCTGTTACATGCGCTGCGGCATGACCAAATCGGTCATGCTTTTGTGTTTTATTAAGGTCATTGTTTGCCCACCCATCACTTGGTCCACCGACTACAAGGACGTTCTCTCCATGATCACGCCCCCGATGCTGCCGCCAAACCCTGCGATCAGCCAACCACCGGCACTCATTCAAACGGTCCAACCCAATCCTGCCTCCGCGCAGCAGGGCCAGGTGGTTCGCACCAGCCCCCCACAGGACTACTTTAGCCATATTGCGCCTCAAACAGCCCCCGGCATTGGGGAGCCTTCCAGCGTCAGCACTGGCATTGGCACTGCACCCACCGCCACAACCCCAACAACCGACGTGTCTTTCCTCAGAATTATTCACAACAACGACCCGCACGAAAAATTTTCCATCATGCCCCGGCTCACCACCGCGTTTAACCAACTGAGCCAGGAAGGTGCCGCCCAAGGCGAAGACGTGATTCGGCTGAATGCGGGCGACAACAACATTGGCCCGGAGTTACGCGACTGGCAGCTAAACGTTCTCTTAATGAACCTACAACGCCTCCACGCCGTCACCATGGGCAACCACGAGCTGGATCAGGGGTTGGCCCACTATGCCGAAGGGCTGAAGCAGGCTAACTTTCCAACTTTGGTCAATAACCTCTATGCCCCAACGCCTTCGAGCCTTTCGCCGCTGATGCAGACGGGCCAGTTCCAGTCCAACCCGCTGGTGGTAAACGGACAAAACGGCCACCGTTACGGCATTATTGGCGTAACCACCCCCAACTTAACCAGCTATTTGGCCAACGGCATTGCCACAGAAGGCGTACTACCGCTGGCCTTGGAGCAAACCGTCGAGCGCACCCAGTACCAGATGGACCAACTCCGTGCCCAAGGGGTGAAGAACATTGTGCTGCTCTCCCACATGGGCTACAACAGCGATTTTGAACTGGCCAGTGAGCTGAAAGGCTCGTTTGTGATTGTGGGCGGACATTCCCACGATGAGCTGGAAGACATCATTCCGGGCCAAAATTGGGTGCGTTCTGCCACGGGGGAGCCGGTGCTGATTTTGCAGGTGGGAAAAAACGATCGCCACATTGGGGTATCGGATGTGGCCTTTACGCCCGAAGGACAAGTGGTGCCCATTCGCACCCGGGAGCTCACCCCGTTTGCCTTCCCGGAAGATCCCACCGCCAAGGCGCTGATTACACAAACCTTAGGGCCGCCACGTCCGTTGGCAACCATTATCACCCCGTACGACAACGAGAATATTCAGTTTGCCGAAGACCCGGTTGCCAACTTTACAGCCGATGCCATGCGTGCAATGAGTGGGGCCGATATTGCCTTCGTGCGTGCCCCGGTCATTCGAGACGACATTCGCGGGGGCGTGCTCACGGATCAGCGGCTGAAAGAAATTATGCCGTTTGCCGACCCGGTGGTAAAAACCACGCTGACGGGAGCGGAAATTATGGCGGGACTTGAGCGCAGCGCCCAAATTTTAAGCAACGCCGAACAACACCCCGGCATTCTGCACCCTTCCGGCCTAATGTACAGCGTGGATACCCAGGACGGCAGCCTGGGCCCCGTAACCGTACAAAACCGACAGACCGGACGCTACGAGCCAATCGATCCCAATAGAGCCTACAGCGTGGCCCTGGACTGGTTTGGCGCCACCAACCAAAGCGAATACCCAGAGCTGGGCCACCCCGAACGAATTCAGTGGAATAGCGGCCGCTCCATTGCCCAGGCGTTTGAGTGGGGTCTGCAACAAGCCGGAGCGCCACTACAACCCATTAGTTTCTCGCAAGACGGCCGCCTGAAAGTGTTTGAAGGGTTCGTGGAACTAGCGGGCATTCCGCCACTAACCGTCACCACCAAAGTGGCGGTCGAGCCCGGAACGTTGGGAGCGGCCACCGGTAGCGCGTCTCCACAAAACAGCCCTGACCGCAGTACGACTCCAGTGGTCATTCAAGCCTAGGTCTCGTGCAGACTTCCATATTTTCACGGGCATTTTCGGTGTTGTTGCAGTGCTCGCTCAGTCGTTTAGTTCGCTCTAAACTCCTATCGCTGCGCGCCTTACGCCCAGAAACGGCTCCGCGCGAAAACATGGAAGTCTATACGAACTAAGGCGCATTTGCGGGAGAAAGACTCAGCGCGTTGGGTGGTAAGTTTTTGCTGGCCAGCATTTCCAGCGCAGGCGTTCGGTTGCCATTGCAGGCAATGCGCCTGGGGGCTGGCAGACATTGAATATGAAATCCATGCGATTGATAAAGCGCCAAAACACGTTCTGTGGCCTGGTTACTGACCACAACTGGCCCAGAATGGTTTGCCAGCCAGTGGGCTAAACGCACCTGCGCCTCCCAAGAAAAGCCATCCTGGGCATAGCTGACAAACGGCACATCATAGGGCGGGTCGGCATACACAAAGTCATCCGACTGGAGACGCAGAGACTCAAAATCGCCAACAGAGAACGCCCAGCGCAAAAGCGCCGCCTGATAGGCCTCAAAGCCACTGGCGTAAGAAATATGGGCATAACGGCCAAACGGCACGTTAAAGAAACCACCTCGGTTAAACCGGCACAGGCCATTGTAGCCCGTTCGGTTGAGGTAATAGAACCACTGGGCCGCCTCGGGCGTATGGGCCTGCTGGGCGGCAATAAGCTGATTAAACCGAGCCCTGGCCGCCAGGTAGTAGGCGCGATCGTTCTGAAAACATTCGGTTATTGCCAAACCCTGCTGTAGATGACGGTAAAAATTCATCAGGTGCGGATTCGCGTCGTTCAGCAGCGCGCACTGGGGCTGAAGCCCCAAAGCCACCGCCAAGCCCCCACAGAAAGGTTCTACCAAACGAACCTGCGGCGCGTAGGGCTGCCAAACCTTTTGTAGAATCGGAACCAGCCAGCGCTTTCCGCCAGCCCACTTGAGCGGCGGCAGCAAAAGCGACGAGCCAGAAGAGGCCCCATCTGAGCGAACCAAGCGGCAACCCACCGTGGCCTTGGGCATAAGAACAGCGCACCTTCCCTCGTCAACCGCTTTCAATCATCCATCGTGTTCTGGATTGTACCGATTGTATCGGGGAAAGGAACCACTCGTCAAAGGCTTCGCTGTATCAGCAAGTACCACAGGCACTTACGCCAGCCAGGACTGTTGTGGTTGAATTACCTGCTCCTGAAACGAAACTGGAGGCTGCGCGTGCTTTACGGCATCATCCAACCGAGACGTTTGCTGTGCTACCCGTGCAACCGTCGCACTGGCAAACTGAAAAGCTTTTAGCGGCCAACGCACCAACGGCGAATTGAGCAGCACGTGAACCCATTGCACCCCGTCGAGCAATCCCGTCGTCGGTTGGGTAGGCTTACCCGAAGAAGAAGCCAGCGGGGCGGCATTTTTAGGCTCTGGACGGCCTGCCGAAGGCGCTCTCTCTGAAGAGGCACCACCAGAAGTGCCACGAAGCCGAACGGTATCCATAACCAACTGGTACTGGGGCAACTGTTGCGCAAAACGGGGAGCTGTTGCCGCTTGTGCCCGCATTTCTTCTCCCAAAGGAGAGCTAACCGAAACATTTGCCTGTTGCTGAAGCTGGCGTTGCTGTGCCTGCTGCTCACGGGCTGCCTGGTAGCGTTGCTCCACGCGCTGCACTTGCTGTGATAACTGGTCAACGGCTCGAATCATAGGACCCCAACGTTCTTGTGATTTTCCAAAAATAAATTAAAGAAAATCAAAAATGTTTCGTACCAAGCGCCTCTTGCTGCAATAAAGGCTTTAACATAAAAGCAGTTAAACAGGCTGGGAAACGCAATTGTACACGCAGCGCTGCAAAATATAACAACTGCTGTACGCAATAGAAATCCAAGGTATTACTATACACAATAGTAGCAATTTTAGCAATAGGCTCCGCGTTATCCAGCAATCCTGGTAACGACTTCCACTAGCGGCGCTATAAAATAACCCCTCCAGGCTACAAAAGCGCCAAAGGGGTTATTTTTACAAAACGCAAAGGCTTCTTACCACAATGGAAACTAAGGCCTAAGCCACACGTGGCTACACAAGGGCAAGCTGCTGAAGTTTCTGCACGTTACTGCGAACATCCTCCACGGAAATGTTGAGCATTTGGCGCTCCGCCTCACTCAGCTCGATTTCCAGCACCTGCTCCAGGCCGTTTTTGCCCAGCTTACAGGGTACGCCCACGTACAGATCCTGCACGCCATATTCCCCTTGCAACAGGGCCGAGCAGGGCAGAATTCGCTTTTTATCCTTCACAATCGATTCCACCATGGCCACCACCGAAGCACTGGGCGCGTAGAAGGCCGAGCCGGTTTTCAGGTATTTCACAATCTCCGCGCCGCCATCGCGGGTGCGCTGCACCAGGGCGTTGAGCGTGGTCTCATCCATCAGCTTCGGCAACGGAATGCCCGCCACCGTGGAATAGTTTACCAACGGCACCATCGTATCCCCGTGGCCACCCAATACAAAGGCGTGTACATCTTCCACGGAGACATCCAAGGCTTCGGCAATAAAAGTACGAAACCGGGCCGAATCCAGCACGCCTGCCATTCCAATCACCCGGTGGCGCGGAAAACCCGTAACATCCTTGGCCACGTGACACATCACATCCAGCGGATTCGACACCACAATCACAATGGAATCCGGCGCAACCCGTTTTACCTGCTGGCACACACCGGTCATAATGCGGCCGTTGGCCTCTAGCAGGTCATCGCGCGTCATGCCGGGCTTACGGGGCAGACCCGCCGTAATCACCACAATGTTGGCGCCTTCCACAATATCGTAGTCGTTACTGCCCAACACGCGGGTATCGTACCCATACACCGGGCCCGATTCTAAAATATCCAGCGCCTTGCCCTGAGGCACGCCTTCGGCAATATCCACCATTGAAACCACGCGGGCCAGTTCCGCTTCGGCCAAACGTTGCACCGTGGTGGCACCCACGTTACCCGCACCAATGACTGCAATTTTTTCGAGCATGATTGAACCCTGCCTCCTAAGAACAAAAGCGCTTCCTTAACTTACATAAATTAACACGCATAAATTAACACGGACCCTGCTCAAACACTAGGTAGTGTCCAGAATGAGTGTGCCGACAGGCGGTTGTGGCGGTTTTCGGCTGTTGGTTATCGGTTGCTGCTTATCGGTTAAAGTGTCTTGGCTTTCGGCAAAATGCTCGACGCCTGCACGCTTGCATCCAGAGAGGTCTTTAGGCAATCGACCAAAAAACTGCACAGCTCAATCATCGCGTGGCACAACAGGGCGTCCGTATGGGTTTCTTCCTGCCAGGGCTTCCAGGCACAGCCCTTGTGGATATACGTCAGCGAGGTATCCGGGTAAGTGGCGCACAAATCCGGCCGTTCCGGCTGGCCGTACAAACCACACAAGTTGTCCTCCGTCACATAAGGACAGTGGTAAAAGTAAACGCCGGGCTGGCCATCGTCTTGCACGCCCGAGAAAGAAACAATTTCCGCCACCTCTTCTGGAAATCGCTTGGCCACCGCCTCCAACGACGCGTAGGGTAAAAACACGCTGGTAAACTGCGCGGCAAACCGATCGCCTTCGGCGGCCTTTTGCACCAGCACGTCCCAGGAGAATTCCGAACTGGCCATTCGGCAACAGTTGCCCGTACGCTTGCAGCTAAACGTTTCCCGGTACTGCTGGATGGTTTGCAAGCGCTGGTAAATCTCTTTTGCCACCTGCTGAGACAAGACTTTAAGCGCCTGCTGTCGCCAGGGCTTGTAGCGGCAATGGTCGTGGGTGGGCAGCTTCAGTAAACATTCCACCCGCGCGTGGGTAAGGGCAATCGGCGTTTCGGCTTCGGAATGCACTTTTATTTTGGCCTGTGTTTGTATTTTGGCCTGTGTTTGCGTTTGGTCTGGGTAGTGGTGGTCTGGGTAATGGGCTTGGCAATGGTCGTGCGCCAACGCGTCGCACAACGGACACCCCTGCGGAGTTAAGTCGTTGCGGAGTTGCTCCAAACGATCCAACAACTGGGCTTGTGCGGCAATGAAGATGCTGCGGTATTTTTCCCGCGTGTGCGATAATGCCGAGGTGAGGCTGTCCACAGGTTGCTCCGTACTTCAATGAGGGGTGGTGTGCTGTTCATCCTAACACCAAAACCTGTTGTCGCCAGGGCATCGTCAACCGCACCACGTTAACCCCCAACCCACCACCCTATCGCTTCCCTATGCTGCATTACCAAACCCCACCCCATCCCCTGTGTCGACTGCTGTGGCCGGTGAGCCTGGTCTACCAACAGGTGATCGATCGCCGAAACCAGCACTACAACCGCCAACCCCCAGAGCAGGTTAAACTGCCCATTCCGGTTATTTCCGTTGGCAATTTAACCACGGGCGGTACGGGCAAAACCCCGGTAACCATTGCGCTGGCCCAACGCTTTTGCCAGCAAGGCCTCAAGGTGGTGGTTTTGTCTCGGGGGTACGGGGCCAAAACGCCACAAACCTACGCCGTGGCCACCCATCCCAACTTTGGCGATGAACCCTATCTCATTCAGCAACACGTGCCACAGGCCACCGTGATTGTAGGACCCAACCGAAGCCAAAACGCCCTGCGCGCCATGAGCGATTACCGACCGGATGTGGTGCTGCTCGATGACGGATTCCAGCACCGCAAGCTGGCCCGAGACGTGGACATTCTCCTGGTCGATCGTGACCGAGGGTTTGGTAACGGTTGGCTGTTGCCCGCCGGTCCACTGCGAGAACCCGTGCGTGAACTCTGGCGCGCCACGCAGGTTTGGGTCACGCACTGCTCGCCCGGGGGTATTCCGGTTGCGCTACTGCAACAACTCCACCAAAATCAGGCGGCAGAGATTCAGGCCATTCCGTTTACCCTACAGGGGGTTCGTCCGTTTCAAGCCGCAACATTGAATCAGGCGCCAACCCACAGCGCGAACAAAACAGAGGCGTTGCTGCCTGCCCACATCCTTCGGGACAAACACATTGTGGCCATTTCCGGCATTGCCTACCCGCAACGGTTCGAGCAACTGCTAGCGCAATCCGGGCTGAGCATTCAGCAGCAATTTCGCTTTCCAGACCACCACAACTACCGGGCCAGCGAGGTCCACGCACTCGTTCAGGGGCACGATCCCAACAAAACCGTTTGGATCACCACCGAGAAAGACCGCACCAAGCTGGAGCGCCTGTTGCCCCAAAGCCTACTGTCTTCGTTTTACACCACGCAGTTGGAACCCGTACTGCCCCAGCCGCTGTTTCCGGCCTTTGGGGGTTCTTTCCGTTAGTGGCCGCTCTCCGCGCGTAGGGTTTTACCGGCTATTGGCGGCGGCGGCCAGTTGCACCAGATGCGCCACCGTGGATTCAAAATCGCTATTCTCGGTCACTTCTTGCCGTAAAAGCTGATCAATATGCGGCTTCAGGGCAACCGCGCGATCCAGGCGGGCGTTATGCCCAGGCACATAGGCCCCAATACTGATCAAGTCTTCCGATTGCTGATAGGTCGCCAGGGCATCGCGCAGCAAACCAGCCGCCTGCTTATGCTCCGCGCTCACAATGTGCATCATCAACCGGCTAATGGAAGCCGACACATCAATCGCCGGAAAGTGGTTCCGATCCGCCAGCGCCCGGTTGAGAACAATATGGCCATCCAACAACCCACGCACCGTATCGGCCACCGGCTCGTTAAAGTCATCGCCTTCCACCAACACGGTGTACAGGCCCGTAATGGCCCCGGTATCCGATGTGCCCGCCCGCTCCACCAGTTTAGGCAAAAACGAGTACATCGTGGGCGTATAGCCGCGTGTGGCCGGGGGTTCGCCAATAGCCAGGCCCACCTCCCGCAACGCCATGGCCACCCGGGTGAGCGAATCCATCATCAGCAGAACATTCTGCCCCTCTTTACGAAAATATTCCGCGAGCGTAGTGGCCACCAGGGCCGCTTTAATTTTCAGCAGGGCAGACTGTTCTGCCGTAGCCACCACCAGAATGGAACGACGCAAGCCATCTTCGCCCAACGATTGCGTGATAAAGTCTCGCACCTCTCGGCCCCGCTCGCCAATCAGGGCAATGACGCTGAGATCCGCCTCCGTATTGCGGGCAATCATGCCCAACGTGGTGCTTTTTCCCACGCCGGAACCCGCAAAAATACCGATCCGTTGGCCTTTACCCACCGTTAAAAAGCCATCAATGGCCCGAATGCCCAACGACACAGGCTCGTGAATTTCCTGACGACGAAGCGGATGCGGCGCATGGGCGTGCAGGTGGTATTGCGCCACCCCGGCCACCGGGTAACGATCATCAATAGGCTGACCCAGCCCGTTGAGCACCCGGCCCACCAGCTCTGGCCCCACGGTCAGGCGAAACGGGGCACCCGTATTCCACACCCGAGAACCGGGACGCAAGGCCGCCATTTCTCCCAGAGGCATCAACAGCAAATTCCCATCTCGAAAGCCAACCACCTCCGCCTCCATCCAGGGCTGATAGTCGTCTTCGGTTTCAATCCGGCACAAGTCTCCCAGCTTGGCCTGGCCGCCAGTGGCTTCAATAGTCAGGCCCACCACCCGCACCACTTGGGCAAGAGGCGCCGCCGTTTTAGCTGTGCCAATGGTTTCCAGCGCGGCTTGCCAACAGGCTTCACCCGGCAACGCGGTTTTCGCCTGGGGCTCACCCACCAACCGATCAGGATTCATCGGCCACTTCCGTAGGGTCTATTGTGTGAGGAAAAGCTGGTTCTTCCGCCAACAGTGACGCTTCTGTCATTTCAGGCTCCGGGGGCGCCATTGTCTCTGCCGGTAAACAGCCGTGTCGAATCTCATCCGGCACGGGTAATTGCGGGGTCACGGCTTCCAGCAAGCGATCGGCTTGCGCCAGCGGACTGATGTCATACAAACAGTCTCGCGAGAGGATAAACACCTGGTTGGCCAGCAGGCTCGCATCGGTTAACCATTCCAAACGATTCAAGCGCTCCAGGGCTTCTGCTGTGGCCAACTCCGTTTGGCGCAGGGTTTCCAGTACCGAAGGATGCACCACCACCTTGACCGTACCACTGAGGTAGAGCGAGTCAATCGCCTGATCCACTAGCGCCAGCAGGGCGTCTACCGGCTGTTTTGCCAGGGTGTCGCCCAACACCCGATGAACAATGGCGCTTAATAGCCCCGACAAGTCTTGCCGGTAATGGGTTAACACACGCCTTTGGGCCTGGTGCGCCACATCCAACACCCGTTGCGCTTCGGTCAAACTGTCCACGGTATCAACCACCGCCTGGGCACGCCCCGCCTCGTAACCATCGTGATAACCGTTGGCCTGCCCTTGCTCGTAGGCTTCCTGCTCCCAGGTGGCGCGTTGCTCGTTTGCACGGTTCAGCAGGGTTTCGGCCCGAGTTCTCGCCTCTTGCAAAATGGTGTCCGCCTCCCGCTTGGCCTGCTCGCGCGCGTCGGCCACAATGCGGTTGGCCGCCTGCTGCGCCTGGGCCATTTGTTGCTGACGAAACGCCGCCATTTGCTGACGAAGAGCTTCTTCGCCCGCCTGCCGGTTGGCCTCCGCCAGGGCTTCTAAATCGTAAGCCCCGCCCACCAGTATGTTTCGTGCGTCCAATCTACTCAATGAAGTCATCCTGCTCGCTGCTACGGCTTACCACAATTTCTCCAGCGGCTTCCAGAGCACGGATAATTCCCACAATGTGGCTCTGTTTTTCCTGTACATCCTTGGCGCGCGCAGGGCCCATGTACTCCATATCGTCCGCCAGCAGGGCCGCCGCCCGCTCGGACATGTTGCGGAAAATTTTGTCCTTCACCTCGTCCTTGGAGCCTTTGAGCGCAAAGGCCAAATCGCGCGTTTCCACCTCGCGCAAAATACGCTGCACGGAACGATCGTCGAGGTAGGTGAGGTCTTCGAACACAAACATCAGCTCGCGCACCTGTTCGGCCACCTCGGGATCTTTCATCTCCATGGCGTCCAAAATGGATTTTTCCGTCATCCGGTCGCTGTGGTTCAAAATCTCTGCCAGGGCCTCAATGCCGCCAGCCATGCTAAAGTCGGCCGTCACCACGGAGGAGAATTTATTCTCTAAAATGCGCTCCACCTCGCGCAACACTTCCGGGTTGGTTCGGTCCATTTCCGCAATGCGCGCCGCCACTTCGGCCTGCATTTCTGGAGAAAGGCCACCCAGTACAGCCGCAGCGCGTTCCGGTTTTAGGTAAGACAATACCAGGGCGACCAACTGAGGGTTTTCGTTTTGAAAAGAGGTGGACAACTGGGCCGGATCGGCGTTATTAAAAAAGTCGAACGGACTGGTTTGCAGCGTGGCCACCAGTTTTTCCAAAATGCGGTCGGCGTGTCCTTCCCCGTAAGCCTGCTCCAACAGTTCTCTGGCGTAGCTCACCCCACCGCTGTTGAGGTAACCCCTCGCCTGGAACAGGGCAAAGAACTCTTCCAAAATCTGGTTAAAGGTTTCCACGGGAACCTTTTGCATGGAGGCAATTTCAAGGGCGATCTGCTCCACGTCCGAGTCGTCGCTCACGTGGCGCAACACTTCCGAAGCGGCTTTGGGGCCCAGGGCAATAAGCAGGGCGGCCACTTTCTGCGAGTTACTCAGGCTGCGAAGGGTCAGGTTGGCCATCGTGTCGTCCGGTCTTCCTCTCTCACACTGGGTGGATGTCTGGGTGGTGGTTTTCAATCCGATTAAAACAGGGATCCTACTGATCGCATTCGTCCAAATGACGGATTTCTTTGATCGGTGGGTCTAGGCAGCCAACGGGTTGGCGTTTCGAGATCCGCTTGCCCGAGGAGACACGCCTCCCAATCCCCTTGGGGTTAGTTTTCTTTCATAAAGCTCATCAGCACCCGCGCGGCCTCGGTGGGGTCGTGCATTACAAACTTGTTCAACGACTCTTTCATAAATTCGACCTCCGGGTCCAGGTTGGCCTCAATCAGGGGTACGTCGGAACGAGACTCCAACGCATCGGGCGCATCGGCCCCTTCCGGCATATAGCTAAAGGCGTCATCATCCGCCATATCGCCATCGCCCACCAGTTCGCCATCCAAGGGTTTACGCATCAGGTTGTAGAACACGGCCAGGCCGCCCAGGCCCAACAGCACCATTGCTCCCACGGAGGCCAACTGTAACCAGAATGCGTTTTGTTCCGAAGCCTGCAAGGCCGCCATCAGCTCGTTTTCCTTGCTCTTGGGAGACTCTGAAAACTGGAAGCCCTTTACATCCACCGAATCGCCCCGCGCCAAATCGAGCCCGGCGGCGTTGATCACCGTATCTCTGATCTCCTGCTGCTCTTGTTGGGTCAGTACTTTGTTCAAGACCACGGCAACCGTCATGCGCTCCACCGCACCAGGGGCATACACCACGCTGCGTTGCTCCTCCGTATGGGCGTAGTTGGTGGTGCGACGCTCCATTTTGTAGCCTTTGTCGTCTTTCTGTTCCGCATCGGACTTAATGGTGGGAAACGCGTTAGACGCCGACCCGGAAACGCCCCCTTCGGGCTTGGGGCCTCCACCCTTCAGCTCTTCCGAATGCACCTGCTGGCTAACCACCACCCCGGTTGGATTCTCCTTGGAGCCCCCTTCTGGGGTCACCCGATGAATTTGAGACTTGGTTTGGTCAAAGTTAAGCTTGGCCGTAACCGAGACGACCGCATTGTCTCGGCCCACCAGCGGGGTTAAAATTTCCATCAGTTTCTTGCGAGTGGTTTCTTCAAACTTTTGCTGGCGCATGTTGGCTTCCGTCAACCCGCCGCCCAGCATACTGTTGGGGCCTTCCAGGGCATTGCCGTTGCTGTCTGCAATGGCCACGTTGTCGGGCGAAAGGCCCGGCACCGCATGAGAGACCAAATTTTTGACGGTTTTCACCTGCTCGGGCTGCAACCGAAAGCCGGGTTCCACCATTAACATTACGGAAGCGCGCACGGGTTCTTCGTTATCGGTAAACACGCTTTCTTCGGGCTGCGCCACCAGTACCTGGGCGTTCTTAATGCCGCGCATCGTCCTTAACACCGCGCCAATAGAATCCGTATTGAGTTTTCGAATCCACTCTTTTTGAACATCGCCCTGCAAGACCGGCGGTATTTTAGACAAACTTACCACGTTGTCGCCCGTCAGCTCGTTGGCGGTATCCAACACCAGCTCGTTTTTACGTCCACGCGGCACCAAAATGGTGGTTCCACCATCCGCCAGACGATACGGCGCGTTCATATCCTTTAATTTGGCCACGGTGGCCGCCGCATCCGGCAGGCTCATGTTGGCATACAGCACGTCGTAGTCGTCCTGGGCCTGATTGAACAAAAAGGTGGAGGCCAAGCCCATGGCCATAATCAGGGTGCCCAGCATAACCTTTTGGTTAAAGCTCAGGGCCTGCCAACGGCTCACCACCTGATTCAGCCCAGACACAACACGCTCTTTAAAGCTGGCCATAACGCACGGATATCCTTTCTAGTTTAAAGTCTTTGGCTGGTTCGAAGCCCTCGGTCTTGTCTACGCTTCCTAAATGGGCATGCGGTTAATTTCCTGGTAGGCGGCCACCGCCCGGTTACGAATTTGCGCCGCCAGTTGCAGGGAGGTATCCACCTTACCGACGGCCATAATGACGTTGTGCAGGTCAATATCTCCGCCCGTGGCGTACTGCTGAACGGCATCATCGGCCTCCGCCTGCAAACCGTTGATTTTATCCATTTCCCCCTGCAAGGCCTGGCCAAATTTACTCAGAACCTCTCCGGCAGTGGCTTCGGGCGTATCGGAAAGGGCAATATTGGCAGATAAGGCGTTACCAGGCTTGGCTGCCGACTTGGCCGCCGCCGCAGAACCCAGCGAGGCCAGATCCAACGGATGATTGAGAAAACTGTTATCGATCGGGTTCATCGTGGCTTGTGTTTCACCTCAATTTGGTTCCAGGCTTGCCTGTGTCAAACAAAAAATGAACGGCTGCTTACATCTCCAGGGCCGATTGCATCATACTTTTGGCAGATTGAAACGCCGTTACGTTGGCCTCATAAGCCCGACTGGCGGAAATCATATCCACCATCTCGCTCACCAGGTTAATATTGGGCATTTCCACAAAGCCGTTCTCGTCCGCATCCGGGTGTCCTGGTTCGTACACCTTGCGCATCGGCGTTTCCTGATCCTCTTGAATACCCATAATTTTGACCCCGGCCGCATACGGGTTGCCCGACGCAATGTGGGCAGTCAACAAAGGCCGACCGTTAGGCCCCATGCTCAAGCCCGAGGCGGTTGGCTTCATCGGCAACGCCTGGCCAATGGGAACACTGCCCGATAGGCCCAAGCCCTGGCTGGCTTCATCCAACATCGGGGCAAACGATACCTGCCGACGACGATAGGCCCCCACGGACCCATCCGCCTTACGCGTGGTGTTAACGTTGGCCAAATTACTGGCAATGGTATCCAGCCGCATTCGCTGGCCCGTCAGTGCGGAGGCGGTAATATCAAACACGTCCATCCGTCAGCTATCCTTTCTTTTTCTCTCTCTCTCAATCTTTCTGTTGGCGGGCATCTCTCTCTCAAAAGCGGATCGTGATTTTATGGAGCGACCACCATAGGAAGGCTGTGCCTCTAGCTGCCACTAGTAATTACGCCCCTCAGGGTGCGGCTCATACGGCCTTGCAGGTTGGTTAGCGCCAGGTAACGCTGGGTATTTCTGGCTAAAGACACCATCTCCGTTTCCACGTCCACGCCGTTGCCATCGTTTCGGCTCTTAAAGTCGGTTTCCGTTACCATTTCCGGCTGAACGTCCGATAGATCGTGAATGCTGGGGTTCGGATTAAAATGCTCGGGCTGGGTGGTATTCATCGCAAGCGGCATATCGTTATCCGCCAAAGGCATGGAGGCCGTGGCCGAATGCCAGCCCGACACTGACGACGGAGTAGAAGCCGTATTCGCCAGTTGCTGCTTTTGATGACTGAGAATGGCCTGTTGCAACTGGCCTTCAAAGCGCACGTCTCGGTGGTGGAAATTAGGTGTTTCCGCATTGGCCAAGTTACTGGCAATGGCCGTATGTCGCTTGGCCAAGCCATCCAGTGCTTTTTGCACCACGCCGGACGAAAAAGTGGTAATTAGGTCCATTGCCTAAACGGGACCCCCTCTCAGCATCATCAATGGGCAGCACAACAACGGACGGCAGAGCCATTCAACACGTTCTACCGCCTGGTGATAGCCTGGCAGAACACCCACGACTTGATTTAAAAAAATACGATGTGAACGAACGCGGAATCCTTAAGTGTCTCTGCGGCTCTCTCTCAAGCTCTTCTCTTACTGTACTGTAAGGCGTCCGCCGCTGACCTCATCCTTTGGGTGTAATTTTCAAATCCACCCCATGGTGGATTTTACCCGCGCGGATTTGAAAGCGTGCTCTACGGCCGAGCGTTTTCGAAGGTCAATAAAAAAGCCCCGTCCACCCAGTCCCATCTCGATGAGCAGTCGATGGGACTAAGTGTCTGGGGCTGAACCTTGTGGCCGAGTGGTTTTGAGGAAAGAGGAAAGCGTATCCCGACCACAAGGAAGACTAAAGGCGGTACGGATTGG
Organism: Candidatus Melainabacteria bacterium; assembly: GCA_033763415.1. Lineage (GTDB taxonomy): Bacteria > Cyanobacteriota > Vampirovibrionia > Vampirovibrionales > JAJTHC01 > JANRKP01. The sequence goes on along the minus strand of JANRKP010000015.1, from coordinate 174,431 downwards.
CCCAAAGCCTTTCCGCTTTTCCAGAATATACAAACTCATTCGGAAAGTTCTGACAAACCTTGAATCATTCGGCAACCCATTGGATAAAAACCAATATTGTTGGTTTTTCAATAAAAGCTCAAAACAGCAATGCGCCACAGAGACAGCTTTGTTAAGAAATGGAACGCGGCAACCCCTGTGTCGTTAGGATTTCATAGAATTGTCATCGCATGTTCGCTATAGTGCCATGGCGGTTTACCCCACTCGCGCCCTCCTCCAAGCCCTCTTTCCCACCAAAAAAACGACAGGAATCTTTTTATGCCGGTCAACGCCTTTTCTCCCCTCTCCAAAAGTATGGAGCTTCCCACCTTACCCAAAGGCATGAGCCCTGCCATTTGGCCTACGCCCCCAAGCAATTACTATGGCCAGTTTCGGCCCACCCCGCGCGTTTACCTGGCAGGCCCGGATGTCTTTCTGCCGCAAGAAGACCGCGTGGAAATTGAAGCGCGTAAAAAAGCCATCTGTGCTAAATACGGGTTTGAAGGGGTATTTCCCACCGATAACCAGGCTGATTTGCGCGGCTTGGCCCCCTACGAGCAGGGCATTGCCATTAGCCAGGCCGATGAACGCACCATGGATAGCTGCGACCTGGTGGTTGCCAACGCCACGCCTTGGCCCGTGCACCCCACGGACCAGAAGCGGGTGGGGCTCAGTACGGACGTGGGCACCGCCTTTGAAATGGGCTACATGCGCGCGCAACACAAGGGCGTCTTTGCATACTCCAACGTGCCCATTAACTTTTTTGAGCGCATGAGCCAATGGCTGCAAGGAAACGTAAATCCCCGCCTGACAGAACCCTGGTTTAAGGTCGACGCCAACGATCACATGATTGACGCTACCCAGCACCCGGACAATTTAATGCTACCTGGCGGCGTGCACAACAGCGGTGGGGTGTGGATTACCCAACCGGTCGATAACCCAAAAGAACGGTTTACCGATTTAAACGCCTTTGAGCAAGTGGTGGCCGAAGCAGCCAAACGCTACCACACGCTGGATGCCGTGGGATAAATTGGCTCATCGCCGCCTTTTGCGCTGCTGCAAGACCTTTTACTGCAAGTAGGCTCAGAGAGAGGCTGGCACCCCTTCGGCAGAAGAAGGCGTTAGCGTCCGGCGGCCAATGCTCACATACTGAAAGCCCAATTCCGCCATTCGTTTGGGATTGAGCAAGTTACGGCCATCCACGATGGTTCTACAGGTGGTGCTTTCCTTCAGCTTTTGGAAATTGACCTGAGAAAACGCCTCCCATTCGGTCAAAATGGCAATGGCGTCTGCACCTTGGGCCGCCTCGTAGGGATCGTTGCAAAATTGCACCCCTTTGAGCTTCTGGCGGGCATTGTCCATTGCCAGTGGATCGAAGGCGCGAATTTTAGCCCCCCGGTGCTGCAAGCCGTGGATAATTTGCAGGCTGGGCGCATCGCGAAGATCATCCGTATGCGGACGGTAGGCCAAGCCCCACACAGCAATGGTTTTACCGTGCAGGCTGTGATCCAGCGCCTTTTCCACACGCTCCATAAACGTAATGCGTTGGTAACGGTTAATGACTTCGGTGGTCTTGAGCAAATCCAGGTTCACGTGGTATTCGTCTGCAATGTTGAGCAGCGAGGCAATGTCTTTCGGAAAGAATATCCCTCCGTAGCCCAAGCCCGCATTCAAAAACGCGTCGGCAATTCGGTTATCCATACCCAAGCCCTTGGCCACCTGGGTTACATCGGCCCCAGTATGCTCGCACAGGGGGGCCAGCGAGTTGATGAAAGAAATTTTCATCGCCAAAAAGGCGTTGGTGGCGTGCTTAATCATAACCGCCGTATTAATATCGGTAATCAGCATCGGGGCATTCAGCGGATCGTAGAGGTTGACCAACGTATCCACCACGTCCTGCTTTTCGGCGCCAATCACTATGCGGTCCGGGTGGAAGAAGTCTTTTACCGCGTGGCCTTCGCGCAAAAACTGGGGCACAGAAGCCAGATCAAACGGCACCTCTTTGGTCTGCCCTTTTTTGAGTTCTTCTTGCAGCCAGGCGCCCGTTTTAATGGGCAGCGTGCTTTTTTCCACAATAATTTTATAGTCGTTAATGCCCGCCGCAATGGTTCGCAACGCCTTATTCAGCGCGCGCGTATCCGGGCGACCATCGGGTAGGGGAGGGGTTCCCACGCAAATAAACACAATTTCAGACTGCGCGACCGTGGCCTGAATATCGGCGCTAAAAGACAAACGGCCCGCCTTGAGGTTATTTTGCAGCAGGGGTTCCAGGCCGTCTTCGTAAAAGGGCAAGTGGCCTTCGGCCAATGCTTGAATCCGTGCCTCGTTAATATCGGCGCACACCACTTGGTGCCCCAACTCCGACATACACGCACCGGTTACGGTTCCCACATAGCCAGAGCCAACGATTCCAATTCGCATCGCGCGAATCCCCTTCCTTTTTTTCAAACAGGCTTCACTTACTTGCGTCAACCAGAGCAACGCCAAGCACTCTATATACTAAAAAAAATAGATTAAAAACAACCAGCGCAAAATACTCGGATGATTCAGCATGCGCGGATGAACTGCTCTTACACTCTAGCATAATTGACCGGAATCGGATAGTTCAATCCGATATATCTCAGCTATCAGGCGTGGGCAACACCGATGCATGTCGGCTCCAGTACAAAACGGCTTGGGCCCATTCGTCTGCCGTATACGGCACAACCGGCTTGGTTCCACCGGGCAACGCCAGCCAGTTACGGGCCATGGTCACGGGATCCATCGGTTCTGGCAGGGCGCTGGGGTAGGCCTTCACGGCCACCAGGTAAAACTCGCCCAGGGAACCATCGGGTAACAGCGACAGCGTTTCCTCGTGCATCAGTAGCGTGTAGTGGTACAAAATCACCTCTGCACTCACCGCAGGTGTCTTAGCGGCAGGCATTTGGCCAGAAGCCGCAGCCCACACCTGGATATGCGCCAGCTCGCCTTCTCGACGTGGCTGGTAACGGGCCACCAAGGGGGTTTCTGGCGTAAGTGCCACGGTGGGCGTATAAAACCGATGGCAGACTGCCGAAGGCATTGGCACACACACCACCAAAGGGTTATGCGGCGAGGGTTGATGCCAAGCCCACTGCTGGTTTACCAGCGACAGCAACTCCTCCCAACTGCCTTCAAAATGACTGTGAGCACTGTTGGCCGTATAGCGGTGGGCAAACTCACTGATTCCAAAACTGGGGGTTGGCTGGCTATCTTCCGGCGACATCGTGACACTCGGACCTCTCTCTCTACAAGCATAAAAACTACAGCGGCTTCGTCAAATCCTCAGCCGAGCCAGACGGGGCGTGTGTTTTTTCGTTCGCCATAAAGTGCCGGACGTGTTTCCAGACGTACAGCCCCCCAAAAAGCATCAACAGCAGAATGATTGCCGCATCAAACTGGTGCCAAAGATGCTTGAACTCAGCCAAATTCTCACCCACCGTAAGGCCCACCCATACCAGTGCATAGCTCCATACCCAAGAGCCGATGAAAGTCAGCCAAACAAAGGGCCAAAAGCGCGCCTTTAAAATACCGGCTGGCAGGGAAATGAACGTTCGCACCACGGGCAACATGCGGCACAGAAAAAAAGCGGCATCGCCGTATCGGAGCGTCCAACGCTCTGCCGTATCCAGGTCATGCTCAGTCAACAGCATCCATTTGCCATACTTCTGTAAAAAGGGGCGGCCACCGTAATAACCCAACCAGTAGGAGGGAATGGAACCCAACACACAGCCCAACGCCCCGGCCAGCGCGGCCCCGTGAAAGTTCAACTGGCCCTGCTGCACCATATACCCGGCATAGGGCAAAATCATCTCGCTGGGCAACGGCACATTCGCCGACTCAATGGCCATCAACAGAGCCACTCCCACATAGCCCGTGGCGTCAATCACCCCATGAATGAATGCCAGTAGTCCTAACAGAACGCTCTCTACCCAAATTACCAAGCCATCCAGCACCGGAAGCCACCTTTCATCGGTTGCAAAAAGCCCTTAATGCTGGCATTTTAGCACACCAGCCCCAAGAACACCGCTAGGGAAGAGAAGCCGAAGAAGTCGCCTTTGAATGCGGCATGGAAACGGATAAACGCCACTGTTCCGGCAAAAAATGATACCGCCGGTGGCGCAATGACGCCTTGGCCAGGGGCAAAATCACCCCGTGGCGCGCCACCTCAAACTCATTAATCACCACCGTTCCCAAACGGGGACAGCGAAATGCCAAATCATTCAGAGCGCTACTCCCGTGGGAATACAGCAGGTTGGTTCCTGTTTTGTAGGCCGCCGCCTTGTGGCCAGCCGCCAACACGGTACACTCGTGCGTCACGGCTATCTGAGGGTGCCGCACATCGTACACGAGCAGGGCCATTGCAGCAAAAAATAGCCCCAACGGAACAAACCACCACCAGGGAGAGTGGAAGCGCCGAAAAGAATTCGTCCAAGCAGACATTGAGCCAGGAAAACCTTTCACCATACACGCCAAACAGGCTTACCGAAGCGATTGCACCCGGGTGAGGGTCACCACCGGTATTTTCTCATGAACGGCATAATGAATATACACCCCTGGCAGGCGGTAGCGAAACAGGCCGTGGTCCTTTCGCTTGGAAAGAAAGGTAATTTCCTCGTGCGCCGCGCTATCCATGGGGGTTTCTTTCAACACATCATACGCCCGATCGAGCAGTCGACGCTGGCGATTGTCCAGCTTGCGCACCGAAGCCCGAAACGCTGGGGTTTGTTCCAGCTCGTACATAGCATACTCCCAGTGAACCGATTGGCCGTTGCAAACAGCAAGCCTTGCACTACGCCTCCTTCTGGATATCGGTCGGTTGGGCGGGAAACTTCAAAGGGGTTCCCCCGGCAGCGCATTACTCTAGCAACCAGAGGGGCTGGTTCAGGTGGCGAGCGCTGAAGGGCACCAAGGACTCCAAACCAGTGCCTGATTTAGCAAAAAAAGTGGCGGGCGACTGGCCCAACAACATATCGACAAAGCCCAGTGAACTCTTGCGGTACTCTTCCAACGACAACTTGCGCTCACTGGGAAGACTAAAACGCTCTTTCGCCATTTGCTCCAACGCCTTCTCAGCCTCAAAGCGGTCACCAATGGCATCCACCAAGCCCACTTTCAACGCCTGAGAACCAATCAGCACACGGCCATCGGCAATCGCCCTCAGGGAAGCTTCTCGCTGCTTACGCTCTTCGTCAGATTGCAGAAAGCGAGTCCGATTTTCCACAACCACGCCAATGAACTGATCGTAGCTGTCCATCACCAACTGCTGGATCATGGCCAATTCATCGGCCTGCGGGGCACGGTAAGGAGACAACAGGTCTTTAAAGCGACCACTTTTGATGGTCACGCCTTTAACTCCCAGCTTTTGCTCCATCAGTTGATGAAAATTGAGCGTCGAAATAATCACCCCAATCGAGCCGGTAATCGAACCCGGGTTGGCGTAGATTTTATCTGCGGCACAGGCCGTATAATAGCCGCCACTGGCCGCCACATCGGCAATCGAAACCACGACAGGCTTTTTCTTTCGCAGCCGACGAACAGACTCAAACAGCTCTTGGCTCATGCCCACCGTGCCTCCCGGAGAATCAATCACCAGGAGAACGCCTTTCACCGTGTCATCTTCCAGCAAGTCGTCCAATGCCTTGCGCGTTCGCAACGCCGTAGACTCGGAGCTAAACAGACCACTCCCCTGGTCTGGCTGACCGCTGATGACCCCGGACAAAGTCACTTGCATCAATCGATCATAAGGCAGCTTGGCGGGAGAAAGCACCGTCATCATTAAAGCCACCAGCAAAAAACCGGCCAGCAGAACCCCAAGAGCCCCCACACCAACCCATAAGCCGATGTTCTTTGGCTTTAAAGCCGGACTGGCTGGCTGAGACGATGCTGGGTCCTGACCCAAATGACTTGCCGTGGAGGTGGTCACAAATGAAGCCCTTTCTCTCCGTTGCGCCTGCCTGGATTGACAAGCCTGCACAGCACAATACTTTACACAAACATTCTAAGCAATAGCTTATCTTTTATTAAACAAGTAACAACAAAACCGGACTAATGCTAGCTTTTAAAGGCCATTTTCGTCAAGAAGCTGAAAAAATTCCACGTCGCCGAAAAAACGAAAATTTGTCATGCCATGGCGAGCGAAAAGTCCGCTAAAGTGAGCTCAAACATTTTTTCGAGTCATTTAAACAGGAAGCAAAAAACGATGGGCATTACGCGGATTCATACTGGCACTCTCAAAGGCATTGATGCACTGCCTGTCACCGTAGAAGTGGATATCAGCACCGGTATTCCCGGGCTACACATTGTCGGCCTGCCGGATGCCACGGTTAACGAAGCCCGAGAGCGGGTAAAAGCCGCTATTAAGAACAGCGGCTTCGATTTCCCACTCAAAAAGTTGGTCATCAACCTTGCCCCGGCGGACTTAAGAAAAGAAGGCAGCGGGTTTGATTTGCCACTGGCGTTGGGCATCTTGCTTGCCTCTGGCGCCCTGGCTGCAACGCCGTTTCTGTCCAAAGCTTGCTTTATTGGCGAGGTGTCTTTGGAAGGGAGCCTTCGGCGGGTCAATGGGGTTTTGGCCCTTGCGCTAATGGCAAAAGAACAGGGGTTTGAATCGTTGGTGGTGCCGGAAGAAAATGTGCAAGAGGCCTCATTGATTGAAGGCGTGAACATCTTTGGCTTAAAAAACCTGAGCGAGCTGCCGGTCTTTATGATGCACCCACACAGCTTTCAGCCAGCAGTCAACCGAGTTCGGTTGATGGAAGAAGCGACAGAACATTCGCAGCCGTTTTTAGTGGACTTCTGCGACGTCAAAGGTCAACAGCAGGCCAAGCGCGCACTCGAAATTTCAGCCGCTGGCGGACATAATATTTTATTGATTGGCCCGCCCGGTAGCGGTAAATCCTTGCTGGCAAAGGCGTTACCAAGCATATTACCGCCCCTGTGTTTTGAGGAAATGCTGGAAGTGAGCCGTATTTACAGCGTAGCCGGGCTCTTAGGTCGGGACCAAGCCTTGGTGGGACAACGCCCGTTTCGAGCGCCACACCACTCGGCTTCCGCAGCAGGGATTACCGGTGGCGGCAAATGCCCCAAGCCCGGGGAAATTACACTGGCCCACCGTGGGGTATTGTTCCTGGATGAATTCGTCGAATTTCCTCGCGTTGTCCTGGAAATGTTGCGACAGCCGCTCGAAGACGGAACCATCACCATCAGCCGGGCACAGCAAACGATGACCTTTCCGGCGAAGCTCATTTTGTTTGGCGCACTGAATCCGTGCCCTTGCGGCTACCGGGGTGATAGCAGCAGAAACTGTACCTGTAGCGAACTTTCCGTTCAAAGATACCTCGCAAAACTCTCTGGTCCGCTATTAGATCGCATCGACATTCAGCTAGAAGTACCGCGTTTAAGCGAAAATGAATTATTACGGTGTTCCACTGGCAAGAATTTGACAGATAAAGTAGAAGACTCTGCAAGCGTCAGACAGCGCGTCTGTGAGGCAAGAAACATTCAACTAGAAAGGCTGAAGGGATCAGGTATGTTTTGCAACGCAGAACTGTCTCCCAAACAGCTCAAGGCCTTCTGTCAGTTATCCCCAGATGGCACGGAGCTATTTCGACGGGCCATTCAAAAATTTCAACTCAGTGCACGCTCATTCGATCGCTTACTGAGGCTGGCAAGAACGATTGCCGACCTGGCGGGGTTAGACCATATTCAGCCCGCTCACGTGGCAGAAGCCTTACAATACCGCACGCTTTATCGCGAACGTCCGCAAGCCACAACTTTCTCTGGGGCTGGGCCTTATGCTCGCAGTACGATTGGTTGAAGTTTCGCTATTTTTTCATTACCTTTGTGTAAATTACTGGTCTAAACAGCCGTCAAGGCAAGGAGCTTTTTGGTGAGTTCGGTTCGTGTTCGTATTGCACCCAGCCCCACAGGCAATCTTCATATTGGCACTGCCCGTACAGCGCTGTTTAACTTTTTGTTTGCCAAGCACCATCAGGGGCAGTTTATTCTGCGAATTGAAGACACCGATTTGGAGCGCTCCGAAGAACAATATGTGCAAAATATTTATGATGGACTTAAAAAACTCGGTCTTTGCTGGGATGAAGGCCCAGATATTGGTGGGGCATTCGGTCCCTACGTGCAATCTGAGCGCTTGGCGCTCTACCAAGAATGGGCTCAAACGCTGGTCGATCAGGGTGATGCTTACCTTTGCTATTTAAACGATGCTGAACTGGAAGCGCTGCGCCAACAAGCTGCTGAGCAAAAGCGTCCTTTTGTTTACCGCCAAAATCTCATTGAAACTGAGAGCCGCAACGCCCTTCAGCAAGACCCGACCCGAAGCCCTTCAATTCGATTCCGTGTTCCGCTTGATGAACCAGAGATTGTATTTCAAGATCTCATTCGAGGAGAAGTTCGATTTGACACAACGCTTATCGGCGACTTTGTTATTTTAAAATCCAATGGTACGCCAAGTTACAACTTTGCCGTCGTAGTTGATGACCTGACGATGCAGATTTCTCATGTCATTCGGGGAGAGGATCACGTTTCCAATACGCCACGACAACTGATGCTCTACAAGGCACTGAAACATAACCCGCCTCTGTTTGCCCACGTAGGAATGATTTTAGCACCAGATAGAACGAAACTGTCTAAACGGCACGGAGCCACGGCCGTTTCAGACTACATCGACCAAGGTTATCTGCCAGAGGCTTTTTGCAACTTTCTGTCGCTTTTGGGTTGGTCTTTACCCGACGGTCAAGAAGTGAGCAGTCTAGAAAACCTGATCCACCAGTTCGAACTAACCCGGGTGGCCCACAGCCCCGCCATTTTTGACAAAGACAAGCTTGATTGGTTTAACGGCCTCTACATCCGTCAGTGTCCTCTTGATGAGTTGCTGCAGCGAAGCCAAAAATACCTGCCCGAATGGCTCACACAGCAATACAGCGACAGTGCATTACAACTAATGCTAGGCGCAGTCCGTGAGCCACTTAAAACCCTAAGTGAGTTGCCCGCCGCCCTTCATTATTTTGCCAAAGGTCCCGTCACATATGATGCTCAAGTAACCGAAGCTGTTTGGCCCGACGCAGAAACACAAAACATTTTAAGACGCGTTGAAAGCGAATTTTTGCCCAATACCGATTTTAGTAGCCCAGAAGGCATTGCCGCGGCACTCAAAGAGTTCACTCAACAGCTGAAACCTTTGAAAGTGAAAACGATTTTATGGGCCATTCGTGCGGCAGTTACAGGACAAGTGCACGGTGCCGACCTGTCGATTACGCTCCATCTATTGGGTAAACCTGTGGTTCAACAACGGCTGGAGCAGGCACTGGAGCATCTTAAAGTACTGGCTTACTAAAGTTGTTAAACCCAGTAACCCTTTCATAGCAAACAGACTATCAAACGACATAAACCCCGAGCGCGTCTTAATGACTACCCCGTACCGTAAGCAAGTCTTTAGGTTGACTACGAGTTACCAAACAGTCGTTTAAACTGGTTAACAAGCTCAGGAATAAGTCCCACTTCTGACTGCGATTGAATCTGTCTTTTCATGTGGCCAAACCAATGCTGTGGCGGACCTTGATTCACCATATCTGCAACGCCAATCCCAGCCAAAGCACCTGCTAACATGGTAAACGGAGCCAAAACAACATTCCCTAGCGCCAGGCCTGCCATTCCTAAAAAAGCGCCGATTGCCGCCAAAACTGGCCGAGGCGCGATTGCAGCCGAAGGTTTATTGGGTTGAGGCAGTGTCGTAGTTGCTACTGTTTGAAACTGATCCGTTGCCTGGTCCCAAAGCTGGCCAGCCTCTTCTCGCCACTGTTGAATATTATTAGTTGCTTGCTCTCTTAAAAGAGAGGCTTTTTCCGTCCATTCGTTTGCCAAAGCGGACGCAGCCGAGGATTCGGCGGGCGGCGCAACAGGAAGCGGCATTCGCTCCTGAAAGGAAAGCGAGGTAGGAACGGGAGGAAACATCCGTAACTTTCTACAAATTTAACACCAGACTTCAATTCTAACAGGTTCAGTCAGGTTCGTAACCCATACTTCAGGAATAATCAACTAAAACCAGTGAATACCAGGGCTTGCGGGCAAAACTGACTTTGTAACAGTTAGCAACAATCTATGAATGGTGAAAAGGCTTTCACCCCAAGCACTTTGAGTTTACCTTACGGGTAGTACCAAAAATTAACCAGCCATCATCCAGCGAAAACACTGCCAGATCAGTGAAAAAACCAACAGGCCGCTAAAAGCGCCCAAGAATAATAACTTGCGCTGACGACGACTTAAGCGCATTGAACCGAGGCGTTGAGCAAAAACTGTTTTAACGACTCAAAAATAAGGGCTCCCTGGCCATTATAAGCCAACGCGGCCGTTTGCCATAGATTTCGCTCCGGGTGCGGCATCATTCCCAAGATATTGCCCTGTGGATTCGTGACGCCCGCAATCTGCTCCGTAGAGCCATTAACCGCTTGCGCATAACGAAAAACAACCTGCCCTTGCTCAAAAAGCTGACGGGCCTGCTCTGAAGATACAACATAATTGCCATCGCCGTGAGCCACAGGCATTTCCACAAGCTGATGTTCCGACAGTAAACGGGTAAAAGGCGTTTGATTGTTCTCAACAATCAAAGCGGTTTGCCGCTGGCATATAAAGCGACGATGTTGATTACGGATAAGCGCTCCAGGCAAAAGCCCTGCCTCTGTAAGAATTTGAAACCCGTTACAGATACCCAAAATGGGCCGACCTGTTTTAGAAAACTCAACCACCGAACGCATAACCGGAGACAGACGAGCAATTGCCCCTGAACGAAGATAGTCTCCGTAACTAAAGCCGCCCGGCAAAATGAGCGCATCCACCCCTCTGAGATCCGTATCGGCGTGCCAAAGCATAACCGCTTGGGCACCCATTACAGTAGTAACCGCATCCTGGCAGTCCTGATCGCAATTAGAGCCGGGAAATACAACAATTCCCACTTTCATAGTCGTTCTTTCTCCACAGGCTCTATGCAAACGCACTCGAAATCTTCAATAACCGGGTTGGAGAGAATAGCCTCCGCGAGCGCCTCAACCTGCCGCGTGGCCTGGAGGCGATCTTCGGACTCTATGGTGAGCTGAAAATGCTTTCCTGCCTGGAGAGACTGTACATTGGCATAGCCCAACGAGTGCAGCGACTCTAAAATGGCGCGACTTTCTGGATGAAGAACGGACTGACGGTAACGCACGACCAATTGCGCCTCGTAACACTGCTTCAGGGTACCCTCTCGGGTGGCGCTGGATGATGGCGAGGCCTTCAGACGATCCAAAAGCCGTTGATACGTTTGGGCCAAATCGCCCTGATCCAGGCGGAACACGTCTTTATCTAAAATATCTCCCGTATTCGCATCTCGCAGCCGGAAATTATCCGGGCTGAGCTCATCGGCCAGCAGCAGCGCACCGCTTGGGCTAACGCCAAATTCCAGCTTAAAGTCGGCACACACAATGCCCAGCGATTGAAAAAACGGAACAAGCAGATCGTTAAGCACCAGCGCTTGCCGACGAAGCTTGGCAAAGTCCACCCCTGAAGGCAAAATACCCAAAGCGTGCGCCACGTCTTCGGCAATCAGCGGATCCGAGTCCGTTTTCAGGAAAAACTCCACCACCGGGCGGCTTAATGGCTGACCAGACTGAAACTGGCTGTAGCGCTGGCACAAACTACCATAAGCCACGTTTCTCACCACCACTTCCAGCGGAATCATGGTTAATTTTTGATACACCAACTCATCGGGCGTGCGACCCGGCCCCACATAACAACTAGCAATCCCCTGTTGCGCCAAATAGGCAAACAGATGGGCGGTCATGGCTGCATTCATCGCCCCTTTTCCGGGTACATCGGCGGTTTTAGCCGCGTTAAACGCGGTCGCCCGGTCCTTAAAGCGAACATACACCTGGGTGGGCTCGGCAGGGTGCTGGGTTAACACCTTGGTTTTTCCTTCCGCCAGCAGGGGCGGCGTCTCCGTAATTTGCGACATAGTGGGCAGCAGCACCTCCTGGACAATGGGGAGCACAGCAAACAGCAATAAGCGAGATGGTGGTTGCGCTCGAACAACAAAAGCAGGCCCGCCTGCGTTGCCTTAACGCGCCTGCTGAAGCTCGTATTTTATCACCCACGGAATCCAAGCACCAGCCTGCAGAAAAAGAAATATTTCCACAGAGCGCTTGCCGTAACGAATTGCAACGGCAGTCAGTCGCACCAGCCACCATTCCCGCCGCCGAAAACTCCCACAAAGGACAGCACGCATCGAAAACGCTTTTTTAGACCCTTAAAACTCTGCACACAACTCTGGGCAAAACGCTGCTCGAAAGCGGCCTGTTTGTGATACAACCACAGAGCAATGAAAACTCTGGTTTTAATAGACGGCCACGCGCTGGCCTACCGCATGCACTTTGCCCTGGAAAGAACCGGCATGAGCACCAAGGCCGGTTTGCCCACCTGGGCCGTGTATGGCTTTTATAATGCCATTTTTCACCTGCTGAAAGAAGTTCGCCCCGATGCACTGGCCGTTGCCTTTGACGTGGCCCGAGAAACCTTCCGAAACGAATGGTATAGCGACTATAAAGCCCACCGGGCAGAAATGCCCGATAGTTTGCGCCAGCAACTCGGTCTGATTCGAGAAGGGGTGGATCGGCTGGGCATACCCGTGTTTGAGGTGGGCGGCTACGAAGCCGACGACGTGATTGGAACCCTTTGCCAGCAGTTGTACACGCAATACCCGGATTGGCAGGTCCGCATTCTCACTGGTGATCAGGACGCGTTTCAACTCGTGAGCGATGACGGCCGCATTCAAGTACTCATACCGCCAAGAACGCCGAAAGATCCACTCAAGCATTACGATCGCGCCGCCGTGTTTGAAAAACTGGGCGCCTATCCCGAACAGGTGACCGACTTTAAAGGGCTCAAGGGCGATACGTCCGACAATATTCCAGGCGTTCCCGGCATAGGCGATAAAACGGCGGCAAAGCTGCTGGCGGAATTTTCCACCCTGGAAAGCATCTATCAACAGCTAGAGCAGGTGAGCCCCGTCAAACTCAAAGAAAAACTCCTCCAGTACCGAGAGCAGGCGGAGCTGAGCAAACGTCTGGCCACTATCCACCGAGCGGTGCCTGAGGTTCAGCTGGACATTGAGCACTGCTACCTGCACATTCCAGACCGGACTGCCCTGCTGAATTTTTTAGAACGACTGGAGTTTCGCAGCTTCGTGAATCAGGCCAATGGCCTTCTGGCTGCCTTCTCCTCAGCCGAAGGGGCTGAAAGCGCCCTGCCTTCCAACGAGGGAGGAACGGAGCCCAAACACAGTAACGGTATCGAACCCGACGCAGACAGTCCGGCAAGCAGCCTGCCAGAAACCGCTCCCCATGTGGGGGTGGAACACACCGCGGAAGGCTACCTGAAGGTGCCGCATACGATTATTACCCAAATGGATGCTCTCCAGCGTTGGGCGGAACGAATTCGGGCCGCGGGCGTGTTTGCCATCGATGTGGAAACCACCTCGTTGAATGTGCGTGACGCGCAGCCGGTAGGCATTGCGCTGGCCATTGGCAATGGCCTGAAGGCACACAACCGCCCGTTGGAAAACCCTTTACACCTGGCTGATTTACCGCCGTCTACCGTGGCATTGTTGGCGCCTGCACCGCAAAAACCGGAAGAAAACGCCGTGTTGGAGGCGGCTTACATTCCAGTCGGTCATCAAGATCCCCAATGCCAGGAGTTTTTATCGTTTGAAGCGGTTATGTCCGTGCTAAACCTGCTGCTTCAGGATGAGACGCTCTTAAAAGTGGTCCACAACGGCAAGTACGAGCTAAACGTGTTTCGCCAATGGGGCTACCCGTGGCATGGCCCGTTGTACGATACGCTGGTGGCCAGTTACGCCATTCAATCGGAGCGGCGACATGGGCTGAAAGCACTGGCCCAAGAGGTATTTGGCTACCGGATGGTTGAATACGAAACGGTGGTGGGCACGGGCAAGCAAACCAAAACCTTTGATCAGGTGCCGGTGGAGCAGGCGGCCATTTACGCCGCTGCCGACGCCTTTGTCACCCTCGCACTGGCGCAGCATTTTTCCCAGCAGATGACCCCGACCCAAAGCACCCTGTTTTACGAGGTCGAACTGCCACTGGTCCCCGTACTGGCCGCCATGGAATGGACGGGCGTTTGCCTGAATACAGAGCATTTGAGCGGGTTAAGTGAGACGCTGGCCACGCAAATGACCCTGCTGGAGAAAGACATCTGGTCGCTTGCCGGGGTGGAGTTCAACCTGAATTCGCCCAAGCAGGTGGGAGAGATTCTGTTTGAGCGAATGGGCATCCAGCCGCTACGTAAAACGGCCTCCAAAACAGCCTACAGCACCGATGCCAAAGTGCTGGAAAAGCTCGCGCCAGACTACCCCATTGTGCAGCGGCTGCTCGATTACCGACAGTTGTTCAAGCTCAAATCCACCTATGTAGACAGTTTGCCCACGCTGATTCATCCCAGCAGCGGGCGGGTGCATACGCATTTTAACCAGGTGGTAACCGCCACCGGAAGACTCTCTAGCAGTGAGCCCAACCTGCAAAACATTCCCGTTCGCACCGAGTTGGGGCGATCGATCCGTCAGGCGTTTGTGCCCAACGGCACGGGCAACAGCCTGTTACTGTCTGCGGACTACTCTCAGATTGAGCTACGGTTGCTGGCCCACTTTTCAGAAGATCCTCACCTGGTTGACGCCTTTCAGCAAGGGCTGGACGTGCATACGGCCACAGCCGCCCTGGTATTTGGCCTCAAGCCGGAGCAGGTTAGCAAAGAGCAGCGCTACCGGGCCAAGGCCGTCAATTTTGGAATCATATACGGCCAGACCGCCCACGGGCTCTCTCAGCAGCTCAATATTCCGCGGCACGAGGCCCAACTGTTTATCGACCGGTATTTTCGCACCTATGCCCGCGTGCAACACTACATAGAAGAGGTCAAAGCCCAAGCCCACCGAGATGGCGGCGTATACACCCTATTGGGAAGGTGGCGCAACCTTAAGCAGGGCTTGGAGAGCAGCGTTCGTGGCATTCGAGAATTCTCCGAGCGCGCCGCGTTCAATACCCCGTTGCAGGGTTCTGCCGCCGATCTGATGAAGCTGGCCATGATTCGGCTGGCCCACAAGCTGGAGGCAGAGCGCCTACCCAGCCGGATGATTTTACAAGTGCACGATGAAATTGTGCTGGAAGTGCCCGAGGCGGAAATGGAGGCAACACAGCACTGGGTAAACTGGGCCATGCAACTGGATCAACCACTGCGCGTGCCACTGGTGGTGGATATGAGCACCGGCCCAACCTGGCTGGAAACCTAGCGGGTTGGAAACCTAAACCGTCTCGATTTAGACAGTCTCGATATTAAATGTCAAGCTGGCACGGGTGGTTGGTTGCATCTCCGCCAACAGTCGTGCTACATGAGTAAAGACATTAAGGGAGTGGCTTCATCTGCGCTCATCACTGGCTCTTGGCTTGGCAACGCAGGCTCGCCAGTGAGCCAATCATTTCCCTATCCGCTCATTGCATTTATTTCTGTAGGAGGCTTTACACTGTGCAATCCGTCGCGCTGGTTCAACCAACCGTTTGTTCGCCCCGGGAGCAAACGATTCGGAACCACCCTCTCCCCTTCGCTCAACCGACCGGGCAGCCTCAAACAGATCATTTGACACTTTCTGTTGCCAACGAAACCCGGTTCGGCAAAAACGGTCGCTGGCGTATGCTTCTGGCCGGAATAGCCATTCCCACGCTTGGCTGGCCTTTGTTGCAACAGGCCTTTCGCCCACCTATTATCGGCGATATTGTGGACACCGGCAGCCGACTGACTGAAGATCTTCGCTATACGCAGGATCGCGGGGTTTTCGGCAATATTGAACGGCTGTGGCAAGGCACCCAGGGTGCGTTTCGCAAGGTGAAAGTCGGCACACAGGAGCTGTCTTTTCAGCCCATTTTAAACGCCCAACAGCAGGAAACCCAGGGGATTCTCTTCTGTATGGACCAGAACCAATGGCAGCAATGGCAGCGCGAACAGGCCCCGCAAACGTTTCAAAAGGACGGGAGAGACTACCAAATTACGGGCATTTTTGAAGCCGCCAGCAACCGGCGCTGTACCGCGTTCATTGCCCAGCCCAAACAACCGTAAAGCAGCAATGGAACGGAATGACTGACTTTGGCTGTTTCATTTTTCAGACAGAACGCTCGCTTTCAGCCTTGGCGGCTTCTGGTATTTCTTCTTCAAAGGAACGCTTGCCCCAGCGGGTGGTCTCGTCCACCTGGGCCTCCTCCACGTGAGCCCAAACCATATCTGCGCCCGTAAAGTCCGTATGGCGCAGGTTGGCGTTGGTAAAGTCCGCATCGGCCAGCAAGGCTTTGTGAAAACGGGCGTTGGTGAGATCGGCATCCGTAAAGTCGGCCTGCGTGGCGTCCACCTCACTCAAATTGGCGCCCAACAGGCTGGCCGCCGCAAAACGAGCCCCCGTCAGCACGCTGCCTTTAAACTCCGCCTCCTCCAGGCTCGCCTGGTAAAAGCTGGTTTCCACGCAGGATGCCGCCAGCAGGTGCGTAAACACCAGGCGGGCCTCGGCCAGCTCGGCCCGGTCCAGGCAACAGTGGTTGAGCGACGCATGGCTGAAATTAATGCCCGTCAAATCGCAGTTGCGAAAATCCAACCCGCTGAGATCCAGCCAGACGTAATCCGTCTCCTGCCGGTAGCGGTTGAAGGCCGCCACGCCATCCGGGGCCAAAATCATCTGCCACAGGGATTCTTTGGAGTGCGAGGCATCGTGAGTGTGATCGTTCATTGCGTGACAACTCCTAAGAAGCGAAAAACACTTGGGGATCCGGCAGTGAGGCCACCGTTTGCTGCGTGCCCCGATCGAGATGCTTAAGCTGCCATTCGTCTGCCTGTTGCTCAGATTCACCTCGAATGAGCGCCCATCGGGCCTGGCGCTTACTTGCCTGAGCCAACTGCTTGCCCAACGCCCGCTCAGAGAGATCTACCTCAACCCGAAGTCCCGCCGCGCGCAAGTGTTCCGCCACCCGAAACGCTGCGGGAATGTCCTGGCTACAAACAAACACATCCAAACGAGCAGGGGGCAACGGCGTCATCAGTCGCAGCAGGCGTTCCACACCAATGGCCCAACCCACCGATGGCGTGGGCGGCCCTCCCAATGTTTCCACCAACTGATTGTAGCGACCACCGCCACAGACGGCGTTTTGCGCCCCCAGCCGATCGGTTGTGAATTCAAACACGGTGCGGGTATAGTAATCCAGCCCCCTTACCAGGTAAGGATCGTGCACATAGGACACGCCCATTTCGTTGAGCAGGACCAGCAGTTGCTCAAACGGTACGCGGCTGCTATCGGGCCAGGGATACTGCCTTAAAAAATCCGACACGGTGTCCTGCCGGTATATTGCCTGACAGCTTGGCACCTTGCAATCGAGCATCCGCAGCGGATTTTTCTCGTAGCGGGCCTGGCACGTATCGCACAATTGGGGCAACTGGGCGAATAACAGGGCTTTTAATGCGTCTCGAAAGAGCGCCCGATCTTCCGGCAGGCCCACGTTGTTAATGCGGAGCGTGATGGCCTCCTGCGGCAAGCCCAAAGCCCGAAAGAGACCGGCGGCCATGAGAATGCTCTCGGCATCTGCGGCAGGCGTATCCAGGCCCAGTAACTCCAAGCCCACCTGGTGAAATTGCCGTTGACGGCCCTCCTGCGGGCGTTCGTAACGGAACATCGGCCCACAATAGTAGAGTTTTACCGGTTTCGGCTGACGGCTCAGTCCGTTCTCAACAAACGCGCGAACCACCCCGGCAGTGCCTTCCGGGCGCAACGTCAACGAGCGATCGCTGCGCTCGAAGGTAAACATCTCCTTGGTGACAATATCGGTGGCTTCGCCCACGCCACGGGCAAACAGTTCCGTATACTCAAGAGACGGGGTACGGATTTCCTGATAGTTGGCCGCCTGAAAATACTGGTGGAGCAATTGTTCAAGCTGTTGCCAAAGATGAATAGACAGGGCAGGCTGGCCTACATCTGCAACCGACAGCGGCAAAACATCCTGCGTTCCCTTGAGCCGTTGCAGAACCACTTTATTTGGTTTGGGAACCGTGTTTGTGTCCATCCACACATTCCTTACGCATACAATCCAAACAGCGCGGCGGGCTACCGTTTGTAAACAACACCAGAGACTTTGGCGTTAAACCGCCAGAACGGTCGCCTCCGGCTCAGCCAGCGCTTGCTGCTGCAAACTCAGCAACTGCTGAATGCCCGACTCTGCCATGTTGAGCATGTGCATCATCGTATCCCGATGAAACGGCGTACTCTCTGTACTGCTCTGCCATTCCACAATTTCGCCCCGGTCGTTCATCACAATGTTACTGTCCACATCCGCGGCAGAATCTTCCTCGTAGTTCAAGTCCAGCAGAACCGTCCCCTGCACAATGCCAACGCTTACGGCCGCCAGCGCAAACTTGAGCGGAATCTCGCTGAGATCCCCCTGCTTTTTCAGGGAGTGCAAGGCATCGACCAACGCAACATAGGCCCCTGTAACGGCGGCAACACGCGTTCCGCCATCGGCCTGAAGCACATCGGCATCTATGGTAATGGTTCGAGAACCCAAGCGGGTTAAATCCACGCAGGTTCGAAGCGTTCGGCCAATAAGCCGCTGTATTTCCATCGTACGGCCAGATACTTTTAACCGATCCCGGCTATTTCTGGTTTGCGTGGCCCCGGGCAACATGCTGTATTCCGCCGTCAGCCAGCCCAGGTTTTCGTCTTTTTGTTCCTTTTGTTGCTGATGAATGTGGCGTGGCACGCGATCTTCCACCGTGGCCGTCACCAACACCTGCGTGGCCCCGTACGCCACCAGGACGGAACCCGGCGCAAAGCGGGTATATTGACGCGTGAGCCGAATCGGGCGAAGCTCACCCGGCTGGCGTTGATCGGGGCGCTCAAACATAAAGCAAGGGACCTTTCTGTACCGACAACGAAGGGGAAACCACGGCACGGCCCCCACAGCACCACAGGAACCACAGAGAAAACGATTCGCCAGAGAGACCCCACCGGGATCGCCGGGCAGCCGCTTCCACGCAGCATAGACTTAACAGAAAACAACAAACATCCCGCAGATTCAACCCAAAAGCCTGCCCTACGTGCCAACGCTTTGCAAGCGCCGAAGAAAGACGCCCCAAAAATAAAGAAATTTTAAATTGTATAACAGAAATAAGCGCATTCCAGAAATTAGTACAAGACAAAACAATGACGATTGGTTATAATAAAAATGTTGGGACAAACAATTAATTTTTTCAAAAATTATAAATTTGAATACGCCGCAATGTTAAAACACGTTTATTAAAGCGTTGTTTTGTGTAGCCAAAAATCAAGTTTACATAACACACTGTCTACCAGTACCTATTTTTTTCGCTCAGGTAGTTACCGTTTGTTTCGCAGCACCAGGAGGTATAGAGAGCGGCAGCTTGCACACAGGCTGCTCTGTGGTTCCTGTTTTTTAAACATCGTGACGAGTTCATTCAATTAGCGTTTGTTATTGTTGGTTTAGCCCATCGTTGGGCGGTTATTATTTTGTGCATTAGGAGGATTTTGCGTTCATTTAATTGTATAGAGACAGTACTTTAGGGTATTGCTCTCCAATTTAATCTATTGCCGCAATGCGGTTATATTGCATCCCAATTTGGGACCCAGGGGTTGATTCCCTAACCAAACAACGCCTTCCGTTTCATAATCGCGGAAGGCGTTTTGCATGGCTTTTTTATTGTTTTATCAGAGAATAGATTATAAGTCGCTCAACACATCCTAGGTCGTGTCAACATTGCATATCCCAACGACCTGGCGCTGAGGATCAAATCTGGAGACCCATTTTGGATGAAGACCGCGATGCAAACCACTACGAATTTCAACTTATTGCCAATGCCCACCCGGTCACTGGCAGCCAATACCTCACTTCGGTGGCGCGCGAAGACAGACGAACTATCGGCCATTCAGGCGGAAATGACCTCGATACAACAACAGATGAAACCCCTCCAAAAACGCTTGGATTTTTTCAGCTTTTTAAACTCAATAGCCCATACGCTTTCCCCCAGGGGCCAGGCAGCAAAAGCCCCTTCCTTGGAATCGCTTTTGGCCAGGTACGATGAAGCCACCCCACGCAATGACTGGCTGCTTAAACCGATTGAAGATTTAGCCTGGGCCGATCCGCGAGTACGGGCTTTGCAAAGCAGAGATTTTGGTGGCCGATGGCCAGATTTTTTTCGGGTGGAGCACTCTGCTTACGAGTTGCCGTTGTTTTATGGCCGGTTGATTCGAGATGGAGTCGCCTGGCAACAGCAAGCATCCTCTGCCGATCGTCGGCCTTTAGGCGAATTCCTGGCCGAACAGTTTAAAGGCTACGGGTATGAAATCGCCCCCAACTATCTTTCGAGTCAGCAGGGTGTCTTCGAACAAATGGCGCAGCACCTGCACACTGTACTGGAAACGGTGGAAGCCCCCAAAGGGGCAACAGGCTGGGTTGTGTAAGCCCAAACACACGAAAAAACACGCTGGCAGTGGCTTGCACGCCACGGAATGCCCATCAGAGCCCTACATCCAGTAAGGTGGCATTGCCGTTTTAATCTTTCAGAACGTGGCAGCTCACCCCGCCGCCACGCTTGGCAAAGTACTGCTGATGGTAATCTTCGGCGGGGTAAAACCGAACGGCTGGCTGAATCTGCGTTACAATAGGCCTGGGAAAGCGACCCGACGCATTCATGGCTTGCAGCGAAGCGTTGGCTTGCGCGGCCTGTTCCGCGCTGTGGTAAAAAATAGCAGAACGATACTGGCTTCCAATATCAGGCCCCTGACGGTTAGGGGTGGTGGGGTCGTGCATCCGCCAGAAAATATCCAGCAGGGCCTCATAGGTCACTCGGGCCGGATCGTAGATGAGTTGAACGGCTTCGGCATGGCCTGTTTTACCGGTGCACACCTGCTCGTAGGTGGGATAGTCCGTTTGACCGCCCGTGTAGCCCACCGAGGTACTGGCTACACCTGGAATTTTCATAAAGATGTCTTCCACGCCCCAAAAGCAGCCTGCCGCAAAGGTTGCTGTTTCGGTCGCAGAAGCGTGATCAGGGACAGAATCAGGATGGTGGGGGTCTAACATGCCGCAAAAACCTCGATTGCTTCGCGCTAACGTTGTTACCATTATAACGCCTCTGGGGCAAAGCACGGGGCAAACATCCCGTCACAAAAATCGCGCCACGATACAGGAGAGCCAACGCAAGGATAAAAAAAGACCGACCCCGGGCATGGAAGTCGGCCGATTGGATGCAAATCCCCACTCACGTTCCCAAATGCGACACGTGATTGACCCGGTAGCTCCGAAGCTCGCTGGCTTCTTTCACCCGTTCCACGGCCAAGGCCCAGGCCGCCTCTCGCAGGCTGCTGTCATCGGTTGCAGCACGCTGCTTCACGTTGTCGTACGCTTCCATCATTTTCTGCTTCAGGCGTTCATCCACCTGTGCAGCTGTCCAGCGGTCCTCCTGCCGGTTTTGCACGTGCTCAAAATGAGACACCGTGACCCCACCTGCATTGGCCAGAATATCGGGCACCACCACCACGCCGTGCTGCTGCAAGATTGCATCCGCCACCGGAGTGACGGGCAAATTGGCGCATTCCAAAACAATAGGCGCCTTCACCCGAGCCGCATTGCCCGCATGAATCGCCGCCTGGGCCGCAGAGGGCGCCAACACGGTCACTTCCAGCGATAGCAGGTCCTCGTTGGAGATGGGCACGCCACCCGGAAAACCTTCCATACTATGCTTGGGATGATGACTTATATAGTGGTTCAGGGCCTCGATATCCAAGCCATTGGGGTTATACACGCCCCCCTTAGAGTTGCTGACCGCCAGCACCTTGGCCCCGTGATCCGTCAGGTTTTTGGCAAAATGGTAGCCCACATTGCCAAAGCCTTGCACCGCCGCCGTCACGGAGGACATTGGAACGGGGGCGGGTTTTCCATCCACCTGCCAGTCATCCAACAGGGATTGAAGCACGAAAAAGGCGCCGCGCCCCGTTGCAGAGTCTCGGCCCAGGGAACCATCCATCGCCAGCGGTTTGCCCGTGACCACGCTGGGGGTGCCAAACTCATCCGCCATCCAGGCCATGGTTTGGGCATTGGTGCCCATATCCGGGGCCGGAATATCGGTATTGGGACCAATCACACTGGAAATTTGCCGGGTGTAGGCACGCACCAGAGCTTCCATTTCTCGGGGCGACAACTCGCGCGGATCGCACACAATACCGCCCTTGGCCCCGCCTAACGGAAGATCCATCAGCGCGGTTTTCCAGGTCATCCCGGCCGCCAGCGCGCGCACATCGTCCAAGTCCACCGCCGGAGCACACCGAACCCCGCCCTTATACTGACCTCGAGACCCATTGTGCTGAACCCGGTAAGCCGTAAAGCTTCGCAGTTCGCCATCGTCCATCAGTAGCGGAATACGCACCGTAACTTCGCGATCCGGGGTGGACAGGTAGGCTTTTTCAGCCTCCGTCAGGTGGAGTCGTTGCGCCGCCTTGGCAAAATGGTACTGTTGGGCCGCATTGGGGTTGGTTTCCGCCGATTGTTTCAAGGTATCCAAATCCACCAAAGGGGTCTGGCGGGCAAAACGGAGCGCTTGCGCCCGATTGAGATCCAACACCACCACGGGTTTCGGGCGCAACCATTGCGCCGCCAAAACCCGACCTTCTAAAATGGCTCCGCCAGCCCCGGCAGTGGCGGCTGGCTGCACCATATCACTTTCCTTCGTTGGCCTCACTGGCTGAACCCTGCCCGTGTTTAACTCACTGAGTGCAGCCCAGGCTGCCTCTTGTTTCATCCCTTGCGATACATCCGTTACCGGCTGCATTAACCCAACCCGTAAAGACAGGTCATTTCCACCCAACCTCATCAATCTGATCGCCCTCCGTAGTGAACCCCTGCTAAAGCACGCGACGACTATTTGGCAACGCCAGCCATTTATTTTCAGCAAAACCAAATCCGGTATCTGCCGCCAACAACAACCTTGCCAAACCAAAGAACAGCAACAATCCGTAGGCTTGAAGGACTCTGCCGTTAATCGTTAGCCGTTATTTCAATCACTATTTTTTTAAAAAGGTTTCCTTAAGTGTGAGCGCCATTGTACTGCAAGCACGACGCACTGCCAAGCAATGGCTGGCACGTTTTGTAAACATTGTTTCAATAACGGGTGACGACACTTCAATTGGGCGTTACACGGCCTGAAATGAAATCAGCCTGGCCATTTCTATTACTGGCATACGCCCCAACGCTCTTACAACAGTCGTTTTCACAATTTGGAAGAAAACGTTAAATCTGATTTTTGGCTCACACAAAGGGCCTTTACAAAGTTTTTATGCTCTTGGAGAGAGAAAGCATGATCGAGCCTGACACAACGCAGGTCCTCGTGGGCTTTGTCTTGCCGAGTCAAGGAGAGTATCTTAGTTTTTTCTAGTTCAAGCTTTTTAAGGGAGAGAGAGGAGAGTTACGTAATGGCCGGATTTATTCAAGCTGCACTGCCCTTGCTAACGGGTGGCGGTGGTCCTCAGCAGTTGCTTGGCCTGTTTGGTAGCGGCAATGCTCCAGGCGGAACACCTGGATTCAATCCTGATGCTAACGGTTTTAATCTAGGCAATCTCACCGGAAACTCCAATCCACTTGGGTTGGTGTTAGGTATGTTTACCGGTGGAAGTGGCATCTCAAGTATTTTTAGTGGAGGCAGATAAACAGCTTTGATGGCGTTTCAGCAGTTCATTCAAACTTCGCTACACGTATGGCTGGAACGGCTGGTTGTGGCGTTAACCGGTACGGCACTGGTAGCGGGCATTAGCCTGCTGGGCTCAGAGCAGATGCCGGTAACGCCACTGCTTCATCACAACGAACACAGCCACCCATGGCTGGCATGGACACAGGGGAAATGAACACAGGGAAATGAATATTTTCAATCTTTTATTCAATTTATTAATGGGGGGAGGGAATCAAGCCAATGGCAGGCTTTAATTTTTTCAATGCCGTTGTTAACACAGCGGTTCAAGCGGGCGCTACTTATGCCGCCTACCAAACCGGTGGCCTCAGTAATGCGGTTACCGGCTCATCCAACGGTAGTTTTTCGCTGGATCCCAGTACCAGCATCAATCCAACCAGTGTGACATCCAACACGGTGCAAAAACTGGTTGGCGATGGCGCGCCACCTTCGGCCACCACACTGGCGGCAAACGTAGGGGCCGCATTGGGTAACCAGAATATGACACCGCAGCAGTTACTCCAGCTCAGCGCCGATCAGTTACCGCCTGGATGTGGACTGACCGCCACGGATCTGACGGCGGTTCAAAATCTGGTTCGCAACGCAGGTACCCTATCCGATGGGGCAACCGGGGTCAGTAATGTGCCACATGGCACGCTGGCCAATCCGCTACAAACTGTGGATTCTACCTGGGCCTCGGTGGGTGCGTTACGATTTGACAGCGCGGCTTAACAACAAACAAAGGAGGTGAGAAAGACATATGGCTGGATTTCTTAACAGCTTACCAGGACCCATTCAGCAGGCAGGTAATGCGTACCTAAACGCACAAACTGGAGGCCTTGCAGGAGGTGTGATAGGAGGAGGTGCGCCCGGTGGTGGGGCTATGATTGTACCCGCATCGCCCTCTTCGGTAAACGGCGCGGCAGCAACATTTTCATCCTGCGCAGACATGGAGAAAGAACGATCAAAAAATGCCCAGGCAGATAATCCCTGGGGCATCTTGTTTGTTGGATAAAACCCAACTTGTTAAACCGGTGGTGGGTACAAGCCAGGAACAAACTGGCCCAAACACCAGGCGCCCACCACCAAGGCCAGTAACACGCCAAGCGTAATAACCGGAAATAAAAACAGCATGATCTTTTCAGGATTGTTACCCATGGTGGCCGAAACCTGCTTTGTCAAACGCCACAATCTACCCAAAAACTTTACCTGAAAAAGAATGCTGGATTTTACAGGCGTTATTGCCAACACCGATCCAAAACTTGCACTCGGTTGGTAAAGTTTTTCTATGCTAACGTTACCAGAGAGTCAGTCAAATGTCGATCGCCCCGAAGGTTGCCTAGATACAACGGCGCCTGTCTGAGATTGTGTGCTGGCCCGTATGGTGAATTACGCCTGTGTTAATGGCACCTACTATTAATGGCACTTGTGTTAAATACACCTATGTTAACTGTACCCGTCTATCAGGCGCCCATTTCCCCATGACCCAGTCTTCTCGTCAGCCATCCAGCGCTACAACGCCCTGGTACATTGTTGCCGATTGGGTTTTACCCGTCCTTGGCCCAGCGCTGCCCAACGGCGGGCTCCAGGTAGACGGTTCGCGAATTGGGGCTGTTTTTAACCAGCCCCCCCACCTGAACCCGGCGCGTGAAACCAGCCACTGCCTTCGTGCAATGCAAGACCCGGAACAGGTTTGGTTACTGACTCCTGGCCTCATCAATACCCATGCCCACCTGGAACTCTTCGACCCCAGCCCTGTAGCCGCAGGCCCAGAACAACCCATGAGCCAATGGCTCACAGGCGCCATTGAGCGCATTCAAAGCTGGGAGCAAACTGAGCAAGCAACCCTCAGCCGCTGCCACAACAGCTTATTGGAGTTAATACAAAGCGGCGTTACCACCGTTTACGATATTAGCCGAAACGGAGACAGCCTGACCGCACTGGCCGCCCTGGGCATGCGCGGCGTGGTGGCGCTGGAATATTTTCACCCAGGCCCGCTGACGAAAGAAAACCCAGCAACGGCCACCAACCCTTTAAAGCGCTTCTCTGAGCGCTACCAACATTTGCATCAAACGCTCAAGCCTCACAATGGCACTGGAATCGCTCTGCATTCATTGGCCATTTCGCCACATTCCCTGTACAACGTATCGCCCAGCGCCTGGAAGTGGGTAAACCACGAATGCCAACCGCTGCGCATCCACACCCACTTGGCCGAATCGCAGGACGAATTGGATTTTCTCGGCCTTGGACAGGCCCATCATCCGGCGAGCATACATAAACTCAGCCATATTCACCTGAAAGTCCTAGGCAAAAGCTTTCCGGTCGCATGGCAGGGAAATTCTCCCGTTGCATGCCTGGAGCAGGCGGGGCTTCTCGACGATCGCCTGACCGTGGCGCACGCCCTGTTCACCAGCCCGTTGGACCGGCAAATACTGGCAGATCACGGTGTGCGTGTGGCCCACTGCCCGCTCAGCAACCGCTGGATTCACGGCCACACCCTTCGTTGGCAGGATTGGCAAAGCACGGCTCACAGCAATGACAGCCCTGTCCTGGCCTTGGGCACCGATAGCCGCCTGAGCAATCTTCAGTTGGATCTCCGGGCTGAAGCCAGGGCCGCCTGTCAACTACACGGATGGTCTGAGGCGACTGCGCTTCGCTACGCAAGCCTGGAAGGAGCACGTTTGCTGGGATGGGAAACGCATTTGGGTGGGCTCGCAACGGGCTATCAGGCCGATATGGTCCTGTGGCAGTGCCCGCGAAACATTGCCGACTCGCTAGCAACCCCGGAGGCAATTTGGCTGCACCCGGCCACCTCGGTGCAGCGGGCTTGGGTAAACGGGGCCTGCGTGTATCAAGGCGAAGTTTAGAGGAAGCGCCGCCACCCGGACGGACGTTCGGCTGGATTGTAACAACTCGACCGGTTGAGGGGAATCCAGTGGCATCAGATAAAGTTTGTTATTTTTTATATAGATAGCTCATTCTCGAACAGCCGCTGACCCACCCATTGCGTAAACTGCGAAAAAGCGCAAGCCACGCAACCGACAAGGGGGACAATCCCAGACAGCTAGCAGTCCATTGGCCGTCAATCCAGCCAATGGATGCAGAGACCATCCATCCTTCGGCGGATGACGGTTCAAGTGCTCATCTCTTACCATAACAACAGGAACTAGAGAGAAGAGCCAAGCGCCAGAAGGATAACACCTCTCAAGGTATTGCAGAGGGGCTATTGGGCTGGTTAACGGGCAACCCGAAACTGCAATTTCGTCTCGCAATGCGGGCCCAATGTAGAGCAGTTTGGCGCTAACGCCGTTCAATACCCTTCAATGTTACGATCCACGCAGGAGGGCGACATTCCGTGAGCACCTATCTCACCGATCATTTTAACCACAGTAAACCCTCTCTGGAAGGGGCTTTAGAGGCATCCAGCCCGTGCGAACAGACTGCCTCCTTGCAGCAGTCCGGCCAGCTTTCCGTGGGAGAGCGCCTACAAATGGCCCTACAACGATTTACCAGCGGCTTTAGCACACCGGTGGTCAATCCACTGGTAACCGCATACGGAGACGCCTATCGGTTGGTCGTGGAAGCCGACGCACTGGTTTGTCTGGCTGCAGGAGAAGCGGTTCTGCAACAGCAATTGGCAGACGACAGCCCGCAGCTTCACTCTGGACAGGTCGCAATTGAAAAGTATCGACAAGCCATTGCACTTCGGCCCGATTTTCTGGAGGCTTACCACGCGCTGGGCCGCTATCTGCAACGGCAGGGGAACACACTGGCCGCCATTGAAGTGTACGAACAATCTCTGGAGCAAAACCAGTTTCAGGCAGACATTCACGGAGCATTGGGCAAATGTTACAGCGAAAACGGCTACCTACAGCGCGCTATTCGGCATTTTAAGCGCGCCATTAAGCTAAACGCCAGCCTGTTGGACGCTCACTTCGGTTTGGCGCTGGTCTACGAGCTGGACGAACAGCCCGAACAGGCCATTAAAAGCTACGAAGCACTCCTACAGCAGGATGCAAACTACCTTCCAGCGATTAACAACCTGGGCAGCACCCATCTGCGGCTGGCAAACTACCACCAGGCAGAAGCGCTGTTCCGGCAACTGATTGAGCAATCCCCCAAGTTTGCGCGGGGCTATTTAGGCCTGGCACTAACCTTGGACAAAAGCGGCCGGGGAAAAGAAGCGCTCCCCTATTACTTGGAAGCCCTTCAGTTAAAGCCCAAAGCCCGCAACAGCAGCTATATTCACCAGAGAATCGTTGAAATTAACGAGGGCCTGGGGCGAAGCCGGAAAACCACTACGCAACAGACCCTCGTTTTGGTGAAAGGTTAAAGCAGAGAAAGCAACCAGACACATCCAAGCCTCGTTGTGTGTAAAGCCTACTTTTCTGTAAAAAAGGGGCTTGGACACAACAAAAAGTTTACTTGGTCGCCGAAGGCGCTTTGGTGGCCGGGACAGCCGATGCCGCAGTACCCGAGGTGTTGAGCTTCATTAACACTTCGTTGGTAATATCGGAACCACCCTCAAAGACGGCTTGCTTGGCCAAAACCACATCAATATTTTTAGACTGGGCAACCATTTTAATGGCGTTCCGCACTGAGCCTAACAGCTCTTTCTGGCGAGCGGTGGCCCAATCCTGGTATTCATTCTGCTTGGCCTGAAACTGATCTTGGAGATCTTTTTCAAGTTTATCCTGGCCAATTGGGTTTTTCGCACTCGTTTTGCGCTTTTCTTCCAATTGCTTCACGAACTCGGCTTCCATTTTGCGCAATTCCGCTTGGCGAACCTTGAGGTCGGCCATAAAATCTTGGGCTTTACTGTAATTGTCCTGAACTTTCTCCATATCCACATAGCCGACGGTGTCTGCAAAAGTGGCCTGAAAAGCGCCTGCTACTAACGCAATCATTGCAGCAAACGCAATGGTGGCTTGCTTTACACGAATATCCAACTGAAAGTGCTGCATTGTTGTTCGTGCTCCCTATAAGCTAACGTTGATACCTGATAAGACACTGCCATACAGCCAATGGTTCCAAATTATCTCGAAAAAGTGCAGAAAACGCAAATCTGCGAGTCGGCCTCGACAATAAAGCGCACTGGCAAAGAGAATACAGGCCCTCGACAGGCAACCCAAAGGCCCCAAGCCACTGAGCAGACTTTTAGATTTTTTAACTCGCTAGAACTTTTGGCCCACGCCAAAGTTAAACCGGCGCTCGTAACGGCCACCAGGACCACCACCCGCCAACGGAATGGCATAATCCACCCGAATGGGACCCAAGCCTGGCACGGTCAAACGAACGCCCATCCCCATCGAATAGCCATAGCCCGAACGTTGAAACAGACTATTACTCACCGACTCGTTAAACAGGCTGCCGGCATCCACAAAGAACACCGTACGCAGCGACTTGAGCATCGGAATTTTGTTCAGCTTTTCCACACGATCGATAAACGGCACCGTCGTGCGCAGTTCCGCCGAACCAATCATAAAGCCGCCACCCGTGCCCAAGCCCCCTTCCTGGAAGCCACGCACGCTGTAGTTGCCGCCCATCCGAAACATGTTGAACTCTGGAATATCGCCCAGCACCGAGTGGCCTGCCTGACCATTCAAGGCCAGCACGACACCCTCTCGAATTTTGAGGTAACGACGCAAGTTGGCCGAGGCAATGCCATACGAATCGGCCCCGACGCCATAAGCCCCCGTTAGCGCAACACTATTAAACCAGCCACTGGTCGGGTTAAAACGGTTGTCTCGGGTATCGTAAGCCAACGTGGGCGATACCGACAGATAGGTTCCATCCGTGAGTTGTCCTTCCCGCTGCTGCGGCGTAATGTTGAAGAAGGCCAAATCACCCGCACCGGCGCCCTCGCGAAGCTTCACATTCTCTCCACGGACAGCCAAACTGAACGACGTATTGGGCAAAGACAAAATAGGCCGCGCCCAGGTGACTTCTGCACCTAAACGACGCTCAATTGCCAGGGGAACGTTAAAACTCGCCAAATCACGGCCGTACACCCCGGTTGCCAGCGCATTGGGCGTATCGTTCAGGCTGGGCGTACTCCAATTCAGCTCAAACTGGTAAGTCCGCGCGTTGGCCTGGGTTTCGTCTCGGTTAATGACCCCGGTACCCACCGCAAAGACCGAGCTGAAATTTTGGCCTCGGCCCAAAAAGTTGGGGTCGTTAAAGCCCACCGAACCAAAGAGCCCAGTGCCGGTATCCAAGCCGCCCCCCAGGGAGATGGAGCCCGTCCGCTTCTCATCGAGTTCAATGGTGAGGTTATACTTCTCTGGATCCTCAGGCGAGGCCGTAATCACCCGACGGACGTCTGAAAAAGCCTGGGTTGCAAAAATCCGCTGCAAATCTTCCTTCAGGAGCTTTTCGTTATACACCTGACCGGCCTGGGTCAGCATGTTACGCTTGACCACGTTGTCTTTCGTTTTACGGTTGCCCACAAACTGCACTTTATCAATCGTGCCCTCTCGAATTTGCAGGTTGACACGACCATCCGGGTCATCGCCAATACTGGTGACACGGGCCAACACATAGCCCTTGTCTGCATACATCTGTTCAATTTTCTGAATGCTCTCGTTAAGTTGACCAATGTTTTGGGGCAGTCCCGTCTGTTCGGAAAACAGCGATTGAAGCTCTTCGTCTGGAATCACGGTGTTGCCATCGATATTAACGCCCGTGACCGGCGCGTTTTCCTCCACCTCAATGCGAAGAATAATCCCTTGGCGGGTAGAGACCGGCACCGCGCGAATTTTTTCGGTGAAATAGCCCATATCGTAAACGCGACGCAGATCCGTCTGCAAATTTTTGCGGCTATACAGGCTACCCGGGCGAATACTCATCTGCTCTTTAATGGCTTCTTCACTAATCAGGCGATTGCCCTCAATCTTCACCTGAGAGATGGTCACCGCCTGGTCGTACTGCTTGCCGGAAACCGAACGGACGCTTTCCGGGGCGAATTCCGTTAATGGCGTAGCATCCGGCGCAGCAGTTGGAGCATAGGCACTGGGCGCGGCGCTCGATTTGGAGGGCTCTACGTCTTCCGCCAACGCCACCGCCGAAAACGCAGAAGCCGTGCAAAGGCTAACCCCCAGTAAAAGCCGCATGAGACTTACAGGCTGCACGCCCATTGCGGTCAGAAACCACGGGGTTCGTTGGGAGGCTCGCAGGAACGATAACGGATCCAGAGACGGGGAACGGGTCAACACAGAGAACTCCTTCGCTAACGGACCGCTGAGGGCAAAACGCTGCATCAACCGCAGATACAGACGCTATAGACAACACTTGCACTCAGTTGGAGCCAACAATACCAGGGGGCGACAGCGACGGATAAACCGTCAGGGGAGCTTGCCATTCAAATCAACACTCAATTCATAAAGATTCAGATTGATCCGTCGGTAAGATGGTTGGTGAAACGATTGAATGTAAAAAAACGACACCCGTTTACCAATTGCGCAGCAAGCGTTCGCCCGCTGCATTCGGTGACGTTATTGTATCGCGAACAGTTCCCGTCTGACTAGGTAGGATTGTCTGAAGAGGCGTCCGCCTGCGAGGAAAGCCAACCAAAACGAGTGGGCCGAAAAAAGCGCCAAGCAGGCACCGCCCCCAGAAGACTGGCCAACAGCGCTATAACAAATACGTACACGGAAAACGCCAGCGCCTCTGCTGAAGAAAGGCCCGCCAAACCAAGCAAAAACACCGTCAAAAACTCTCTAATGCCAGTGCCGTTAACCGAAAGCGGAAACAGACTGGCCAATGACACCAAACCATAGGTCAGTAAAAGTATCGGGGCATCTACCCGATGGAAGCCCAATGCCCACGCCGCCTGAAGATGAATCAGCAGCATCCCGCCGTGCACCAACAGCGACAAAAGGACGGCGACAAGCATTGCCTGCTGGCCTTCGGGCGTTTGCCAGTATACCTTGGTCTGATGCAGCCATGTCAGCAATGGATGGGTTGTATTTGGCCATAGACGGCGCAATAGAGCCAACAGGGGCAGGAAAAACAGTAAGAGCACTAGCGTGAGCCCACTGAGGAGAAGCAGCGAGACAGCTATCCACTGCGGTAAAAAACCCATCGGCAAAAGCCACAACGCAGCCAGCGTCGTCAGGGCAATCAGCACGGCAAACCCCACACCGCGCTCGGCCAAAATGGTCAGCAACGCTTCTCGCTTAGGGCGACCGGTATGACGAGACAGCAACACCACTTTTGCGGCATCTCCACCAATTGAGCCAGGGAGAAACAGGTTTAAAAACATACCCAGCAAATACCATCCGCAAAAAGTGCGCCAGGGAAGGGAAAAGCCCAACGGAAGCGAAAGCATTTTCCATCTCCAAGCGCTAAACACCTGGCTTAACCAATAAATTAGCACGCCATAAAGGAGATTCTGCCAGGCAACCGTCGCCAACTGCTGACACAGATGCAGCATATCCGTATGAATGAGCAGATAAAGCAGTAAACTTAAACTAACCAGTCCCTTAAGCAGGAGCTTCCAGCTCACTGGTTTGGCCTCCAGCGCCTAAAATAGCACGCACCTTGTAAATAGGCTTATTTTGAGACTCAAAGTACGTACGCACCTGCAACTCTGCAATCAAACCGGTACTCAATAGCTGAATTCCCGTCAGCATCAGCAAAATTCCAAACATCAGCAGTGGACGCCCGCCAATATTGGTGGCCCAAAGCAGCTTTTCCAAAACCAAATACAGGTTGATCGCAAAGCCGCCGGAGAAAAACAGCAGACCCAAACGGCCAAACATATGCAACGGACGGGTGAGAAAACGCTTGAGAAACAATACCGTCATCAGGTCAAGCACAACCTTAAACGTGCGTGACAGGTTATATTTGCTCTGTCCACGGGTTCGGGGGCGATGAGAAACGGGGACCTCCTGAATGCGCGCGCCATCTATACTGGCCAGGGCTGGAATAAATCGGTGCATCTCACCGTACAACGGAACAGACTTAGCCACTTCGGCGCGATAAACCTTTAGCGAGCAGCCATAGTCTCGCAAACGAACCCCAGTGGTGACGCCAATCAACCAGTTGGCAATTCGCGAGGGAAGTTTCCGAGTTAAGACCGTATCCTGACGATTTTGACGCCAGCCTGTCACAATATCCAGATCTTCAGTTTCCAAAAGGTGCAACAATCGTGGCACATCGGCCGGATCGTTCTGGAGATCCCCGTCCAGCGTGGCCAAATAACGGCCACTGGCATAATAAAAGCCTGCTGCCGTGGCCGCCGTCTGCCCGAAATTCCGACGGAGTAAAATGACCTTTAGTTCAGGAATCGTGCTTACCAATGACGCCAAACGCTCTCGCGTACCATCGCAAGAGCCATCATCTACCACAATAAGCTCGAATGGACGATGGTTTAAGCGTTCTCCGGCAGCCAGAACTTCGGCCACCATCGCATCGACATTATCTACCTCGTTGTAAACCGGAATAATAAAAGATACGTCTACTCCCAGACGTCGCTCCTGAGTTACAGGAAAGGGAGAAGAGACAGATCTATCCTCCAAGAAGAAGGAGCTGCCTACGTTTGAATTTGATTCAGTCTGCTTAAGTGCTTCACGTTGTGCCATTCGTTGCATCACTTACCCCTCTTCAGTTTCACTGAGCGTCTTTAGTTGAGATGGCTGAAGTTGAATTAGACAGTAGCGTACATCTTGATCCACCAATCGCCAAGAGAGCTTTAGCTGCCGACCCAGGGCCGCCCACGCGGGGAGCAAACTATTTTTGGTAACCACCAGGCCCAAAGAGCCCGTACGCTGCGCATACGCCTTGAGCGAGGCTACGCCATCCGCTGGTAAATGGGTGACCACCTTCTGGGTGTAAAAAGTCAAGCTCGGACGGCGAATATCATAAGTTGCCATTGACAACGCACCCGCCTGATGGGCATAACGCAGCATTGCAGACATAAAAACCTGATTTATATATGGAAGAAGCCCACCATACAAAAGCGTTACCGCACCAATAATCGTAACAGAAAGCCCAACAGAGGCACGCCACGGATTAAAGCCATAGAAAGCCCTACCCACGTATAAACAGCCAAACGCGACAATCGAAACGACGGCACTGATGGTATAAAATGGCTGAACTTCCAGAAGCAATTGCGCCTCCAAAGGGAGAAACTGCCGAAGCAACACGGAAAGAAAAGGCAGCAATAGAAAAGAAGCCACCGATAACAGGATAAAAAGCGCACCTAAAAAGCGAAAAGCTCTTTTAAACGGGGCCTCAGCAAGCTGGGAAGTCGAAATAGCCGCGTCTATCAGCAGAGCAAGCAGCACGGCCAAAGGTGGCAAGATGGGCAAAATGTAGGTCACCAACTTGGTTTTTGCCAGCGTAAAAAACAGAAACACAACCCCCGCCCAGACCAGACAGAAGCAAAGTAACGAAGTAACAGACGACTCTGGACCACACCGAAGTCGGTTGACAAAATCATCTTGCCAACGGCGAGAAAAACCACCTTGAAGGAAAAAAGAAACGAGCTTCTTGAAAAACAAACCCAGCAGGGGCAAAAAAAGCAACGACCACGGCAACATCATAACAGGAATAACCAGCAGATAGAAAAACCAGGGGGCTGCATGGCTAGAAACCACATCCTGATAGCGCGTAAGGTTATGCAGCAATAGCGCATCGACAAACGGTTGGCCATTTTGCAGGTAGGCCAGGCCATACCACGGCAGGGTCAAGCCTAACCAAAGGCCCAAAGCCCCTGCAAACCAGCGGTTTAAGAAAACAGATCGCCAATTTTTGGCGAACAGCGTATACACCAACAGAACCAATCCAGGGAGAACAATGCCCACAGGCCCTTTCGTCAGGGCTGCCAGCGCAGACATGACGGCCGCCAGAATCCAAAAAGCGTCCCTACCACGAGCCACCTGAAATAGCGCCAGAATGCTAGCCGTAATAAAAGCAGCCAGGGTCATATCCGTAATTGCAGTACGAGAAAAGACGACAAAGCCTAAACTTGTAGAAAGAATCATACCGGCTAACAGGGCCACCCGGCCGGAACAGACCAAAGACACAGAGCGAAACAAGGCAAAAACCGTGCCTAACGCCAACAACGCACTCGGAAACCGAGCCGAAAACTCCGTCACACCAAAACACAGGTAGGACAAAGCCACCAACCAGTAGTGCAGCACAGGCTTATCAAAACGAACCACCCCATTAAAATAAGGCGTCACCCAATTTCCAGTTTCCAGCATCTGGCGCGCTGCTTCCGCATAGCGGGGTTCGTCCATATCAAAAAAGGCATACCCACCCAGTCCGTGAAAAAAAATTCCGTAAACGGCTAAAATAACCAGTAAGCCTAGCCCAAAGAGACGAGCTTGCGTTAGCCTGCCCGTTTGAGAACGATTTACGCGTGGAAAGACCTCGGTAATCACCCGAACCCCTTTTTAGAGTCAAAAAACTGACAATGAGCAAAGCGATTTGGAATGCGCCGTGCAATGAGGCGCTCAGAATGCAAAATGCAAGCAGATAAAGGGCCTGAGCCAAGCCTGAATGCCAGGCGACGAAGACGGCTAAGCGGAGCGCGTTGAATTTTAGGTAACGCCTATTGTAGCGCCGTCATTTGCGATATGATACTGGCCATGAATATAAGCTTTACAAAAATGCACGGTCTGGGAAACGACTTTGTTTTACTGACCGAAGACGGACTTCCAAGCGAGTGGCGAGATTCTCTTCCGTTGCTGGCCAAAACGCTGTGTGACCGACACTTTGGAATTGGTGCGGACGGCCTCATTCTTGCGGCGCGTAGCCATCAACCAGACTGTGATATTCGCTTTGTTTACCTGAACGGCGATGGTAGCTGGGCCGAAATGTGCGGTAACGGCATTCGCTGCTTTGCGCGTTATGTATTGGACCGAGGTCTTGTAAAGCAGCCCGCCTTTAAGGCCGAAACTTTGGCCGGAATCATTGCCTCAGAGGTCTTGGCGGACGGGCAGGTTCGCGTGGATATGGGCCCACCCATTTTAGAGCCCGCTGCTATCCCGTTTCAGTTCGATTTTACCGAAGCGCTGCCCTGGGTAAACGTGCCATTACGCGCTAATAATCAAACAATTCCGGCAACGCCGGTTAGCATGGGCAATCCTCACTGCATTGTGTTTCAGCAAGATTTAGCAGAACCTCTCGAACCGGCTGTTTGGGGTCCGATCCTGGAGCATCATCCCGCTTTTCCCGCAAAAACCAACGTGGAGTTTGTCGAAGTGATTGACCAGCATACTGTTCGGGTTGTTGTGTGGGAGCGTGGTTGCGGTTTTACGCTGGCTTGCGGTACGGGCGCTTGTGCCACTGCGGTAGCGGCTTGTCTTAGCAACAAAACGGCATCCCGGGTGGCCGTTCATCTGCCTGGCGGCCCTTTAGATATTTTTTGGGATCGGCAGGGGGAGCAGCATGTATGGATGACTGGACCTGCAAGCTATGTATTTGAAGGTGTTTTGGCTCTTCCTGAACCGGAACAGTTGACGAAAAGCCAGAAGACGTCCCATGTGGCCTTATTTTAACGGTTCACATCGCAACACAGCGGCTTGCTTGGCGCACTGCAATGGTTGTATGATTTGAGGGCTTTTAGTGCTCGTTTTTGGTAGAGCGTTGTTTATATACACGCGTTGGAAAATTCAGGACGTGTTGCCCCAATGATTCAACTCCTTAGCGGCTTTATTGCCTCAAAATTTTTTCGGTGCCTGGCCACGTTTGAGTGTCTGGCCATCAGAGTTCGTCGGACTCGATGGGCTTGTGGCGCTTCAACGTTTGCGGTCCTGATGGCCCTGTGGCTGGCCGGTTTATCTGTCCTGGCGACAGAACTTCCGCCGGGTCTGGTTCAGTACATCCGGCAAAAAGACCCCCAAGCCCGCATTCGGTTTGATGGATTAATCTTAATGAGCAACGGCGAAACGTATCTGCCGGTGTTTCCCGCCGTTTACACGCCGGATGGCAACAGCCTGCCAAACAGTTCTTACAAGGTTACTTTGGAAGAGCCGACTGGGGTTCATTTTCCAGATATTGTGCAGTTTGAAAACGCTTCTTTTCTGCTGAGGTTGATTCCAACAACTTCTGGAAAAGTGACTCTGCCCAGACGTGCGCAGTATCCCATTGAGTTAAAGGCCGGGCTCCTGCCGCAAGACCTGCTGCTTCCTGCCAATTTGTCGGTTCCAGCCGAATTAAAGGTCATTTTGGGCGCGATACCCTACCAAACCCCGGAAGCCCCCAAGGTGCCGGATTGGAATCAGGCCCCCGTCAGTAGCGCTTTTACAACACCCGAGTCGGAAAGGCCAGAAGCTATCGCTTTTTTGGCAGATTTTTCCTACCAAAAGCTTTTGGCACTAGACCCAGACACCGGCAGAGAGTATTGGAACCTCAATCTGGATTGCCTTCCCTCATCAGTCCAGGCAGACCCGAGTGGCAACCAGGTGTTTTTAACCTGCATGACCACCGACGAGCTGCTTGTCGTGGATGTTCGCTCCAACTTGATCAAAACGCGCATCAAGGTGGGCGCGCGCCCTGGGTTTCTACTGTCCGTTCCTGAAAAAAACACCGTGTTTGTGAGCAACCGCTTTAGCAAAGACCTGACCCTGGTTGACACACGGCAAATGACCAAGATTAGAGACATTGCGCTGCCAGGTTTTGGCGGCCCCATGGCGTACAATGCCGTGGATAACCTGCTCTACGTGGCCGATACCTCCAAAGAAAAGGTCTACGAAGTGGATGTTGATACCCAGCGCGTGGTTCGCATTTTTAAAGGCGGACTCGATGCGGCAGGTATTCAATGGATTGCCGGACCCGCCAACCCGCTGGAGGCGGCTCAGCCCAAACAGGCTGCCATCGCTGAGCCCGTAGAGAAAGCTGAAAAGCCAAACAGCGGCGGACTTAAACTTTTTTCCCCTCCTGAAAAAGCGAGTAAAAATCCGATTCTCAGAGAGGGTAGTGGCCAGCTATGGATTGCCAGTCGGACCAGTGGCCAGGTGACCGTTATTAATTTGAAAGACGGTCTGCTGTTGGATACATTTACCGTGGGCAATAAGCCCAGTGATATGCTGGTAAGTGCCGACCAAAAGCGTCTGTATCTGCTCTCTGCCAATGCCAGCCAGGTAGAAGTGTTCGATACCTTGGGCCGTAAGCAACTGGAACCGATTGAATTGCAGCCCGGCAGTTTCCCCTCTGCCATGGCACGTTCGGCAGACGACCGCTTTCTGTACATTACCAACGCGGCAGCCGAAGAACTCTACCAGGTGGATGTTCAGGAAAAGCGTCTGCTGAAGACCCATCATATTCAGGCCAAGGGAATGGATATTAGCCTGTTTACCAAGCTGCCGACGACGCCTTCTTCCGCAGAGAAAGAAAAAGAACCAAAGCATTCACACGAGTAGCGCCACCGTCAATCGTCCGCTCTGGCTTTTAACCTGTTTTTTCCGTGCTCAGAAAATGCGGGCTATGAAAATGGTCTTTAAAGCTAAAGCGAGTGCTCCGCCTGAGCCACCAACGCGGGGGGTTGCATTGTGCTTGGCGGCAGCGGCAGTAGTTGTCGGTAAGCGTGGATGAGATCGCGCTCGGTGACCGACCAGTTAAAGCGCTCTCGAACCGCCCGTTGGCCCTGCTCGCCCCAATGTTGGCAGCCTTGCGGGTCCTGGTACATTGCCACCATATGGCGACCCAAATCCGCAACATCTTCGGCCTCAAACACAACGCCGCCTTGGCTTTCCTGAATATAGCGGGCATTGGGCCCAACAGAACTGGCCAAAATTGGTTTTTGAAATAAGTGGTACACATACAACTTGGTATGAATGCCAAAAATAGCCTCATTGCGGGTGGAAGGCGCCACACATACCTGGCAAGCGGCAATGTGAGACGGGAACTCAGACTCGTTAATCCAGCCGGTAAAATGCACGTGGGCTTGCAGGTCGTAGCGCTCGATGATCGCATCCAGTTGGGGGCGGTACTGATCGTTGACAATACCCGCCAGTAACAGAAAGGCGTTGGGCATTGCGGCCCGGTTTTGTCCAAAGGCCTCCAGCAACAGGTGAATCCCTCGATGTGGCGCGTCAATTAAGCCCACATAGCCAAAAACAAACTTGTTCAACGCCTCCGGTGGAAGGACGGGCTGAATGGTTGGGTGCTCAAATTTTTGCAGGTTCACCGTGTTGGGCACCAGCGTCATTTGCGCCGCCGGTATGCCCAAACGCTGAAAATGATCCCACATTTCCAGGGAAACAGGCAAAATATGCGTTGCCTTTGGCAGAATTTCTCGTTCCACACGCTCCCAGAGACGACGCGCCGAACGGCCATCCTTGCCGTAAAGCTGCCGGTAAGATTCCACCAGGGCTGGATAGTTCTCGTGAATATCGGCGACGAGCGGCAGACCATAACGCTCAGACAGCAAAACCCCCAAGGGCACCAGCTTCAGATCGTGCACATGGAGCAGTTGCGGGCGGAGCGCGTCAATGGCTTGAATCGCCGCCGTCAACCAAGGGGGATCCACCTGTGTCAGGCGCTTGCAGACGTTGCGCAACACCCCGCGACTCAGCAAACGCGAGGGCGGAAACATCCAAAACGCGGGCCACTGCCCCGGAGTTTGCGGTAAACAGGCCCGCGACAGCTCGGCAAAGGGCAATGTTTCGCGCAACGGATCCGTGGGTTTCCAAAAATGACTGGAGAGAATGTGCACCGCATAGCCTGCCTGCGTTAAGGAAGTGGCCTCGCGCTCAATCCGGCTATCCACGGGGTCATCCAGCAGCATGAGCAGCCGAGGGCGGGTTAGGTTAGGGCTTACAGTGGCAACAGTCATCCAGAAAATAGCCTCGCTCGTCGGGGGAATACATCTCGCAAAAAACACCCCCATTATCACAAATGAGGCTTAGTATGACACAATTGTAGTTGGCAAACAGCCAACTGTCATGGAGCAGTGTGTGCCGGAAGCCAAAATTTTTTCAGTCGCCTTTTTCAGTCGCCGCGGGCCAAGCGCCTTGTTTGGCTGGCCGATGTTAGCTCTCGTTCTGTGGAGTACCCCCCGACGATGGATTTCCGCTCAAAGATGACCCCAGCGCCAATTCGCCCAAAAGCGCTACAGCCGGGCAGTACCGTGGCCATTTTGTCGCCTGCCGCGCCAACCGTCACACTTTCAGAAGGGGCGGATCCGTTTGAAATGGGTATGGCCCAACTACAGGCGCGCGGTTATCAACCCAAACTCATGCCCAACACACGCGCCTATCGTCAGCACCTGGCGGGTGCGGATGCACAACGGCTGCAAGATTTGCACGACGCCTTTGCAGACCCGACGATTGACGCCATTCTATGCGCCCGGGGCGGCTATGGAACAATGCGCCTGCTCTCCAAGCTCTCCTACGAACTCGTAGGTCAACATCCAAAAATTTTAATCGGCTTTAGCGATATTACCGCCCTACACCTGGCGTTATGGCAGCGCACCGGATTGGTCGGCTTCTATGGCCCCATGCTAACCTCAAACCTGATTGATTCTAACGCCACTTGGGACTGGCAACAGCTCTGCAAACTTGTTGGCACGCCCCCGTCAGCCGTCACCCTCCCCATTCCACTGGAAAACCTGGATCCTTACACCTGCCTGACTCCAGGCATTAGTAAAGGCCGCCTGTTGGGAGGGAACCTCAGCCTACTGGCCGCGCTGTGTGGCACGCCGTTTCAGCCAGATACCACCGGGGCCATACTGTTTATTGAAGACTGGCGCGAACGGTATTACAGCCTGGACCGCCAACTAATGCAGCTAAAGCTGGCCGGACTGCTGGACCAGGTTGCCGGGTTGCTCTTTTGCGATTTTTCTGAAATCCCCACCGAGTTTGACATACCCCTGGCCGTTTTTATCCAGCAATGGTTGGCTGAAATGGATCTCGGGCACATTCCTGCCGGGTTTGGCTGGAGTGTGGGCCACGGCGAACACACCGCCACCTTACCCATTGGAGTTCAGGCGCAGTTAAACACTGAAACGGGGCAGCTCCTACTGCTGGAGTGTCCGGTCTCGTAAGCCGCTGCCACTGAGAATTCTCTCACCTGAGCCGGAAGGGCTTCGCCCTGGCGTCTGTGGCTGCAAGCGCGTTAATTCCCACAGCTTGGCCAGCGACACCCAACGATACACAGCCATTAGCACAGCGGCCAAGAACCCTGGCATCCCATCCTGAAAACCGCCTTTAAGCACATAGAGGCGAAAAAATACCGTAAACGGCTTAACCAGCAACTGCCACAGCGAAAATGTTCTCTGTTGCTCCTGGTAGTTCTGTAATTCCAGGCTGGTATAGCGGTTTAACCGAGACACAAAGCTTTCAATCGAGTCGTAATTGTAATGAATCAGGGCCAAATCCGTGCGTTCGGCTGGCACATGAAAGCAACGGCCCTGCGTGGTGGGCGCCGAATGTACCCCAGGGTGCCAGTGAACCGAGCCCTTCCTAAAAAAGCGGCACTGGTAATCCGGGTACCAGGATCCCCTTAAAAACCGACCAAAAATCCGGTTTCGGCGCGGTAACAGCACCACATCAGGCGGATCGTCCAAGGCAACCAACGCCCGTAGGTACGCCAGCAAGCCCTCGGGCGCCACTTCGTCAGAATCCACCACCAGCACCCAATCCTGGTTGGCCCCGGCAATCGCCGCATTTCGGGCAGGCTCCACGTAGCCCGTGCGCTCATGGAATAGTAATCTGGCGCCAAATTCAGCCACAATGGCCTGGGTGGCGTCTGTGCTGTGCATATCGCACACCACAATATCTTCTACCCCTTGTACGGAAGCCAGACACTCGGCCAGATACTGCTCCGAGTTATAGGTGTTAATAACAACGCTAATACCCATCGTAAGCCAGATGGTAGCAAAGATGCGCGGTGGTGTCATCCAACGTGGTGTCCTCCAGCGCGGAGAAGGTCTCTCTACCGTTTGTGTGACAACGAGGGGGGTTAGCCGGTGGGCGTGTTGCCACTGCCAGGCAGTTTAAACCGAACCGTTAAGCCTGAGGGATGCTGCTGTGGATGGCGCTCAATTTGAATTTGAGCCACCGGATTGCCTTCCGTAGTGGTGACCGTCAAGCAGTCGGCCTCTTTAAACCGAGGCGGATTAAACCGAGGCAGGCGGGCTTTTGGATTCATTGCGGTCTCGTCCGGCTCCGGCTGCTGGCAAAAACTTGGCTGCACGGACAGTGGAAGCCTGGGGTCTTCGGTCAGCGGTTGCAGGCTACTGGCCAGCGCTTGCAAGCGGGTTTGCAAATTGCCAATGAGAGCCGGATCGGCCGAATCTTTACCGGTTTTAGGTCGGGCCTGTAGCGCAACAAGACCCTGCTGGACGGTATCGTACAGTTTTTTAAGCAAGGTTCTGGCCGAATGCTGCATCGCTTGGGGCTTGTTTCCTTGCAAATCCTGCGCAATCAGCGGTGTAAACCCAGCCGAAAGACACTTGAGCGGGGTTTCTAGCCCGGGCAGTAATAGCACGGAATCCTCCGGGCGGCTGTTTCCACGTTCAAACAGGTGCATTTCTGCCGTATCGGACTGCCAATTTATTTGCACCGCGCCAAAACGGTTTTTGGCAGTAGCTGGGTTACAAACCACAGCAGCGCGTGCGTTGTAGAGAGAGCAAAATCG
This sequence comes from Candidatus Melainabacteria bacterium, assembly GCA_033763415.1. Lineage (GTDB taxonomy): Bacteria > Cyanobacteriota > Vampirovibrionia > Vampirovibrionales > JAJTHC01 > JANRKP01. The sequence goes on along the minus strand of JANRKP010000015.1, from coordinate 131,987 downwards.
CATGGTAAAAGCCCTATAAACCATTTAAAACCTACAGAAAACCGGGTTGTTTTACGTGTAAACCAGGTCTATGAATCCTGTTCATCCGTTGAATCCCGAAAATTGTTGCCTATTATCAACAAAATCTTTCAACCGCGCAACATCCAGGGAGCCTCTTCGGCAAAAAGAGCGCCCCCCTCAGCAAGGGTTTGTGCTAGCATACAGAGTCGTTTTCCTGGTCATTCGACAGATTTGTGTAAAACCGATTTTAGGTTTATGAGCTAGGTTTATGGCCCCCCACCCCGATGGCCCGATGGATAAGCCGGTTTCTCCCATTCAGGTTGCGTTTACCAACCGGAACGATTGCCTGATCCGTCCCGGGGGCGATACGGTCCAGCTTCAGCAAACACGGCACTATTTGGAGCAAGCCTACCCGGTCCAGACCCGTTTGTGCCAGGAACCCGCAGAGCTGGAAACGTTTGCCACGCTAGACCTGGTGCACATTTTTAACGTGGGTATGATTGACGCGGCCCTCTCCGCACTGGCGCTGGCACAAAAACGAAAGTTGCCCGTGGCGCTCACGCCCATTCACTGGGATCATCGAGATGCGATTTACGTGGCCTGGCTGGCCCATCGGCTACGCCTGGCTGTTCCAGCCCCCTGGATGCGCCCCGTACAACCGTGGTTTTATCGGCTGGAGTACTGGCGTCACCGGCTTACGGGCAGTCAGAAAGCCCTCTACCGAAATCCAAAGTTTAACGCCGCCTGCCAAAAACTCCTCAACGAATGCGACCTGCTGTTGCCCAATTCCGATGAAGAGCTGGCGCAGTTGAGCGAGCATTTTGAGGTGGACCTGAACACGCTGAAGGCCAAAACCGTGGTGGTGCCCAATGCGTTAGACAGGACCCTGAGTCAATCTTATAACGGCCAGACACACACTGCGCGAACAGCCTTGCCAGAAGCATTGAACGGCGTCAGCAATTTTGTACTCCAGGTTGGGCGGGTGGAACCGCGTAAAAACCAAGCCGCACTCATCCAGGCCCTTTGGCAGGAAAGACAGATCCCCATCGTTCTGGTGGGCAGCGCCTACAGCGACAAGTACGCCCAAGTTATCCGCACGATGGCCGCGCAACGAGGCAACGTTTACTGGCTGCCAGAGGTTGCCCACGAAGCGGTTTACAATCTCTATCGTCACGCGCGGGTGCATGTACTGCCTTCCTTTGTGGAATCCCCGGGGCTGGTCTCGCTCGAAGCGCTGGCCTGCGGCTGCGAGGTCGTGGTCTCAGGACACCCGTACACGCCACTGCGCTACTACCAGTTGGATCAGGTGGCGCACGTTTGCGACCCTTACAGCCCAAAATCCATCCGCAAAGCCATTTTGGCTGCGTTTGACCAACCAAAGGCGCAGCCACTTCCGCCCGGTTATCTGGAGCAATATAGCTACGAGCGCGTCGCAGCGCTCACCTGGAAAGGTTATCAACAGCTGCTCCAGCCCGCGCATCCAGAAAGGGTTCCTCAGGCACATGCCCGCACACACCAACAACACTAGCACGCCACACCTGGCAGAACGGCCCAATCGGCAGAAGAAAAACATTCTGGTGTTGTACCAAGGCACCAGCCTGCCGCTGCGCAACACCACCGAAACCCATCTATACTGCTGGAAGCGCTACAGCCAGCACCAGACCATTTATTTCAACACCCGCTTTCCCCTGCCGGAATGGCTGTTACGTTTTTTGCGCGTGGACGCCATTGTGGGCGATACGCTGTTTGCCGATCACTGGGAAAACGAGTTTCTGGAAAATTTTCCCAAACGCTACCCGTATTTAACGCGCCTTGGCTGCCTCAAGCTCATTCTGCCGCAAGATGAGTTCTACAACATGAAAGTCCTCAACACGTTCATTGGCGCGTTTGGCATCACCCACCTGCTCACCGTCTCCTTGCCGCACGACTGGCCCACCCTCTACCCAGACGTGGACCCGACCCGGGTGCACATTGAAACCAAACTCACCGGCTACCTGGACGATGGCGTGGTCAGCCGGGTGAACGCGCTGGCAAAGGAGATGACAAACAAGGCAACAGAGCCCTCCCGACCGATTGATATCGGTTACAAGGTCTGGAAGTCGGAATACTGGCTGGGCGAGCACGCCATGCACAAGGTATGGCTGGCCGAACGGGTGGATCCCCTTGCCAGGGAGCGACAGCTCACCAGCGATTTGGAAACGTTCAGCCAATACGCGCTGTACGGAGACGATTGGTTTCGCTACCTGCTGAGCTGCCGGGCGACCATTGGAGTAGAAAGTGGCGCCAGCCTGCTGGACTGGGAGGGCAACATCCGAAAGGTTGTCACAGCCTACGTACAGGCCAATCCGCAAGCAAGCTTTCAAACCGTTCGAGATGCCTGCTTTCCGGGGCTGGATTATAACATTCGGCTGTTCTGCGTCTCGCCCCGCCACCTGGAATGCGCCCTGACCCGAACTTGCCAGATTTTGCTCGAAGGGGAGTACAACGGCATGCTCACCCCCTGGGTACACTACATACCGGTCCAACGCGATTACTCCAACCTGGAAGCGGCCATCGACTTCTTCCTCAATCAACCCGAAGCGGTGGCCACCATCGTTGAAAACGCCTACCAAGACCTGGTTGCCACCGAACGATACCACTACAAAACCTTCGTTCGGCACGTGGAGACAAGCATTTTGGAAGCAACCCGTTTAGACCCTGCCAGCCCACCCAAAGACCACTGGCAAAGTCCGGCGTGGTTTCAACGCATACTCATTCAGTACTTTGAGTACCGCGAACATTACACAAACTGGCTGTGGGCGTTTTACCAACAGTACCGCAACACCACCCACAAACCGCTTCGCCTGTGGCGAAAACTCGTCTACCAACTGGCGAAAGCGCCTCTTGGCATCCTGTAGACAGAATTTCTTCATCCGCAACCGCCAACACCGCCTATGGGCGTCGTCCATCAAGGGTTTCGTCAGACGCTGAAGCTTGCGCGAAGATCATCAGTCGGTATCCGCACAGAGTAGCACGGTAACCAGGGCCGAAATTGCCTCTCCGTGCCCGATGGGCCCCAGCTTTTCGCAGGTCTTGGCTTTCACGCTAATCTGTTCCAGGGGTAAGCCCAGCAGTTTGGCCAACGATTTCTGGATCATCGGCTTGTACTCTTTTAGTGAGGGCTTTTCCAAAATCACGGTGGCATCCACGTTGCCCAACTGCCAGCCCGGGCGTTCGTCCGCCAGTATAGCCAGCACCTTTGCCAACAGGGTGCTGCTATCGGCATCTTTCCACTGCGCTTGTGTGGGCGGAAAGTGTTCGCCAATATCTCCCAAGGCCGCCGCCCCTAAAATGGCATCCACCAGGGCGTGTAACAGCACATCCCCGTCAGAGTGCGCATCGGCCCCCAACGGGCTTTTAACGGAAACCCCACCCAATAACAACGGCTTGCCCACCACCAGGCGGTGCAAGTCCCAGCCGTGGCCAATCCGTATTGTTGAAATCAAACCGCGCGGCATCGTCTCTCCAATTTCGTTTGCCAGGATTCCTGCAACATTGTGGGCAAAATACAAGACAGGGGCGCTACACTTTGGTATTAAACTTTGGTATTAAACCTTGGCGCTACACTCTTTGGCGCTACACTTTGGCGCTAAACTCTGGAGCAAAAGCGCTCCGCCTCTATGACGTAACGTTCAATGGCCTCCGCCGCCCCATCTTCGGCAATCGAAGAGGTGACCACGTCTGCCGTTTGCTGGACCCGGGCGGGAGCATTGCCCATCGCCACCCCCAAACCGGCATGGGTCAGCATCGAGACATCGTTATCGTGATCGCCAATGGCCATAATTTCTGCCGGGGCAATGTCGTAGCGCGCCGCCAACCACTGAATGGCGCTCCATTTAGAGACACCCTGATGGGTAATTTCGCAAAAATTGTGACGCGACTGACACCACGTGAGCGGTAAATCGTGGCATTGGGCCTGCAACAGGGCCATGACCTCCGGTAATCGGCTGCCATCGTCATCAATCACACTCAGCTTGGTAGGCGCATCGGTCAGTTGCTTTTGAAGACAGGGCACCAACGTGGGCTGGACCCTTGCCGCCTGGCTATACCAGTTAAAAATAGAACCATCCACTGCCGTCTCGGGCATATACAGCACATCGTTTACATACAGGTTCAGGTGCACCTGCATTTGCTCAAGCAGCGGCAACAGTCGTTCGGCCACTGGCAACGGAATAGCCGCATGGTGCAACACCGGCTGTTGTTCCATCGGCAGCGGCTGATGGCTTTCTGAGCAGACGATTTGACGAATCATTGCGCCCTGGTAGCTAATGAGGGGTTCGCGAACCCCTAACGTTTGGGCAAATGGGTAAGCAGAGAGATGCATGCGCCCGGTTGCCACCACCACCCGAACCTCCGTCTGCTCAATCAGGTAAGACAGCACACGGCGTGTGCGAGCGGAAATCTCCAACGCATCGTTCACAATGGTTCCATCAAGGTCTAGGGCAATCAGGCGAATCATAGTGGGTTTATCATACGCCAAAGATGCCTGGTGCCAATCGGCTTCTTGCAAGACTGATGAAACTCTGTAAAATAAAGTTTTTAAATCAGGCGTTTTGGTGGAAACTTTTCAGATTACCGGGCGTCTAGCAGCATGAACACAAGTTGCTGAAGGAGTTAACGGTTATGAATAAACAGTCTAGTTCTTTATTATTGGCGTTGGCGTTATTTGCAACACCCGTACTCAGTGGCTTCGGCCTCTTGGATGCGGATGCCCACCGCGGCCATGGCCGGTATCGTATTCCACCTGGCCACGCCAGAAAAATGGCCTACTTTCCTGGCTACGGCAACCACTACCCCTCCTATTACCGAGATGGCGTGCCGTTCTTTCAAACCAGAACGGGTAAAATTGTCAAAGGGTCTTTAATTGGCGCAGGTATTGGCGCGGTGGTTGGTGCTGGCATTCAGGCAGCGCGCTACAGCGGCTGGTAAGCCACAAGTGGCTGGCAAAATGCCACCCTTGTAACGGTTCGAACCGCCCACACAACTCAATAGCTTCTTAAAGCGGTCAAACCCAATTGACCGCTTTTTACACACGACTACCGTCCAACCGTTCGTTTGGTTTTGTTTGCATAGGCTTGGGTGGCGTGGGGATACTGTTTGGTACTTAACTGGTTGGTACTTACCGGGCTGTGTTGTGGTTACTTTTGGTTAACTACTTTTAGATGGAAACCGACTTCGGTTACAATGAACCCAACAAGACCGTGTCCTCAGTGAAGGTACTGACCCGTGTTTTCGGCACTGCCAACCCACAGGACCGCATGGGTTTTACCCGCGCGCTGGTGCTAGGCCCATTTGCCAGGCCCCTTTTCCTGTTCTGCTGCCAATCTGCCTGGATGGCCTCTTCCATTATTGATTACCAGCTTTATTGGCCCTCCGTATTTGCCCTGTGCCCCATTTCACCGCCAAGAGTAAGGACGACGCCTCTGCATGATTGCCCCTACCGCTTCAGCCAGCTCTGTGCGAATGGTTTCGCCAGCAAGCCCCTTACTGAATTTTGACCACGAAAAACAGCAGCCACACTGGCACGACTGGAAATGGCAGTTTCGCCAGCGCATTAAAACCGTCGATGCGCTTCGGCAATACCTACCGCTGAGCCCAGAGGAAGAAATGGCGTTTCATCGCGGGGGGATTAACCTGCCGTTTGCCATTACTCCCTACTATCTGGACTTGATCTGCCCGAACAATCCCAACGATCCCATTCGCAAGACCGTCGTACCGCTTGCCGCAGAGTTTATCACCAGCCCGCACGAGTACGCCGATCCCTGCGGCGAGGATGGCGCCTCCCCCGTACCGGGGCTGGTCCACCGCTACCCGGACCGGGTGCTGTTTCTGGTGAACGAAACCTGTTCGGTCTACTGCCGATACTGTACACGCAGCCGCCTGGTGGGCAGTGGCGAACACCGGGTGGATGAAGACGCCGTTTACCACTACCTGGAAACACACCCTGCAATACGCGACGTGCTCATCTCCGGGGGCGATCCGCTGGTAATGGACGATGCCAAGTTGGAGCGTATCCTCTCGCGGCTCAAAGCCATTCCCCACCTGGAAGTCATTCGGCTGGGAACCAAAGTGCCCACCGTCATGCCGCAACGGATTACGCCCGCATTGGTCGCCATGCTGCGCCGTTACAGCCCGCTCTACATGAGCATTCACTTTACCCATCCGTCGGAAATTACGCCAGCGGTTACCGATGCCTGCAACCGGTTGGCCGATGCAGGCGTAATGACTTTTAGTCAAACCGTTTTGCTTAAAGGCGTCAACGACGATGCCGCAGTGATGAAAACCTTGATGCAGCAAATTTTAAAGCTCCGGGTGCGTCCATACTACCTCTATCAGTGCGATCCGGTGGAAGGCACCGGGCACTTCCGCACCCGGATAGAAGACGGCCTGGCCATTATGGAGCAACTGCGCGGACATATGACCGGATACGCCGTGCCCACTTTCGTGGTGGATGCGCCGGGCGGGGGTGGTAAAATTCCGCTGCAACCCAACTATGTGGTTCGGCACGATGACGACCATTGGGTGTTGCGCAACTTCCGGGGACAGGAATACCACTACCAGTCATAAACGGCCCGCTAACTACTTTCTCAAGCGTCGCACCCAATCAAGGGCACTCAAATCAAGGGCACTCAAACCAAGCACCTACAACCCAAGCGCACACAATCGTACCCCAGGGGTTTATTTATGGCAGGGTTTCATTTACAGCAGGGGTTGCCCCCTAAACAGTAACCAACCCGCTGATGAAACTCCACGCCTTACACACTGGCTAAACACTACCAAGGCGCTGCCCAAGCACTTTGGTAAATAGCCCCTCTCCCCTTCTCCACCGAACGCATACAAGCCCATCCCCCCTGTTTAAACCAATCGGTGCAACGCTGCTTCATCTTTTTGGAGGTATTCGATGAGCTCACACGTGGGCCTACTGCCGACATTATTTTACAGCCCTTGCAACACCCTCGCGACGACAGGCCAAGGCGCCGCCAGAGCTTTTACTCCGGTGGCCGTTCAAACCCTGGCAGCCCAAACCTTGGCCGTTCAAAACGCAGCGCTTCAAACGGGGGATTCGGTGCATTTTGGCAAATCGGCCGCCAACTTTCAGGAAGTTTGCTTTGAAAAAGCCGCCGCGCAACTCCTCAGTAAAGGCTACCCCGTCGAGTTGCACATTCAAGCCCTACCCAAGCCCCGCCACAGCAGGCAAAAACAGGTTTCACTGCGCGAGGAACACTGGTCCTTTCGTTTGCAGCAACCACTCAAAAACCTAACGCTGAATACCACCCACGTAAACCAAAGCAACCGCTGCCAACATTTTCACCTCCCTAAAGCACAGGCGCTCTCTGCCGCGTTGTTGCAAGATATTGCACGCAACTACACCGTTACCGCCTGGCTGGAAGCACCCGATCCCTTCAGCGTTGAAGGCAAACCACACCGTTATGACATCAACAAGCAAACGCTCTGCATTGCCGCAAACGCCGCGCAGAACATTCAGCAGCTAGGCCAGTTCCCCAAGCCCCAAAAGCGTTAGAACATTCCAGGGGCAAGTCGATCTTGCCGAGGCAAAACCGTGTGCTATGATCGAGCAGATTTTGCCCGAAAATTCCTGATGGGCGGCGTCTTTTCCGATGCTTAACAAGTCCCCGTTATCCCACTATCTGGAGTGTTCCTGACCCCATGGATCGCTTTTCCCTGGATCTTCGTACGCTGGTGGAAACCGCCAGTATTTTGGGCTGCCCTCAGGAGGACCGCACCCCGATTCGGAACGCCCAGGACCTGAACCTGCTTGCGCAAATACAGCAGCACAGCACCTTGCACCTTCCCAACGACATTGCCCGGCCCGAACGCTTCTTTTTTGGATGCCTGGATTTTTTAATCACCCGGGTGGCGGGCCAGCTTCGTTACTCTCCTATGGAAATGAACGGCACCGGAATGGCCGGTGTGGCCAGCGTGGCCAGCCCTTGTTTTGCCGAAATTTTAAACAGCCTCCACGCCGTTGGTTCGCTGATAAAGCCCACCACGGCCAACGGCGCCTTGTGGCCACCAGTATTTTTAGTCCCCTATTCTGGCAGCGAGAAAGTTCAGGGCTCTTGCAGCGCCCCGCTGCGATACGAACGCATTCTATACGCGGACCGTATTCGTCTCGGGCTTGAACAACACCTGGACACAGACGCAGACATTCAAACCCTGCCAGAGATTCAGGCGCAAGCGTATTTTCGGCCCGAACGACCCACGGTGGTGCTTGGCCATCTCAAGGACCTTGTGCGCACCATGACGTTTCATGACGGCCAAGCCTGGCTCATGGAGACACCGGTCACCGGCTCGGTGCACGACCAGTTTTGCGAGGTGGTTTGCCAACGCCTCCAACGCCAGGGCCAGCCGTTTCAATTCCTCAGTTGCAACAGCCTGTCTCCCGTTACGCCAGACAAAGGCGCGTTTTATGCCACCGTCAACCAACTGCTGGCGCAGCAACACTTTGCTTATTCGGCAGGACCCATCGGGTATTTTCACGCCCACAGCGTCTCGGAAATGAGCCATCAGATCGACGAAGCCCTCAAAGCAGGCCGCAAGCTGGTGATTAAACCGGCGGCTTCGGGCCTTGGACGAGGGATTGATTTTTTCCTGGAGCCCAAGCCGTTGGCAGCCATTCAGCAGCAAATCGAAGCGTCCATGGCCGCAGCCGTGAATTTTTATGGAGAGCCTGATACGGTATTTCCATACACTGTGTGCGATTTTATTGATTCTGAAATGGTGCCGGACCCTGCCCACCCGCAGTACGGGCACAAGTACGAGTGCCGCGTAATGGTTTACCGAGAGGGCCGACAGATCAAAGCGTGCCCGTCGCTGGTTAAAATTGCCAGCCAAGCCTACGATCATCGCGTCAACGATCGACTGATGTTGCTAAACAACGTGTCGGCCAGCACCGCGTTTACCCGACAATCGGGCCTGGATTTCGTGCTTCCGCTGACCCATCCGGCCACCTTGCAAACACTGGGCCTTTCAGAGGCCCTGCTGGCTGAGATGTGCAGCTTCTCGACCACGTTTGTGCAGTTTGTGCTCAAAACCCTGGAACCCACCGCAGAATGGTCCGGCAACTCTTCTTGTTACGTCCCGGCGAACTAAGGCGACTGGGACCCTTTTTTGCCTTCTACTTGCTGTTGTTCACCATGCTCAGCCTGGGAGATGGTTTGTCGTTGTCGTTGTTCGTTCACCAGGTGGGCGTAAGACATTTGCCGGTTTACTACGCCATTGCAGCCGTAGTAAACGTGCTGATGATGGGATTGTACATTCGCTGGTCTCGGCAGGTGGCCAACCTACACTTTTTTCACGTCATTATTGGCAGTAGTGTGCTGTTTTACTGGCTCGCCTGGGCCTTTATTCAAAACGGACACGCGCAGGTGACCTGGTACGGCCTGTTTTTTATCGGCAGAGAAATCTCGTTCAATTTGGTGTTGCTGCACTTTGGCGGCTTTTTAAGGGACTACTTTACCCAGGAGGAGTCTGGCCGCATTATGCCCATTGTTTACTCCGCCGGGCGCGTGGGCGGCATGGTGGGCAATGTTCTGCTGGGCGCGCTGGCCGAACGCTGGGGTGTGCTCAACTTGGCGTTGGTGTACTGCTTGCTGGGTTTTCTCTGCCACGGCTTCGTCATTCTGCTCAAGGGCATTCCGGCACTGGAAGAACCCGCCGATCCGGAAGCCAAACCGCAAGAGTCGCCGGTTACCCAACTGGCGCATTTCCTCAGGCAATCTCCTTTTTTACAGGCGCTGAGCGCGGTCTCTCTGGTGTTTTTTATTTTCCGGTGGCTGCTGCACTACCAGTACAACACTTTTTTTGAAACACACTTTGAGAGTGACGCCGCCATGGCCTCTTTCTTGGGCTGGTACGGCGCCATCTCGCTGGGGCTTGGGGCGGTTATACAGCTTTTCGTGGTGGGGCGGCTTATTCAGTGGTTGGGCGTAATGGGTTGCCACCAGCTTTATGCGGCCATTATGCTCTTTTGTAGCGGCCTTAATATGGTGGCCGGTGGGCTCTGGACTGCCGTTTTCTCTCGTGCGGTGGAATCCGAACTGCGAATTGTGCTGCGCAACCCGGTACAACAGCTCCTGACCAACGAATTTTCCAAGCAGCGCCGTAAGTTGGCCCGCGCCTGGACCATGGGCATTTTGGCTCCAGTGGGTACCGTCATTTGCGCCATTGGGTTGGGCTTTCTCGCCCCTTTGCCCGCCACACTAACCGGCTATTGGCTTCCCGTTGGGTTATTGGCCACGGCTGTTATGTACGGCGTGGTTTCTCAGTGGCTCTATCAAACCCATAAAAGCCATACCGCCAGCCATCCGGGTTAATTCGCTAGGGCGTGTCCTAAGGGGGTTAAGCCAGGGCTGTTAAAGCAGGGGCGTTAAAAAAGCCGCCCACTTACACGGAAGTTTGGCGGCTTTGTTCAAAAAATTTTGGTTGGCTTGGGTGGTTTTAGGCCATGTTCTCCTACTAAAGAGCCGTTTAGGCAGGCTGAACCGAAGCTTTTGGCGCCGGAACTTCCGACTCGCGCTTTTTACGGTTGAACTGCAACGCGGCTTTTTGATACATCGCCACGGCGTCCATCACGTCCATCAATTCTTTGGTCATGTTTGGCGTTTGCGAACGACCGGGGGCCATGCCCTGTTTTTCTCGCTCGCGCAACTCATGCGCATATCGAGCGGTCACAAACTGTTCTAGAGAATTTGGCTGCTGCTGCGCCATTGGAAGAAACACTCCTCAAAAAAAACCTAAAACCTAGCCTTACCCATGTACATAAAAACAATCTTTTGAGAAAAGTTGCTCCGATATGAAAGAGTCGTAACAAATCGCGCTGGGTCCACGCATCCGGGTCAATGCCTCTTGGCAAGCAAACCGGTGTCTCTCCGTGTTGCAGCGGGCGTCAGGCCACAAACATCAATTCACTTCATAAACAAAGTTCATAAACATAGACAGTTGAACGTGTTTCTCTTTTACTACAAACGTTACAGTCTACCGATGCATGTCTACCAAAGCCCTTTCGCGCTTTTCGGTTATTTTGCATCAACCCACGCCGCAACTTTTTCCCTTCAGTCGTTTTGGAAAGGTATTCCAATGCGTTCAGGCGTCACAGTCGTCTAGAACGTATCGTATTGACTGATTTGTCCCAGAGGAGTGACCCTTCTTATGCCAGGCCAAAATATGACGATGTCTCCAATGACCATGCCGATGTCTTATCCCGCTTCCTACCCAATGCCTCAAGCCTCTGCACAGGCCCCTATCGCTCAACCGTTCGATGCCAGCCAGTGGAACACGACCGCCAGCATCCCGGTTACGCAAAACGATCCCTACGCCGCCTTGAACGCGCTGATGGCCAACAACGGTGGTGGCGCTACAACCGCGATTCCAGGCGCCAGCAGCGATATGAGCGCCCTTTATGGCGGCACGACTTCTAATCAAGCATCGGCGGCGACAACCGGCACCACCGGCATGGATCTTCCCAGCCTGTTGGCGGCCAATTCCAGCATGGTCCCCACCACCAATCCGTCCAACGGGCTAACCCTAAGCCAGGGCGGCTGGAACACAGCGGCAATCCCGACCGCCACCGCAACCGATAGCTTCAGCACGGCAGCCGCAACGGGCCTTGGCGGCGGAGACCAGTATGGCCAGTACGCCACAGCAACCGCATTGCCAACCTTGCCAACCGGTGCAACGGCAACGGCACCTGCGGGCTACCTGTCTCCCACCACACTGCCTGCCGGTATGGGTGGCCAAGTCAACTACTTTGCCTAGTAGACAGCCTTTTAGCATTGCTTTTCGAGTGGCCGCCTGTTAGCCGCCCGGGAGTCAGCTGACCAGAAGAACGTCCATTGCGCGGAAAGGTTGGCTTCGGGCCAATACGGCCAAATTAAAGGCCGAAGCCTTTTGCCGCCACTTCTCTGCCACGAAGGCAGGGGGCGCCACTGAAGTATTTTGGTGGGTTACGCTCTGTTGGTTTCAGCTCATTTCCTGACCCAAGCACCCGACGGATGCTTGGCTTGATATTTCCTTCCGCTATAATGGAAACCAGATATTTCTCGGTACTGGTTTTCCTTTGGAAGGAGATGATGGCGGTGAGCGATTACGTATTTAAGCTAAAAAAAGGCGACTTAGAGTTGGAACTGCGCAGTGACGACCCTAAGTTTATCGAAACGCAAATGGACAACTGGCGAAACGTTCTGGTTAGCGCCAACGCGGCGCCCTACCGTCAGGATGTTCACGTCTGATGCGGCCTGCTCAACCCTTGCCACAGCGCTATCAACTCATTTTGAAACAGGGCGATCTGTGTATTGAACTGTTTTCAGATGACGTCTATTTTATTTCCCGTCAGATGGATCGGTGGTGTCAGGCGTTACTGCCATCTCCTTCTGCTTTCAACGCCAGCCATTCCGGTGAAACGACCGGCGAGAGCGTCGGCAGCAATGGCTCTCCGCCACCACCAGCCGCCGCGTATCAGGCTATGTTTCAGCCTACTGCCCCAGTCGTTGCTGCACCGGCACCGTCTTCGCCAAGCCCGCCGGTTCTGTCTCCGGCTCTGCAAGCACCGGCAGCGCCTGTGGCCGTGCAAGCTCCGCCAGAAACACCCGCGGAAGCCTCATTGCTTTCCAATGGCCTGGCGCAAACCGCATTGCCAGAAGCAGAGAGAAGAGACGACACGCAGGCCGCAACAACCGTTGGGACTGCAACCGCGCTGCCTCCGCAGCAGGAAGCACTGGCGCCAACCGCACCAGCAGCCGAACCCGCCGCCCTTTCGGTCGGTCTTTCGGGCAGCCTTCCGGCAGTGGAAGAAGCCACGATTCCTGCCGTTTCACCCGTCCCGGAAGTAGTCACGCCCCCTTCGGTTGAAACGTCTGAGTATCCTCCTCAACAGCCCTCTCAGCAACCCGTTCACGTTCAGCAACCCCCGCAGGAACTCATGGCAGCGCCACCCGTTACAGATCCATTTCAGCCAGGCGAATACCCACCTATTGCTCCACCAACCGAACCGCCTCTCAGCGTCTCGCCAGTCGCTGTCCCCTTAGAAACTGCCGCGACAGCGGTTTCTCCCTCCAACCCGTTAAGCGAATCGGTTCAGGATGATTTTGAGGCGGTGATGGACTCGCTGCTGGAGGATTTAGGGGCAGCAGCAACATCTCCACCGGAAGAAACCGCTCCCGAAAGCCCTGAGCCGCGAAGCCAGGCCGCCACGGTCATCCATTCTCTAACGCATCTGTGCGAGCAGGCGCAACTGACACAGCCGGAAGACTCTCTGTTAATGACGGTTTATTACCTCCTGGTGGTTGAAGCAGAGGTACAGTGCTCTTTAGCGAGAATGAACGCGCTTCGCACCCAGTCCAATCTGCCATCTGTTAACCACGGCATGGTTGAGCTGGCCTTGTCCAAGGGTTACCTTTCCGTGGTGCCCGATTTAACCGGACTGGCAGACGCCACCGAGTACACCCTGAGCCAAGAAGGCCAACAGTACGTGGAAAGCCTGCTACCCTAACCAAAAAATGACCGCACACACAACGTGGCTGCCAACCGCAAGCCGACGGCGTCAATCGTTTCCTTCGCAGTAGGGAATCTCGGCGAATCTCCTACTTTGGAGCACAGCCTCCCATTTGTTTACAATGGCGTGCCCTTGTATCCAACAGCCGTTTTCCCCACTTTTGTAGCGAATGATTGCTAGGGCACACAAAATCTAGTTTACAGGTTTTATCTTCCCTGTATGATTGCAAAATGAATGGATCGTCCTGGGTCTTGCAATTCGCTTTCTTTAAGTTCTGATGGATTCCACTCGAACTAATCCATGAGTTTCGTCAACACGCTCAGGCTTTGTTCCATTTTTAACGCAATCGAGCCCACACCCAATGACCTCAATGAGTCCGTCTGATTTTGTTGCTGCTTCAGCCGTTCTGCCCATCAAGCCCAAGGCTCCCCAAGTGGGTCGGCTGATGAAAGTAACCTGCAAAGTGTTCACCCTTCGTTGTTCTGAACTGAGCCCGTTCTCATTCCGGCCAACTCCTTTATTTACCCCTCTATTACGGGTCAATTCTCACTTCCAACCGGAATGTATAGCGCGGTGACTGGTATTCCGTTTAAACCTATTCCGTCTAAACCTGGAGGCCCTCATCCCGTGGCGATTGAAATGCCATTACCCCATATTGAACTCAGCCGCAGTGCGCACGACACCGAAAACATCAAGCTGTTTTCTGGCAGAGCAAACCCGCAGTTGGCGCAAGAAATTGCCCGCTATTTGGGCACGGAGCTGGGCGGGATGGTCATTAAAAACTTCAGTGACGGAGAAACCTACGTTCAGGTGCAGGAGAGTGTTCGCGGGCGCGATGTATTCGTCATTCAGCCCACTTGCGCCCCGGTAAACGAAAACCTGATGGAACTGCTGCTCATGGTCGATGCGTTGCGTCGGGCCAGTGCCAACTCCATTACGGCCGTCATTCCATATTACGGCTACGCCCGCCAGGACCGAAAAACAACGGGCCGCGAAGCCATTTCGGCCAAGTTGGCCGCCGATTTAATTGCCACGGCAGGCGTCACCCGGGTGGTGGCCATGGATTTACATACGGGACAGCTTCAGGGCTTTTTCAACACGCTAACGGATCACCTGTATGCCACACCGGTGTTGTTTAACTACATTCGGCACAAAAACTTAACCGACCCCGTTGTGGTCAGTCCTGATGCCGGGGGCGTGGAACGCGCCCGCGTGTTTGCCAAAAAGCTTCACTGCCCGATTGCCATTATTGACAAACGCCGAAGCGCGCACAACGTTTCGGAAGTGTACCACGTGATCGGTGACGTGCGAGGAAAATCCGCCATTTTGGTGGACGATATGATAGATACAGCCGGAACCATTTGCTCTGGCGCCGATTTATTAATGCAAGAAGGTGCCCGAGAAGTGTACGCCGTGGCCGCGCACCCCGTGTTTTCCGGTCCTGCCGTGGATCGTTTGGCAGCGTCTGCCTTTACCGAGGTAATTGTAACCAACTCCATTCCGCTAAAAGAGGCGGCCCAGCAGGTGAACAAAATTAAACAGCTCTCCATCGCCTCGTTAATGGGCGAAGCCATTGCGCGGATTCACGACGCGGAATCCATCAGCGAGATGTTCGAGTAGTCGTTTTATTGCTTCGCGCGCCGTAGCCCCTCTCGGTAGGGGGGGGTAGACGTTATTCCGCAACAACGCCATTGGCTTCGTATCGCTACAAGCTGTGCGATGGCTTTTTTGCGTGTGCGCTGCTCTCTTGTGCTTCATTCTGCTGGTGTGCTTTGCTCTGCTGGGCCGCCTTCGCCTCGCCTGCCTGAAATTCCAAAAACAGAACCAGAGAGTCAATCTGGCTATCCGTTAGCGGGCCACCGTGTTGGGTTGCAAACGGGGGCATCGTCGGGGTGTTGGCGGAACCTTCGCGAATGACTTTTCGCACGTGAGCCACATAGGCCGGGTGTTGGTAATTGCCGTAGATTAGTGGCATTGCCACTCCCCCGACACCATTTACCCCGTGACACATAGCGCAATCTGCCTGAAACAATGCCTGGCCGGTTTTACCCACCCCTTTGTTCACATGGCATTCGGCGCACTTGCCCTTAAACAACACCCAACGATCCTTCACCCGGACCGGCCCATCGTGAAAAGCCGTTTGCTCGCCGGGCAACACCTGGGCCTTGAGCACCAGATCGAGCTGTGGATGATGGGGATCGTTGCTGTAAATGGTAACAGTTTTGGCCACGGCGCCCAGCTTAATGCTGGTATCCAACACCACATCCAGGCGGGTAAAATCGCCAGGCGGCACCACCGGCTTGCCCAACTTGGCCACCGTGCACCCACACGAAGGGGACACTTCATCGATCACCAGGGGTTTGCCACCCACGTTTTGGAGAATAAAGCTGGCCTTGACCTGACTATCGATAGGCACCTGGCCTAGCTGCAAGGTGGGTTCCGGTACCTGCAAAATCGGAGGATCGTAAGGGGAAATGACCACCGGGGCCAAGCCGGGCGTGTTGAGCACATAAACGCACCAGACTGCCGAAGCCACCACCCCGAGTATCGTCAGGAGATAGATCAGTCGTTTTTTGGTAATGCTTTTTGTAATACGCGTCAATAACGGAAATGTCATATTGCTAGGGTCGAGCCATTGATACTGCCTAAACACACACGAGAAATCGGAAAGTTGGATTCAACACAGTTTTTTTATACGCCAGGCAGGAGAGAAGCTCCAAAGCATCGGCGTTGCTGGGTAAAGACAACGCACTGTCAACCGCAGCGCTTTCGGCCAAGACGAAACCATTCACTTTGCTATTGTAGCTGGCAGACGCGCCCGAGGGAACATTTCCCTGCGGAAGAGGGCGTTGTGTTTTTAGCGACGTGTTGTTTTCTGCTATACTATGCGTGGTCTAACGGTTATGCGTGGCTTAAACCATGCGTGGCCTAACGGTTGGGAAAGGCGTGTCAGACGACACACCGCTTCTTTTCAAAACCACTCCTCTCAAACATCTGGCCATTGCATCCACCCTTAAAAAAACGAACTGTTGCAAACGAACCGCGGCAAACAAACCAATGCCGCACCACAAAGACCTTAAACGAACCGCCTTAGAAACGAACACCCTAAACGATTGATGCCCAACAACACGCGCCTCGCTAAACCCTCTGGAGGCCACTGCAACCGGTTGTGCTTGAATTCCTCCTGTTGTCGGCTTGGCGCGTGGGCTTACGCCTTTTGTGTCAAAAAACCCTCGTTTTCTGGAGTTACGCACCCCATGACCCTGTCGTTTGTCCCCTTTGGATCGCCTCGTAACCACGACGTGCAGGCCGCTGCGCCACACGCAAACGCTTTGCGCCTTCGCTTTTTGGGACAAACCGCAGCCAATAACCCAGAACCCGAAGCCGACACCCTGCAACTAGAACGGCACAAACAGTGGCACAAGCTGTTACACAAAGCCTTTACCGAAGTGTTAGAGATGAACGACACGGAAGAAAGCCTGGTGCTGCTTGGGGTTTTAAAAGGCGCCTGGACCCACCTGCTGCTGGAGCGCGGCGATAGAGAATCCCTTAAAAGATTAATTGAACGCCTGGTCGATCACCCCGACAACGCCACTGCGCCCGATACCTTTCAGCAAGACCACGGACGGGTACGAGAATTTTTAAGACAACGACGCCTGGATCAGCAAAAAATGTGGCCCGCCTTTCAGCAGCTATGGCAACAGTGGCAGGCGGTGCCACCACCCAGCCGAGAAACCGCCCGATGGCTGCCCTACCAGTTTGACACCCAACTGCCCGAAGGGCTGGGCGAACAAGCCTGGCTCCAAACCATGACCAATACCCTGGAAGCCCAACTCCAGGAACGGCTCATTCCCAGAGAGGCCACAGACAAGGACGTAATTGATCTTCTGCATCTGTTGCAGGGCTGGCGGCCGGATAAAATTCCGCCCAAGGTGGAAACGGCCCTAAACCAGCGCTTGTTGTCGTTTTACCTTACGGAGTTGGAGGAGGACTACCGCCCCATTCACGAGAGCCTTCAACACCCACCCACCGATGCCGCTCTGCTGTTTCAGGGTGTTTTGCTGCTTTCAGGGGTGGAACTACCAGGGCGCTATGCCGCCTATCGACCCGAAGTGGCCACGCGATACCGTTGGTTTCAGCCCTATGTGCAAGCCAAAGTGCTTCCCCTAAGTAACCCCGTGCAGGCCATTCGCCAAGATTTGGAGGACCAACTGGCCCATAAGCTGGCCCAGGATCTGGACAAGGCGTGCCAGTCGGAAAAACAGGCCAAACACAACCAACTGGGGCTCAAAAAGCACAAATTGCCACAATCGTCCAACACGGAGCGGGGCGCCCTCAACGCCCTGTTGCACTACGTTAGCCAGTCGGAAAAAGAACCCGCCCTTCATCACCTCAACGATAAACTTTGCGCGGTGCTGTGCCGCTACCTGGATGAACGACTGCTGGACACGCAACTGGAAACAGTCGCCAGCGCCCCGGCAGAGAGCACTCGGCTTAAGCAGGACGCCTTGCCCTTGGCCCGGCTGGTATTAAACCAACTGAGCAATCAACCCCATCGGTTCCACGAGGCTCTAGACCACCGGTTGCTTCGGCTGATGCAAGCCCTGCCCCAGGCGCTTTACCCGGCAGAGATCCAGGAGGGTTACCGGCGGCGATTTTGGTTCCGGCCGGAAGATAACACCTAAAAAGAATCCCCAACACAAGGCCCTGGGGCGTGTCCTCAGTTGAGGTGATGACAGAGGAGTTTCCAGGCGTGAGCAGCACAGCGACAGGAGTTTAGACAGAACTAAATGACTGAGCGAGCAGCACAACAACGCCGAAAATACCTGTCAGCGCTTTAACTGAGGACACGCTCTAGAACTTTACTTCAAAAACAACCCCCAAGGTGCCAATAACGGGAATAGTAACCAGGCAAGGCTCAATCGTGTAAGTAAAGCCCGAGGGCAGCCAGGCGCTGTAGAGTTGCTGCGCCATATTCATGTCTGCCCAGGTCATGAAGCTGAAGGTAAAAAATGCCAAAATACCAATACCAAACGTACCCAATGCCGATAGGTGAATTCCGGCGCCACCGGTACTGCGAATGAGATTGCCCGTGACAAACGCGCCGACAAAAGGGGCCAGATCGTAAAGCCACCAGAGATGATAGGCGGCAAAAGAGCTCCAGTGCGTTATTTCGTTAACCGTCCAGGCGTAAAGCATGGTAACCAGTACGCAAACAATAATAAAAAAGCTAAACACAAACGCCCCTTGAGACACCCCTTGCCAAAGCTCTTGAAAAGACTCCATACCTGTTTTGCGTGGGTGCAACCTTGTAACAGCAGCAGCAGTCGTCGGAAATGGCTCGCTCATAATGTTTTTCACCTTCCGTATGGCACACATGCGGTTAACTGGTTTTTAACGAATCCAATCGGCTGACACTACCCAAAAATCAAAGCCCCCAAACCCTGGGAATCGGCCCACAGTCAGCACATTCTCTTTGCAATAAAACAGCAGACCCTCATTCAAAAAAAAACGGTTTTGCTTAAACAAGAACGGCTTGTTGTCTGTTTCGGTTGCGTGGTAGGCACTGTTTCCGCTCGGTGGCGGCCTGGCAACGGATTGTCGTTCTGCGTCATCATTCCACGCGATCGACTCAGGCGTTCAAGGCCGATGGATCATTGGGACACTGGCCCAAGCGACTGACTGAATGCATCAGACGGAAAGCACCCTGGCTGGCGTTGCGTTTCTGTGTTTTTCATCAGCGCTCTCTTGTTACTGGTTATATGCCCGTCCAGCAGCGGGATAACACTGCTTTGAACGAAAATTGTAACAAGCTGTTACAGCCCGGGATCTCGCTCCACCAGTGACTCCGCAGCCGATAGCGACTCTGGCGGGCCACGAACAACACCCCGCGAAAGCGAGGCGGATTCCTGCAACAGGCCAAACACCTCGTACAGGGCAGACAACCACAGCGCCGCCACCATCCACACGCTACCAAACAGCGCCAGCCAAAAAGCGGTGGGGTAGGGCGGCCATACCTGGAGCGTGTACAACACCAGCGTCAGGCCAGAAAAAACCAGTAAGCCGCCGCCAACGCAAAACTTAAGCCGCCAACCGGAAGCGACCTTCTCTGCACGAGTCCCTTCAGACAAGAGCCCCTGCTGTTGGGGCAAGTGGGGTGGTTGTTGCTGTTGTTGTCGCCGATAGGCCAGTAACGGCGCCAGCAGAGGACGCGATTCATTCAGGCGATCCTGCGGTCCAACGCCCAGCAGTTTTTCGGGTGGTTTTTCGGCAAAAGTGCTTGCTGGCAAGGTCATTTTCCACGACAGCATGCGCCGGAGAGGCAAAATTACCCCCAGGTGGAATTGCCCGCTCCAGTGACAGTTCGAGTGCCAGTTTGAGTGCCAACGGGTGCCATGACGCAGTGCCAGAACCCCCAAGATCCACAGGCCGGTTAAAATCAGCCCGTAGGGCAAAAACCGGCTGGAATGGCGAAGAAAGGCCCGATCCGTTTGTTGCAAGTGGTACCAACCCTGGGCGGTTGTGCCAACCGAAAGCCCTTCCAAACGGGCGTTGGCCCAGGCCTCCGTGCCAGTTTCTTCCGGAAAACTGAGTCCCTCGCCTTGCAAAACAAGGTCATCAATGGTGTAGGTAAACACCACCGAGGGTTTAAAACACCGGTGCGTCAGTCGCTGCCCGGTAAGGCCCTGCCAGGCGCGTTGCCACCAATGCTGCACAATAACCGGCTCAAGGTAAACGGCGTGTATGGTCATTTCCGTTGAGCGAAACGCTTGCCGCTGAAGCCATTCCCCCAAGAGCGACAGCGCTCCAATTAGCAGCAACAGGCAGGCCAGCACCACCCAGGCTCGAAATAACGATAAAAATTGCCCTAGAGACGCGTTGCTGTGCCCCATGAGAGCCCGAACCACCCCATTACGGTATTTGCTCGCCTAACTATC
The DNA here is from genome assembly GCA_033763415.1 of Candidatus Melainabacteria bacterium. Classification (GTDB taxonomy): domain Bacteria; phylum Cyanobacteriota; class Vampirovibrionia; order Vampirovibrionales; family JAJTHC01; genus JANRKP01. The sequence goes on along the minus strand of JANRKP010000015.1, from coordinate 111,497 downwards.
CAAACGCACGTGGGTTCCTTGTCCAAGAACCACCCATCGGTGGTATCGGCCTGTGCCGCACACAGTATAATTTTTTGCAACGAATGGTTACAAAGCCGAAGGCGGCGTTGGCGTTGGCGGGACCACCAGCACACGACGCACCCATTGCACCTCATCGTAGCGATCGTGCAGTTCGCCGCGCAGCTTGGCATACAGCAACTCTCGGAGCATTCGGCCCACGGCTTCCCCCTCCGGCACGCCCAAGCCCAGCAAATCGTAGCCGGTCAAAGAGGGATGCATCATCTTAAGTTTCACGCAGTAGTGCTGCCACTGCGCGCACAGGCTATCAAAAGCCGGGTCCAGCAGCACCAGGGTGCAGGCCGTGGCCATTGGCAGCGGATGGAACGCTTCGTACAGCGCCACGTTGGAGGCATCCGGGCTGAGTGCCCGCAGTGGACTTTGGGGCTTGAGAACAATGTATTTTTCCACCGCCTCGCGCTCCTGACGGGTCAGTTCCAGGCGAGTTTCCACCGTTAGCCGTTCAGCGGCAGGCACGTGGGCCAGTAACACGCACAGCATACTTTGCCACCTCAGCGCCTCCACCTCGGGCTCGCTGAGACCGGCGGCCTGCAAGCAGCGCTCCTGAAGGGCGGAAAAACGCTCCATCACATAGTGACTTTCCACCTGGATGTGGTGCTGGGTAATTTCCGCAAACGTAGGAAACGCCGCCAGCCGAAGACTTCCCAGAGCGGTTAAGGCATAATCCAGCCACTGTTGCTTCAACGGTTCATCCGGCAGACGAAACAACTCCAACAGGCCTTCGCGAATGCGAGACCCACCGCCACGATACTGGGCCAGATCGGCATATTCCACAAATTTTTCTGCCAGACGGCGCGTGGCGGGCGACAGTTGGAAATCCAGCCGGATGGCAAACTTCAGCGCGCGTAAAATACGGCTGGGATCCTCAAAAAACGAGGCCGGATGCAGAATACGCACCCAGCCTTGTTCCACATCTCGAATGCCGTTGGAGTAATCCAACACCTCCCCCAGGTTATGGACGGAGAGCGCCAGCGCGTTAATGGTAAAGTCTCGCCGAACAATGTCTTCCATCAGTGGCACGCCGCGCTCAACCACTTCGGGCAGGCTGCCGCACTCGGCGTAAACCTCCTTGCGGGTAGAAGCCAAATCGAACACCAAACTGTCTTTGTACACCAGTTTGGCCGTTCCAAACTCTGGAAACGCCTGGGTTAGCTTAAAGTTTTTAGACTGTGCTTCCACCTGTTGACCGCAGGCAATGGCATCGCCTTCCACCGTAATATCGATATCTTCCACCTGGATCAGGCGGTTTTCAATCAGCAGAATGTCTCGCGTAATACCGCCAATGAGGTAGGCATTGAGGCCCGCACGCCGAAACAACGATTGCAACTCGATGAGCGCGGCCACAAACCGGGCCGGATAGAAGGCCGTGAGATGATTTTTAACATTCAGCGAGGCTTTGAGCTGCAAATAACTGCCCTGACGGCTGTCCAGTTCGACCCCCTCAAACCCGGCCGGGGTGGCAATGGCATCCACGGGCAAATGCCCCAGCCCCATTCGGCTCAGCATCTCCAGGCTGTGGCGGCTGACGACCAGGGGGGCTTCCGTTTCAGCATCAATGGGCAAACGCGTTAGCGCCTGCCGAGAAATTTCGGCCAGTGCGGCATCTACAGACGTTTGCAGAGAAATAGTCGTCATTGCGCCCTTTTTTTAAACCACTGTGTAAAGCACCGTTTGAAACATCTTTTTGCGCTGCTTTTTGCGCTACAGTACACTCAAGCACACGGCGAACCAGGCCGCCATCCATCGCGATTGGAACACCGTGCTCCAAAAGCAGGGGGGCTTGCGTATCATTCTACAGGATTCCACCCCGAAGGAGGGCCCCCGAAAAACGCTTTAACCCGCCAGCCCGTATACCGCGTTGCCAGAAGGAAACCCAAACCGTATGCCAAACGATACCCTACACATTCCACTCACCAGCTACCCGCGCATGACGTTGCGCTGCCAGTGTGGCAACGAGTTTTTTGTCAACGTCACGCGGTTTCGCTCGCGCGAAGTGGTGCAGTGCCAAATTTGCGGCGCCACCTTTCCCGAGGATTTGGGCGTACAGTTTTTTAACGCCCTACAAGAGCTATTTGAGGTAAAGCACCAGTTAGAGACCCGAAACAACGGTTTTCACATTGCCTTTACCTACAAATCCACCATGAAGCAGCCTCCCGCGCCCTGCGCCTTTATTGAAAGCGATTTTGAACGCAATTAGAAAAAGCCTAAAACCGATTCCCCCAACAGGGGCGCTGGCTGAAAAATGGAAAAAGCCCTGCGAAACCGGACGAAAAAAGACGCGAACAAAAAATACTACATTCGCAACAAACCGTTTACAACGGGTTGTTTGCGCTAAAATACTGGCGGTGACGATTCACACCGCTTGGGAGTACGACATAAATGATGCCCACTATCGCCAACCCCTATCCCCCGTCCACGCCAGTTCGCTTTAATGGACGGGCCGCGCAGCCGCAAGAGCTTCCCGCCGTATACGGTTTGGCTCGCCGGGCCGGTTTTAATCGGGAGTCTCTCGACCCAACGCTGCTGATCGTTGAAGATCGTCGCAGCCCACTTCCTATCCTTAGCTGGGTTCAGGCACAATTTTCCATTCAGGCAATGTTGGATAAACTTTTTGCCAAACAGAAAACGGATACCGCTTCGGCAGGAGCCTACTTAGAAGTATTTGCAACCGAAGCCGACGCCAAAACAGCCCACGCCACCTATGAGCGAGAGTCCAACGATATTAACGCGCAGGCTAACGCCCAAGACCCGCTTACCTTTTACCCTGTTTTGCAAAACAACCAGGTACTGACCGTGATTCAAAAAACCTACTTTTAACCCTTAAAAGCAACGTGGAGAAACGGACCCCCTATGCAACTGCAAGCCACTTCTTTTTCAATCCAGGCCGCCCAAGCCCAAATTGCCCCAGCTCGCGCCGATATTAAGTTTTCGGCCCGCCGAGAAGCCACTGAGCCGGAGTTTCGTCGGATGCAAGGCCTTGCGGGCGTCAATGGCATTGACCCCGATAAAATCGATCCCAACCTGGCCATCGTGGACGATCATCCGCGCTTCGCTTGGTCCAACATTCCACCGTTTAGCTGGCTGGCGGGTCTGGGCAAAGCCTTTTCGGACTTTGGCTTTTTAACCAGTATTGAAAAGAAAACCGCAGACGATCCACAACCTTACGGGGCCTGCCTGGACACATTTCGCTCCAAAGCCAGGGCGGATGCCGAATACCAGCAGTTAGACTGGGATTACGAAAAAATGAACCAGCGCGCTGGACAAAGTCTCCAGTACCAGGTTTTCCATACAACTGGTAGTAAGGAGGTTTTAAGCCTGGTGCATCGGGTTAAATTTGACGAAGCAACCCCACCAGCCAGCGCCTTAGCTGAAAATACACTGCCCGAAAGCAAAGCATTACCCGAGTTGCCACCTGGCTTGGCAAACGATTCGCAAGACGGCTAAGGCCTTGTTTTGATTACGCAACCCCAATGAACCTATGGTAAACGGCCCACTAGACACCGGCAAAGTAGCGGGCCACCAACTGATTCATTTGGGTTTGCGTGTCCTGGCTGGATTTTCGTAAAAGTTCCAGGCCGGGTGTCGTGTCTTCGCCGCCAGAGGAAGAAAGGTTTCCATTCCCAGGGAGCAGGCGCTCGGTGGAATCTTCGGGTGAGTTGGTGGTGGATTCGCCTTCCGGGCTATTTATCTGCGTGGTGGTGGGCTCTGCCGCCCCTTGCCCACCCGAAGCCAAAGGCAAGGCCGATGCTTTAGCAGCGGGAGATTTGCCAACGGAAGCCTCCTGCGCCTGAGAGGATGAAGCCGGGCTTGGCGATAAATTCCCCTGGGTACTGCCTTGCGTATTAACAATGGCCTCCAAAGAACCCGAGCGGACACCTTCCCACTGGGAAACGGCCGGTTGTTCCACACCGGTGCCTGTGCCGCCAGTACCCACCGTAACCGCGCTGGAAGTCGTTATATTGCCCGCACCTTCTGGAAAGAGGTTAACCGGTAACGGCCCGCTGGCGGGTGAAACATTGCGAGGCTGCTCTGGCATTGTATTAATCAGGTTACCCGAAGCGGCCGCCGTCATTTGAATGAGATTGACTGGCAGCGCTTTGGGGTAGAGGTTGGCCGTTTGGTTTAGCCCGTTAACAAGCAACTGCCCCGTGCCCCACTGCGAGGCCAGGCCCGTGCTCACCTGCCCATTGGGCGCATTGAGCACCATGTTACCGGCTTGAGACGACACCGACCAGTTGCCGGTTAGGTTTCCGTTGGTACTTTCCACTGTCAACGTATTGTTGCCTAGCGTCATTTGCCCTTGGCCCAAATCAATGGTGTTTTGCGCTCGCAAGGTCAGGTTGTAATCCAGCCCGGCACTGGAAATATCCAACCCGTTAAGCAGGCGCATACTGCCTAAACTGGTGGGGGTTCCAATAACCACCGTGCCCGCATTAATTCGCTGAAGTTCCGCCAGAGAAATATCGGTGGTGGTGGCGTCATCGGCCCAAAAGTTATCCACAGCGCTGCCAATTTGGGTGGTATGGCCCGCGCTGTTGGCCACTCGGAGTTCCACCGTGCCATTGCCTGCATTGATACTGGCGCCGTTATCTATTTGCAGCAATGGCCCCTGAATGGCAATGGTGCCGTTGTTGCTACTGGTGTTTAAAAAGCTGCCACTGTATAAACGAATGGGATCCCAGCTAAGGCCATTATCCGTATCGGCGGTGAGGGTAATGCCCCCATTGGTGGTGGTCACACTGCCGTATAAGTCCAAACCACACACACTGCCAAATGAAAAACTACCCGCCTGAATCTGACTCCGAATTAACGGATCCTGAGAGCCGCCCGTTAGGGTAAAACTGCCCAACACGTTGGCCGTATTACTGGTGGTGTTGCCAATGTTAATTCGCGCGCCGTTCCAGTCTGCATAAAAGTTGCCTTGTAAATTTATGTTGCCGTTCACCAGCAAATCGCTGCCAGTATTCCAATAACTGCCAGACCACGGATAGGTAAATGTGGCGTTGTTGGCCGTTACGTTCCCCAGCTTAATAGGCATGTTATCGCCAAAGGCATTAACAATAATATTGCCTGTAGTACTCGCGTTTAAATGAATGGGCCGACTGGTGCTACCGTTGAGCGCAAAGTTATTGGAAGTAATATTGCCCTGGTTCCGTAACGTCAGCGTGTAAGGCAGCGTACTGGCGGTATCTAAATTGCCGGTAACCGTTAAACCGCCACCTCGGCTGGTGTTACCAACATACAAATGATTGGTTTGAATCTGCCCTAACTCACTGGCGGATAAATGCAACCGGCTGGCGTTATCGGAATTGCTGGCAATATTGGCCCCCACCTCAATTGCTTTGTTGGTCGTGTTGTAAATACTCACACTGCCATTATTGGCCTGGACTTGGTTATTGATCGCAATAGAGGGTGTTTGAATAATAATGGAACCATTTTGAGCCACCAAGGGGGCGTTAATTCTAAACCAGTCGGAGGTGTTTGGGTCGTTAAAGTCCGTATCTCCAATCAGTTGAATATTTCCACTGGTTGCCGTCATGGCAGCGTTAATATCGGCACCCCAAACCGTATTAATGTTAATTTGAGAAGCCGTTAAAGTGCCATTGAACACCGGGTAAGCGCTCCAGGGTTCTAGCGTATAGCCCTGCCCCGCCGTAGAATTCCCAATATTGGTGGTGTTCCAATTATTATCAAGCCCAATCCAGCTCCAGCCGTTGGTATTGGTAGACAAATTGCTGGCCTGAACCATATTCATAATATGGCCCTGGTCCGCCGTCATATTAACGGTATTGCCAATCACGTAACCCATCCACCAATCGGTGGTCACGTTGCCAGTGCCGGTTGCCGTTAGGTTCACGGTGCCTGTGGTACGAACGTCTCGGTTAGCCACCACATTGCCATTTCCGTGGCTGGTGGCGTTAATGGTGCCGCTACCGGCATTAAAACCGTTGTTAAAGCTAATATTAACGCCCGTAAGGTTGGCATTGCCATTGTTGGTACTCACGGCCCCGTTCAAGGTCAGGTTGCCCACATTATCGGGCAACGTGCCGCCCATGTCGGTGGTGTCCGCATCGGCATAAAGGTTTAAATTACCCCCGGCCGTGCTCAGGCTGCTATGGACGGTTAAATCTCTTCCCGCGCGCAAGGTCACGGTTTCTCCACTACCCTGCAGGGCAAAATGCGGGTTTGAATAAACCGTAATGTCTCGCGTGGCCCAAATGTCAATGTTGCCATCCACACTGGTAAGGGCTGCAATGTTACTGCCATCAATCGTAAAATCGGTCGGGTCAATCAGCAACCGCCCCGAAGAACCCGCCACGGCACCCAGTTGGGTCGTGCCTCTAAAATCCACGGTATCCTTGGCGCTCACTTCCACAAAGCCGCCGTTGCCAGAAACATCACCACCGCGAACATCAATCCGCGCATTGGGCTGGTAATGGGTATCCCCATCGGACCAAACCACCACCTCGCCTCCGTGGCTATTCGCACCCAAGCCACGAGCAGACAGAAGGCTACCCGCCTCCAATTGGGTGTCCTGGGCAGCCGTTAGGCGAATTTCCCCCGCCGTCCCCTCTGAAAGCGCATCGGCGGAAATCTCTCCCTGCTGTATCAAGTTATCGGCCACCAGGGTCACGGTACCGCCGTCTTTACCACCCGTCTGGGCACTGGCATCCATAACACCACTATGCTGAACGGTCGCGCCGCCGCCTTCGGCCAGCACACGAATGTGGCCACCATCGTTTGCCAGCGTGGTTGCCTGGATAATGCCCGTGGTATTGACCGCCCGACTGTAGAGCGATTCCGTCAACTTGGCCTGGAGTTCTACCGTTTTGGCATCAATCCGCCCGTGGTGGGCAATGGCGGACTGTAACCCTTGAACCTGCTGCTTTAGGGCTTCATCCACCGTTACTTGCAGGTTCACATTCCCCATGGAAACGGTCACCTGGTCTCCGACGGCCAGGGCAACATGGCCCCCAGGAGCCGTAATAGTCCCTGTATTGGCCACAGCCCCACCGGCCAATACCACGCTACCACCCGTCTCTGTGGTAATGGTGCCTTCGTTACTTACCAACGCACTGGGCAAACCTTCTGCCTGACGGAGCGTCCACTGCTGGTTGAGGTAGTCCGCATTGCTCATCTGCAAGCAGGTGGCCATCAAATTGCCCACCTGCACATTGGCCGTATTCCCAAAGGAAACGCCCGCCGTGTTACTGAGCAGAACCGTTCCGCCATTGGCGGTGATGGTGCCCATAATGCTGGTGGCTTCGCCGCCCACCACCCGGTTGAGCAACGAGGCCGCCGGACTGGTAAACAAAAAGTTGACCGTTTCTCCAGCACCCACGTTAAAGCTTTGATAGTTAACGATGGCCTGGGTGGATTGGCTGGTTACGTTCAAGGTGGTGCCATCCATATGGAAGCTCACCTGGCCTTCCACCACCTCCCAACCGGTGGGTAATGCCATTGCAGCATGCATTAATGCAGACTGAAGCACCCAGGCCAGGCAAAACAGCGCACTGGCCTGGCGCAGCCACCGGCGGCGCGGCAAACGCAGCAGCGGGAGTAGCGGATCGGCTTGTACCTGCCAACCCCACAGTATACGGCCTTCGCTCCAGGCTAAGTAGCCCCGACCCGCCGTGGCGAGCAGAGCGCTTTGCCGCAACCAACCCGACGGACGCTGCCACCACAAGGGAGCCAGTTCAATGGAGGCACAAACCCCCACCGAGCCCGAAGCGGCAAACAGGTAATGCCACCCGTGCGCTTGATGGTAGAGCCACAGTGGAGACTGTTTCTGTTGGTTGCTTTGTATAGGGTGTATGGGCTGGTGGGTCAACATCGGCATTAAAAAAATACGCTCTGACTCTAGTCTGGATCTAACGCTTTGTTCAAAGGCCATCGGGGCTGTATTGAAGAAGCAGCCCCGATGGTTGGACCATTGGGTGTGGACCATTGAACGGTGCCTGATGATAAGGATCGATAATACCTGTCTATCCTCTTATTCGGTGAAACCGCTTCAACCTAAAGGGGAAAGAGCCAACAAAACCTAAAAAATAAAAAAGCAACCAAGTAAACCCGAAGATGAATGACTTCATCTACCAAAAAACCAACAGCTTGGCTGAAAACATCTGTAGTATTTGATTGTTCTGGTGTGGGGTTGGGTTAAATTTTGCTATGCTGTTAACACACACGCAGCGCTAAGGGTCCTTTGTAAAAAATCGTAACGTCTTGATACGCCCTGGCGTCGTTGTCTCGGAGAATTCATTTGCGTGTTGTAACGTGTAAGCTTGGTTGAGTGATAAAACGTTGCAGGCGAGTGAGGCGCTTGGTTGTTACCCCAGAGAAGGTACCACCTTCGTGTGAAAGACCGGTCTCTCTGAAGGAGACGGTTGGTTTTTTCACGGTCGCTTGCTGCATACCGCTGTTTTCGTGAGCGTATCAACTTGTGTAGCAGTCATTCTTTAAACCCGCATTTTTTGGCAGGAAAGGGGCACTTTTTTTATGAAACGCTACTTTACCCAGTCCACCACATTAATGGGCACCATTAAGCCCGGCAGTATCGATCTGGACACACAAACCTTTCGGCTCATTTGCCGCAGCGGCGATGAGTACAAGGTTAACATTGGCCCCAACACGTTTTTCCAGATGATGCAAAACCTCGATGGCCTCGACCGGGACCGAATTCCCTCACCAGAAGGCACATTTGCCAACGATGTGGCCCGAGGCATGGCCAAATACCTGAAAGAAGACGCCCTGATTGTGGTGCAAGGCATTTACCAGGAACACGGCAACCAGGAGCCGCTGTTTGATGGAAAAACCATCAGCCTGCTCGGCTGCAATACGGATCACTTTTTGTTTGAAGACACCCACTGGTGGCTTACGCAAATTGCACAGTTAACCAACAAGTGGCTCGATGACCTGTTTGATTCCACCCAAAGCTACAAGATTGACGATTTCGCCAAGTTCTACCGCACCAATCTCAGCATTTTGGGCACGGAAACCGACGACAATATCCAGGAGAGCGCCACCCTGTCGCGATTAATCTACGGACTATCCTCGGCCTACCTGCTCACGGGCGCGGATCGTTACTACCTGGCAGCCAAAGCCGGTGTGGAATATCTACGTCAGTCTTTCCGAAGCCTGAGCAGTGATGGCGCCTACTGCTTTTGGGCATTTGGTCGTCGCAAGCAAAAGCAGGGGCCCCAAACCATTGTGCCTTCGCAAAACGGAGATGATTTAAACGCCATTGCCCTTTACGAGCAAATTTACGCCCTGGCCGGGCTGGCCCAATACTACCGCATTACCAACGACTGGGAAGTGTTGGAAGACATTCGTCGGACGGTGAGCATGTTCAACGACTTTTTCCTGGATGCACCCCGGCGGCAAGAGGATGGTTTTCCGGGGAAAGACGGCTATTTCTCTCATATAGACTACGTGACTTTGCGGCCCGATACCGAAAGCCTGGGCATCGATAAAAACTGGCTTCGTAAAAACTGGAACTCCATTGGAGATCACATTCCGGCCTACCTCATTAACCTCATTTTGTCGCTGGATCCACTGCCCCAGGGTTCTAACCACACGGGTTTCGATCGCCTGCTGCAAACCTGCCAGCAAATGCTGGTGGATTGCAGCGAGCTGATTCTAGAGCACTTCCCGGATCCAAACCCAGCCATTCCCTACGTTAACGAGCGGTTTGATGCAGACTGGAAACCCGATCATCAGTGGGGCTGGCAACAAAACCGAGCCATTGTGGGCCATAACCTAAAAATTGCCTGGAACCTCACCCGGTGCGCCAACTACTTCCTGACGCTGGCCGAGCACTCAGAGAGAAACCAAATCCGCAAGTCGGAGCAGGAATACCGAACCTTGGCCGATCGGTGCCACCAGTTGGCGCACAAGCTTGCCCAAAGCATGGCCGAAGTGGGGCTGGACCAGGTGCGTGGCGGCGTGTTCGACTGCGTGGAGCGGGAACCCAAAACCGGCATGCCCACCCAGTTTGCCTGGGGCAACACCAAGGATTTTTGGCAGCAGGAGCAGGGCATTTTGGCCTACCTCATTTTGCAGGGCGCCACGCCGGATGGCAACGAAACCTACCGACGGCTTGGCCGGGAGCTGATGGCGTTTTGGAACCTGTTCTTCCTGGATCACGACAACCAGGGCGTCTACTTCCGGGTGACGGATATTGGAAAGCCAGAAATACAGGGCAGTTACAGCCAAAAAGCGGGCCACGCCATTGCGGGTTATCACTCCTTTGAGCTGAATTACCTGGCCCATATTTACATTCGCACCTACGTGTTGCCGGAAGAAAACGACAACTTCTGCCTGTTCTTCCGCCCCAGGCCCGCCAAAGGACAAACCTCCATCAACGTTTTACCGGATTTTATCAAACCAGGCGATGTGGAAATTGCCGAAGTGCGCATCAACGGCATTATTCAACGCTATTTCGATGCCGCAGGGTTCCAGGTGCCCATTAGCCCGGAAGACTATGATGCCGACGTGGTGGTGGAATTTCGGCCCAAGCGCCGACCCGATCGGGCGCAGAAGCAACTAAACTTTACCGCCCAGCAACTTACGCCCACCGTGGATATGCACTTTACACCCGCCACCTAATAACGGCTGCGGGATTTCCAAACCGGGTCTTTCTTGCGGCTGGCTTCACGGAGCAATCTTCGTGGTTTTGCCCAGCCGCAGAAAAACCGGAGCTCGCCAGTCATTAATACAGCCTTTTAACAACCCAGAGGAACCTGTTGTATGAGTACCAATCAACCGCTCCTGAATAAAAAAATTGCCGTTCTGCTGGAAAACGAGTTTATTCCCGAAGAGATTGAGACCTACAAAACCCGCTTTGCCCAATACGGCGCAGAGGTGCATCTAATGTCTCGCCTGTGGGGCAATGCCAGCCTGACGTTCTATAGCGATCCTGATGGTAAGCCCGAATTGCCCCAGGCGGAAACCGTTTCCATCGACTTTCAAAACGTTCGGTTGGACGATTACGCTGCCGTGATTATGGCCGCCAATTACACCAGTTGTCGGCTTCGGTACTTTGAGCCCCCGAAGGACGCCCAGGGAAAAAGCCTGCCGGTAAACCCCACCCAAACCCGAACATCGCCCGCGGTTCAGTTTTTTGCCCACGCCATGCAAAAACCGAATATCGTGAAAGGGGCGCTGTGCCATGGGCTGTGGATTTTAACCCCCGTGCCCGAATTGCTCGCCAACCGCCGGGTCATTTGCCACGAGGTGGTACTGGCAGACATTTACAACGCCGGGGCCATCTATACGCCCTCTGACAGTGGCATTGTGATCGATCGCGATTTGGTAACCGGCTACAGCAAAGCCGAAGCCGCCAAACTGGTGGATGCCATCCGGGATCAGATTATGCTCCTGGAGCGCGAAGCCCTAACAGCCCCCAACAGAGCATCCAGCCCAAGTACCAGCAGTAGCCTGGTGCTTCCGTTACCCGAGCACATTGAGCGGCAACGGCGCATTTTAGTACTCCTTTCCGAAAAAGGCTACTGGGGCGAAGAACTGGTTGGCCCGCTGGAAACCTTTGACGCGGCTGGCTACGAAGTAGAGTTTGCAACCCCCACCGGCAAACGACCCATTGCCATTACCGTGAGCATGCAGGCCGATTTTATCGACCCGCCACTGGCGCGGGCCGTTACCACGGAGCAGATGGCTGAGAAAGTCGCCATTTTAGACGACCCCACCACCGAGCAAGGCCAACGGCTCAACCACCCGAGAGATCTCTCTCAATGGCTGCCGGAGCGCCCCTACTGGAGCGCACCCCAGTTTGTGCGTCGGCTGGAAGCCTACTACCAACAACTGGAAGACTTCTACTCCCGAGAACTTTCGCGCTACGACGCCCTGTTGATTGTGGGCGGCAGTGGACCGATTGTGGATTTGGCCAACAACCAACGCGCACACGATCTTCTGTTGGGCTTCTACAAGGCGGGCAAACCCATTGCCGCAGAGTGTAACGGCATTGCCTGCCTGGCCTTTGCCCGAGACATTGCCGACCGCAAGAGCATTCTGTGGGGCAAACGGGTTACCGGGCACTGCCTGGAGTTTGACTACCACGACGGCATTGGCTTTATGAAGGCCCGTGGCGAGTTTGACGACTTTAACATGGGCGCCATTCCTTACCCCATTGAGTACATTTTGCGCGATGCCACCGGCCCGGAAGGGGCGTTTATCGGCAATTTTGGCAAGCACACCAGCGTGGTGGTGGATTACCCGTTCATCACCGGGCGTTCCACCAGTGACGGCTACCTGACGGGCCAAAAACTGGTAGAGGTTTTGGAAACGAGCCTTCGCCGCTGGGGTTGGGAAGATAACCGCCCCGAAAGCGACTGGACCCAGGCAAACCAAACTGCCTTGCCACACGCGGCGGGAACCCTGCTGGCTGGAAAAAGTCGTTAAGACAATAAACCCAACGTGGAAAGAGGGTCCAGATACGGCCAATGGGTTGTGCGGTGCGTGGCGAGGCGGCCGTTGTTGTACCTCGGGTTCAACAATCGCCCCAAAAAACGCACACTCATCTACCGCACACTCATCTAACGGCTTCATCGGCTCTGGGCCTTCTTTGTTGGGTCCACCGCTCCCACACGCGGTGAGTTCTCCTTTCTGCCCCGCCCAACTGCCCCTTCAACTCTCTGGCGGTTGGGCGGGCAGTGGTTACAATTGGCTACCAAGACAGGATCCACCCCACCCATGACCGCACTTTCCACCCCCACACTGAACGTGACCCTAACCTACTACAGTGGCCTGGCCCATCCGCACTTTCAAAACGTTCGGCTGGTGGGTAGCTGGAATGACGCGGGCCAGTACAGCACTGTGTGGCGCACGGTTGCGATGGAGGAGATCCGTGGAGAAGATGGCTGTCCAGCTTTTAGGGCGACGGTTTCTTTTCCGGCCTCGGCCAAAGGAACGCTCTTTCGTTGGGGTGTTCTGCTCGATGCGCCCGGGGGGAGTAACCAATGGGGCATTCCCACAGAGGTTAACGACCGCAACAGCACGGATCGTAGCCGCAGTTTTGTGTTAAACGCCGATGGCCAACAGGAGGCCTACTATTTTTGCTCCGCCCGCTACCTGGGGGCCAACAAACGCTTAGTAAAACCAAACGCTGATGAAAACAGCGAGGCCGGAATGACCTTTCGGGTATGGGCACCCAATGCGCAGGCCGTAGAAGTTGTGTTTGGCAACCCCGACAGTGGCTACATTGCCGATATTCCACCCGAACAGCAAACCGACCCGAAAGCCACCGGGGCCGGACAAGTGAGCCCAACCGGGGCCTTCCCCATGCAGCGCGCAGCCGATGGCACCTGGTGGGTGGATGAAACCCTCTGCGCCGAACTGGCATCGTTTACCCACTACCGACACAAGCCCTACATGTACCGCCTTACCAAAGACAACGGCCACATTGCCTACCGAACCGACCTGTACTCTCGCTGCCAAATTGGGCACGGCAAAACGGATCCGGCAGGCCAACCCTACACGGGAAGCCGGGCCGAACTAGACGGCACCAAGAGTTGTTCCGTGGTTGTTGACCCGGACCAGGTGACCCAATACTTTGAGGAACCCACCTGGCCAGAGCAACATTGGCTGAAGGCGACCGATTTTTGGAAGGACGAGTTTTCTCCGCAGCGGCCCATGCCCACACGCATTGAAGATTTGGTGATTTACGAGCTGCACGTGGGCGGTTTGGGCGCAAGCCGGAAAGACGCCAACGGAAACCCCGCCCCAGGCACCCTGGAAGACGCCATCAATATGCTCGATTATTTGGTGGATTTGGGCGTGAACGCCATTGAGCTGATGCCCATGGCCGAATACGAGGGCTGGGCCTCCTGGGGGTACGGAAGCTCTCACTATTACGCCATTGAATACGCCTGTGGCGGCCGGGACCAATTTAAGCACTTTGTTAAAGCCTGCCATCAGCATGGCATTGCCGTTATTTTAGATGTGGTCTACAACCATTACCATCACTTTGCCGAACGTGCCGAATGGCAGTTTGACAGCGACGCGCCTGAGCGCAACATTTACTACTGGTACCAGGGCCAGGCCAGCGACTACCCCAACGCCAACCCGCCGGGCTCGGGCGGCTACCTGGATAACATGTCCACCGGGTATGCGCCACGGTTTTGGGAGGAACGGGTACGCGATTTGTTTATCAGCAGCGCGTTGGTTCTGGCAGATGAATTCCACGTGGATGGTTTTCGCGTGGACCAAACCACCTCCATCCATTCCTACCCGGTACTGCACGCCAACGGCAACCCGGTGGAAGACGCCAAACTATTTGGCGCAAAATTTCTCCGCGAGTGGACCCGCAGCATGAAGCTACTAAAGCCGGGCTTGTTTTTAATCGCCGAAGATCACTCTGGCTGGGATGCCGTAACCAAACCGACAGACGAAGGCGGCTTAGGCTTTGATGCCGTTTGGTACGCCGATTTTTACCACCACCTGATGGGCGACACCGACAAAGGCCCCGACTATGCCAAACTCATCCACACCGCAGCACTGGCCAACAACGAACCACTGGCCATCAATTATTTCGCCGGGGCGCTTCAGGCAACCAATCCGCAGCACGTGGTGTATTCCGAATCGCACGATGAGGCGGGCAACTCGCAGTTTAGCGCCCGCACCATTATGGTGGCCGTCAACCACGCGCCACTTGTTGGCGACACGCGCCGTTACGCAGAGGCACGCAGCCGCTTTGCCGTCGGTATGTCGTTACTTTCCGCCGGGGTGCCCATGTTCTTTATGGGAGAGGAAGTGGGCGCCAGCCAGGATTATCGCTACAACGACTTTCTTTACCATCGCGAAGACTTTGAAGCCATGCGCGAACACGAAGGACAGGCGCTGTTTCGCTTCTACCAGGATCTGATTCGGTTGCGCAGAAGCCAGCCCGCCTTACAGCAAGGCGACTTAACCCTGGTTGAGGTGGATAACGTCAGTCGGGTGCTGGGCTTTTTACGCCAGGCCGAAAACCAACAGTTTTTGGTTTTGGCCAGCCTGAACAATCAACCGTTTGCCAACGGCTACTGGGTTAGCCTGCCGCCAACAAACCGCGGGTCCGCACAGGCCTGGAAAGAAATTTTCAACAGCGATTCCTCCCTGTACGGCGGCAACAACGTGGGCAACGCCTCAGCCAGCCTGCTGGCTGAGAACAATCGCATTGGGCCGGTGGTGCCCGCCAATGGGTTTGTGGTACTCCAGCAAGAAACTGGCTAGGGGAGGCATTGAATACCAACACGCTCCTAGCTTAGAGAGCTTGGGTGGCCTTCTGGTATCGTTCATAACCCTGCTGGGTCTGGGTCGAGAGTTCGTTAAGCGCCAATAGCGCTTCCTGCTCATCCACCCGTTGTTGTGCGTCTAAAAACAGCTCATTGAGGCTATCCATAGATTGCTGCAAGGACAGTTGAAGGTTCGTGGCCCGAATTTGATTCAATTGAATCATCAACGTTTCCTGGCGCCGACGAATGGCCTCCAACGACTCGCGCGCCGCTTGCTCAATCCCTTGGGTCTGCAAAGCACGCTCACGGAATCCATCTCGACGTTGCTCGGCTGCCGTGCGACGTTGTTGAATATCGGCAAGTTCCAGGCTAACCGCCTGCACCCGATCTTGAAGGGTGGTGTTTGTGTTATTGGCCTGGTACGCCGTTAAAACGGAATTGGCCTGCTCCAGCTTTGCTTTCTGCTGTATCAGCAAATCTTTCAGTTCCCGGCCAGCCCTTTCAAACTCATTAAGATAGGTGTCTTGCTGCTGCTTTTGAGCCTGCCCCATCAGCTCCAGCTTCACCATGTCATCAAACAGGGTAAAGTAGCTCTCCAGGGCCACTTGGTTTTCATTGTCCGGGCTGATCTGGGCATTTACCCGCTCGGTATCCACGCCAATGCGTCGGGCAAACTCACCATTGGTAAAGGACTGTCGCATCGTATCGGCCAAAGTTTGCGCGAAGTCACGCTCCGTCAAGTTTTCTCGCCCATATTGGCTTTTTATCAATAGTTGCTGACGGGTTTGTTCGGCAAAGTAGGCAATGGCCTCCGTTGACGTCAGGGGCTGGTTAAATTGTTCAGCCAACCGACTCATCTCTTGGGCGGTAAAAGCCACTTGAGACGCCAAGGTATTGTACGGGGTAGAGCGCTCCAGCACCAAGACGGGTTTTTGCTTTCCTTCTTCGATCAGGCGGTTTGCCTTGGAAACATTCAGATTACCGCCCAAGGCCAACAGCAACAGCAGTGCAGCAGGGGTTAACGTTCCTACAAGCGGCAACACATTTTGGGCCGTTTCCCACAGGGCATGCATTTTCGTGTCATCTACCGAGTTAATTACAGCCCGGGTCTGGTTAAAATACGCCTGGCGCTGCTCTGGGCTGAGTGTAGGATAGTTTTTTTCGCCTTGAGCTTCCAATTGATCGACAAATTTTAGTGCTGCTTGTCGATGGTCTAAATGAGCCAGTTGCTCTGGCTGAATGCCATACAGCGGCGGATATAACCCTGCCTGAAACGCACCGGTAAAAAAGTCATCCGCATAGGCCTCAAATCCTTGTCGAATGCCCGTACGTTGATAGTCCTGGCGGATTTGCACATAGCCATCCAACAATTGTTCCGTCAGCCGTTGCTGCTGGGTTTCATTCAGGCCACGCAAAGTCGCATCGGCAGTTTGGGCATAAAAACGATTCGCAGCCGGAGAGCCCCCTTCCAAAAAGGTTTGCTGAAGCTGCTCTCGGGTCACCGTATCCGGGTGTAGACCTTCGGCAGCCAGGGTTTCCAAAAAGAATCTGGAAAAATCAGTTCCCAAAGCAGCCGCCTGCTCATGGTTAAACTGCACCATTGCAGGGCGTTGGCGCTGTGTTTGACGCACTGCCTGTTGATCAGATTCGGGAAGTGTTTCCGTCCCATAACGTTCCATCGTTTCGGCCAACTGCGCCAGGGAACGATCCAGTAAGCGCGCCTGCCCGTAGGTGGATTGATTCCCCTGGTTTTGCAGCGATACAAAGCGTTGGGCCTCCTGCTGCACCTGCTGCGCTCGTTGGTAGAAGTCATCGCGGCGCATTTCCAGTGGCAAGGTTTGTGCGTAGTGCTGCATAACATAGGGGTGAGCCAGCCCAAAAATCACCAATGGGGTCATTAAGCCCACAGTTCCCCAGGTTTTTAAGGTATCCCAAATGGCATGACCTTGCCGAATGGGCAACTGATTGGCTTGGTTGGCATTGCCCGCGTTAATCAGCAAGGTATCGCCGCTTGTTGCTGCAAGCGCCTGACGTCTCAGGGTCTCGTGCGGGGCTGCGGGCAGATTGGACGATGAACCACTCGCCGCAAAACGAATGGAGGCATTTAAAGGGCTGGAAAACGGGGTCATGGTTCGGATACTCTCCGGTGGTTGGGTCTGTTTCAAAAGCGTTCGTTTTTTACGCCCGATTGCCCACAACAACCTGCTAAACAGGTGGCGGCACAATACCGAGACGGATCACATCTGTTATTAAATGCTGGCGCTGTTGCTGGAACCGCCTGACGAACTACGACTGCTGTTGGAAGAGGAGCGCGACTCATCATCGCGACGCTCCTGAGCCTTCAAATCGCTGTATTTTTTAGCGGCAATTTTGGCCAGCGGCTCGTCCACATTGCCAGCCTGGGCAATGGCATACAAAAACGCGTAGCGGTTGCTGGAATAGGAGCTGTCGCGCATGTTATTCATATAATTCGCCAAACCTTGACGCACCGTTTTGGCCTGCTCCCGAATTTCAGAGGGCATCCGCTGACTTCCATCTAACACCGTGAGCAACTGTAAATCTTGCGCCGTAAAATGATTGTAGCGTGGACTGTCGGCAAAGCGGCTGGGCCACTTTTTGAGAATCTCCACCACACCACCGGTCAAGGCACGGCCCAGGTAACTGTTAGGTGGTGTTCCGCGAAGTGCGTCTAACATGGTCGCCAGAGCCGTATCGGCATTTTGCTTGGCATTTTCGCTACCAAAGTTCATCTTTGCGCCCACGGTAATAATGGCCAAAGCCACTGCGGTTGCGGCTGGCTCATTTTGCTGCACATCTCGCCGTTTGAGCGATGCAATCAGTGGATCCAAAGCAACCACATCGTACTGGGTTAACGCCTTGGCTGTAGCCTGAACCGCCATCATTTGGCTGGAATTTTGAACTGTTTGGCTCAGCAGGTTATACGCCGTCTGCACATCCACCTGGCCCGTCACTTCCTCTTTGGCACGTGGGCGAGAGCAGCTTGTAATAGCGTTTTCAAATGCCTTATAGGGTTGCAGCCCTTCGGATGGTTGCGGACTATCAAACCTGCTTTCAAACTTGAGCTGTTCGATCAACCGGGGCAGATCGTCCAACTGGCCTAGCTTACCAATGGCCGCCGCCGTGGCATAACGCACGGCTGGCTTGGCCGAGCCCAGGCGGACATCCGTCAATTCGGAACGAACCGCCTCTGTGACGGACTTCACAGCCACGCGAGCGGCCAAGTCTGGGTTATAGCTGGTATCGCTTTCCAAATACTCAAACATGGGGGCCAAAAGTGCTTCGTTAGTATGACGAAGCAGTGTTTTTAGGCCCACCGCCTCCACACGACGATCTTCTGACGGGTTGCCCGAATCGTACTGAATGAGCGATTGGATTTGAGACTGATATTCGGGCCGATACGCCGCGGCCAGGGTATCCACCATAGCGGCCTGAAGGGATGGATGCCGATTCTCCTGGACAAACGTCACCAGGTTTTGAATCTGCTGGGGAGTCACCGTCGGCGGCTGACTCGTACCCGGCTGTGGCTTAAACAGGCCTTCGTAAGCAGCTAAAGCCGCACGTTTGGCAGAGGTTGAACCCGCCCTCAGCGCATTTTGAAATACTGGCTCTTCTGCGTTAAAGAAGCGCGGCGCGTTGGCAGCAACCCCTTTTAGCAGGGTGGTACGAATGCCCTCGTTGGGTTCGGCGGTAATGCGCTCAAAAAACTGCTGCATTTGACGCTGAGGATCCTGTTCAAAAAATGCCCGCTGAGACAGCACAGCAGCAGCCACCTGGCGTTGGGCCGGGTTTCCGCTGTATAAGTCGTTTTGAAAACGCGGCAGCTCGGTGGCGTCCGTCAACTGCACCATCAGTCGGGCAGCTTCGTTCACCGCGTTTTGATTGGCCAGATACTGCGCTTCCGGGTTTTGTTTGGGCGTTTTTGTTTTTAAACCATACGCTGCCTGCAAGCCTTGGGCCGAAACTTCTCGTGTGGAATCTGAAATGAGACGCTCCAACGGCTGACGCATCAACACGCGATCCGTTTTTGGCTCCAGTCGCTGTTGCAATAAATCCAAAGACATTTTTTGGAAAACAGGACTGGGGTGGTTTATTCCCAATTCAAGCAGAATTTTTTTATCGTCCTGCAAATAAGAACCCGCCTTGTCCACAATTCGGCTCAGCCCGGCCCGGATGATCCGCGCCCGTTGACGCTGTTCGGCCATTGGCAGTTCTTGGAAAGCGGGGCTTTGGGTGGCCTCCAAAATGGCGCGGAACGTATCGGGAGAACGCCAACGGTTCAGGTCCGTAACCGGCGCATCGCTGGCTTTAATGGCGGCTTCCACCAGTTGTTTACTTTTTTCGTACTCCTTGGACCAGGCCGCCAACATGCCACCGGTCACTAGCAGAAAGACAAACCCACCACCTACTTTTGCAATTCCAATTAGCAGCGCATTGCCATCAATGGGCTGTGCCACCTGAATGTTATCAATGTTGTCATCCAGCAATTTTTCAAAATACTGAACGGAATTCATCGCCAGTTGATCCCGGCGCGTGGCGTCCTGTCGATCGGCAAACACATTGTCCAAGTCCGGTCGGGCCGCCTGAACGAGGTGGTTTAATATCGTCGGTTTATCGGGAATAAAGCTTCGGGAACCATCTTCGTTACACGCAGACATCACATTGGAGGTTGCCCCGTTCACCAGGCCCGCCGTGTTCACCACAATCAACAGGCCATCTTTCGTGGAAGCATCCCCAATAGAAACCACCTTGGACAGTGCTTCGCACAAGGCTCCCATTTCTTGCTCGGTATGAACGGCGACAAAGGCAATTTTTCCTTTGTCCACGTTGGCCTGAGCCAACGTTTGACGCACTTGCTCCTGAGCCGCAGGACTGCTAAAGAACGATGCTTGCCCCGAAGGGTGAATATCCTGCACGGCACGGTTTCGGTCCATAAGCCGAAGCTGTCCATCGGTTAAGGTAAATGGGGTTAACTGATTCTCATCAAACAGTTTTTGCACCATCTGAATTTCCGTTGGGCTCATATGTTGGGCCACATCGGCCGGAATTTGAGGCGCAGCCATGGCCATTTGTGCGGTTAACACAGGGGTTGCCAACCCTAAGCCCGCTAGAGTCCAAATTCCAGCTTTTTGAGGCGAAAACTGAGAATGGTTCCCCCCAAAGTGAACTGAATCGTTGCCATTGAGAGCGCTATACGAGACGGTTACAGGCCTTTCGGCTGAAGACACGGGAGTTCGTTCGGCAACGGGGGCAACAGCGGGTTGAATACGCGTGAGCATAGGGGGGCGTTCCTTGTTGAGAGAGAGTCGTCTACAAAAAAGCGGGCAGGCACGTGAAGCAGCATTGGTTGTTTAAAGTGATTTGTTTAAAAAGCGCCAGAGGAATATTCCGGCGAAACAGCCCGCAGGGCTGAAAAACATTGGCCAAATACCTACGCAATCTCATTCTTAGCGAACGTGCGTGGCTAGGCTATAGAACGCCAAACAAGGTTCAAATTCAGGGGCAACCACAACAATGTTACAAAAATTTACTCCCAAGATGGGAGACTACATCCTGGCGTTCGGCTTGCACCCACCCAAGAAGCGGACACTCCCTGGAGCGCTCCCCCAGGCAAGGGATCTTTAAACGGCGCAAGTGCCCTCCGTGGTACAATATGGGGCAATGCTATCAAAACCAGTCGCCTTTCCATTGTTTGCCTTTGCTTGCGCAGAGCTTCAATAGGGCTTCAATGGGTTGGAGCCCTATTACACGCCAGGAAGTCATCAGTCATACGGGAGTTGAGATCTGCGGCCATGGAAATTCAAGATCGGGAGATAAACGGGTGCGTGGTGCTGGATTTATATGCGGATTGGTTCGGCTACCCAAAAACACTTGTGCTGAAAAACCATGTGATGCATTTATTAAAAGCCGGAAAAACCCACCTGGTCCTTAACTTATCTCACGTGGAGGCCATTGACAGCTTTGGCATTGCGGTGATCATCTCCATTTTAAAGCAGTGCCGCACGGAAAACGGCAATTTAACCCTGTTTGGCCTGAATGACAGTGTTAATAAGCTGATTGAAATTACCCGAATGGACCGTGTTTTAGACATTTGGCCCACGGAGAGTCAAGCCGTCAGCCACGTTCGACAAGCCGTCTAGCCAGAGGGGTTGTCCTGCATTTTAGCCCAGGCGCACAAATTGGTGCGGCAGGCTATGTAAGCTGACTTGCAGCATTGTGGCTTGCTTTTTGCCGAGCACAGACCCAGAGACCCGTCCCTTTCCCACTCCCCTCAAAAAAGCGCCTCAAACAGCCAAAGCCTTCTTCTGTGCTACTCTGTCATTGCGCGCCACTGTTTTTCTGCCAGCGTTCTCCAAGCCAAGCGCATGCCAATATTAGAGAGGCCTTGCAACGCACCGTGTCCTGCACCCCTTTACCCGCTTCCTCATCCTCCTCGGCTTCCGCCTCGTCTGCGTCAGGCGACTCGGCTGCTGCTGCATCCACATCTTCTGCGTCTCCACCAAACGAATGCCTTCAGCCGGAGTTGCCTGGGCTTGAAACGGACGACCGCACCACAGATTCCGCCACAACGACCTCCGAAGGCTTTCGGGATATTTTACCCCTCTACCGGGCCGCCCTGGGACAGTTACCCCAATACGAACCGCGCCCCGTGCAAGAAACCATGGTCGACCGCGTATGGCAGGCGCTACAAAAAGAACACACGCTCATTGTGGAAGCCGGAACCGGGGCGGGCAAGTCGTTTGGCTACCTAATTCCACTAATGCTTTCTGGAAAAAGACCCGTGGTGGTATCCACAGGCACCATTGCCCTACAGGAGCAACTCCTGCAAAAAGATGTGCCGTTTCTACAGGCGGCGCTGAAGGCACACGGCGCCCATCGGCTAAAGGTTCAGTTGGCCAAAGGACGCCGGAACTATATTTGCCTGCAACGCCTGCAAGAGAGCCTGGCCCAGCTCACGGGCGAAAGTTTTAGTCGGCAGCACCTGGAGCAAATTGCCGAAGCCTGGAACAACGGCTGGGATGGAGACTACGCCAATTTACCTTTGGCCATTCCACGCGCGGTTTGGGCAGAAGTGGCCTCCACGGCAGAAGACTGTCTGGGCAGGGCTTGCTCCTTTTACGATGACAACCCATTCTTCGGCCTTCGAGAAGCGTTGGCCAAGGCCGACTTGATTATTACCAACCACGCGCTTTATCTTCAGGATGTGATGAGCGGCGGCGGTATTCTGCCCGCCCACGACTGGGTAGTGTTTGATGAGGCCCATGGCCTGAAGGACGCGGCCGTTAATGCGTTTACGGCGCGCATTACCAAAAGCGCAACCATTCGGCTCATTCATAAGGTAAACCGAAGACTGGTGCCCGTGCCCGAAACCCTCATGGGACGAATTCATCAGTCGGAGGCCACCTTGCTGCACCGGCTATTTCAAATAGGCCGTAGCGCGGTTAGTAGCGGTCGGCATAATTTTAGGCTACAGCCCGATGCCGATTTTTTAGAGGCCGTTGAGACCCAGCACCACATTTTACGAGAACTGTGCCAGTGGGTTGCACAAATAGACGTTCGACAAATGCAGCTATTTGAGTCCGACTTGGATGCGGACCGGGCCAGTGTGCGACAAAATCGGCTGATAGAGCAGTTGGAAAACCTGACCACGGCCTGGGAATATTTTCTACAGGACGATCCCACGGGCATCGGGCACGACCGGGTGAACTGGGCCAACCTGCGACCGGAGACGATGGATTTTGAGCTGTTATCCACCCCGTTAACCGTGGCGCCCCTCTTGGCGGAGAAAATCTGGTCTCAAAAAACAGCAGTGCTGGCCAGCGCCACCCTGGCAGTCCACCGACGCCTGGACTACGTTCAGCAGGAGTTGGGGCTAACCCACCCGCCCAACGCCGCAGAGGCCACAAAAGCCTTTGACACCGAGCCCCTGGCCGATGCAGAAACGCTGCCGAAAGCGCCACCCCAAACCCTGGTGCTGGAAAGCCCCTTTGCGTTTGAGCGCCAGTGTTACCTGTACCTGCCACCGTTGGGACACTTGCCAGCCGACCCGAACCAGGCCGAGTTCTTACCCGCCCTGGCAGAGGAAATGCTGCGCATTTTAAACGTCACCAGCGGGCGCAGCCTGGTGCTGTTTTCCAGCGTGGAGGCCATGCGCCGGGTCAGTGACGAGTTACGGTTCCGAATGCCGTTCCCTTCCCGGGTGCAGGGCGATTTACCCCGCGGCCAGCTCATAGACTGGTTTCGGCAAACGGCGGGCGCCGTGCTGTTTGCAACCGCCACCTTTCGAGAAGGCATTGATATTCCCGGTGATGTGCTCAGTGGGGTTATTATCGACCGAATTCCCTTTGCCCCGCCTGACGATCCGGTGCATCAGGCCACCGTAGAACGCCTGAAAGCCAAAGGAGGCTCCTGGTTTGACGGCTACGCCCTCCCCAAAGCCATTATTCCACTCAAGCAAGGGGTGGGGCGACTCATTCGAACCAAAAGCGACCGAGGGCTGGTCTCCATTCTGGACCCACGTATGCGCACCAAGGGGTACGGGCGCGTTATTTTGCGCAGTTTACCCAAGGCCACCGTCATCGACTCGTTGGAGAGCATTCCGGCACAGTTTTTTAACCCAGACAACCGATCAGACCACCGCCAACCCGATTGAGCAAGAGGCTTTCGTCTCCCCCCCCTAAAGGCACTCCCTAGAGGCTCCCCCTAGAGACGACTCCAGCAGAAGAGCGTATTTCAACACTCGCCACGGGTGGGGCTCGCTACGCCCAGGCCCGAATGGTAGAAGACGATGCTTCAGACGCTTTGGACAAAGCAAGCAAAGAGGGCTCCGGTGGAAACCACTCCCGAACGGCCCCCAACATCTCCAAGCGTCGGGTATCGGAAAGAGGCTTTGTTGATGCGGGCAAAGACGCCGCGGCTGCGGAACGAAACCCGCCCGACAACCACACCACCCCGCAAGACACTGCCGATGTTAGCATAGCCAGCGTTGGCAGCGCCAACCACTGGGCAATTTGCGCGCTATGGCCAAATCGGGGGGGCAAGGTCCCAGGCGCCGCACCCGAAAAGGGGGTTGGCTTGGGCGCTGCCTGCCTCCATTGCCCGGAACTGCCCTGCTGAACAACAGGCGAGGCGGCATTGAGCACTAATACAGCGGGAGAGGACAAAGTGACTGCCGAGGCAGGGAACGGCAGAATCCTTAAATGATTCATCGCAAGGCTATCTCAAAATACGGTTGTCTCAAAAAAGAGAGCGTTACTAAACCTACAGAAAAACGCTTCAGTCAAACGCACAAAAGACGGCTGTGTCTCTGAGAGCGGAACAGTATCATACACCTTGATGGCTTAAAATCAAGTCTTCTCTGTATTCTTTCAAACCAGAATCCAGATTGGAGAGATTTTTTGCCACCGCCTGCTGAATGGCAACAGTTTGGCTTGAGTGGTTTTACTAAGCAGTACACCCATGGCACCCGGAAACGGAACCAAACTACGAGACCCACTCAAGGGCAGGCCACGCATGGGGTTACGCCGTGTAAACAGGACTTTGACAGAGTTTTCAAAAAATACTACACTATTTCTTTAGGTTCCTTACTCTGTTTCAAGGTCTGTACCATTCCTGGTTCGCTCTGGCAAGCTTATTGTTAGCACCGAGACATTACACGGCATTCTAAACTGGAGTCGTTCTTATCTCAGCCAGTGTCATCCGTCGCCCTTTCGTGAAGTTCACGTTTTATCAAGGGTCGCTCGGTACAGGCTCGCTGGATAAGAGATTGCACTCAAAAGCAGCACGTACAAACACGCATTAGCTCCGCAGCCCCTGGCTGCCACTGTCCACCGCTCATCACGCCATTTTATCTATTCTGGGGAAATCAATGTTACCACAGCAGCAAAACCAGTTTGCGCTCAATGTTGGTGTTTTTAAGCCGATGGCACAGCACCCTGGACCAACGTCTCTGCCGTTGCCCGTTCAGTCGCTACAGGCATGGCAACCGGCCGCAACCTATCCTCCAGGGGCGGCAACCACTGGCTTTGCCTTGCGGTCGCCATTAATGGCCGATACCTGGGCTCGTGAAGCGGAAGCCGCAGCCAACCCCGCCGCGTTTGGATTAGAAACCCTTCGGAGCACCAATTTGGAAGGCCTGCTGCATCAACTGTCCACCACCAACCCGATGGTGCAGGGAACGGCACGCTACGGCGGGTTTATCGATGAATTTTATGCCGCCATGGGCCCCATCATTAACGGCGGCATTGCCGCCTCCAAAGGGGTTCAGAAGCATGTGGGCGTTTTGGCGGAGAAGATCAAAAGCCTGCCCTTTTACGGTTTGTTTAACCGCGAAAACGTTGCTACAGCAGCCTATGAAGCGCAACCTTATATGAAAGTCATTAACAGCGTGGCGTTTGGGCTCACAGGCGTTTATGGCATTTTGGATGGTGTATTTCACGGTTTTCGTGGGTACAAGGCCGTCAAAGAGGAAACCGGTAATCAAAACTACGCGCTGGCCCGTGGCACCCAAATGGCTCTGGGCCAGGCGGGCTTTCAGTACATTGGCAGCTACGTTATTCCACCACTGATTATTGAAAAAGTGGTCCATCCACACGTGGATATGATGATGCACTGGGGTGGGGATGCCCTTAACGGAGTTTTCCGTTCCGCACGAGGTTTGGCCCGGAAAATGAGCCTGGATCTTCCCAAAATTGTGATTCCGATGGGAGAGAAAACCCCGTTTGCCGCCCTCACCGCACTCACCAGTGTGGCGGCTGGATTTGCTTCCATTCAGCTTATGATTAAGCACCTGGATCCGATTTTTGAGCATATGCTGCACGGGGTGTGGTACGAACCCACCAATAAACTCCTGGCTAAAATGTTCCCAGACATGAACCCCAAAGCCGGAACCACCGAGCAACAACAACATATGAGCACGCACTTGGGTTTCCATCAACACGGTGAGGCGGCTGTGCCCAAAACGGCCTAAGGCCGACAAGGTGAGCTTACAGACAAGATGAGCTTGCAGACAACCTGCGCCTGTAACAGGGTGAGCCTATCATTCGCTGATCTCACTCAAGGCAGAGCCCTGTAGGGTTTTAGCGTCTATTTTTTGGCGTTAGTTACCGTGTGAGTTCTTTATCCAACAGCCTGCCAAATACATAATCTGGAATGGTGGACTGATAGGCACCTGGTTTTCGGTACATGGCCGCCATCCAAAAGCTACCTTTGCGGATATGCTCGCAACGGGCCCCGGTGAGGTTTGCGCCTCGCCAGTCGCTGCCTTCGGCATACACGTTGGTTAGCGTGGATTGTTGCAGGTTGGTAAAGTGTAGTTTGGTGTTGTTCAGGTTTGCCTGGGTCAGGTCCGCCCCGGATAGGTTGGCGTAGTACAGGTTCGCCCCGTTGAGCTTGGCGCCGGTTAAATTAGCGCCGGAAAGATCCGCACCAGAGAGATCGGCCCCACGGAAATCGGCCCCAGCGAGATCCGCGCCCCGAAAGTTTGCCTTATGAAAGATTTGCCCGGCCCCGTTAAACTCAGGCAAGGTTTGCCCGGCATAGTTCTCTCGGCTATGGTTTTTGGCACTTACCCAGTTGGCCCCCGGCCAATGAGACGGACGCAGCCAGTCCTGCCGGTGTAGCTTCGTTTGGCCGACTGTTTTTACGCGAGAAGCGTAAACGCCCATACCTATCAGAACAAGAATGGTAACACCGCCGGTCAGCACTTGCGGAAAGTTGCTCTCTGCCGAAGGGTTGTCTGCCGAGGAACCCGGCGCTGGAACGCTTTCAATGGCTTTTGTTTCGCCTGTGGATGATTTGGCAGCCATTTTTGTTACGGGCAACGCGGTTTGGCCAAAGCGCAGCGCAGAGATTGCAGCAATCGTCATTGTCAAAAACTCCAGAATGGGAGAGGGAGAGAGGGGGGATAGACATGGAAGGGGAACGGTACTGGCTATAGGAAAACCAAAGGAACGGATACATTGCTCAACGCAACGAACTATTTTCAACAGAATAGAACACTTCAAACGCTTGGGCTGCTGCGGTGCTTTTATTACAGCAGGCTCAGGCAATCTACATCCAGCAAAAAGTGCAGCCCACCAGGCAACTTGGACGCCTGCGCCTGCCGAAAAAACTGGGTCACCACGGAATGGCCCAATTTACCGGCGCGGCTTTTCACCAAAAAGTGATACCGGAACCGATCCCGAACCTTGGCAATGAGACAGGCGGCCGGACCTAAAATATCCACCTGCGGTTCAACGCCTGTGGTCTTCAACTGCTGGCGCAGGTGCCCCACCGCTGCTTGCGCAAACGACACCACCGCCGCCTCAGACTCTCCGGTGACGATCAGCCGAAAGAGCTGGCAAAAGGGTGGAAAGCCGTGTTTGCGCCGCTGTTCCAGCTCGTAGTGATAAAAGCCCATAAAATCCTGCTGCTGGGCCAGTTGCACCACGGGATGATCGGGCAGATCGGTTTGCAACAACACCTCGCCCGGCTGCTCCCCCCGGCCCGCGCGGCCCGCCACCTGGGTTAGCAACTGAAAGGTTCGCTCGGCACCGGTAAAATCGGGTAGACTGAGACCCAAATCTCCATCCACCACCCCAACCAGGGTCACATTGGGAATATCCAGCCCTTTGGCCACCATTTGCGTGCCCACCAAAACGTCGGCCTCCCCTGCCTGGAATTGCCGAAGCGTTTGGCTGTGGGCATGCTTGCGCTGGGTTAAGTCGCTGTCTAAGCGTAAAATACGGGCTTCCGGCAGTGCTGCTGCCAACAACTCTTCCACCCGCTGGGTGCCCGTGCCCTGCATTTGCACCCGATGGCTGGCGCACTGGCGGCAAAACGTGGGAATCGCAGCCTGATAACCACAGTGATGGCAGCGCACCTTGCCCAGCGCCCGATGAACCGTGACCCGAACACTACAGTGGGGGCATTCAAACAGATGGCCGCAATCATCGCACCGAACCAGCGTATGGAAGCCCCGGCGGTTGATCAGAACAATGGCCTGCTGGCCTTCATCTATCGTGTGCTGTAAGTGCTGCACAAGCTGAACGGTAAGCCCTGATCCTTGAAGTTGTTGGCGTAAAGCGAACGACGAAGGTTCCATTGGGTCGGCTGCTGGTGGCTTGGGCGCTTCTGGAGCTACTGCGCCTTGGGGCCGAATGCTCTCTTCCCCGGCAGTATGTGTGGGGCGCGCTCGGGCAGGCAAAAGAGACACGTTGGCCATAGGCCTTCCCCCAAACCGCTCCGGCAGATGAATGACCCGGCCCGGCTGTTGGCTGAGGTGGAAAAAATCGCTCACATCCGGGGTAGCACTACCCATTACCACGGTTGTGTCTCGCCGAAGCCCACTGAGCAGCCTGGCCAGCGTTCGGGCATCGTAGCGGGGGGCGGGTGTATCCTGCTTATAGCTAGGGTCATGCGATTCATCAATAATGATCAAACCCAGGTTGGTTAAGGGCATAAAAATGGCGGAACGGGCCCCGATCACCAAACGGTAGCGCCCTTCCAGCACGCCCCACCAGGCGTCCTGCCGCTCACCATCGGAAAGTTGACTGTGCCACAGAGCGGCCTGTTCCGTTCCAAAACGGGAGAGAAAGCGCTGCGTCATCGGGGCGGTGAGGGCAATTTCTGGCACCAGCATTAAGACG
This sequence comes from Candidatus Melainabacteria bacterium, assembly GCA_033763415.1. Classification (GTDB taxonomy): domain Bacteria; phylum Cyanobacteriota; class Vampirovibrionia; order Vampirovibrionales; family JAJTHC01; genus JANRKP01. The sequence goes on along the minus strand of JANRKP010000015.1, from coordinate 82,549 downwards.
GAACGTCCGGCGTTCAGCATTTTTTCGGTCAACGCCATGTAGACCTCTGTTTTGCCGGAGCCCGTCACCCCGTAAAGCTGAAAAGTGCGCCCTTGCGCCTGAACTTCAGAGAGTTGATCCACGGCCTGCTGTTGCGCGGAAGAAAGCCCAACGGAAGCGTTTTTCTCGCGGAGAGGCACCACCGCCGCCTCGACCTCCTGCTGCGGGGCCGTAAGGGCCCTGTTTTTGAGCGGCACCCGTTGCAACAACACCCAGCCCAACGCTTCCATTGCATACAGCGTTTCCAGCACCTCGGCAGCAGGTTGTTGCATGCGGCTGGCCAGGGTGCTGACCCGCACCGGCTTTTTTTGCGTTTGTAGCGCTTTTACCACCGCTTGCCCCAGGGGCGTTTGTTGCGGCAACACAAGGCTGTTGCCAGCCACGCCGGTGGACAAATATGCCTGAAAGTCCGGCTGAACCGCCACCTGCAATGGCGCCGGATCCAGCAGTACGGAGGGCAAGGCACACAGCACCACCTGGGCCAGTGGGCTGCCATAGTACTGGGCAATTGCACGCAACGCGTCCAGGTAGGCCGGGGTAATGGCTGGCTGTGGCTGGAGCAACCGCTGAATGGGCTTGAGCGTGACCGAAGCCGGTAGGTTCGCCTCCGCCAAAGACGCCGGGCAATCGATTACCAGGGCGGGCAGGCGGGGCTGCCGACCCAAAGGCACCCACACCAGACAACCCACCTGCACCCGATGTTGCAGCGCTTCCGGCACCCGGTAGGTAAATGTTTGCTCGGCAAGCGCGTGGCCTTCCTGCAAAATCAACACGGTGGCCAGTGGCGTTTGGGTCCGCCAAGGATGCGGTAGGGTCGCCGTGGGTGAAGTTTGTTGGAACGTCATGGGGGCAGAAGGGGGCCCTTTCCATCACCTTGCTTGTGATCATTCATCGACACACGACCATCAACCCACGAGGCCGGTCCTTGCACAACAATCTTTTAACAAAAAGGCACAAATACCCATTGAGCTGACTTCTAAGGGTTAGGCCCGCTCGTTGCCAGCCTGAATTGCCAGCCTGAATTGTTCGTCTCCACAGTCTATTTTTGTGGGGGGCTCATGGGTAGCATCTTGCCTTGGGCTGGGGTATAGTCTTGGGGTATCTTTCTGGGTTCAGTGCGGGCACCCTCTCTCTCCACAAGGCCGCACTCCCCTTCACGCGCTAGTAATCGGGACCCACAGGCCAACATATTTTGTAGGCCACTCAACAGAAAACCGGCAATCCGCATTGTTTAGGCAATACCACAGACAAGGCCATTGTGTTCTAGTTTACCAAAGTACGCTTTGCCAACCGCAGGATGAATGACTGATGCCACCTTATAGTTTTGGAAGTTATGAGGGTGCGCGGCCGCTGCCCTATTTTCCAGCCGCCAGCACCTGGAACTCTCCTCCGCCTGCTGTGACAATGAATGGCCTACCAACAGCCCTGGCGCCAAGTAGCAGGCCGCTTGGGTCTGCGCAAAATCTCGGACAAAATCTTGGACAAACGCTTGGACGAAACTACGGCGCAACCGCTGGCGCAAAAACCTGGACAGAAGGCATGCCCGTGGAAACCAGCCTGAACAACCCGGCCGCCTTTGAATTGATGGGCATTCGTGTGGGTAATTTAGACAGCATGCTGCACCAGCTGGGTGAAACCAACCCGATGGTGACCAAGCTGCTACTGCGCATTAACGGCTTTTGGAACGAAATGTACGAAACCTTTGTGGACTGGCTAAAATTTGCAGGCCAAGAAAAAGGCCTGGACCGAGCTGCGGAAGGTATTGTCAAAGCCAAGCCGTTTGCGGCAACCACCGAGAAAATGGTGAATTTAAAACTCATTTCGGCTGAAAAAACTAGCTTTGCCTCCCTTGTTAAAACACTATCCTATGGGGTGGTGTTGGGCTATTGTGTGGCCGATGGGGCCTATTCCGGCTATCGGGGTTACAAGCTGGCCAAGGAAGAAACCGGCAACACGGCTTATGCCAGAGCCCGGGGCCTACAGATGTTTACCGGACAACTCTTGTTTCAGTATATGGCCAGCTACTACGTACCCGCCACCGTCATCTGTAATGTCATTCAGCCCACCGTTAAAACGGTGTACCATAAGGCCGTGGAGATGATAAACCGGGTGGCCAACACTTCCTTAAATGTGGAAGTGGGCCGAACCAAGCATGTGGGCATTGCATTGGGAGCCGTTGCCAGTATTTGGGGCGTGCAGCAAATGATCAAGCATTTTGATCCGTTTTTTGAGTATGTGACCCACTATTTTTACGACAAAACCAACCCGCTGTTTAAAAAATGGTTTCCTGACGTAAAAGCGCAAAGCCACCCACACCAGGCCGAACGTTACCGAAGCATCTCCTAAGGCCTGTCCTAACGCCAGATGAAGAGACCCGATGGCCCGCCGCTGCAAAAGCTGATACACTAGAACGTGCTGTTTTTTAAAATAAAGCTTTTTGGTCTCTGCAATTTGTTTGATGTTGGTTAGAGTATTGGGTTCGTGATGCGTTGCGATTCTCCTGAATCTGGGGCAAACGTGGCTGCCCCCGTGCTGGAAGGCGATCCGTGTTCAGTGACGACAACGCCTTCGGGCCGTTATGTTTGGCGCTCGCTGCTTCCGTTTTCCGCAGAAACTGTCTTTCGGTGGCACGAGCAACCCGGCGCGCTGGAACGAATGATTCCTCCGTGGGAGCCCGTGCTATCGGTTCAAAAAACGGGCGGTATCGCCAACGGGGATCAGGTGACGTTACGCTTTCGCCTCGGCCCTGTTCCACTCTCCTGGTGGGTGGAGCATCAAGGCTTTGTCTCGGGCGTTCAATTCCAGGACGTGCAGCGTCGAGGCCCCTTTAAGCATTGGCGACACACCCATCATCTGCAACCCCAGCCCAACCACCCCCCGCAAGCCAGCGAATGCTGGCTGACAGAGGCCATTGATTACGCCCTGCCCCTGGAACCCTTAAGCACCTGGGTGGCGGACGCTTTGGTTCAGCGCAAGCTCAACCGCATGTTTCGGTATCGGCACCGCGTGCTTCAGCAGGATTTAACCCTACACCAGCGCTATCAGCACATGGGCAGCATGCGGGTGGCCGTTAGCGGCAGCCATGGGCTTATTGGCCAAGCCTTGTGCGCGTTGCTCCAAAGTGGTGGCCATGCCGTTACCCGGCTGCAACGCGTGGGCGGCAGCGCTTGCACAAAAACCCGCACCAAAGAGGAAACCGCTAGCCCCCACATCCATTGGAACCCCGCCCAAGGACTGATTGACCAGGATGCCCTAGAAGGCCTCACCGCCGTGGTTCACCTGGCTGGCGAACCCATTTTAGCCAAACCCTGGACGCCTGCCCAACAACAAACGCTGCTAAACAGCCGTATCCACAGCACCCAACTGTTGGCAGAAACCTTGTCGCGGCTCAAACAGCCGCCCAAAACCCTGATTGTGGCTTCTGCCGTTGGCTACTATGGCACCGGATATCCACAACCTGCCACGGAGGAAACTCCGGCAGGCAGTGGCTTTTTGGCAGAAATGGCCCAGGCGTGGGAGGCGGCCAGCCAGGCGGCTCAGGCCGCAGGGATTCGGGTTATTCATTTAAGGTTGGGCGCGGTCCTTTCGCCCAAGGGCGGAATGCTCAAACAGCTTTTGCCTATCTTTGCCCTTGGCGGCGGCGGACCTTTATCCAACGGGTTACACCGCACCAGTTGGATCAGCCTTGACGATGCCATTGGGGCCATTTACCACGCCCTGGCCACCGAATCTTTAGCTGGACCGGTCAACGTGGTGGCACCCCAAATACTCACCAATGCGGACTGGAGCCGAACCCTGGGGCGCGTGCTCCGTCGTCCTGCCGTGTTGCCAGCCCCCCGGTTTGCTCTGGAAGCCGTATTTGGCAAGACGCGCTGCCAGGAATTACTGTTGGCCGATCAGCCTGCCAGCCCTCAAAAGTTGATTGACAGTGGTTATTCGTTTCAGTTTCCGCAACTGGAAGAGGCCCTAAAACACCTGTTGGGAATTGAAGACACCCTGGACGCCTGGATGCCCTAAGCGTCCTTTCCCCTGCGTCTTCTAGCCAATGGGGGCAGGATGTTTTTGTACCACTGCCGTTTTGGGCGAAATCTCCCCGTTTGGAAATCATCCGATGGGAGGCATCTCTGCTGGCTGGCCGCTATCGGTTTGTACCGTTTGCCCTCCGCGGTCAGCAGGCGGTTTTGCCAGCCATCAGAAGCCTCAAAGTATTTTCAAATCTCAGTATACAGTTGAATTATATAAAGATTTATATCAAATAGAGGGCTTTGGTATCAATTTACCTTATACGTTTGTTTTTATTTTTATATGTGTTGGACCCGACCTCTTCTCTCAATATGCTCAAAGGCTCTGTTAATTGTCACCTCACCTTATTGTCACCTCACCCAGCCTTTTATACCCCCGCTGGGCACACCGTATTTTTTTAAAGGCGGTATTAGTAGGAGAACCCCCACTCTATGTCCGGCTTCCAAGTTTCTGGCGGAACTTCGTTCGACCCTGCGGCGGCATTTCTGCTGGGGAATACCCTCGGCGGGCCTGCGCAAACCGGCGGACTGGATCCCAACCTATTTCGGTTATTACAAACCGGTAACAGCCCAGGCGCCAACGCATCGCTAAACAGCGCGTTGAGTTTAGGCGCACTGAACAGCGGCGTTTTGAACAGCAATACGCCTTCTAATCTCCTGTTCGGCTCAACCAGTAACGGCGGTCGCGGGTTATTTACAGAAAACAGCAGCCGCACAAACATGGCTAACAGCACTGCGCTGGGGCTGCCTCCAGAAGTGCTGGATTCCGTGGTGCGTAACGCGCTGGAAGCCCGTGGCATTGCGCCCGCCACGGTGGCAAACCCAACCACCACCGAAGCAACGGGCAGGCCAACAGCCAACCCCGAGCCGCCTGACAATGAGCCGCCCCCCCCGGCTGAAGAAACCGAGGAACAGGATAAAAATCCGATTCAGCGACTGATTGGACGACTCAGCAACCGCAACGACGACAACCCGGAAGCGGGCCGAAGCCTGCGGGGTGATGTCAGCATCACCGGAACTGGCGAAACCGTTACCGTGGAAGACATAGACGGCAATAACACCATTGAACTGGCTGGCCAGAATAACAACGTCACCTTCCGAGGCGATGAGGACGAAAACACCATTCGCGTCCGCGGAAGCGGAAACACCATTACGGTTGAAGAAGTGGGTGACGACGAAGTCATCGATCTGGAAGGGTCCGCCCAAGAGTGGACCATCGACGAAGATGACGGCAACAGCGACGATGAAGTGATTACACTCACCAACCAGCGCACCGGTAACACAGTGGTGTTAAAAACCGACCAGGACAACAGCGACGAATTTTTACGCGAGAAAGTCTCTTTCAGTGGCGGTGGCAATGCCAACCCGGTTGCTACAGGCAACCCATCCGCCCTGCTGAAACCCGAATCCCCGGAAGCCATGGCCCTCACCGGCGGCGGACTTTCCCCGACAGGCTTGGCTCCCGGCATTTCTGGCAACAGCACGCTCTCTCCGTCCGATCGCCTGTTCCAACAAATTTTGGGTGGCGTCGCCTCTCCAGCAGAAAATACGCCCAATCCACTCCTAAGAAGCGCTGGCGTACCGGATACGGGAATTGTAGGCGGTTTGGACACCACTACTGGAACGAATACCAATGGCCTTGGCCTGAGCAGTCCAGAATCTCAGCAGGTGCAAGACCACCTAGCGCTGATTAACCTGGCCACAGCACGCATTGGCGGCCTTCAGTTCGATCGTGGCCTTCAGCAGGGATTGGCTTCCTTAGAGCAGCCCGGCGGCCCACTCAGTGGTATCATCGGTAACCTGTCCATGTTGCAGTCCATGGGCTTTAACAGTTTCGATTCGATTACAGGCCCCCTGCTGGCCGCCAACCAACTGGGTCAAAGCTCGGTGAGTGGCGTCAACGGGTTAACGGGGTCCCTCTCCAGCCGATTGCCCGTCAGCAGTGGATCGTTCCTGGATGAGCTGGCCAACCGCAACGTCATTGGCATTCAAAATCAGCAGGCCCTCAGTCAGGCCGAAGACGATGACGATGATGATGACGATTAGGGCCTCTGGTCAACGCACTCTCATTAAACGGCCAGAAACCCTGGTTGTTGCCGCTGATACGAATCCGTGGATGGCTGCAATGATGACTTTTTCAGTTCGGCCACCACTTGCTGCGCCAATTTGGTGAGTAGCAGGTGACCAATGGCCTCGCTCACATCGTTAGGCCCGCCATCGGGCCGTTGACGCACCGCCTGATGAATGAGCGTGGCGAGCATTGGGCCCACATTACACGTGTTATCCATCCATTGGTAGGCATCCGCCAGATAGATCTGCACCAATGGATCCGGGTGGGCATTGAACCGACTGAGCACCGGATAAAGTCGCCCGGTGGAAACGCCGCTTTCTCCCAAGCGGGCAATGGTAAACAGTCCTTCGGCCACCGCCAGCCGGTTCCACGTGGGGACACTCGCCATATAAGTCTTTAAGGGCTGTAAGACCGCTTCCTTTTGCGCAACCAGAGCCGCCACCAACGGACGATTGAACTGCACCACGCCACCGGCGCTCAGTGTGGTTTGTTTGCCCAGCAAGGCCAGTCCTTGCGCCACCGGCGATTGCTCAACCGGGCATTGTCCTACCGGCTGAGAGAACGCCGCCTGAGCGGACACAGCCGAAACAGAAACACCCGAGGCGGCACACAGCATTTGCCCCTGCGGCGGCACAGGCGGAAGCAGCAACCTAGGCGGCATTGCAAAAAAAGGCAAAAAGGGAGGGTTCCACATACGCCTTCTTTTTACGACAAAAATCGTTTTACCGCAAAGCACCCAGCACCCGAAAAAAGGCGAGTCGGCCGTAAGCCGGGTTCTGTTTAAACGGTCATCTGTCTCGACGGGCTGTTACCAGCACGCTCTAGCGGTTTCGGGAAGGGGTGGGCGGCCCGCAACTCCCTGGACCTTGCTCCGATCGGGGTTTACCTGGCCAGAACCTCTCGATTCTGCCGGTGAGCTTTTACCTCACCGTTGCACCGGTGCCTGTGCCGGGTTCCGTTCGCACGGAACCCAAGCCATCGGCAGTCTACATTTCTGTGGCACTATCCTCGCGGTCACCCGCACCGGGCGTTACCCGGCGATCTGCCCTGTGGAGCCCGGACTTTCCTCAGGCAACTGCTTTTGGGCAAAACCAACGGTATCAGCCAAAAACGCCACCCGCGACCGTCTGGCCGACTCCTCTCCATTTAAACACGGCGCGTTCGGCAACGCTAGCCGGAGCGCATGCAAACCTCCTTAAAGCCAAAAGCTGTTCCGAATGCCCGGTGGCGCAAACGGGCTGCTTCCCGCCTGCGACTGAAGCGCGAACAAGCTCGGCGGTGGGGGGTCTGTTTCCACAAATGCCGCAAAAATACTCCCCTGTGGCAACGCGGATTGTGTCCCCAAATCAGCAGGCGCAGAGGAGGGGTTGGGTATATTTGAAGTTAGTGGAATCGATTCTGGATCTACTAGCGGTAATGTGCGAAGGTGCGGTATATTTTGCATGCGGAACAAATCAACACCCAGGCCGCCATCTTGCATTAATTGGTCCAGAATAAGCAACGCACGATTATAGCGCTCACGCACCATTGAGTCGGGCAAAGGTTGGAAAAACTGATTAATTGACTCTCGAAGCTGTGAAAAAGCTTGACTCATGTCAGAGGCATTGCCAGAAACCATAGAGGATTCTACTTGTTCAATGGCCTCTCTAACGCCTGGAGCATCCAACGGGACACCCAAGTTGGATAACGAATTTGATAGGAAACTCTCTGTTAATAATTCAGCCTGGTGTGGGGTAAATGTTGTTGAAGAAAGACGACGCTGTAAACGCTCCTCTGCGCGTTCAACTGCACCCTGAGCATCAGATAGTGCCCGTTGATTCTTCTCATGACCTAAGGCGATCATCGCATCCACGTCCACCGATTCACGCCAACTTGTAACAGTCTCTTGATTACGGACAACTTCGCCAAATCTTTCTGTTAAAGGAGCAATATACGCTTCGCTCTGAGCGTCAGTACCCCAATCAAGCACCACATGCTCCAACTCATGCAGGTCCATAATATTGTTAATCCCTGGACGAAGCGTCTCTCCTCGAGCCAAATCGAGCACTTCACCCACTGGCTGCTCTAAATATCTAGCATTTTGAGGCAAACCTTGGACTGGATTAAGGACCGAATTACCACTCAACGTTGAAGATGGCTGAGAGACAGTTTGGCTAGACGATAAGTTACTGACAGTGGAAGGTTCCAGCGACAAACTTGAAGCATCTGGTAAAGTACTTTGCGTGGGATAGCCTGGAATGGGTAAGCGCAGATAATCTTCCGGCATTGGGTTGTAGCCCGGCGTACCGTACCACTGAGCGTAAAATTGGGCAGGAGTTAAATTGGTTCCATTCTGCTGATTGTAGGCGTCTCGCAACTGGCCCACAAACTGGATATTTTCCTCGTAGCGATTGGCCAAGGCTTGTGCGTTGGGCGGCAGGCTGCTCAAGCGCTCCACATTTTCAATCGCGCTTAATTGTTCAACCGCCGAACGGAAGCGATTCACATCGCCACTTTGTACCGCGCTTGTGAAGTTCTCTATCGCGCCTTCCACCAACGCCCTGGATTCGGGCGTTGTGGTGTTATTCGGATTTAAAATCCCCGTATCCCGGTCATGCTGCAAGCGCTCAAACGCTTGCAGTAGCATATTTTGCCCCGCTTCGGAAGACAGCAATGCAGGAGCGCTAGCGCCAAATTGCCCCTGAGGACCAAACGTGGCACTGACTAAATTACTACGGGCTTCATTTTGTAACACACGCTGGGCTTCGTTTAGCAGTGTATCTGGGGAAACTTCTCCCGTTTCAGAAAGCGCTCTTGGAATTGCACCCGAGCCTCCGTCAATGGGCTCCATCAACTGCTCATTCGTACGGTTATTGCCCCGCGCTGTATCGTAAAACGAATGGTTCAAATCATGAATATATGGCGGAACATTTGGACCAATTAGTTGCGCGTTGGTGTAGGCAAGACTTGCCAAGCTGTTGGCCGGATAGCCTTCCACAACCGGCTGTGTTGGTAAATTATCAATCAACCGTGGTGCATCCGTATAGTTACCAAATGGCGTATCCACATTAACCGTACCGCCATTGGCTAAAATATTACGCGCCACGTTCATTTGTAATTGCAAGGTTTGCAGTTGCTCAGGTGTTGCCTGAAGAATATCGGCCTGAGTTAAATTCAACTCATACGTATTGGATTGAATCTGTTGCTGTAAGGCTTGCAATGCAGGATCGCTTGAGTTTGGATTTCTGGACAACTGTCCCAGTTGCTGGTTTAGCGTTTGCAACGCCTCTGGCGATTGTTGCGTAATGTCAACGGTATTTTCCAGTATTGGGGAGTTAGCGCCGGTGCTTCCCACGGTGGAAGGGACTGATGGAGCAGGTTGCGCCTCATTTCCGACAGGCGAAGTGGAAGAAACCGGCGGTGCTCCCGCTTCGTTCCACCAAACCCGAAAGACTGTCCCAGGACCTTCCGGCGAGCCTTGAAACAGCGGCGACCCTTCCTGTAAATCGGCCCCACCATTGTATCGATCACGAAACAGATCGTTTACCGAACGGATTCCGCCGCCAGACGTACCGACTTCACCTTCACCACGCTGATATAGGCCCGCCCCATTGGTGTGAATTTCCATATAATCAGGCGTGGAAACAATCCGCACCTCTGGCTGAAATTCCCCTTCGTATCCAGGAGGCGCCTGCGTGTACTTGGTGGGATTTAACACCGCCCACTCAGACAATACCGTATCAGAGAATTCACTTGGATTCATTCCTTGTGGTAAATAATACTGTTCTGGCTGTGTTATTTGCAGAGGACCCGTTTGATCCATTGCCGTAAAATAATGCGTACGAGAAGCCTGTTGCGTCATATAATCGGTTAGTACTTGAGATGGATCCTGAGCAGTGGCAACAGCACTGGAAGATTGCTGTGCCTGCTGGACTGAACCCAGATGGCCACGAAATTCGGTTGCAAAATTATCGTACATCGTCGCAACACGACCGAGACTTCTGGTTAAGTTGGGAGAAATACTGGCCGCATCGTTTCGGTTAGGGCCCAGCACCATATTGAGGCCCTTCCAAACGTTGAGCATTTTATGCCCCATATCGCCGATCTGAGCACGTATGGCCGGATCCGTCACGTGATCTAACCCAACCTGATCCAAAGCACTGGCGCTGCTAGGCACCCTAAATACCTGCCCCGCAGAAAGATCCCCGGCCGAGAAAGCGGCAAAATCAGCCGCAGCCGTTTCTGGATTCTGGAAAACCAGCGGCTCAATGGTATCAAATAACTGGTCCACCTGGGCTTGCGTTGGCGCCACACCAGCTTCTGCAATTGCCCGAAGCTGGCTGTTGTAGCTTTCCAGGGAATTTGTCACCTGGGTCATCCATCGCTCTGCAAACTGAGCATCCGTTTCTCCAGGCAGGCGAGTGTTCAAGTCCGCGTAGGGAGCATTGGAAGAAGCATTTGCCGCAGGAGTAGCGAGATTACCCGTATTAGTTGGAGCAGTTGTGTTGGTCGAGCCCATAGGAGGTCGGGTCATTACAACCGGATTAAACTGTCTAGACGCAGCTGTTGACGAACTCGTATCTATTTGATTAAAACCATAGTGTTGATAAATATTAATTAAATCGTCTTGACTAATTCTAGCCGTATTTGGCATAACTACTAAACCAACCGGAATACCTCTCGAATCAGCCTCTTGGGTTACTTGGCGCATTAATGCAGAACCTGCCCCTACGCCATGATCCAAATAGGGTGTTTCAGCCGTATTAAAGCTGTTAATGGTAATGCTGTCACCCGCATCCGTGTAGGTTAAACTACCCGCAATACCGCCATTACTTGCCTGCGTTACCAACGTATGGCTTGCGCCCTCAGTATATTCATAAACATTGGCTTCCACACCGTTTTTCAATGTAACAGTATTGACCACTTGTCCTTGCTGAATGGCTGTCTGAATTGCTTCAGAGGACTGTTCAACAGTGGGTAAGGATTGCAGATAATTTTCGCGTAACCGAGGGCTTTGATACATGCGAGCAACTACATTATTTTCTAACTGCTGCTCAGCTGATAAATTTGTATTACTTTGCAGGCCCGGAGCTGGCGTAGCTGGTGCTTCCGTTGACAATGTAGAAGTTTGCGGAGGAACATTAGAAGAATTAGGTTCAACGGGCGTTGAAAATTCTGGAAATTGCTCCTGGTAGCGCTGATTTAATTTAGGCATGACTTGATCATTAAGCCTGTTTAAAATTGGGCTATCAGGATACTGTTCTAATGCCTGATCCAAAGAAACACTGGCTGCGTTTCCGGGTAAGTAAATTCTTGCTGATAGCTCATTACCTGTATTTTCAAAAGCAACAGAAACGGTTTCTGCAGAAGAAAATCCATTACTGTTAAGCACATAATTTGCGCTTCCTAAATACATATCAGGTGTTTGCGTACCAGGTCTGGGCATCATGACACGATCTGGTTGTTGCGAAAATCTTTCAAGCGCCTGAGACAGCGGTGTCTCTTGAGAAACTCGATAACCACTAGATGCTAAGTTTTCATCAGCAATAATTCTAGGTAATCCATTCTCTTGAACACTAGGATCTACATAGAAAGTTTCCCCACCTTCGGAAACTTTAACATAATAATGATTCCCAAACTCTGGACTAGAACCTTGAACCAAACTAACAGTTGCATTTGGGTATTGTTCTGACAACATTTGTGCCGCATCCAACGATAATGTATCGCATACGCCTTGGTTTCCTTCAGTAGGAATCCAATCCATTTCTATAACGCCGGTTGCAGGACGCCCCGATCGATTGTTAATCCGTCGAATATCGAAATTTTCTGCAGAAAAAACTTCCAATGGCTTACCATAGGTGTAGGGTTCTTGATTCTCAAACGTGGCTTGAATACCATCCACACTAAAAGGAGTATTTAACGATACATTCGGCGATTCAACTCCTGCATTACTAATTTGAGCATCAGCCACAGAGCCTGGTTCCACACGGTAAACCTGCTGATCCGAAACAGAGGGAACTGCATCGTCTATCGGTGCGGAATTAATATCGGCAGGCTGCGCTGTATCTGCTGGCGGAACCGCGTTGTCAGAATCGCCACCACCAGGACTATTTGCACTGGCAGTAATAGAACTACCCGGCTGTGCTAACGGAATCTCGGGTAAATCTACGTTGCCAAGACCTGTATCCAACGGCTGAGACAGATCAATCTCTACGATAGGCTCCACGTCCTCAGGTTCGAAAGGTTCTAACGTGGTGCTACCTGGCAAGGTTGGCATTTCTTCTGGCGCCGCGTCTGGATCGGGGAATTCTGGAACCCCGTCCGGAGTGTCCGTGGTATCAGTTTCCACGGGTTGACTGGGGTTCACATTCGGCTGAATCGTTGGCTGAACAGGATTTGGCAAGGAGGGCAACGTTGGTATAAATGGCGGCGCTGCTGTTGTTGGGGTGGCAGGCTCCCCAATCAACGGTAAATCGGTTGGAATGCTGCTTGGCAGAACCGGGGTGCCATTGGGCCGCTGCTCCCCAGGAAACACGATGGGCTGCGGGTTGGACGGCAGCACCAACGGCGTTGGCGGTGAGAACACACTGCTGGCCGTAGCCGTTGCCAGCGGAACAGTAGGTAACTGTGCTGCAGAAAGTGTGGTTGTACCTACCCCGCCGTTGAACACCTGAAGCGGGGCACCAGGAACTTGGAGTGGTGTTACATTCGCCGCAGATATAGTGGGTGTTGTTCCCGAGCCTGCCCACGGCCCCACCACCACGTTGTTGGTGGATACCGGTGCTGGAACCGTTGGCGTGGTCCCAGTGACGTAGGTAGTCGAGGCCGATCCCACCGTCAGCTGTGTTCCTTGGCCACTGGCAGTATTGGCGCTGGCCACCGCCGACCCCGGCGTGCTGGCGGAGGAGCCTCCTTGCAGTACCGTGAGTGTGGACGTATTTCCGGCAGAGGTAATGGTTCCCGAACCGCCACTGCTTGGAGCCAACGTCATTTGCGAGCTAGGCAAAGGTTGAACATTGCTGGGGTTGGCAGGAGCCACGGGCCGACCAATACCAGGCGCCGTAACACTGCTGGAGCCAGAAGTGGTTAATTGCCCCACCGGAGTGGACAGAAATGGAAAACGACTGGTTAAGGCGGCGACCCCTTCCCGAGTACCGATGGCGGTAACTGGCATAATGAGGCCAGTGGCCACGTTCAGTGTGGCGGCCTGGGTCATCGCGGCGTCTCGCTGCTCAGGCGTGGCGGTGTTGCCTGGGTCCACGTTACTCAGGTTTTGACGAACCACGGGTAAAATGCCCAACGTCGTTCCCACAAATTGCCCGCTAATGTTATTAGCGGTCGCAATAGCTCGATTAATCGGATTTCCCGACTCATCCACCACCACACTGGGAGACGCCTCTCGGTTAGCTGCACCGGCCATAAACGGATCCACCACCGTGTTGGCATACCACTGTACCGGCGCACTGTTAAAAAATGCATTGCCTGCATCTGTCCTTAATACTGTGTCGCCCAACCACGTCATCTGCGTATTGTAGGTATTACGCAGCGAGTCGGACGCACTCACAATCCCCTGACCCACCTGACTCTCTGCCACAGCCGTGAGTCCACTATTAATCATACTTCCGGCTTCTTGCACCGTGCCCACCGTATTGCGCACAATGCTTTCGCCTAAATTCTGCGGCTGGCTCGCCTCATAGGCCGCCTGCGTCTGCGCCACTTCCTGACGAATTTGCTGCGCTTGCTCCTGATTTAACGTAATGGTAATTGGCTGTTGGCTCGTATCGTTGGGCACAAACACCGTTTCTTCCTGACCATTGGGCCGCAGCAACGTCACCGTCGTCCCCGCATCCCCACGGTACTCCGACGCCCCATAACGAACCGGAATTCCACCACGGCTCCGCACCGTACCTAAACGATCCTCAAGCGCCTCGGGCAGCCTGGGCATCGCATCGTAACCACCTTGGTTGTTATTGGCCGCCGGATTGTACAAATACACACCCTGCTGATTAATTAATACCTGACGCGCCGGCGCATTCGGATTGCTCGGATCACTCGGCATAATAAACTGTCGCGCCGGTTGACCGTTGATTGTCATGGTAGCTCCCGTAGGAACCAAACCATTTAAACCCTGTTGCTCCGCTTGCTGAATTTGCTCAGCCGTGGGAGAAAGCGGTACATAACGCCCCCCACCCTGACCTGCGCTAACCTGGTAATTCCCATTCTGGCCAGAAATTCGGTAACCGTTACCATTGGCAGTTTGAATCTGCAACAACTGTTGACCATTCACCGTCACCGGCTGGAACGTCATATCTGGTGAAACCGTAATGCCTCGCTGCTGCAAAGCATCCTCCACATGAATCCAACCACTTCCCATATTAATGTAACGGCCATTCGCGTTCTGAATCAACTGCGTACCGTTATTTAAATAATAATGCTGGCCCGGCTGATTACCAATCACCGTTCCTTCCACATACCGTGTTACCTGGGCCTGCTGAATGCCATTTTGCGTTGCCGTCCGACGCGCTTCCTCTGAAAGAGGAACCACAAAACTACCACTGTTCCCTTGCCTAGTCCGTACCTGACCATCCGCCGTTACAATCATCTGTGTGCCATTACTACCACCCGGCGAGGTGCTATACACCGGCAAGCTCTGCCCGTTTAACGTCACACTGCTACCTGTCTCAAATAATTGAGCAGTTCCGTCTCCACTAATCTCTATCCCTTGGGCCCTCAATTGCTGACGCAGTTGACCATTCGGCGGCACATACACATCCGCAACTGGGGGTAACTCTAAACCAACCGCTGGTGCATATTCCCCCTGGTAACGATCATAAATCTCTCGCTCTACCGTCCCACGCGCACCAGGTCGTACATATGCCCTTACATCCTCTTCCAGCCGCTGAGCTGGCGTTAAATTCGCTCGACGCGCCCGCTCTGTTCCAACAAACAAATTGTGCGTCGCCTGGTTGATCGTCGCACCGAAAGACTGTACCGGCTGCGACCTCGCGAATGGATTTGGAATATTATCAAATAATCCCATAGTTGGCCCTGTCACCCCTAGCTCTTCATTGAGTGCGAACTCTCTCTATGAGCTACCCCCGCGCAAGCGCTCCTCAAGTAGCTTTCTACTTCCAAGCCTACAGCCCACTGCTGCAGGTAGGAGAAATTGGTGATGTGATTTAAAGCATCCCTGTACTCTAGGCGTGCAGACAGTAATGCTTCATATCAGTAACCCTTGCTTGTGCGAAACCCGATTCTCTCCCACTTGCTTAAAAACAACCGGTATACAATTTTGGCTAGGGCTGTAACAAAGATTTAAGAAACCAGAAACAGCAGCTTGCTGACAGTCCACAAGCCAAGCGCGGAGGCCCCCTACGTTTTTAAAGCAGCCTGGGACAAATGACACCCATGTGGTTTAACATAACAGAATGATGCACCTCTGGTTCACGCAACACCCGGATCAAGACGCTGTAACAGCATCTGGCCGAAAGAGACATTCCTGGTGCGCAAGTATTCTACTTGCGGGGCTTGTGTTTGCCCTGGCGTGTGAGGCACCCGTATGGGCGCAGTGGCAGTCTGGCGATCGTCGGCCCCTACCGGCAGGCCCCGTCATTCAGCACCCGGCGGCCCGAATTACCTGGATTGAAGAACGCTTGTACGGCAGACAATACCCCGATCGCCCGTTAAGCCAACGCCTGGCCCAGGTGGAAAAAACGCTTTACGGCCAGCCACAGCACAAAAAAGCGACAGAAAGCCAACGCCTTGGTCGACTGTGGGAAGCCTACCTCCAGCACGAAGTAAGCCACCCGGACGATGGACAGCTTCCTATTCTGTCCTATCTGGAAGAACGACTCCTGGCCGTGCGTTACGAACAACAACCCATAGAAACACGCCTAGCACGGCTGGAAACCTTTCTGTTTGGCGCTGTTTCCAGTGCGCCTGGGGGAGAGGGGGCTTCAATACCGGTTCCCGTCCCATCTGCACAAAGGTTGCGTACGCTGCTCTATCAGGTTCCCCTGTACGTTAAAGAAATTCGCCTGTCTGGAGAAAGCGGCGTGTCTTCCACGCTGCCAAACGATGGCAAAAATCCCATCAGCCAAGCTGCCTACAGCCACCCGGACGTCTCTGATCTCAGCATGGAAGCGCTGAGCCAAACGCCCATTCACGAGGATGACAGAGTGGTTACACTGCAACCCTCAGACGAAGGCGACACTTCTGACGTTATGGTGCCCGGTGGGGCAACCTATCGCGAGAACCTGAACCAAAATACACCCACCCAACACACGATAAGCCAAAACAGACATAGCCTCCACGCAAACAGCCCCCATGCAGGTCCTGCCAACGCCTCTGCGGCAGGTGCCGGGGTAAGATTGGGAAGTGGGGCAAAATCGCCAGCCACTTCAGCAGACCGTCTTTGGAGTGTGCTCAAGCAACTCTCAACAGCTCAAAATCAGCCCTACGCAGAAAATCGAATGGCGCCGACTCGTCAAAGCGTTCCACCCGAAGACAGCGCCCCGATTTTAGTTACCGACAGCCACCCGGAAGACGCTTTTCCGGCAGCCAGGCAAGCAACCCCTGCCACCCTAACCCATCCTTTGGCCCTCACCCGCTCAATGCGGCAGCTTCAAATTCCAGCCGTTCGCATTCGTACCGCATTTTCGGGGTTTAAAGATCGGCTTGGCCGCGAGCTGGGAGGGACAACAACCCCCATACTTAGTGCATCAGCCTCGCCTGTCGAGTCTTCCATCAAAAAACCATCGGCATTATCCTCCTCAGCAAACATAAAAGCATCCTCCTCCACGGTTAAAAGCGTTTTGCCGGTTCGTTACACCACAGCCAGTCTTCCGTCATCTGCCATTGCCAAGGCTCGCCCTGCTGCCACGCACGTTCAGCCGCCAGCCGCCAGCAGTGTTCATTCCGTTTTGGCTCCGGTTTTCTCAGCAGGCAGCGCCCCACCGCCCACCGTTACTGCAAACACCCCCCCCCGCAGTGAGCCCATCGATAGTCAAGCAGCCCCGGCGCTGCCCCCTCCTCCTGCCCAGTTGCCGCACCCGCATGCAATTCTTCGTAAACAAAACAGCCCCCACACAACCGCTTTGGAGCACAACCTAGAACCGCCACCCCGTATTGTCTCTGCATCGCTGTCCGCCACAGCGGCCGCTAGCACCAACGAAAGCCCTGCGACACCGGTCAATGCCTCATCCACCGCGTCACATTACCTGCTTCAAATTCCAAGAACGGAGTCCCAAACACTGTTGAGGTGGGACTCTTTGCCGGTTTATGTCTATGTTCGGGCGGCTTCTGCCACAGATACCGCACTGGTGCGAGATGCCATACAACGCTGGCAAACGGCAGTCCCAATGCAGCTTGTACAGTATCCGGCACACGCCCATATATGGATTGATTGGACCCAGTCACCCAGCCGTCTGGATTCTCCGCTCACAGAGCCCGTTCTCCACCTGAATCATCAGAAAAAGCTACAAACTATGGTCACCATTCGCTTGGGCGATTACCAAAGCGCGGCCCCTAGCACTAAAATGCGCGCCGTTATGCATCAATTGGGCCACGCCTTGGGGCTGTGGACGCACAGCAACGAGCCAAACGATCTCATGTACCCTGCCGATAGTCGTGAGCGCCGAGACATTGCAAGCCACTGGCAAACAACCACACGATCGGCCTCCCCGCCCTCGATTACTGCGTCGACACGCCATGCATCCACCGGTAGTATGGTCCTACTGCCTTCCAGCCGAGACTTAAACACGCTTCAGCAACTGTACGCCCATCCCAGCGGCAGTTCTATCGGTACTTACACGCCGCCCACGCTGCGACCCAAAATGCAGGCCATTCCATCGGTCTGGAAGCCTTAGACCGTGTCCTCAGCGAACGCTCTGACAGGCATTTGCGCTAGTGTTATGCTGCTCGCTCAGTCATTTAGGTCTGTCTAAACTCCTGTCGCTGCGCTGCTCACGCCTTGCAACGCCTCTGTCATCACCTCCACCGAGGGCAGGCCTTCATTCAAGCAGCGTCTTGAATTGGTTAAGCCAGAGGCAACTGAAAGCCACTGAAAGAAACTCTACCATAGCGGCGCGACGACTTTGCTATTCGTGACGGTCGTAATCGTCTGCAAATCGAACAATGTCATCCTCGCCAAAGTAGCTGCCCTGCTGCACCTCTACAATTTCCACCGGCTGGGCTCCAGGATTTGCAAGCCGATGCTTGGTCTGCGCCGGAATATAGATGTACTCTCCAACTCGCGCTCTCCAGGTTCTTTCCCCAACAGTTATTTCCGGCTCGCCAGCCAGTACAATCCAGTGCTCTTGCCGATGCTGATGCAACTGGAGGCTTAAACGATGCCCTGGGGTTACCGTCAACTGCTTTAGCTTAAAATGGGCACAGTCGGCAAGCACTAAAAAGCTTCCCCAAGGGCGAACTTCTCCGCCCAGGGGCTGCATGGTTGCAGGATCCACATAAAATGGCAACATGTGCTGATTATAGCCAAAGACACGATGAGCGCCAACCCGTGATTTCCGACCACTGAAACGGGCTTCAAACTGCGTCTCGGCCAGTTGGCCGATTCATTCTTCGGCAATCCGGGAAATAATCAAACAGAGTGGAATGCGTCTGCCTTGGCCTGTCCCACTTGGCCTGTATAAGGGTTCTTTGAGGGAGTAGCCAAGCCCATGGCTGTTACTGATTCGCCCATTTCAATACCAATGCTCGTCTCCAGGTGGCGTCGCCTCGCACACAGTTCGCTGCTGCCTTCACTATTGGCCGGCCTGTTGTGTTTCTTGGGCTTTGCCGTAACAGTTTGGGCAGACACCTACGGAAACGCGCCCACCCACGGAAAAATGACCTCTCCCTTTGGCTGGAGAACCCACCCTGTTACCCAAAAACACCAGTTCCACGCCGGAATTGATATTGCCGCCAGCACAGGCGACCCCATCTACGTTACCCAAGACGGCACCGTTGTATTCAGTGGGCCCTACAAGGGCTACGGCAACGTGATGGTGGTGCAGCACGCCCCCAATCTGTTTACGCTCTACGGGCACTGCTCGCAAAACCTGGTGCAACCCGGCCAGTGGGTGGCTCGTGGCCAGGTCATCGGTCTGGTGGGTTCTACCGGTCTCTCTACCGGCCCCCACCTTCACTTTGAGGTGCATCAAAACCGTCAGTACGTCAATCCGCTGGCGTACCTGGGCTGGCTGAATCAGGTGTTCCCCACCCAAACCGCCAGCAAGCCTTGATTCATATTTATTATAACGACGTAGTGATAGTAAATAAGCATCTAAATTGCTATCATCAGCGCGATTCATAACAACATCGCGTTGATACGATTTGTACATATTTTTGCACAGTTCTTCCGCTTTTTTTAAGGCTTATTTGATCCTTGTTGAGGAAGAAATCCTTAAAAATGTATTAAACCCACGTGCCGATCCGCAATTTTGAGCGAGCCAAAATTTTATTTAAAATATCAAACAATTTAAAAGCAAACTAAAGCGAATGAACGCTGTGTGATTGTCATTTCCCCCACGAACACCCCCCGTTGCGTCGGCCCGATGGGAAGGCCCGCCGCAGGAAAGACTGCTTGAGGAAGGAGTTAGAGCATCATGACGATTGATCGGATGCGCTCGGGTCTGGCCCGGCAAGAACAATGGTTGTCGGAAGGGCGAACACTACGCGCCCTGCAACAGAACTTTGATACCATCGACCAGGATGGCGATGGATTTATTAACCATATGGAACTCGGCACAGCAGGCCAGTTCCTAAATAACACGCAACAACGCGGCTTAGGAAGCGTCCAAAACCATTTTAACCAGCTCATGTTCGGAAACATTGATGACGGAGACGCCTCCTGGTATGGCCTGTCTCAGGCCGATATTAACGCCACGCTGGCCCGCAACGGCGGTATGAATATTGCCCGAACCGCCAGCATTTTTGAGCGACAGACCAGAGAAGATCGCAACATTAATGGATTATTTGATAATTATGTTGAATCGCAACAGCAACTTCGGCCTGAGGCTTACCCTCAACGAAGCGAGCTAAATAGTGTGAGCCTTGACAGTTACCGGAACGATCCCGGCCTGCAAGAATCGTTAGATAGCGGCTATTACGATGTTCGACCCGCGCAAGATTTAATTCGGCGTGGGTGGGATCCTGACTTATTCCAAGACAGAGAGCAGCCCTATTTCATTGTGGGAGGAGATAATCGATCTTTCCACAACGGAGACCTGATGGAGGGCTGTTTTGACGCCAGCCAGCCGACCCAAAATAGCACTTTTTTCCAAACCCCGAACGAGAATGGCTGGGTTGCCATTGACAGCAGCTACCAGGGGCAACGTGGAAACCGCGAAAACCCTTACGAGCAAAGTCGGGTAACCACCCGTTTTTACGACCAGAATGAAAGCCAGTTTTTAAGCTACAGCGGCAACAACAACGGCGTCGATCAGGTTTTTGTGGATCTGGACGGCGATGGATTGCGCGACAGTACAGTCGACACCGCCGGATTAAACCAGCGATTAAATGGTTTAGGTCTCAATTTAACCGATTTGGAACAGGTAAACCAGGCCATTCAGCGCTACGATCAGCTGTAGCCTGTGTACCCCATTCGGAGAAATTGAACACTCACATGTAAACGAGCAAAGGGCTTCACCACCCTTTTCTCCTAACCCGAGCCGCCCGCTTCCGATCTCTAGGCTCTTCCACCTGCGGGCGGTTTTATTTTTTTTAGATATTTATTAGGGGGGGTAGAGGGTGCCTAGTTCTTGGGTAATAGACTGTACAAGGTCATCCACACCAAGCTATTGCCGTAATAATTGTCGCTATCTGCCCACAAACCTTTGTGCTGCTGCTGAAGTGCTCGTAGCAATTGATATTTCGCCTGATTTTCCGAAGAAGGGCCATCGCCTTGCCAACTTTGGGCCAACAGCATCGCTAACACCCAGGGCGAAGATTGCCCCTCCTTCAACCAATCAGGACGGATGGGCTTGCCGTGTTCATCAAAGCCATCAGGCAGGTAACCCTGCTGGTTATAAAAGCCAGCCAACGCCGTTTGGAGAGAGAGATAACGCTCGGCCAGCGCGTCGCCGTGAGTGGCCGCTAAACGCATTCGCCAAAACACCCGAAAGGCATCGTGGCCAAAACGTAGGCTATCTTTTGGCTGGGTAAAGGAAGGAATCATCTTGCCGCCATAATCCACCCCACACCAATCGGGCGGAAGATTCAGCGGCGTCAGACGGCTACAGCCTTCCAATGCCGGGTAAGTTGCCTCTGCAGCGGCCAGCCACTGTGTCGCACCGTCAGAATCCACCTGCGCAAAGGCACGGTAATGCACAGGCGACAGATACGAAGGATTAATGACCACATACCACTGATTTTGCCCCCACGCCCCCACTTTTAAATACGGTTTTTCAGCCACCATCAGCAGGGTCTGCTGCCGAATATCCTTTAGCAGCAGTTGGGCGGCCTGCAAATAAGCGGGCTGCTTCCATTGGGTTGCGGCTAAAATAAGGGCGTAAGCCACATCCTCATTGGCATCGGTTGCGTAATCGGTTTCGATGAGGCCATTTCCCGATGCCACTGCCGGTTGAGGCCCCCACAGCCAACCGAGAAGCCGATCCGTTTTGCGCTGCTGAAGGTGGGCCTGGGTCCAGTGCCAAACCCGGCTAAACGTCGGCGCGTCGTTAGCCCATACGGCCATTAGCATTGCGTAAGACTGCCCTTCGGACAGCGCCACGTTGTGGTACAACACCCCCGGCCCCGTCGACCATTCTGGAACGATCACGGCACCATCTTCTCTCAAGTAACGGGCTTTCCAGGCCTGCCAGGCCAAATTTAAATCTTGCCGCAGTTGCCCATTTACAACTATTGCTGAAGGCTGCATTGGCTTTGGTAAGGTTTCAGCGTGAACGGGCAGTTGCATACTAAACACCAGCCATAATAAACACGCAAGCCAACCGCCAGCAGAAAAAAAAGTGGACCACGACTGTTGATAAAATTTAGTAGCCAGACACACCACGTAAAACACCTCGGCAGTTGGAGCGATATCTTAGAGCGATCTATAGAACCATAGCAGAAACACCGAGACGGGAAATTGCGGCACGAAGTTCCCGAACGCACAACCCACAAAGGTTTGTTGAACACGGGTAGGATTGCTATTTTATGACGCTAATGGTGTTTTACAGGTGGAGCTTCATTGCTGGCGCTTAGGTGGCAGAACGCCCTAACAGTTCGCGCTGAAGCATCTCTTGCTCATTCTGGCTAATAAAGGGCTGACCCATCACATCGGCCAGGCGCTCGGCCTGGGCAATCTCCTGGGACAGGCCCGCAATGTCACTGCTGGGCGAACCGCCCAATTGCATCATGGCTTGTGCTTCCGCCAGGTACCATTTGGCCAAGTCCAGATTGACGGCCGTGGCCCCGCCATTATTCCTCAGCAAGCTAGTTAGCACGCCACGGGCGCTGGTAATCCGCTCCTGAGCGGCATCGTACAAATAGCCGGAAGCGGCTTCCCCACGCCCGGTGGTTACCAGTTCGCCCAAGGCTTCGTTACTGATGCCTTCTGCACCAATGGAAATTTTCAACATGCTCAGCGCGTGGTTTTTCAAATGTTCCAGCTCACTGCGAAAAGACTGCTGCATAACCGACGTGGCATCGCCAGCATCCAACTGCTGCATCTGGCTATCCAGTTCGCAAATTACCCAACTGAGAGTACTGGCGCGCTGCTGTGGCAAGTCGGCCGGATAGCTCATTGCCTGGCTAATGCTACTGCGGGCCCACTGGAGCGTCTGCCCCTGGCGTTGCAGTTGGTTGTTTCTCTCCTGCAGCGGGTTCATCAGCCCAGACGTAGCTGCAAACGTAAATACTGGGGCGTTCGCCTGTGCCGTATCCTCGGCAGCAGAGGTTGGCGCCTCTGAAAGTCCAAACCAGGATTCCTCACCAGGTGCGGGCTCCGGTGCTTCGGCAGGTTCAAATGCATAATGACCATGAGTGAAACTGGCTCTGGGGCTTGCCAAAGTAGAAGGCTGGGTGCTGTTGGCAGACGACATGAACCAGTCCGACCCAGACGGGCGGACAACCACGACGCTCTCTCTCCTCTTTAAAGTAAGAAAGAAATGAAAAACGACACGTTCGACAGCTTTCTCAATCTCTTAAAAAAAATGACCAACAGCATAAAACCGAATTTTGCCAAATTGTTGCGGGATATGACAAATCGGAAATTAAATTAAAAAATTTAAAAAACAATTAATCGTTTCGGCGCAGTTTCATCGATTGCTTATTTTTTTCAGAAAATGGAAATACAGTTCAGAAAAAATTAGAGAATCGTTACCCGTATCCGTTTTGTGAACCATTGGAGTGCCCCCACAGCCCATGAACACCCTTCAGTCCATTCCATACCAAAGCCATGTTGTTGGCCGCATTGCGCCAGAAAATCCTGCCATGGCCTGCCGGTTTAACCGACAGTTTAACCAGGACGAGATTACACTGCTGCGGGCCAACAACCCCGCCTTTAACCCAGACGCCGGATTCGTGCTGAACCTGGACGAGTTGGTTGGCGTTAAGAATAAACTGGCACTGGTTCCCCAAATCATGAGCTTTGTCAACGACGCCCTGAGAATTAAAGACTACACCCGCCAAGGATCGGTTTGCATGCTGTTTAGAGGGCTGGAAGCCGAAACAATCCAAGGCGTCATCCGGGTAATGGCACAATCGCCCCAGGCAAGCCATTACCTTAAAACCATTCTGCAAAACGGAACGCCGTTTCAAGGCGCCCATATGCAGGTAACGCCCTTTCAGCTACCCCAGTCCGGCCAGGATAGTAACCTACAGCCAGCCGGATTAATTCAGTTTAACCTGACACAAGCACCAGGAGTGACCACCGATCGTTAGACAGACCCGCGCCAAAGCTTCGCGGCACCGGAGCGCCCGAATGATGTAACCGTTTGTTACAGCCTGGAGACTTCGGTAAAAGCCCAGGCGCAAGCCTGTGGTTGGAGCCGGTTTATAAAGGCTAGTGTGTGCTCAATGGGTTGTGACGGGAACGAGGCTGGGAAAAATACGCCCAAAGGTTCCTGCCGGTTTTGGAACCACTCCATGCAAACCATTGATTTCACGTCCTGCATCTGATCTCATGCCTTTGGATTGCATGTGATAGAAACAAAATGCCCGTTGCTGGGCGCTATGGTTTCCACGTGCTTTATTCAGCTCTTGTATGGTCTGTTCCTCGCCCTGCTGATGCCTCCTTGCCTTATGCCAGCCATTCCTGTTGTTCTCAAGCCTGCCTATCCGACGGTTCCACCGCCGGACATTTCTGCGCAACAGGAGGCGAAAACTTTGGCGCAACACGGGCCGCAACTTGGGGCTCAAATTAGGACGAAAGCAAACCCATCCGCCAGCAGTGGGCCGGATCAACGGTTTGGTTCAGGGGGGGGGGCCTTGGCCAGCGCCGGCCTGGATGCCACCACCCGACAGATCCAATCGTTCTTTAACCTCATTGCGCCCAACCGCACCATGGAAATGATTACCGAAGACGCCATCGGTTTCGGCGTGCTTCGCAGCGGAATGGATGGCGCCCGCGGCTACCTGTACGGAGACAACAAACCCAACGGCCTGGCCGCCCTGGAACGCTTCTGCCGGGAAGTGTGCTCCATTATTACAGACAACATTGCCGCTGGTCTGGCAGCCTTTGGCATTGGCGCGGCCATGACCCAGTGGGCGGGCAAACCCCATATGGCCAACACCTTTAGCAGCTTCGAGTCCATGGAGCTGTTTGAGCATATTGCCAAACAAAGCCAGCACCGGGAAGATTTTCTCCAGCGCATAGTGGAACAAATGGACCTTCCGCAAACCGATCGCCGCTCCTTGATGGCCCACGTATTCAACTGGCAAAACATCGAAGCATTGTCCAATACGGGAGGCGCAGCCGGTAGACCGACAACAACCGCGATGACACCCACCGATTTGGCGGAGAAAGCCGCCAAACTGCTGCAGCAAGAAGCGTTTGATGTCTCTTTTAAGCCGGGGGGGGCAACCTATGCAGGGGGTCACATTCCGCTACCAGACCTGCTGGAGGACTTAAACGCCTTAAACCGCCATGTCGCCAAGCAAATGGGGGTTCAGGCAGAACACCACCCTTCCACTTGGAGCAATGCCGCCAAAGGCTTGCTGGAAACCACGTTGCAAGTTAAAAAGGGTCGTATTTTACCCGCAATGGCTGTGGCAGCCACCCTAACCTTTACCGCACCCTTTGCCATTAGCGCCATGACCAAACGCTTTTTTGGGGTAGATACCTACCCTGGACAACTTGGCCTGGATAAAAAAGCAGACGCGCGCGCCAAGCAGCCTGTAAAAAATGCTTATCAACCCGGGCAAACGCTCCAACCACAGCCTTACTGGGCATGGCGAACCCGAGGACAAATGCCCTACCAACTGGCAACAGAAACCGGTTTTACTTTACCCGGCCAACACTTTGGCTCAGCTAGCGGCTCATTGGCTCGTTTCGGCCCCACTCAGGAGGCTACGCAACCCAAAACGCACAACACGTTGTGGCAAAAGCTGTTTCCCTACCTGCACCAATCCATTCAGCAAGGCAACCTTCTACCCGCCCTGCTAACGGTTGCACCGCTATGGCCCGCGCTGGGTGGTTTCGATACCGTGGCGCGCCGTTTTACCAATCCGTTGTCTCGGGCTTTTCGCCAAAATTGGTACAAGTTATTCGACTTCACCAAAGGCTTTCCGTTTACCGCCCAACAGCAGATTGCCTCGCTGTTTGGTGTGCTCATTACCGCCAGGCTTGCCAGTGCCCGTACCGGCATTGAATTCCGTGAACGGTGGGTGGATTCTACCGCGGGTTGGATGCTATGGATATTGGGCACGCCCGCCATTAAGCAAGGCGTGGCCCGGTGGATGGATGCCACCCAGGGCACCCGGTTTATCAAGCCCAACGGCGCCCTTCGCACAGCGGAAGAAATTCAGCGTTTGATTGCGGAACCTGCACTGCGGCAAAAAATGCTAAAAACCAACATTTGGATGGGAGCCGCCGCCACGGTGAGTACCTGGGTGCTGCTGGGCATTGTGGAACCCTTGGCCGCTATTTTATGGACGCAACGCATTTCCCAGCAAGGCTTAACCCCACCCAACACACCCAGCGCGCCGCCCCTACCCGTTCAATCGTCTTTGCCGGTTACACAGTGGACTCCTCCAAACGGAGGAAGAATCCCTGGGGGAGGCCAGGCTAATATACAGGTAATGAGAGAGAGACACACACATTAAAGCGAGACGTGCGCTTGGGACCCGATGCCTTTTAGAGCCGATGTGCTTTATAAGCCGATGTACTTTATAAGCCGATGTACTTTGTAAACCGATATGCCTTGTAAACGCAGGTGTCCTGGCGTTCCGTCTCACTGGGAGCCATACAACAGCGCAGCACAGGGGCTCGACACAGAAGCGCTGTGGTCCTGCCCTTCAAACGGCCAAAAGAGAGAAATGAAACAAGAATGAAACAAGAAAGAGAGAGAAAGAAAATCCGAATGAGGACCACCCGCTACCACCATTGAACGCGGAGATCACAACGCACAGAGTCCAGAAATCCGACACAGTGAAGGGGTATGTTTTAAGATGGAAAAAACCACGGGCATTGGCGTGCTGCTTGGCGTGGCCGTGTTACTGGCCGCCTTCCAACTGGGAGGCATTGAATGGCAGGCACTGATACAACCTGAAGCCTGGCTCATTGTGTTTGGAGGAACCTGTACCTCACTCATGGTCAGTTTTTCCTGGGAAACCATTGCCGGAACGCTCCAATCCGTCGGGCGTTGCTTTCGCCGAGATGGAGACACGCTGGCGTTACTGATTGACGACTTGACCGCCATGGCCGCTTTCGTTCGCCGAGAAGGCACCTTGGCTTTAGAGCCTTTTGCCAGCCAGGTAACACAGCCGTTTTTACGAAAAGGACTGCTGCTGCTCGTTGATCAGACCCCACCTCTAGTCCTGAGAGAAACCCTGGCCACCGATCTGGAAGTACACCACCGAGAACAACTGGAGCAAGTGCGCGTGTTGGAAGCCGCCGGGGGATACGCCCCCACAATGGGACTGATTGGCGCCCTGATTGGCCTGATTCACGTGGTGCAATCGTTTGAAAACCCAACCGCGCTAGGACAAGGAGTGGCATCGGCCTTTAGCGCCACCCTGCTTGGTATTACCGTGGCCAACCTGCTGCTGTTGCCGCTGGCCACCAAATTACGCCAACGCATCCGCACCGACTGGATGAAGAACACGCTGATGTTACAGGGCTTAATTTCCATCCAGGCGGGTGAGCATCCGCTGGTGCTGGAAGAGAAGTTGCGCAGCTTTCTGAGGCCGGGGGGGTCTCCCGCCGCAGTGCAACCCGCGCTGGAAACCATTGACACCCAACAACAGCCAGCAGCCACAAACCACCGGGAGGCTGGCTGGACAACAGACCCCAGCCCTTCGTACGAAGCCGATTCTGCGCAAAAAATGTACGCCACCCGCAAGGGTGCTGTGTGCGACCGGTTGTTGGAACAGGCGCTGTTGGTCAATCACTAACCGGGGTTAGCCGCCGCAACACACCCAGCAGCCTAGTAGCAAACCAGCCCCACCATTGAGGATTTTGCTTCGTGACACCTTCTTCGCACCCTTCACACCCTTCGCCCTGGTACACCCATCCGGCCGCGCGTCGGCGTCCGTTGCTTAAAACGCATCCGCTTGCCCGTCAACAGGCACCATCGTCTCCAGCATTTGAAATCCCCAAGCCCCACCCCACCGAACAGCACATTGCCAGCAGCCACAGCTTATGGCAACGTTTGAACAGCCTGGAAGAAGGAGTGGATGGCAGCCATGCGCCAGGCAGTAGCCTCCAAACGGGTGCCAACCGGTGGCTCATTCCCTACGCAGATATTTTAACCCTGTTGCTATGCCTGGTAATGATGCTCTTTGCCCTCAGCAACCAACATAACCTTCGCCTAGAAGAACAAAACCAGGCCCTGCAAAAACAAATCGTCCAACAACAGACAGATTCCGCTTTAAATATGGTGGCGCAAGCTGCCGAAAGCACGCCTCCGGCAGTAGACGGAGACGAATTGAGCGAAGCCCTGGAGGAGAGTGGCCTGCTTCAGGCAGAAACAGGCGTTAACTTAACCAAAGACGAACGAGGAACGGTGCTCTCGCTTCCCGAAAAACTTTTGTTCTCTCCTGGAGAGGCACAACTGAGCCCCGGTGCCGCAAAAACGCTGGACCACATTGCCCAGGCGTTAAAAAAACTGCCGCACCACATTCGCGTAGAAGGCCATACGGATCATACCCCCATTGCCACCCCACGCTTTCCCTCCAACTGGGAACTTTCCACCGCCCGGGCCACGCACATTTTACGCTACCTGGCCAAGCAGCACGGCATTGCCCCGCAGCGTCTTTCCGCCGTTGGGTACGGAGAGTTTAAACCCATTGCCAATAATTCCACTATTGAAGGGAAACAAAAAAACCGTCGAGTGGATATAGTAATGGTTGACCCATCCGGCGTTACCGAACGCCACAGCCGCCTGAGTGATTAGAATGGCCAGCCATTTGTAAGCTTAGGAAGGCCCCAACGGGTTAAACAACCGCGTGGCGTAAAGCCCCACCAAACGCCGAAACAGCAAGGACACACAAACCGTTATGGCAAGACCCACCAAACCGAAAACCTTAAAACCCAAAGCGGTAGAGGCCGAAGCCGGAGCCAGTGGCGCCCCTGCGGCAGGCGGCGGCGGGCTGGACCTTAAGTTTTTGATTTTGATTGTGGCCATTATTCTCTCCAGCGTGCTGGGTTCTGCCGCCACCCTGTATTTTTTAGGCCCAATGGTGATTGTGCCTGCGGTGGTTAGCCAACTTCCGGCAGGAGAAGGACACGCGCAGGCGGAAGGCGAACACGGTGCCGAAGGAGAACACGGCGCAGCCGGTGCCCACCAGTCTGTTGTGGGCATGAACCTGGATCTGGATGAATTTACAGCCAACCTTAAGCCGGATCCCAGAGTGGGCGGCAACCAGTTTATCCGCACCAAACTGTCACTTACCGTCAAGGTGCCCGAAGCCGAAGATTGCCACCATGAAACCCCAGAAGCCGGTGCCGCAGAAGGTGGCCATGGCGGAGGGGGTGGCCACGGGGGTGGCGGGGCCGCACCCGCAGAAGACGCCTGTCAAACCGGATTCAACAAGAAAATGGGCCGCTTCGTGCCCACCGTTCGAGATATTATTAATACGGCGCTCATGAAGCGAACCGCAGCCAATCTCGGTACCATTGAAGGGCAAGAGGCGCTTAAAGACGAAATTATTCAGGAAATTAACGTCCTCATCAACGGTTCCGGCTACCAGATTACCCGCGTGAACTTTGCCGATTTTATTGTTCAGCGCTAGGGTCATCGCACAAGGGCTAATGCCCCCTATGCTCCATAATTGACAGAGAGAGTGATACAGCCATAAAGGATGCACAGCGCCCGTGCTGTCACAAGATGAAATTGATAGCCTGTTAGCCTCACTTTCCGTGGGGCTAGATAAACCTGCCCCCAGCCCCACCAGTGGTATGGGAGAAAGTCATGGCGCCGGGAGTAGCGCCTCGTCCGCCATGGAGGCAGACCTTCCGGCTGTTCCGGCAGACAAACAGCGCAGTTATAAGCTGTACAACTTTCGCCGCCCCGATAAATTCTCCAAAGACCACTTGCGCGCCCTACAAACCATCCACGAGAGCTTTGCCCGCCAACTGGGCCTGGTAATGACGGCCTACCTGCGAATGACCGTCGAAATTGATGTCGTCTCCGTCGACCAATTAACCTACGATGAGTTTGTTCGCTCCATGCCGCGGCCCATTACGGTTTGCATCCTGGAGCTGGCGCCACTGCCCGGCCAAGTGCTACTGGGCTTGGGCTATGAGGTGACGATGAGTATTATCGATCGCATGCTGGGCGGGCCCGGACAAACGGAGAGCAAGCCAAGAGAACTGACAGATATTGAACAATCGCTGATTAAGCGAGTGATCGACCGCACACTCATTTCCCTGGAAGAGGCGTGGCGATCGATGACGACCATTAGCACCCAACTAATGGGCATGGAGGAAAGCTACGCGCTCATTCAGGTGGCATCTCCCGGAGAAATTGTGGCCTTAATTACGTTTGAGGTCAATTTGGGCAATCGAGACTCCGGCCTGATGAGTTTGTGCATTCCCTACCCGGTGCTGGAAGGCGTGATTGACAGTTTGAGCGCCCAGCACATTTTCCATAGGCAACAACGCCACACGCCCGAGGTGGAACAGGATAAAATATTGCGAAAAATGCAAAATGCTAAAATGCCAGTCAGTGTACTACTGGGTGGTACGGAGTTACACTTGAAGGATTTAATGGCGTTGCGTGTCGGCGATGTCATTCGGCTGGACAACCCGGTGCAAAGTGACCTGATTTTGTGCGTGAACCAAAAGCCAAAATTTTACTGTCGCCCCGGCACGCTCAAGCAAAAATTGGCCGTCTCTATTAACGGCTTTATTGATAATCAGGAGATATTGGAAGGATTCGGGTTGGATGATGACTGACGATACCCTCGCCCCCGGTGAAACGACCGACACCGGCTTTGAGGATGGCTTTGAGCAAAACGACACTGACCCGCAAACGGCCGCCCAAACGGCGGCTCCCGTGGCAGCATCGGCAGCGCCACTGACGGCGGACGAGCAAGCGCTGTACACACAAATTTGGGCCTTTGCCCTGGAACAGTCTGTGCAAGGGCTCTCGCTTACCCTGGGGCAGGACATTCAAACCAGTCAACTCAAGCTCCAATGCCTGGACAGCTTGAACGATTTGGCCGAACCGTTTGCGGGCGGCGATCGGATTATGGCGTTGGTTGAATACTTTGGCGCACTGAGCGGAAGCTGTCTATGGCTCCTTTCGGCAGAAGAAAGCAAAGGGCTGGCCGATCTCATGCTGGGGGGCGTGGGGCAAATTTCTCCCGGCGCTATAACCGACCTACAAATCAGCGCCCTCAGCGAAGCCATGAGCCAAATGGTCAACCATATGACGCAAAGCCTCAACAACTTTGCCAGTGAGCTGTTTGAGGCCAACAACCCGGTGGTTCGGCCCTACGACGGCGAGTTTTTGGCGGAACACTTGCCCACCCTATCCAACAATGCGGCCGTGGTCACTCAGCACATTCAGTTACTCATTGGCGAAGACCAGCAACCCTTTACCCTCATTCAGGTGTGTAGCCTGGCCCAGGTACGGGAAGAGCTGGCGTTACTCGAAGCCTTCAATGTGGCCGATGCCGCTCAACTCGGCCAGGGGAACCTGGGCAGTCAAGATGGATCAAGCACCTTGGGTCCAGAAAGTGCTTCGGAAAAAGCGCCACAAGGACCGAGTAACGATGAGATTAACGACATTCTGGCAGAAATGGGTCTCGATCCACTGGATGTTTCTCGCCCGGCCGGAGGAGAACGACGCAGCCCGACCTCAGCCAGTGGCGGTTCCGGGCGAACCGGCGCCTCTGCAACAGGGGCCAGCGGGGTGGGCTCGGCATCAGGCTCAACATCGGCCCATACCGCCGTGGAAGACTTGTACAAACAAACCAACCCGGTGACGGTCCAACCCATTCAGTTTGCCTCGTTCGACCAGCACCCCAGCATTCAGGGTGAGCAGAACCGAAACCTGGAACTGGTGCTGGATGTTACCCTCAACCTGACGGTGGAGTTGGGCAAAACGGAACTCTCCATCAAAGACGTGCTGGAACTCGCCCGGGGCTCCGTGATTGAGCTGGACCGAGTGGCGGGAGAGCCCGTGGATTTGCTGGCCAACGGCAAACTGATTGCAAAGGGCGAAGTGGTGGTTATTGAAGACAACTTTGGCTTGCGCATTACCAGCATTGTTTCCCCTGCGGACCGCCTGAGGGGCCTGTAGAGCCAACACACGCAGCCCTGAGCGCCTATGGGGTATGGGGGTTATAGAGTCTCTAATTAAGGGGCGTCTTTAAACAGAGGCCGGTCCAACACATCGTTCAACTGCTCTAGCAGCCGATCGAGTTCAGAGGTCCGCCGGGTGGATTTGTCTTGGGCCACCCTTGGCTGCACGCGGCCAGAATGGCTGGCCCTGTCCGTATGCTCGGCCCCGGACTTTGATGTGAAATTGGCGGTGTCTTTGGCAGCCGTTTTTCGCTTTTGCATATTGTCTTTCAACGTGCTGGCCTTGTCTTCAGTCGCCTGCCAGCCTCGCCGGGCCGCCACCCCTGCATCCTGACGCAACGTATTTAAGCGGTCCCGAATCACCCTGAGTTTTTGCTCGGCCTCATCCAGTCGCAGGTTCACATCGGGCCGAACGGAACGATCCTCCTGCTTGAGCGTCGGGTTGGCAGCGGGAACCACCTCTTCCACAGCCTCTCTGGCTGGCACCGGCGCGGGTGTTTCTGCCCGTACGGGTAAAAAAAGTGGGCTGCAAACGCCAAGAACACCTCCCGCCATCAACAGCGCCAACTGCAACGTTCTTAAAATCCGCATGTTCATTCTCCACATAATTGACAGCAACTGGCCGCGAGGGCGATGCGCACCGACCCATACTACTGGAACGCTCCTCTCTAGGACGCCCGTTCTGCTCAAAAGTTCGGAGCCGTCGTTTGGCGCAATCAGGCAACCGGCCCTTGGTTGACAAACAACATTTTACATTTCTCCACAATTGAGCGGTTGCCAAGCCAACCCGATGGTGGTTCAATACACGGTACGTTTAACAGGATTTTGGAAACTTTTGCCAAAATAGCCCGCCGGTTAAGCAGGTTCAGGCTCAAAATCCGCTCATTTAGCGCAACAGTTCCGGTGGAGGAAATGATAACCGTGTCCAGAATATGTAAAGTGTCGGGCACCCGACGCAACAAATCTAACAAAGTCAGCTTTTCCAACAAGCATCACCGCTTTTTTCAGCAGCCCAACCTGCAAACCAAACGCGTTTGGCACCCGGAAAAAAAGCAGTTCGTTCGCATTCGTGTCACAGCCAAGGTCATTAAAGCCATTACCAAATACGGGCTAATGGCCGCCCTTAAACGTTACGAATCTGAACTGCAAGCCATTCGCTAGTCGTCGCAACGCGTCTTCATCAGCGGGTAGTTTGCCCCGTTTTGCAAACATCTCTCTATCCATCACACGGTTTTCATTCATCAAGGAGTGTATGAGCAATGGCCAAGAAAGGCAAAGGCGTTCAACACATTCGCCTTAAAAGCACTGAAAGTGGACACATGTACCATACGGTTAAAAATCTTCAGAAATTCCGTAACCGTATGGAGCTCACCAAGTACGATCCCCTCGTACGGCGTCATGTCCTTTACCGCGAAGAGAAAAAGTAAAACGCGACACAAACTTTTTGCTAAAAAGCACCGATTCTCCTTCCATAGAGAATGGGTGCTTTTTTAATGAGTGGGCTGGGTGCGTACTTTTGTTGGGTGGGTACTTTTGTGCTCAGCCCCCACTATGCGGCCCGCCAGAGCAAAATGGCCTCACCAGCAACCTGCTCCCCCAAAAACGCCGCCAACCACTTTACGGTAAAATTGAAAATTATTTTCATTTTCAGTTGCTTTCGTTATGATACGGATGCTGCTGATACGCTGCAGTGGATGCGCCTTGAATAATGCGCGTAGAATAGTGCACGTTGAATAACGTGCGTAATAGGGCCAATCATCCACAGGCGTTACCCTTTCACCACACCAAACAGAAAAAGGATTTTCCCCCTATGAGTACGGGCTCATCGCAAATGCCCCACCCTCCTCTGCCAGTTACCGTGCTGTCGGGCTTTTTGGGTGCCGGTAAAACCACGCTGCTAAGCCATATTCTTCATAACCAGCAAGGGCTTAAAGTGGCCGTTATTGTGAATGATATGAGCGAAATCAACATTGACAGCCGCCTGATCGCCCAAGGCCAAAGCGACGTCAACCGGGTAGAGGCGCGCCTGGTGGAAATGACCAACGGTTGTATCTGTTGCACACTACGGGAAGACTTACTAATTGAAGTCAATCGTCTGGCCAGAGAAGGCCGCTTTGATTACCTACTCATTGAGTCTACGGGTATTTCAGAGCCCTTGCCCGTGGCCGAAACCTTTACCTTTACCGACGAAACCGGCCAAAGCCTCTCGGAAGTGGCCCGGTTGGACACGCTGGTCACCGTGGTGGATGCTCGGAACTTTCTGGCTGATTATGACAGCGCCGACGATTTGGCCGAGCGCCAGATTGCGCTTAACGAAGACGATGAACGAACGGTCACCGACCTGCTGCTGGACCAGGTGGAGTTTGCAAACGTGATTGTCGTCAACAAGGCCGATCTTGTCAGCGAAAGTGACCTCCGACGACTTCAGGATATTCTGCGCCACCTCAACCCGGAGGCGGATATTCTACCCGCCCGCTTTGGGAAAGTGCCGCCAGAGTCGATTTTGAACACGCACCGCTTTGATTTTGACAAGGCAGCCGAAGCCCCTGGCTGGCTGAAAGCCTTGCGAGGAGAGCACACCCCGGAGACGGAAACCTACGGCATTGAAAGTTTCGTCTACCGCAGCCGGCGACCCTTTCACCCGGAGCGGCTATTTACCGCCATGAACAACGGCTTTGAAGGGGTTGTCCGAGGTAAAGGCTTCTTTTGGTTGGCAAGCCGCATGGATATCGCCCTCCAGTGGTCTCAGGCAGGATCCGTTTTACGCATTGAACCTGGCGGCCTGTGGCTGGCAGCCATGCCAGAAAGCGACTGGCCAAGCGACAACGCGGCAGTAGAAGAGGCCCGACAAAACTGGGACGAACGCTTTGGCGACCGTATGCAAGAATTGGTGTTTATTGGCATGGATATGCCGGTGGCAGCGATTACCCAAACCCTGGATGACTGCCTGCTGAATCAGGACGAACTGGGCGAACAAACCGAAGCAGACTGGGCCACGCTGGTGGATCCGTTTCCGCGTTGGTATGCCGATGACGAAAACGAAAACGATGACAACAACCAGGATCTGCCTCCGTTCGCGCAAACGCCCGCCACATCAGAGAATCACCTAGCCGCCGACTACCCGTCGGTGGTGTCGGTGTAACACCTTGTGACAAGCGGCACGTCAACCCGTTGCATCTGGCTGCCGCGTGGGGCTGGATATGGTACGCTTCAGGATGATTGAAGGACTGGCGACTCATCCTGGTTCGTTTGCCAATGGATGGATGATGGCCGCCTGATCCACCCGCTTGTACACGAATTTGTACACCTAATGGCATCCTCACAGGATGAAGAATCAACCGCATGGCAAGTACGTCTCACACTCCACCCATTGCACAGTGGCTTCCGCCAGGGGGCGCTTTTGCCTTAACCCGCGCCCTGCAAAAACTGAACCCGCTCTTCGTTTGGCTTTACCAACACCCTGGATGGGCGCTGGCGCTGTGCTTTCTGTTGAAATGCCTGCTTGGGGTGGCGGTCAGTTCCGGGTATGAAACCCGCCTGTTTCTGCCGTTTGTGGATTATTTTGTCAGCAGTGGCCAAAACCCCTGGGACTATTTCTCTCAACACGGCACGGGAGAAGAGTTTCCCTACCACCCGTTTATGCTGTACGTTTTAGCCGCAGCCTACTGGCCCGTTCATGCGCTGGGGCTCGGCGGCCAACCCTTCTGGGCCAATCTGGCCTACAAGTTGCCCATTTTAGTGGCAGACGCCACGATTACCTACTTTCTGCTACGACTTTTTCCTGGTCGTCCTTGGAGCGTGATTGGCTTTTATGTACTGTCGCCCATTTTGCTGTACGCGGCCTATATTCACTCTCAACTCGATTTGATTCCGACCGCCCTGTTAGTCGGTGCGGCATTTTATCTTCGTCGGGGCAAATGGTGCCGAGCCAGCCTTTTTTACGGCGTTGCGCTAACCACCAAGCTGCACGTGCTGGCCGCACTGCCACTGTTTTTAATCTATTTGCTCAAAAATCGCGGCTGGAACACGGTGCTTGGCTTTACCCTGGTGGTGTTTAGCCTTTACGGCATCGTCACGCTGCCTTACCTTCAGTCCGAAGGCTTCTTACGGATGGTGCTGACAAACGCGCGGCAAGGGGAACTGTTTCACGTGTTCCTCTCCATTGGAGAACACTTGCGACTCTATCTGCCAGTGTTGGCGCTAAGCCTTTTGTATGGAAGATTTTGGCTGTATCGCAAGGTGAATGCCGACTTGCTGGATGCGTTTCTGGTCATCACCTTTGCACTGTTTGTGCTGCTGGTGCCGCCACAACCCGCCTGGTACCTTTGGATGTTGCCATTCTTGAGCATCTTTTGCATTAAAATGTGGCCGCAATCATCCCAGGCAGCCCTACCCTACCTGGCGCTAACGTTGGCCTATTTGCTGTATTTCGTCGGGTATCACAGTTCGGCCTACAGCCATTTGCAATGGTTCGGAAACTGGGCTGTCCTGCCTCAATTTTCTGTGGCGCCCAACTTTACGTTTAAAAACCTCAGCTTTACCCTGCTGGAAGCCATTTTAACGGCCACCATCGTCTTTTGTTACCGTGCCGGGGTGCATAGCAACAGCATTTACCGGCGTCGGCGAGCCGTTGTCATCGGCATTGGCGGCGATAGCGGCTCTGGTAAAACCACGCTGCTAAGCGACTTAAAGCTACTGCTACACGATCGGATGCAGGAGGTGGAAGGCGACGGGGATCACAAATGGGAGCGGGGCAACGAACACTGGAATCGACTGACGCATTTGGACCCGAAGGCCAACTACTTGCACCGTCAGGCGGAAACGATTCTGGCCCTCAAACAGGGAAAACCCACCCAGCGGGTAGAGTATGACCACAGCACCGGACGCTTTACCACACCTAAAACCATCCAGCCCAAGGATTTCGTGGTCCTCTGCGGTTTGCACCCCTTTTATCTGCCCAAAATGCGCAAGCTGATCGATCTAAAAATATACCTGGACACCGACCTGGATCTGAAAACGCATTGGAAACTTTGCCGAGACACTGCCAAGCGCGGCTACAGCCCTGCCACCGTTCTGGCTCAAATTCAACAGCGGGCCGAGGATGTCGCGCGATTTATCCAACCGCAAAAAAACTTCGCCGACCTGGTGGTGCAGTACTATGCGGCCCAGAACTTTGAACCTGGAAACCTTCAGCAACAGCCCAAACTGCATTTACGGCTAACGGTCAGTTCCAGTACCCATTTGGAAGGACTGCTCGAACGGCTTCAGGCCGAACGTTATGGTGTACAGTGGGATTACGCCGAAGACCTGGAAACACAATACCTGATATTGGAGCAACCGGTTTCCGGTGCGTTGTTAACGCGTTGGGCCTGGGAACTCATTCCTAATTTGGAAGAGTGGGTAACGGAAGAGCAGTTGGCCCGCCTCAACCAAATGGATGCCGGACAGCACTCCTACCGAGGGTTTGTGCAGTTGGTTATCCTGATGATGTTACGCGACCGCATGCAGGAGGCCGAATGGGCAGCCTAAGGCCGTTCTCTCCATTTTCTTCTGCTGCTACTGGCACGGCAGCTCCTGACAATGCCGCAACGGGTGGCGGTGTTTTCAAAGGCATTTTGCTGGATTTAGACAACACGCTCTATCCGTATCTTCCTGCGCACCAGGCGGCGCAAACACGGCTGCTACAATGGCTTGGCCAGCAAACCGGCCAGCCAATCTCTCGCCTAGAGCCTGCATACCAAGCCGCACGTCAACAGGTCCATCGGCGTCTGGCGGGTACGGCAGCCTCTCATCACCGGCTGTTGTACATACAAACCCTGTTGGAGTCTCTCGGCCTTAGCCCCCTTGTACTGGCGCGGCAAGGCCACCGGCTGTACTGGGACACGTTTTATGAAAACATGCAGCTCTTTCCGGGTGTTCTTCCCTTCCTAGCGCGCTGTCACGCCCAAGGGATCCGTGTGGCCATTGTGACCGATCTGCTGGCAGAGATTCAGTACGAAAAAATAGAGCGTTTAAAGCTTCAGCCCTACCTGAGCGCACTGGTAACCAGCGAAGAAGCAGGTGCAGACAAGCCCGCAGCCGCCATGTACCAACTGGCCATGCAAAAGCTGGAACTACCTGCCAGCGATGTGTGCATGATTGGCGACCATTGGGAAAAAGACATTCTGGGGGCGGCCAAACAGCACATTGTGGCCTACTGGTACAACCCGGACCCTTTGGCGCAGCCGGGCGAGCTCCCTGAGGCCCTTTGTCGGCACGTTTATTCTTTTCATCAGTTTGAAACCTTGGAGGCCCAGTGGCACCGTGACCGTACAGGCATTGAGTCCGCTTACTGAATTAACTGTTCTGTCCAAGTATGCCGGTGAACGGTTTGACTGGATCCAGGCCGGGGGGGGCAACACCTCCATTAAAACCGAGGACGGGGCCCTTTGGGTAAAGGCCTCTGGGGTTGCCCTTAGTGAGGTTCACGCCACGGACGCGCAATCCGTTCAAGGGCTTTGCTGTCTGGATAATGCCTCACTAATGGGCGCCATTAACCTGTTGGCCCGCAGACAGAGCCACGCGCCGCTACAAAAATCCGAGCTGGAAGCCGCTGCTCAACAGGCGTTGCTGGTGGCCAGTCGACGCCGAAAAGAGGCCGAACAGGCTGAACGAGACCGAGATCGAGACACGAACGAGCCACAGCCAGAGAACGAACCCTCTGTCGGGCGCGAGCCGGAAATATCGACCCGCCAGCAGGCAAGGCCTTCTATTGAAACCTGGTTACACGCGCAACTGGGCACCGTGGTTTTACACACGCATCCGCTCTGCGTTACTGCGCTGGCCTGCCAACCCAACTGGCAAATGCGTTTTGAAGCCCAACTGGCTAACGTGGTGGATGAGCTCATTTTTGTGCCCTACGCCACACCTGGCATTGAACTGGCCCTGGTGCTACAGCAATCTTTGCGGATGGCAGAATGGACGCGAGAGAAACCGGCCGTCATTATTTTGCAAAACCACGGACTGATTACCAGTGGCCCGAGTGTGGAAGCCGTACTGACGCTGACGGAAACCGTCACACAGGAGCTTACGCAGCAAAGCCCGCTGTACGAGCATTTGCACCCCTACCGCCTAACGAACCAGATTTCCGGCCTGGTGGACGCCATGGTTGCCGATGAACCCTGCATTTCCTGGCTGTGCGAAGACCGCTGGCTAAACGAACAGATTGCCCAAGACCCGGCATGCCTCAACCTGCTGCCCCTGTTTCCAGACCAACTGGTGTACTGCGGGCCGGAAGCCCTTTGCCTGGAAACCCTGGAAGACAACAGCCCCGTACTGGCCTATAAGCTGAAACACCGGCAATACCCCCGCGTGGTTCGTTACCAGCAGTGGTTGTTTACCATTGGCAAACATGTCAAAGCCTGCCGAGAGATCGAGTCGGTACTCAAGGCGCATTTACTCACTTATGTGGCCGGAGGGGAACGCTCTCAGCCGCTGAGCGCAGAGGAAATGGCTTACCTAATGGGCTGGGAAGCCGAACATTACCGTCAGCAGAATGGTTAGGGCTTATCCTCAATTAACGCTCTGGCAGGCGTTTGCGGCGTTGTTGTGCTGATCGCTCAGTCATTTAGGCCTGTCTAAACTCCTGTCGCTGCGCTGCTTACGCCTTGCAACGTCTCTGTCATTACCACGACTGAGGACACGCCCCAGACAGAATAATCTGCTAGGCTTGCAACGAAAGCACGCGACGCTCCAGCAGGGCGCTATCCTGCTGGTTGAGTTTTTGCGCCAGTGTGTTAACCGCTTGCGACAGGTAATATATCGCCTGCCGATCGTTGACAATCACTTGCTCCAGGCCCTGAGGCGTCAATTTTCCTTGAAATATATCTTTGTAAACCATCCCTCCGTTACCAGGATCGATGGCCGTTGGCCGCGTCATGTTCTGCGACCAAACCAAGCACTGTTCCACAGAAACCGGCAAGGGGGAACGAACAAACTGTGTCATCAATCAGAGCCTCCCAACCATTTGAAGTAAATCGCAAAGAAAACAAGGCCCTAGGGTGTGTCTTCCAGGATTTTGGGCACCACAAAAAAGCCCTCGTCCGTATCCGGTGCGTGTGCCATCAGCACCTCGCGCTCAAAGCGACGCTCTGCCTGATCGGCCCGCAGGTGGGATTTCTCAGACACCGTTATTGGACCACAGCCAACAAAGCCCATCTCTGGAGAAACTTCCGCCAACGGAAGCGCATCCAGTTGGGCCACGAAACCTAAAATTTTGGATAAATCCTGCGTATAACCAACCACCTCGTCCTCGGTTAAGGCAAGGCTGGCCAAGCCCGCAACGCGACGCACCATTTCTTCGGTAATATCCATTTGGGGGAACACTCCTCTGTTCTTAAACTCCATGGCCCATTGCCCTGTTGGGTTGCCCGTGGTCAAATACCGGTGGCTTGGTTCCGCATTTATCTTACAACAATTTATCCGGCTGCAAAC
The DNA here is from genome assembly GCA_033763415.1 of Candidatus Melainabacteria bacterium. Taxonomy (GTDB): domain Bacteria; phylum Cyanobacteriota; class Vampirovibrionia; order Vampirovibrionales; family JAJTHC01; genus JANRKP01. The sequence goes on along the minus strand of JANRKP010000015.1, from coordinate 42,051 downwards.
AGAGGCTTGTGCCAATAGCACCTGCCCATGGAATTTGAGAAACCGTAAAACAAGAAACAAGCGTTCCATTGGCAGCCAAATGGTGTAGGATGCTGTCACCCAGCAAGTGTAAGGAAACCCCTCTGGATGAAACCTCTCGACGACGACACCGCCACTGAAACCCCCGCCCACTCCCCCGAAGACTGTAATGGAGCAGATTGTCCAAGCCAAGCTAAGTCAAGCCAAACAAGCCCAAACCCCACGCTGGCAGAAGTGGCTCCAGTCGTCCGGGCGCCACTCCAACGGCACGTGTTTGTCTGTAGCGGAAAATCCTGCACGGCCAACCAAAGCCAGGAGACGTTGGATGCATTCTATACCGCCCTGAAAGAGGTGGGCTTGCTCTACGGAAAACGCGGTACCTTGGAAGGTCGCGTCATTGTCACCACGTGTGGGTCCGTGGGCTTATGCGCCGTGGGGCCAGCCGTGCTCATCTACCCCGATGGCGTTTGGTACACCGGCGTTACCCCGGCCGATGTGCCCGAGATTATTGCCGAGCATTTCGGCAAGGGCCGTCTGGTCGGCAGGCTGCTGGCCCGGCAGCTACCGAACCCTGACCACCCTGCGTCGCCAACAAAGCCGGAGGATCCTCTGTTAAAATAGTGGGACAGCGCCCCTCTACAGAATAGAAACCGGGGGCATAACCGTTTTATCTAAACAGCGCTCTCGATTATATTTCTCGATGATATTTAGGGTAGGAGTTAACCACGCTATGGACTCTCCAGCACCAACACTGATTGTACTTGGGCTTGTTGCAGCCGTGGTGTACCACGTTGGTTTTCGGTTTGACCACTGGATGGGCGGGCCGCAAAATACGGTGGTGTTCGAACGCGATCGCCTCACCGGGGTGGTGCGGCAAATTACGCCACAAAATGCCCCGCACTGGCTCGATCGTGTATTGGGCCGCGTGAAAGACCCTGCCAGCGAAAAAATCGCCGCTCAACACCTAGTTGCCGAAAACACGCAGCCAGAACCCACGACAACCGAACCACAGAACGACGGTTGGGCCTTGAGTATGGTGGAGCGCACCACAACACCGCCAAAAGGAACACCGCCTTCGACTGAAGCAAAACCCAAGACTGCTGAACCAGCCAGCACATTAAACCCGAAGTCAGCCGCTGCCAAATTGATTCACCCCAAGACAGGGCAACCCATTCGGCACCTGCCAGCCCCCAAGGCGCCCCATGCGGCCACCGGCAACGAAGACTTAAACCGTGACGGGGTGGGAGAGCAGGTTTTTGCAACCCGAACTTTTTCCGACGGCTTGCTGGATATTTCCGTTACCAATTACGACGGCAAGGAACTGTTCTATGGCCGGGGCAACCGCCTGTACATACTGCCCAGCCAACACCACGGCTGGCAGGATATTGCTTTGGAAGTGAGCCGGGGCGGCGACCGCATGACTTACCGCTACAGTACCGCTCTGCAAGGCTATGAGCTCATCAACCGCTAAGGCATTGCCGCGTCACCCATTCCATTGCGCGCACGCTTGAGGTTGGGGATGTGGCAAACACCGTTCAAGTGCACGCATCCTAGCGATTGAGCGGCTTTTCCATACAGCAATAACGATCGGCGGAAAAGCCCTGCCGTTGGTAAACTGCAATGGCAGACGCGTTGTCTTTATGAACGTACAGCCGAAGGCTGCACACGTCTTGCGCTTTGGCGGCCGATTCCAACGCTTGCATTAGCTGATGAAACAAGCCCTGGCCTCGGTAATCGGGTCGAATATAGGCGCTTTGAATCCACCAGTATGGTGCATTGTGCCAATCGCTCCACTCCGTGGTCACCAAACAGCAGCCCACGGGTTGATGAATCTCCCGGTGAAAGATCACCCAGTAGGTTCCCAGTGCGGGCTCGTTAAAAATGGCCTGCACGCCTTCGCCCGCAATCAGTGGATCCAACAGTCGGCCTTCGCTATCGGCGGCCATTTGCAGCACAAACTCTATTAAAAGCGGAATCTCTTCCGGGCTTGCCGGACGGCACACAACGGCAGACGCAATGTTGGAGGAGGCGCACGAAGGGGTCTCAGGGGAATTCATGGGAGGGATGCCCGTTTCCATCGCTTTATAACCAGGGCGTTCGTTGCATATTTGAGCGAGCCCATTATTTGTTTCCAAGTTCGTTTCCTCGATTTAAACAGCGTTCGAGGGTTTAGAGGTTGTGGACTAGAAACATCGTATGCATAATGGGGAGAGAAAGCAAGGTTGGGGTTCACGCAGCAGTCTTCATACAGGCAGGTATAGCTTTACAAGAAAGGGTTTTGAGCGGTATGACACAGCCAGGATTGACCAGCACAGTGGGAAGTAACCCTCTCGCCTCAGAGATTCCATCCAACATTTACAAGCCCACCCAACCCTGGATGGCCACCGTGGTGGAAAACACCTTACTGACGCCGGGTTCTGCCAACGATGTGTGCCATGTTGTGTTGGACCTGGACGGCAGTGATCTCTATTACCTGGAAGGACAAAGCCTCGGGGTGCTGCCCCCCGGAACAGACCCCAATGGACAGCCGCATAAGTTGCGCCTTTATTCCATTGCCTCCCCGGCCGTAGGCGAGGATGGCCAGGGCAAACACGTGGCGCTGTGCGTAAAACGCTTGGTTTACCAGGAAGCCGATACGGGCGCAACGCGTCACGGGGTATGCTCCAACTATCTGTGCAATTTAAAACCTGGAGATCGTGTGGCGGTGACGGGGCCTGTTGGCAAAGCCTTTTTAATGCCCGAACACCCCGAAGCCCACTGGATTATGATTGCCACAGGCACGGGCATTGCTCCCTTTCGCGCCTTCCTGCAAAAGGCTTACACGCAGCCGCATCCATCGCCTGCGGCACAGCACTGGCTGTTTTTTGGCATGCAGCACACCACCGATTTTTTATACCGCCAGGAATTGGAACACTATCAGCAGACGCAACAAAATTTCCATTTGGTTACAGCCATTAGCCGCGAGCAGCAAACCGATGATGGAAAACGCCTGTATGTGCAGCACCGCTTGTACGAACAGGGTGAAACACTGTTTAAGTTGCTCCAGCAGCCCAACACGTACGTTTACATTTGCGGCCTCAAGGGCATGGAAACCGGCATTTTAGAAGCGCTCCAACGGGTGGGCGAAGAAACAGGGCAACCCTGGGAAGATTTAATGGCGCGCTTAAAGGCCGAAAAACGCTGGCGCGTGGAAGTTTACTAGGCCGCGTTGACCTTGACTGTCTACACAAGCTCGGACGTGCTGTTCAACAATCGGACGACGCTGAATCCAAGTTTTTCTACTGAGCGGCAGGCAGGTTAAACGTGCCGCCAAAATCAATCAGCGCCTGGTCTCCAGGCTTAATAACCACGGATTCTCCTCGGCCAACCACGGCCTGTACGGCTTTGCCTGCCGTTACCGCAGAACCCGCAACCGCCCCGCCCACCACCGCAGTGGGAACGGTTACCAACAAGGCGGCCCCGCCACCGAGATCCTTACCGGCGTCGATGCCCGCGTCTTTCAGTTTGTTGAAAGTTTCTTTGCCGTCATCGACCCCTTTTTGAACCTTTTTGCCAATGCCCGGGTCCGTGTACAACGCACCCTGACTATTCACATTGGCGTTTTGGGTCGATAGGTTAAAATCCAACGGAATAGCTTCCCCAGAGGCCGCCACCACGTGATCAAAGTTAAGCGTAATGGCGCCGCCCTTGCTAAACAAACGCGGACGACTCACCGACTGAACCCGTCCTCGAACAACCGTACCGGCGGGCAGCACAATGTGGTTGCCGTTCATCACAAAATCTTCAGACACAATGGCCGTAAAAGGCTCGCCAGGCTGCGTAATGCGAGAGTCCATTTCACTATTAAACGTAATGCGCAAAATGGTGCCAGCGGGCACCTGTTGCGTGGCCGAATTGACCGTTAGGGGCGTATGGCTGTTTTGGGCAAACACGGGCCCAGCCAGTAAGCCCCCCATGCAGGATAACAACAGCAAGGATAGAGCCACTGGAACGGCGCAACGCGCCGAAAAATTTCGTTGACGAGCCCTGCCGCCGAAAGCAGTCCCGTCATAGAAACGAAGGCCCTTGTAAACGGGCAGAACATTCTCTATCTGTGGCAAAAACGGTGTCATCAAAACCAAAACGCTCCAGCTTGTATGGACCCTGTTGACTGTCTGTTGATCGGCAATAGCCATTGGGATTGGCCACATGTGGGATCGGGCATGTGGGATTAGCCACTGGCCATCGTCACCCATTTACCGTCACCCATTTTACGTTCGCCCGCCTATTGTAACAAGTTTTAGGGCAAGGCGGTTACAACCACTGCATCCAGTTCAGACGCAGGCACTCAAACCCGTGTAAAAATGCAGACGAAAAATCGCTTAGACAGTTCCCCCACCCAGCACGGCAGCGGCCACCACAGCGGGTCGGTGCGGAGGAACCGTCTCGTCTTCGCAAAGCAAACTGCTTATCAAACCTCTTGGAGTCGAGCGGTGTTTGTGCCAAAATTTCTGCGATGTTTAAATACAGCAGTATGCACTCGTTTTATTTCAACCGACAGCAGACAGACAAGGAGCTTTGCGGCCCATGGCAGAACGTCCCAACGGCATTGTAACCCAGGTTATTGGACCGGTTGTAGATGTGGAATTTCCCGCTGGCGCGCTACCGGAAATTTACACCGCGCTGATGGTGGAAGACACCTCGCCCAACGGTCAAACCGTACGCCTTACTACAGAAGTACAGCAGTTGCTGGGAGATAACCGCGTTCGTTCGGTTGCTATGGATAACACCGACGGATTGACCCGGGGCATGAAGGTCATTAACACGGGAGCCTCCATCAGTATTCCAGTGGGAAAAGGCACTTTGGGCCGCATTTTAAACGTGTTGGGCGAACCGGTAGATGAAGCCGGTGACGTACAAGCCGATGAACGCTGGCCCATTCACCGCCCAGCCCCTTCATTGGAGCAGCAAAGCACGGAAGTGGAAATTTTTGAAACCGGCATCAAGGTCGTTGATCTGCTGGCCCCCTACTCCAAAGGTGGAAAAGTGGGCCTGTTTGGCGGCGCCGGGGTAGGCAAAACCGTTATTATTATGGAGCTTATCCATAACATTGCCCAAGAGCACGGTGGCGTATCCGTGTTTGGCGGCGTTGGCGAACGTACCCGCGAAGGCAACGACCTGTGGCACGAAATGAAGGATTCCGGCGTACTCGACAAAGTGGCGTTGGTTTACGGCCAAATGAACGAACCGCCGGGTGCCCGTCTGCGAGTGGCTCTAACCGCGTTGACAGCAGCGGAATACTTCCGCGATGCCTCCAAACAGGACGTGTTGTTGTTTATTGATAACATCTTCCGTTTTGTGCAAGCCGGTTCGGAAGTATCCGCGCTATTGGGCCGGATGCCGAGCGCGGTAGGTTACCAGCCCACATTGGCCACTGAAATGGGCGAACTGCAAGAGCGCATTACCTCTACCAAGGACGGATCGATTACCTCCATTCAGGCCGTTTACGTACCTGCGGACGATTTAACCGATCCGGCTCCGGCCACCACCTTTGGCCACCTGGATGCCACCACGGTGCTTTCTCGCCAAATTGCCGAGTTAGGTATTTACCCGGCGGTCGATCCGTTGGCCTCAACCAGTCGGGCGCTGGATCCTCACGTGATTGGAGACGAGCACTATCAGGTGGCGCGCGGGGTTCAGGCAACCCTTCAGCGTTACAAAGATCTGCAAGATATTATCGCCATCCTGGGGATGGACGAGCTTTCGGATGAAGACCGACTGACGGTATCGCGCGCGCGTAAAATTCAGCGCTTTCTCAGCCAGCCGTTCTTTGTGGCGGAAGTGTTTACGGGAACGCCTGGGCAGTACGTCAAACTGGAAGACACCATTCGTGGTTTCCGCGAAATTTTGGACGGAAAGTATGACGCACTCCCAGAACAAGCCTTCTACATGGTGGGAGGTATTGAGCAGGTGATTGAAAAGGCAGACAAGCTGGCCGCTACTGTCTAGAAGCCTTTCTCCGCTCCGCGCTTTCTTCCTGTGTGTCGTCTATCAGCAACCCAAAAGGCAAAGGTGTTTGACGCGTTATGGCCGAAACAGCCTCTGAAAAAAAGCTACATCTCAAAATCATGACCCCTGAACGGACCGTGATCGAAGAGACGGTGGAAGCCGTTTATGCAAGTTCGCCCGACGGTCAGTTTGGGGTGTTGCCCAAGCATATTCCAATGGTGCGTCCGCTGAGCATCGGTGTACTGGCCTATGTTAAAGAAGGACAGCGCTTTTCCGCCTCGGTTATTGGCGGCATGTTTTCCACGGACGGTCAAGCCGTTCTGGTTCTGACCGATGCAGCCGAAAAAGGCGATCAAATCGATCGCCTGCGGGCAGAAGAAGCGAAAAAGCGTGCAGAATCTCGCCTACAGTCTTCCTCTGGAGGGAATACTGTGGATGTTGATCGGGCGAAAATGGCGCTGGCTCGAGCAATGGTCCGTCTCAAAGTAGCTTCCAAAATTTAAAAAGCCATAGTATCCCGATTTTATCTGTTTCCAATTGCCAAGCCCTCGCTCTCTAAACTCAAGAGGAGCGGGGGCTTGGTGCTTTATGGGATGTTATCTTTTGCCTATTACTGACGAGAGGAGCGTATGCGCCGTTGAAGAGACGCAAACAGAGACTGATCGGAGCTTGTCTCCTCAGTGTCCAGGGCGGCCGTTGTGGAGGGGTGGCCCGTTTTAATTCCTCGCCATAGGGCTTTCCCATCCTGGTGCCAGTTATATTCTGGCGGCAGGAACTCGGGCCAAACCGCAAGTTCTGGCTGCGCCTGCGCTTGCTCAAGCCGCGCCCAGTCTTCCGGGTGCAAGCGATTCGTCTCTAACACTTGCTGAACCATCGACGCGGTTTCCCAAAAATCAGCAATAGCCCGATCGGCTTGAACCGCGATTTCCAGTTGTTGCTTCACCGGGTCCGGTAAGGATTCAACCACCTTCTGCTGGAGGGTTTCGCTGGCCAAAAGGTTCGTCAATGCATTTTCAGGAAACAGAGACGGCGCCGGATCCTGTAGAAACTGCTCCCACTGATCAACCCGAAGACCTGCCTCTAACGGCATTTGCTGGTCCAGTCTCTCCAAATCTTGTCGAATTCGGTAGCGCTCTGTCGTGTAGCTTTTAGACAGCAGTTCCTCAGCAAACGCCTCTGAACGAAGGCCTTTCAACAAGGTTGCTTGCGCAAACCCGGTGAGGCTCCAGCCTTTCACGTCCAAATCCGCCAAAAGCACATCTTGCATCACCTGGTGCAGGGTAGGGCTTGCAAAATCGGCGTGTTTCGTCGCGATGGCCTCGTCCGCCCCCTCGGCTTGGCTTAAGTAGGTCCGAATGCTCTTGCCGAGCGTTTCCAGTACATCCAGCTCCTGACGGATGGAAACGGGCGGTAAATCGCTAGCCACCGCACCCAAATCGGGCAATTGCACCTCATCGTGGCGTGGCATCTCTCGGGCGGCCGAAAGCCATTGACGTGGGTCGCCCGGAACAATTGCGTCGCCCGGAGCGTGCAACGGTACCGCCGCATTCGATTGCCAGATACCATTTTCAGGCAGATCACAGGCAGGGGAAGCCTCTTCAGGCTCCGTTGGATTAGGCTCCACGGTTTGTCCCGTCATGGCGGAAGACGGCGTGCGTTTGAGTTTACCCAGCCACTCCGTGACGCCAAAACCGTTTGTTTTATCGGGTGGGTTAGCCGCTTGCTCCCCGGACGGTGCCGATTCATCCGCACCAAAGCGCGGAAGCGGCTGCCAGCGATCGACAGACGACCACGGCGCCACGGAAGCCGCTTGAACTGAAGACGGCAACACCTGTTGTGAAGGCGGCACGGCGGACAAATTGGCACATAGCGAAGGCAATAGCCCTGCGTGAAAGCGAAGCATAGTCGTGTCCTTCCGAATGAACGATAGAATAAACCGATGAGTTCCAGTTGAGGTAATTTAAATTGGATTAAGTCAACGCGTTCGTTTGAGTGAATGGGGATTCCCTAAAAAAATTCTGCACGCCGCCAGGAACCAGTTGGGTGAAACAGGGACGCAGGCGAGAAAATATCGCACGTTCTGGCCAGGCAAATAAGCCCGATGAGAAGTTGTCCAACCACTCGAGATGAAGGCAGTCTTATAGCACAAAGACAAAAAATTCACAAACCAAGGAAAGGGAACTACCTTACAGGGACCCCTTTACCGAAGTGGCAGACGCCACACGCTCGCCAGAAGCAGACTCTGGAGCAGATGCCAGAAACACAGACAGGCCCCGACGAATGAGACTGGCCACATCGGTCGTATCGGTTTCCATACGCCGTTGCAGTGTGGCTAACAATTCATCGTACCAGGCGGGCCGTTGCAAATGCCCGTGAACCAACTCCAAAAGCTCCAGAGAGAGGAGCCAGTCCGACGGATGGTCGTCAGAAAGTTGCTGAACAATCCGTGTCAAAAAAGCCTCATCGGCAGAAGACACCCGTGAAGCAGCCAGAAGGGCGGGGCGCTTCTCTCGAACTTGCTGATAGAGGTGGTCCAGAGCTTGGTTGTGCGAGGTGCGATTACATTTTTGCTGTTGCAGCATCGGGCGAAGTTGATCGGTCTTGGCCAGGTAGCTGGCGCGATCTGCCGCACCGCCAAACACGGAAAGCACCTGCTCGCCACAGGCCAGATCAAACGCACCCCAATCCGGCGAGTACAGGAGCCGATCGCCCCAGGTGATACGGCACTGCTGGAATTGAACCAGGAGGGTTTGTCCAGCCGAACGCAACCATTGGGTCGGTGTGCCCTCCAGCACAATGCCAGAGGCATAACGCAAGCAAACAGGTTCTTTGGCCAACCCATTGAATCGCCCGTCTGGCGGGAGAAAGCCTTCCGAGGTAAGCTGTGACGCTTCAAACTGAACACCGAGTTGCTGCCACTCAAGCAAAGACCACGCAGCCATTGGCGTGGAAACTCCCTCGATAGGGCCAACCGGCGTACTATACCCCTGGGCATGATACTCCGGGCCATGGCCAGGCAGCTCGCGATCGTCAAGGGCGAGTTGGCACGGCCCCTGAAAACGCAAAAATGCCGGTCGATTTTGGCTGTCCGTCAGCGCCTCCGCCAAAGTGCCGCTGATTTGCAAGGCCGTATCCAGCACGGTGGTTGAGGTTGCGTTCGCCATTAGCGCCTTGGCCAGGCCCTCTATCCCCCCACGACGAAACGCCATCGTATTGGCGTAAGCCTGCAACTGTTCGCTCAAAGCGGCAAAATCCGGGGTGACAAACAACTGGGGCTGCGGCCGAGTGATGTCATAACCGGTCATTACGGCATCCACCGTAAACGGAAGCTTGAGTACTTCTGGCGCGAAACACTGAAAACTTTCTCCAACAGAAGACAGTAGCCCCGCTCCGTATATTTTCGGCTCTGCCAAGGAGCCCACCAGGCCATACTCGACCGTCCACCAAAACACCCGGGCCAAACAAGCCATTTCGCTTACATAATGGCCGCTGGCCACCACGGATTCAAACCGAGACTGGGCCGCCTGTACATCCGCCTGGGTGGCGGCAGGGTTTTCCTTCACCTCGGAGAGGTGACGAATGGCCTCGTACAGGGCCACGTCTTTATCTGAAAAAATGGCCTTGCGAGACACCTCTCCATACTGTCGCAAATAGCGCGCATAGTCTGGGTCTGCAATCAGCGGGGCATGGCCCGCCGCCTCGTGGACAATATCGGGGGCGGGCGTGTAGGAGAGATTTTCCAGTTTCCGCATATCGCAAGCAATCGGCAAAATCCCCAGCGATTGAAACTCCATAAACACCGCTGGCGGAATAAACCCACTAACCCCCACGGCACGCCAGCCAAAATGACGCAGGCAAGTGTCCATTTCTTCAATCAGCGGAATCCGCTCCGTGGAAATGCCGGTTTTTGCCAAACCTTCCAGATAGTTGGGGTGCGCATGCGCCTGAAAAAACGGCTGAGAAACCTTCATAATGTAGCGCCAGGCCGCATGATCCATTGCCATATAGAAGTCTGGCCGCTGCGGAACAATGTAGGGCAATAAATGTTCAGGAATGGGATCGGTTACGGGCGGAAGACAAGCGCGGGTGGTCATCATTAGGTTAAACTCCTTGAGGGAAAACGAACTTCAATACCCCACGATTCATTTCTGTATTTTGCATTCAACATGCTTGAGAGCAATGGACTGAAAGCGACAGCCATTTAAAAAATTGCGCCACGAAGAAACTGGCTTCATCTTAGTACAAAACGGCCTGGCACAAAACGGCCAACGACCTTTGCGTTCGTCTTGTTGGCCGAGCGCCATTCCACACGCTACCGGCCCGTGTTTACGGTAAGAAAAAAAGACGCCTGATTATTTGAAACTGTTGTTGGCAGTCGGGAGCACATAGAGGTTGTTGCTCATCAAAATCGTCCGATGATGCACGTGATCTTCGGCCCGAACACAATAAACCCCCGGCTGCTGCACCGGTAGCTTTAGCACCTGCATTGCGCGATCTGCATCGTAGGCATCCTGCCAGGACTGGGGCGTAAATGGCTGGGACGCAAATGGCTGGGAAACAAAAGGCTGACCATTACAGTACACGCGAATATCGCACGCCGCTGGCACTTCCACCACCAAGCAAAGGGGAGGCTCCCCCTCTTTAGGCAAAGGCAACGACTGTCCGGCATGGGCCACGGCCACCGGCTCGCCATCCGTGTGGGCCGCAGGCACCTCCAAACGACAATCGATCTCCCCCAAGCGTTCTCTGGAAATTCCGGCCAGGCTGGCAATCACAAACTGCCCCTGCTGAATAGCCGACTCCAACAGGGCTTGCTCTTTTAACGGTTGATGGGCGCTTAACGCCTTTTTTGGCAGATGAAACACGTTGACCCATCCGCCACTTCCGCCCTCTTCCGGCGAGAGCAAACTGTCGTAGGGTGCCAATATCATTCGGGTTAAATCGGGCTGTATTTGCAGAGAAAACCCAGGGCGTTGGAACTGGACCACCTGCTGACGAGCGGCTGGAAAAAGCAGCCTCACCAGCCGATCGGGCAAACTCCCTCGGGGAAACTCAAGCTGCATACCATGGTTGTCATTACCGCTCATTAACACGCAGCGGCGCCCCTCCTGCTGCCAAAATCGTCGAACACTCTCGTTTAAAAAAGTTTGGTACGTTTTCTCATTCGGGTTATAGGTTTGGTAGCGATGGTTACGCAATTCGTTCCACAGTTCGCTCAAACTCCGAAGCTGGCCAAAGCCATCCGTGCTGGCATTAATTTCAAAACCATCCACGGCATCAAACCACTGAGGATCAAATTTCAGTGGCGGCTTTTGAGCATAGCCCGGCATGCAACGAGTCATCAGCCGATGAACCTCTCGCCCCAGTGCGGTATCTTCCAAAAACGCGTAGGATTCAAACGGATGGTTGGCAAACACGCTAAGCGTAGGGTACAACGGCTCGCCGGTTTCTGGGTGGGTGGCCTTGCGCAAGGATTCAAGGGCAACAACCAAATCGCGGCCATTATTGCAATGGGGAAGCGTGGGCGCGCCATACACACTGGCGTGGTTTCCATAGCCATCATCCGTACCGTACAGGCGCTGAGACAATCTCAGAGGCGGCTGCTTGGGAGATTCGTATACAAAAGACGCCTTCTCGGAAAGCATCAATCGCTTTTTACTATCCGCCATTACGGATGCAAACTGTTGATAGTACGGTTGCTCTGGAAACGGGCTCACCTCTTGCGACGGAAAAACCGACACCCCGTTGGGCTCATACAACAGCGGCCCGATAAAATTGTGCGGAGAGGCAAACAACACCCATCGCTGGGTTGAACGAACACCAGCACTTGCCAGCGATTGAATGGCTTCATAGGGTTGCCAGCCATCATCCTGCAAGCTTTGCACTAACTGCTGCCCCTGCTTGGCCGTGCGAGAGGATTCGCCACTGAGCAGCCATTTTTTTTCAGACGCCGGAGCCCGGTAGCGGGCGTGTATGTGGTTGGCCGCAACCACGGTGGTGCTTGCCTCAAAGTAATCCGGTTGCTCTGCGAATTGCTCTGCCAACGATTGGGGTATTTTGAGCTGTTGCGTCATCCGAAGCGTTTGCTCTGGTGCCACCACACGTGCTAGAGCCGGAGAATTTGCAACCGCTAGGGTAAAATGCTCGCAGCCAGTTTTAAGGCGCATCACGTTGCAGAAGAATCCTTTTACGTTGACAAGTAACCATAAAAAACCAAAGCGGCTTCACTCCGGTAGTTCTCACGGTAAAAGGTCTCTATGGCAATTGCGTGACAACGAAGGGAGTTCTTACATCGAAGGAATTCTACAGTGAAGGAATTCCGTCGCAACAAAAAATCTTCAAATCGTAAATTTTGATCTCTATGGAAATAAATAAAGCAGTGCCATAATAACCATTGAAACGACTGCTTGCACAGGACTGTATTGATTGGGTGCTCAACCAGCGTTTTAAGCCACACCATGGCAACTAAATTTTGGTGGGCTTGCTAAAACCGACTGACGAGCCTATGGCGTTGCCTGTAGAACTCGAATTTTGGTTCGGTTTGTTTTAGAAAAAACGGACTTGGCGACTCAAAAAACCGTTGAGTTAATAGGGCGTGTCCTCCGTTGAGCTTATGACAGAGGCGTGGCAAGGCGTGAGCAGCGCAACAGCGTCGAAAATACCTGTCAGCACTTTAACCGAGAACACGACCGAAGAACTGAATTGTTGATTCAACCAATTATGAGGGAGAGATTTCATGACGATGGTGCACCCGTTTCATTCCTTTCCAGAGGAACCCCATTTTGGAAAAAATTTGACCCAGACAGATTTAATACCTTCTGCGGCAACACATTCCCTGGAAACTGGCAGTCCGACACTCAGCACGCTGAGCCCCACTCAGCAACAAGTTCTCTGTCAACAAATTCAACAGCAATACCAACAGTGGAAACAGGCACGCCAAACGTTGGAAAATACCTGGCAGGAGTGTTGGCAAGCTTATTTGTGCGATTTAAATTCGCTTTACAGCGAGCCAGACACCCAAATGCAGGACCGCAGCCGCATTGCACGACCTGTTCTATACGAAGCCGTGGAAGGCATCCATGCCAATTTATTGAACGCATTGTTTTCTTCTGGGGATCGCTTTTTTAGCGTTTTGGGCCGGACGGAAGCCGACCATGAACAGGCCCGAATTATTGAAGAATTTTTGCGGGATAAACTAGACGACGTACAATTTTCCGAAAAATATGCGTTGTTTTTAAAACAGGCCATTATTACGGGCAACAGCGTGGCAGCCGTTCCCTGGGTGCGTAAGCATCAGCAAAAAACCGTAACGCAGCCCGTTAGCGTATTTGGCGTCACCATCGGGCAACAACGCGTCCGGCTAAACGAATTAATTCAAAACGCGCCCGAATTTGAAGTCATTGACATCTTCGACTTTTTAATCGATCCCGATGCCGTCAACTTTTCCCAAGCCAACGTAATCCGACGCATGAGCCGTTCATTGCAGAACCTGAAGCAAAGTGGTTTGTACCAAAATTTAGAGGCGTTGCAACCCAAAATGCCGCCTGCCACAGAGGCCGACGATCAGCGTGGAAAACGAGCCCGCAGACAAGCGTTTGGCATTCAAGACAGCGCGTTAACTGCTGGCCCGAATGTTACACGCGCAGACCAGATTCATTTGCTGGAAGCCTGGGGCACCTTTTGGATTGACGACACCTGCTACGAAAACTACGTGTGTGTGGTTGCCAACGGCCAACACGTCATTCGGTTTGAGCCCAACCCCTATGAACACGGGCAAAAACCGTTTGTGTTCACCACGCTGATTCCGGTTCCAAACGAGGTGTATGGCCTGGGAGCGATTGAAAAATCCTTGGGGCTACAGCACGCCATTAATACGCTCACCAACCAAAAGTTAGACGTCATTAATATTTCCATTAACAACCCGTTCACTTACCTGATTAACGACGATGTGTTTGATCCCAATACGGTGGTCACCCGCCCCGGGGCGCTCATTCCCGTAAAAAGCCACGACACGCTTCGGCCCATTCAGTACCTCAACAACTTTACCGTGGCGTTTAACGAAATTGCCGACCTCAAAGCCGAAGTACAGGAAGCCACCGGCGCCCTTAAGTTTTTAACCGGCAGTGGTGGCGCATTTGCAGACGTGGCCCGAACAGCCACGGAAGTCAGCGCTTTGGTACAGGGCGGAAGCCAGAAATTTTCCAGCATTATTACCCACCTGGAAAAAAATTCTCTGGAGCCATTCTTGAGACTGGTTTTTGAAAATGGCAAACAATTTTTACAACAAAAAGAAGTCGTGCGCGTGTCTCGAACCGACGGGACCCTGGAATTTATCACCATTTTACCGGAAGTGCTTCAAAAAACGCGCTGTAGTTTTAAAATCAACGGTTCTCAGTCTATTCAGGTAAAGGGTAGAGAGTTAGAAGCCATTGTGGCGTTTATTCGCCTGATACAGCAAGATAACGCACTGGCAAGCCAAATTAACCGAATGGAACTATACCGAAGAATTTACCGCAGGCTGGGTTTTCGAGACGAAGAAGAAATTTTCAACCCCGGAACAGATCATTCCACGCCCAGTCTCTCTCCAGCACCCACCGTATCGTTACCCCAAAGACCGGTACGAAAAAGCGCCCCGGGAACTCAATAGCAGCAATCATTACCCATACGACGAATACGGAGAGAGCAATAATCATGGCCCAAACGCCCCCAAAGCCAAAATGCAAAAAGGCTGGTTCCAAAGCGGGTAAGCCCTTCAGCCTGGTTGAACGCGCACGCTGTTACCAAAAACTGATAGAGCAACCAGGCTGGATGCTTCTTGAACAAGCATTTAGCAGTCATGTGCCAACTGCCATTACGGACCAGGACAGCCGGGAGCGATTCTTGTATGAAGCCACCCGGGCGCAAGTCATTCAGGAAATTTTTAAAACCCCTGAGCGCATCATTCATCAGGCCGAACAAACCTGGCAGAAAAGCGCTTTGAGTGAACCTTTAAGCAACCCTTCGAGCGCACAATAACGCGATGCCAACCCATCTCAGGGCGAGCATTAACAGACGGCATCAATATCCTTTCATTCACCCCAGTCAATTTATTTACCCGACCGATAGTCCGAAAGGAGGATCTGTATCGTGGGATACGACGCCCTATCCGCAAAGAACAATGGCGATGAACTCTCTCAGGCCTTACGAGGCGACAATAACCAACAGGCCCAAGTTAGCAACATTACCACTAACGCTCAATCTTCCAAGCACCAGACGACGAATGGACAGCGACACAGTATGGTGCCGTTTGAACAGTACGCCCGACTGATGCGGGATTTTCAGGCCGCACAGCAACACCTGCAAGCCATGCTCAAGCAACAACAACACTCCAGCACGGGCAAGCCTCAACAACCTCAAGGGCTTCAAGCACTTAGCCCTGAAACCATTCAGCAGAGGCTTTCAGCCGATCCGATTAGTCTGATGCGTGAGGTGGTTGCCGAAGAGGCGGAAAAACACCTGATTGAAATGAAAGAAATGGCCGAACTCCAGGGCGCCTTGCGCAATGCCCGTAAAATCCACCCGGAGTTTCGCCAGTTTGAGCCATTCATTTTGCGGGAGGTGGCCGAACTCATCGCCAACGATCCCGATGGGGTGATCGATCCCTGGAACGAGTTGCTGGAAAAGGGCTTCTATCGCTTCCAGGAAAAGTTTCAGCAGGCCGTTATGGATAACCCCGAGCTGGTGCAATCACTCCATTCGGCCAGTAGCGCACTGCCTGCCGCTGGCGCAGAGGCCCGCCAGTTGGAACCCGCTGGCAGCCGACAAGCAACCGCGCAACCACCACGCTTTAGCCGCGAAGAAATTGCCCGAATGAGCCTGCAAGAATTTGAAGCCCAAGAAGCCGCCATTAACGAGGCGCTGCGTCAAAACCGAATTCGCTAAATGAGTTTACCAACCTGTTTCCCAGCCCGCCCCTTACACTCCCCGTTTGACAATTGAAGGAGACTATTGCCATGCCCTACCCAGCCAATTTTATTCCTGAAGTGTGGAGCAAAAAACTGCTTAAAATTTTTGATAAAACCACCGTGATGGCCAACGTGGTAAACCGCGATTTTGAAGGCGAAATTACCAGTGCGGGCGATGTGGTGCATGTGCGCACCTTTGGCGATGTTACCATTAACGACTATACCCGGGATATGACCATTTCTTTTCAAACCCTCACGGACCCGATGGTGGATTTGACCATTGACCAGCAAAAATACTTTGCGTTTAAGGTCGATGATTTAGACAAAGCCCAGGCGGACATCAACATTTTAGAAGGCTACGCCGCCCGGGGCGCCATTGCCATTCGCAACGTGGTGGATAGCCGCCTGTTGGCTCATTACGCCGACTTGGACACCAACAACAAAATTGGTACCGATGGCTCCCCTATTACTTTGAGCAAAACCAACATTTACGCCTATATTACCGATTTGGCCCAAATGCTGGATGAAGACAACGTTCCCCAAGAGGACCGCAGCCTGGTTATTCCACCCAAACTGAAAACGCTGTTGCTGCAATCGGAAGAATTTACCCGCGCCACCAACCTGGGAGACCGCGTGGTACAGAACGGCTATATTGGCAACGTGGCCGGTTTTGCCGTACACGTTACCACCAATATGGCGCCTGTTAGTGGGGTGTATAACGTACTGGCCCTCCACCGGGATGCCATTTCCTTTGCCAGCCAGGTAAGCAAGGTAGAAACCGTTCGCCCCTACAACATGTTTGCAGAAGCCGTTAAAGGGCTGTATTTGTACGGTTCCAAGGTGATGCTGCCCAAAGGTGGCGCGGTTTTAAAAGCCAACGCCAGCTAAACTCATCTTCGCCAAGCTTTCCCTCCTACCTTGTCAATGCTGCTCTCTATTTTCGTGGACCCCAACACCCCTGGCGGGCCGTCTTTGTGCTGCTTTCGTGGGCAGCCCGCCAGGCTTTTTTTCTAACCAAACCCGCCTTGTGAGCTATTTGGAGCCCGTGCCACCCATGCCGAAATACCGCAACATTTACCATGAAAAAGCCCGTTGGCGCTGCCATAAACTGGCCACGGGGGAACGTTTTATGATCCACGGCCCACTGGCACAAATTCTCAAACAATACCCCCATGCTTTTGTACTCACGTTTCTATCGCCCACAGGAGGCTCAATCGAATGGCCACCGTCTTAGAACTGATCAACGAGGTGCTACGGCGCACCGGGCAAAGCGAGGTGGAAACACTCAGCAATGCCGAAACGCCCGTCATTCAGGCACTGGATTTTCTCAACGACACCTATGCCGAAATGCTGCAAACCCTCAGTGCCAACCGGCTGGAGAGAAGCGCCAGCTTTAACACGGTAAACGGCACGGCCAGCTACAGCCTGGCCAGTAATGCAGATTTGAACGGCCTACTGGCCGATAGCGTACAAGAAACAGCCAGCCAAACCCTTTTAACCGAGGTGGACAGTACCTGGCCACTGACGCACGGCACGGCTGCCACCGGACGACCGGTGGTTTTCTACCGCAGCAACAACCAGGTGGTGTTGTACCCCACGCCAAATGCGGTGTACACCATCGGCTACCGGTACCTGGTAAAACCCAGCAAACTTACCACGGGTAACCAAACCACCGAAATTCCTGCGGAATGGGAACGTGTACTGGTACGGGGCACCCAGGCCCAACTGGAAAAATTTTTAGGTGAAAACGGCTACGAGACCACGCTACTGCTCTTTCGAGAAGGCATCCAGTTGTTGCGCAGTCGCGCCCGGCTTAAGCCCATTAGCCGGATGCGAGGCCCCTACCAGGGTTACCACCACCCATAGGCTTCAAGGCTTCACCCCCCCACCCCTGGCAAATGAAACTGAAGGGAGCGCACGCAAGCAATGTCGTTTAAAACATTTCGATACTTCCAAAACACGGGCGGACTCAACCTCACGTTTAACGACGTGCTGATTGACGAACGAGAGGCCGAAGAGGTGCTCAATTTACACGCCACCAGCAGTGGCAGTTGGACCACCCGCAATGTTGGCTATAAAAGCCTTAACCCCACCAACGCCCTGGCAGGGGGCAGCCTGGTGGGAGGCTTGTACGAATATCGAGCCCCGGCAGGCAGCACACATTTTATGGCCATTGCCGGGGATAAAATCCACACGTTTGAACCCGCCACCGGAGCCGCCACCCTGCTTTACAGCGGATTAACCCCCAACCGTCGCATGCATTGCACCACGTTTCAAGGCCGTTGGATTGGCTGTAACGGGGCCGATACCCCCAAAGTGTGGGATGGGGTGAACCCGGTGGGTGACTTGAGCAACTGGCCCCCTACCATTGCAGGAATAACCCCGGGCGCGCCGAGTATGACCACCATTTTTGCCAACCGGCTGGTTTTTTCCGGCGATGCGAACAACCCGTCGGTATTGTACCTCTCCGAGCTGGAAAACCCGGACAACTTTACCCCTGGCACGGGCGCGACGGCAGCCGGGGCTATTCAGGTATCCCCTGGCGATGGCCAACGCATTACGGCCATCAAGTCCATGTATTTGCCGCTGGAAAGCGAAGAAATCCTGGTGGTGTTTAAAGAACGCTCCACCTATATGCTCACCGGTAGCGATGCCGATAGCTTCCAGCTTCAGCAGGTTTCCGACGAATTTGGCGCCGTAAGCCCTCACTGTGTGATTCGGGTGGGCAACGATCTGCTGTTTTTATCGGAAGAAGGGATCACCAGCCTCTCCACCGCAACGGTACAGGGCAACATTACCACCAACCTGCTATCTACGCGGATTCGCCCGCAAATGAACACCCTGAACCGAAGCCAACTGTCAGCCAGCCACGCCGCCCACCTGCGCCACCGCCAGGAGGTGTGGTGGTTCGTGCCCGATGGTAGCGCCAGCCAAAACCAGCGGGTGCTGGTGCTACATTACGGAAACAACAGCGGCCCGACCTGGTCCAGACGCTCAGGCATTATTGCCGCCAGTTCGGTGGTAATGAACGGCACCCTGTACACCGGCAGCTACACGGGTGTGGTTCAGCAGCAGATGACGGGCAGCAGCTACGACGGCGCGGCCATTCCCTGGATTTATCGCACCGGTTTTTACGATCTGGGCTCGCCCCGACTGCGAAAACGGGTCAAGGACGTGGAAGTATTTCTCAAGCAGTTGGCCGAACTCAACGTAACGGTCCGTACCGGCTGGGACATTCGACGCGGTTCTACCGTGCGCGAAAGCCGCACCTTGACCGTTACCCCCAATACGGCCAGTACCATTTACGGCGCCGCCTACTACAATACGGACCGCTACGATGCAGCCGGTGTCTCGATTCTCAAGTTTATCCCTTCGGGTTCGGGGCGGTTTTTTCAGCTGGAATTTAACGGCCAGGCGGCCAACAAGCCGGTGGAGCTGGAAGGATGGACCATTACCGCCATTGCAGGCGGACCTCGGTAAACCACTTTCACCCCCCCCCCTGCTCGCACCTCAAACAAGCGTTAGAGAGAGAGAAGAGCTGAGAGAGAAACGTTACATCACACGCCAAAGGGAGTTTTCACCATGGCACAAATTTCCCGCCTGCGGCAAGCTGAAATTGCCAACGGCAACCTGATTAACGCCGATGATCTAAACGCCGAATTTGATCAACTGCTCACGGAATCCAACAGCCAGGACACACGGCTGAACACGATTGAATCGCAAAACATGACACTCTCGGGCACCAAAACCTTTAACAGCGCGCCCAAGATGGACCAGATTTTAGAGAAAACCACCAACGCCGGGGTTACCGCCGACGGTGTTCGGCTTAAGGATGGCACGGTTAAAGCCGTCATTGCCACAGACCCCACCAGTCCTGAAGATGGCGAGCTGTGGTACAACAGCACGGACGCCGCCTTTAAATTTAGAATGGGTGGCAGCAGCAAACAGTTTTTAACCGCAGAGGGTCTTAAATACTTCGTCTCAGGTGGTAAGCCGCGTTACAGTTCCGCCTCCTCCATCAGCGTGGATCCGTTTAGCGTGGTCAATAGCGTCGGGGATCGCTTCCTGAAGAAAGACACCAGCACCACGGTAAACATTACCAATGCCGGGCTCAACGGGGTGGCGCAATCGGCCAACCTCACCGGAACGGTCAGCGTGAGCAGTGGCAGCAGCACCGTTACGGGCAGTGGCACCAGTTTCAGCACCCAGTTTCAGGTGGGCGATGTCATTGCGGTTACGGGCTCTGAAAGCAGACGCATTACCACCATTAGCAGCAATACCGCGCTAACCGTGGCCAGTAACTTTAGCACCACCGCCAGTGGGGCCACCTACAAACGGGGTGGCGAAGCCCCTTCCACCTGGTACCACCTGTATGCCATTGGCGATAACACCACGCCGGGGTTGATTCTTTCCACCCGAAACCTGGCCGGGGGCGATACACTGGTGGATTTGCCCAGCGGTTACACCCACTGGCGACAACTGCCCTTTAGCCTACGCAATGACGGTGCGGGCGATGTACTACCCTTTTACGTAGGTGGATGGCCGCACAACCCCTGGGTCTATTACGACGTGACTTACAGTTTTTACGACTATCACGTGTCGGCGAGCATTCAAACGGGCACCACCAACGTAATTGCCAACAGTTCGGTTTCCAACTACGCCACCTGGACAGCACAAAGCCTCAGCGCGTTTGTGCCGGTTACGGCTCGTCTTGCCAAACTGCGCGGTCTATCCAATTCGGCTGCCGGCTGGAACATTCGCCCAACCGGCAGCAGCCACAACGGGCAACAGGCCGGGACACAAAACGGATTTAGCGAACAGTTTTACTGGGACGCCATCCGCACAGACAGCAATCAATCGGTCGATGTGTGCCGTTCTGACAACACGGCAGGCAAACTATGGCTCGATGTGATGGGTTTTCAAGTAACGGAGGTGGTTTAACGCCATGGAAGCACAACCCTATTATCTCAGACTCAAAAACAACCCGTTGGTTATCCATCAGTTTCAGTACCGAAACGAACCCTTTGGTGGGTTTGATGCTGAATATTACGAGCAGGTGATGGGGGAATTACCCGCCGGAGCCGTGTTTGAAGACAATAGCAGCCAGCTCATTCAGGAACTCCAACTGGCTTACGACAGCCTGCCGGAAGCCGTCCAGGCGGACTTTTACCCGATTCGTTCTGCCGTGCACGCCGCCCTGACCCGCGGCCATGTGGCACTGGCCCGATTGATTGTGGAACGAACCCCGGTCGACGCCAGCCTGGAAAGCGTGAAGCAGCAACTGCTGGGTCTGTTTTCTGCCTAGCCTAGCTCCCCTTTTTTAATACTGCGAAAGGAATCACACGTCATCCATGCTCAACCAGGAAATTTTTTCTCAAATCAAGCAGTGGCTTGGGCCTGCGCTACTCTCGTTAGTGGCGCTTGGTTTACTAAAGCTGGGCCTGTTTGTCACCCCCATTGAATTGGAACGGTCGTTTCGGCAAATGGAAAGCGGCATCAAACAAGAGTACGCCAGCCGAGAATCCATTCAGCTTCTCAGAGAATCCATTGAACTATTGCGCCAAGACAACCAGGAAATGAAAGCCACGCTGCTCCGCCTGGAAGATCGTTGGCTGCGACACGCCAACTTGGAACAACCCCTGTCGCACAGAGCGTCATCGTAAACCTCAGGAGGTCATCGTTGCGATGAAGGATGAAGCCGGTGTTATTTATTTAACACCCCACTTTCGGCTGGATGAATTCGTTCAGGCCGATACGCCCATGCCCGCCCCCTGGATTCTGGACAATTTGTACCGGTTGGCCCATCGGCTCCAGGTGGTTCGAGATGTCATTAATCGCCCGATGCACATTACCTCGGGCTACCGCACCCGCGAGCACAACCGCCAAGTGGGCGGAACCCCCAACAGCCTGCATATGTCTGGCATGGCGGCAGATGTGGTTGTTCCGGGCATGCCCGCCGCCGCATTGCAAAAAATCCTGCGTCACTGGAGTGGCGGCATGGGCGAGTACACACACTTTACCCACCTGGATATTCGTTCTCACCGCGCCCGTTGGCGCTAAAAAAGCGATTATTCTCGACCAGCGCCACCACCCTAAAAAGAAGGCACACCCGATGAAACAACACCTTCAAACTCTTTGGGGCCGTTTGCTGCAACCGTTATGGCAACGGCTACATTTACAAAAAAATCTCCTCTGCTTGCAGCCGTTGCTGCAATGGCTAAAGCAACTCCGGCATCGCTAAAACGCCAGAGGTTCTGTATTTTCTGCAATTTTTATTGTTCGTAACCACTCATCTCAAACGCCTCTAATATGCCTTGGCCCTGCTGTTATGTATTACCTGCTTTGCTTATGGTATGCATAATGGCAGGGCTTTTTGTTTTACAAGCCCTGCCATTATGGCTCAGGCGCCCAAACCCATCCCTCCTCAAGCAAAAAAGAGGTCCACAATGTCCACCGCCAGCTCTAAAACCAGCACCCTTCAGTCCAATGAAGCCTCCGCACCAAGCACCATTCTACTGGGCGTTAATATTGATCACGTGGCCACGCTGAGAAACGCCCGAGGAGTCCATTATCCAGACCCGGTGCAGGCCGCACTGCTGGCCGAAGCCGCAGGCGCCGATGGCATTACCGCCCACCTGCGCGAAGATCGGCGACATATTCGAGACGAAGATTTGCTTGTGCTACGGCAAAGCATTGGCACCCGGCTGAACCTGGAAATGGCCAATACGGAAGAAATGGTGGCCATTGCGCTGGATATTCGCCCGGATATGGTCACACTGGTTCCAGAACGGCGAGAAGAGCTTACGACCGAAGGCGGCCTGGATGTGGTTCGGCTCGCGGCGGGGCTAACGCGCACCGTGGAACGACTTCAGGCCAAGGGGATTCCGGTTAGTTTGTTTATTGATGCCGAACCAGAGCAGATACTGGCCAGTCAACAAACCGGCGCACAGTGGATAGAATTACACACAGGCCGGTACTGCGAGGCTTGGGAAACAGAAGGCCTGCAAGAGGACGGGGGACCTTTGGGGCCAGAAACCCAACAGGCGTTGGACGCGCTGTTTGCCGCCGCAGAACTGGGACACCAAAACGGGCTTAAAATTAACGGTGGCCACGGGCTGCATCTGGCCAATGTGGAGCCCATTTGCCACCTGCCACACCTGGTGGAACTGAACATTGGCCACAGTATTATTGCCGATGCCATTTTTCTGGGCCTGCCCGAGGCGGTGGCACGTATGAAATCCATTCTGCAACAAAAAACGCCGTGGACGAACCAAGTCGGTTAAACGCAATCTCAACGCAACATTTTTGCTTGCGTTTGTGTGGCTTTTTCAGCTAATATTCTCAGCTTGTTGGGATAGAAGCCCCCGTGTTGGGCTTCTGAGTGCTTTTGAATACTTCGTGCATACGGGGACCTGCTTTTTTTAAGAATAAACAGTCGCTTTGCCTGGAAAACAACGGGCTGACCATTACTTTTTTTGAAAACCACGGAGACACCACCTCTCAATGCTGACAACCATGCTTTCCACACAGCCACAACCGCAACCTGCTGCCATTTCTCAATCCGTCAACCCGCCACCTGCCAAAGCTTTCACGGCTTTGCACTTTGGCATTGCAGAGCCTGCGGACGCCAAACCCGAGTTATCCTTGGTGCCCAGCCTGCCCGAAACGACCTCTCAACCAGCTTCTTTGCTGAAGCGAAGAGCCTTCCTCAACCTGTTGCCCAAAGCCCTGCTGGCGCTTGGGGTTGGGGGTCAACTGAGTTTTGACGCCTGGGCGATTCAAAATGTACAGGCGTCACAAGCCAATCAGGATCGTCTGCCCACCGCCGTGGCTAAAGCCCGAGAAGCCAGCGTGCGACTGCTCTGGATGCACCCGGTTGGCGATCCGTTGGACGCCCGGTTGGTGACCGGGGGCTCTGGGTTTTACGTGGGCAGTCGCCATATCGTCACCAACGATCACGTGTTTCAGCACTTGTTGGACTTGTACCGCGCCCAGGCGGAAGACGCGCAGGACAAAAGCAACGGCACGCTGGTGGCCAACCGAAAGCATAACCTCCACATCGGGCCCGATGCATTAAATACCCTGCCCGTGCAAATTACCCGTGGGGACGGCGAACCCGAATGGGCCATTCTGCGGTTGGTCAAGCGCTCTTACGCAGCAGATCTCGCGCTGCTGGAAGTCGTCTCGCCCACAGGAGAGCTTCCCGAACACATTGCGCCGCTGCGGCTTGCCAATACAGAACCCGAACTCGGCGAGCGGGTCTGGACGGTTGGTTCCCCCCAGGGGGCTTTTGCCAACTTTGTGACCCAGGGCATTATTGGCAGTAAAGCCTTACCCTATGAACGCCATGATACCGATAGCTACAGCACAGGCAGTTCCTTTTGGATGCTGGGCAGCGACGCCCCACTCACCCAGGGAAATTCTGGTGGGCCGTTACTTAACCGGCACGGCCAGGTGGTTGGCGTAAATAGTGCCAAACTGGACCATGTGGATGCCATTATTCCCGCCCGTGTGGTGAAAGATTTTTTAGACAGCACAGCCGACGACACCCCCGCCACAACCTAAAGCACTTACGGCCTCCTCTCCCTAGAGCTACCCGAAACAGGCAAAACCCGCCATAATAAACATAGTCCTCCGTTCGTCCATGTTTTTGGGTGAACAGAGGCCTGCCTATACGTGCAACTTACCAACCGAGAGAGGAGTTTTGGTTCACGTGTCCAATCGTCAGTGGCTGGTGATGGCCGACCCTATCCACGGCATTCTGCGCTTCGATCGTAAAGAGCACGAGTTGCTGCTGGAAATTACCAACAGCCGACCGTTCCAACGGTTGCGCCGGGTCCGGCAAATGGGCCTGGCGGAATTTGTCTTTCCAGGGGCAGTCCATAGCCGTTTTCTTCACTGTTTGGGGGCCCTCTACCTCATGACGCAAACCGTGGAGCATCTGTCTCACGATGACACCGGCAAGGCCATGCTGGCGGAAACCTACGAAGAGACCGGTATTTCACTCAAAGACCTGTTGCTGGTGAGTATTTTGCTGCACGATATTGGCCACTCCCCACTGTCTCACACGCTGGAAATGGTGCTGGAACTCGATGTAAAGGGCCTGAGTCACGATCACTACTGGCTGGAAAAAATCCTGCTGGAGGACCCGGACCTGCAAGCCATTTGGAACCGCTATAACCCGCAGTGGCCCCACGCACTGCTCGATTTTATGGGCCGACGTGGCAATAAACACTGCCTGGCCTCACTGGTTTCCAGTCAGTTGGATATGGATCGGCTGGATTATTTGCTGCGAGACAGCCATTTTTTGGGCACCAATTACGGCCTGATCGAACTCGATCGACTGCTGGGCAGCATCCGTATTGCGCAACACCCCAGCGGCCAGCCGGTGGTGGCCATGCGAGAGGAAGCCATCCCCGCCCTGGAACACTATTTGTTTGGAAGGCACCAGGCCTATAAAATGGCGCTCCACTCTCTGGATAAAGCCTCTGAAGCCCTGCTGAAAAAAACCCTGGAACGCTTCCAGTGGTGTCGCGAGCAAGGCGTTTCCACCGGGCACCCGGCCGAGGAGCTTTACCAACTGATGCACGATGGACACGCCCTGACCACGGCCCAATACCTGAGGATGGATGATTTCTACCTGTGGGAGGCCATTCACTGCTGGTCGTTGGATGCCAGCGATCCTTTGCTGAAAGAACTGGCCAACCGGTTGCTTCGCCACGACTTACTGAAGTTTATGGATCTCGCCGAATTTGGCATTCATCAACCCCTGCACATGCTGCCCATCGCCCACGAGGCCCTTCGGCAGCATTACGAACAGCGGGGGCTTTCCTTTGCGTTTGGTTTTGATGAAACCACGGTAAAGCCCAAGGCCATGTACAAACCCCACGAGCCCATTTGGGTAACCACCCGAGCCAAAGGCGTGGTGGATCTGTCGGAAGTGTCTTCTCTCACACTGTCGGTATCGCCCAACGCGCCCCATAAGCATTTGGTGTTCTTGTGGGATAAAACCGCCAAGCATTTTCTGCGGGATTTGCTCATTCAGCGTAACCTGGCAACCCTCGAACCGTTGGAGTAAGTGGTCAGCCCCTCCCCAAAAAATCCACCAGCCGTGGGAGGGAAAGCCCGTCGAAAGCCCCTACTATAGTGAGATCACGATGGACGCGGGCAGCCGAAGGAAAGGGGTCGAGATACGCAATGTCTTGGGGTCGTCAAAGCTGGGGATTTGGCAAAAAAGATCTCGAAAACGTTGGCCAAAAGCCAGCCAACCCCGCCTTGAACGACACCCTGCCTGAGATGACCCCGGCCAGCCAAGCGGCCCCCACCTCCCCCCATCCGCACAAAACCGAGGGAAAGCCAACGCATCGCCCGGCGGCGCCCGTCGTAGAAGAAGACGAACTGTCTGATACGCTCTACAGCATTAAGGTGCGCATCCACAAACGACTGATTGAGGAAATGGACCTCACCCGGTTGGGCGCTGAGGATGACGCCAGCTTTTTAAAGCAACAAATCCGAGAAGCGGTTAACCAGCTCCTGATGGAAGACAACACCTTGCTAACCACTGCCGAGCGCGATCGGCTGGTGGAAGAGGTGGTCAACGAGACCCTGGGACTCGGCCCCCTGGAACCCCTGTTAAGAGACGCCTCCATCAGCGAAGTGATGATCAATGGGCCACACCTGGTGTTTATCGAACGTGGCGGTCGTTTGGTGGAATCCAAGGTTAAGTTTAAGGACAACGAGCATTTGCTACAGATCATTGATCGCATTGTCTCGGCGGTCGGTCGTCGGATTGACGAAACCCAACCCCTGTGCGATGCCCGACTGAAAGACGGCTCGCGGTTTAACGCCATCATTCCCCCCCTGGCCCTGGATGGTCCGTTGGTGACCATTCGTAAGTTTTCCAAAGACCCGTTGAAGATCCCGGATCTCATTCGTTACGGCAGTTTAACCGAGCAGGCCGCCAAATTGCTCAAAGGCTTTGTGGAAGCCCACCTCAACATTGTCATCTCTGGGGGAACCGGCTCTGGAAAAACCACGCTGCTCAACGTGCTTTCCAGCTTTATCCCGGAAGGGGACCGTATTGTTACCATTGAAGACACCGCCGAATTGCAGTTACAACAGCGGCACGTGGCCCGGCTGGAAACTCGCCCCGCCAACTTGGAAGGCAAGGGCGAAATTACAATGCGAGACCTGGTGAAAAACGCACTGCGGATGCGGCCAGACCGAATTGTGGTCGGCGAGTGTCGTTCAGGAGAAACACTAGACATGCTCCAGGCCATGAACACCGGTCACGATGGATCGCTGACCACGCTGCACGCCAACAACCCGCGAGACGCCATTCGTCGGATGGAAACCATGGTGATGATGGCAGGCTACGACTTACCCCAGCGCGCCATTCGCGAACAGATTTCTTCGGCCGTTAACGTCATTATTCAGGCCAGTCGGCTTAGCGATGGCAGCCGTAAAGTGATGAACATTACAGAAGTGGTGGGCATGGAAGGCGATGTGGTGCTGTTGCAAGACATTTTTGCCTTTAAACAAACCGGTGTGGATGAAAACGGCAAAGTGGTCGGCAGCTTTGACTACACAGGCGTTCGGCCCAAATTCCTGGATCGCCTCCTGGCCGAAGGCGTGGAAATTGATATCAGCATGTTTTACGTCTAGCGCCTATTTTTTACGTACCGGGGGGCGTCTCTCGGAGAGATGTTCCGCAGTGTTACGGCAAATCCCGGTCGCTTGCCGTCGTGGCGTTGGTTGCGGGCCGTTGCGGGCCAGCCTGCTGCTGGGGTGCGGATTCCGAATGAGGATGGGCTGGCTGCTGAAGGAGTTCTTCAATGGCTTCCAGCATCGCTTCAGAAGTCACGTTTAAGCACACTGGGGTTGCACAGTTGCTCTGGCGCACATCCCACAGGCAAGGACGACAGGGCAAATCGACCTGCATCACCGCTCGCATATTCAGGGCATCCGGCAGCAGGCGGCTGGCATCCGTAGGGCCAAACATAGCCACCACAGGCTTATCCAACGCCACGGCTAAATGCATCGGGGCCGAATCGACTCCCACAAAGCAGTCACAGGCATCGATTAACGCTGCCAGTTCCTGCAAATTTTGAGTGTGGCCAAACAGGTTCCTAAACCGATCCAAACGCGTGGGCAGCAGGGCCAAAATATCGTTGACAATGGCTTCATCATCAGGGCCACCTGCGAGATAAACCCGATGTTCGCGAGACAACGTCAAAATCAGGTTGGCCCAGTTGGCCGCCGACCAGGTTTTAATAATGCCCTTGCTTAAGCTCACCCGGCTAACCCCTGGATGGATTAAAATGCGCTTCTGCCAGCCATCATCTCCACGAAGCAACGGCTGCACCTTTCGGCGCACACCATCTGGTAGCGCGGCCACCACGGGCCTGGGGCGGGTCACGGGCACATAATCCTTACCGAACAACTGTCGTAAAAAGGTGGTTGCCAGCCGAAAATACATCTCTGCGGCGTAGCGTTTGCGATGCAGCGGGGCCACCGTGGTTAAAAACGGTCGGGTGTAGGGGGCCAACCAACCCGATGGCTGATACCCCACCCGATGATGGGCCCCACTGAGCATTAGCAACGGGGGAATAAACGCCGAACTGCCAATGCACAACACGGCATCCAAATACTTTTCCTTGAGGGTCCGGCTTAAATCCAGAAACAACCGGTGCCGGGGCTTGCCCTGAATGGAGAGGGGCACCACCGTATCCACCCCGCCAAGCAGATCCACCACCGACGCGCTTCGGTCTTCTACAAACAGCACCAAATGGGCCGCAGGCAGCCAATGCTTTAGTTCCGCAATGACAGGCGAAAACAGCAACACATCGCCTATGCCGCCAAACACAACCACACCCAAGCGGTGAATATTCTTGCCAACAAACGCCATTCTAGGCGGTTTTCCCTTCAATTGCCTGCAAAACGGAGGGGGAAGCCTGCACGGGAGAGCCGTGGGCTTTTAAAAAGTTCTCTGTCAGTGTAACCAATGCCGCCACAAAAAACCAGTGGGTGATGTTCACCGCCGGACGATACCACACCGTATCAAATAGCCCATGGGCCCACATGGCAACCAAACCGGCCAATAGGCAACCCACCTGCCATTTTTGAATCAGCCTCGTTTGATCCCGCAGTGTCAATAACGGTCCTGCCTCCTTGGCGGCATCCACAGAGAAACCCCTGTTTGGCACGCGGGCTTCCGCCACCCAAAACGCACGCAAGAGCAGCGTTAGCAGTAATCCTCCAGCGGCTAGTAAGCCCATAACACCCTGTTCCACGGCAATTTCCAACGGTACGCTGTAGGCGCCCAAGGCATTGTAGCCCGGCACCATATAAATGCCATACACCTGTTTAAACGTGCTGTTACCCGGGCCAATGCCCACACCCCAGTTGTGTGAAAACATCTGCCAGGCGCTGGCGTATACATTCAACCGGTAAGAGATACTGCTGTCCTCTCTAAGGCTAAAAATGGACATAACCCGGTGACGCAGACTTTGCGACGTGGCCAGCCCCACCGCCACCAAGCCGGTGAGCAGGGCAATACCAAACAACCACAAGCGTTTTAGCCAACGCACATAATGGCCTAAGGTATTATCGTGCCACAGTAAGTGGCCGCTGTAGGCATAAAGCGCCACCCCCAGCCCCAACAGGCCCAAATAGCCACCGCGAGAGCCTGTTAGCAGCAGGCCCACCGCCACCACCGCACCAAGCAGCAGCAGAGCGACCCCACGGGCGCACAGGCGCATTTTTGCAGCAGAAGAAGCCGCCTGCGCCATGGCCGAAATGAACGGCTGCCCAACAACGGCCAAAGCGGCTGCCAGACAGGGCAACAAAAAACCGGCCAGTAAGTTCGGGTTCAGCGGTTGCAGGGTACCAAACACGCGGGTCATCTGCTCTTCCGGGTTGGTATCCGGGTCCACCCAAGTGGCCAACGGATCCACTGCTTGCTGAGACTGCCACAAACCGACAACAGATTCAGCCACACCCACCCACAGAAGCCCCGCCAAGCCAAACCCAATGCTGGCAGGCCACTGCACCATCATGGAACGAAAAACGACATACGCGGCCAAAAACGTGGCAAATTTGGCAAAACCAACCACACTCGCACTCCACCAGGAAGAAAAGCCGGTGGCCACCATGGCGGTTAAAAAAAACAGAACCACCCACGCATCCACCACGCTGGGCTGTAACAACCAGGCCCACCGACGCATCACAACCGCCGTCACGAGCGTCCAAGCAAATAGCGCCCAAACGCCCACGGCAATGGTTCCCGTGCCGCCCAGCGCCAGCAATAGCAGCAGCAGCCACCACCCCAACGCCAGCCCATAGCCGTGGCACCAACGCGCCATAGAGCTATCTTCAACCTTTAAGCGGCGCACCAACACCTGCCCCAAGGCCGACTGGGCCCACACCGCAAAAACCGCCCGCGGCGAGGCCAAGGCTAAGCGCCAAAAGCCACCCAATAACCAGGATTCTGAAAACGCCACATCCAGCCGCATGCAGCGCACTACTCCGCCACTGCCTTTACGGCCTTCGTGGTGGGGCGCACATCCACAATGACACCACTCACCCGGTAATCAAACCCTTCTACTTCAATGGGCAAACCAATTTTTACCTTCATTCCGTTGGTCACAAAGCCCTCGCTGGTTTTTAACGCATGATCTTTCAGGGTCAGACGATATTCGTAGGCATCCGGCAGTGTGGGGTCTTCAATCACCTCATAGCCTTGCGCGCCACGAACAACAGCAGGCACCACCAAACGCCTGGGTTGGCGTTCCACTTGCGTAATCGTCACCTTCCCTCTGGGATGGTTTCGAATGGTAATACTGGTCTGGTCGCCCACCTGAAACAACTCGGGACGGAGCGTTCGCAAGCCATACATCAGAACGGTGTACTCAATATCCGTCTCTCCTTCCACCGCCTGGCCCGACGTTTGATGCCAGCCCGCCTGCACCATCAGCAAACCCAGGGCCGTTGCCGCCACCGTGAGCAACGCCATGGCATCCACCACGTTCCACCGGCCCCACAAACGGGCAGTGGCGTCCATCCATATTGGAAAACGGTCCACTCTCATCAGAACAGCCTCCTCTCAATCTCACAGGGCATCACAAGACATCAATCTTATATCGGGAAATCGGGTATCGAAAAAAAAGGTCTTCCGTTCCCAGAAAAAAAGCGCGCCAAACAGTACACCCAGCCGTGCTCAGCCTAAACTTCTGAGGCCGGAACCGGCTGCAACGAGGGCACCACCGGCGATAGCGGCTGAAGTGGCAGCGCCAACACCTCCTGGCGAATGTGATGAAACACGGCTTCATCCAAGCCGTTTAAGGTGTCCGTCAGCTCCTGCACGCTGGTAACAGCAGCCCCAAAACGCTTTACCACCAAACTGGCCGCCAGGTTCCCCAGCACGGTTGCCTCCAGCACGCTGGAGCCGGTTGCAAGAGCCAGCGTCAGTGTGGCAATAACCGTATCTCCGGCGCCGGTCACATCAAACACTTCACTGCGGTTAAACACGGGAATCTCGGTGACACGGGCCATGTTTTGCTGCGGCAAACGCTCAAACAACGCCATACCATCCTGTCCACGGGTAATGAGCAGGTTTTCCGCCTGGGTTTGCTCCAACAGCGTAAGCCCCCCGCCAAGCAACGCCTCCCGGCTGTCTAACGCGTAACCCAGGTTGCGTTCCGCTTCTGGCTGGTTGGGCGTCAGGATAGTCGCCCCCTGGAACAACGACAACGGCTGTTGAGAATCGACCGACAGCACCAACGACGGATAGCGCGAGCGTTTGGCCTGCTGGCAGCACTGAATAATAGCGGGCGTCATAACCCCCAGGGCGTAGTCTGACAGAATAACAGCGTCCATCGTCGGCAGAAACGTTGCGATATGCTGTTGCAACGCCTGCTCAATTTCTGGCCGAAGCGGCTGGCGAGACTCGCGATCCACACGCACAATCTGTTGGGTAACCGAATGGTTCGCCATGCCCGAAATGCGGGTTTTCGTCGTCGTGGGCCGCTGACTGTCTGAAACGAGGGCGTCGGCCTGAACGCCATCGCGTTGCAGAGCATCCAACAGCAAACTGGCATAATAGTCGGTGCCCAACACCCCGGCCATGACCGTTTGGCTGGCCCCCAGCGCCGCAATGTTGTGTGCAGCATTGCCCGCCGCTCCCAAAACAATATCCGTACGCTGATGGTTAAGAATCACCACCGGCGCTTCGCGAGACAGCCGCTCCGTCCGGCCGTAGACCATCTCATCAATGGCCACATCGCCCACCACCAGCAGCCGACCTCGGGCAAAGCGCGCAATGGCGGCTTGCAATTGCTGACGACTCAGCACGGACGAACGTTCCATCGATTCAAACCAAAGCTCCATCCTGGCTGCAACAAACGGCTTGCGAAACATCCCCTACGCATGGGGATCAAAAACACCAGACGAAATCATAGCCCGAAAAGCTCTCCTGGCCAAGCATTTTCTTGCCAGAAAAGCATTTTTCCACAACCAAACTATCGCCCCAAATCACCCCTTACAGTCAACTCCATGGTTTTCGTGCCATAGAAACTATGTGGACCCACAAGATGCGTTAACACCAGCCTCAACAGCGGGAACCTGGAGCAAGCCAAGCTATGCATCTCCAGGGCATGATGTCTCGCCTTACGACTTCCGAAGGTAATAAAGGTCACAGGTTGATGTACAATTTCTATTTAGCCTTGAGAATCTTCCATCATGCACAAGCTGCTTATTCTCAATTCAATCTTTATTTTATTCCGACTGGTTTTATTGGTCCTTCCATACATCCAAGAATCAGACCTGACTGAGCCGTGGAATCATATTTTTCTCTGGGGATTTTTCCTGAGTATTGTTTTTTGTCTGATTATTACCCCCCTTTGCGCATGGAAACTAAAAGGAAAGTACCAGGTGCTAGCCTCGATACAGCTTATACTGTTAGCATTGGAACCTTATATTAATTTTCTAAAAGGTTTAGCAAACTCTCCGAGTTTTGGTGATTAGCCCAGACAGATATGGAGATGAACATGCCTAAACTATTGATTCTTAATTCAATTTGTATTTTAGCGCGAATCACTTTATGGTTTTTACCCCGCATGATAGAGTGGCCACATCCTTGGGACCAGTTGTGGATGGCTTACGGCCTGAGCATTTTTGTAAGCTTTATTATTAGTTCGATCTTCGTTTTAAAGTCGGAAGAAAAAAATAAGAAACTGGCTATCATTCAACTGACATTTCTAGCCTTGGAGCCTTATTTTTGGTATTTACAAGCTGCTTTTCTATTAAATTGATAAATTAATTAAGGTAAGTATCCCCTCATTGCAAGTGCGACCTGCGCTATAACAGGCTCGTATTCCCATAAAAAGGCGTGAGGTCATGTTTGAAGAAAAGTCATACTTGCCGGTTCCCGTTGTCCACCTCTTGGTGGACAACGGTCTTATCCCCCCAACGCATCAGTGATGGTTACATAAACGCAACTTTAATGTGCAAGGCGACTGGCAAGTTGTTTGCGGATTACCAACGCCTTTCAGCCAAAAAAGCCTATCTAGAGGAGCTTTCGACCGACATGGGAATTCCCATGTCGGAACTAGTGCAGGTGATAAAAGGCGGAGAGCCTTCACTTCAAGGCACCTGGGTGCACCCGCAAGTCGCTATCAATTTGGGCCATTGGCTGAACACAAAGTTCGCCGTTCTAGTTTCAAAGTGGTTTTTCGAGTGGGTATCCGGAAATATTCAACCAAAAACAGAAATCCCGTATCACATCAGACGCTACATTGCTAACAGAAGCGAAGTCCCCTTTACACATTTTTCTATGCTGAACGAGCTAATTTTTGGCCTGATTGCGCCTCTTGAAGGCGAAGGATACACCCTGCCTGGGAGTTTAATGCCCGACATTTCTGAGGGGAAAATGTTTTTCAAATTGGCTGAGAAAGGAAAAGCAGATTGACCCGAGCGGTTTTCCCCAGTATTCGCATCGTTTTGAAGACGGCAGGGTTGTAAAAGCCCGTCTTTATCCCAATGAGCTCTTGGCTGAATTCAGGATGCACTTTTTTATAATGTTTGGCTCCCTCAAAGGGCAACCTCATATTTCACAGAGACAAGATCCTAAAGCTTTGACTTACTTGCCAAAATTGATTGCGCTAACAGCAGCCAGCAATGCTAAATTCATCGAAGTTAATGAAGAGGCTCCTGAAAAAAGTAGTAAGCAAGCGCAAATTCAACAAGGCTATTGCGAAAGCAGCGCCACCCATTCAAGCATCGTCAGGAACAGATGGCTAGTAGCGTTCCGCTGATTATATCGGTAGGCGAATTCGTTCACAAACTGCTGTAGCTACTTTGGCGACACTGAATGATAGGTGCCGTTGATGCTGCGCTTCAGTTGGCCCCAAAAGCCTTCGATCGTGTTGGTATGCACATTGCCAATAACATACCGTTTGGATCGGTGCTGGTACGCTGATGGGCATAGCCATGGAGTGAAACACGGTTGTAGATGCCAAACTCATCGGTCATTACCTCGGCTCCCTGTTGCACATTTTTAGTGATCAGGGGAATAACAGTAGACAATTTCACGTCATTGGTCACGATGGCTTTGACCCGACCCTGCCGCTCTACAATCCCGATAACAGGCTTTTTTCTTCTCGGATCCGCGACCGCGCTTGCCCCGACCTTTGCCCCGCCAACGTAGGCTTCATCCACCTCCACCACGTTGCCCAGCATTCCGTCCGGGTCGCCATCAGAATAACGCGCATCAAAGTCTTTGATTGTAAACTTTTCTTTCATACTCTGCAGTATAACAGACGAACCGCTTGCCAACTAAAAATAAGTACCTTTATAATATTCCAAACAGAAAAAAATCAATAAGGCATTCTGTCGATATTAGCTTTACTGGCCGTACATACGAGTTGAACCTTTTGGAAAAGCAAACTGTTGGCTCAGCTTACAAGAAGAAAAAAATCGTTTACTTTACGACCTCCTAGGTGTGGATCGGCTGACAAATCAGTTTTTATTAAAAAGCTATCCAAATAGTTACTTGAAGAGAAGTCACTAAATGATAAAATGTTTTCTGAAAAATGAGCTATGCTGCACTCCGTACGGGGTCATGTCCCCAGCGCGGCCTCTGGCTGAGCTATGCCGCACTCCGTACGGGGTCATGTCCCCAGTGCGGCCTCTGGCTCTATCATTCCTCATTCTGCACATGCAGTAAACAACCACTTATAACCGGACACAAGAGATAACGATGTCCGAATTTTCAATAACATCAGGAGTATTTGCCAATGTCCCATTTAAAGAAGACACGTCGTGCCTATACCATGCGGTTAACAGGCTCAGATCCTCAAGATACGAGTTGGTCTGAAGCACTTTGGAAAACCCATCTGGCAGTTAATCAGGGTGCCAAGATCTTTGGAGATTGGCTGCTGACATTTCGCGGGGGTATTCCGGCAGAACTAGCTAATGATAACAATCTTCCTGGGGATTTGGCCCATCGACGCAACATTCTGGCCTTATCCTGGCTTTCTGTGGAAGATCGAGAAGGTTCGCCACAGGGGTATCAACTGCCTGAAGAAGAAAAGCCCTTGGATACTTTAGAGAAAATCTTGAATGAACAGGATGTTCCAAAAGATCAAATTAAAGAATGGCTTGAGCATTGTGAGGGTAGCCTGAAAGCCAACATTCGGAAGGACGCTGTCTGGGTCAATCGTCTTCGCTGTTTCAAAGATCGTCAACAGGAAGTGAGTATTACTCCTGAAGATGTTGAAGATTTCTTGATTCATTTCTTTGGCAGTTGGAAGGCATACTTTGAACCTAGTAATACTGATGAGAAGGAAGATGCTAAGGATTTAGTCATAAAAGCGGGACATTGGTTGAGTGGTCGGTTTGGCAGTGGCCAAGGTGCTAATTACGAGCTATTTGCCAAAATTTACACTGCTATTTTGAATTGGACTTCAGAAGATATACCGATCAATCTGTCAGGAATTGAGGTGATTGATCACCTTGCTAAGTATATGAACGCGCAACAAATCCCCGTAACAGGCATAGAGGATATATTAAGCCAATTAAGTGGGCCTGGTTATAAAAGTGGTACCAAAATACTTCTTCAAAAGTTACATCAGCAACAAAAGGTGTCAGAAGACGATATCAAACGTTTAGCTGAGAAAGTTGAGCAGGATCGGGATAAAGCTGCAGAAAAGATTGGTAAGAAAGGTTCTCGCCCATATGCCGAAGTATTATTAACTAAAATTGAGTCAGAAGTAGGATTTCCATATAAATCAGAAGGCACCTCTTCCAATCACCAAGAATACTCTGTACTGCTTGATCATGCGGCTCGGCGTGTCTCGCAAACCCATAGTTGGGTGAAACGGGCTGAAGCAGCACGGAAAATATTTGAAGAGGATGCTAAGAAAATACAGGATGTTCCTGAACAAGCGAAAGAATGGCTGGATCAGTATCGTATTAGTCGCGCCAAACAAAGCGGCCGTAGCGAAGAATATTTTATCCGTAAAGGCGCGATTTCCGCTTGGGAAAAAGTTCTGAAAAAATGGCAGGATTGTACAGATGAAGAGTCTCGTATTGAGGCAGCAAAAATGCTTCAGGATGACGATACAATAGACAAATTTGGAGATGTTAACCTTTTTATTACGCTGGCTTCTGAAGAGGCCCGTTGTGTGTGGGAACAAGATGGTAAAGTTACGCCTGACATTTTAAAAAAATATGTGGATGCGGCCGTTGCTCAGCATGATCAGCAGCGATTTAAGGTACCCGCATACAGACATCCTGATCCACTGAAACATCCTGTTTTCGTAGAGTTTGGCAACTCGCGCTGGAGTGTTGGTTATGAAGCGCACCGGGCTGTACAAGCTCAAGACAAAAAGAAAAAATCAAAAGCCCAAGAAGATTTGGATTCTCAGAAAATAACCCTCACCTTGTGGGATGGGAGTATCTTGCAACCCATTCCATTACGTTGGCAAGGGAAACGTTTTTTAAGTGAAGTGTTAGGGAGTAATTTTGATCCTGCTCAAGCTGCTGATTCAGCACTGCTTGGTATATCCAGAAAAACCCGCTTTGGAAAAGCAACCCTTGGAATCAATGAGCCAAATGGGGTATTACGAACCCTTGAAGTGTTCTCTGAAGAAAATTGGAATGCCCGATTGCAGGTTGATCGGGAAATGCTTGAAAAACTGGATCGTTTACAAAAGAAATATGGCAAAGAGGATCAACGTGTTAAGAATCTGATTCAGCGCCTCCCCTGGTTTGTTTCTATGACAGCCAATTTACAACCAACTGGTATTTGGGAGCGGTATATTGAAAATTTAGACCCAAAAGCTCAAGAAGCATTTCTCCGAGAAAGAAATGGCCAGGAATTTCTTTCATATACGGGATGGCCCCACCAAAGGCTAAATGATTTGCGTGGAGGTAGTGGAAGTAGTAGCAACAAGCTAATGCTGTGTAGACTTCCCAACTTGAGAGTTCTCAGTGTTGATTTAGGCATTCGTTATGGGGCGTCCTGCACTGTTTGGGAAACGCTGTCTGTTGATAATATGAAGCAGTATTGTGATGAACATGGCTCATCTCACCCAAGGCAAGATGACCTCTATTACACCATTCATACAGACAAAAAGCGGAAACTATTTTTCCGACGGATTGCAGGAGATACCTTGCTGGATGGGACAACTCATCCAGCGCCTTGGGCACGGCTGGAACGCCAGTTTTTCATCAAGCTCCAAGGGGAAGAAAAACCAAGTCGAAAGCCGAGTCCTGATGAGTATCAATGGTTTGAAAATTTGGAAAAACAGTTAGGGATGTTTCAAGATAGCGGCAAAAAGCCTCTTCATATTAGTACATTACACTGGGAAGCTCTTGCCATCGTTAAAAAGGCTAGTAAGCACCATAATCAGATCGCTATTATTGCTCACAACATTGCCAAACCTGTTCGTTTTTTACCAGGCGGTAGACCAGAAGAGTTGTTACCAGATAAACGACCTATCTGGGTTGAGCAAGTGGCTCAAGCCTTAAATGACTTATGGAGCCTTAAACATCAAAGGCAACCCTACTATCAAGAAGTGAAAGCAATATGGGAAAACCATGTTGAACCTTTGCCTTTTAGTGAATTAAAAGAGGAATTTTCCGAAGAGCTTCTTGTTAATGAAAATAACGAAGGTATGACTCGAAAAGCCCGAAAGGAAAAATCAGCCGAAAAAATAAAAAAATTGAACCCTGTGGCTGAATACTTAATAACCAATGAAGCCCAACGACTTTCATTAGTTGATGCGCTTAAAGACTTTTGGAAGAACCACGATTGTTCGCATTTTTATCCGATTTTAAAAGATTTGAGAAAGCACATTCTGCCTCAAGGCGGAAAAAACCGTAAGTCGGATCAATCGATTCGTTTTGTTGGAGGGTTGTCTCAAGATCGTATTATTACGATTACGGAACTTCGGCGCATTAATGATGCTTTTAGTAAACGTCCAACACCAAACAATCTCCAAGCCAATATTTCCAAAAGAGGTGAACAACGAAAAGGACATTTCTCTGAACAAAAAGCCTTGAAAACACTTGAACAACTTAGGGAGAATCGTTGTAAACAACTGGCCAGTCGTATTGTAGAAGCAGCATTAGGACTAGGAGCCGTAAAGGGCCAAACCGGAAAACGTCCTGAAAGCCCTACTAGGTATCAGCCCTGTCATGCCATTGTTGTGGAGCGTTTGGATCATTACCGGCCTGATGAATTGCGAACCCGGCGTGAAAACAGAAACTTAATGAATTGGTCTTCTAAGCAGATTCAAAAGTATTTGGCTGAAAGCTGTGAATTATACAGTATTCACATGCGTCCTGTTTCTCCTGGTTATACTTCCAGGGAAGACTACAAGACAGGTGTGGGGGGGATACGCTGTAATGACTATGCTCCTTGGAAATTTATCAATTCTTCTTGGATTCAGAACAAGATTGGTAAAGCACAAGAAAAGCAAGAGAAAAAGTTAAACAATTTGACGCCAACTGAAAAATGGCTTCTTGACCTGTGGGAGCATTGGGATAGTAATACAGAAACCTGGAGAGATTTTAAGGGACAATCATGGCAATGGGATACAGAGATTCACTTATGGAAGCCATTAGGCAATCCTGCCGTTCGACCAGAAATCCTCAAAACATGGCAGTGGGATAAGGATATTGGCCAATGGATTCCTATTAGCTCTGACAAAAAGCATCCTCCTCTCCAGCCCGAACCTGTTCGTGTCCCTGAACGGGGAGGAGAAATTTTTGTAAGTGCTGATAAAAACGCTGGTAGTGGTATTCATGCGGATTTGAATGCGGCAGCCAATATTGGATTAAGGGCGCTTAAAGATCCGGACTGGCGAGGCTCCTATTGGAAATTGACAGTTAATACGTCAACCGGTCAACCCGATTTTTCAAAGAATGAAGAAAGCTTACTTTCTCAGGAGATTGTTGGCTCATTGCTTCCATCTGATACTCCTATATCTAACAAGAAAAACTCGGAGAAAATAAATCTTTTTTCCAACCCCTCAATTGTATCCCTGAGTGATAATACTCGTCAGTGGAAGTCTTACCGAGACTATTATCTGGGGGTTGAGCAGGCCGCAGTTGAACATATCAGGGTAGCATCCAAGCCAACCGCCCATGTTGAGTCATAAATACTTTACTTGGCAAAGGCTTTTAATTAGAATGAAATTGTACTCTAAAGGAGTACGCAATCCGCAGCCTGTGTCATCCCCAGAGGATTTTTATCCGGGCTAGGCACTGCGGCGGTTATAAGTGGTTTAGAAGACCGTCTGAAGGTTTCAGGCGGTCTTCGTCTTTGGCAACGCTTTTCCCAGGGCAATTCCGGTGCTGTTTTGTTTTTAAGCCTTTATGATCAGCGCCAGCCAACTCAACACCTACCTGTTTTGCCCCCGTCTGCTCTTTCTGGAGGCGGTTTTGGGCTGTGAAGGCTCCAATGTAGAGAGCGAGGAAGGCCGGTTTCTCCACGATAAGCTGGCCAGTGACGAAATTTATGTTGAAAGCCCGGAACTGGCTCTCTGCGGCAAGGTGGATGTACTTCATGAAGACGGCACACCTATCGAGTATAAACGGGGCAAGCCCTTACCCGATGGAGAGCCTTGGCCCGGCCATGCCATCCAGCTTTGTGCCCTGGCGATGCTGTTAGAATCCGTGGAAGGCCATGACATCCCCTATGGTTATATTTGGTACAATATGAGCCGGGAGCGGGTGAAGGTTAGATTTGATGATGTTTTGCGGGAAGAAACTTGCCAAACTATTGCCAAAGCCAAAACTCTACTGGATCAAAACATTCTGCCAGAACCGTTGACAAACCGAAAAGCCTGCCTGGGTTGTAACCAATACCGCAATTGCCTACCGGACGAACTCCAGGCAACCCAACCTCCCCAGGAAGCCCAGACGATCCTGACTCCCCATATTGAAGGACAGGCGGTCTAC
Source organism: Candidatus Melainabacteria bacterium (assembly GCA_033763415.1). GTDB lineage: Bacteria > Cyanobacteriota > Vampirovibrionia > Vampirovibrionales > JAJTHC01 > JANRKP01. Next base: position 1,636 of record JANRKP010000015.1, on the reverse strand, counting down.
GTGGATCGACCCGGTTCCAAACTGTCCATCAAGAATGGTAGCCTTGTTATCTCCGCCGTCGGAAGTGAGGACCCCGTAACTATTGGCTTGGCTCGTATCAACCAAGTCGTCATCCAGCAACCGGCCCACTGCACCAGCAGTTTTCTGGAAACCTGCACCAAGCAGAAAATTCCGGTGATGCTCCTGGATTTTTCGGGGCGCTGGCAAGGCTGTATGCAAGGGCATGTGACCCGAAACGTTCTGAGTCGGCTTCAACAGTATCAACAATTAACCGATCCCGAAGTGTCTTTGATATTGGCTAAAACCCTGATTCAGGCTAAGTTGACCAATCAACGGGTCTGGCTCCGTCGCCATCTGGGCACTGATCATCCGTCGGTAGAAGCCTTAGCCCGTATTCTAAAAAGCCTGGATCGGGCTGAAAACAGTGCCTCATTACTGGGTATGGAAGGCGAAGCAGCCCGGCATCACTTTCAAGGGTTGTCTGAAATGATAAACACCGAGGGCGGCATTGAGTGGCAAGGGCGGCACAAACATCCTAGCCCTGACCCGTTGAACAGTCTGTTGAGCTTTGGTTACAGTATTCTCATGCAACAGGCCGTAACCGCTTGCCATCTGGCAGGGTTAGATCCCTACCTGGGTTTTTACCACGGACTTAAGCACGGAAAACCCTCACTCGCCCTTGACTTGATGGAAATCTACCGAACACCGGTGGTCGATACAACGGTTCTGGGCTTTCTCAACCGGGGACAGTGTACGGCGGATGATTTTGAGAGTGAAGGATCTACCTGCAAACTGAAACAGACCGCCAGAAAAGCCTTTATGCAAAGCTTGTTTGAACGCTTGAGAACACCGGTTAAGCATCCAGTGTTTGGATACAGCACCACCTACCAACGGGCCATTCACGTCGAAGCACGGCTTTTAAGCTATGCCCTGCTCAGCGGTCTCGACCTCTGGAAGCCCTTTACCTGGAGATAATACGATGGCGACGACTTCTTATCGAACCCCACCCGAAAGAACCTACCTGATTATGTACGATATCCGAGACCCCAAACGGCTTCGGCATGTCCACAAACTCTGTAAGAAATACGGTCTTCCCCAGCAGTATAGCGTGTTTGAGGCAAGGCTGACCCAACGGAAATTCCTGACATTCATCCGGGAAATTAGTCCCTGGGTGCATCGGACTGAGGATCAACTGGTCTGCATGCCCATCTGTGAGGCTTGCCGGAAAAATATTCAGACCTTGGGACAAACCTGGGACTTTAGCCATGAGGCTTCCTGTATTATTGTCTGAGCGGTCAAAAAGCTTTATGTGCAAGTTTTTGAGGGTAGAATAAGGGTTACTTGAGGCATTTTTTCTGGCAGCGAGGATCGGTGTTACGCTAGAATCCCCATTAGATCCTCGTATTACTTTCGGAGAAAGAGATTTGGCAGGTTTTATGGGCTGTTTAAGAATGACTGAATCCTTTACTTTTAACGGGTTCTCGTTTTTAATGAATCTTATCCAGGCGGGTAGAGGTTTTCAAGCCACAGGCCGTCTGGCACCTTGTAAACCACTTATAATCGGACACGCCCTGCTCAGGTTGGCCCTGCTCAGGTCGGCGTCTCCGTCTGGCACCTTGTAAACCACTTATAATCG
>JANRKP010000014.1:0-24851 GCA_033763415.1 Candidatus Melainabacteria bacterium | reverse complement strand
TAGATGTCAAGCCCAGGTAAGGTTCTTCGCGTTGCATCGAATTAAACCACATGTTCCACCGCTTGTGCGGGCCCCCGTCAATTCCTTTGAGTTTCAACCTTGCGGTCGTACTCCCCAGGCGGGACACTTATCGCGTTAGCTGCGGCACTGAAGGGGTCGAAACCTCCAACACCTAGTGTCCATCGTTTACGGCCAGGACTACAGGGGTATCTAATCCCTTTCGCTACCCTGGCTTTCGTTCCTCAGCGTCAGTTACGGTCCAGATGCGCGCTTTCGCCACTGGTGTTCCTCCCGATATCTACGCATTTCACCGCTACACCGGGAATTCCCGCATCCTCTACCGCACTCTAGCTGTCCAGTTTCCGATGCCATGTCGGAGTTGAGCTCCGGTCTTTAACATCAGACTTAAACAACCGCCTACGAACTCTTTACGCCCAGTAATTCCGGACAACGCTTGCATCCTACGTCTTACCGCGGCTGCTGGCACGTAGTTAGCCGATGCTTCCTTTGTGGCTACCGTCATTATCTTCACCACTGACAGGAGTTTACATCCCAAGAGACTTCATCCTCCACGCGGGGTTGCTGCGTCAGGCTTTCGCCCATTGCGCAATATTCCCTACTGCTGCCTCCCGTAGGAGTGTGGACCGTGTCTCAGTTCCACTGTGGCTGGTCATCCTCTCAGACCAACTACGGATCGTCGCCTTGGTAGGCCATTACCCTACCAACTAGCTAATCCGACGCAGGCCCATCCTTTACCAAATTGCTTCTTTCATCTTTAGCGTTTCAGCCAAAGACATATGCGGTATTAGCACTAGTTTCCCAGTGTTATCCCCCAGTAAAGGGCAGGTTACCTACGCATTACTCACCCGTCCGCCACTGACCCGAAGGTCCGTTCGACTTGCATGTATGAAGCACCCCGCCAGCGTTCGTCCTGAGCCAGGATCAAACTCTCCATAACGAAACTTTTTTCTAAATAGATGGAAGTATTGCTACTTACACCTAATATAAAGAATACCGTTCCAAGAGTTTTAATCTGCTCAATATTTTTTGGAATTAATCGAGTTTCTTGAAATTCAAGAACTGGTTTCGGTTATTCAGTTTTCAAGGTACATCTCTCACTGGAGTTTGAGTAGTATTTACAAAAGGCTTTTTGTTGTCAACACTTTTGTAAATTACTGTTTTCTTCGGCGTTTTGGGCTTTTTGTGTGGCCCGTGCGCTTCAGTTGTTGAACTATAGCCCGGACGTTTTTGGGAAGTCAACCATTTTTTGCGTCACATTGCAACAAATTGTTTACACATACCAGGAAATCCATTCTCAATCAGTGTTTCAGTCCCCTTTCAATTTAAAATATTACACGATACGTACTGTAACATCCGTAAAAAACGAGCCAACTTTCTCGATTGGCTTCAGTCTTTTACCGCCTGTGACTGCTATCCTAGTATCAGAAAATCTCCCTTTATCCGTTAGTCCGCTGTTGAGAGAACGCATTACAATGGGCCATCCTGCCGCAAAAAATCGCTTCAAACTCCCACTAAACCCTCTAAAATATCCATTTCACTGGCTGAGGCAGTTAGTAACACAGCCCGTCTTCTGGCTATTGATATTCCTAGGCCCCATCTTTCACTTTTTTCGGGTGGATATGCTTTCTCAAGTACTCATCTTTTTTGGAAAGCAGTACCCGTTTGAGTTCCAGTATGTCATGTGGCTTCCGATTACTTTCTATGGCGGAGTCCTCGCAATCGCGTTTTCCAGTGCCCTGTTGGGGCGCGTTTTTTGTGGATGGGTTTGCCCGCATAACACGCTAACCGAGTGGACTCGAGCACTCCGCCGCTGGGTTGGACGCGAGCCAAAGTCGCCCAGAGACATTCGCTTGATAAAAAAACACCCAACGCTCCAGTGGCTCCTGCCCTCAGCCTCCATAGGAATTGCCCTGCTGCTCACGTTCTCACTTAGCGTTTGCCTGAGTAGCTACATAGTGCCGCCGCAGTGGATTTTGAAACAATACGCAAGTGGATCGCCGCACATTGCATTGCTATTTGGCCACGGCTTGTTCACCCTCATTGGGCTGTTTTTGCTCTACTGCGGGCATGATTTTTGCAGAACCTGCTGCCCGTACGGCATGGGGCAATCCATTTCAGCCTATCAAGGGGGAAAATGGCGCCCTATGGAAATTCAATTTCAGGGAAGCACTATTCAGCAAGACTGTGGCAGTTGTCGTGGTTGCGAAAGTGCGTGCCCCGTTAATATCGATCCCAGACAACCAGAGGGACTGAAAGTTGGCGTGTTTGACGGTTGCTTTAATTGTGGAGACTGCATTGACGCCTGCAATTACATCCATCAAAACAGACCCGGCTCAGGATTACTCTCGTTCAGCCTGCCGTTTGTCTCCAAAAAACAGCCGCCATCCGCGCCAACCAGCTCAAAAGCCTCTTAACGCCAGCAAGCTGGGCCCAAAGTGAGCGGCACTAATTCTCTTAAAAAACCAAATGCTCTTAAAACAGGCGAAGCTGAGGAGAGGCCTCCGTTAAGGCGGCCTTGTTCACTTCCAAAATGGCCGAGGCCTTTTTTTGCAACGCATTGAGCCGGGCCGTTGCACGCTGGGTCACCAGGGCCGGTACACCCGCCATTCGAGCCACCTGAATACCATAGCTTTTTTGAGCTGCGCCCGGCTCCACCGTGTGCAAGAACTCAATCTCATCATCCGATTCCGTAACACAGACGCGAAAATTTCGGATATGGCCCGGATAAACAGCCTCTAACGCATTCAGTTCGTGGTAGTGCGTGGCAAACAGGGTTCTTGCGCCCACGTTACTGACCAAAAATTCGGCAACGCTCCACGCAATCGCCACCCCATCGTAGGTGCTGGTGCCTCGCCCCACCTCATCCAAAATCACCAGGGAGCGATCAGTGGCGTTGTTGAGGATCTGCGCCGTTTCGTTCATTTCCACCATAAACGTGGATTGGCCCGCAGCCAGGTCGTCCACAGCGCCAATACGCGTGTAAATACCATCCACCAGCCCCATCCTGGCGTAAGTGGCTGGAACAAAAGAGCCCATTTGAGCCAGCACCACAGCCAAGGCGACTTGGCGCATATAGGTGGACTTTCCGGCCATATTGGGCCCGGTAATAATCATAAGCTGGGGCGCATCGCTTTCAGCGCCGTGCGCCAAGCTGCACGCATTGGGCACAAAGCGCCCTACAGGCAGCATGGTCTCCACAACCGGGTGGCGAACATTCTCCAGGTGAAGGCTTTTACTTTCGTCCAACTTAGGGCGAACATACTGGCGATCGTCAGCCACCTGGGCCAACGACTGAAGCACATCCAACACCGCCACGCGATGGGCGCACTCTTTCACCAGGGCTGCATAGGGTTGAAGCTGGCTACGAAGCTCTGAAAACAGGTTTTGCTCCAGGGAGAGCACCCGGCTTTGAGCATCCATCACCTCGGCTTCGTATGTTTTGAGCCGATCCGTCGTGAAGCGCTCCGCGTTGGTCAGGGTTTGCTTGCGATGAAACGTCTCTGGAACTTGCCTGGCCTGCACCCTGGAAATTTCAATGTAAAAACCAAACGCCTGATTATGGTTGACCTTCAACGACCTCAAGCCCGTCTCCAGGCGGAGGCTTTCCTCATATTCGGCCAGCCACTGAACCTGTCCTTCCAGGAGCTGGCGCAGGCGATCCAACTCGGGGTGATAGCCTGCCCGAATCACGCCGCCCTCTTTCAGGTTCACGGGGGGCGTGTCACTGAGCGCGCGTTCAATCAAGCCTACCACCTGGACAATCTCTGGCGGAAAAGCCTGGACCCGCAGCAGGTGAAAGCTTTTGAACGACTGCATGCACTGGGCAATCTGGGGCAATTTCTGTAGAGAAATCTTCAGAGCCAGCAAATCCCTGGGGCTCACGTTAGCGCTGGCCAAACGCACGGACAAGCGCTCGAGATCGTAGACGGCAGGCAAGAGCTCGGCAAGCTGCTGACGCGGTTGCGCAGAATACTGTTGGACTGAGTTTTGGCCTATGTTTTGGACTATGTCTTTGCCTGAGTCTTTCGCCGAATATGCGCCCGAGTCTCCGCCTGAATGCAGAAGCTCCTCAATGGCGTCCAAACGGCTTTCAATTTCAGGAAGATGCGTTAGTGGTTGGCTCACCCACTGGCGCAGCAGGCGCGAGCCCATGCTGGTATGGGTTTGATTGAGCACCGAGAGCAAACTTCCCTCATAGCGATCGTCTTTGACCGTGGACAGTAGCTCAAGATTCTTGCGAACCGTCGGGCTCATTGCCACCGTGTCGTTCAAAAAGTAGCGCTGAATCCGATCGAAGGCGGGCAACGTCTCCAGAAAGGTTTCTTTCAAGTAGTGGGCAATAGCGCCCGCCGCGCGTAAAATTAAGCTGGCTTCCCAGCCCAGGCCATATCCTTCCAACGAAGACACCCGAAACATCGACAGCAACAGCCGGTGTGTATGGCGATCCTCGTAGGCGGCAGGCGGTAACGGCGTACAGGAATAGGATTCCGTCAAACACGTCGGCACGTCTGGCAACAGCTCGGCAACCGGCTGCCCCGGGGGACGATGCAAACGACCCGGCACCAAAAGCTCGGCAGGCTGTATTCGGGCCAGTTCTCCCGACAGTTGAGACATCTCCACGTCGGTCACCCAGAATTCGCCCGTGGAAACATCGCAGTACGCTAAACCCGCGCGCTGGACCTTTGCCGGGCCTGCCTTTCCCGGGTCTGCTTCTACCGGGCCCAGGACCACGGCGGCCATATAATTGTTGCGGTCCGATTTCAACAGGGCAGATTCCGTCACAGTGCCCGGAGAGAGGACACGGGTCACCTGTCTGGCCACCAAGCCCTTCGCCTGGGCGGGATCCTCCATCTGATCGCAAATGGCCACCTTTAACCGATGCTCCAGCAGACGGGCTGTGTATTGGTCCACCGCCTTGGCCGGAACGCCCGCCATCGGGATGCGACCCAAACTGCCCGCATCACGACCGGTGAGGGTAATTTCCAGCAGGCGGGCCGCCGTAATGGCGTCTTCAAAAAACGTTTCGTAAAAATCGCCCATTCGGTACAGCAGCATCACACCAGGGTACTGGCGCTTTACCTCTAAAAACTGACGCACCATTGGCGTGGCTTGGGCGGCATCCACCTGGAAGGAGTGCAGCGTTTGATATGCGGTGTTCGCAGCAGTCAGGCTTGTCATAGGGGCTATTGTAGCAACGATTGATTGCAAACAGACCCATACGCCGCCCTAACTGTAACAAAACGTTTATGGCGTAACTGATCCGCAAACCCGTGTTCGCAACGCCCAAGATTCCTCCAAGGCCTGCTATTGGTGTTTTTAGCGTTTTACAGGACAAAGCTTCAAGGCTTTCCGGGCAGGGATTTTTTTCGGGAGAGGTGAATCCGTAAAGCCATCGCCAGAAAACACAGCGCCCCACCGCTTGGCCAGCGAAAACCCGCGAAAAATGGGCAAAAAAAACTCGGCCTACTGGTTGGGGCGAACCCCGAGAGAGAGCCGAGACACTTAAGGAGGGGTATATAGAGTAAAACTTACACTAAGGATAGTGATTCAACCCGAACTGTCAATAGCTTTTGTAAAAACTAGACAGTTGGGCAGATCGCATGCATCCCAATGGCCACACGAGCACTTATGCAGGACGAGCGCTTGCAGGACAAGCGCTCATGTGGTCGTCACAAAACAGCAGGATGGGCGGCGTGTTTCGCTCAGTCTTGTCGTTTGAAAGACGGCTTTAAACGGCGTTTCTCAGGTGTGTGGGGGCAGATGAAACCAAGCCAGCCGCCGTTCAAGAATACCTTAAGCGCCCTAGGTCCCCACCGTAAAGCGAATATTGTAGGCCGCCCCCAGGGTTTTTCCGCGCGTATCCGAGAGGTTGGGATCCAGCACGATTTGATAATTCGTCCCCACACTCATATTGTTGCCCGATGGCGGAAAAACGATCAGTTCCGCCCCGGAAGGGAGCAGTGGAATGATGGTTGCGCCATTAAAGTAGACCGGTTTGTTGCCCTGTAGCTCCGGGGTAAAGTCTGGATTCATTTTTTGAATGCGCAGATAACATTCGTTGGGATCGTTCTTGCAGGCGGTTTCGTTGTACTTGTATGGGGAGCGAATATCCAGCCCGCCACGAAAGTAGAGGCGAATTACCGCGTTGGGCTGCACCCTGTCGGGTATGGTGAAGGTGGTGCTGTTGATGTTATACACCCGAATGTTTCTGGGCTCAGAGAGCAGGTGCACCACCGCCAATAACGGAACGGCGTCTGATTGCACCGCACTCCAGGCGGATTCAAAGTTAACGGTATTGCTCAGCCCTCCCCCAGGAACCATCACCGGGGCGGGTAGCACCACGTCATTGTTACCCGTCACCGGCCGGTAGTCGGATACCAGATCTCGGGCGGCATTGCTGTTACGGCTCATATCCACCGTGGCCACCACCGTGGTGTGCTGCAACTGTCCACTGGTGCAGGTGGGCACCATGCCCGGCACAATTGCATTCACCAGGGTTTGCCCGTTGGCGGCCTGACACACCGAGCCTCGGCTAATGATGTAGAACGGCTGCTGGCTGAGCGGATTTAAGAGACTGTTGCTATCGTTCCAATAATTACCACTGACCGGGTCCCGGGCATTATCTCCGCCCAACACTATGTAGCGATACGCCCCCAGCAAACCCGTTAAATTGGACGGATTTTGATACACCCGACCTGACAACGGATATTTAGGCCCCTGCGGACTGCTGACAAAATTAAGGTAGTTGGTGCGCGGATCCATTCGGGCGGCCAGGGCTTCCTGCACGCCAGCCTGCGCCACATAGTATGCCTGGAGCGAGTCGTTGCTGGTGACATTGCGGCGGGCGTTGACATACTGCAACTGGTTAATGGAAAGGCCCATAATAATTAGGCCCATTAGCAATGTTACGGCCATAACCACAACAGCCGCCTGGCCCTGGGCAACCTTTGTGCGGTAAGGCATCCACAGGCACTCCATCCAACGGTAATGGGAAAGACTCACGATGAAAAATCCCTCAAGTTCCGTAACATACTCAATAGGAACGAAATAAACGAAGAAGACAGACAGGCAGCCGAATGGGTTCAGTTTTTTTTCCAATGGCCCTATTTCGCTATCGACCACGGATGGGCATTGCACGAGAGGTAAACCCAGTGGATTAACAATATTTTACAAAAGCTTCAGTCTTGATGTCGTCCGCCGATAACTGGAGAGTGAGCAGTTTGCGCAATATTGTTCAACGCGCACTTACTGATACTCACCCGCTTATTGGCTACAGATATCAACATTCAGTCAACACGCGTCCTCTCGTGGAGACTGAACATCCGCAGCCTTCCATTTGGTAGTGCAACATATAGGCACACCACACCAGACTTCATTCAAGGGGGACAATCAACATAGCCGGGGCGTATGCATTTCCCGGCTCTTTATTTTTTTTGAGCAAAAAATTTGAACCCAAAAACAGAAACGCCTAATCCTTTTAACATATGGCCAACGCATTCTGCCGCAGCCCAAAAAATAAGGAAATCACCCGAACGCTGTACAGCCGTCAGCGGCAAAATCTTTTTAAATGACAGAGGAAGGCCGCCTGTTTGCTAAACCGTTTGGCCTGTAACTGTTACTAAACTGTAACCAAAATCGAGTGCAAACCCTACAGAAAACAGGGCAATCCGTCGATCAGTTAGAGTGGCCGCATTGGATCGGTTTGGACCTCCACCATCTGCCTCCAATCTCAGCCTGTTTAACGCCGGGGCTACAAACCCCGACCTAAGCTGTAGTCGCAGTCCATTAGCCGCACAATCGCTAAACGTATCAATCAATCGTTTACAGCTTTTGGGGCCTTTAACATCTTCTTGGGCTATACATGATTCTTGGGAGAGTGCACCCGTTATGCCAAATTTTCGCCTACACCAAGCCGGTATTTCCCTAACAGAAGTGGCGTTGATTACGCTGTTTATGTCTTTGGCATTGGTGCCCATTATTGGCATGGTGGGCGGTAAAACGGATGCAGGCCCCAGTGGCACATCGACGGCGGCCAGTCGCAACAGCTCCAGAGAAGTGATTGCGGCCAACAGCATTATGGAACGGGCCTTGGCCGGAGAAATTATGAATGGCGGCTCGTTTGCCTCGCCACTGCTAATTAACACCCTCAACGATCTGCCGAAAGCAGGCGTGCTAAACACTGCCAGACACGCCTATGACAACAACCAGAACATTTGGTACGAGTGGACGCTGAGAGACGTCTCCTACAAACTGAACCAAAACGGCCAACCGGTGGATGCCAACGGCCTGACCGTCTCGGCCAATTCGCCCAACTTGGTGCGAATTGCCCCGGATGGTAACCGACTGGTCCAGGCCACGCTACGCGTGTACAACGGCCAAAGCGGCACACAGCCTTCCGTGGTATTTCCCACCTATCTGTTCAGAAACGAGGCCAACTTCCAGGGGCAGGAGGCAAAAACCACAGACATTGTTCTCATCCTGGATGTATCGGGGTCCATGAACTGCTCTGAACTGACGCCTTCCAACGACAATTGCGGCAATCCCGGCAGTTCGCAAACCATGCCCAGCTATCAGAATGTATCGGTTCCCTACCTACGAGACCGCTACTTTACCAACAGCGACGCCCCCTTGGATTTATGGAACGACCAGCAACTGGATTTGGTGCTAACCGCCAAAGACGACGAGACCACCACACAGTTCGATGAACGCTACCTGCTGGGTGGGGGGCCGTTGGGCATTCCGGCCAACTGCGACCTTAACAACGGCGCCAGCCAAACCGAAATGCGCAAATATTTTGTGGATAACTTTTTTAACGGTGGGGGCAAAAACAACACCGCTCGCCAACGGGTGGCCAACCTCTGCCAGAGTAAAGCCGCGATGAGCCAAACCCAACTGGATGCCACGATCAACGGCAACTTGTCCAGAATTGAAGCGGCCCGCAGCGCCATGCTCGCCTTTCTGCTGAGAATGGAAGGCAACCAGTTTTTGGCCCAAAACGTCGGCCTGGGGTTTGTCACCTTTAGCAGCAACGCCAACAAGGTGTTCGATTTTATTGAAAAGCCCAAACTTCGTCAGGATCCGTTGCAGGCAAAAGAGCGGTTGTACTTTGAGTTGATGCGTGAGCGCTTGGTGATGATCAACCGGGCTGGTAACCCATCCAAGCTCATCCGGGCCGATGGCGGCACCCATCTGTCTGACGGGCTGCAAAAAGCCAAGGAAGTACTGGCCACCGGCAACCCAGACACCAAGAAAATTGTCATTTTGCTCAGCGATGGCGAACCCACGATTGGTATCACCAATAAAAACCAGCTTAAAAAATGGGTCACCAACAACTACGCCGACAACGATATTACCCTATACACCATTGGGGTTATTGGCGCCGATGAAGACCTGATGAAAACAATGGCCACCGCCACACCCAGCGGCAATTACTTTTTTGCCCGCAATATTTCAGAACTGCAACCCATTTTTGACCAAATTGCCTACGAGGTGGAAAAACTGGCGCTGCTCAACATTACCTCGCGCTACCACCTCAACCTGTAAACGGGTCAATGGGCATCGCAACCGCTTTTTCTCTCTCTCACGCCTCGGCCGACCCTCTTCCCCGAGCGACGAGATCCCTGCCCAGGCGTTGAAAGAATGGAAGCTCTCCTGATACCATAGGGAGATGCTAAACTTCATCAAACGCAGCCTGAACCCAGGCGCCCGAATTCTACAAGTGTCCAAGTCCTACGGGGTGGATTGCGCCGAGTATGCCGCCACGGGTGAGCGAGACGCCATTTTGGCCTCTTCCGGGATGGGCAAGTCTTATCTTACGGGCGTTCTGCTGGAAGAAACACTGGAGAACAAAGGCCTCATTTGCGTCATTGACCCGGAAGGGGAGCACTTCACCCTGGCCGAACGCTACCCCATGCTGATTGTCGGGGGCGAACACGCCAGCGTTCCGTTTGACCCGGATGCGGTAGACATTTACGTGGAGGCGATGCTGGGACACGGACTCTCCACGATTTTTGACCTGTCCGATTTTGTGGATGCCGAACAGCAGGCCTACTACGCGCTGATTGCAGACAGTTTGTTTCAGGCCGAGCAGAAATACCGCCGCAAAGTCCGCCTGGTGGTAGAAGAAGCCCAGATCTACGCGCCTCAATCCGGCGGGGCCGTGGGGGGCGACGCCAAAGCCAAAAAAAGCGGGCCCAACAATCTGATGGCCAGCCAGCGCATTGCCAAACGCGGACGAAAACGCGCAATCGATAGCCTATGGGCCACACAGCGCCCTGCCAGTCTGAACAAAGATATCTTGAGCCAGTGCAACCGCTTTTGGTTTGGTGGCATTACCTCTGAGCTGGACTACAAGGCCATTCGACCCTTTTTACAAGAGGCCGGAATTTCTTTTACCGATATTAAGAGCCTACAGCCGGGCGAGTTTTTCCTATACGGCAAGGGCAAAACGCGGCGTATTCAGGTGCGCAAGCGGCTTTGTAAGCACGCGGGCGCCACGCCGGAGGCGGGGCTGAACTTTACCGCCGTCTCCAACAGTTCGCTTAACAGCGCCTTGGGCAAGCTGGCAGAGCAAGTGGAAAAGCGCGCCAAACAGAAGCAAGAAGAGGATACGGAAATTGTGCGGCTCAAAGCCCAGGTGCGAGAGCTGGAACAAAAAAACCGCAAGCTGATGCAAGAATTAGAGCAGGAACGACTGGCCACAAAAGTCATTGAACGTTTGGGCGGTAACGTTCCCGCGGGTGGCCTGCCAGGGCTAGAGGCTGGCCCCAGCCTACCGACTGCCCGCAAGCGAAAGTCTGCCAAGGGCTTGGACGATGGCACAGCCGCCGAAGCCACCTCCGATGTTTCCGTTAGCCAGCAGGCTAGCCCGCCCAAACGCTTTAACCTGGATTTACTAGACGTTTAATAGCCAAAAATAACGCCGTTGCTCAGGTTTTGCTGGGCGCGCTGTTGTTGTTTTTTCTGTCGCTTGCGAATCGCGTCATCCCAGGTATTGAGCGCCTCTTCCATAACTTCATCTTTGGCAATGCCCACCTGAAGCGTTTGCCCTTGCTCGTGGACATGCCACTGTTCCTCGGGGGTCATGTCTGGGTGAACTTGCCAACCCAAGCGATACAGCGCCTCTCGCTTGGCCATCACATCACCCGAAGCAGTCAGGGCCTGGGCCCGAACGCTGCCATCCGTGGTTAAAGACAATACCATGGGCTGATTTCCCCCTCTGTCCATCTTTTTTGGATTCGATTCGCCCCCACTCTGTGCAGCGCACCGGCACGCTGACGCCCAGAGTCTCTCAAGTTTCTTACTATATGTATTAAAAACAATCTTTTGGGATTTGGAACCCCGCATGGCAACAGACCCATTCCACAAGATTCTACAGAAGACCCTGCAAAGCCAGTATCCGTTTTTGGGAGTGCGTTTTCGGACAAAGACGCTTTAAGGAAGAAGCAGCGCAGCAAAAGGTATTCAGGCAAAAGAGCGGGTTGCCCGCACAAAACCAACAAAAACTGGATCCTGGATTGATGTCATTATTTTAATAAATGTTTCGCAGCGCATAAAATACACGCTGAGCGAAGAAAAAATACGCTGTAATCACTAAAACAAAGTTTGTAAAGTTGCACGTTCCGCGCGATACAATTAAGGAAGTAAAAAAGGTGGATTGCAATTTTTGTATCCATTCTGTATAAATTAAAATAGTTTGAGCATTAAAACAGTTTAAATTTTTCAAATCGATCGTTTTTTGGCCAAACCATTCGGAATGTCTCATTCGCTTTTTGTATTAAGCAGCTATAATTACCAGAGATAAGGATAGATTATGCCCATTACGTTTGGTTCTTTGGAAGAACTAAAAGAGTTTATGCAAGCGTTTCAGTTTCAGTCTGGCGGCAATGGTAGCAAAAAATCAACCTCCGTTATGGAAGCGCCTCCACAAAATACGGTCTCCCTGGCAGAAGTGCCCGCTCACGAACCGAAAAAACGAGGCCGCAAGCCGGGTTCGGTCTCTGCAAAAGCAACAGTAGGTAAAATGGTTCGCACCCCAGAAAAACCCAAAAAATCGGCCGAGTCGTCTAAATTGGTTAAATTGCCAAAGGCTGCCAAAGTGGCCAAAGTCGTCAGTGCCAAAGCGCCGTCCAAACCCGGTAAAACAAAAGGAACCGCCACCACTGAAAAAAAATCTTCTCGTGGTGAAGGCACCCTAACCGGAAAGATTCAAACGGTTATTCAGGAGTTAATCAGCAACCGGCAATCGTTCACCGCTAACGATATTTATGCCATTTTGTCTGAAAAAGACACCACGGTGAATAAGCAATCCGTGATTACCTCTGTGTTAAAACAAATGAACACCACGTTTGAAAAAATTAAGGTGTCCGAGCGTCCCGGCAATGGCCCTCGCCCGGTAAAGGTTTACTTGCCCTAAGCCAACAGCGGCTAAATGCAATTTACCTGTTGTTTCGCAGTAAAGAGCACCTAAGCCCTTTATTAATTACGTTTTCGCAGAGTCGATGGTTTGTATAAAAAACGAACGATCGACTCTGTGCTTTTATGCTACTGTCTGCAATTAATAATAGGGCAACAAGCTCTCTGATGTATCCCAGTGGAAAGGTTTTCGGTTGACATTTTTCATAGACGACTCTGCCCCAATGGAGCAGTTTGGTGAGCAGTTTGGTGCCCCGTTTGGCACCCAGGCAGACACCTTTGAAGACAGCCCCCAGCCCAACCGCAGCACGTCGGCTTTGGCACAAAACAGCCCAAGCCTGTTGCATTCGCTCCAAACCCTCACCCAGCTTTGGCAGGAAACGCTCACGGAGCCAACCGTGCGGCAACGAGCAGAAAGCCAGCGTTTTCTGGCTGAATTCCGCACGGAGCTGGAAAACCGGTTGCGCCAACGGGCAGGAACCAACCCAAACGCCAACCTCATTGCCATGGTACAAACCAACCCCAGCCCGGCCGACCTTCGGGGCAATGCGCACCAAATACTGGGCGCCCTGTCCCTGGCAGAAAGCCTGGGGGTGGGCTGGCTGCTCTTCCCGGAGTTGAGCCTGATGGGCTACCCCGCGCGCGATCTGATCAGTCGCCACCCGTTTTTAGTGGCAGATAACATTCGCTGGCTGAAGGCCATTGCCAAACAAACCGGCCATACCCGTGTGGTGGTGGGCTTTGTAGAGCCTCGCTTTCCTCAAGATCTGGGGCTGTTCAACGATCCCTCCGGTTGGCTCCAGTCTCCCGGTTGGGCAAATCCTCCTTCGGCGGGGAAACCTTATTACAATTCCGTGGCGGTATTGCACCGTGGACGCATTGAGGCGGTTGTTCGGAAAAGTTTACTTCCCACCTACGGAGAGTACGAGGATCATCGCACTTTTGAAGCCTCGGAACAGGTGGGGGTTCAGCCGCCCCCGGCCTGGTTGCAACCGCCCCAGGAGGGGCACACAGACACGTCTTCTCTGGAGGGTCCGTTACTGGTCGCAAACGGTCTGCGCTACGGGCTGACCATTTGCGAGGACATTTGGAATGACGCTTCGTTTTTGGATCGCCCCTTGCATCATCACGATCCGGTTAGCACCCTGGTGGCCGCCGGGGCCGATGTCATCCTCAACCTGTCGGCCTCGGTCAGTCGGGCCCGGAAAGAATCGCTCAAGCACCATATGCTCTCTCACATTGCCCAACGACACCAAAAGCCGCTGGTGTACGTTAACCAGGTGGGCACGGTGGACGAATGCAGCTTTGATGGGGGTAGCCGTTGCTACAACGCCCAAGGAACCCTTATTGCCAGAGCCCCACTGTTTGAAACTGCTTTTTGGCTCTGCTGCCCTGGAGAAACGCCGCCGGAGCCTAGCCCTGGCGTTGCGAAAAAGGCGGAAACTCTTGTTTCACCGCCCGTTGTTTCACCGCTTGTCGTTTCACCGCTTGAGCCGATTTGCGCGATTGCCCCACTGCCCGGCGACAAGCAGCCCGAACTGCCTCCTTTGGCAATCAAACAGTTTGATCCAAGCCACCAGAAAGACCTGGCGAGAACATACGCAAGCCTGCTCCAGGGAATTGGGGATTATTTTAAAAAGACCGGCTTTCAGCGGGCGGTATTGGGCCTTTCCGGCGGTATAGATTCTGCGGTGGTGGCCACGCTGCTGGCCGATGCGCTGGGCGGGGATGCCGTGCTGGCCGTTAGCATGCCCACCCACATTACCCCAGAAATTAACCGGGTTGAGGCAAAAACCCTGGCGGACAACCTGGGGATTCATTTTGTTGAAACCCCGATTCAGCCGATGGTGAACGCTGGCCTGTCGGCGCTCCAGAGCCTGCACCCGACCATTGCCCCGCAGTGGGGCAGTACCGATCCCCGTTCGTTTTCCGCAGACAATATTCAGGCCATGAGTCGGGCCACCCTCTTGCGCCTGCTGGGTAACGATTACCGCGCCCTGCCCATTGCCACGTCTGATAAATCTGAATTTTACATGGGCTACACCACGGTCAATGGCGATATGTCTGGCGCCCTGGCCCCGTTGGGCGATGTGCCCAAAACCAAGGTACGCGCCCTGGCCCGGTGGATCAATCTGCACACGGTGCCGCAAGAGCGAATTCCACTCGGCGTCATCGAACGACCCTCTGGCGCCGACCTGGCCCTGGATCCCGACACGGGCAAACCGCTCACGGCGGAAGCCGCGTTAATGCCCTATGCGTTTGCCGATGAAATCATCTGGCGACTTGAAACCCTGCACCAGAGCAAACAGCAGATGCAGCAGGAAACCTTCTATTGGGAAACGTGCCACGGGGCACTTTCCGCCGAACAGAAACGCGTCTGGCTGGATCGGTTTTTTCAACGGATGAGCGCCTCCGTGTTTAAATGGTGGTTGGCCCCACCCACATTGCTCGTCTCCGGCAGTGGCTCTGTAACCAAAACAGACTACCACCATCCGATCACCGCGGCGCGCATTCGCTGGGAAGGCTACACGCCAGCCGACATTGAAGCCATTCTATCCGTATGGTCAATGCCAGCCACCGCTGGCCGTTAAGGTTGGCGCCAACTCGGGCAAAAGGGGGCTCCTGCAACGCGATGTCTAACCCAACACTGCTGCCTTCCGAACAGCACGACGCCTCCACCCAGGCCGCCAGAGGCGCGACTTTCAGAGAGCCGCAGACCGTTTTTCCGAAAAGAATCTCGTGGCAAGCACTGGAGCCCTACGCCTTTTTGGCCATTCCCCTAGGCTTAATGGGGCTGTTTTTATTCTGGCCCACCGCCATGGCCGTGGGCATGAGCTTGCTGGACTACCACCACGATCTATACGCCCCGCAATGGGTTGGCTGGAGCAACTACCAGCAGTTGTTTCAATCGGTCCGCTTCTGGAACGCACTCGTTAACACCGGCCTGTTCAGCCTCGGCGTGGTGCCCGCCATGGTTCTGATTCCCATTGTGATGGCGCTGTTGGTCAACGGCACTCTACGCGGCATGGCCCTGTTTCGAACACTCCTTTACCTGCCCGTGGTGGTTTCCATGGTGGTGGTGGGCATTGCCTGGAAATGGCTGTACGCCGAGCAGGGCTTGATAAATTACTGGCTGGCCAACCTGGGTTTTGCACCGGTAGATTGGCTGGTGAACCCGGATGTGGCCCTGCTGGCCGTGATGCTGGTGGTGATTTGGAAAGGGCTTGCCTACTACATGATGATGTATCTGGCCAACCTGCAAACCGTATCCCAAGATCTGTACGAGGCCGCCTCAATCGATGGAGCCAACCTGTGGCAACGACACTGGTTTGTCACGCTTCCGCACCTGGCCCCAACCATGAGCATGGTGGCCCTCATTAGCACGATTGGCTGCCTGAAAGTATTTACCGAAATGTACGTAATGACCCGTGGCGGGCCGCTGGGACGAACCCAAACGCTGGTGTACTATATTTACGAACGCGCCTTTGAGCATTTGGACCTGGGCGTGGCCACCGCCGCCGGATTGGTGCTGATGGCCATTTTAATGGTGCTTTCTCTGCTACAGGTGCTGCTCACGGGCCTGGGAGAAAGCTCCTCCGATCAGCAGAAAATTCAGGCGCATAGGGCCGTTTAGCCATAATGCACCCTATATTCATCAAGCTAAATTCATCAAGCTAACGTTGAGATCGCCCTATCCAGGGAATTACCACACACGATGACGAACACCAGCCCGCCCAAGATGCTTTTAAACAAGCCGCATACTGCCGTTGGATTACGCAATGGTTTACAACTCGGGTTGCGCTATGGCCTGCTTTTGTTGCTAACGTTGGCCGCCATAGGGCCGTTTGCCTGGCTGCTCTCCACCGCGCTCAAGTCATCGGGAGAAAACATTTTTGCCTATCCGCCCCGCTGGCTGCCCGAACAACCGACGCTTCAAAACTTTGTTAAAGTATGGCAATCGCTTCCGATGGATCGCTATTTTTTTAACAGCCTGGGGGTAGGCTTTCTGACGGTGGCGCTCAATTTAGGCTTTAGCGTTTTGGCCGCCTATCCACTGGCCAGACTTCGGTTTAAAGGCCAGCGGCTGGCGCTATTTTTGGTGCTGGCCACCATGATGGTTCCCTTCCAGGTCATTATGATTCCGCTCTATTTACTCCTGCTACAGCTTCAGTTAACCGAAGGCCATGGCCTGCTGGCCAGTTGGCTGGGGCTGGCCTTGCCGTTTGCCGTGAGTGGTTTTGGCATTTTTTTTGTACGCCAAGCCCTGCTAAGCCTGCCCACCGCATTGGATGAAGCCGCTCGGCTGGATGGTTGTAACGGGCTACAAACCCTGTGGTACGTGTTGCTTCCGCCCATTCGTCCCACGTTGGCCACGTTGGCCGTTTTTACGTTTATGGCCAGTTGGGGAGAATTTCTCTGGCCCAGCATTTTAATTTCCAGGCCAGAGAATATGACCCTGCCCGTCGGCCTGGTACAACTCCAGGGGTTGTTTAGCGCAGACTGGCGACTGGTGGCCGCTGGCACGATTGTTTCCATTGTGCCGGTACTGGTATTTTTTATTGCGCTTCAGCGCTACTTTGTTCAAGGGGTTCTGTCGGGCGCCAGCAAAGAGTAGTCTCTTCAATCTAATTACCTTGCCACGCGGCCTTTCCGCACGCCCTCGCTCCGGCCTTAAAATCGTGCGGGGAAGCGCTATTTGGAGATTGAAACTGGACGCACTGGAACTTGCCTTGGCGTCAAAATTTAAGAAAACGTCACATAGCCCGATAAAGCAAAGTAGAAATAGTTCCACACCCGTATGGGAAGGATTTCCACTTTGTACAACGTTGCATTAGTCCACTGTTGAGTATCCGTTTTTGGTTGGGGGAAATAACGATCATTCTTTCCTAGAGGTAAGCAAGCCCGTTACCAGCTTCGTTTCGTAGCACCCTATTTCCTAGCTTCGTAGAATTCTGTTTCAGAAAACAAACCCGACTCAATCCACCCTGGATTGACAGGGTCCAGGCCAAATTTCTACACGCCCATTTTAGCAGGCTTCGCGTTTGGCAACTGGCTACAGCCAAACCACTAAAGCCCGGCTAAACGGCACGACAAGAACCACGACCAGAACAAAGGGATGCATTTGAAACGCGGCTCTGGAACAGTTTTAGCATCGGACGCCACGTTAGGCAAAAAGCGGTGCCAACACACTCTGTACGAATCACCCAAAATATACACACACACAGGAGCATTGTCTAACCCATGACAAGTCGGAATCACGATCCATTAGAGTCAGTGAAAAAGGCGTTTTTGGTTGGTTTAGGCGCCACGGTTTTAACCGCCGAACGAATTAAAGACAGTGTCGATGAGCTTGTTGACAAAGGGGTTCTGTCTCAAAAAGACGCCAAAACCTTTGCAGAAGAGCTAAAAAAGCGCGGCATGCAACAAAAGGACGCTCTGGAGAATTTTGTAAAAGAGCACGTGGAACACTGCCTGCAACGCACCGTACAAAACCTGGGCCTGGTGGGTCGTCAAGAGTTTGAAGCCTTAAAACAATCGATGGGCAAGGCAACCGCCACCCACACACAGCCTCATAGTCAGCACACAAACAGCAGCGCCAAAACTGCCAAAGCATCCCAGCCTGCCAGCAAACCCAAAACCACCGTAAGCAAAAGCCCGGTTAACAGTAAAAAATCCACCCCAAATACTAGCAAAACTACCAGCAAAAGCACTGGCAATGGCACCAGTAAAAGTGCTGGCAAAACGGGTAAAACACAGGTTACACAGGGACAGGGAACCCAAAGTAAGCCAATGACGGCGAAAAAGGCCGTTACCGTCACCACAACCGGCAAAAAAGTAGCCAGCACCAAAGCAACGGCAACCAAAAGCGTCACCCTGAAAAAGAGCGTGACCCTAAGCAAGGGGACCAGTCGCAAAGCCAGCTCCAGCAACAGCAGGCCCGCCATGGCCAAAAAAGCCAGCTCTGCCAGCCGCACGGCAACAATGGCTAAAAGCAAAGGTTAAGCACGGTCGGCAGCAAAAAACCGACTAACCGTTAAAACCACTCACCAGTCCAATCACGGTCGCCAAGGCGGTATCGCCATCGTGCGCAATACTCACCCGCCAGGTCATAACGCCTTGTTGTTCTGCCACACGCAGGGCCTCTCCGGTTAAACAAACGGAGGGGCCCTGTGCCTTTGAAAAACTGTTTGGATTGCTGGATGCCGCCGTTGCGGGCAACACCGACACCTGATGCCAGCGAAGCCCTTGTGCGTAGCCAAAGCCGTTAATGCCCACGCCCAACGCCTTGGCCACCGCCTCTTTCACTGCGATACGGGCGGCGGCTCTTCGCAAAAACGGCAGCAGGGTCGTTTCCGTCATAGCGCCCTTGGCCAAATGCCTGCCCAGCTGGTCCAGCAGGATGGCTTCCGGCAGGGCAGATTGGCAGTAACGCAGTTCATCCTGAGTTAAAAAGCGAGCCAGCAGACGGTCGCCCCGCTGCTGCCACATTAACTGGAGCCTCGCCAGGCTAACCACGTCCGTGCCCAACAATAAATCGGTAATGGGTAGGGGTTGCATAGGCGTTTATGGTAACAAAACAACCAGAGCAGGGCGAGTCCTTTTAAACGGACGGTCAACGCGCGGCGGCAGGAGTTGAAACAGAACCCAATGGACTGTAAAGACGCTGAATATCGATACGGCCTAGCGCCACCAAACGGCTTGCATGCTGGAACGGTTGCTGGACCACCCCGCATACGGCTGTTGCTGCGGCACCATCGGCATTAACGCAGGCGACGGCACTGGCATCCCTCCGACAGGAACGAATGGCATGGGAAGTTGAACTTCCGGGCCCCTTGCTAGCGGCCCTCTGACATGTTGAAGCGACGCCGCCGCCGGGGGAATGGGCGGGGTCAGCCCTCTATCTAAATACGAAAACGACGGCGCAGGCGCAACAACGGCCTCCGGCTGCTGCTGAGACGGCTTGGCAGAGACTGGCGCCGATTTGGCAAGCGGCGAGGACTGGTGCAGATTTTTAAGGAACCCGGTAATGGCTTCCGGGTACTTCAGGCTGACATATTCCAGCAGAAAGCCGCTAATGCCCAAGGAAACCATAAAGCCAAGCGCCAGCGGAAAGCCTTCCATAAAGCGCGCCATTCGCTCCGGGGCCGTCTGGCCACCCAACATCTTCATGTTGGTCACTGCGCGATAGAGCCAGTTTTTTTCGTTAAAACGGTACAATTCCTGCACCGGAATATTGTAGGCCGCCCCCTGAAACGGATGCACCTTGGCCAGGGCAGAAAAGTTCGCTTTACCGACATTCGCCCACTGGCTGCGAAGATCCTGCCACCAGCCGTAGCTGGCGCTGTCCAACATCGGTTTTAGCGCAGGGTTGCTCTCTGCGCCAGTAACCCATTTTAGGCCGGTCCGCAACCCACACTGAAATGCCCGCAACAGCCCGTAGCTACTAATCCAGCCCAACACTTCGCGGGTCGCTGTTTTTAAAAACTCCATCTCGCGGTAGTTTTCATCCTTGGTGCCTCTGGCATCCACCGCCGTTTTGGCAGAAACCACAATGCGAGAGCCCACCAGCACCGCCGCCGAAACCATAAAGGCGTTGAGCTTTAAAAAGTTCATGTTCAACAGCAGCGATTGCCCCTGGTTGCAGACAATGCGCCCGTGGTTGAGCAAGAACTCCGGCATATTTTTTAGCAGTGGCGGCATACTAGTAGCCTCCTCCACGCCAGAGACCCGGCGAGGCATACACAGGAAGTCGAGGAAGTTGTTGGCAGGGCAACCTGGTCGTCTCCGTCAGGATTTTTGGCGTGGGCCTGGGTAAGGGCAAGGGAGGGTGAGGCAAAGGAGAATGAGGCAAGGGAGGGTGGGCTAAGCCCGCGGGTAAAGATTTTACGTTGAGAAGCGACGAATTGGCCGCCATCATCGCCACGGGTAACGCCATAGACGAAAGCGCCATAGACGGAAGCACCCAGGCGGGGGAAACTCCGGCAGCAGGGGCTACAACCGCAGGAGCAGGACGACTGCCTACGGCGGCGGTGGGTTCCTCCGGTTCAAGCCCCTGTTGCGCTTTGGTGGGTACGCCAAACAGCCGGTTTAGGGCCGGTACAATGGACTGCCCCACCACGCGATCGTTAAACAACTGCATAAGATAGCCGCCAAAATAGGCCGCCGCCGCCACACCGGTAAGCACCATGCCAAAGGCGGGCAACATCAGTCGGTTTTGGTAACGCACAAAGTCGTCTTTCACCAGGTTCCAAACCGTGTCTCCGGTGTGCGTAGCCTGTTTTTGTAAGAACTGTTGGGCCGCATACAGGGAGTGGGTGCCCTGGGTTCTGAAAATATTGGGCGTGTCGTACACCACGCGCTTTAAAATACCGGCATCCTGCACGCCAAAGGCGGCATCCACCCCTTTGGTTAATACCGCGGCGGCGTTGGGCAAGCGCTCTCGGTAACGACTGAGCAGATCGTCTAAAAAGTGTTGGGGCCTCAACGCCGGAATATGCTCCAGCGCCCAACGGGAAACATCCTGGCACACGTGTAATACGCCCATATAGCCCAGCGTACCCACCAATTCCATATTAATGCGCTCGAAAAACGTGCCGAATTTTTCCTCTTCCGGCAGGTTGGGCTTGGGGTTAATCTGCGGCAAATCCATTAGCGTGCGCGCCACGCCCACCAGGGTGCGCAGAATAATGGCCGAGCTCAGCAAATAGGGCAGGTTCGCAGGCTCCCAAAACCGAAGCAGGGAGGTAACCTGAAAGCCATTACCCATTAAATTGCCAAGCCGTGGTGACAACAGAAGCCCCCGAATGATTAATGTGGCCGAAATAACCTTTGTCTGAAGTATTCGTCGCTTTAAGTGATACGCGTTTTACGTGTTGGCGTGGGCTTACTGCCAAAAGCAGCACCACCCACACAGTCCCGATTACATAGCCGATTACAAGAACAGTGGATGAAAACCAATGAAGCGCCTTTGTTGCGCTGTTAGAAGCGTAGCGAGCAAAGGCACAACACAATGGACAGCCCATCCGGCAAACGCTTTGGCACAGTCATCGAAATCCAGTTGGGTTCACCCAGTTGGCTCACCCAGCTAGCTCACAAGGGGCAAAATACAGCTGTAGTGCTCTATGGTCTACAGGGGCAAAGCCAGTCCGCTCAGAAGGTTTAGGCTGAGAAAGAAAACCCCACCAAAGCGATGCTTTACTTTTTGCGCTAGGATGAACGAGGTTGAACTTGAGAAATAACACTGGGTTGTTTGAAACAAAAATGGCGACGGAAGAAACCGTTCGCTACGTGTATAACGTAAAACAATTGTATGAGAATCGTCAAGAAACACCTGGATAAGGATCGCCAGATGCAGACTCAAACCACTTGGTTTCGTTTACGTAACGTTACACTGTTACGCAATGCCCCACACTCGCAGCAACTCGACCGATGGAAAGCCCTGTTGTCTCTCTTGGTGCTGCTATGCTGCACCGGTGTTGGCGGATTAAACCCAGCAAATGCTTGCCCAAAGCACGCCCCCTCTCTGGATAAGTCGCCTTTGTTAGTCGAGACGCAAGCGCTTGCGAGTGCAAACCTCGTATGGATTACCCTGCATACGGCACAAGCCACCCTCCGCCCCGTTTGGCTGGCGGATGACCAGCGCCTGAAAACGACTGGCCAAATGGCCCAAACGCTCCTTGAGAAGAAAATGGCTCCGCTCCTACTCATCAATGCTGGCTACTTTGACCCAAACAACGGCCAAACCACTGCCCACCTCATGACTGAAGGCCAGTGGCGGCTGGATCCCAAAAACAATCCGCGCCTTACGGAAAACGAGTCGCTTCAGCCATTTTTAGCCCAAATATACAACCGAAGCGAGTTTCGCGTGTATGGTTGCAAAACCAACCGCCCGGGCGCCACAGAGACGCGCTACGATATCGCGCGGCATCAGGATGCAGTCCCCAGCGGATGCGAATTACAGGCCGCGGTTGGCGCGGGCCCAATGCTGTTACCCACCCTGACCGATGCAGCGGAAGCATTCACGCATCAGGTCAACGGTCGACTGGTTCGGGATCCCATTGGCGTGGGAAAACCCAACGCACGAAGCGCGATCGGACTGTTACCCAACGGCGACATCCTTCTGGTTCTGGTCTCTCAGGCCACAGCAAATGGCGCCCAACCGGCCAAGCCCGGGCTCTCGCTACCAGCGCTGCAAGCCCTGCTCAAACAGCGCGGCGTCATCAAGGCCTTGAACTTAGACGGTGGGGGCTCCAGCAGCCTGTGGATACAAGAAACAAAAACGCAACCTTCAGAAACCCTTTACGCCAAGCGCAACGCCAAAGGCCTGCCGGAACAGCGCCCACTGAAGTCCTGGCTCGGCGTGTTTGAAAGGCCGACAACAACAACTGTTAGCCCCTCGCAAAGCGCACCCAAAGGCCAAACATCACCACCGTGAGACAGTGGACAGCCTCTAGACATTCAGCGGATTCACGGGCAGTTTCGGTGTGGCTGCGGGGCTCGCTCAGTCATTTAGGTCTGTCTAAACTTCTGTCGCTGCGCTCCTAACGCCTGGAAACTGCTCCGCGAAAACATTGAAGTCTACTCGGCCTAACCTCAGCTGTGTGCCCGCGCCCACACGTGAGGATCCACATTGGCCCCGGACAGAACCATTCCCACCTGCTGGCCTGCAGTGAACCGGGCCGGATGTTCTAAAACAGCGGCCAACCCAATGGCGCCCCCGGGTTCAACCAACAGTTTGAGGTGCTGGCCAATCAACCGCATCGCCGTAAGCACCGAGGCATCCGAGGCCGTTTGAACCCCGTTGAGCAAGTGCTGATTCATCGCCAGCGTCAGATGGCCTGGCTCGGTTAACGCCAGCGAGTCACACAGTGTTGGTTGGCTTGGCGGCTGGATGGACACCCGGCGGCCTGTCGCCAAAGACTGTGCCGTATCGTCGTAACCGTGGGGCTCCACAGCCCACAACTGCGTTTGGGGAGAATGCGCGCGAAAGACCGTGGAAACCCCTGCGGTCAGCCCACCACCGCTACAGGGAATTAACAAAACGTCCAACAATACCTGTTGTGCGGCCAATTGCTGGTAAAATTCCAACCCGGCAGTCGCCTGGCCCAATATCGTCCACGGGTGGTCAAACGGCGGAATCAACGTTCGCCCCTCCTGCCGGGCAATCTCACCAGCAATTGCCTCGCGAGACTCCGTCATTCGGTTGTATGTTATCACGTCGGCCCCCCAGGCGCGGGTTCCTTCCAGTTTAATCGCAGGGGCATCGCTGGGCATTACAATTTTGGCGGAAACACCAAACCGATTGGCGGCCGCAGCCACTGCCTGAGCATGATTGCCGGAAGAAAACGCAACCACCCCCCGATTGCGCTGCTCGGCACTGAGACGCATCAAAAAACTACAGGCCCCTCGATATTTAAACGCTCCAGCCACCTGGAGGGTTTCCGCCTTAAACCACAGCGACAGTCCTAAAATGTCATTCAGCCTGGGGGAGCGAAGCACCGGCGTACGCACCACTTCGGGCGCAATCATCCGGGCGGTTTCTTCAACCCCCGCCATCGACACCCTCTCTGGTGAAAATGTTTCTGTTGCCATCATGGCGAACGCCCTTTCGTGTAAGGTGCTTTAGCCCGCGCCCAGAGGGGCCGTTTCTTCCTCACGCAAACGATAGACCGTCAACTGCGAGGGGCGCAAGGCAACGCCCCAAGTGACATCCACGCCGCCATCCTCCCAACGCTCCACGGAAATAAACTGCCGCTCATCGCGGGTGGCAAAGTCCCAGTAATAAAACGGTTCCGGGCGAGAGGTCTCCCCACTCCGGTAAAACACCGCACGGTCCGAATCTTCCAGAAAAAATGTTTGGCCGTTGTACTCCACGCGTCCGGTTTCTTCCTCGTCCATCCGGGCCAGGGCGTCTTTCGTCAGGTTTAAATCTTCCAAGCGCAAGGTTTCCAGGCCCAAACTAAGGCAAAGCCCGTCATCCTGCTCAACCGTCAGCCAAAACGTGCGATCACCCCGATCACACTCCAGCTCCATCCAGTGGTAACCACCCTGGCTGTAGCGATGCCGGGCCGTCACTTGCAGATCAAACTCCTCCAGAGTCTCTCCCACCCCGGTTAGGTGAATAACCCCACCCGCCATCACGTTTTCAATACGCAATGCCTCTGCATCCAAACCCGAGCCGTCTGGCAAGCGATTGGGTGTTCCTTCGTCACGAAGCTGACCACGCGCCGACCCATTGGCAGCCAGTTGCGTCAGGAGATAAATACCGCCACCCAGGCCAACCAACGCCAGCAGTAAAAAGAAAAACTCCATACGCCACCACACCCTTCAGCACAAACCAGACTATTCTTTTAAGGATGTTATTTATTGTGCGTGAAACCCTACAAGACGCACAAGGGCTCAATGCCCCCAGGCAA
>JANRKP010000013.1:0-33331 GCA_033763415.1 Candidatus Melainabacteria bacterium | reverse complement strand
GCCGATGCGCTCATGAGGAACAATACTCCTTGTGTCTCTCTACGAATGTGGCGCTGTCACGTGCGTCAAATGCTTGCGTCAAATCATGGAACAGCGCGTTTTCGTATTTAAGCAGAACCCGGGAGCCTTGTCGATGGATGAATCTGGCTTGGACTTTTGGGTAATGCTAGCCAACAGGCGATGTTTTCTTTTTCTTTGTTTTTTTGTCCAAAATATTTTAATGATTTGGGGTAGCACGGCGGTTTTTACTCTTGGTTTTATACGTTTAAGTAAGCGAGAGAGAGAGTCGTTTTCCTATAGGATGCTTCGGCATTTTGTTTAACAGGGCCCACGAACGAGGAGGGTGCCGTTTTACTGGGCATTTTTACCCTGAGATGAAGGAGAGAAAAGAAATGAGCAGTGAGATTGCATCGAACCATCCGGTTCGTCCGGTGGTGATTCCAGGGAATAATGGCGGGCCGGACTTAACGGCCTATATTGATCCGACTAGCGCGAATGAGCTGCGGTCGCTCGCCCAAACGGGTCAGTTTACCCAAGCGCCGGGCGATGGCTTGGAAGGCTCGATTGATCTGGGTCTTCGGGCTTCATTCGGCTAAAATTTTGAAGCTTGGGATGCCTACATGAGCAGTGACGCCAAAATTGAGCAGCTCCCGGCCTTTTTCCAAGAGGCTGGTAATCAGGCCCTGGCCATTTTAGATACTGATGGCGATGGCGTGGTGAACCTGCAAACAGAGGCACCAGGCCTTCAACAACTGTATGCGGATACCAACCTGACGCCAGACTTAGATTCCAGTGGCGATTTAAACCAGGCGGAGCTGGCTATTATGTTCCACAGTATGAGTGGTGTTCGAGAAGGTGGTGAGCCGGACCGTCTTGAAACGTCTGCGTTCGATGATTCCAGTCAATTAAACTGGCGCATCAACCAAAGCACCTTGTACGGTAAGCCAGCCGAAGGTGTAGAAGGTTCTCTGTCTACTGATATGTTGGACTATATTGATGGTGGAGAGTTCATTTCTCCAGAACCCCCTGTGGACCCCGCTGCGTTCGGTGAAACGCTGGAACGGGTTTTGCAGGAAAAGCATCCTGACGTGACCGAAGAGCAGTGGGAAGAGATTTTAGACCAACGCTTCCCCGAGGAAGATTACGGCATCCCCGAGGAGTCCTCAGAGTCTGTGGCTTTGGAAACGCAAACGACATTTCCCATCGCTCGGTAAAGGGTCTGTGATCTAACCCTATTGTTTAGCAAGGCTTTATCTCCCACGGTGTTTATAGTAGGTTCTTAAACACGTCAGCGCAAGCAAATGTGTGTGTCCCTAATACTCTACTAAACGCCGTGGGAGAATGCCGCTTCGTGACCCTGTCTGATCCGCGACACGTGTACATTGAAACCCTGGGCTGCCAAATGAATAAGGCAGACAGTGAGTTGATGCTCGGTTTGCTGCAGCAAGAAGGCTTTTTGCCGGTGTTGGATGCCACACGGGCCGATTTGGTGATTATTAACACCTGCCAAATTCGAGAGAATGCTGAAGAGAAGGCCTACAGCTACCTGGGTCCTTGGGGAAAGCTTAAGCAGCAGCACCCCAATATAAAAATTGCTATGGCCGGTTGTGTGGCCCAGCAAACCAAAGAAGACGTATTTAAGCGCGCGCCCTATGTGGATATTGTCTTCGGCACGCAGAACATCCATGAGTTGCCCCAACTGGTGCGTCGCGCGTTTTCCGGCAATGAAAAACAGGTGGTTGCCGTCGATCGCCAAAAGGATAAAAGCACGTTTGACTACTTTAGCGATGTCACCCAGGTTCGGGAGAGTAAAATTTCTGCCTGGGTGACCATTATTGAAGGTTGCGACTACTTTTGCACCTATTGCGTGGTGCCCTACACCCGGGGTCGGCAAATCAGCCGGGCGCCAGAGTCTGTTTTGGAGGAAGTAAAGCGCCTGGCCGAAGCGGGCTACAAGGAAGTAACGCTGCTGGGCCAAACTGTGGATGCGTATGGTAAGGATTTTGCGGATCGGTCCTACCGGTTGGCGGAATTAATGGCCGATGTGAACGCGCTTGAGGGCATTGAGCGGATTCGGTTTATGACCTCGCATCCGCTGGATTTGAGCGATGCGATTATTGAGGCGATTGCCACGCTGCCCAAGGTCATGGAGTACATTCACATTCCGATGCAGGCGGGCGATGATGTCATTTTGGACCGGATGCGCCGTGGTTATACGGCAGCTCAGTATTACGAACTGGTGGATAAGCTCTACGACCGCATTCCCGGTGTGGCCGTTACGGGCGACTACATTGTGGGTTTTCCTGGAGAAACAGAGGCCCAGTTTGAGCAAACCCTCTATTCAGTTAGCCGTAGCGGGATTCATTTTGCCAATACGGCGGCCTACTCTGCACGTCGGCAAACACCGGCAGGTATTTGGGAAGATCGCGGAGAGGGACAGGTGCCCGAACCAGAAAAGCAGCGGCGTCTACAGCTTCTCAACGAGGTGATTCGAGACCAGGCGATGTCTATTCACCAAGCCTACGAGGGCCAGGTGCTTGATGTTCTGGTGGAAGGCAAAAGCAAGCGCAATGCAGAGCGTTGGACGGGCCGCACCCGCAACAACAAGGTGGTTAATTTCAGTTCACCCCTGCCGGAAGCCCAGTTGGTGGGGCAAACCATTCCGGTGGCGATTACGCAGGCTTATCCCTTTTCGTTGCTGGGTGTTCACCAGTTAATGCCTGCACCCCAGCAAGCCGGGCATTTTGCTGTGGCTTGCAGTTAGCGCTGCGTTAGATTGGATGTAGGGATCGCGATGTCGTCTCTTTGGCTACCGGCCTGCCTTTCTTTGGGGAGTAACCAAGGGGATCGTTTGGCTCACTTAATCTACGCGGTTTCCAGGCTGGAAGAGGCTGCCGGGATTGAAATTTTGGCGCGTTCTGCCGTGTATGAAACGCAGCCCGTGGGAATTGTGGATCAGCCCGCGTTTTTAAATGCCGTCCTGCTGATTGAAACCCAGCTAGCGCCCGATGCTTTGCTGGATACCTGTTTAGCCATAGAGCAACAGTGTGGCCGCGTGCGCACGCTGGAAAACCGTTGGGGCCCCCGCACCCTGGATGTGGATGTAATTGCATTCGACCATTGCGTGCTGCAAACCGAACGGCTGACGTTGCCGCACCCGCGAATGCACGAGCGGGCGTTTGTACTGGTGCCTATGCTGGAAGTGCTTCCTGCGTGGCAACATCCGGTTTTGAATAAGACGATAGAGTCTTTGCATGCGGATTTGGTGGATGTTTCTGTTGTAGAATTTTACCTGCCATCGGTTACCTCGCCCGATCGGCAACGTTTACACGAATGGATGGCGTTTGTAGTGAAACCGTCACTGAATAGGACCGCTCCGCGTTAAATTTTGGCCGGTCATCCGCCCCAAACTTAACCCAAGGGTTACAATCACGCTTTAAAAGAACTCACCCCAGGGTGAATTTTTTACTGCAAAATATAATTTATATTTAAATTGTAAACAGGCTGTCTTCCTCAACAACGACTCAGCAACTGCTCTTCTTCGTCTCTTGTAGATTCTGCAAGAGGCGTTTTTGTTGGGTGACGTTTTTTTGACACGGCTTGCCGTTTGGCATACACTACAAACTTCGTTTCAGCTTTTTATTACGTGCGTGAGCTTAGATTCCTTGGGGACTTGGTTGGATTGATGATGATGTTGAAAACCCATGTGGGTAATTCTTTTCCGGTTCGTACTGCAGCAAATGCGTTTGTCACACCTCGCTTTGCAGAAACAACGCCCCCCGATGACGCGGAGCCGCCCTTGTCCGTGGATCGTTCGGCGGCGGATGACTTTCGGCCACTATTTACAACCCCCATTGACCCAGAACGTGTTCTGCAACAGGCAGGGCTTGCCTTTCCGGCGCAGCCTGCTTCTGCTTTGGAGTATTGCTGGCAAAGGGCGCAGGCAGATAGCGCCAAGCTACTCAATGGCCTAGGTTGGCTGCTTCGCCATGTGGATGGCTCTGCGCTGGTGGCAATGGATGAGGCGATTGAGCGCCGTCTGACGGATGAATCCAGCCTGATTGATCGGGCAGCGCAACTGAATGTTGTTATGGAGAAAGCGTTTCATACCACCGATAGTCGAAGCATCGCCTGGGGACGCCTGCTTAGAGAGAGCTATCGTGCTTTTGAAAAGCAGCAGAAGGACTTCGAGCAATCGGCACTGTGGCAACAGGTATTACAGCCGCTGCACGTCAATGCGCTGGATCCAGCCTTCCACGAGGCCATTGCCATTGAGGCAGGCCCGCAGTTCCATGAAGATCTGTTCCAGACGCCGGTTAACTACATTATCAAGGCGGCGGCGGTTTACCCGCAGGCTCAGGCTGAAGGGGTTCCCGCCGATATCATTGCCTACCGAAGCCTTCAGCAGCGCCAGCGCCAGTCGTTTGTGCAGCAATTTCCTCCCGGGGAACGGGGCGAAGTGTCCCGGTTACTCGATCCAGCCTCTCTGGCGAACGGAGACCAGGTTTACGAGTTGCGGATGGCACAGCTTGGCCAAGTGCTGGACCAGAGCCTGACCTCGCCAGAAAGCAGGGCGTTTTTTGCCCAGCAGCTCAGCAACGCGTTTGCTTTGGAGATGCCCACCCATCCCGAGGTGATTCGACAGTTGGAGAGCCTGTTGCCTGGGGATGAGGTCGATGGGGTTGATACCACTTCCACAGACGTGAAGAACTCAGAAGGAACAGAAGCATGACGCAAATGATCTCATTGGGTGTGCTGCCGGTTGCGGTTTCGCCATACCGGCCTAAGGCGCAGTGTTTGCTAACGCCTGCCAGCAGTTCTGGGGGGCTTTCTACCGATGTGTTTCAGCGTTTTGGTGCTTCTCCTCCTTCGCCTGAGGGGAACGAAGCTGCTTTTCCGACTGGCAGAAATCATTCGCCTGCTGGGGCACCAATCCCCTGGCTACGCTACGATCAAGCCCTGGCCGAGGAGATGGCGTTTTTTTCTCAGAGCGATCGGGAGGTTCAGGCGGAAACCAACCGGCATTACGCCCGTATGCAGCAGGAAGGTGTTTTTCAGCCCACGGCCTCTACTCTGCTGAACGAGCAAGACCTTGAAATTGGTCGGTTGACCCGCGCCAGTGGCATTGTTTTGGATGTGTTACACGCCCTGTACGCACCGCAAAGGCTGTCTTCCGCCACGGGCAGTGACGATTCCCCTGTCGCTGTTGCAACGGCAGCGGCGATGCCTTCACCTGCCGCCCAGTGGCTTGTGCAGCCCCAGCAGACCAAGGAATCAGCGGCAACCGACGATGAAACTAGCAAGCTGCAGCGCGCTTATCAGCAACTCATGAAGACTTTGGATCAGACGCTTGAGACGCTGGGTCAGCCTTCTGCTCAAGAGGCTTCCAGCCGAACGCCTGATGACACCAGTTCGTTGGCTGTGTCCTGGCAGCAGCTCAAGCAGGATCTCCTTCAAGCCTATGCTCAGGCGGCTGGCTGGAGCGAGACAGAGCGTTACGGCCGCTTTGCTGAAACCGCGCTGGCTCAACAGGTTATACAGCCTTTGGAAGATACGGCCCATGACTACTTGGGCCTGTTGCAAAAAACCTCGCCTCAATATCGCGAGATGACACTGGATGCGTTGCCAGTGGCAGAAATTCGCAAAGCGGTTTTCTTTAAGCAGGCCCAACATATGCTAAAAGATGTTGGAAAAATGGCCGCCCAAGCCTACGCGGTTTCGGAGATGGACCCACTGGACAGGCAAGCCTACGTCCACCAACTGCTTGCCAGCAGTGCCGCCGTGCTGCAATCAGAAGCGGTCACAACACCGATCCGCCAGGAAAATGGAACCCTATCTCAAGTGCGCACGGCGCTGGATGAGCAGGCCAGTGCCTTAAGGACTCCTGCCGACTCTTCCGACGATGCGGCGTTTTCCTTAGCCAAGCTGTTGCAACAGCGTACGAATACGCTGATTGCGCAATCACTGGAGCAGGTAGCGCAGCAGTTGGCCAACGCGCCGGAAGATGCCACGCAGTGGCAGGAGTTGGTGCTGCAACAACTGGATTCCGTCCAGCGGGAACTGGGCTTGCATACCGATTACGATTTGCATCCAGCCCACCGTCAAGCGCAAAACCAAGCCGTGGAAGAGCGAATGAGCCAGCCTGGCGGCGCTGTGGATGACGTATGGGCGCAGCTACGCGCCTTGGGAATTCAGCTTCCTGAAGACCCAGAAACCTAGTTGGAGGTAGGGGTCGCGTGTTGAACGTTCTGTATTCTCCGGTTCTTGATTCCCGGATTGATCGCCGTGCTTAAACCAACTCGTGCCGCGGAATAAAGTCCGTGTAAATGTCCTGGCCGCTGATGTAGTCGGGGTGTTCCATAACCATTTGGTGGAACGGTATGGTGGTGGGGATGCCCGTAATGGCGTACTCACCCAAGGCGCGGCGCATCCGGGCAATGGCTTCCTGGCGGTTTTCGCCGTGGGCAATGAGCTTACCCACCAACGAATCGTAAAACGGAGGAATGCTGTAACCCGGGTAGGCGTGGCTGTCTACCCGAATGCCAGGACCGCCAGGGGCCAGGTAGCCTTCGAGCGTACCGGGCATCGGGCGGAAGTTTTTCGTGGAATCTTCCGCGTTAATGCGGCATTCAATGGCGTGCCCACGAAAGGTAATATCCTCTTGGGTAAAGCGTAGTGGTTCGCCCGCAGCCACGCGAATTTGCTCTTTGAGTAGATCAATGCCGGTAATCATTTCTGTCACCGGGTGCTCCACCTGAATGCGGGTGTTCATTTCCATAAAATAGAAGTTCAGGTCGGCGTCAAACAGAAATTCGACAGTCCCCACGCCTTCGTAGCCCACTTTGCGAATGGCCTTGAGCAAGAGGTTGCCCACCTGTTCGCGGAGGGCTTCGGTCATTACGGGTGAGGGGGCTTCTTCCACCAGCTTTTGATGACGACGCTGAATGGAGCAGTCGCGCTCGCCCAAGTGCACCACATTACCGTACTGATCGGCCAGCACTTGAAATTCAATGTGTCTGGGGCAGCGGATGTATTTTTCTACATAGATGTCGGGGTTTCCAAAAGCGGCCTGGGCTTCTGCCTGGGCCATTTTAACGGCATCTTCCACCTCGCTGGCCTGTTCTACCAGGCGCATGCCTTTGCCACCGCCGCCTGCGGTTGCTTTAATCAGGATGGGAAAGCCAACAGTTTCGCCCCAGGCTCGAATGAGCGCAGGATCCGTGGCAATGCCATCCGTGCCAGGGACCACGGGTAGCCCCACGCCTTGCATCGTTTTTTTGGCCGTGGCTTTGTCCCCCATCGTTCGGATGGATTCTGCCGAGGGGCCAATGAACTTCAGGTTGTGCTCGGTGCAAATATCGGCAAATTTGGCGTTTTCGGCTAAAAAGCCATAGCCCGGATGGATTGCGTCTGCCCCGGAAGCCAATGCGGCACTGATGATGTTGGCAATATTGAGATAACTTTTACTGGCTGCCGCAGGTCCTACGCAGTAGGCTTCATCGGCCAGTTGCACGTGCAGGCTGTGCTCATCCGCCTGGGAGTAGACCGCCACTGCTTCCACGCCGAGTTCGTGACAGGCACGAATGGTACGGAGGGCAATTTCACCCCGGTTGGCAATTAAAACCTTACGAAACATGCGGGTGCGGTATCCTGAAACAGCCAATAACCATGCTGCCTATTATAGTACAGGCGAAAATAACGCAAAAAAAAACAGCGTCTTACCAAAGGAAGTGACGCTGTACTAAGGGGGGACAATGAACCTGTAAAAGCTTTTGTTAGATAAAAATCCTCAATTCTGCGATGTTTTCTGGAGAAAGGGGGATGTGCCGTATCGATGCCCTCTGGATATATATATTCCAAGAGGTACAGAAGCCGATGTAGAAAAACGTTGTTGTGCCAAGCCAGCTTGAACTGGCAGAGTGAGTGCTAGACGAGTGGATTTGCGTATTAGCCCAGGCCAACGCCGAACGGATTTTGGAATACCGAGAGTGGCGTAAAGCCAAGCAGTGCGGGCGAGAACTGGCCTTGGAACGTATTGACCGGTAACACTTGGTTAGAGGAGTTGAAGATGAGGAACTGAGCAATATCGGCCGTGTGTGTTAAGCCGGAATAGAGGAACGGAACCCCTGTGTTGACCATGGAAGCCAACGTGGTGGGGAAAATGGTGCCTGTACCAAAGGGTGGTGTAAAGGTGGGTAGGCTGCCAACGAGCCCTGGGGCTAAACCTGCTTGAAGGCCTGGTCCATTAAACGCCCCGCCTGAGGGAACGCCAAACGTGCCGCCGTTACCAAAAAACAGGGGTTGTCCAGCACCTGCACCCAGGCCACCAAGCTGTCCCATGCCGAGGCCACCCAGTTGCCCCATTCCAAGACCACCGAGTTGTCCCATACCGAGACCACCAAGCTGCCCTGTACCGAAACCACCGAGCTGCCCTGCGCCAAAACCGCCAAGCTGCCCTACGCCCAGGCCACCGAGTTGTCCCATACCCAAAGCTGCAAGTACGCTTGGGTCAACAACCTGTCCAGCACCAAGGCCTTGAACACCACCGCCGAACGGAGAGGTCATTAGCCCTCCGCCAAGGATGGTTCCAGGGGGTAAACCCATTAATTGTCCTGGCATGTGTCGAGAATCCTCCTGAAAACGATTGAGGATGTGAGTCCAAATAACAACTTAATAAAATAAAAACAAATAGTATGTCTAAATTGCGCAGTTGTTACAAAAATAAATATCTTTTGTATATATTTAGCCCAAAGCCACCAGCACACCACACCGTACACCCGCTCATAAGCGGGCTAAGACGCCTGACTCACGGTAAGAGGGCCCCTGTTTGCGGGCCTAGCCATTGACCAGCGCTTTTTTGGGTTGTTATGTTGCCATCAGCTCAGAGAGGTTCATGGCTTGGCGAACCGCGGCCATCGTCTGCCGACATTGGCTGCGGGCCGTAGTGCCGCCTTCCTTTAAAACGGCCTGCACCTGGGCTTTGTCCTGCTCCAGCTCTGCGCGACGCTCGCGCATGGGGGCTAGCTCCTGATTTAAAATTTCGGTGAGGCGCTTCTTGCAATCCATACAGCCCCGGCTGGCTTCTCGGCATTCTCGGGCGGTTTGCTCGGTTTCTTCCGCGCTGGCAAACACCTGGTAGTACGGAAACACTGCTTGGCAGGCGTCCGGGTTGCCGGGGTCATCCCGCTTAACACGGGCAGGATCGGTTACGGCAGTGCGAATTTTTTGCCAGGTATCCTCTGGCGTGTCGGCTAAATAAATGGCGTTTCCGTAGGATTTGCCCATCTTGCGGCCATCCAGCCCGTTGAGCAGTGGTACTTCGGTGAGCAGGGGGCGGGGTTCTGCAAAGAGTTCGGTTTGGTACAGGTGGTTAAACCGGCGGGCAATGTCTCTGGAAATTTCCAGGTGGGCCAGTTGGTCTTTACCCACGGGGACCAACTCGCCGCGAACGGCCAAAATATCTGCCGTTTGCAGCACCGGGTAGCCTAACAGCCCGTAGGTCAGGTCTTCCGACATCATTTGCACCATGTCTTTAAGGGTGGGATCCGTTTCCACCCACTTGTTCGGGGTAAGCATGCTCAATAGCAGGTGCAGTTCGGCTTCTTCTGGAATGGAAGATTGCACGTACAGGGTGGCTTTTTGCGGGTCTATGCCCGCGGCGAGCCAATCAATGGCGAGTTCTAAAATATGTTCGCGCAGGCTGGCCGTGTCGTTATACTTGGTGGTCAGTGCATGCCAGTCTGCCACCATAAAATAGCAGGTGTAATCGTGCTGAAGCCGAACCCAGTTTTTCAATACGCCAATGTAGTGCCCCAAGTGTAGCCTGCCCGTGGGCCGCATGCCGGACATAACCACCTTGGACGTGTGGGTGGCGGGTTGCACAGACGCATTTTCCGAACGAGTCATAGAGCCTTAAACACCTCAATACAGACGACGGACACGGACAATAGACACCCGACGGGTACGCCAACTTTTTCTTGCTGTTGAGCATACACCAAACAGGCGGCTTCTCGTGAAAATTGCTTTCATGATTGCACCAGACGCCTCACGGTGAGATGATAACGCTGTTACTGTCTGCGGTTTTTTCACCCCCTTTCCTGCCGTATGTCTCTGCCTGTTACGCACCCCACCGATATTCTAGAGATCGCGCTTCCTGCCAATCCGCTGGAAAGCTGGCTGAGTGCGGAAATGATTCAGCGGCTGGAAAAACAGCTCTTGCCTGGCTACCTTCCTGCCCAACGTTGGTTTGGGGGCAAGGCTAAAGTCATTGCGTCTGTCAAGGTGGAAGACTGGGCCACACTGCCCGTGGCGGACACGCTGCCGCAGGCGGCCCCGGTGTTGCTTGTGCTGAGGGTGACTTACCAGGGCAATGAACAGGAATGGTATCAACTGCCTTTGGCTTGGGTGGGGGCCGACTGTTGGACGGAGGCCAAATACCAGCTTCTGCCGCTGCTTCGGGCAACATTTACTGCCGAAGTGGAAAGCGAGACGCCTTGTTTGGCGGTGACGCGCTACCTGGTGCACGGTCGTGCTTGCCAAGCGTTGTGCCAAAGCCTGCTACAGTTTATGGAAAACGGTACTGCTGTTACGTTTAACAGTGGTCGTGTGCTGCGGGCCACCACCACGCAAGCGCTTCAGCAGCAGCCCTTGGGGTCGGACGCGGTAGACCGTCAAGTGGCTCCTGCCTACTTTGAGCAAAGTAACACCTCCATTCAGTATGGCCGCCAGGCGTTGCTTAAGTTGTTTTGTCGCCTGGAGCCCGGCGAAAACCCGGATTACGAAATCGGTCGCTTTTTAACGGAGCAGGCCCGGTTTTCTCATACGCCGGAAACACTCGGCGCGCTGCACTGGTGCCCCTCTCAGCCAGGCCAACCCGATTGGACACTGGGGATTTTGCACCGCTGGGTGGATAATCAAGGGACGGCCTGGGACTTTTGGCAGCATTTGCTTGCAGAATATTGGCAGCAAACCCTGCTGACCACGCAACCCCAACCCACGCAACCCGCCTTACCGCTGTTATTGCAAGAAGAGGTGAGATTGCTTGCAAAACGTACGGCCGCCATGCACCAGGCGTTGGTTACCCGGCAGGCGCAAAATCTCTCGTTTTGTGCCGAGGCGTTGACCGAAACCGACTGGCAGTGGAGCCTTCAGCAGGTGGAACAACAGTTTGCAAGTGTGTTTGAGGCGGTTGAGAAAATATACCCTGTGCTGGCGGAAGAGTTTCAGCAGCCATTGGCCCTGTTACGTAAGCAAAAACACCATTTGCAGCAACAGTTGCACACCTTCAAACAACAAACTCCTTTGGGGGCTGTAAAAACACGGGTCCATGGCGATTATCATCTGGGCCAGGTGCTGCGCGTGGAAAACGACTACCTCATTTTGGATTTTGAGGGGGAGCCCCAGCGCACCTTGCAAGAGCGTCGTCTGAAACAATCCCCGCTGAAAGATGTGGCTGGCATGATGCGCTCTTTCAGCTATGCGGTGTATGCCAGCCTGTTGAGCCCTTCGCCCCATCTGTCGTCGGAATGTCTGGCGGTCGTGCATCCACTGGCGGCCAACCCGGAACAGTTGCAGGCATACGCTCAGCCCTTGGCCAACACGCTGTTACAAGTTTTTTGGCAGCACTATTCTGCCCAGATGACGCGCCCTGACCCCACAACGGTTGGGTCGGACGGGTTGGACTGCGATGCGGCTCAAGACGTCTCGCTACAGCATGGCCTGTTAAGCCTGTATTTGCTGGAGAAAGCCCTGTACGAACTTATGTATGAGCTGAACCATCGACCGGATTGGCTTGCGATACCAGCCTACGGTTTGCTGGCCTGCGTTTCTTCGGAAGCATCCTGCTAGGCCGTGTAGACATTCAGCGTCTTTCATGGGCATTTTTGTTGCTATTGCGGTGCTTGCTCAGTTATTTAGTTGTGTCTAAACGCCTGTCGCTGTGCTACTCATACCTGGAAACTGCTCCGCGAAACCATTGAATGTCTACACGGCCCAGCCAACAAAAGAGAAGCCTGTAACGTATTGTTGCATGAACGTCCAGCCATCTCTAAGGGCAAGCTGAAGTACCGTTGTGGTTTTGTCGATGATGTTTTTACGCACAATCCTTGTTTGGGATTGTTTGGCATTTCGTCGGCTTGTGCTTTAGGCAGGGGCAACGCGATACCCCATTGGGCGGTTTCGCCAGGCAAATGGTGTTTTCTGCTCTCTCGCAATGGTCTTGCCAAACGAGGCCTTGTTTACAACAGAACCAGGTGGTTTACATGACGCGTTGTCGAGGAATTTCTCTGGCAGAATATGCATTGGCGCTGGGCCTGGTGGTGTTGATAGGATTAATGGGACTGATGGCGTTTGGCTCCGCCATGAGTCAAGCCTTGCCTGGCTTGGTTAGCTTTCAGGGGGCACCTGCGGTAACCGGCGCCAACCCGGCGGCCTCTTCCGCGGTTGGGAGCGGATTGCCGTCTCAGGGAAATAGCGGCGTGAACGCCTATCGATCGGCATTTGCCAGAGGGAATGTCCGACTTTCTAATGGAACGGTGGTTCAGATGCCAAAAATTGTGGATACCACAGCGGGCTATGGAGAACGGGCCAATAGTACCCACGGCCTGGCTCGGGCTGTTTTGCAAATGGCGCGCGCCCTGGACCAGGAAGATCCGGGTTTGAGCGCCGATTTGAGAAAGCTTGCCGTCAACGGCTTTACCCTTGCCGAACAGCAACTGGGTTTAGGGCATTCATTGGGTGTGGTTTCCACAGATGCCTACTTTGGCTACCACAACCGAGGCTACGATATTGATTACGATTATGCCTGGGGGGTGAGTGATAGGATTTCTCGCAATCAGAGCAGCTACAGCGAAACACCCGAAGAGATGAAGATACAACTCCGGGTGGCATCTCGCCTGTTTAGCAGAGAATACCAGGCCGTACTGGCAGAATTACCCAAAACACGCCTCACGGCACAGGAAAAGAAAGTCGTCAGGTTGTTAGGCCAAGTTATTGTGGATTACGCAGGCGCGGCCACCCAGAGTAACGCGCAGCAAACCACCAACAACACCAATCAAATATACAGTCATAACCAAGTGCCGATTGATTAAACAGACGGCTTTTTTGGAAGTTGTCTGAAAAAACAAGTCCATTTTAACCGGAAGGAGTGGCAACCAGCGTATGTGGGGCCACCACGTGGGTTGGCTGCGGAATGGGTGCCGCATTGTACCAGCGGTAATCAATGAATTGAAATGGGTTGTCTTTTTCTTCAATCTGGGCCAGTTGTGCTTCATCCACCGTGGCTTCCAACATGCGAGCCAACGCCCAGAAGTGATCCACATGGGTTTGGAACCGCTCTACGGCGTAGTCTTTCGCCTGGAAGGTTGTTACCAGGAATGGCCAGTCGCTACTTTCGAGCAAGAGCAGTTCTCGGGCCATTTGGTTTAACACCCGAACTTTAAGCCCATCAGACTCTGCCGCGTACTGGTTGGCCAGTTGCTTCATTCGGGTTTCTGCCTCGTGAATGAGCGGCCACATCCAGTCGGTATTGTGGTTGTTCCACACCCAGTAGTGTCCACCCTGTCCCCAGGTGCTTTCTGGAAGCTGGATTGCGGTTCGGGGCGAGTGATTGGCCACATACTGACCAGCCGTTTCCACTGCAATATCGTTTTGACTATGAAGCCCTGTAATGACGGCCTTCAGCCACTCAATGCCTTCAAACCACCAGTGACCAAACAGTTCTGTGTCAAAAGACACCATAATGAGTGCCTGTTCGCCGGTTTTGCCGTACTGTTCCTTGGCCAAATCGTTCACCAACGAGACAAAGTGGCTGGCGTGCTCTTTGGCTTTGTCGTGTGCGCTCTGTGGATCGTAAAGCAGTTTTTGTCCCAGATCGCAGTCCTTGCTGGTTAAGCGCCAATAGTGCATCCCAGACTGATCGTCTCTGCGGTGAAACTCTCGGTACAGGCCATCGCCCGGATAGCCATAGGAGGCAGACCACACCTGGAAGCTGGCACGGTTGTTGCGCGCCATAACGGCCACCGGATATTCTTTCAGCCAGTAGGCTTCATGGGTGCTTAACCCGGTAGAGGGCTGGCTGCGCAGCATTGGCAAATACTGTACATCCCAGTCATAAATACCAAACACTCTGCGGTTAGAGGCGCTTTCTGCCCCTTCAATGGCGTGATATTCCGTAAAAAAGTACTTCAATCCATATTTATGCAGGAAAGCATCAATACACGGACGCACCTGGGTTTCGCCGGTTTCAGGGTTTGTCATTTCTTTTGCCGGGCGGTAGGCGCACTCTGGCAGCCATACGCCTTGGGGTTCTCGCCCAAAGTGGTATTTGTATGTTTCCACCCCGGTTTTCAGTTGCGCTTCAATGCTGGCATCGTTGCCCAAAAGCGGCAAAAAGCCGTGCGTGGCAGCCGACGTGGTAATTTCAATACAGCCGTCATCTTGCAGTTGACGAAAGGCGGCCAATAAATTTCGGTGGTACTTGTGCTCATAATCGCTAAGAAGCTGCGCAAACCAATCTCGGTAATAGCGGGCCAAACGGCCTAGCTGGTTGGCATTGGCCACGGTTTCCGTGTCAAAGCGTTCAATATCCTTTTGCACGCTGTTTAGCCGTACCAGTAAGTAATCCACAAAGCCTTGTTGCAAATGCGGATCGTTGAGCTGTTCTGCCAAAATAGGGGTAATGCCCACGGTTACACCCGCCTGGATACCACTTTCTTTCAGCTCGTAAAACAGGTTGAGTAACGGCAGGTAGGTTTCTGCCATACACTCGTACAGGTTTTCTTCCCCAAATGGCCACATTCCCGCCTTGCGGTAAAACGGCAGGTGACTGTGAAGCATTAATACAAAGGAACCCAAACCCATGACGAGGACCCACCTTTCTCAATTGTTAGCTTGATATCGAATGCAGGTGCTGCTGTAACAGACTGTAACCTGTTGCCCGTTGCCGTGCGAATCCGTATAGGAAGCGCAGGGGGCTGTTTCAATAAAGTCACTCCAGAACGGAACCCACTGTTGGCCCAGATGGACACCACGCGCACTTGCATTTAAAGACAAACAGAAGCCGATGCAGGGGCGTTTAACGGTTTTGCGAAAGAGGGAGCGAAGCACTGCCGGTTTAGTGCAGAGAAACCGTTCCCCTACAAAGC
Source organism: Candidatus Melainabacteria bacterium (assembly GCA_033763415.1). Lineage (GTDB taxonomy): Bacteria > Cyanobacteriota > Vampirovibrionia > Vampirovibrionales > JAJTHC01 > JANRKP01. The sequence continues at coordinate 18,188 of JANRKP010000013.1, read as the reverse complement.
CTGGGCAGTAAGTAACCAAGCCCGACGTTTGATGCAGCGACCGAAAAACCAGACGTGTGTCTAAATGGTGGAAGGTTCGAGCTTTATAATAGAAGGAACACGCCAAATCGCCAAGGTATAATTTTATGAAGGCAGGGTGCGGAAAACAGACCGAGAGAGCATAAAATTTAAGGCGGGTGGCTACAGAGAGGGGTAACGGTTGGGCACGTACAACTGGTGGTACATCCAATAGCTGCCAAATACCTTTTTAATGTAATTGCGAGATTCCGCATACGGAATGGATTCCACAAACCAATCCGGGTCCTGTTTGCCAAACTGGTCTTTCCATCGCTTCATGGCGTTAGGCCCTCCGTTGTAGGCCCCCACTGCATACAAGGAGGTGTTGCCGCCAAGCTGCTGGTGTAAATAGTGCAGATAATGAACCCCCAGCGAGACGTTTTTCTCGGGAATCAGCAGATCGGTGGGCTGAAAGGTGGTTTCGTTTTGCCACCCTGCCACTTCTTTGGCCGTAGAAGGCAACAGTTGCATCAGCCCCATGGCGTTGGAGCCACTGAGGGCCAGCTCGTTAAAATAGCTTTCTTCCCGCATTAGGGACTGCACCAGGTAGGCGTCCACGGGGTGTTGTCGGGTTGCCTGGCTAATGGCTTCTGCAAAATGGACGGGATAGAGCAGCTTGAGCATGGCGGTGTGCTCTTTGGGTGCTAGTGGCGAATGACGCTCTGGAAAGCGGGCCCGTTCAATCCAGGTGTCTCGAATACTCCGCAGGCTTTGATCGCGCAAGCCTTGAATGGCCTGTTGCCAGGCAACCAGAACCGGGGGCGTTTTCCCCAAAATTTCCTGTGTATAGAGCAGAACATCTTCCACCGCGCCAATGGCCTGTAGCTCCTGGAGCACTCTGGCAGACGGTTCGCCAACGATTGGCGCGCCGGGTAAAACGTCCAGGGTTTCTATTGAAAAAGCGGGGGGGTATTGCGCATTGTTTTCCGCGGGCCGTGTTTCCCAGCCAGGATCCACGCCGGTTTTAAGTGCCGCCAGCCGTCCGTAGGCACGAAAGGCGTAATAAGGGTTGGCATACTGGTTAAAGTCTTTGAGCATCTGCTGGTAAATGGCTTGCGCCTCCGGGCGGTTGCCCGTTTTTTCTGCCATTTTACCCTGCCAAAAACGAACGGCCAGTGCCGAGCGAGACGTGGGGTATTGCTTCAGGTGGTCTTGCGCGCGGGTGTTAAACTGATCGTGCTGGCCACTTTCGACAAGCTGCCAAAGCTGCGTCCAGGAGCTTTCCGGGGCGTAATCGCTGGTGGGGTACAGGCGCAATAAACTGTTGTAGTAGTCTTGTGTGTGTTCTGCGTCCCACTGCGCCAGTTGCCACAGCACGTAATCTCCGCCGTGGGTTAAATTCTTGGCCTGTAGCCGGTGTAGTAACGCCACTTTGTCTCGCGGGCCGGGCTGGGCCTTTAGCATGGCATCCAGGGCTTTTTGGCCCTCTTCTGGGGTTTTGGCTCGGTCCAGGTTCTCTTCTAATACTTGTAGCCCTTCTTTTGGTTGACCTACACCCATGTAGGCCAAGCCCAAGGGCAACCACACGGTGGTTACTTCCGTTTTAGCAAGGTGCCGAATGGCCTCGGAAAAATGACGATCGCTGTGGCTGTAGGCCATACCCAAGCGGTAGTGGTCGGCAGCCGAAGGCGCAATGCCCGCCTGCTGGTAGAGGACTTCCAACTGTCTGGCGCATTCTAGGGCAAATCGTCCATCCATCGCCTGGTCCAGGTATTGTTCCCACGCTTGTTTGGCCAAAGTTAGGGCCTGCTGCTTTTGGGGGGCTTGGGTCGTCTCGTTGGCCTGGGTTTCCTGCCGGTTGGCCTGCTGCATCATCAGGCTGCCCAAATAGTACAGGCTGGCCTTGGCGTACTCTGAGGTGGGAAAACGCTTCTGTACGAGCCGAAAGGTTTCATACGCCTGCTGGCTTTGGCTGCTTCGCTGGTACGATTGCGCCAGCCTGTAGGTGGCCACAGCCGCCAAAGGACTTTTGGGCTTTTCTCTCAGCAGGCGTTGCAGGGTTTCTTGCACCCGGTCTTCGCGGGGGAGTTTTTCCAAGGCCTCGGCCTCGTGGAGTAAAATAACCTCCTGTAAGGCCGGATACGGCTTTTCCAGCGCGCGAAATCCCTCCAGCGCCTGCTGGTACTGCCCCTGGCGATAGCGGGCTAACGCCTGACGAAACTGTTGACGCGCCTGATCTTGGGAGACTCCGGCGTTTGCATCAAACAGAACCAGGCTGCCCTGCCCTCCTGAACCGTTGGAAAGCCAGGGCCACGAACCATTCTGCTGCATGCCCACACAGCTTCCCACGCTTAACATCAGCCCAACGCTTACCGCCAGTACCTTGGTAAGCGGCTTGGCCTGCCACTGCCACGGCTGGCTTGCCAATAGCTGGCCCAACTGCCGGAGCGGATTTTTGGGGTCAGTCATTGGCTTTGTTGAGGTTGTGGCGCCATCGGCGTGGGTTTGGCCTTGGTGACCTCTCCCCCGTGTGCCTTGAGGTGTGCCTCGGGGTACCCCACCGGACTGCTTTTTTCCCGAATGTTTTTGATTGGCCGATGCCGAAGACGGAATGGGCCGCTGCGGGCCAAAGTGGAAAGAAAACGGGTTGTTGGGCGGTGGTGGTGGTGCGTTCATAAGCCAACGATCGATCCCAGACGCTTTGCCTTAGAATAAACAGAAAGAATAAATGAAGCCAGCCCCAGAGGAAAGGTTGTTGATGAATGACAGTGACCCCCTGTTTTTGGGATGGCCGATGACAACCATGATGACAACCATAGTGTGGCAACCATTGTGCTGAAAGGCGACCGCGAGATGCGCTCCAATGTTTATCGATTTCCACCATCGCCCCAGGGACAGTACGGGGAGTGGCGGCCACGCATCATTATGGCGCTGGCGTATCTCGCGCTGGGCTATGTGTTTCGCGGCCTGGACCCTTCCGGCTTAACCCTGCTGGGCATTATGGGCCTGCTCTACTGGGCGTTTATTCGTCAACGGCGCCTGGATGTGCCCTTTTTCATTCGCTTCCATCTGCTCCAGGGTTTGTTACTGATGCTGTTTTTAACCCTGGCTTTCGGCTTGTTGTCATCGCTGTGGCAGTGGGTTTCTGCGCTGTTGTTGCTCTTTTCTCTCGATGATGTTTCGGCCCTTTGGCTCAATGTGCTTGCCGTGGGAATCCTGCCGTATGTGCCTTGGGCAGTGCTGGGGCTTTCCCTGTTCGTGGCGATCCTGACGCTCCAGGGGCGTTTGTACCGGTTGCCGTGGGTGGGTAACATTGCCGATAGCTTGGCCTGAATGCCGACGCGTCCTGGCGAAGTGACTGGCCTGACGGCGGAAATCTGGTTAAAAAATGTAAATTTTTACGTTTCATGCCAACCCGCCCACGTTTTGGGGCTCGTGCTCTGATGGGGGGTCTTCAATTTATTGTTTTTTTAGGGCAATCTGTTTTATCCTGGTCCTGTTGAATGCCACAATAGGCCCATATTGAGAGTAGACGTGCTTTGTTCGGTATCTGGGCCGTTTCTACAGCTCCTCCGCCGGGTGGAGTGAATGACAGAAACCCGAAGAATGGTGGATGCAGATTTGGGCAGAACCGTCGAAAATCTTCGTTAAGGCATCGTGTTACCAACCAGTAACGAAATGCTTTCCTTGACCGCTTGTTTTTGTTACCAATGTAGTTAGTTGCCGTTGTTTTGTTCATTTTTTGTTTGTTCGGCTCATTAAAAGACTGTTTGGTTCGCGCACACTGCTGTTTATGCATCAATGCAGGTTTGCCCGGTAGGGTAAATGGGTCTGTTTCCCTAAACCAGTGATGATCAACCAACGCTCCACAGCAATACCATAAGGGAACTTCACGGATGAAAAAGACCCATTTCATCATGTCCATCATTGTCGTTGGCGTTTTTGTTGGCCTGTTTCTGGCTGTGGGCGCGCTGTTTCTTCCGCAGTTAAACATGCAGTGGCTTTTGGCGGCCACCAATCCGGTGGTGGGTGGTTCCGGCGCGGATGCCTCCATTGCGGATGTGGCCTCCAGCTATTACGGCAGCCTCACCCGCCCCCTCATTCCTGCCTCCTCGTTGTTTTTGCCGCTTCAAATTCAGGCGGTAATCTCTCTGCTGGTGGTGGTGCTTATGCTGTTAACCGCCGTGTTTATGCCGCGGGCGCGCACGTTGGTGATGCTGCTGACCACGTTTGCCATTTTTCGCCACATTGCCTGGCGCGCTGTGGAAACCATGCAGTTTACCAACATTTGGGTGGCCATTATTGGCTGGACGCTGTTGGTGATGGAGCTGATGGCGGCCATTACCCTGGTCTTGGGTTACTTTCAAATGTTTGGCCAAACCCACCACAAGCCACGCCGTCTCACGCAAGATCTTTCCAAGCCGCTGCCTTCCGTAGACGTGATGGTGTGTACTTACAACGAGCCGGTGAGCGTTCTCTACAGAACGATGGTGGGCTGCCAGAGCATTGATTACCCCAACAAGAAGGTGTACTTGCTCGATGATGGCAATCGCCCGGAGATGAAGCAACTGGCCGAGCACTTGGGCGTACACTATATTGCCCGCTCTAATCCAGAGCATGCCAAGGCGGGCAACCTGAACAACGCCTTGCGCTACACCAACGGCGAACTGGTGTTGGTGTTTGATGCCGACCACGTGCCGTGCAAAAAGTTTTTACAAGAGGTGGTGGGCTTTTTCGACGATTCGAAAATGGCCTTTGTGCAAACGCCGCAGCACTTCTTTACCATCGATCCGTTTCAACGGAACTTGGTGGCCGAAGAAATTGCCAACAACGAGCAGGATTTGTTCTTCCACGTAATTCAACCCGGCAACGACTACTGGGGTTGCGCCTTCTTTGCGGGTAGTGGCGCCATTTTCCGCCGCGATGCGTTGGCTGAAATTGGCGGTTTTGCCGTGGAAACCATCACGGAAGACGTCCATACCGGCTTGCGGCTGCACGCCAAGGGTTGGAAATCGATGTTTTACAACCAGGATTTGGCCGCAGGCTTGGCGCAGGATAGTTTTGCCGACTTTGTGAAGCAGCGTCTTCGTTGGGCGCGTGGCATGACGCAAATTCTGTTCAACGATCATCCTCTGCTGAAATGGGGCCTGACCATTCCACAGCGCATTTGTTACTTTGCCGGTATCTGGTACTTCTTCTCGGGCATTCCTCGGCTGTTTTTCCTCATTATGCCGCTGTTCTTCCTGCTGTTTGGCATGATGACCATTAACGCCGGTTTTGCCGAAATTATGGTGTACTACATTCCCAGCTTTGTGTGTCTGTTCTTTGGCTATACGCTCATTACCCGCGGGTTCCGGCACACCTTTTGGTCGGAAGTGTATGAAACGGCCCTGTGTTTCTACATGTCTGTTACGGCCATTGGCACCATTTTTTCGCCGCGTCGCAGCAAGTTTCGCGTAACGCCCAAGGGCGGTGTGTCGGATCGGCTGTACTTTAACTGGCAAAGCGTAACGCCGCAAATTGTGATTGCCGCGCTCACGGTTTTGGGAATTGGAATGGCCATTATTCGGGCCATTTACACCCCGGAGTACGTGGGGGGTATTTTCACCAACATGTTTTGGTCGGCCTACAACCTCATTTTGCTCATCGGTTCAATATATGTGGCGCAAGAGCGTCCTCAGTACCGCCTGGCGCCGCGTATCTACAAGCGGATTCGTTGCGAATTGCGCCTGCTGGATGGCACTATTGCCGTGGGCTACACCACCAACATTAGCGAAAGTGGTATTGCCCTGGTGTTTGAAGAGCCCATTCCCGTGGCGGGTACGATGGCCCTGAAACTCTTGGATTGGGACATCAACGAATCCACGGTGCTGAATGTGCAAGCCGTACGGAGCAGTTTGGATGGTGAGAACCGCCATTACATCGGTTTCCGTATTGTTAACCGTACCGATTTGCAGCACCGTAAGCTGGTTCGGCACATGTTTGGCACCCCCGGCGTTTGGCACCACGAAGACAACCATACCAACGCACCGGCGGCCTTCCTCACACTCATTAACACGCCGTTTCGTCTCTCAGGTACGGTGGAACAAGCCTTCCGTCGTCGCACGCCACGCTTCCAGGCCACGCTTCCCTGCGTGGTGGAAACCGGTGATCAGCAGTACAGCGGTTACTCTAACGAAATTAGCGAAACCGGCATGTCGGTGCTGTTGCAAAACGCGGGGCAGTTCCAAATGGATCAGATGGTTCGCCTGCGCATTCAGTGGAGCAACGGGGCCATTAGCATGTTTAACGCTGTGGTTAAACGGGCGGAAGGCCGAGGCCAGGGCCAAGTGCTGTTGGGGGTTAACTTCGTTAAGTTGGGCCGGGCCCAGCGAATGGAGATTATCCAGCAGATTTACGGCCCACGCGAAGGCCTAATCCGTGTGGCGCCATCGGCGGCTAAAATGGTAAATCTGGTCGTACAGCGCGCCAACGGCGATCGGTTGCGCGGCATTAGCCAGGAAATTAGCGAAATGGGTCTGCGGGCCACCCTGCAAGATGTGGCGCAAATGCAGCCCGATGAGCAGGTGAGTGTGCAGCTCTTTTGGGAAGACCGTACCACCAGCGAGTTTACCGGGGTGGTGGTTGCACTGGAAGAGAGCGCCTCTCGGGGCTATGCACAAGGCCCCACGCTGATTGTTTACTTTAAGGACGCCGACCTGCCCAAGCTGGATGCGTTGAGCCAGCGCCTGCACGAGCCGGTGCTGAGCGAGGCCATTTAATGCACAGCACAAGGGGTGTTGTGTAAAACAACAACAAACCGATAATACGCTTCTCTCAACGGTCGTCTGGGGTTTAGTCTCAGGCGGCCGTTGGGGTTGTTTGGGGCGTGTTGTGGCAGGTCATATAGCGGTACTGTCCAAACTGTCCGCTGGCTGCCGCCTGTACGGGGTCGTCCACGCCCGGCTGCTGGCTGGCCAGGGCAATGGCGTTGCTTAGATCCATAATTTGTCGTTCGCAGGCAATCGGGTCCTCGGTAAAGTTGGTTTGCACAGAAACGCCGGTTGCGGGGTTTTCAACCAACATGCACTCTTCACCGTCTTGCGTTACCAGCCGAACGTTGACCTGGGTTTGGTTAGCGCCACTGCCCAAGGTTACGCTGCGGCAGCCGCCGCCGCTGGTGGCAGATAGGCCCAGGCCCATTAAAATATTAGACTGCGCCCGACGGACATCGGGAGGTGTGTTGGCATCCAGGCTAGGAATCTCATCGCCATTTTCTGGTGCTTGTGGGCCGCCGACCTGGTTGGCCAGTGTAATAATTTGATTGCTTCTGCGGTGAGTGCCGCTTTGTGCCGATGCCTGAAATGGATTGTTCTGCTGAGAGAACAGCGCACCCAACAGCGTGCCGCCACTGGTTAAAACATCGGCCACGCGAAAAGACAACGACTGACTGGACAGTTGCGGCGCCTGCTGGTTTTGCGCTTGCAGGTTGCGCTCCGCCACCTGATCATTCATCAGGGAAGGCATATTTTTGGTAAGTGCCAACTGCTGGTACAGCGTTGACAAGGACGCCGTGTTTACGGTCATTCCGAATCTACCCCTGCTTACTCTCTCTAAAAGTGTCCCACTCAGTACAATAGCTTCATCAACTTGTTCTGTGCCACGCAACGTCCCACCCGTTTCATGACACACCCCTGTGTATACATAGAAACGTCCGGCTTAGGAATTTTGTGATACTTCTTAAACAATTGTTGAGATCGAGCGTTCTCGTTTTCTGGTTTACAGAGGGTTTGAATGTCAACACGCCCTCGGTTGTGCCATGCGTTGCCTTTATTCTTCCAGGGTGGAGGTGTCGCCTTCCGGCAGGCCAAGTTCTCGGGCTTTTAACAGCCGTCTCATAATTTTTCCGCTACGGGTTTTGGGCAGGCTGGCAATAAATTCCACTTCTCGTGGGTAGGCGTGGGCGGCCAGCCGCTGGCGCACAAAGGTTTGAATTTCTTTCTTCAGCGCCTCAGAGGGTTCGTAACCCACTTTGAGTGAGACGAAGGCCTTGATAATCTCCAATCGCTCGGGGTCCGGCTTGCCAATCACACCGGCTTCGGCCACGGCCGGGTGTTCAATCAGGGCGCTTTCCACCTCAAAGGGGCCTACCAGGTGCCCGGCGGTATTAATCACATCGTCTTCTCGGCCAATGAACCAAAAATAGCCGTCTTCATCCACGCGGGCGCGATCGCCGGTAATGTACCAGCCGTTTTTTAGCCGAGACTGGTACAAGTCGTCTCGCTGCCAATAGGTTCTAAAAATAGATGGGGCCTCCGGGCGAAGGGCTAGGCAGCCTTCCTCTCCGGCAGGGAGTGGATTCCAGGTGTCATCCAGCACGGCGGCAACCACGCCTGGAAAAGGTTTTCCCATCGAGCCCGGTTTCACCTCCAGGCAGGGGTAGTTGGCAATGTGAATGGCGCCGGTTTCGGTTTGCCACCAGGTATCGTGGAAAACTTTACCAAACAGCTGATGCCCCCAATGGATAGCCTCTGGGTTGAGCGGTTCGCCCACACTGGCCAAATGACGAAGGGAACCAAGGTTGTAGTTTTTGACACGCGCATCGCCCGCCTTCATCAGCATGCGAATGGCCGTGGGAGCGGTATACCAAACGGTTACCTGGTAATCCTGAATTACCTGATACCAGCGGTCTGCGTCAAACGGGCCTTCGTACACCACCAGTGTGGTTCCCAATGCCCAGGGGCCAAACATTCCGTAGGACGTTCCAGTGACCCAGCCCGGATCGGCTGTACACCAGTAAACATCCTGCTCTGGGCGAATATCCAACACATGTTGAGTGGTGGCGGCCTGGGCAACCACTGCCAAATGCCGATGGACGGCCCCCTTGGGTTTGCCGGTGGTGCCAGAAGTGTAGTGCATAATGGAGTAGGTGTCCGGGTCCGTAGGGGGCACCGTAAACACGTCGGAAGCTTGGTTCATCAGCGTTTCGTAGGCATGTTCCTGAATGCGTTTATTTTCCGTGTGGGTCGGTTGCCAGGTTTGGTAGCGATCGACCACCACCACGTGCTGGAGCGCGGGCAACTGATCGGCAATGGCATCCAGCCGGGGCTTGAGCGTGGGGCTGGTGACCACCAACACCGCTCCGGCATCGGCCAGTCGGTCCTGGATGGCTTCCGGGCCAAAGGCAGAAAATAAAGGCCCAACCACGGCCTGCACCTTGAGTGCACCAAACAGGCAAACATACAACTCGGGAATGCGTTCCAGGTATACAAATACGCGGTCTCCAGGGCGAACGCCCAACTGGGTGAGCACATTGGCAAACCGGTTGGTCAGTTGTTTTAAATCCTCAAAGGTGTAATCTTCCCGTGAGCCATCGGTGGCCAGCCAGCGAAGGGCGTGGCGCTGCATGACTTCGGGGGGGTGTTCATCAATGCAGAGGGTGGCCTTGTTAACGCCGTTACTGCGGGGCAGTTGTAGTTGTTGTGCCGTATCCTGCCAGGTAACCTGCCTGCAAAAATCTTCGTAGCCGGAAAAACGAGTGTTGCCTTGCCTGGAAAAGACAACACCGGTGGTGCTGGAAGAAGCGGCCTGACTCATACGAACTCGATCCCCTCAATGCCTTGTTGCCTGGTAACAGAAGCGGGTGACGCTTCGGTAGACGGGTGCTTGCTGACACGCTTTGGTATGCCTCACTCAAGCACTGGATTGCTTTGCCTGCATGGTAACGGAAAACGGCCTGTGCTGGCAACCGGAGCGCGTTTTTACTCACGGGGGACAGGCTCTAAACAATCTAAAAAAAATGCGAAACTTTGCGCTTTCCTATCAAAAGACGGCGGTGGGTTTGTTTTGATGCATCTGTAAGGAGTATGAGCACCATTTTTTTCCCCTTAACCCGTGTTGTTGTTTTGCTATAAAGCACTGTATTGAACTGTGAGTGGATAGAAGACAGACCTTTTGGCTCGTCAGCACGAGCAACAGAATTTATGACTGGTTGAGAAGCGATGCCATTGCTTTCTTGTAAATAGCGTTTTTTCAATGGACGCGAATGGAAAGCGAAAGGCAAGCTGGTTCTGGCAACCAGTGTTGGCTAAAACATGGTCGTGCCGCTGAGGCGAGCCAATGAACAGCAGTTGTACTTGCTGTGGAGCGTCTCTTTTGCAAATTGTGTACTGAGCGAAATGCACAATGGTTTGCCGAGGTAGGCTTCCCCAAGGGTATTTATTACCGAAGGATCCCCGTTGAAACGGCCTTTTGCAAACAGCGGGCAAAACACAAATAGAAATGACCAATAGACAACCAGACAATGACGCTAACGCTAAAAAACTGAATGACCCCCCGTTTGGCTTGAGTGGAGATATACAAGAATGTATGGCTATGGGATGCGCCCTGGCATGGGTGGCTTTAATAACTGCTATGGTGGTGGCCGTATGGGCGGCTTTGGAATGCCAACAATGGGCATGGGCGGCATGGCCCGCTCGCCATACGCTATGGCTGGCGCGTACAATTATGGACGAGGCGGCGGTGTAAACATGGCAGGCTACCGTCCACCGGCCATGGGCCCTATGACGACCCAAGCCTGGTGGGGTAACGCGGGCCAGTGGCGCAATGGCGCGCTGTATCAAAATCAACTATTTCAGGGGAACCGCTACCAACCGTCGGGCCCGGCCATGGGTTTTTATAACAGCCCACAGTTTAACCAATTTAACCAATACAATCAGCAAATTAATAACAATTACGGCCCATCCTACAATGCAATGGGCAACAGTATGGGGATGGGTGCCCCACAACCACCCCTGATGGCCATGCTTCCACCAATGGCTCAGCCACCGGTGTTCCCGCCACCGATGTTTCAGGCTCCGATGATTCCGCCTCAATATCCGCCAGTGATGGCCCCACCCGTGGGTGGTTTTTTACCCCCCATTGCAGGGATTCCGTTTGGTGGCGGTGGCGGGATTGATTTTAGCCGCTCTAGTGGGGGCGGACCCGCTTTTGCCAGCGGAAATGGCAGTATTGTAAGTATTACCGGCGATGACAACGATGTTCGGATTGGGCCCAGCGATAGTTTAGGATGGGCGAATGTTGCGATGCAGTTTGTGTTGGGCCTCATTGGCCTAACACAGGCTGGGCCCCCGGACATTCATTACAACTACAATAACCAGCGCCAGTACGATGTAATGGCCAACAGCTACCCGACCTACAACACGCGCAACCAGTACGATGTGAGCAATACCAGTAACACTTTGCACTATAGCTACAATCCGCGCTCTGCAGTGATTAACCAAAACCAACTGGTGAGCTAGTTCTATCTGCTGGCCACTGGGTGTTGACGCTTAGTTTTTCTCTTCCTCTTTCTCTCTCTCTTTTCTCTCTGGGAGGTCCTCTTCCCAGTGATGGCTGTGGTTCGTGGCAACACGGGCACGGCCTTTTTCTTTTGGTTTTCACAGTGGGCGCCTCCCAATGGATTCGCTGTGAAGCCCTCTCCTGTTTGTCGTATGATGATTTCCTGCTCAGTTAAAGTTCCCGCCGCCTCACGGAGTGCCTCTGCAATGACTGTTCTTTCGCCCCCCAGCCTGTTACCTGTTCCCGACGATCAGCTTGCTGAAACTCTGCGGGCACTAAACCTGAGGGAGTCGGAGTATCAAAAAATTCTGTCGCACTTGGGCAGGGCGCCCAACTTTACCGAACTAACCATGTTTAGCGCGCTGTGGAGCGAGCACTGTTGCTATAAACATTCGCGGCATTTGCTAAAAAAACTGCCGACCGAAGGGCCGCGCATAGTGCAAGGGCCTGGAGAAAACGCAGGCGTGGTGGATGTGGGCGATGGGCTCCAGGTGGCGTTTAAGGTGGAAAGCCACAACCACCCGACCTATGTGGAGCCGTACCAGGGAGCAGCCACCGGGGTGGGTGGCATTTTGCGCGATATTATTACCATGAATGCCCGGCCTGTGGCTTTGCTCAACGCCCTGCGCTTTGGCCCTATTGAGGCGGAATCGGGCAGCCGAACCTCTGCCGGGAACCGTTACCGGCTGGCTGGCGCGGTAAAAGGCATTGGCGATTACGGCAATTGTATGGGCGTGCCCACGGTGGGCGGCGATGTGTTTTTTCATCCCAGCTATGCTGGCAATCCGCTAGTTAACGCAATGGCAGTGGGCATTCTTCAGCCGGATGGCATTATGTCGGCCAAGGCGGCGGGTGTGGGCAACCCCGTGCTGTATGTGGGCTCTCCAACCGGACGAGATGGCATGGGGGGCGCTTCTTTCGCCAGCCGTGCCATTGATGACGCACAAAAGGCCGCCGATCGACCCGCCGTTCAGGTGGGCGATCCGTTTGCCGAGAAACTGCTGCTGGAATCCTGCCTGGAGGCGTTTGCCAGTGGCTGCGTGGTGGCTGCGCAAGATATGGGCGCAGCAGGGCTGACCTGTAGCATTGCGGAAATGGCCGCCAAGGGCAGTGTGGGCATGCGGGTGGATTTGGACAAAGTGCCCGCTCGTGAGCCCGGCATGCAACCGTTTGAGTATCTCAACTCCGAATCGCAGGAGCGGATGCTGATGGTGCTGGCCAAAGGCCAAGAACAACCCGTGTTGGATATTTTTAAAAAATGGCAGGTGCCAGCCGTTATTATTGGCGAGGTGATTGCCGAAGAGCGCGCCTGGATTGATTTTTATGGCGAGCGTGTGGTGGACTTGCCGCCCAAACTACTGACGGATATGGCCCCGGCATACGCGCCGCACGGCAAGCCTGCCGAGCCAGAGGCGATGAAGACGCGTCGAGAGCGGCTGGCAGAAGACGGTTTGACGGATATATCGCTGCAAGATCTCAGCCAGTCACTTAGCCAGTTAATGGGAAGCGCCAATATTGCCCAACCCCAGCGGATTTACAATCAGTACGATCGCCACGTTCGGAACGGCACCCTGCAATCTTCAGAAGATGCAACGGCGGGAGTCATTCGTCTGCGTCGCCCGGATGGTACCCTGACCGAAAGAGCCTTGGCCGTAACCTTGGATGGAAACCCCCGTTACGTGGGCCTGGAACCTTATGTGGGGGCCATGGCTACTGTGGCGGAAGCCTGTCGTAACCTGGTGGTTGTGGGTGCTCAGCCGCTGGCGGTAACGGATAACCTGAATTTTGGCGACCCGGAAGCGTTGGATGTTTACTACCAGCTATACTACACGGTGGAAGGCCTTCGGGATGCCTGTGAAACCTTTGAAACACCGGTAACGGGCGGCAACGTCAGCCTGTACAACGCCAATGAGGATCAGGCCATTGTGCCCTCGCCCGTGATTGGTATGGTGGGCCTGATTGAGGACTTGTCTCAGGTGACGCCCGCGAAGTTTCAGCAGGCGGGCGATGCGGTGATTCTGTTTGGCCGGTTTGCCCCCAGTTTAGGCGGTAGCGAATATCAGTGGCTCAACACGGGCGATATGTACGGCATGCCCCCCACCCTCAACTTAAACGATGAGCGCACTACGCAGCAGACCGTGCTATCACTTATTCGAGAGGGCTTATTGCACAGCGCTCAGGATGTTTCCACCGGAGGACTGTTGCCCACGTTGCTGGAGGCCTGCTTCAGTCCAGAGGGAACGGTTTCTCCCAAAGGGCTGGTGCTGGAGCTGACCCAACTGCGGCAACGCCTGAAAGAGCAGTACCGGGTGACGCGTTTGGATACGCTGCTATTTGGTGAAACCCAGGGGACGTTTATCCTCAGTTGTGCGCCAGAGAACGAAGCGGCTGTTTTGGAGCGCTTACAGAAGTCGGTGCAGCCACCTCCTGGCCTGCCTTGTGGCATGTTGGCCCTTTCGTTGGGTCGGGTAGAGGCAGCGCCTGGCCTAAAGCTGGCGTTGGACCAGGAAACGGTAACAATCGATTTACCCGCGCTGGAAACACTCTGGCGCAACGGACTTTCTCTCTAAAAGCAGCGGTGGCCTGCTTACTTGGTGAGTGGCTGGCTTGGTGTTTATTTAAAACAGAATGACAGAATGATAGGTAGCCCATGAACGCCCCTTTGAACGCCTCTGTGGAAAAAGAACTGACTGAAAAATGTGGTGTGTTTGGCATCCTCAGTGCTAAAACGAGAGACCTGGGGCCGTTACTTTACTATGGCTTGTATGCGTTGCAGCATCGGGGGCAGGAAAGTTGCGGCATTGCCGTGTTTGATAACGACCAACTGCTGTTGCACAAGGCAATGGGGCTGGTCAATCAGGTTTTTAACGAAACGATTCTCTCTAAAATGGCGGGCCAGGTGGGTATTGGTCACACCCGCTATTCCACCACGGGTGATAGCAACATGGAAAACGCTCAGCCGGTGGTGGCGCGCTCTCCGTGGGGGGCTATTGTGCTGGCGCACAACGGTAATTTAATTGATCTGGAAAAGCTTAAGCAGCGTTTTTTAGCGCATGTGCCGGTGCAGGAAGACTTTGGGGGCCAGACCGATAGTCATTTAATGGCGCGTTGCATTAGCGAAGTGATGTACCAACGCCGTTGCGAACTACTGGAAGCCACGATTGAAGTGCTCCAACACTGCGAAGGCGCTTTTTCCGTGGTATTGGCCGTGGGCGATCGGTTGATTGCCGCACGGGATCGTTATGGGATCCGTCCGTTGTGCATGGGGCAAACGGAGGCGGGTTTGCGGGTGGTTGCCTCGGAAACCAGCGCCTTGGATATTGTGGGTGCCCGGTTTGAGCGAGATATTGCCCCGGGCGAAGTGGTCGTGTTTCGGCGAGATGGGACGGTAGACAGCGCCTTTTTGCCAGGAGAGCGACACAACCGGTTTTGCATTTTTGAATACGTATACTTTGCCCGGCCCGATAGCCGCTTGCACGGGCAAACCGTGTACGATTACCGGCTGAATTTGGGACGCTTATTGGCTCAGCGTCAACCAGTAGAGGCCGATGTGGTGATTCCCGTGCCCGATTCCGGGAACCCGGCGGCGGTGGGCTACAGTCAGGCTTCGGGTATTCCGTACGTGGAAGGGCTGATTAAAAATCGTTATGTGGGCCGCACGTTTATTAACCCCTCGCAAGAGTTGCGTGAGCAAGGCTTGCGTCTAAAGCTCAACCCCTTGGCCGATATTTTAAGAGGCAAGCGCGTGGTGGTGGTGGATGATTCCATTGTGCGGGGGAATACCAGCCAGCGGTTGGTGCAAATGCTTCGAGAAGCCGGTGTCAAGGAGCTCCATTTGCGGATTTCGTCTGCGCCGGTTAAGCATCCGTGCTTCTATGGGATTGATATGTCCACGGAAAGTGAACTGTTGGCCAACCAGATGTCGCTGGAAGAGATTCGTCAGTGGCTTTCCGTGGAAAGTTTGGCCTACTTAACCGTAGAAGATATGAAGACGGCCTTAAGCAAACCATTCGAGCCTTGTACGGCCTGCTTTACCAACCTGTACCCGGCGGGCCGACCAACGGATTTGGCCGAAGCCGTCGGGTGCTGAGACGAGCGCGTGTTTCGTTTGCATTGTTTCTGGCAAAGCCTTTGGGTATAGTAAAGGGCAATAATAAGCCGCACGGCGCATGAGCCCAAACGGCGTAAGGATGGCGAACCTTGTCAGGGCGGAAACGCAGCAGCAATAAGCCAACCCTGCGGGTGTTACGGGCCTGTGTGCATTCTGCCTTAGGCAGCGTGCGGCTTTTTGTCTTATTTGTAACCGTTTTAAAAATTCTTTGAAAAGAACGATCAATCTTCCGATTTTATTTGTTTTTATAAAAATAAGAGGAGAATATGAGAAGTTCAGTCGCATCCAGGTATGAGGCGTACCAGGCTGTTGTAGCGTTGGGTGTGAATCGGGCTTTTCTGGAAGATTGAGGTTAGGAGCAAAGAGAAATCGTACACGGCAGGAGACTGGCCGTTCAGTGCGATGTGTTGGGAGTATGCAACCGATGGTTTTTACGGAGCAGTCGAATCAGTTTCCGCTACTCAGTTTTTTGTTAGGTCGCCGCATGATGGGTGGTGGGCCCATTCAATCCCGTCACGATAACAATCCAAACAATCTGTTTTTAACCGGTACCCCCGGTTGGGAACCCGAGCAGCCGGACTGGCTTCAGACCGGTGGTGTTAACGTGCTGGATTGGCATCCTTCATTCCAGGACGATCAGAGTGGTTTTCCCTGGGCGTCTCACTCGGGTGTGGGTTCATCCTGGCAGTCCTCCGGCCCGATGTTTAATAACAGCGGCTTTGGCCAAGAATTTGGCCCGGCAGGCTGGCAAACGCCCAATACCGTAAATCATATTTACAACAATACGCCCCAAACGCTTTTGGCGGTGCTCATGGGCTCTTTGCTGCAATCGCAAGCGGGTGGCGCTGGCCAAAGTAACGGTACAGGGCAACTCTCTCAAGGTTTAAAAACGGTACTGTTGCTCTCCTTGTTGCTCAACCAGGGGGCAGGTGGTTCTCAGGGGACCGGTGGGCTGAACAATTTGCCATTGCCGCTTCTGCTGATGCTGCTTAACCAAGGGCAGTGCAATTGCCCGCCCGAAGACGGAACGACGCAGCCAGATGCGGGCATTCATCCTGCGGATGGTGAGCCCGATGGTCTGGTGGAATCTGGTTCGGCCCGCCTGTTGTGGCATTTGGCCAATGATTACGAGGGCACGATGACCGCCCTGGAAAACGGAGAAGACTTGCCACTCGATTCGGAAGCACCGTTGGCATGGGAGGATTTGTCCGCATTTTTAAACGATCCCGCCAAACGGGCTCAATTGGAAGCCGACTTGGAAGATCACCCGGAGTGGTTTACCGCGGCGGCGCCAGACTTTGATTTAGGCGATTTTGACGACATGGCTGAAATTGCCGCAGACGATCGGGCCCAAGACTACATTGAACTGCTGGGTGATGGTGAAGCCGGAGTCGTGTTGCAAGACTTGTACAACTTTGGCGACAGGCATCAGCAGGACACGGCGGGTGGCTCCGTGAACGGAGACTACGACTCGTTGAGCGTGGATGATTTTGAGTTTATTGATATTACAGAGCCTGGCCATACCCAATTTGCAACCGGCTTTGATTATGCCAACGCCATTACCACCGGCGACATTACTGCCGATGAGGCTTCCTTTGGTTTGGCGGGCCAAGAGCTGGATATGCTGAGCAGCCAGATGGGCAACTTCCTCACGGGCGTTATGGGGCAGTACGATACCATGACCGCTGAGCAGCGCACGATTGCCGCCAATGTTGCCGGTTACGCAGGCTACTTTACCAACACGGTGGATAATCCAGACGATCTGCTAGATTCTGTGGAAGTGGGCCGATCGACCGGTTTGCGAGCCTTTATGCTGGGCCAGGATGTTTCGACTGCCACGGGTGAGTTGGTCAACCCTCACTCGGCAGAGCTGACCGCCCTGGGTAGCGATCCCAACGCAACGGCCTTCCGTCAGGAAATAGAGACCTACCTCCGAACCGAATGGCCACCGTTTGCCACCACGGGCGATACGGATTTTGGCTGGGGCCACGAAGGTGAATTGATTGGCCAGGATTACCCGGCCAATGCCACCAACCCCTAGCCCATCATTTCAACCACTATCTGTATAAAGCACAAGGCCCACGCTGGTAACAAACATCGGCGTGGGTTTGGTGTATGGGTACTTTTGGGCTGGGAGGTGGCTTTTATTGGCAACTTTGGCCGTTTCTTTTGCCTTGCCCAATGGTGCAGATGCCGTTGGCGTTTACTTCTGTTACACGTGAAAGCATAGCTTCTCTGATTTTGTCAGCCTCAATTCTTCCTCTAGATGTGTGATAACCAATAATATCTTCCGTTAACTCGCCAGAAAAGATAATATTTCCAGCCAATTTTTTAACGGCTTGCTGAACCTCGGGTTGTAGCTGGTTACTGTTTTCAATCTGTTTGTAAAGGTTAATAAACTTCAAAACCTCAGTGCGCTCCATTGCGATGTGCTGTGGAGGATTAAACGGCTGTAGGGCGACTTCTTCTGGAGATGCACCGCCACCCACCAATCGTGCCATTTGGCCCAAGGTATAAGTCTTACCGTTCCATTCAAACTGTTGATCTTTAAAAGTATCCGGGTTGGCTTTGGCTTGTTCTTCCAGCAGTTTCTGTATACCGGCAATTTGATGACCCTGAGTGGAGAGGGCCTTCAGGTTTGCAATCGTTTCGGTGGATGCCGTGGGTTGGGCTTCCAGGGTTTTAATCACGGCATCCAACTGGGCCAGATACAGGTTGGTGGCCCCACTGGCGGCGGCCGTTTCTATGGCGGCGGAAAAAT
>JANRKP010000012.1:0-162358 GCA_033763415.1 Candidatus Melainabacteria bacterium | reverse complement strand
AATGCTAAACGCATAACCGGCGGGCACTTCGTAGGTGGGAATGGTGCTGGCGGAGACCTCGCTAATGGATTGCCCCAGCCCGGTAAGGACAGAAAACGACGGCGCCACAAACTGCGCAAACGAAAAAATCAGGTTGAGAATAGAGGGGATTCTCTTTGAGGATTTTAGTGTCATTGTTCAATAATACGCGTTTTATCAGAAAAGGGTACTCGTGTTTTTAAATACGGTATGAACATAGACGTTTGAGTTTGCTTTTTGGATAAGAAGGGCTTTAGTGCCATGAAAAGTGATTACTTACTGTTAGAGCAAGCAGGTAAACATATAGACTTTTTTGCTGCTAATATAATATTTTTAGCCATAGAACGAGTCGATGCGGATATCAAAGCCTATTGCACACAGACCAGACCTTTACTTGATGCATTAGGCAAGATAGATATTGGTGTGTTGCTGTTATTCTGTAAAAATGATCTTGCACAACAGGGATTTGAAATTTTAAGAAGTGCTAACATTTTATTCTATCAATCAATGTCAAATACCCATTATGCGCGCAGTTTAGCGATGCTGCAAAGATCATTGTACGAGGTCATTTTGAAACTTGTTTATCTTGTATGGCTGGAAAATGAAAGCACAGATAGACAAGAGATATCCAGAGAAGAGTTTGGAAAGAAATATATCTTTTTTTCGGTACAGGAAATTTTCAGGTCTCAATTGAACTTGGCCATAGATTTATTAGGCAAGAACCAAGCTGATGAAATGCCTTTAGAAGGAATGGTTCGTTTGGAACAATGTATTGTGGAGATGATCCAGACGCTTGATCCTGAGTGGCTATACGAGCAGCTGGGCAATTACGGTATTGCAAAACCTAAAATGAGCCCATTGTTGTTTTGGATTAAAGCGCCTGAAAAACAAACACAAACAAGCTTTCAAGAAGACCTTGAAAAATTAGAACTCTGTTTTAAAAAATACAAACAGACATTAAAGCCTACTGATTTAAAGACTTTACTCAACCGTATTGACCAGGCTTTTCCAAAAGTAGAACGGGTGAATATGTGGCCAAAAATTAAGGACCTGTTTGACTATGCTCAGCCGTACGCATCGACCGAGCTTTCCAAAATTTTTAAACATGCAGACTTTCCTGCTAGTAGAGTTCAGTGTCAGGCTACTTTAAATTTCCACAAGTTTTATAAAGAAAAATGCTCTTATGTACATAACAGCATCAGTGGCTCAGCCTATTACCCATATAAAGAGGAAGCTGACGTCAACAAAACGAAAGATGTGTTGTCTGATCACTTACACCTTTACCTTGAGTTCTTAAATGCGTTACTGTTGTCAGGCATTTTGCAGCCTGGTGAGCACAGATATTCATACAAGAAAGTACTTGAGGAGTTTATTGGGGGCTTGAAGGAAAGCGACTCGTTTTATGTTCCCTATAGCTCTTTTGAAACTCGTGAATGTGTCAATGTCTAACAGTAACCCCTTGACAAACGACTACTTTCAGTTCAACATTCATGCACAGTTTATAAAAGTAAAGGTGTCCCTTCTCCAATGGCTCTTGTCGTAACCACTATCGCGATGATGATGCAAGGCATGTGTTGTTGTTTACACAGGCCACATTGGGTAATGGAAAACAGGGCAAGGTCCACAAGGACCCACACATAAGTCCCTCGCACACCAACCAGTTTTTCCCAAAAAGCGGCCTGTACCACTCTCGGTAACAGGTCGCTTTTTTGTTAGCCATACTCTCCGTTCCCCTCTCGTTCTGCTTCCCACACCAACCCCACGTACTGATAGAGGTTCCTGTCTCCCCCATGTCTGCTTCTGCCTACTCGCTCTCTCCACCTGCAAGCCCTATTTATACCGCCGCTCAGGCAGTGGTGCTGGCCAACGCACTGGCCTGGTCTGCCAAATCGCGACAATCTGCCGACAATGTACAGGCGCAACCGTTGCCACACACAACGGATGCGTACGGGGCTAAGCCAAAGCGCACCAGCGGAATGTGGCTGTTTGATACTCTGTTGTATCCGATTTTGACCAACGCGGCCGTATTTGCCATTTCGGTGTTTGCTACCTACCAAACTACCCATGGAAAGCCTGGCAACTGGCTTCGCCAGCGGGGCGACTTTTGCCGTGGTTTGCTAGAAAAAAGCCTGGGCAAAGGCGGCGCGGAAATGGCCGTGATGATCACGTTCTCGTTTTTAGATGGCTGCTTGATGGCCCCCGTGGTCAAGATGTTCGAGGATCGTCGAGGTCCTATCTCCCGATGGCTGGACCGACAGATGGGCACAACACCGGCGGATCCCTCCGTGTACGATCGAGAGCCCAAGCAAACCTGGGCCAGCGTGTTGGGTGGGCGGGCCGCCACCTCCATGGTGGTGGTGCCCACGGCGGTAGCGCTGCACCAAAAGTGGGGAGGCAAAACCTCTTTGAACGAGCGCCTCTTTAGTATTCCTGGCTTTAAAATGGGCCAATGGCTGGAAGCCAAAGTGCCCCAGCTTCAACGGACATTTCCCCGTCTCTATCTGCCTGGGCTCTGCAAAATCGGGGTGTTCGAGGCGTTTTACACCAGTGTTTGCACAGCGGGCTTATACCTAACCAGCCGTCTGTTTGCCTCCCTGGCAGAGCCCACTCGGCAATCCACAAATGCAAGCGCATCTTCCCCAATTGCTAACCCAGGAATACCCACCAATGCTTACCTCCCTGGCAACGCGCTGACAAACCCTTTTGGTGCAGCAGTCCGTTGGAATCCATCGCTACCGGCCACTGCCTTCCAGGCGCTTGCACGTGCTTCAGAAAGCGCAACGCCGAGGGCTAACCAGGCCTTTGCACCAGTAATGACCCGAGGCAGCAACGCATTTGTGCTGCAAACGCCCAGCGTAGCGGCTGCCTGGTAGCCAATGCAGTAGGCGGCCCTTTTGGTTGGGAGAACAGCAGTCTGACGGCAGAATGAACGTCAGGCTGCACTTCCTACCCTTCATGTTGCCCTTTTACGAAAGCGATGCCAGTTGTTGTTTTAAGCTCTGTGGGGTTTAAGTGGTCTCGGTTTAAAGAATGCCTTAAGTGCCAAAGGTCCGATCCCCGGCATCGCCCAAGCCAGGCACTATATAGCCGCGCTCGTTCAGGTGATCGTCCAGCGCGGCGGCGTAAATTTGCACGCCGGGGTGTTGTTGGTTAATGTGGGCCACCCCTTCGGGTGCGGCAATGAGACACACCAGGCTAATGCGCTCTTCAGCCACTCCGTGGCTTTTTAAAAGCGCCAGGGCCGCGTCTGCCGATCCGCCGGTTGCCAGCATCGGGTCCAGCACAAAGAACAGCCCGTTGCCCATTCGTGCAGGGTCGGTATTCAGCTTGTTGTAATACACCACCGGTTGCAGCGTTTCCTCGTTGCGGTAAAGGCCAAGGTGGTGCACGTGGGCCATTGGCAGCCATTGCAGCGCAATTTCAGAGAGAATAAGCCCGGCCCGAAGAATGGGGATCAACACAATGGGCTGTTGGGGGTCTAAAATGTGGCTATCCGTCTCGCTTAAGGGGGTGGTGACACGGGCACTGGCCAGGGGTAAGCGAGCGGTTGCCTGATGGAACACTAGCGTTGCAACCCGGCTCATGGCCTGTCTGAAAGCCTCGCTGGGGGTGTTTTGATCCCGAATGGTATGGAGATCGTGCGCTACGAGCGGGTGCCGACACAGGCTGATTTGAACGGTGGTGGGTGCGCTCATCCCAAAAACATCTCCCCGAAAAACAAACTGGACTGGTGTTCTAAACGCGTCAATGGCGCCAAGCATTCCAAAATGCAATTAAAAATATCTTATGTAAAACAAACGGTCGCATCAAATAGACCCGTTGCGGTTTATAGCTTTTGTTGCTCCACCGCATAAAGTGGGGGTTTGGCCTGTGAACTGTGGCTGTGGCCACGGATATAAGGATTGGAGTCGGTATGTCTAGCTGGATGGCGCCCATACAACCGGGCTTTAGCACCGCCGGGCCCTTGTCTGCAAATCGCGCCACGCAAGGGGTATCGCCGGTAGCGTTTGCCTCGCCCAGTATTCAAACAGCGCTTGGCCTGCTTTCGCAAGTAACGCATCGGCCAGAAGATATTGCCTACCTGCGCTGGCTGGGCGTGGATCTGCTTTACACATCGGGCGCAGAAGCCCTGCAAGCCATTCAGCAGCGGGGAGCCAGTGTGGTTTTTGGCGATTTGGGAGATACCACCGCCCATGCCGAATGGCGAGCGACGGAAAACCGAATTGTCATTAACCAACGTTACCAGGGAGATACTTCTCCGGCGACCCTTTACGGCATTGCTGCGGCCATCTATCACGAGGCGGGACACGTGGCGCGTTTGGGAGATGGTAGCGCCTCGGTGCAGGAGGAAGTTAACTGTCTTGCCCTAAATGTACTGGCGCATCGGTACTTCTCTCAAACAAGCCCGGCCTACCAGTTTGCGGCGTCCCAGTCTCGTTTAATTACGGATGGCGTTGCGCTGTACGACCGGTTATTTTTTGACCCATCTGTAGACAAGTTGCCGCTCATCCACCGTGTAATTTCCAAGTACGGCATGCTGCCCCTGGCTTCCGCAGACCATCCATTGGTGCAAACCCCAGGCTTTCAGCTTGCCAGACGCGTGGGCCAGACGCTTCGCGAGCAATACCAAAACGTGGGCCTTGTAGGGGTTTAGTTGTTAGCTAGGCCAACATAATCTGGGCAACACAACCTAAACCGAAACAACCGGAAACCTCAATAGCAGGTATAGGGAAGCCCATTGCTTTTTGATTGCTTTTTGATAGATTGTGCCACACGGCAGTGTAGATGGGGATGTCCTGGCGCCTTAGGATTCTTCTGCCAGCCAGTCGCTGTCATCATTCGCAATGGCTTCTGCCAGATCAAAGGCTTCTTCCTCGTCCGCTGCATCCTCATCGTAAGAGGCATCAGGGGAAGATAAGGCGGCCACTTCTCTGTCGTGGGCTTCATCATCCGCAGCATAAGCGGAAACACCGGATTTAGCCTGGCGGCTTGCTGCGGCCTGGCGGGTAGATTCGGTTTGCAGCGCAATGACCAATAACGGAAGCTCTGCGGAAACTTTGGCCGAAATTTTAATGTAAAGCGTATACTCGCCCAGGCGGTTAATGGGCTGGCTGAGCGATAGGTTGCGGCGCTCAATTTCCAGGCCGGTTTTTTCCAGCAGTAACTGAGAGAGTTCTTTGGTGGTAATGCTGCCAAAGAGCTTGCCTGCCTCACCCGCGTTGGCTTCAATCACCAGCTCGCCCAAAGCCTGAAGGGTCTCTGCCCGAGTCAGTGATTCCTGGTGTTTTTTCTCGGCCTTTTGCCGGAGCTGCTCACGACGAGACTCCAAATCTTTGAGCGCGCCAGGGGTGGCTTTAATGGCAATGTTTTGGGGCAACAGGTAATTTCTGGCGTAACCGTCAGAAACGTTTACCACGTCTCCCTGCTCGCCCAGGGCGTCGTAATCTCGGTTTAGGATGAGCTGCATGATTCTGGCATCTCCACTCAATTAATGCAGTTAATAAGTCAGTGAACAGTGTTTACCATCGCAAAGGACTGGTAAAACACTTCAGAAAACAGGTGCTTCAACGCCACATAGAGAAACGGGCAGGCGACGGAGGAACGAACCGAACAAGCCGTTGCCTGAAGACAGCACACCAATCTTTCCTCAGTACAGTAGCACATCCAAGGGTAGGTTCAACCACTTTGTCCAGATGCTGGCCGGAGTGCTTTACATTGTTACTAGCTCGTGTGGGCATTCAGCGTCTTCACGGGCATTTTCGCCGTTGTTGCGCTGCTCGCTCAGTCATTTAGTTCTGTCTAAACGGTTGTCTCTGCGCTGCTCACGCCTTGTAACGCTGCTATCATCACCACGCCCTAATGTAACGCCCTGGTAACCAGCGCACTGGTTTCATTCCGACCAGCCTCGGGTGGCTTGGGATTGCTGCTTGCCTATACAGTCTCGGGTTTTACAGGTATGATATGCTCTTCGGCGGTGCACCTGTCAGGGTGCCCGCTTGTTTAGATGAGCCCCACCTCTGGATGCTGTTGGCTCTGGATGCTGCTGGATACGTCCGTGTACTGCGCCAACCCTACGCCGCTAGACCACTAGCATTGAGGTTGCCACCACGAACAGACCCCGCCCACACGAAGCGCTGCTGCTTGCCAAGAAAATACGACCTCATTGCGGGCGGCGGGTTTACCAAAAAGCTTTTGATTCTCAGTTGCGCGTGTTAGCCGCTGTAAATAGGACCGGTGAATGGATAGTATCATTGATCGCCTGAAGAATTTAGGTTTTAACACCTACGAAGCCAAGGTTTATCTGGCGCTCCTTCGTCAGCATCCCGCCACTGGCTACGAGATTAGCAAAGAGTCTGGCGTGCCGCAGGCCAGAGCCTACGATACCCTAAAAGCGCTTGAGGCCAACCAGTCGGTTATTTCCATTGGTGGAAAACCCACCAAATATATGCCCATTAATCCCAACGAGCTTTTGGATCGCTGGGAAAATTCGTTTAAAGAGTCCGTTACGTTTTTAAGAGACACCTTGCCCAACCTCTCCAACGAGACCATTGATCCCATTGTCAATTTGCGTGGTGAGGAGGCTATTTTTAAAAACGCGCGCGAGCTGATTTACCGGGCTAAAAAGTCGGTTTACATAGAACTTTGGCAGGATGATGCCCACAAACTGTACGAGGCGCTCAAAGATGCCTCTGATCGCGGAGTGATGGTTCGGGTGGTGGGCTATAAAGAGCTTCAGCTCGATTTTGCCGATGTGTTTCAACACGGTATGGGCGATCGGATTGAGCAAACCCTGGGCGGGCGTTGGATGATTATGGCCGTGGACGACGAGGAAGGCCACGTGGCTTTGGTGACCCTTAATAACGCCATGCCAACCGGCGTGTACACCCGAAACGCGGGGCTGATTATGGTCATTAAAATGTTGATTGTCCACGACATGTTTTTGTTGGATGTTGAAAGCAGCCTGCGCCCGGAAATGGAACGCGTTTACGGAAAAACGTTGCTCAAATTGCGAGAAAAAATCCTGGGCTCCGAGCAAACCGTGGGCTTCCACTAGACCGTGGCTGTCTAATTGACATCTAATTTACACATGCAAGCCAACCCACTCGTTAGGAGTATCTGCCTTTATGTCTGCTAACTCTGCTACTGAATCCACCTCTGATGCCTTGGGGGCTCCGCCTGCAA
This sequence comes from Candidatus Melainabacteria bacterium, assembly GCA_033763415.1. Lineage (GTDB taxonomy): Bacteria > Cyanobacteriota > Vampirovibrionia > Vampirovibrionales > JAJTHC01 > JANRKP01. The sequence goes on along the minus strand of JANRKP010000012.1, from coordinate 155,158 downwards.
ATCTCGATTCCAGCGCCCCGGCGCCTGCTACCAAATCGTACCCGCTGATGAATTCTCAGGTAAAAATGATGGGCATTTTAACCCTGGCCTTTTTTACCGGCATGGCGTTGTACACCTTTTTGCCAGAAGGCGCGGTGCGGGGTTCGGCCATAGGCATTTACAGCGTCGTGGTCATGTTCGTACTGATGCGCTGGGGGGCTTAGGGGTTTTAAGAACGCTGTATGGAAATATTCATTTCATTGCAGGCAACACTTTAAGACCCTAATTCGAAAATAAGGCTTCATAGTACGCTTCGTTGGGTGCATATCTTGCTGTAAATTTCCCTGCATCGCTTTGAATGCCTGGGCATCCACTTGGTGTGTAGCAAATATAGCCAAAAATTTGGTCGATTCCTTCCTGATTGGGGCCAGTTGCGCCGTTGCTATCAATTAAAATCTCTGAATATACATTGCCGCTAAAGGAATAGCGCATAATGCGGGAGGCGTTAACCCCATTGGCAAGTACAAATCCGCCCGCTCCGTTCGTGGCGCCTTGGTTCGTGGCATCCCAGCATCCATTGGTGCCGGCTGCCCAAATGCAAACTTTAACTGCGTTCAGTTTGTTACGAAATAATTGCTGCATTACCGATACACTACCGGAGTCAGTAGGCAATGCACCCTCTAACATGGCTTGTTCCACAATACTATCGATAGCTAAAATAGTGCTTTTTAAAACCGCTTTGTGGCGGCTACTATCACTCCCACCGAGCACTTTGGGTACGACAAAAGCGGCCACTAAGCCAATAATGCCTACCACAATCAGTAGCTCAACGGTTGAAAAGCCTTGATGTCTCATTAGGTTATGTGATCTTTCTCGCTCGCCGTGTTTTTTTAACAGTTCTCTTATAATACATGTAGTCGGTGCCTTTTTGTAAAAACTTTAAAGTCCTCCAAGCTCAAAGCGTCAGGCACTGGCCAAGGTACTACCACGGGTAACGGCTCGATTTAAAGCCGTTACCCTGGGTTAGTTGTATTTTCTCAGCCCAACATACGCATGGGCCTGGTTTATAGTACGCCTTCGGCGGCCAGTTGCCATACCCCATCGGGAGCTTCCAGGGTCGCCTCGCCGCTCATACGCCAGTTAAACAGCATTGCTCTTTTGTCATCCGGTAATAGTACGCCCTCGTTGTCAAAAGAGTCTTCTGTAAAGTACGAAGAGGCCAAACCCACCACGTCGGTCAGTTCCTCTTGCGTAATTTGCCCGTCCAGGTGTTGAGAAAACAGCACTTGCGCTTCGGAATCTTCAAGTGCTTCATGGCGTTCTTGCAGCGCCGTAAACAGGCCAGGCGCCTCGTGCTGATCCAATACTTGGTTACCATTGCCGCCATACTCGGGGTTGTCTCCAACCGCCAGGATTCGATCGGCAGTTTCTCCGGCTTTTCTTTGGGCAAAACTTTCAATGCTTTCTCCGGGGGGCGGATTTTCGGTGCGTCCAAAATGGGTAATCTGTCCGTCGCTGGGCTTGAGGGTTCCTTGGGCTAAAAATGCCCGAATGGTGTTTACTTCTGTTGGCATGGCAATAACGCTCCTCGCTCAAGTGGGTGGACTGGGGAAATCGTGTTTTATCTCGCTTCTCTGATAGTTTCTTCTTCTGTCTTGCTTACTTTTATGGATTAAAACCAGCGCGTGTTCTTTTGTGCAAAGGCCGTCAATAGACCGAGTGTTGCTATCAGGGCATTTTGTCTGGCTGGGGTAGTGCCAGGGTGACGGGCTGATCTAAAATCACGGTCCAGTGTTCGCCAACCAGGGCCACCAGGTGTTTGCCCATTTGCCGGGGGCCACCCATCACCACCTTGTTGTATTCGCCAATGCCCCACACGCGGTGGGTAACCACTTTGGGCACCGTCCCTTCGGTTAACTCGCCCCCCCACAGGTGTTCTTCTTGCTCGGTTTTAATATGCGCCGCTATGGGCAAGCGCTCGCCACTGGGTAAAATTAATTCGTTTAGCTGAATGCCCAGCACGGCGTTTCGCCCCTGCAGGGGAAGTTCTAACACGTGAATATTGCCGCGCAGCCGAACGTTACGGTCTAAAATGGCGGTGGTGCCAATGTAAATCGGCTGTGTTAAAGCGGCTTCCACGGGGTCTCCCACGCGGTTAATACGTGTATGGATCGGGGTTCGGTTAATGGTCATCAAGGGCGTACCGGCCCGTAGCGTAATCAGCTGAAACGGGCTGGCGGTTTCCTGGGTGATCACCGCCGGGGAGGGTTTTTCGTCCTTGGCCAGGGCAAAGCCTCCGGTTGCGGATAGCCACCACACAACCAGTAGCGTTCCGCTCAGCAGTTTTTTCAATAAAGGGCCAGGCCAGCGTTTGATCAACAACCGTTTAGTCCTCAAAAAGGTGTATACTCATTGGAATGCGGCGTAGGCCGACGAACTTCCATTTACTTTCATCATGCGCAGGTTATCCGCCTGTGCAAGCAACACCAGCGAGGCGTTCTGGAAGTCGGCCGCAACGCACGCGGTAATGGCGTATCGACACAGCAAGCAAGTGGCTGCATCCTGCACAAAATGGAAGTGTGTTGACGCCACCAGGCAGGGAAGGCTCTAAGCCGCTCTCTCTGTCTAGCGTGTGAACCAAGTCCGTTTCAGGTCCCTTTTTTGGCAGTTCCGGCAAGCTCACTATCCAGCCGGGGTAGCAGTGGCCCGGTTGGTTGAAGCGTTTGGCTGTAGGGCAAGGGGGCATACAGGTGGTTCCAGGTGACGGGTTGCGCGTTTATCCAAAGCTGGCCCGACCGGTTTTCTGCCGCATAGCCCAGTTGGCATAAAATATTGCAGCTTAGCGAAGGAATCACCGGGCAGAGCAGGATGGCCAACTGACGAATCCGCTCCAGTACGCTGTAGAGCACGTGAGCCAGCGCATCCGTGTCTCCCGCTTTGGCCAGACTCCACGGGGCCATCTGATCGATAAACAGGTTGACCGGGCTCACCAGGTGGGTGAAAGTGGTAAACAGGGCAAACTCAAAGTCGTAGCAGGCGTACTTAAACCGAACGTCATCAACGAACTGATCCCAGAGGCGGCTGGGTAAATAGTGCGGGTGCTGTCGAAGTGCGCTGTTGAGGTAAGGCATCCCGCCGGGATCGGTTGGAAAGTGGTAGCCGTCCTTCCACGGATTTTTTTCTTCTGCGGAAAGTGCGTCGAACTCCTGTGTCAACTGGTGTAGGTAGGCTGTGTCATTTTGGTAAAGCAGCTCAGGCGCGGTTGGTAGCGTGGGAACCTTTCCCTCGAAATACTTCACCGTCATGTTCAGGCTTCGGTTTACCAGGTTCCCCAGGTTGTTGGCTAAGTCCGCGTTAATACGGGCCTTGAAGTCGTCTTCGGTAAAGTTGCCGTCCTGGCCAAAGGTGGTCACGCTCATCAGGTAATAGCGGATGGGATCCGGCGTGGTGAGCGAAAAACGCGCCATAACATCCTGCGGGGCCACCACGTTGCCAATGGACTTGCTAATCTTGGCATCGTTGAGGTTGATAAAGCCGTGGGCAAAAACGGTTTTAGGCAAGGGAATGTTTGCCGACAGCAGCATGGCGGGCCAGTAAATGGCATGGAACCGCAGAATGTCCTTGCCAATAATGTGCAGGTTGGCGGGCCAAAAGCGCTCGTACAGCGCCGCGTTGGTTTGGTAGCCCACGCCGGTCAGGTAGTTGCTCAGTGCGTCAATCCACACGTAAATCACCTGGTCGTCATCATCCGGCACGGGAATGCCCCAGCTTACAGCCTGACGCGAGCGCGATACGCTGATGTCCTCTATTTCATCCAGTAGTTGGAGCACTTCTTGCGCCCGGAAGGCGGGCAAAATAAAGTTTGGGTTTTGCTCAATGTGAGTCCTGATGGCATCGCGGTAGGCGCTGAGTTTAAAAAAGTAGTTTTCTTCCTGCACGGCCTCGGGCGTTTTAAGATGAATTCGGCATTCGCCGCGTTCATTGAGGTCTCGTTCTGTTAAAAACGTTTCGCAGCCGCTACAGTAGTTGCCCGTGTAGGCGGCCTTGTAAATGTCGCCCTTGGCCTTTAGGGTGTTCCACAGGTGGGCCACCACCTGGTAATGGTCTGCATCCGTCGTACGAATAAACCGATCCGGCACAATGCCGAGTAAATCCCAGGTGGTTTGGAAGGCCGGGGCCATTGTATCGGTATACGCTTTGGGGGCAAGCCCTTTTTGAAGCGCGGTTTTTTCTACCTTAATGCCGTGTTCATCGGTGCCTGTGAGGAAAAAAACGGGTTGCCCCAACAATCGATGGAACCGGGCCACCACATCTGCGGCCACTTTTTCGTAGGCGTGGCCCAGGTGGGGGGCTGCGTTTACGTAATCAATGGCCGTGGTGAGATAGAACGGTGGCGTGGGCGCGTGTGTATCAGCCGACATGAGCAAGGCACTTTCATTTAAACTAACTGGCATTTAAACTAACTGGCATTTTAAACTAACAAACTGGCGTTGAGGCCAACGAGAGAACCCCGGGGGAGGCATCCGGTAACAAGCTTACAGCATACCGCAACCACAAACGATCAGATGGGCTGTCCTATCAATGGGTTTTGGGCCAATAGGTTCTGGGCTTCATCTACCGCAACAATGTGGGCCGAAACCAGCGCTTGGGGCTTGAATGCCTTGGCCATATCATCTGCGTTGCCAGTGGGTTGTGCCGGAAACAGCACACGTAAATAGTTGTCGCTGATGCCAAGCCAATCGCCCTGCTCAGTCTGGCTTTCAATCATCGTGGGGCGAATGGTGCCAATCATTTGCTGGCGGTGGTAACGGGCTTTTTGCTCTCCCAGGGCAATCAATCGTTCGGCCCGCTCTTTGCGAATGCGATCCGGGACGGCCCCATCCATAGTGGCGGCCGGAGTTCCCGGCCGGGGAGAGTAGCGAAACACGTGTAGCAGGTGCATAGGTAGGCGCTCAAGTACCTGGTAGGTGGTTTCAAAGGCGGTGTGGGTTTCACCCGGAAACCCAACAATGACATCGGCGGCCAGGGTCACGTGCGGAACGCAGGCGGCCAGTTGTTGGCAAACCGCAATCAGATGATCCTGGTGGTGGCGCCGGGCCATGCGCTTGAGTACGGCGTCATCGGCGCTTTGGGTGGACAGGTGAATGTGCGGGGCAATGCGCCCGCCGGAAGTGGCAATGGTTTCAATGAGCGGCTCGGTCACTTCAAGCGGATCCAGCGAGGTTAGCCGCACGCGGAATGTGCCGGGCAGTTGTGCAATGGCTTGCAGCAACTGGTTGAGATCGCAAGGACCGTCCTGATACTGGCCAATGTTAATGCCCGTTAGCACCACTTCCGTAAAGCCTTCGGCCACCAGGCGCCGAATTTCGTTTAAAACCGTTGTCTTGGCAACGCTTCGGCTAGGGCCCCGTGCCTGCCAAATAATGCAGTAAGTGCATTTGTAATCACAACCATCCTGAATTTTGAGACTGGCCCGTGCGCGATCGATGCCTGCCGCTGCGCCCACTGCCAGCATAGGGTTTGTTTCCGCCCGTTCGCGACTTTTGCCAAAGTCAAAGGCTTCCACCAGTTGTACGGGTACTCGTTTCTGGTTGGCGGCAACGCCCTCTGCCAGCGATACCATGTGTTGCTGCAACAGTTCGGGCAGTTGTTCCTTGTGGGTGTTGCCAATAATAAAATCCACCCCGTCAATCCCCGCAATCACCTCGGGGGCTATTTGCGCATAACAGCCGGTTACGGCAATGTGTGCGCTGGGGTTTTGACGACGAAATTTACGGATGAGCCGCCGCGCCTCTGCATCGGCCCGTTCCGTAACGGTACAGGTATTAAACACGTACAAATGAGCCGACTCGTTCTCGGAGACGACCTGCCAGCCCAGCGCCGAAAATGATTGGGCCATAGCGGAAGATTCTAACTGATTGGCCTTGCAGCCCAGCGTGCAAAACGCCACGCGACGACTAGCCAACCCCTGGCTGGTGGCGGGAAGGGGGTGTGCTGGATGGGTGCTTTCGTCGGAGAGCGTTTGACGGCTAGACATCATGGTGTTTATTGTCTGCAAGCGGCACTTGTGAATCAAGACCCGGGAACAAAGGTCTGGGAATCAAGGCTTGGGAATGAGGGACAGGCCGTTTAATGGCTTGTGTAAATCCCCTGTAACAACAAAGGATATCGTTTAGCAATTTCTTAATCATTTTTGTTTTTTATTGATTATACAGATGACATACAGATAGGCGAAAGGTTTCTGGCAAACAAAAAGTGGGTAGGCTGTAACACTTGGGGAAATAAACACAGTCGGTGCTAGAAGAACAAAAGAGAAACACAGAAAAAAATGACTTGATTATCGTGAGGAGGAGACCATTCCAATGGCCAAGGTTCTAATTTCTATGCAAGAGGATTTTCTGGAGAAGGTGGACGCCATGGCTGACAAAGATCAGCGCAGCCGCAGTGAGTTTATTCGTCAGGCGCTTCGGGTTTACATTCGTCGTCGTCGCGCCCGCAGTCTCAACAACGTTCGTTATACGCAAAACGCAGAACTGCTCGAATCGTTGTTGCTGGACTAAATGCCAATTTCCCCGGTACAGGGGTTTCTGTTCCGTTGCATGACTTTCGGGTTTATCGTTTGGAGGCGAGATCGCGAGGCAGAGAACCGGGGTTTCAGTCCGGTCCGGCGATCGGTTGGACAAAGTAGGAAGTGAGTTTGATTGGAAAGTCCGAACGAATGTCCACTATGGTTCGTGAGGAGGAAAGAGGAGAGAGATCGTTATGGCGAAGCAAAAAAGTGCACGGGTGCTCATCTCATTGCCAGATACCTTTCTGGATGAAATAGACCAGATTGCCGATGAAGAGCACCGCACTCGCAGCGAACTGATTCGCGAGGCGCTGAGAAACTACATTCGGAGCCTGGAAACCATGGAAAATGGTTCGATGACCGCCAGCGCCATTTTAGACTGATGTTGACACCAGACCTCTGGCGGAGACGACGGCGGTTTGTAAGGCGCGAAGGCAAGGCAAAGTACGGCCTAAGGTAAGCTGAGCTAAGCAAAGGATTTGCTCGCCAGGATATCAGGTGGAGCGGCTTATCGCGCAGCAGTCTTTCGAGATGATTCAATAGCCTCAACGTGCGGAATGGATGAAGAGCGTCCATTCCGCGATGTGGCGATTGGGCGATGCTGCGATTAGGCGATGTGGAAGATTATCTGGCGTTTAGCGTCGATCGGGATGCAGCATCCGATCTTTCCAAGGGCGGCTGTCTCGCAAAGGGGGCGGGTAATAGACGGCCGGGGTGTGGGTGCCCAAGGCGGAGGAGGAGGTCCCATCCAGGCTGGCCGGTTCTGTAATGGTTGTGGTGGTATTGGTGGAAGAATGGCTGACGGGAATGGTGCCGCTGGCAGCTTGTCCGCCATAAAGCTGTCCGGTAATCCCGGTGTGGGTGGTTACTTCTAAATAAACGGATTGCGGCGCCTTAAAGGCCATTTGTCGGCTCAGGTTGTAGGCGGCATCGCTAATCACGCGGGCACTGTCGCTGTCTTGAAAGACCGATGGCGTGGGGTTGATGATGCGATCGGCTTTAAAGGCCTGGCGTTGGCGTTCATCCCATATTTTAGGCAGTGCCGGGTCCGCGCTGTTAAAACCCACAATACGGCTTTCTAGGTGGTAGGTGCTGCTTTTAGGCAGGGCGTCGCTGGTTAAAATCTGGAAGCGTTCGCGCCATCCACCGCCTTCGACCGGGGTGCTGAAGTCCACATCGGCATCCACAAACAAAACCCGCTCCACCGGGGTGCCATCGGCAGACAGTTCAGACAGCAGCATTTTCAGCAGGCGTGGGTTGGGCTGCCCTGCGGTAACGTAGCTGTCCATCATGCGGTTAAACAGCGGTTCCAAACCCCGTACGCGAAGTTCTTCCAGCGTGTTGCCGGGGTTGAGAATTTTAGTGCCCGTGAGGTGTTGTTGCAGTCTGCTGGCCAATTCCGTGGCAAACAACAGGGCGCTGTCGCCAAAGGCTTTATCGTGCTTGTGGCGAAACACCGGAAAGATCACCAAACCGGCGGGCGGCCGGTAACTAATCAGCGCGGCAGGTGCGGCGGAAGCCGAGTTGTTTCCGCCTCCTGGCTGTTGGAGCTGTTCAATACCGGTCATACTGCCAGCAGCTTCGCCAGAGGGTTGAAATTGACCACTTTGAATCTCCGTAACCCGGCTGTGCGATGAGGCGGGCGCGGCACTGCTGCCACGCAAGGTCATGGGCTCCAGGGAAGGTTGCTCCAAAAACGTTGTATGAGACGACCGGGCCGCGGTATCGTGGGGCGTTGCGGCATAGCCAACGGTGGCAAATAGAGCCAATAGGCCCGCGCCCAACAGAAATACGGAGACGCAACAGCGGGTAGGCTTTAATACAAAAGACAGACGCATGGGCTCAGGTTCTCCGTTGGGTTACCAGGGCTTGCCTCTCTTGATGATGCCCTGTTCTTGATTATGCCCTGTGCGTGGCGGAAAATAATCCCGCACATGCTGGAGTTTACCCGCAAATGCATCCAGCAAGGCCGTGCTCCTAATTTCTAACAAGCGCCCCCACAGACACGAGACAGACACGAGGCTTTTTTTCGATGATTGAACGCTACACCCGACCGGAAATGCAGGCCATTTGGAGCCAGGACGCAAAGTTTAACACCTGGCTGGCGGTGGAACTGGCCGTGCTAGAGGTGCAGGAGCAACTCGGGGTTTTACCCGCCGATGCCCAGCCGGGCGTTGCCAGCCGGGTTCGGCAAAAAGCCGCGTTTGACGTGGCTCGGATTGATGCCATTGAGCTGGAAGTGAAGCACGATGTGATTGCGTTTTTGACCTCTGTGGCGGAATTGGTGGGGGAAGAATCCCGCTTTGTCCACCTGGGTATGACCAGTTCGGATTTGATTGACACGGCGCTGGCCCTGCAAATTCAGCAATCGGGTGAACTACTGTTGGCGGCCCTGGATACCTTGCGAGCTACGGTTTTTGCCCGTGCGCAAGAACATCGCAATACGGTTATGGTTGGCCGCAGCCACGGGATTCATGGAGAGCCTATTACCTTTGGCCTGAAGTTGTTGGGGTGGGTGGATGCGCTGGATCGTCAGCGGGAGCGCCTGGTGGATGCCTTGGAAGAAAACCGGGTGGGCCAGCTCAGTGGCGCCATGGGTACCTATGCCCATTTACCGCCCGCTGTGGAAGCCGCCATGTGCCAAAAGCTGAACCTGAAACCCGCCAAAACCACCACGCAAGTCATTGCCCGAGATATCCATGCCCAGTTTTTGCTGGTCTTGGCCAGCCTGGCCAGCAGTGTGGAGCAATTTGCAGTGGAAATTCGCCACCTGCAACGCACGGATGTGTTGGAGGCAGAAGAGCCCTTTACCGTGGGTCAAAAGGGGTCTTCCGCCATGCCGCACAAGCGCAACCCGGTGGGCAGCGAAAACCTGACCGGGTTGGCCCGCCTGGTGCGTAGTTATGCCCTACCCGCCCTGGAGAACATTGCTCTGTGGCACGAACGAGACATTAGCCACAGCTCGGTGGAGCGCGTGATTTTGCCGGACGCCTGCATTTTAACCCACTATATGCTGCACCGGCTCAATGGCATTATGGCGGGCCTGGTGGTGTATCCAGAGAATATGCGCCGAAATATGAACCGCTTTGGTGGGGTGATTTTCTCCCAGCGGGTATTGTTGGCGTTGGTGGGTAGCGGTATGCTGCGAGAAGACGCCTACCGGCTGGTCCAGCGCAACGCGCATGCGGCCTGGAATCAGGAAAATGGCAGCTTTCTCGAAAACCTGCTAGCGGATGCCGAGGTGACGGCCTGTCTTAGCCCGGCAGACATTCGGGCTTGTTTTGATCCCCAGCCGATGCTGGCCCATGTGGAGAGCGTGTTTCATCGGTTTGAAAAGCCCGTGGCGTTTGTTTAACAGGGTTGTTTACTAATAAAATGACGCATCCTCCGCTTACAGAAGCTTTGACAGCCTTACAGCGTTTCATTGAGCAAGGCCAGACGGTCTTGGCGACCAAAACACAACCGTCGAGTCGTTTACGTTGCGAACACACGGTGCTCACGCCTGCCTACGACGTGGTGGACGCCGAGTTGTTTACCGCTTGGCGAGAGCAGGTAATCGCATGGCTAGAAAACCCGGAGGCGGCAGCGACTGTTCAGCCAGCCGTTGCCGCCTCATTTGTGCGGGTTTGCCGCCGGGCAACTTGTGCCGACATGTTGGAAGGGCTCCGGCTGTTGAGGGCCTTAAACCAGCAGTGGCTGGCTGACGCATCGGCGGTGTAATCTGCTACAATAGACAGAGTATTTTGCCACAACGCATGATTCTTACATTCGGGGTATAGAACAAAACGCCAATAGTCCTGGTGAGGAGGGGAACACGGTGCAATGGAGCGCCCTACGTTCAGCAGAGCACGGTTTATGGCCAGTGTGTTGCGTCAGGCCACAGTGGTCTGTTCGAGATGGAAAAGTACGGGAGTTTAGCGGTTTTTCTCACCCGGAACAGGCAGATGCGTTTTTAAAATCGCTGCCCCCGGCAAGGGAGGGTGAAGTGCCGCCGATTCGGCTGGATATTCATGCCAGTGACTGGTTCCATCCATCGGTGATGCGACTACCCGCTTTTTTTGACGTTTTTGTTAACCGCACGTATGTGGCGAGTAACGATGCGGCCAGCAATGAGCCGGGTTCGCCGGATGCGTTGTACGCCTGGCAACGAATACACGCGGTGAATGTGGCAGAGGGCGATGACAGGCAGAGCCAAAAATTGAAAGAATTAGGTCAATTTTTAAAAACAGCAGCGCAGGCAAAAAATTAAATTGAGTCTTAAATTAAATAAAAATAACGATTTGAATTTAAAAAATAAAAAATGCTGCTACCCAAGCAGTATGTCTTGGGTTTGTCAAATTGTGTTTGGTCTTGGAAAAACCTAGTTAAATTCTGTATACAACGCAACAAGCGCACTTGGCGGAGCGGGGTTGTATGGGTTTTTGTGTGATTTTTGAACAAGGGACAGGTTTTTTTGGGTTTTATTGATTTAACAACCCATGCAAACCTGCTTTAGCGCTTTCAAAGGTATTAATGTTCTCAATTTAGCTTGTTTGTACCGTCTTTATTTGAAATAACCCGCTTGCTGGGCTTATTGCCAAAGAAAGGGCTTTAATTCATAAAGACAGTCGGTTAAACCGTCCTGTTTCAATAAATGTCAAGACTTGTTCGGCTTCTGTGTGGGTGTTAAAACCCTCGTATTCAGTCAATCGCTGAATACCCACTTCAAAAACGGGGTTCAATTTATTTAATTCATTGTAGTAATTTTAAGGAGAGTGCGACGATGCCATTTGATGAATCAAAAGCCATGTTGCAAGAGAGCGATTATGCTCGCGCAGAAAAATGCTTTAACGAGTATTCCGAAGAGTTTCTCGTACCGGATAAAATTCCTGCCAACGTCATTGGTATGGGTATTGGCGTGCGATACAAGCACGGCGAACCCACCGGCGAACCCGCCATGGTTGCTTTGGTGGAGCAAAAACTGGGTAAAGAATTCCTGAGCAAGGAAGATTTGGTGCCCAGCAAATTCGGCGACATCCCAACCGATGTGGTTGAAGTGGGTCCTGTGTACGCTGGCGCTGCCCGTCGTTCCATGGAGCGTTCGGTTGTTTCCAACAACGGTGGCAACTACCAAATGACCCCCACCTACTACGAAGAAGAATTCCAAGGCCGTGTTCAAGCCCCGGATTTCTTCCCTTCCCAGTCCCAAGAGTTTACCCCAGAAACCCTTCGCAACCGCGTGCGTCCGGCTAAAGGTGGTTACAGCGTGGGCCATTACCAAATTACCGCCGGTACCCTCGGTACTTGCGCGTATGACATTCAACCCGGCGGCGTGGGCGTGCCCAACAAGTACTACATTTTGAGCAACAACCACGTGTTGGCCAACAGCAACAACGCTCGCCTCGGCGATCCCATTCTTCAACCGGGACCGTTCGATGGTGGTACCGTGGCCCGCGATACCATTGCCCGTTTAACCCGCTTTGTACCCATCCAGTTTGCCCCGGCCGTGCCGCTGCCTAACCAAAACAACTTGGTGGATGCCGCCATTGCCGAAGGTCAGTTCCACGATCTCGATCGTGAAATTTACTGGATTGGTAAAATGCGCGGTTGGAAACCCATTTCCACCATCCGCCCCGGTCTGTTGCTGCAAAAAACCGGCCGTACCACCAATTACACCACGGGTCGCGTAACTGCTGTTCGCGCCACCATTGATGTAAACTTCGGTAGTGGTCGTGTGGCCCGCTTCAAAGACCAAATCGTCACCACCAACATGTCCGCTGGCGGCGATTCCGGCTCTTTGGTCTCCACGTTGGATAACGTGGCCGTGGGCTTGCTGTTTGCTGGCTCCTCCAGCGCCACCATCCTCAACTACATCCAGCACGTTCGCAACCTGCTTCGTGTGGAAGTGGCTGAGCAAATGATCCTCTAGTTTCTTTCGCTTCCAACAGGGTTGGGAGTTTTAAGAAACGGAGCATCGACTCTGATTATGGATATCGCGGTTGTCTGATACGTCAGGCAGCCGCGATGTTCTTTGTAATTGCTTTTTTGTGGGGTAGCACAAACTACTACAGAACGCTTGCAGGAGGCTGTAGGCCGTAGACGGGCAGCAGACTCTTTAAGCGGTCCACATTGTAGCGTGCCGCACTCACCTGCTTATCCAACTGGTAGGCCTCTAGCACGCTGGGGTCGTCGGCCTTGCGCGCCATGCCGTGGCCAGGGGAACGTTCGGGCAAGAGCGGGTCGCGTCCGGCGTACACATCGCGCACTTTTTGGTCGAGCACATCCACGCTTTGCTCGTACAGTTGGGCGGCCAAATCCAGGTTCGGATCGCTGACTTCAATCCACGGTGTTTTCCAGTACTGTACGGCTTGGGGGTTGGGCTGGCCGTTGGAAGTAAGGCCGACGGATTGCCGCCAAAAGGGAACGATGTTGTTTTCAGCATGGTTTTCAGTAAGCTGATGCGGCCAAAGCCTTTTGTACATAAGCCAAAAGCGCGTTTGCTCCCGGTAGGCGTCTTGTTCTTCCAGCACGGAGGAAATGCCGTCTTGATCGGCCGCGTGGACCAGTTCGTGAACCAGATAGGCCCCCAGGACGTTGGGGTGCGCGTAGGCCAGTTCTGGCGAAAGCCGTATGACGCCATAGGGGCCCAGGCGGTTGTCGTATTCCGCCATGTTGGTAATGCCCAACACCACCTGGGTTGCAGCAAACTCGCAGGGTATTTTTCCCAGCCAGTCCAGTGTTTCAAACTGTTGGGTTTTTTGCAGGTATTGCCGCACCATTCTTTCGGCCTGGCGTAAATTCTCCTGGCTGGTTTGCTGGAACGCCTGCTCGGCGGCGGCGGGGTTGGTGAGGGCCAACAGTTGATGATCCAGGAGCCGTGCGTTGCGATAGGCCGGATCGAAATGCGGCTTGTGCTGCAAAATCACGTGGTACTGGTCCTTGGCTGGTTGAAGCCAGCCGAGACGTTGCATGCGTTCGGCCATCAATACCCGCGCCTCGTGATCCTGGGGCGCAAGTTGCAACAGGCGGTCAAAAGACGCGATTGCTCGCTGATCGTCGCCAGTGGCAATGTACACTTTGGCCATGTTGTAGTAGGCATCCGTGTAGTAGGGAAAAGCGTCAATGGCCTGAAGGTAGGCGGCGATGGCAAAATCGTAATGCTTTAGCTGGTAGTAGCGGTTTCCCTGCTCTTTGTGTTTTTGGGCTTGTAGCAACCGCAAGGTGGTGGGGTTGTTGAGTGTCCAGGGGGAGGGGGTGGCGCCAGCGGTAGTGGCGGCTCCTGGCGTGCTGGCCGCATTGCTGCTCTGGAAGGTCCATTCGTGGGTGTTGAAGGAGGCAGCGTAGGGGCGGGCGATGGGGTTTAGGGTGACAGGGTTTAGGGTGGCAGGGTTTAGAGTGGCAGGATAGCCAACCACGGCAGTAGCCGCATTGGCACTGGCGGGCCAAATGCTGGGGTACCGTGGCCCGCCGCGACTGGCAGGGCCGAAAGGCGTTGTACTCATGTTGGACTCATCATGGCGCTTTGCAACACCCCCGGTGCATTTTCGCTGCGTTTTAACCAGTGGCCAACCGCAAGCAGGGCCAAAACCCCGGTGCGTTGGTAAACGACCCAACCCAGGCCACGGTTGGGACAAGCGCAAGACCATGGCACTTCATAAAAACCACTCAAGCCATAAAATTGCCGAAACATCCCGAATCAATCCCTCTGATGATGATGGCCTGAGGATGACAACTCTGGAGATGGTCGCCCCTGTCCCTGTCCCTGTGCCTGTTCGATGCGGTTCGTGCTAAAGCTCATGCGGATTGCTCGTGCTTGGGGTAAAATAACGCATCGGTTTATGGTGTAGCCTGGCGGAATTCGGGGTCATGTCTACGGTGCCTTCTTCTCGCTCCCTTCAATTGTATAACACGTTAAGCCGTGGTAAGCAGGTCTTTCAACCGTTGGAGCCGGGCAAGGTGCGTTTGTACGTGTGTGGCCCCACCGTGTACGATGACGCGCATTTGGGCCATGCCCGCTGTTACATTACCTGGGATGTGCTGTTTCGGCTCCTGACCGGCTTGGGCTACCAGGTGACCTACGCCCGAAATGTGACGGATGTGGACGATAAAATTCTCAACCGGGCCAAAGCGCTGGGCCAAACGCCGCAACAGGTGGCGCAAGCCAATTACCAAAGCTTTTTACAAGATATGGAAGCCCTCCATGTGCTTCCGCCTACAGTAGAGCCCAAGGCCACCGAGCACATTGAACCTATGCAGCAGGGTATTCGGGCTTTGCTTGGTAAGGGGTACGCCTACACCACACCCACGGGCACCGTGTACTACCGAACCCGTCGTTTTGCCAACTACGGCAAGCTTAGTGGTAAGCCCTTGGACGATCTTCGCTCTGGGGCCAGGGTGGAAGTGGATCCCCATAAGGAAGATCCGCTGGATTTTGCCCTGTGGAAGGATGTGCCGCCAGACGATTTGCTGACGTTTGACTTTCCTGGCGTTTGCGCGCACGGTCGGCCTGGCTGGCATATGGAATGTTCGGCGATGAACCGGGCCATTTTTGGTGACCAGATTGATATTCATGCCGGGGGGGCGGATTTGGTGTTTCCGCACCACGAGAACGAAATAGCCCAAAGCGAAGCCTGGACCGAGGCGGAGCCGTTCGCCCGGTATTGGATGCACAACGGCTTTGTGAACGTGAGCGGCGAAAAGATGAGCAAGAGTCTGGGCAATTTCTCCACCGTTAAAAGGGTGTTGGAACGTTATGATGCCAACACCATCCGCTACTTTTTACTCTCGCACCACTACCGAATGCCCGTGGATTTTAACGATGAAGCCCTGCAAGGCGCCAAAAACCGAATGGTCAAGATAGAACGTGCATTGCGCCAGGCCCATGAGCTGCTCCTCCGTCAGGATCATGCCGCTTTATCGCCTTCAGCGCTTCTGCCACCAGAAGGCCAGGCCGAAACACCGTTGGATGCCCTGCTGGAAACCTTGTGCGATGACCTGAACACCCCGCAGGCCCTTGCGGTGTTCGATGGCTATTTAAAAGACCTGAACATTGCCCTGGAGCAGGGCAACAGAGCGGTAACGCAGTGCTGTTACCAGCAGGTACTGGCGGCAAGCCAGTGGCTGGGCTTGGTGTATCCGCAATTACTGCCTCAGGAGTCGGCGGCGAAATCCGAACCAACAGAACTGACTCAGACTGTTTTAGAGAATATCCAAAAGCGCGTTGAGGCCAAGGCCAATAAGGACTGGGCCACGGCCGACGCCATCCGAGACGAGTTGAAGACAAAGTATGGTGTGCAGTTGCTCGATCGTAAAGATGGCACCACCGACTGGGAATTTGTGAATGGCTGATGCGCCTGAAACAGCGGATGAAGCCTGGTTGAGCGATCTGGGACCACTCACATCCAACAAGGGGGAGCCCGGCCCGGAAACAACGTTGGATCCAAGCGCGTTGCACCCGCGGGAGCTGGCCCACCTGGGCGATGCCGTCTATGAGCTGTTTGTTCGCCAACACGCCTTGACGGTGTGCCGCAGTCGCCAATCCGATGAGCTGCACCGCTACACCACGGCGCGCTGTAAGGGGACTTTTCAGGCGGGGCTATTGCAGCACTTGCTGCAGCAACTCACCGAGGCGGAACAGCAGTTGATGCGACGCGCACGCAATACCCCGGTCAGCGTGCGTCGGCGGAGCGAGCAGGCCGTGCATCGCCAGGCCACGGCGTTTGAGGCTTTAATTGGCTGGTGGTATTTAACGGATCGTCTGCGGCTGAACGCCCTGCTGCGAACCCTGCGGGGGTTGATGGACGCAGAAGAAACTGCTACAGCAATGGCGGCGCCTGTTTCCGAAGGGCAACACCCCGATTGAACCTAAAGTCCCTGGTTCCAGCGATCTAAACGCTGATTGAAACGCCGGAGCTGTTCGGGCGCTTTTTTTAGCCGCGACTGCAACGGGGCGCTTGGCTGTGGGCTGATTCCTTGTTGCACGTTTTCTAGCCGATCGTTGAGCCGTTGGAGGGGTTGGTCCACCTGGCAGGGCCAGGCTTCAGCCCAGTCTTGCCAGTGGATGGACTGGTTTAACAGCGTTTGCTGGAGGCTCTGTTGTTTTCGGTTCCAGCCAGAGAGCAACTTGTCCTGGTCGAGCTGTTGAATGCCCAGGTCCACCTCATCCAGCCAGTAACGGCTATAGCGTAACCCTTCGGTCACGTCGCTTTTGCTAACGTGCTGGCCCATCATCTGGTTTACTTCACGGGCCGCCAAAGCCAGATCGTTTAACGTATCGGTGGCCTCCGCCGTTGCGTGGCGAACTTCCCGGTGGGCTCTTGCCAATGTTTCCTCAAAACGATTCAGGGTGCCAATGCCACTGGCCGTGTAGCGGTGGTAAAAATGCAGATTCTCCTCAATGGCTTCCAGGCGGTGTTCTTTGCCAAAAAAGCGCGTGAGGTTTTCCGCCCCGGTTTGCAGCGATTTGGCGATGTCAATGTTGTATTCCAGGGCTTCTCTTAGCCGAATGGGATTTTCTACCAAATAGCCCGGCATGCCCTTTATGGGGGGCGGTTGCGGGGGATCCGGGGGGACAAATTCCAAGCTTTTTGCACCCACCAACCCGTTAAACAAAACGGTGGCCCTGGAACCATGCGGCACCTTGGGGCTATCCGGGCTTATTTCCAGCGTAATTTCCACGTGATCTTCGCGCAGTGCCACCTGGGTGACAAAGCCCACATCCACGCCCATCATCCGAACCACACAGCCGGGCTGCACCTCGTTGGCGTCGTTAAAGGAAAGCTTAATAACCTGACGGTCTGCAGTGCGTGGCCCCCACCACCCGAGGATGACGCCGCCCAGCGCCACTACGCCCGCCAGTAGCAACATCCAGAGCAAGGCATCGCTCAGCAGGCCGAGCGGACTGAGGTGAAGGCGTTGTAAGCGCGCCATTTGCTTGGGAGAGAGTGTGGTCATATTTGCCATTGCCTGCGGACCATAATACGATCAGCATACCACTCTTTGACCGCATGCTTTGGTGTGTTTTCGATGTGTTGCAACGACGCATGCGCTGTCACCCAACTGAGGCGTTTTGCGTGTTTGCCCCACCTCCCTCCGCTGCTGCGCAGAATCCAGATCCACGGTCCGCCGATTCTTGTTGGGCGGGGCTTCCCTGGTGTTGGCCCTGGTTTTTCGGCGCGGTGGCGATCATTCATTTTTTGCTGCCTGCTTTGGTGCTGAATGCCTTAACGGCGTTTACGCTGCCGGAGCATTGGCAACTGTTTTGGGTGGAGCTGAGTATGCCCTTGGGCTGGTTTTTAGCCTTGGGCTGGCTGGTGCGTCGCCGGGGGTGGGTGCCTGTGTTGCACGCCCTGGGGTTATTGCCGTTACAGCCCTGGGGTTGGTTGCAGCAAGGGCTGGTGCTATCTGTGCTGTTGTTGTTGGCCACGCTGCTGTTGGGGATGCTGGCCCAGTTTGTACCCATTTCCACCGTGGATCCGTGGCTGGCGCTTCCGCGCGAACAGCGCTGGGTGGTGGCGCTATTGGCGGTATTCTCCGCCCCTCTGCTGGAAGAGCTGATTTTTAGAGGTTTCTTGCAACCGTTGCTATTCCGTAGCCTGGGGCTGTGGGGTGCGTTGGCAGGCACGCCGCTGTTGTTTATGCTGGTGCACGTTAACTACCAGTGGGGCAGCCTTCCGCAGTTAACCGTGCTGAGCCTGGGTATTTTACTCAGTTGGGCCCGGCACCGAACCCAGAGTATTGCCCCAGGCGTGTTGGCCCATGCGTTCAACAACGCCTGTGGGGCTTGGTTTCTGTTACAAGCGCCATAGAGAGTTTTCACTGGCTGAGGTTGTATCCCCATATTGAGAGGCAGGCGGCCAGTTTGGCCCAGGGCGTGTTACCCGGTGCTTAAGGCGGGCGTGTTACCCGGTTTTCTAGACGGTGGCCGCAGTGGTGGGAATCAGCCGGGCGGGCAGTAGATTGGCCAGGCCGGTTTGTGTCTCCAGTTGTTGGGCCAGCCGAAATAGCTGCGATTCCGCCCGGTGGGGGGCCATAAGCTGAAGCCCGATGGGTAAGCCCGCGTGATCAAAACCACACGGAACGCTCAGGGCCGGAATGCCGGTGAGGTTGGCCGGAATGGTGGCAATATCCGACAGGTACATGCTGACAGGATCCGCCGTTTTCTCTCCAAAGCGAAATGCCGTGGTCGGCGTGGTAGGGCAAACCAACACATCGGCCTGGGCAAAGGCGGTACTAAATTCCTGCCACAGCAAAGCGCGCGCCTTTTGTCCCTTGCCGTAAAAGGCGTCGTAATAGCCTGCGCTCAGGGCAAACGTACCGAGCATAATCCGTCGCTTTACCTCTGGGCCAAAACCGGCGGCCCGCGTTTCTCGAAACAGCTCGTAGACGTCGCGCACGTTGGTTTCGGGTCGTCGTCCATAACGCACGCCATCGTACCGGGCCAGGTTGGAGCTGGCCTCAGCCGTGGCCAGAATGTAATAGGCGGCAATGGCCTTTTCAATACTGGGAATGGAAACCCGAACCGTTCTGTGGCCCATGGCTTCCAAGGTTTGTAGCGTTTGACGAATGGCTTCCTGCACTTCTGCCTGCATGCCGGAAGTCTGCTCAAACTGTTCAATAATACCAATGGTTAGCGGTTGGGGGGCCACGTTAATCTGGTTAACATAGGCCAGTGGTGCTTCATCTGGTAGCGAGGTGGCATCCAGTGGGTCGTGGCCTGCAATAATTTGTAACAGGGCGGCTGCATCGGCCACATTTCGGGCAAAGGGGCTTACCTGGTCCAGGCTGCTGCCGTAGGCCACCAACCCGTAACGAGACACCAGCCCGTAAGTGGGTTTTATGCCAACCAGTCCGCACAGGGCGGCGGGCTGGCGCACACTGCCACCCGTATCCGAACCCAAAGACAGTGGCACGATTCCAGCGGAAACTGCCGCTGCCGACCCACTGGAGCTGCCACCAGGCACCCGTTCTGGATCCCACGGGTTGCGGGTGGGCTGAAAAGCGCTATTTTCCGACGAACTGCCCATGGCAAACTCATCCAGGTTGGTTTTGCCCACAATGGGCATCAGGTGGGCCTGGGTGCGCTCAATAACCGTTGCGTTGTACGGGGAGACGTAGCCCTGTAAAATACGGCTGGCGCAGGTGGTGGGGTAGCCCGTTACGTTAATGTTGTCTTTAATGGCAATGGGTACGCCTGCCAGCAGCGGTAGCGGTTCGCCAGCCGCCACGCGTCGATCGACTTCTGCGGCAGTGGCTTCTGCCAAAGGGCGGGTGAGCGATAAAAACGCCTGAACCTCCGGTTCGCGCTGGGCCAGGGTGGCGTAGGTTTCTTCCAGCACACTGGCAGCAGAACGGGTACCGGCTACAATTTGTTGGTGCAAGCCCAAGGCGGTTTCAGACAGAACGGTGTGGTGGGTGGCTGTGGCCATACGAGCGGGACCTCCAATGAACGGGCTTGCTGCGATGCGAAATGCTAGGGTGTGTCCTCATTGAACGCTTTGACAGGCATTTGCGGCGTTGTTGTGCTGCTCACACCTGGTAACTTCTCTGTCCGTACCTCAACTGAGGACACGCCTTAAAACGGGGGATGTGTTTTTCGGCGGTTTGGGGCAGAAAGTTCGGCTTATTGTAGCTCAAACTGTGGTGCGTTTGCCAGCTTGCTGCGTGTGGGCTTTGCCTCTTTTCGACGGGGCTTGCACGGAAATCTTTATACAAATTTAAGGCGGAGACTGGCAACAGCAACAGGGCATCAAACGTTTATCTATATGGATAGACCCGTAAAGCCCTTCTCAATGGATGGGGGCAAACTTCCCCCGGACAACCCTCGGCTTGTGGAACGGCGGACATCGCGGAAACAAAACTCGTAATATTTTGTAAATAAAAGCGATATCCGATCAATTCCGCTCCTGGCGTTGTTTTTAAAAGATTAGAGGCAGCAGCCCGTTTCATGTTCAAGCCCACCGGACCCCGCTGGGGTGCTTTGGCTTGTGCTGTGAATACGAGGATGACCGGGCCGACTGTCAACGGTTCATCGCGATTTTGCGCAACGATTGCAAGGGGATCTAACGGCATGGCCAACCCACAACTCATATGGCGTTTATCCCTGGATTTCTTTCGGCGGAACAACCTGCTGGAAGCGGTGTTGAAAGGTGTTTTTGAAACAGTGCACTACATTTGCACGTACAGCAGCCAAATGAAGCTGATGCGCTTTCGATTTATGCTCTATCAGCAACAGTTGCTGCGAATGGAGCAAAACTTACAGGCCGGTGGCACGGCCGTTCACGGTAATTCCTTTGACCGAAACTACTAGAGCAATAATCACGACGAGCTGAACAGGGTTGCATGGAGTCAACCGCTCGCCGTGCTGGAGGTTGGTACAAGACCATGGGGTTTGCAGCAAACCAAGCCAGGCTACTGGCGCTCATCTCTCGTCGGAGTGACTTGGAGCTTGAAGCGCAGTTTATTAGCCAGCACCGCATGTACTTGGCCAATGCCATGTCGGCCTTCTTTAACATGCAGGCCAAGCTGGATCCCGGCAGCGAAGCGGCCAAAATTCTCGATGCCCGCATTAAACAGCTTCAGCAGGCCGATAAAGTATTAGAGATGCACCTCAACCGCATTAAATCTCAGCGAGATGCCGTGGTGCAGGAAATGCAGGCCGTGCGTAAAATCATCTCCCAAAATATTCAGCAGTCGTTCGGCCTCATGGGCTCGCAATAAGAGTCAACAGGTGGCCTATTACGTCCTCCAGACCCGCTTTGGTTCGGGGTCTGGCTTTTGTCGTTGCGGATTTAATAATCTCTTAAGAAAAATACTAGCCACAGGGATGGGGCTCGATGTTTTTATCCCTATACAGGGGTGAATTCGAGAAGCAGGGATGTGAGATGAAAATCAGGCTGGCATTGTAAAGATGCGGCCCAAATGCAACGTGGGTGAAAAAATTAAGAACGGCTTCTGCGAGTTTCGGGGTTCGAGAGGGTAGGGGATTAATTGGTATGCCCGGAAGTAATCCAGGCCAAACATTTGAAGAAGCAGCCAAACAAATGAGGCTGCAACTGATTTTGGGAATCGTGGGCAACATTGCAGGCCCCACCTTTGCCCAAATGACGGGGATGGCTGCTGCGGAGCATGACGGTAACTTGGACCAGATCACCGCGGACGAGTGGAACGAAATTCGTCAGGTATCCACGCTGGCCTGGGCACAGGGCGGCGGTGGCGGAACGGGCGGTATGGGCACCCCTCCCACCACGCCCGTTCCGCCGGGCACGCCGTTTCAGGATCCTGTTTCTTACCGATCCGGCTGGACCAATGGCAACGTGGCCGGTAACTGGCAGGGCTTCCAAAGTGGTTATGGCTATGGCTACCCCAACGGGTTTAATGCGGGCTACAGCTATACGGCACCCGCTTACAGTTCGGGCTTTGCCCAAGGTACGGGCTATGGTTGGGCGGCAGGGACTTCTTGGAACCGGCCCGCCTACAACACCGGCTATGCAACCGGCTACAACCACGGCGCGTACAACACGGCCTACGGTTATGGGGGCTATGGCAGTTATGGCGGCAATTACAACCGGACCTACTACGGGGCTTCCATGTGGCGGGTGTAAAGCCTGGGCCAGTATACAGTAGCGTCTGCTGTAGCTCTCTTTAGGCCATGTATTTGCTGAAGAGGTTGTTTCCAGGAACTCAGTTTATTGATTTCTAAAAATATTAAGAAAAGTATCTCCTCTGACAACGATTGTCTAAATTATGTTTTTATCTTTTTAGAGAGATGTCAAACGATTCATCTCATAGAGGGGGACCATCAGAAGACAGGGGGACCATACTATATAGGGACGAGTACAGGCAGATTGTTTCGGCCATGGCCCAACAGGGGCGGACTCAAAGGGCGGTTGTTGTCATCAGTGGCATTTTTAAATGCAGAGGGACACACTTCTTTTGGGCCAGGCTCGGGGCCAGGTTCACTCAATAAAGGCTCATTTTGTGAGGTTGGCAATTTGCTTGTACGTACGTAACAGACCATGATTTGCAAGACAGGTTAGCAGGCACGGACTGACAGACAAACAACACAGGATAAAAAATCGGCCGCTGGGCTTTATTACCAGGGAAAATCCATGCATGGACCTTAAGCCAACCAAGGCTTTAAGCTGCTGTGCAATGGAATCCCTTGACCTAACTGGGCTAAGCGCTTTTTACAGGGCGAGCATTGGGTTTTGTTGACGTTTCGTTTAACAGGACCACTCGACCAGGGGCTGGAAGTCGATAACACTGAGTTGTTGGGCTGTTGCGTCGGTGAGGACTGGCTGACCGGACTGGCCAAACACCGGTTTTAATCAGTCATTCAATACGGTGTTTGCTATTCACGATACCGTGTGCTGAAGCAGGAGAGCGGACCACGCATGTTTGACGGCCTTGTCGATGCAATGAAACAGCAGTTCACCACCCAAATGTGGGGTGGACTGTACAACTCAATGCTCGGCCCGCAGCTAGGGCAAATGGCGTTGCTTCAGGATATGGAAGACAACGTGGTAGGTAACTTAACATCCGCACAAATGAGCGAGCTGGCAGGACTCGCCATAATGCAGGGAATTCAATCTCCAGGGCCAGTGGGAGGTTCTCCTATCGGAGGTCCTCCTCCTGGAATGCCCCCTGGAGGAGACCCAATGATGACACCAGGACCCGGAGGAGGACAACCATCCATGCCACCCCAAGGACCTTATGGCGGCCCCAGTGGCCCCTACGGTCCGTATGCTCCAGCAGTGGGGCCTTACGGACCCTATCCCACACAGGCTTTTGGCCCCGGATCGCCGTTTATCGATCCGGTGAGTTTTAGAGCCGGTGCCAATGTAACTTATCCGGTAGGCTACGGTCACGGTTACGGAACCGGCTATGGCCACGGTACTTACGATACGTCGATGTTCTATGACACGCGGGTGATTCCCGATGTGGCCCAGAGTAACTATGCTTTTGGCTACCGAGATGGCTACCCCGTTGGCTATGGCGATGGCTATAGTACGGGCTACCCCGTTGGCTATGGCGATGGCTATAGTACGGGCTATCCCACCGGTTATGGCGATGGCTTTAGTACAGGCTATCCCATGGGTTATGGCAACGGTTTTAGCACGGGCTACCCCATGGGTTTTGGCAACGGTTTTAGTACGGGCTACCCCATTGGGTTTGGCAACGGCTTTAGCACGGGCTACCCCATTGGGTTTGGCAACGGCTTTAGTACGGGCTACCCCATTGGGTTTGGCAACGGCTTTAGCACGGGCTACCCCATGGGTTTCGGCAACGGCTTTAGCACGGGCTACCCCAGTGGGTTTGGCAACGGCTTTAGCACGGGCTACCCCATTGGCTATGGCACGGGTAGCGTCATGACGGCCGGACCTGCCTTCTCCGCAGGCTACAACATAGGAACCAGGGGCTTTTAATCGGTCGGCTTGGGGTGCTATTGGCACGCCAACCGGCCCCCTAGTAAACGCTTCATAGTTAAAGCGGTGTTGATTTGGCATAATCCATAACCAACAGGAATATTCACTCTATGGCTTTTACCGGTTTAATTGACACGATGAAACTTCAGTTTCGCTCCCAAATATGGGGCGGGCTGTACGGGAGCCTTCTGGGCCCCCAGGTGGGCCAACTGGCCTTAATGCAGGATATGGAAGACAACGTGGTGGGCAACTTAACCAGTGCCCAAATGACGGAACTCAGCCAACTGTCCATGCTGCAAATGTTTCAGTCGGGAGGCTTTATGGGCGGGGGCTTTGGTGGACCACCACCTCAGTATGGCCCACCCCAGTATGGCCCACCGACGTATTACGGCCCATAAGCTCAGTTTGAACGCTATTTTGTTTTAAACGCTACTTTGTGATGCAAGCTTAAAGCAGAGATCGCAGGTGTTTTGCTCACTGACAACCCGCACGATCGCTTTGAGTGCTGATGGCAGAGAAAGCGTGGCTCGCGTCAACCACATTGTGTCACAATCTAGTGCAGAAAAAATAATTTGACCGCATAGCCGGTCAACCTGACTGGCCAGTGTTACCGTGTTTTAACGAGAGACCAGACTGTACGCAATGGGCGTTCATCATCACAAGGTTAAATTGTCCAGCCGCACGCAGCAATCCATGTTTCGCCAGGCGGCCGAGCGCTTGCCCAATGTTTTGTGGCAGCAAAAGGCAGAGCAGTACTGCGAATATCGCTTGGATGGAAAGACCGAAAACAGTGGCTGGCTTCGGGTAAAACAGTTTACAAACGGTACGCTGTACCTGGAAGCCAGCCAACCCGACTTATTGGATTGTTTAACGGCACAACTGCCCGCGGCCTTGCGTCCATCTGGCACCGCGTCAATATTGGTTGGGGCTAGTCCAACGGCAACAGCCCAAAAGGCGGTGGGGCGGTCTGACCTACCACGGGATGGTTTTTTAAACCTAACCGGAACCTATCTGGGGACGGATGAATCGGGCAAAGGAGACTACTTTGGGCCACTGGTGGTGGCCGGTGTGGTGGTGACAGAGGAGATTCGTAAAGAATTGGCCCAGGCGGGCATTGTAGACAGTAAAACCTTAAACGATGCCACGATCGCTAAGCGCGCGCAGCTCATCCTCGATACGGTGGGGGCGGATTCGATTGCCTTGGTGGAGATTTTTCCAGAACGGTATAACGCGTTGTACGAGTCCATGCGCCAGCAGAAGAAGAACCTAAACCATTTACTGGCCTGGGCACACGCCACGGCCATTGAAACGTTGTTGACCAAATGCCCCCATTGTCAAACCTTAGCGGATGTTCAAGCGGTGGCCGATCAATTTGGCAGCCCGCACTACATTCAGCAACAGTTGCGCACCCGGGGCCAGCAAATCGTGCTGCACCAGGTACCCCGCGCGGAAGCCAATTTGGGTGTGGCGGCGGCCAGTATTGTGGCGCGGCATCGGTTTGTCATTGGCCTGGAGCGGTTGTCTGCCCAGGTGGGGGTGGCGTTGCCATTGGGGGCGGGGGCGCCCGTACTGAAAGCGGCCAAAAATCTGGTAAAATCCCAAGGCCGTTCCGTGCTCAGGCAGGTGGCCAAATATCACTTTAAAACCACTCAGGATGTGTTGGGCCCGGGCGAATTGTAGCGAACCCTGGATTGCATGACATCGACTTTTGTCGTAAACAGAAGAGCCAACGCTGCCGTTTAACCCTCGCCTTTGGGCTCTAAAAGGGTTTCTCTCCGGTATGGAAATTCGAGTTCCCTTTTCTGTTTTACGGTAGTGGATGACATTGGTTGACCACTCAAAATTCAGGTTGTTGTTTTTACTGTGATTGCTCCACCGCCTTACGCTGCTGTTTATGCGGGTTTGCCCAATGAGAGAAGGCCTGTGTCGTTGCCTTCTGCTCCAGCATCGCCTGTTTGTCCACCCCCTCCGCTGGAAACAGCCCAGCAGGCGCACAATGCCCTGTTTGGCCGTGCCTGGCTGTGGCCCCGCGCGTCACTGTCGGTTAGTTTGTTTACCCTGGGTGTCGGAACCAGCCTGGGCTTGCCTGTATTCCTCAAAAGTCTGTTACCGGGCGTGTACCGGGCGTTGGCCGGTGTGGGCGAACGGCTAACCCCCACGCTGCCGGGCTCGGCCCTGCAACGGGGGCTGTCTCCAGAAAAGCGCTTGGGCGAAGTGCTCTTTCTCTTCAACGACCCGATGAGTGCGCTGTTTAAACTGGTGCACGAAAGCCCCAAAACCTTGCCCGTGGTAGCCGCCTACGGCGCGGTGGCCACAATGGGCTTTGTGGCCGGAAATTTGTTTAAGGGCCTGCAAGAAGCCTGGATTCGGTTTGAGGAAAGTTGCATCCGTGCCGATCTGCTCTCTCGCCTTAAAACGGGCTTTCAGCAAAGTATTCACCTGAAAAACGCCTTGGATGGCAGTATTCGTCAGCAGGCCAAGGGGCAAATCGTTCAGTTGCTTCAGCAGGCCGGTGTGCCCAACCCGTTGCAGTATGTGCAACCTGGGGGCTTGCCTGCTGTTACCCCGCAACAGCACCGAAATTTTTTCTACCAGCCCACGCAGCTTCAGGTGCAGTTTGGCCAAACCGGTCAGCCTTTTTCAATCCATTCCGCTCCGCTGACGCCTTCTCCGCAAGGCCCCTTCTTTTCGGGTGGGGGTGCAGCCAACCCCGCCTACCAGGGCTTGTTTGGCTGGCTACAACCGTTACCCATTAAGCATTTGGTAGCGGTGGGCAGCTATGCCTGTGGTTTGGCCGTGGGCCAGTTGGCCCGGCTGATGTTCCAAACGGCCTCTGCGGCGGTGGGCCGGGTGGAAGATTTACCCGTCAGCTTTAAAAACATTACCATGTACGACCGCGAGGCAGTCTACATTGATCTGGCCCGGTTTCGCAATAATGGCCTGTTGATGGCGGGCTTTTTTAGCCTGACGGGCCTAATGACGGTGGGCAAGTTGTTTGTCGATGGTCTTCGGGAAATTGAGGTAACCCGCTGGAACGCGGAAACCGAATATCGTTACCAGCGGCACAACTGGCTGGCACTGGATCCGGCCTTTCATCAAATTGCAGAAAACGAGGCGCTCTCTGATGCGCTGGGCCAGCTAAGGGCCGATTTACCCTGGTTGCGGCAAAACCCCACGTTGCTTTACCAGCGCACGCAGCGTATTTTGGGTAACATTGGGCTCAATTCTGCGCCCAAATACTTTTTAATGACGCCAATTGTCGGCTTGGTGGATGCACGCGGCTAAGGTGTACCTTCATTCAACACCCTTGCCGGCATTTTCGATGTTGTTCTGGTGCTCGCTCAGTCATTTAGTGCTATCTAAACTCCTGTCGCTGCGCTCCTCACGCCTAGAAACTGCCCGCGATGATATTGAATGACGATACTACCTAGAGCGCGCTATTTTGCAAGGGGCTGGGTCTCAAGGGTAAACTCGTCGCCGGGCACAATTACTTGGGCGGCAAAGCGATCCCGACGAAACTGCAGGTTGAGCGTGGCCACAATTCGAAAGCGCAGGTCACCATCGGGCGAGCTGATTTCATCGAGCTGAAGCTGGTAGCGGTTGTCATTTGGCTGGGCGGTGGCCACCACGGCCCGAATGGCGCTGCCCTTGGGCAGGGTGCGAAAAGGTATTTGTGTGAGTGGCTGCGTGAGCGTAAAGTAAAGGGTATCGCCCACCTTCAACCGCTCTTTAAAAATAGAGGTGGCCGGACTCATGGTAACGGGCAGGCCGGCCCGCAACCGCAGCAGCAACAGGCGGCGTAACGTTCGTCGAGGTTCTGGCTCCGTGGCCACTTTGGTGAGCACGGCCAAAAAGCCCGCTTCGCTTAGCGTGGCGGTTGGGCTAAACCGGGCGGCTTGTTCCGGCGTAATAATGTTGGAAAGCACCAGCCGAATCAGGGGTTCGGCCATGGCGGGCGGCACGGTTTGCGGGGAAAGGCCAATGTGCTTCATCCATTCCAGTACAGATTCCTGGCTCAGTTGCTCGCGAGGCAGCAGCTTGGCCAGGGTACGGAGCGCTTCTTGGTGGGTAACGGGGGCTTCCGGGTGGTAGTATCCACCCGGAGAAACGGATAGGGTTAGCTGTCGCATGCGGGTAATTTCTATGGCCTGGTAGGCCGAATGGTTGAGAGGCACATCTCGAAACATTGGAAACGATGAGACGGTTTCTCGGGGTAGCGCAAGCACCTTAACCAGCGCTTCGGCCAAGGCTTGGCGGGTTAGCCGGGGTGTGGCAACGGGCATTGTTTGTGCCTGCACTGCCGGGGGGGGGACTGCTTGGCCGGAGGCGGGCGGCGTGGCGGGGGGATTGGCAAACGCGGACAGAAAAAAATTGCAGAGAAGCCCCATGCCCAGTAGCAGCAAGCGTTGGCGTACACAAAGCCTACATAAAGTGCCTTGCCACCAGGCGTTGATGGCGGATCTCTTCCAGCAACTGTACCAGTTGAGCATCTAAACTTCCGATATCGCTGTTGTTTTCAAGGCGGCGCTGAACGACGCTGGGAACCGACTCCATTGTAACGCCATTGTCCGTTGGCTGGCCAGCGTTAAGGGTCAGCGCCTGTAACAGCGAATTTGTCATCAGTGTGCTGTCGCCGTGCAGTAGCAAGCGGCGTTGTTGTACGTCCAGATCAATGTGAACGCTCCAGACTTCGTTATACAGGTGGGCGGTATCGGTTTGCACAAGCAGGCTGTCTTCAACCGCCCGGTAGAGGCTTCCCATGGGCGAGTATAAAAATCGTTTAATGTCGGTTCGAATGGAGGGCAACACCTGTTCTTGCAGGAAAGGCCACTGCTGGTGATAGAACATAAGCGGCAGCATCAGCCGAAGCAGCTCCGTGGAAGGCTGATGAATGTCGTATTCCTTCTCAAGCAGCTTACGGACCGCCTCCATCAGAGAGCGGTTTTGGCGCAGCAATTCCTGGAAAACGTCGGTTGTATCCATAACGAGAAAGCCCCGACGCTCCAACATTCTTAGCACCGTGGACTTTCCGGCCCCCGGGAGGCCCGTGATGCCAATTTTAACGCTCTGGTTTAAGGCTGGCGTTGAGCGCATTGTGCTGAAAATCCTCAGATTTTTAAAATGGCGTTTTTTAAAATGGTGTTAGGCTGTGTGGTGCAGAACCGTTGGGCTTTTCAGTTTAGCCGAGCGTTCATCTCCATACCGGGTCGGATGGGGTTTGCTCTTTTTTTTCGTAAAAATGAATGGAAAGCGTAGGAGGCTTTGCTTGTGGATACGGCGTAGAAAAACCATTGGAACGCCGGGCTGAATCTTCGTACAATGCTGTTGGCCTGCATCGTGTCAGTGGCTGAAGTCGTGAACGGTTTGGCGGGTTGCTGCAAGCGACTGACTGGGCAAACTGCATCCGTCGTGGGGCCATAGCGGGAAAGAGGCAGAAAAGAGGCATAGAGACGCGGCATGACCTTTACAGACCGATTGCCCAATGTACCGCAACAACAACTGGAAGCATTCCTGAGCCAGTGGGTTGGCGTGGTCAATAGCCCGCTGGTGTTGGTTCGTGAAGATGGCTCCTTGGTTTGTGGCAACGAACAGGGCCTCAGCTTCTATCGGCAGTTGGTCTTTCGCAATATAGCGCCATTGCCTTTACCAGCCACTGCCACTACTGATTCATCTTCGGTACGGGTGGAACAATTCTTGAACGTTCCCTGGCCAATGACCATTGATACGGGGGGCGATCGTTTGCTGCGGATCCAGTCCATTCAGATGGAGGAGGGGCCGTTTTGGGGAGCGGGCCTGGTCGGCGTGCTGGAGTGGGTCTATCGTCCCAGAGACGACCGGGTGGCTATTTTCAGAGATGTGGGTCGGGCGGTGAATTCTTCCCTGATTTTGGAAGACATTTTTGAATCGGTGGGAGATACGCTGCGCCAGTACATTCCGCACGATGAAACCGTCATTGCCATTTTGGACGACACTCAGCAGGGCCTGAAAACCCTGGTGCGCATGGATGTCAGTGGCATTATTCAGTCACCCTCCGAGCAGATTGCCGAACTGGTGGAAGATGCCCGCCGAGACGATTTGCTGGCCGATCTGTTGGCCCATCCCCGGGTGTTGTACTACGGGCTGCCCAACCAACACCCCCAGTCGGTGGTGTTTCCGCCAGAATCGCAGGCCAGTTTGGTGGTGCCGCTGATTAACAAGGGACAGGTGGTTGGGTTGGTGGGCCTCCTGGCCTACCAGGCGGGCTACACGTACAAGCCCTACCAGGTGGATATGTTGGCCCAAATTGCCGAGCAACTGGCCGTGGCCGTAGAAAATGCGCGTCTGTACTGGCATACCCAGGCGCAGGCCGGACGAGAATTTTTGGTCAATCAGCTAACCAAAGCCATTCGCGAATCGCTCGATATTGAGGTCATCCTCAACACGGCGGCACAGGAGTTGGGCCAGGTGACGGGGGCCAGTCGCTGTATTATTCAGTACTTCAACCCTAACCCCAACCCAGGCCCAAACCAACGGGAAAACGGCATTCGGAGTTACGCCTACCACCTGCCGGGGGTTTTGCCAGTGCAATGGCCCGAGTTGGAAACCCAGCGCATGGAGTGGCAGAGCTTTTTTGTGGCGCAGCGTGGCGAGTCCGTTGCGAATGACGCCTTTCTTCAACCAGTGGTGCTGCACGATACAAGCCGTCTGGCGCAACATTTCTCCCAGTGCGAGGCTTCCTTGCAGGCGTGTTTTTCTCAATTTGTGCACGCCAACAACCTTTGTTCCGTGTTAATGGTGCCCATTTACACGCAAGAGGCGTTGGTGGGCACCATTACCCTTCACCAATGCGAGGTGCCGCGGTTTTGGTTGAACGAGGATATTGAACTGTTGGCGGCCATTGCCGAACACCTGGGGGTGGCGTTGCGTCAGGCGCAGTTGTTTTCCGCCCTGGCTAACCAAAAAAAGGCGCTGGAAGTGGCCTTGGAAGACTTGCAGCAGGCGCAAATGCAGCTCATTCAGTCCGAAAAAATGGCGGTGCTGGGTCAGTTTGTGGCGGGCATTGCCCATGAGGTCAACACCCCACTGGGAACCATTGCCGCCAATACGGCCACGCTGCAAGGCGGGCTGGACCGTATTGTAACCGAGGCGGAAACCCTGCCGGTTGATATTCAGCAGGTATTGCCACGCCGCCTGCAAAAACAATCGCTGCAACCGCTGGCCGAACTGTTGCGCATTAACCGCCTGGCTTGCGAGCGTATTGATGACATTGTTAAAAACTTGCGGAACTTTGCCCGCCTGGACGAATCCGAATTAAAGTGGGTGGATTTGCACGAGGGCATTGACGGCACGCTGCTGCTGTTGCAAAGCACCCTGATGCAGGGCATTACCCTGGAAAAGCAGTACCAAGGCACGCTGCCTGCTGTGGAATGTTATCCAGGTTTGCTGAACCAGGTGTTTATGAACCTGATGGTCAATGCTATCCACGCAATGGAGGGGCGTTCTCCTGCCCAGTTGCGTATTCAAACCCGTCTGCTGGAAGCCGAACAACGGGTGGCCATTTCGTTTCAGGATACGGGCAAGGGCATTGCCAAAGAGCATTTGCCCAAAATTTTCGACCCCGGCTTTACCACCAAGGGCGTGGGGGTAGGCACGGGCTTGGGCTTGGCGCTCTCCTACCGTATTGTGGACAAACACCAGGGAAGCATTCTGGTGGAAAGCCAGGTGGATGTGGGCACCTGCTTTACGGTGATGATTCCCGTGCGTCAGCCGCCAATGGGGGATACGCCAGCGGGTGTGTAGGAAAACGAATCTCCGTGTTCCGTGGTGAAGGTGTAGGATTTTACTGCCAGGGTGTTGCTCTGCATGTCAACCTGCACATCGGTGTTAACGGGGGCGGAAACCGCCGCTTGGTTCTGGCTGGCCATCATTAACAGGGTGGCCAGTGCGGTGGCGTCTGCATCCTGGGGGTATCTGTCGGAAAGTGCCATTTTAAGCGCGTTGTACAGCCCCAGGGTTTCTCCATAGCGATCGTTTCGCATGAGATAAAGGGTATCGTTGGCCACGCCTATGTGGAACGCGGGCTTGGCTGCAAGGTGTTCCAGCTTTAATTGGGCCGCATCGAACGATCCCGGGTGAAAGGGCCAGGGGTCGGAAGCAGTTTTCTCATCCTGGGCCACAATGGTGTTCAGGCGGTACAGTCCGGTAAATCGTGGGGTGGCTGGGGCAAACAAAGCAAGTTCCTTCTGTCACAACAATGTATGTAAGCCGTGCGAGCAATGGCGTGGCGTTCAGGTGTCGCTCTGTCTTTGCAGCTATCTTTCGGCACAGCTATCTTCCGGCGTTGGATGCGGTATGATAACACCCAGCCCATTCACAGGCAAATATTTCACTCCCCCTTGCGATAGAAGGACTGGCAAACTCCCATGGTTCAAACCACTGACTCTCACTCCCGATCCGCTGTTTACGCTGGAGGCCTGAGCCGTTTTGAGGCCAAGCGAACCCATTTTGCAGGCGATGTGACAGCAGCCCTGGTGGGCCAGGTGGTGACACTGAACGGCTGGGTGGCCGTCAACCGAGATTTGGGCGGTATTGTGTTTGTGGAACTTCGCGACCGCAGCGGTTTTTTTCAGTTGGTGGCAGATCCCAGCAAAAACCCGGAAGCCCACGCCGTGCTGGCGTCCCTAAAAAGTGAAGATGTCATTGCGGTCACCGGTCCGGTATCGCACCGTCCGCCGGAAACGGTCAATTCCAATCTCACCACGGGCAGCATTGAAATTTATCCAACCCAGGTGCAGGTGCTCAACCGGTCTAAAACCCCGCCGTTTCCGCTGGATGGCAGTGCGGCCAGCCAGGTGGATGAAACCCTGCGCCTAAAATACCGCTATTTGGACCTGCGTCGCCCGGAGATGTTTAAAAATCTTCAGCTACGCCACGCCATGGTTCAGGCCATGCGCCAGTACCTTAACGGCCAGGGCTTTTTGGATGTGGAAACCCCGATGCTGATTCGTACCACGCCCGAGGGCGCGCGCGATTACCTGGTGCCCAGCCGGGTGCACGCGGGCAAGTGTTTTGCCTTGCCGCAATCGCCGCAAATTTTTAAGCAACTGTTGATGATGGCCGGTGTGGAGCGTTACTACCAGTTGGCCCGTTGCTTTAGAGACGAAGATTTGCGGGCGGATCGTCAGCCGGAATTTACCCAAGTGGATTTGGAAATGGCGTTTGTGGACCGTGAATCGGTTATGGCCACCGTGGAAGGGCTGGTGACCGCCATGTTTGCCGCCGCAGGGGTGGCCCTTCAGCCGCCGTTCCGCCGAATGAGCTGGCAAGAGGCCATGGGCACCTATGGTTCCGACAAACCCGACCTGCGGGTGGATTTACCGTTTATTGATTTGACGGACATTTTTAAAACCAGCGACTTTGCCGCCTTTGGCGACCCTGCCCGCAATGGTGGGGTGGTGAAAGCGCTACGCATTCCGGGCGCGGCAGAATACAGCCGTAAAGAGTTGGACGATCTTCAGCGAGATGCCAAGCAATACGGCGCCAAGGGGCTGGGCTACATTATTTACACTGCCGAAGGCGCCAAGTCGCCCATCCTCAAATACCTTTCCGAAGCAGAGCAACAGGCGCTGATGACAACGGCCAACGTGCAGCCGGGTGACGGACTCTTCTTTATGGCGGATCAGTTTGTGAACGCCTGCTCGGTGTTGGGTCGTTTTCGTCTTCAGTTTGCCGAAAAACACGGCTGGATTAGAAAAGACACGCACGAAATGCTGTGGGTGGTCGATTTTCCGATGTTTGAAGCCGCAGAAGGTGGCGGACTCAGCCCAATGCACCATCCGTTTACCTCGCCTATGCCCGAAGACCTCCATCTGCTGGAGACCGACCCCTTGGCCACCCGCGCCCAAGCCTACGATTTGGTTTACAACGGCTCGGAGATTGGCGGCGGTTCTATTCGGATTCATCAACCGGCGCTGCAACAACAGTTGTTCCAGCTCATTGGGCTGGACGAACGCTTTGCACAAGAACAGTTTGGCTTTCTGGTCGAAGCGCTCCAGTACGGGGCTCCACCTCACGGTGGCCTGGCCCTGGGCTTGGATCGGATGGTTGCGCTGCTGGCTGGCGCGGGGAGCATTCGAGACGTGATTGCGTTTCCCAAGACGAATCAGGCCATTTGTCCGCTAACGCAGGCCCCGGGCCAACCAACCGAAGCCCAGTTAACGGAACTCCATATGCGTTGGCAACTGCCGCCCGAACCCCAAAAATAAGCAGGCGCTGCCAGGCTTTCAGGGGTTGTTGCGCTTCTTGGGTTTTGCCTCAAGCATTGAACAGTTTGCTCCGATAGAGAAAGAAAGGTTCTGATGGGTGGTAGGCCCATAACGGATGCCCTATCTGGAGGACGTTTTTTTGAGCATACGGGTACAACAATGCATCCGTGCCGGTAGAAGCCGCCTGTGTTTGCTTTGCCTGGTAGGTATGCTACTGGTTGGCTTATGGGGAGTCTTTCCGCTTAAAGCCACAGCGCAAAACGCTTCTGCGGAAACGCCACCCGCCTTGCCCTATTCCGGCTGGGTTTTACGGATGCCGGGTTATTTTTTAAAGAGCGATTTGAAAGATACGTTTCAGGATGAGGCGCTCTGGTACGGCGTATTTGCCCACGGAGATGGTTACCAGCTTGCGCGCGTCTCTCTGGAAATGAAGGAGCCGTCTCCCGTTCTCTCGGGTCGGTTTACCCGGCGGCGCTACCCGAACCGAACCGCCTGGTTGCAGGCGTTTCCGTTGCAGCCTGCGGCTGTAAACCAAACCCATCAGGTGGAACAACCTCTTTTTTTAATCCATAGTTCGCGTGAGCTAAGAGAGGGGCCTGTGTTAACTGTACATGCGGGGCGTCTGTTTGTGTTTCCGGGCCAAAGCCATAACCTTTCCCTGGGAACTGGCAGTGCTTGTTGCCAGTTGTACGCAAAAGGCTCGGTGGAAGAACTCTCAGAGATTCAGCACTACCGTTTATACCTGATCTCTGGCGCGTTGGCCTGGTTGCTGAGCGCTACGGAGCATACCCATCCCGATTTAGGCCCTCAGGTGCTTTGGGCGGGCGATGTGGATCAGGACGGTCAGCTCGATTTACTCCTGCGCCAGGCAAAGCAGCCACTTCAGGAGGGAGATTCAACCCAAAACCCAGAGAAGGCTGCTGCCGAACGATGGGTGTTGTGGCTTTCATCACTGGCCAAGCCGACAGAGGCCTTGTCTCCTGCGGCCTTGTGGCACGCGCACCCTCAGCCGGAACCTTGAGCAAGTGAATGGATGTGTACGAAACAGAAATAAGGTGGGCTTAATGCGAAATTGTCTTGTTTTTGCTAAATACAGAGGCTTTAGTTTGGTAGAGTTGCTGGTGGCAGTTGCTGTCATTGGGGTGATTGGGGCGTTTACCATTCCCAAAGTATTGGGTGGCGACGATACTGGCCATAAAAATGCTGCATTAAAGGTGGCCATTAATGCGGTGGATGCCATTTACCAGGAAGCCATGATGACGGGAGGCTATAAAACGGCAAATAGCTACAATTATTATGCTGAGCGGATTAATGCAGTAAAAAAGTGTCCGGTTCGTTGTCGAGATGGTTGCTCGTCGACCTCACAAAACCGGAGTGATGAGCCAGGTTTTCTACTGCCAAATGGAGCCAGTGTCTGTGGGTTCAACAATGGTCCAGGCTGGGCTTCGGAAAATATTTCAATTGACTGGAATGGCTCGTCTGGTACAAGTATCAACAATGAAGACGTGGTCATTTTTGAGATGGTTGTCGATGATCCACAGGGGCGTTTTTACTTTGATCCCATCTCCGGGACAGATCACCTCTTTAATGAAGCCTTTGGGTATGAAGGCTGTTAAGGCAGAACCACTGCCTATTGGGAGGCTTGTTGCTTCAGTAATGTGCGGGCTTCTGCCAAAACCGGGAGCCCGCGAACCAGACAGAAAAACACGGCGCCGTAGACACAGCCGCTTACCAGGTTGTTGAGCAGGGACAGCGTTGGGGCAGAGATGTCGAGTTCTGGCGTGTGCACCCCGATGAGCAAGCTAAACGCCACCGCCTTTAAAGCCGCATAGCTCCAACGGCTAAAGCGAGAGCTTACCAGCAGAATGCCCAGGCGAGAGCGCATCATGCTGCTGCTGCCAAAAGCGGTGTAGCCTTGAGCGAGCGCCACGGAACGGATACCATCCACCAGGACGCCACGCGTAACAATGCTCAGCGGTACCCAGAGTGGGATCCAGCCCAGGGCCAGAAAGACAATCCAGTAGACTTGCTCCACCACGCGGTCGCATAAAATATCAAACACGGCCCCAAACGCAGACGCCTCACCCAGCTTTCGGGCCAGATAACCGTCTAAACCATCCATCCAAATAATGGCGACAGTCAGTGTAAAACAGCCCCAGTAAACGCTTGTGGTTTTATGCCACAATAGGGCCGCGACCAAAAAGGTTAGCAACACCCGTAAAACGGAAACCGTGTTGGCCACGCCCCAAGGACAGTAACGCTGGAGAGAGGAACACACTTTTTTTGTTGGCTGGGGCGTGCTCATCGCGTCACACAAGACTAAGGGGCTTCGCTTGAAGTGGTTGCCTGGGTGGCTAGCTCGGTGACGGCCACCTTTTCAATCCCTGCCGTCTGAATGGCATCCAGGGCCTGGGCCAGTGTATCGTGTGCGGACTGCGCGTCGGTCTCCACAATCACCCCATCCGGGAAGTCTTTTTTCAAGTCCTTGAGCTTACCGGGCAATTGCCAGGCAATGATGGCTTCCTGGTTAATCTCGAACGCATCCTGGTTTTGGCTGCCGTTGTGTTTAATTTGCAGCCGAATGGCCTTGGGCTCGTCTTTGGTATCTTCAGAGGTTTGCACCGAGGGAACGGACAGCTTGAGCCCGGTGGTGTCTAACATCGGGGCCACAACCATCATAATAATCAGCAGCACCAAAAAGATGTCGGTTAACGGGGTAATGTTAATATCGCAAAAAACTTCTCGGTCTCGACCCGCCATGGCGTTCAGTGGCCTCCTTCGGCTCTATGCTCTATGGGTTTCCTTCAGTGGTTTCTTCAGAGGGAAGAGAAAGGTGGCTAGTGCCCGAAGCGGGGTTGGCAGCGGCGGCTGCGGCCTCGGCCACAGCGGCTTGCGGCTGACCGGCAATCGTAACCTTTTCGTAGCCAGCCTCTCGTGCGGCCTGAAAAATCTTCATCACCGCGCCGCTCCGGGTGGCCTTGTCCGCCCGAATGACGACGCTTTTTTCTTCCAGGCTGCCCAAGCGCTCTTTCATTAAAGGCATTAGGTTGCTGTCCTGAATGGGCTGGCTGTCTACGTAAAACGTTCCGTCAGAAACCACTTCCACAATCAGCCGACCCGGATCCACGTGCTGGCCAGAGGCCATTTCGGGCATTTGAATGTCTGAGCGCATGGACTGCATCATCGGGGCCACGACCATCATAATAATCAGCAACACCAGGAAGATGTCCGTTAACGGGGTAATGTTAATCTCGTCAAAAACACGAGACTGGCTTGAGCCTCCGGCCATGATTTGTTAGAAACCTCCCCGCTCCGGTGCGGCCATTGACGAAGAAGAAGGACGGCCAAAGCCTCCCGGGGTTTGATTGACGGACGCTGCGCTGCGCGTGGCTTGTTGCAGGCTGGAGACATCTCCGTCTTGCTCGGCAAAACTGAGAAACAGGAGCTTTAGGAGCTGAAAATCGTTTTCGTAGCGGGCCACTTCCGAGCGGAAATAGTTGTTAAGGGCTACAGCAATGATGGCAACCAGCAAGCCAAACGCAGTGGCAATCAGCGCCGAACCAATGCCAAACATAATTTGAGGAGCCCCAGCGGCGTTACTTGCCTTGGAAAGGTCTCCAAACGTGAGTAGAATTCGAACGACAGTGCCAAACAGACCCAAATAGGGAGAGATGGTGGCAATGGTGCCCACCACGGAGAGAAACTTTTCCAGGCGGCTGATGGCCAGGTTGGTCGTAATGTCGTATGCGCGATCAAAGCCCTCTTTATGCTCGGCCAGAATGCGAACGCCTTCTTCTGCCACTTCGCCAATCACGCCGCCGAGTTGTGCGCATAAAATCTGGGCGTTTTCCAGGCTGCCGCGTTGTAATTCTCGTTGCAGGCGATGGATGAACTGCACCACATCGCGATTGTTTTGCCGGTAAAAATACAGGCGCTCCAGAAAAATGCCCACCGTGACGATCGAACAGACTAAAATAGGCAGCAATACCATCCAATCGTGCTGAATGGCAAACAGTATTAGTTCCATGAACGTCTCCTCTTGGGCGGCTTCTTTTACCGGGCGTCAACAAGCCCTACCAGGGCACATGTTGCAATGTGCAATAGTATAAGCGAAAGTCCTCAAAAGCGAAACGCCCTCCTTATACTGGCTCAACCGACGCCGCAGGAGCATAGATGTTCCACGAGAGGGGCGCTAACAAACAACCCACCCGAACGCATTCAGCAAGCCGTTGGCGTTCTCAGGTGGGTTGGAAAAAATGGGTGTTGTCGAAATCGACGCTTTTTAAAAATTCGGGTTTAAATAGGGTGGGTTTCACTGCTCAGCGTGCTGGCCGCCACATCCACGGTGACGTGATTTCCATTGCGTTCCGCACGAATACGGTCGAGGATTTCGTGCACTTCCTGCTCTTCCAGGGTTTCTTTTTCCAGCAATACCTTGACGACCGCATCCATGACGTCGCGGTTTTCGCCCAACAGGCTTTTGGCGTAAGTGTATTGATGTTCTACAATTTGTCGCACTTCACGATCGATGGCCGAGGCGACGTCTTCGCTGTAATCGCGTTCCGAGCCAAAGTCTCTGCCCATAAATACGTGTTCGTTTTTGCGTCCAAACGTTAATGGCCCCAACTGCTCGCTCATTCCAAAGCGCGTTACAATGTGCCTGGCCGTTCGGGTTACGCGCTCCAGATCGTTGCTAGCGCCGGTAAACATCTCTCCGTATACCAACTCTTCGGCAGCACGCCCGCCCAGTGTCATGGCAATTTGGGCCATCAACTGGCTGCGAGAGGTGTGCACCTGCTCGTCATCCGGCATCGTCCAGGTAAGGCCTAAGGCCATCCCCCGAGGAATAATAGTCACCTTGCGCAAGGGATCACAACCAGGTGTCAGCATGGCTAACAGCGCGTGTCCCACCTCGTGATAGGCGGTAATTTCTTTCTCTCGTTCGCTAATCAGCTTCGATTTCTTTTCGATGCCCGCCAGCACTTTATCAATGGAGTTTTCAATATCGATCATATCAATGACGGTTTTGTTTTGACGCGCCGCCAGCAGCGCCCCTTCATTCAACAGGTTGGATAAATCCGCCCCGTTAAAGCCGGGCGTGCGTTTGGCGAGCAACTTCAAATCCACGTTGTCTGAAAGGGGCTTGCCTTTGGAGTGCACTTTTAAAATGGCTTCACGGCCCGAGACATCCGGTCGGTCAATCACCACTTGCCGATCAAAGCGGCCGGGTCTGAGCAGCGCGTTATCCAAAATATCGGGCCGGTTGGTGGCCGCCACCACAATAATGCCGGTGGTGGGGTCAAAACCGTCCATTTCCACAAGGAGTTGGTTGAGGGTCTGCTCACGCTCATCGTGCCCGCCGCCCATGCCAGCGCCGCGCTGGCGGCCCACCGCGTCAATTTCATCCACAAACACAATGCACGGGGCGTGCTTCTTGGCCTGCTCAAACAGGTCCCGCACCCGGCTGGCACCTACCCCTACAAACATCTCAACGAAGTCCGAACCACTGATGCTAAAAAACGGAACGCCCGCCTCTCCGGCAACCGCTTTGGCCAGCAGGGTTTTACCCGTACCCGGAGAGCCCACCAGCAGCACTCCGCGCGGAATTTTA
Source organism: Candidatus Melainabacteria bacterium (assembly GCA_033763415.1). Lineage (GTDB taxonomy): Bacteria > Cyanobacteriota > Vampirovibrionia > Vampirovibrionales > JAJTHC01 > JANRKP01. The sequence goes on along the minus strand of JANRKP010000012.1, from coordinate 115,351 downwards.
GCACCCAGCTTTTGGTAACGCTCTGCGTTTTTGAGAAAATCAACCACTTCTTCCAGTTCGGCCTTGGCCTCATCAATGCCCGCCACATCCTTGAAGGTAATTTTCACCTTGCTGTCCATCATCAGCTTGGCGCGGCTTTTGCCAAACGACATGGCCTGGGATCCACCGGCCTGAGCGTTGCGATAGACCATTAAAAACACAAACAGCAAGCCCAAAGGCAGAAGCAGCGTCCAGAGCAAGCCCCACCAGCGCCCATTGGCTTCTGGTTCCTGGAAGCGGACTTTCACCTGGTGCTCATCTAGCAGTGGCAGTAGCATATTGCTGGCGCCATCCTGCGGTAAGGTAATGTGGTAGCGCGTGGGCGGCAGCGGCATTAATTTGCCGGAAGGCGGTTCCGTAGTCTGGTTTGGCTTTTTGACCGGGATTGCTTCAGCCAGAGTGCCCGTAATCGTGACTTCGGAAATATCTTTGGCCTTGACCTTTTGCACAAATTCCGAAAAAGTTAAATCCTTGGGGCGGCTGGCAGAGCCTGGGAACATCACCGTGGCCACAAAAAGCGCCACCAGAATAATCAGGGCCATAATGAGAACGCCGGTCGTTTGATGTTTTTTCATAGGGGCTTGCCTGCCTTCTTCCACCCGTTTACGCGGTTTTTTCGAGCGCTGTCTGCAAAACGTGTAGACAGTTGCCCTTAGTGTAGCATAATCTCGGGGCGAATGACCGCCACGGCCTTTAGTTTCCTGCGTTGGAGGGAGAGGGTTTGACTGAACGAATGGGGGCGCTTCTTTTCACTTCGTACCGGAGGGCAGGGGCTGTTTGACGCAGCTCAATCTGGTTTTCCAGCAGCTTTTTTAAAGTCAACGCCTCCACCGCCTTTTCGTTGGCTTGAGAAATCTTATTGTCGAGATGTGTATAAATTTGAAATAACAAAACACCAATTGAAACCACAGCAGCTATTTGAGTCCAATTTGCGGATTGTTGTTGTGCTGCTAATGTGGGGTCATGTTGGGGTTTCAGGGAATAAGCATAATATTCAGCAGGTGTTTTGCCTTGGAGGCTCGTATGAAAAACATTGTTATAAGCTTTTTGTAATTGCGAAGGGCCGTATTTTGCTAATATATCAAGTGTTAGGTTATTTGGCACTTGAGACGGTAATGCAAACGTCTCTCCTGAGCGAGTTTTAAACACAAAAAGTTGCCTAGATGGCGACTCGCTGATAAAAGTAATTTCTCCAGGCTCAATTAATGGTTTTAAAATTTCAAGCAGTGGATGGTTTTCAATGGACACAAGATAAATTCCCAACCCGAACAAAGTTGTTCGTTAGCTGTGACTTTTAAAACAAAAAGTATAACACATATATATTACAAGTGGCTTAAGAAGTGATCAAGGTGTCTTCCATTTCCAAACGAACCTTTAATGCTTTTTTAATATTTTCCAGAGCCTCTTTATCCGTTTTTCCATACACCATAATGCCGTACAGATCTTCCACTGCAATATAAGATCTCAAGTCTTCGTCATAATAAATGCGGGCAGTCGTGTTTTTTGACTCCTGAACAGTCCACTCTTTGGAGATTTCTTTGCTGCGTCCGAATGGCATGCGGCACTCTCCTTTCAACTTCACTCATTGGGTCTTATATATACTATATCTTTACTAAGTTTGCTTTTCTTGATTTATTGCGAAAACTTACTTGAGAAACCCCGCTTCTATTTACATATGTTAACATAAGTTACTCCGTGGTGACCTCCTCTGTTTGGCCAGAAAGTGCGGCTTCCAGGGCGTGCCATGCCAAGGTGGCGCATTTAACCCGCATGGGGTAACGGCTAACGGACTCCAGCCAGGCGAGACTTCCCAATGCTGCCCTGGTTTCTGTGCTCACCTCCGCGCCGTTTCCTGTTGCCAACAGGCGGAATTGATGGGAAAGCTGGTGAATCGTGACCAAATCCTTACCGTGGAGTAGCGCCGTCATCATGGAGGCGCTGGCCTTGGAAATGGCGCAGCCAAAGCCCTGAAAGGTCACTTCTTCGGCCACATTGGCCTCATTGACTCGAACATAAATGGTAAAGTGATCCCCGCAGTTTGGATTTTTACCCACCCCCTGGGCCGAAGCATTTTCCAGCACTCGAAAGTGGCGAGGTCGGCGGTTGTGATCCAGCACCAGCTCTTGGTAGAGTTCGGAACCGCTGGCAGGTTGAAAGACCAAAGTGAAACAGAGCCTCCATTGAAAGACCGGACTGGCCTAAAGCCGACTGCTTTGAGTCAAGGGCCTAGCCTACGCATTTTGTAGCTGATACTGAAAGGCCAGTGCGTACAGTTTAATTTGCTTCAGTACGGCGGCCAAACCGTTGTTGCGCTGCATGGACAGGTTCTTGGTGAGTTCAATGGCTTCCAAAAAGGTGGGCTCGGTGCGCAAAATCTCTTCAGGGGGCTGATCCGAGTACACTTGGAGCAGCAACGCAATCAGCCCGCGAACCAGCATGGCGTCGCTATCTGCCTGGAAGTAGACCCGCTGTTGCTCATTCAGCGAGGCCGCCAGCCAGACCTGAGACTGACAGCCCTTGACCTGGTTTTCTTCCGTTTTAAGGGCTTCGGGTAGCTCGGGGAGGGTGCGTCCCAGGGCGATAATTTTTTGGTAACGCGCATCCCAGTCGGAGCAACCGGAAAAATCGTCGACAATGCGCTGCTGAAGGGTTTGGGGTGATTCCATCAAGAAGGATCCGCCTCTCTGTACTGATCAGGGGTACTGGAATGGGACGACGGTGTTTAAAAAAATGACCCTTGCAAAATGACCAAAACAGCCACACGGCCATAAATGGGCATTATTGGAAGAGCTTTTGAACCTTTTGCAGGGCCAAAATAAACCGATCCACATCCTCTAGCGTATTATACACACCAAAGGACACGCGCGCCGTGGCCGTTACGCCATAGCGTTGCATAACGGGTTGGGCGCAATGGTGCCCCGTGCGAATGGCAATGCCCTCATGGTCTAAGATGGTGCCAATATCCAACGGGTGCGCATCGCCCATTAAAAAGGAGATGAGCGCGGCTTTCTGCGGTGCGGCGCCAATAATGCGGAGCCCCGGCAGGGCGCTCATGCGTTCAGTGGCTACCTGGAGCAGTTGATGCTCGTGGGCGGCAATGGCTTCTAGCCCCAGCGCGGAGATATAACGAATGGCCTCGGCCAGGCCAATCACTTCGGCAATGGGCGGGGTTCCGGCCTCAAACTTGTGGGGGATGTCTGCAAAGGTGGTTTGCTCAAACCGAACCTTATCCACCATATCGCCCCCGTATTGGTAGGGGTTCATGGCTTCTTGCCAGCGCGGTTTGGCGTACAAAACGCCCACCCCGGTCGGGCCGTAGAGTTTATGACCTGAAAAACAGTAAAAATCACAATCCAGCCTTTGTACGTCCACGGCCATATGCGGGGCCGACTGTGCACCATCGACCAGAACCGGAATATCCCAGGCATGGGCTTGACGAATGATTTCTTCCACCGGGTTCACGGTGCCCAAGGCGTTGGAAACATGGGTGACCGCCACCAGTTTGGTGCGTTCGTTCAGTAGCTCAGGTAAAGTGTCTAGCGTCAGTGTTCCGTCTTCTGCGAGGGGTAAAATCCGCAATGTGGCCGATTTTTCAAAACACAGTTGCTGCCAGGGGACCAAATTGGCGTGGTGCTCCATTGCCGTAATGAGAATTTCGTCTCCAGGCTGGACGAATTTGCCCCCGTAGCAACGCGCTACCAGGTTAATGGCTTCCGTAGTGCCTTTGGTAAACACAACATGGTTGGCTTCCGGCGCGTTTAAAAACTGGGCAACGGTCTGGCGGGCTTCATCGTAGCGTGCGGTCGCCCCAACACTAAGCCCGTACACCCCACGGCGCACTGTTCCGTATTCCTGGCGGTAAAACTGGCTCATGCGCTCAATAACCTGCTCAGGCTTATGCGTTGTGGCAGCGTTATCGAGGTAAACCAGCCTGTCTCCTAGCGCGCTTTGGCTCAAAATAGGGAAATCCTTGCGAAGGACTTCCGGCTTAAGCGTTGTGGCGCAAGATGGGGGGGTAGAAGCGTGTGGCATTGAGAGCACCAATGGAAAGCGTATCTCCGGGGATTAACAAACGACAGATAAAGACGGCGCTGCCATCAGACAGCGTATTAGCGACATAAAGAGGCCGAAGGCGTGATGCGATCGCAGCTCATAAAGCAGTAATCGGGCGACTGGCTTTGACCAAGGGCGGACAATACCCGCTGTTCCAAAGCCTGTTTAAAATCCAAAGGATCGAGGTTGATGAGCATGCTTTCTGCAAAGGCATAGGTCAGCAGACAACGGGCGGCTTCTTCTCCCAGGCCGCGGCTGGTGAGGTAAAACAGGGCGTCTTCGGCCAGTTGGCCCACCGTGGCCCCGTGAGAGCAGGATACATCGTCGGCATCAATTCTTAGCCAGGGACGATTATAAATTTGCGCCTCTGGCGAAAGCAGCAGCGTGTTGCTAAGCTGTCGAGCGTCCGTTTGGATGGCGTTGGGCGCCACGTGAATTTGTCCGCTGAACTCCGCGCGGCTTTGCTCGTGCAGAATAGTTTTAAAGGTTTGTGTGCTGTGGCTGTTTGCGGCGCGGTGCTGGATTGAAACAGACTGATGCGCCTCGCTGTGGCCGTGTAGAATGGTTAATCCAGACAGGTGACAGATGGCCTGTGGGGCGGATAAATTGGCAGAGGCCTCATAGCGTTGGATTTGTGCGCCAAGACACAGGCTAAAACTGTTGAGCTGGCTGTGCTCTTGCAGGTGTAGCTGATGGCTAACCATTTGGCGGCAGTTGGGTCCGCCCTTTAAAACCTGCGTAAAGGTCAGTTGCGCGTGGGGGGCCAGGGCCAAATCCACCACGGCATTGGTTAAACTGTTATCCTCTGCTGGATGCGTGCTAATCCAGTGGGTAAAAATAGCGGCCTTGGCTCCGGTTTTTGCCTCGATCAAAATGCGAGGCTGATGGAGAGGCGTCTGTAGCGGGAGCGTTTGCGGCCCATCCGTGCTAATAAACATCAGTTCAATGGGGCGATCCGCGGTTGCGTTGGCGTCAAGATGAATCCAGGCGGCCTCGTTGAGGCTTAGTAGATTCATCAAACCCAGTGGGTGGTCACTGCTAAACGTCTGTTTTGCAAAGTGAAGCGCCTGTTCTCGTTGGGTTGGGTTGGCCAGCGAAAGCGGGAGACACTGAAAGGAGGGCTTTTCCCCTGGCAATGCCTCTGGAAGGACTGACAAGGGAGCTGAAAAACAATTGTTCACAAACACCAAACGATAGACAGACTCGGGCGTTTTGGCAATGGAATGCGTGTTGACAAAGGCCTCCAGCTTTTCTGCCGTGTCAGACGAAGGGCGGTTTGCTTCCAGGTCGGTGGTGTACTCTGTCAACGTGGGAAACAGCGCATTGACATTCACGTAGCGCCATTCCTCGTGGCTTTTCTTGGGCAGACCCACCCGCGCCAGAAGTGCTGCGGCGTCTTCCTTCATTTGCAGAAGCGCAGGATGGCCCTGGGCAAGCGGAACAGGAGTCGCTGTATCCAGTGAAGGCACTGGCAGAAAGCCTGACAGTAGGGCTTGGAGTAGCGGATGGGCGGACGCGTCCAACCGGTCCGGCTGGGGGGCCGGTTGCCGGAGCGTAGACGCTGGGTCTGGAGAAGTTGGTATCATGACTGCGGAAACCACCATTGCCGTATCATCCATACTGCTAAGATGCCTGTTCAATATTGGGGTAAGGGTTTTCAGGCGAATGAATGCCAAGACCATCGTAACCGTTGGCTTCCAGGTCCAGTGCCAGTTGCCGATCGCCTGAGCGCACGATTTTGCCGTAAGCCAGTATGTGGACCACATCGGGCTGAATGTAGTTGAGCAACCGCTGGTAGTGGGTAACCAAAATAATCGCCCGCTCCGGGTTCCGAAGATGATTAACGCCAGAAGCCACGGTTCTTAGCGCGTCAATATCCAGGCCGGAATCGGTTTCATCCAAAATGGCCAGCTTGGGTTCCAAAACCGCCATTTGCAGGATTTCATTTCGCTTTTTTTCACCGCCAGAGAAGCCTTCGTTCAGTGAACGGTCCAAATAGTCTGGTCGCATTTCAACCAGAGCCAGTTTTTGCTCAACAACGGCCCTGAACTCAACCGGGTCCAGCTCCGGCTGACCCAAATGTCGCTGATGCGCATTGTAAATCATTCGTAAAAAGCTGCCATTGTTGACTCCTGGCACCTCAATGGGGTACTGGAACGCCAGAAACACACCTTCGCGCGCGCGCTGCTCCGGGGCCAGCGCGAGTAAATCTTTCCCCTGGTAATGAATACTGCCAGATTCCACGGTGACATCCGGGTGACCGGCCAGCAGCTTGGCCAACGTGCTTTTTCCCGAACCGTTGGGGCCCATAATGGCGTGAGTTTCACCGGCAGCAATTTTCAGGTTTACGCCCTGGAGAATCAGCCGGTCACCGATACGCGCGTACAAATCCCGAATATCAAGCAACGCGTCCGGCGTGGAGAGATTGCCTGTCTGAGGCGTTTCTGTCAGAGAAGTTTCTGGGGACATGGCTTCGGGGGATCCTTTGGCTTTGGTAAAACGGAAGGGGCATTGCAACGGTTATCACAGAGCGCGGGCTGAGAGAGCGTGAGGCAACCCGGTAAACGGTTTAGCCGACCGTGTTCTCTAGCTTGAGAGCGAGTAAATTCTTGGCCTCCGTGGCGAATTCTGCCGGAAGTTCGTTGAAAACCTCCTTGCAGAAACCGTTAATAATGGTGGAAACAGCTTCTTCTGTCTCCACGCCACGCTGTTGGAAGTAGAAAAGCTGCTCATCGCTGATACGAGAGGTGGTGGCCTCGTGCTCCACGTGAGCAGAGGGATTTTTAACATCAAGGTAGGGGTAGGTGTTTGCGTGGCAGGTGCTTCCAATTAACATGGAGTCGCACTGGCTGAAATTGCGAGCGTTTTTAGCGCCAGGTTTTATAGAAACTTGGCCCCGGTAGCTGTTGACCGATTTTCCAGCCGAAATTCCCTTAGAAATAATACGGCTTCGGGTATTCTTGCCAATATGAATCATCTTGGTGCCCGTATCGGCCTGTTGTAAGTGGTTGGTAAGCGCCACGGAGTAAAATTCCCCCACGGAGTTGTCTCCAATCAACAAACAACTGGGGTATTTCCAAGTGATTGCCGAGCCGGTTTCCACCTGGGTCCAGGAAATGCGAGAGTTTTTACCCGCGCACTTGCCGCGTTTGGTAACAAAGTTATAAATGCCGCCTTTGCCGGTCACCGGGTCGCCCGCAAACCAGTTTTGCACCGTAGAATACTTAATCTCCGCGTCATCCAGCGCGATGAGTTCTACCACGGCGGCGTGCAGTTGATTGGTGTCAAATTTGGGCGCCGTACATCCTTCCAGATAGCTAACCTTGCTGCCACTGTCGCAAATAATCAGGGTGCGCTCAAACTGGCCGGAATCTTTCGTGTTGATTCGGAAATACGTGGACAGATCCATGGGGCAAACCGTACCAGGCGGCACGTAAACAAAAGAGCCATCGCTGAAAACAGCGGCGTTTAGTGCGGCAAAGTAGTTATCCGTACTGGGAACAACCGTGCCAAGGTATTGCTGAATCAACTCGGGATGCGTTTGTAAGGCTTCGGAAAAGGAGCAAAAAACAATGCCGTGCTTGGCCAAATCTTTTTTAAAGGTGGTGGCTACGGAAACGCTATCAAATACGGCGTCCACGGCCACATTGACCCCGGCAAGGCGCTTTTGTTCCATTAAAGGAATGCCCAGTTTCTCGAACGTCTTGAGCAGGTCTGGATCTACCTCGTCCAGGCTGTCCAGCTTCTTTTCCGTCACGCTTTTGGGGGCGGAGTAATAGGTAATATTCTGATAGTCAATCGGTGGGTACTGCACGTGCGCCCAGTCCGGCTCCGGCATGGTGAGCCAATGGCGATAGGCTTCCAGCCGAAAGGCCAGCATAAACTCCGGCTCGTTTTTCTTGGCCGAAATCGCCCGGATGGTTTCTTCAGTGAGCCCCTTGGGCAGCGTATCCGCCTCAATGTCGGACTGAAAGCCGTAGCGGTATTCCTGATTGGCAATGGCCTCTAGCGAGCGCATTGGTGGCCGACCTCTTTTTCCAGACGATTTTGCAAAACGACACCATAAAACGACGATTGCAGTTTAACCAAAGACACTTTTAACAAAGACAGAAAGACTCCAAAAGATGCGTGCAACAATCCGTGACGAAACCGGGTTGAAAAAATGAAGCCGGTGTTCTCATTATTGGCACTGGGACGGGCTTTGATCGGGTCAGTCAACGTGGACCTCCCTGTGTTCGCAGCCTTTACAGCAGTCCAGTTCGGGTACTTCTTGGCTACACGGGCTACAGATTTGATCGATAACCGTTAGCCGGTTGACCACATCCGCTTTCAGCTCGTTTAAAAGCCGAAGCTTTTCATTGAGACAGTCGAGTTGACGGGTTAACGTTTGACGAGACCTTTCCGCCCGGCCCTGCCGTGTGGAAAGTGTGGCCAGTTGGCTGGCTGGGCCTAAAATTTCCAGAATGTCTTCGAGCGAATAGTTTAAGTTTTGCAGGGCCACAATGGCCTGAATTCGCTTGAGGGTGCGTGGTGCATACAGGCGGTAGCGTCCTTCCGACCGGCTGGTGGGGGTAATGAGGTCCATTTCCTCGTAATAACGAAGCGTGCGAACGGTCAGCCCGCAATCCTGGGCCAGTGCGCCAATAGTTAAAAGCGCATCGCGGGCGTTGTTAAGCGGTAGGCTTGGTGGTGTTGGTTGAGCCGTCATGGTGGGTGGAGCCCTTGTGAAGAAATTTGGGTGAAGACATCCAGGTTCAGAAACATCCAGGTTCGGAAATATTGACTGTTAAACCAGAACGCATCTTCAGCGTACAAGACCCTTACGTTAACGTCAATGTTTTATCGCAAACAACACCCCTTTGTTCATGCCTTTATTCATTTGTATACTGTTTATACTTTTTGCGAAGTGAGACGACGGAAACCGGGGCTTGAAATCCGCCGCCCTCTTCAGGAATAATAAGCCAGTAACACACAGTGTTTGCTTTCATATCGGGATGTGGCTCAGCTTGGTAGAGCACTACGTTCGGGACGTAGGGGTCGCTGGTTCGAATCCAGTCATCCCGAAAGCTTATTCCTTCATTTCGCCGATCCGTAGGGGTCGGCGTTTTTTCGTTCTACAGAGATTACAGCCATGCTCAGAACGGTCGATAGGGGAAAAGACCCCGTGGCGGGATAGCGGCTTTTTATGGTATCCGTTTTAACGGGCGCGCAACCGCCCAGGGAGATGTCGCCAGTTGGAGGCAAACCGGGTGGGTATGGAATGGTTTGAAACTTTTTGGCCGGGGATCGTCGTATTGCATGATTAGAACCATCGTTAAAGGGGCTTCTTCCAAATGCGCGGAGGCCCCGAGGGTGAGACCCGCGCGATCGGTTTGGCGATGGATGCAGAGCGTTCTTGTATTGCGAGTTGTATTTGGTCTTAATTTGCGAACGTTTCAGCGAATGCCTAGGAGGAAATTTGAATGAGCAAGGTGAGCGGGCTAGTGGCAGCGTTGGTGTTGTCTGGCTGTTTTGCGCTAACGGTGGCCTTGGATGCGGATGCAGCCCAGCGGCCAGGACGACAAGCCATGCGGGCCAACCGGCCCCAGGCGGCCGTACAACAACAGCGCCCGATGGCGCAAAAGCGTATGGTCAGCCGAGATGTGCGCGAAAATCGTTTCGATCGGCGTGAAAATAGACGCGACCGCCGAGAAGATGTGCGCGATCGGCGAGAAGACCGGTGGGATGCCAGACACGATGGCGGACGCCGGGATCGTATGGAGGATCGCGCGGACCGAAGAGAAGATATTCGGGACCGACGTGAAGATCGCAGAGACCGTGCAGAAAACCGCTGGGATCGTCGCAACGGGCCAGACCAAGGCCCGCCAGGGACCCGGCCTAATCGCGCGGATCGCTGGGAAGACCGCCGGGATCGACTCGAAGATCGTCGCGATCACCACGAGAATGTCCACGATCGACGCGAAGACCGTTGGGACCGTCGCGAAGACCGCTGGGACGCCAAGCATGACGGCGGACGCTGGGACAAGGCCGAAGACCGGGCCGATCGCCGCGAAGACTGGCGCGACCGTCAGGAGGATCGCTTTGATCGCCAGGAAGACAGACTGGATAAGCGAGAAGACCGTTGGGACGCTAAAAACTAGCTTATCTTAAGAAGCCCAACAACATTCTTTTGGTATTTTACAAAGCCGCCTAAAGTACACACGTGGTGCTTTGGGCGGTTTTTGTAGATTTTTTTAAATGGGGGTTCGCACGCCGGATAAATGGAAACGCTTCTGTTGTTTTGGGGAGTGATCGATAGCGAGTGTGCTTGGCCTCTGTGCCAATGCTAGCCGCTGTTGGTCGAAAAATCGGATGCTTTGCGCTCGTGCAGCCAACGACGAAACTGCCAATCCTCGTAGCTCCGGCAATAATCGTAGAGAGATTCCAGCAGGCATTGCCCGGAGAGACTTTTACCCTGAAAGTAAATTTCCCCGTTAAACCGAATGACGGTAATTTCCATATGGATGGCCCGTGACACATGGCCATACTGCGCTTGGGGCGAGGTAAGCACGTGCATCAGCCACCCGTGAAGAATATCCACGGCGGAGCGGTCTAAATCAAACTGCGCATGGAGTTGCGCGCTAAACGCTTCCAGTATCACAGTGGTTTGTGCATCTCCCTGTCGGTTGTAATGGGATTGAAGTTGTGTAGAGTGGACACACAATAGCGCACAACACGCCAAGACATTTGCCAGTGGTTTAAAACAGCTTAAAACAAAGCCAAACCCACACACAAAAGCGGCCCTGCCGCCCCGGAGTGTATTCCAGATGAAATGCCTGCCACAGGTTAATGGAGATTAAATGTTACGGCTCGCTTGGGTTGGGCCGATAGTAAACCTGGGTGCATTTGGACTTGGAGGCCAATGCCTTACCCCTCATGATACCCGCGGATTTAAAATTCTGCTAGCCATCGCCTCGTCATTGGGGGTGAGTTCTTATCTTTAAGGCCTAGCCGATGTGTTGATGCACCGGGCAGCGACTTACGAGGAGAGGCCCAACGCGCTCCAGTACAAGTTCTTTTTGTAATACACCTTCATGACGGGTTGGTTGTTTTCGTACTCAATAACAGCCACTGGCTTTTTTGGGGGCTTCTCTCCTTTGGGCGCTTGGTAGGCAGTCACTCGGGTAATGGGCAGTACGGCAATGACCTTGCCCAGTTGCTTAAGCACAAAAACCGAAGGGGTGGATTCAAAATATTTCCGGCTGTAGTGTTGTGTGCTGGCCGGATGCGTCATTCCTGTGGCGGCGGCGGCCAGGTAGGCATCTTGTGGGTGCAGCCGACTGTTGGGCGATCCATCCTGTATTTGTCCCAGCTTGACCTGGTAGTAGCCTTTTTTAAGCACAACATTGCGGTAACGAATGTTGCTGCGCACCTGAACCAGCGCATGGGGGGTGTAGTCTTTCCCGGCCTGCTCGTCCAGTTCTTCCGGGTCCACGTCGTCAAATTGCCTGGGTGGGGGAATGAAGAAGGTTTGGGGCAGATCTTTCTTGATGCCGCTTTTGTCCTCGCTGCTGTTGGGGTCTTGCAGGTTAAATTCCACCCCGGAGTCGGCGTCAATCAGGTTGTTGTCCCAAATGCCGCTGCGTTCAAACGGCTGTTGTTCTTTGGCACCAAAGTCTTCGGGCTGTACCGCCCACACCGTTCCAGCCTGCCAAACAAAACCAGGCAGAACACTCAAGCAGGTCAGGCACAGTAAGCTCATCAGAACGCTCGTTTTAGGTTGAAATCGAAGCCGAGTCATTGTATCCAGGGTCGCTCCTATGGGCGTTTGTGGTGTGTGCATGGGCTGGTATGATGACACCCCCCCCTTCAATAACGGCGTGGCGTGCGCCTGCTTTAGGTTGTACGCCAAAAAATCATGTTGGCAAGCCAGAAGCCCCCTCGCCAAAAGCGCTATCCCCTCCCGGGGGATAGCTTCTCAAGAGGGGTTGGTCACGCTAGGCTAGGAAATATTGTTCCTCGTTTTTGTTGTGGTTCTTTTTTAAAGCGCTTGTTGTTTCAATGATGCTGCTCACGGAATACAATGCCCGGCCTGTTTCGGCTGGCCTGACCGCAACCGCCTCACCAACGCCCATTCGGTTAACGCAAAACCCGTTTTTAGCGCAACCGCTGGCGGCTGGTGTGCTGAATCCATCGGTCATGGCGGTTTCTTATCCTGGTGATGCTTCTGCCCACTGTTCCAGTAAACGCCCTCGGCAGGATCTGGATATGGAGCGACTAACCGCTGGGGTGGCAAATAGGGCGGCAAATGGGGCGGCAAAAGCCACCCCGTGGAACGCCTCTCGTTTGGCGGTGGCGGCTTTGCTCGTCCTCACGGGCATGCTTACGCATCAACTGCCAGCCATTGCGCCCAAAGTGGGTAAAACCTGGATGCCTGTGGATTGGAAGCCCTATGCGCGCATAGGGTTGGGTATTGCCGCCGTGCACGAGCTGAACCAGGCCCTTGGCTGGAAGCCGCCCCCGTGGCTCGGTGCGTTGGAAGCCGTTGGGGTGATTAATCCCCTGGCCTTGGGCCTATCGGTGGGCACTGTGGCCCAGGGCGTGGTGATGGCGCCCTTGGTGGCAGGGACGGTACAACTGAGCCAAAAGTTATGTCAAGCGCTGGACCATCGCTTGGAAGGGCGCAACGTGCCCCCGTGGGTTCCTCGGCTGGGGGTTTCCTTGGGCCTGAGCGCGGTGGGAATGGCCGTGTACCCGAAGCTGTTTGGCGCGTTTAAAAAAATGCTGCCCGAAGTGATTCAGGCCGAAATTAACCGCGGACGTGCGGCTGCAGGGGTGGTTATGGCCACCTGTCCGCGTGGGTGTTCGCCGGGGAGCATTGTTTGCCTGAGCGAAATGGCAGAAATTTTTGGTGGTATGCTCTCATGGCTCCGGGAGCATTTGGGCTTGGCGTTGCCGCAGACGCTACCCGCCATTCCTCTGTCTGCCACCACCCGAGCCCCTGACGATCATTCCACACCCCCCTTGAGGAGAACGTTTGCATGATGTTGCAGTACGCCCGAAGCGCCCATGCGCAAGCCATCCGAAGCCTGGTGATGTTTACCGCCATGCCCAGCCGCTGCTGCGATTGGAAAAAAGCGGGCTTTCACCTGGACTGCTGCCCGGCTGAAAACCCCAATGCACCCCCCCCGCCGGAGCATCTCAGCTTCGATCAGTTTGAAAAGCTTTCTGACAGAGAGAAAGCTGAAATGTTAAACCCTGTGGAGGCTGTGCAACAGGCTCCATCAGTGTCCTCTCCGGCAGAAAAACGGCCATCGACTCAAACACAACCGAACAAACAGCCAGAACCAACCAAGCCCTTGGGCTTTTTTGGCGCCATCTGGACGCTGATCGAGGGCTTTTTTCGGCAGCTTTGGCAGGTATTAACCGGCCAAAAAGTTACCTAGAAGCGCTTTTTACAGTTGATGCAGCCGTTTGCAGGCCAGAAAGTGGCGGCTTTTTGCTCAGCATGGGCACAGTTGGCGGGCGATATTGCCGGTGCCACTGGCAGGCCAAAATCACCAACGCGGCCACGGCCATCAGCGCCCAAGGACCCCAGGCGGTTTCCAGCAAGCCCGGTGAGGAGGAACCCGGCGTATACACCAGGAGCCCCGCCAATGCGCTGGAAAGATACGAGGCCAAACTGCCGCACAGCAAAGCCCATAGGCCCAAACGGGCTAAATCGCGTTTGCGCGTGGGGGCGATTTCTCCAATGCCGCCAATTTGCATGGCCACCGAACTAAAGTTGGCAAAGCCGCACAGTGCAAAGCTGGCCACGGCCACGGCGCGTGGGCTCAGGCTACCAGCCTGGAGCATTGGGGCTAAATCGGCATAGGCGACAAACTCGTTAATGACCAGCTTGGTGCCCATCAGTCCGCCAACAATAGAGGCTTCTTGGGCGGGAACGCCCAACAGCAGGGCAACCACGGCAAACACCGAGCCTAAAATTCCTTTGAGCGACAGGTGGGCTAAATCAACGCCAATGGCTGTGGCGTTCCAGCCCAGCCCGTGTAGCTGAAGCCCGACCCAGCCAATGGCTGCATCTATCAGCCCAATGAGCGCAATAAATCCGATCAGCATGGCGCACACGTTCAGCCCAATCCTCAAACCATCGGCGCAACCTTGGGCTGCCGCATCAATCAGGTTGACCGTTTCCCGCTCCACGGTCAGGGTTACCTGCCCCCGGGTAAGCGGCAGTGCGGTTTCGGGCAGTACAATTTTAGAGATGACCAGTGCGCCTGGAATCGCCATAAGGCTGGCGGCCAGCAGGTATTCCGCCGGAACCCCCATTTGAATGTAAATGGCCATGACTGCACCGGCAATGCAGGCCATACTGCCAGACATGACCGATAGTAGTTCCGACTGGGTGAGTGAGCCGACAAAGGGTTTAATCAGCAGTTGGGCTTCCACCTGGCCCACAAACGCGCTGGCCGCGTTGGAAAGCGCCTCGGCGCCACTGGCTCCCATTAGCCGGTATACCAGCCAGGCCACCGCCTTTACCACCTGTTGCAGCAACCCCACATGGTAGGCCACACTAACCAGACAGGCCACAAAGATAATGGTGGGCACCAGGTTGAGTGCAAACACAAAGCCATTGCCTGCCCCAAACACCTCGGCCATTTTGGGGCTAACGAGTGGTCCAAACACGAAGCCAGCCCCCTGCCTGGCAAAGGAAAGCACGGCTTCAATCCCCACGCCGAGCTGATGAAACACGGCCTGACCCAACGGCACCTTGAGCACGAACACGGCAATGAGACCCTGGAGGGCCAGGCCGCTGATGACCAAATGCCAATCAATGGCCGTACGGTAGCGGGATAAACCAACAGCTAAGCCCAATATGGCAACAATGCCCAGCAGTCCTATCCAGTGTTCCATCGACGCTTGGTTTGTCCTTTCTGATCAGGTGGTTACAGTCGTAAAAAGCAGAGTGTTCAGCCAACCTTGCTGCATTCGTTTTAAAAAGATCTAGCATTAATAACGCCAAACCCATAGTGCCGTTGCAGCGTTTGGCCTAAATTGTTACGAACGCGCTGACGGCGGAAGGTCGTTTCAGTATTCAGCCGTCGCCAGTGGTGCGTTTGTGCTTTTACAGCGCGTGGCTTTTTACGTAAGCCCACAAACGCAAAATGGCATGGGCGATGAGATTGGAAACGGCATGGGCGCAATCTGCATATTGCTTGGGGTTGGCATTGGAAAGCTGCCCCCAAAGAACGGAATGTTGATGGTGCGCTGTTGCTGTTGTGGCTGCGGGAAGCATCCGCCCATGGAAAGCCCGCCCATAGGGAGGCCGCCCAGGTTTAATCCATTGTTGAGCCGTAGCTGTGGCATTTGCGGAAGTCCCATACCGCCAATGGGCTGGGAGAGAAAGGAACTGCTCATGCCGTTGCTGTTGTAATTGTACTGAATGGAACCGTACTGATTGCTATGCACACCAGCCGTGTTTAAGCCACCCAGGCCAATGTTGGTGTTGTACACCCCCGCGTTGGCACCTTCGTAAATGTTGTAACCACCGTAAGCGCCAGCGTAACCCATACCGCCAATGGTCGGGTAGGCAGAGCCCACCGAAGCCCGGTATCCGATTCCTGGACTAATTTGCAAGCCGCCATAGAGTCCCATTTGCGTGTTTCCCCCTCTGAAAAAAACCGCTTCCGCAAAACCCGCTTTATGTTGGGCTGCTACAGTTGCTGCCAATAAGAGTTACCGCCAGTCCTGTTCTTGCCAGTAACGCGCTTGTCGGTGCGTGTTGGATCCATATCCAATACACTGGCCTAAACCAGGACGATACAAGATACGGTTGCACGCTCAGCACAGTGCAGTGTGGAAATCGGAATGTGTCTTTCTGTCTATCCGTGTTGCAAACGCCCGGCCCGCAGGTAAAACAACAGCAAACCCGGGCGTTTTTCTAAAAGCATTAAAACAATCTAAAGATGCTTGTTGTTAGATGTTTTAGGCAAAATAAGCCAAGTACGCTTCCTCACTGAAAAAATGAAAGCCTTAATCCAAAATGTTTCGCTCCAGGCGCTCCAAAATAATGGCAAGCCCTTGGCCCAGGCCCACACAGGTGGCGGCTAAGCCGTATCGGGCGTTTGGGTTTGCCCGCATCTGATGAAACAGATTTCCTACGATACTGGCGCTGATGGCGCCCAACGGGCTACCCAGTGCCAATGCGCCGCCCCATTGGTTAATACGGCCAGGATCTAGTTCCAATACCTGGCAGCAGGCCAGCGTGGTGGCGGCAAACGCCTCGTTCAACTCAATCAAGTCCATTTGCGCCAGGGTCAGTTTGGCGCGCTGAAGGACCTGTTCAATGGCTGGCACTGCGGCCATGCCCATCTCCAGCGGAGGGTGACCCACACAGGCCATGGCGCGAATGACGATAGGGTTTTCTGGCCGATGAGCTTGAGGCGGCGCGGCGGCGAACACGGATGGATGGCTCAGTAGCAGAATGCTGGCCCCGTCACTCAGCCCACTGGCGTTTCCCGCGGTAATGGTTCCTGCTGTGCTGTTGAACCTGGAAAACAGTGGCTTTAGTCGGCCAAGGGCCTCTATTGTCAGAGAATCTCGAACAGGTTCGTCATTGAGCAACCGGCCTGTCGCGGTCTCTATGGGCACGATTCCGGCTTGGGCGTTGGCTCTTGCCTGGCAGGCCCGCCGATGGCTCTCTAGTGTGTAGGCGTCTTGCGAATGGCGGCTAATGCCGTAGTGTTGGGCCACGCGCTCGGCAGTTTCCGCCATACTCTCGGTTAGCCCCATTGCGCTAAGCCGAGGATTGGTAAAGCGCCAGCCAATGGTGGTGTCTACCCAATCTAAGGATTCGTTTTCTATCCCTGCAATGTGTTTGGGTAACTTGGCGTAGGGCGATCGGCTCATCGACTCCACCCCACCGGCCAGAACCACCTGGCTTTGCCCGGCCATAATGGCCATTGCCCCCTGCTGAATCGCCATCATACCAGAGCCGCAGAGACGATTGACGGTACCGGCTGCTACCGTGTGGGGCAATTCGGCCAGCAACACGGCCATTCGCGCCACGTTGCGGCAATCTTCCCCCCCCTGGTTGCCGCAGCCAAGTAGAACTTCCTCCACACGATGACTGTCCAGCCCCAGCCAGGGATTCCGCTGACACACGGCCTTCAGGGTTAAAGCGGCCAGGTCATCAGCGCGAATCGAGGCCAACGCCCCGTTGTACCGACCGGTGGGGGTTCTTACCGCATCGACAATGACAACGCCAGGTGTAATGTGTTCACGGGACATCAATGAGGGTGCCAGTACTCGTTGAAGGGAAAAATCATAGGGGAATGTGCGCGTAGCCGTCGGCCAAAAGCTCTACCGGGTGCCGAACCGTCATGGAAAGTTCGGCCTGCTGAATGCCGCTTTGTAACTGCAACAGGCAGCCAGGATTGCCTGTTACCACAAATTCGGCCTGGGTTTTGGCCACTTCGGTCATCTTTCGTTGCAGAATCTCGTGGCTCAACTCGGGTTGCTCCAGGTTGTAAATACCGGCGCTGCCACAACAGGCGTCGTGGTCCGTTAGCGGAATGAGGGTGAGGTTTGGCACCTGTTGCAATACCTGGAAAGGCTCTAACTGAACGCCTTGGGCATGGTGGAGGTGACAGGCAGCGTGGTAGGTAACGGTTCTCTCGGGTAGGGCTTTCATAGGCGCCAGTGGCTTGCGCGCCAGGAGCTGCATAACATCAACCACTTTGCTGGAAAAGCTCTCAGCCTTGGCTGCATAAACCGAATCTCCGTGGAAGAGATGGGGGTATTCTTTCAGGCTCGCGCCACATCCGGCGGAATTCAGCACCACCCAATCGGGATTGGTGCGCAAAATTTTATCCAGGTTGGCCTTGGCCAAGGACCGGGCAATGTCTTCTTCTCCGGCATGGTGGGCCAGTGCGCCACAGCAGGTTTGGGGCGGCAACATCACGTAATAACCGTTGGCCACCAGGGCAATAATGGTTGCCCAGTGTACGTCTCGGTACACCACATCCATAATACAGCCCAAAAACAAAACGACGCGCTCGTTGTTGGGGTTGCCAAACGACATACCCGGCGACAACGGGCGCGAGTAGCGCTGTTGGGTCATGACGGGCGTAAGCGATTCCCAGTTTTTCAGGGTGGGCAAAAGGTTCAGAATACGACTTTTCCGAACCAGAGACTGTAACCCACTGGCCTCGTACAGCCAAACGCAGCGCCCTATGAGCCGGAGGAGTTTGGGTGAAGGCAATAGCGCCTGAAAGGCAAAACGCTTGAACGCACGGGCCCATCCGTTGCTGCGCCGTTGGCGGGCCAGCGCCGCGCGGCTGCCGAATAGCAGGCTGCCGTACTGAACTCCAGAGGGGCACACGGTTTGGCAGTTCAGGCAACCCAGGCACTGATCCAGGTGAGGGGCGACCGCTTCAGCCGATTGCACTTCGCCTTCCAGCCACTTGCGCATCAGGTAAATCCGTCCTCGCGGAGATTCTGCTTCCGAGCCGGTAACCTGGTAGGTGGGGCAGGCGGGCAGGCAAAAACCGCAGTGCGTGCAAGCATCCAGCAGGTTGGAATCAATTTCCACTGGGGTTGGGTTGTGTGCTGGTTCGAATCGGTTTGCCATCGGTGTTAAAAATCCTTTTGCCTACTAGGTATTTGCCTACAGCGTAGACGAAGACGTGGCGGCTGTAATTAGGCTGGTATCCGGCCGTAGGGGCAAACGGCTGCTGTACAGGATGCCGTGGGGGTCGTAGCTGGTTTTAAGCCGTAACATCAGCTCTCGCACCAACGGATCGCCGGGTAGGTTCAGCGATTCAACCAGCGCTAGAAAGCCTGTGTGCAGTCGCGTGGGCACTTGCAGCAGTTGAACAAAACCGCCCAGCGTCTGCACTCGGGTCTGTAACGACCCTGCCCCGTAGAACAAGGAAGCAAAGGCATCGGGCTCGGGGCAACGGTCTGCCTCCCACAGCACCCAGGCCAGACCCGCGGCGGGTCGTAGCTGCACATCACTAAAGCCTGGCAGTGCTTTTTCGTCTATTCGACGAGGCACTTTGTCAAACTGTAAGGGTTCCAGCAGGTTTTCAAACAAGTTCCACGGGCGCGTAGGAAGTGCTACTTCCAGCACCAGGTTGTTTTTGGGCGGGATGCTCAAGTGCTCCTTGAGTGAACGGGCCCACTCGGGCTGTAAACGGCCAGACTGCGTTACTGTTGCGTAGCGACTGGCAATGTGCTGTTCCAGCCGTTGTAGCTCCTGGGCTTGGCCACCTGCGGCAATCAGTAACTGCCAGGGTTTCTGCCGATGCTCGGCCAACGTCTCGCCAAATTCGGCAATCCCTGCCGTACGACCTTGGCTAAACACTTCACAGGCAGTCAACTGGGTTCTCAGGGCACTGTCTAGCAAATCCTGAGCCGCTGCCATGGCGAGCGCTAACTGGTCAAAACCCAGTAACCAATGTCGTTCTTCGGTAGGGCGAGCGACCAGACGAAGCGTGGCCTTGGTTAAAACGCCCAGGGTATGGTGGCTACCCACATACAGCTTGTTTAAATCGTAGCCCGTTACGTTTTTAACCACCCGCCCGCCGCAACGGGTCAGTTGTCCGTCCGGGGTGGCAATTTCCAGGCCAAGTACCCGTTCTCGAATCCAACCACGAAGGCCAGTTTCCAGGCTGGGACGTTCTTCCGCCAGAATGTCTGAGATTAGCGCATCCGCAGCTGCCGTAAAGGGCCATTGATGCCCGTGAGAGGCTGACAGTGTTTGAAGGTCCTGAACGGTCATTCCGGCGTCCACTTTTACAATCAAATCGGCCGTATCGTACTCCAGCACCTGCTTAATTGCGGACAGATCCAACCATAAGGGCGGGCTGAGCTGGGCGGCATCCGTTGGGTGGGTTGCCAGTTGCAACAGGTGTGTTTGCGCCAAATGCAGCAAACTGGCCACTTGAGAGGCCTCGGTGGGTTGCCAGCGCCAACCCTGGGTGGGCGAGGCGGAGGAAGCTTCTTCAGGAGCTGTCATTGCCCAGGGCTGTTGAATATGCGCCGGGAGCTGGGCGGCTTCCAGTTGCGCGTGACTGAGTGGAGGCAGCAAAGTGGCTAGATCCATAGTCCCTCCTCGCCATCCGTTTGGGTGGAAGGCTCAAATGGCTTGCCGAAAGTGCGTTGTTCTGTGTCCGGGTTTTGTGTTTGCGAGGTGCCGATCTGGCCATGTCCGTGGTGGCCCGAATCGCCACAGCAACGGGGCGTGGGGAAGATTTTATCCGGGTTGCACAGATGGAGCGGATCCAGGACTTGCTTTATGCTTTTCATTTTTTCCAGATCCTGGGGCGAGTACACCCGGTCCATAAACTCGGATTTTTCAATGCCAATACCGTGCTCTCCGCTGAGGGTGCCGCCCACCTCCAGGCAGGCCTGTAAAATAGCCTCGCCTCCTTTGAGTACGCGCGCAATCATGTCTGGATCGTTGGGGTGGAACATAATGTTGGGGTGCAGGTTGCCATCGCCCGCGTGGAAGACGTTTCCGATAATCAGATCGTATTCCTGCCGAATGGCTTCCATGCGCGTCAGCACTTCGGTTAGTCGGCTGCGCGGAATCACACAATCGTGAACGTACATGGCGGGTAAAATGCGTCCGTAGGCAGCCACTGCCGATTTTCGAGCCTTCCACAGGGTGGCGCAGTCGGCCTCGGTTTCCGCCACACGAATTTGGCTGGGCTGAAACTGCTCCAGAATGGGTCGAAGTTGCTCGGTGGCCTCGCGAACCTGCTCCTGCTCAGTGCCGTCTACTTCAATCAGTAGCACGGCCTCGCTGTTTTCTGGGAAACCCACCCCAAACGCCTGGTTGACCGCACGAATGGTAAAGGCGTCCATAAATTCCATGGCTGCGGGCACCAGCCCGGCTGCAATAATGGCAGAGACCGTATCCGTGGCTTGGGCCACCGTATCAAACGCGGCCAAAAACACGTGGCGATACTGCGGCAGGGGCAGCAGTCGAACCCGAACCCGGGTGACAATACCAAGTGTGCCTTCCGAGCCCACCATTAGCCCAACGAGGTTAAGCCCATGGCTGCGGCGATTGTGACTGCCCAGCCACACGATCTGTCCGTCGGGCAGCACCACTTCGAGCGATAAAATATGATCGGACGTTACCCCATACTTAACGCAATGAATGCCGCCCGCATTTTCGGCCACATTGCCGCCAATGGTACAGGCGGACTGACTGGAGGGATCCGGCGCATAAAATAACCCATACGGGGCCAGCGCGCGGTTTAACCAAACGTTGACCAGGCCCACTTCCACCAGTGCGGTGTGGTGTTGCGTGTCTATTTCCAGCAGGCGGTTCATGCGGTTAAGCCCAATAATAATGCCGCCTTTCACTGGCAGCGCCCCGCCCGACAGGCCGGTGCCTGCCCCCCTGGCAACGAACGGAACCTGATGTTGCCGACACAGCTTAACAACATCGGCTACCTGCTCGGTGGTGTTGGGCAGCACCACGGCATCTGGAATCGCTTTCATCAGCAAACAGGCGTCGGATTCGTACACCAACCGCTCTTCATCGGCTTGCAGTAAAAAGCGTCTGCCCACCACTTTGGCCAGTGCTTTTAAAAACGGGGCGGGTAAGGATGATTTTAACTGCGATTTTGCTGGCCCCGCTGCACGAGCAGACGATGGGCTACGAATGGCCAAGGCGGCGCGCTCCGACATCCACTGTTGTTAACTTCCGTAAATCCTTTATTATTATACGCCACGAACGGCGATTTGACGCGAGCCGTGTTTTACGACACAGATTTTTTTTGTGCTAGACTAATCACTCCTTTAGCAGTGATTTGGAGTGTAAACACAGGCATGCTATCCAACCAAAATGGCCGCAGTACCGGCGAAATTGTGCAAACCACCGATGAAGATGGCCAGGTGCACTACTTTGAAAAAGTAGAAGAGCTGGAAGTGGACGGCCAGCAGTACGCGCTTTTGATTTACCAGGGCACGGAAGAAGAGTTTGAGAAAATGGAAGCCAACGGCAAAGCGCCGGGTGGCGACGGCGATGAGGATGACGAAGAGGGTTACGAAGAAGAGATTATTCTCATGCGCATTTCCAAAGAAGATGACGCCGACGTGTATGAACCCATTGATGATCAGGGCGAGTTTGAAAAAGTGCTTCGCCATTTGGAAACCATTAGTGGCGATGACGTGGAGTTTGAGGTGATAGAAGCCGATGCGGACGCCGATGAGGATGCGGCCGAGGAAGAAGACTAACACGTCACTGATAAAAAATTCGGGGGGCAATGCCAGCCTTTGGCCCAAACCCAAATTTTTTAAATAACACTCAACCGTCAGTCTCTATACATCAAGTCTTTATACATAATGAATGCCCTCAATCCTTTAGCGCCCAACGTTCTTGGTTCTGGGTTGCGCCTTACAGCATAAAATGCCTGTCTGCTTTAATGTTTCGTCACTCGTCTCAGCTCGATTTTCAGGAAAGGCCACTGCGATGAAAATTCACGAATATCAAGCCAAAGCGCTGTTTCGTTCTTACGGAATACCTGTTCCTTCTGGCTCGGTGGCCTTTACCGTGGAAGAGGCCGTCGCTGCTGCGCGCACCCTTCCCGGGCCGCGCTATGTGGTGAAAGCGCAAATTCATGCCGGTGGTCGTGGCAAGGGTGGCG
Organism: Candidatus Melainabacteria bacterium; assembly: GCA_033763415.1. Classification (GTDB taxonomy): domain Bacteria; phylum Cyanobacteriota; class Vampirovibrionia; order Vampirovibrionales; family JAJTHC01; genus JANRKP01. The sequence goes on along the minus strand of JANRKP010000012.1, from coordinate 92,615 downwards.
GCGTTAAAGTGGTGGATTCCCTTGATGGGGTTCAGGTTGCCGCGGATCAGATTTTGGGCATGCAGCTCATCACCCATCAAACCGGCCCGGAAGGTCAGCGCGTGAAGTCGGTTTTGGTGGAAGAGGCTTCTGCCATAGAACGCGAGCTTTACCTGGCCATTGTGATGGATCGGGCAACGGCGCGTCCGGTTTTAATGGCCAGCCAGGACGGTGGCATGGATATTGAAGAGGTGGCGGAAAAAACGCCAGAGCGCATTTTAAAAGAATTCATCCATCCCACGTTGGGCTTGCAAGCCTTCCAGGCGCGCAAAATTGTGTATGGCTTAAATCTGCCTGCTTCGGCCCACAAGGAGGCCTTGGCCCTGATTCAGAACTTGTACCGCCTGTTTATCGAAAAAGACTGCTCGCTGTTGGAAGTCAATCCGTTGGTGTTAACGGCGGATAATCGCGTGTTTGCCCTGGATGGCAAGGTCAATTTTGATGATAACGCCCTGTACCGTCAGGCCGATGTGGTGGCGCTGCGGGATACTGACGAAGAGGATCCGCTGGAAGTTGAGGCGTCCAAGTTCCACCTCAACTACATTAAGCTGGAAGGCAATGTGGGTTGTATGGTCAATGGCGCCGGTTTGGCAATGGCAACCATGGATATCATTAAGCTGCACGGGGCGGCCCCGGCTAACTTTTTAGATGTGGGTGGTGGCGCCAGTGAAGAAGCCATTGAAAACGCCTTCCGCATTTTACTTTCCGATAAAAGTGTTCAGGCCGTGTTCATCAACATTTTTGGCGGTATTTTGCGCTGCGATTTGCTGGCCACCGGGGTGGTAAAGGCGGCTAAAAAGCTGGATATGAAGCTGCCGTTGGTCATCCGAATGAAGGGCACTAACTACGAGCAGGGCAAGGCTATTTTGGCGGAATCCGGCGTGGCGTATGTACTGGCAGAAACGATGGAAGAAGGCGCTCAGGCGGTGGTCAATACTCTTAAAACCGCTGTGGTGGCTTAATGGCAGTGATGGCCGCAACATTCAGTGTGTTCCAAGTGAGTGAGTGCCAAGCCAGTGTGTGTCTAATTACGTCGTCTGTTTCTCAGGAGGTTTGCATTGATGGTTTCGCTTAACCGCTTTGGCTCAATTCTGTGGGATGTCCGCTCACTGGACGCGGCGCAATCGATCCAGTTAAAAACGGATCTAGAGCAGCGCGTTGTCACCTGGAACACAACCGATCAACAGTCCAATGCCATTGCTGACGCGTTGAAAGACGTGCCCAAAAACCCAGAGCCCCATCATCGTTATCAACCCGCAGAAGTGCTAAGCTTTCGAAGTCAGCATTCCTCACCAGACCGGGTGGATTTTTTGGCCGTCAGTACTCGTTCTTCTCATTTGGATGCCGAGGTGTTGGCTTTGGCAAACCCCTTGGTAGAGAAGCCTCTGCTCCAATTGGAGTCTCCCCTAGGCTTGCTGAAGGGGATTTTGGCCAGCTGTTTACAGGCAGAAAACCTGGATGGTTTGTTCAAGTTTTTCAGCATCCCTTTTGACTTGATTAAACCTGTGAAACCCGAAGATGGCCAGGAAAACCGACCTGGTTAGTAGCTTCTGAGGCGTCCGCAGTCATTTTTGTAGAGTGGTAAAGTAAATAGGATACAGTGGATGATGAACATTCTCCCCCGGTTTGGCTTTCGGTTGGAAACGGAACATCTTTTGCAGCAACAGCAGGCGCAAGGTATTGTTAACCGTCTCCAGGCGCAAGGCATTCCGGCGGATACCTTTGTGTATCAGTCAGGGTTTAGAGAGCCGGACAAGCAGGTTTTTCTGGTAGGCCCCGAGGCCGCCTTTTGGAAAGCCGTGTCTGAAGAGGCCATTGCAGCGCCCAATCCAGAGATTCAGGATTTAAAAGAAGATTTACGCCATGCGGATCCTGCCTACCAGAGTGGGACTATTATTCGTTATGGCAACCCACCCAAAAACCGTGATTAGGCCTTTAGACAATACGAAGCCTGTTTGACAGAAAGGGGTGTTGGCGCTGTGAATAGTTTTCCTCGATTTCAAAGCACGGTATTTGATGTTCGGGAGTTACCAGGCCGTCAGTTTGTGCAATTTCACGGGCAGTTAAAGCGGCAAACGGGCGCCGAGGTTGTTCGTCCTTCTCAAAAACCAACGGAGCAGGACTTTCTTCAAGGAACCGCGCCCCAGTTGTTTTATACCCAAACGGCGGATTACTTGGTGCTCAATACGTCCAATCCATCCGTTGATGCGCTGGGCCAACGCCTAGGACGCGCCTGGCAAACCCCCTATTATGCGCTTGAAGGGCAGCGGGTCTCTCCGCAAACGTTTGCCGTGGGTGTGGAAACGCTACCGTTTGAAAAGCAGGCTCTTTCTGCCAAGGAAAAAACCTTAACCGAGTTGGCGCTGGGTACACCGGCTGATCGTTTGCAGGTAGGGCGGAAACTAAAACAGTCTGTGCAGGCAGTCTTGCACGGGCTCAAGCAGGGGTGTCGCATCTGGTGGGAGAAGCCTTCAGACTGATGCGCCGCTTTTACAGGCCTTGTGGAAGCGTTTTACCCAAGGGTTTATTTTTCCAGAATGGCTGGGGTTACCCGTACGTTCGCGATAAAATGGGAAAGCACATTGCGTTGAACCATCACTCTGTTTAGAAAAGGAGACCGTCCGTGGCTGTTTTAGTGGACCAGCATACCCGATTGATCGTACAGGGCTTGACCGGACGGGAAGGCATGTTCCACGCCGAGCAGTGCCTAAAGTATGGCACCCAGGTTGTGGCGGGCGTTACGCCAGGCAAAGGTGGCCAATCGGTTGATGTGGCAGGCACCCCTATTCCGGTGTTTAACACCGTGGCAGAGGCTGTTGCCGCCACCCAGGCCAATGCGTCGGTTATTTTTGTGCCGCCGCCCTTTGCCGCAGATGCCATTATGGAAGCCGCGGCCGCAGAACTGCCCTTGGTGGTCTGTATTACCGAAGGCATTCCCGTCACGGATATGGTCCGGGTCAAAACCTTCCTCAGCGAATGCCCGGCCACTCGCCTGATCGGGCCGAATTGTCCAGGGGTGATTTCTCCCGGCTTGGCTAAAATTGGTATTATGCCAGGCCATATTCACCAAAAGGGTCCCGTTGGGGTGGTCTCTCGCTCTGGAACGCTTACTTATGAAGCAGTGGGCCAGCTTACCCAACTAGGGATTGGTCAATCGACCTGTATTGGCATTGGCGGCGACCCGGTGAACGGCACCAATTTTATCGACTGTCTGCGCCTGTTTGAGGCCGACCCGGAAACGCGTGCCATTATGATGATTGGTGAAATTGGTGGTTCTGCCGAAGAGGAAGCCGCCGCGTTCGCCAAGGAACATGTCACTAAGCCAATCGTCTGTTTTATTGCAGGCCAAACCGCTCCCCCTGGAAAACGGATGGGCCATGCGGGCGCCATTATTTCTGGCGGTAAGGGTACCGCTGCAGAAAAAATGTCCTCCCTTCGCGCTGCGGGAATGACGGTGGTTGAAAGTCCTGCCCAAATGGGTCAAACTTTAGCCGGTTTGCTCCAGCCCGCCTAAGGCATTTTGCTGTACCTTCTGTAACTGTATAAGGTTGAGGCTGAACTCAAGCCATCGGTCACAGACCCAACGTCTAGACATCGTGCCGTACTGAAGCTTAGCGGTCAGTGCGGCCCTTGTTTTCCTAGCCCTGTGTTGTTTTCTCCTTTGTCCTGTTTCCTTGTGTCCCCTGATGGATAAGCCCCCAGCAATCGGTTGTCGGGAAAGGATTTTCTCGATCAATTTTGGTGGGGTTGGCGTTTTTTTCCCTCTATCCATCAAATTTGTGTTCCCTCTGTAATAACCTATGAGAGGTGTTTGGATGCAAACCCTATCTCCTTCTGTCAAACGTTCTGTATCCCGTGTTGCGCTGCTTGAAGAGTCCGAAGCCCTGCTAATCGACGAGAAAAAGCCATCGTTTCCTGCAGATGCGTCCGTCGAGGTACAGTTCTTGCGCCATCGTAGCCGCTTTGCGTTCCGGGCCGGACAATTCTTGAAACGCGCGGCTGATGTGGTGCTGGCTTCCGCCGGACTGTGTGTGCTGTCTCCGCTGTTAGCCGTGTTGGCCGTCAGTGTCAAAGCCACGTCTCCAGATGGGCCAATTCTCTACCACAGCCCGCGTGTGGGCCGACAGGGCAAAACGTTCCATATGTACAAATTTCGTACCATGCGGACCGATGCCGATGCGCTGCGGGACCAACTTCGAGAAGAGGCCAATTTGCAAGGGCAGTTGTTTAAAATCAAAAATGATCCCCGCATTACGCCTATTGGGCACATTTTACGTGCATACAGCCTGGATGAATTACCACAGCTGTTCAATGTGCTTCGCGGCGAAATGAGTCTGGTGGGGCCCCGCCCGCTACCACCAGATGAAAGCGCCTGGTTTCAGTCGCCTTACACCTTGCGTTATCAGGTAACGCCTGGTATTACGGGTGCCTGGCAGGTCAACGGTCGTTCTAATGCAGATTTCAAGACCCTGGCCCGCTTGGAGCTAGACTATGTTCTAGGCTGGAGTCTGCTCAAGGATTTGCAGCTACTCTTCAAAACTTTTCCTGCCGTGTTGTGCCGTTCGGGCGCGTATTAAACATTTACCTCTGCTTGCGTGTTCTGCGACAAGCCGAGTACCATCCGTTCTAGCAAACCAAACACCCCCACTGAATAATTCATCAGCGGGGGTGTTTTTTGTGTGGAAACAATAATCGCAGTTGCGATGCTAAAAAGGAGGAAAACTAGGGCGTGAGACTTAGCTTTTCCGCATCGCTTTCTGCAGCAGGCACTTGAGACGATATCTTTTTCAAAATGTCTACAATAATGCCGTCTGCCTGGAGGGTTCCTTCTTCAATCTCAGCCAAAATTTCTTTAGCCGCTTCAGGATCCACTTGGGCTTTGGTCAGGTACTCCAAGGTTTTTTCAGTTGCACGACCAGCGCCACGTCCAAGTGTGAGTTCTCGGTTATAGTTTTGCAGAGCCAGAAAGAGAATTTGCTGAGTCACAGAATGATAAGCTCGATTCAACATGATTCGAGCGCCGCCTGCAACGCCAAGTTGCACGGGTGTGGTCGTTTGACCAAAGTTATCATCAAGCAGCAAATTGAACGCATCAAAGAGATCCGACGAATCAAACCCAAGCAGATCATCATCCGTTAAGATGCCACCACCGGGAAGACGGAAATCTCTTGGGAAGGCTGCGCCTCGCACCAAAGGCGATTCGCTTTCTTCCTCGTTTTCTGGGTTTTCAACATTGGGCTCGCCAAATCGTTGCGCGGCATCACAGGCAACGGCTTCAACTGCGCTGCGGGTCACTCCGTCCGTTCCTGTAACATTGCCTGCCACGAGGAAAATGTTTCCGCCATTGAGACCGGTTGAAGCAAACGCACTGCGAAGTGCTGCCGTGCGCGTGTCGCTATCTGCGCCACTGCTGAGAATGCCGTTGTAATCCAGTATGTCGCCGTTAAAGCTGGATTGGTCCGCCAAGCCCACTTGACTGTTGCCAGCAACATAAATGTTGCCGTATGTTTGGCCTGTTGCGTTCATATGGCCGAAATTCAAGGCAGATTCCGCAATATTGGGATCAATGAACAGGTTCATCGTGGTTTCTGGCGGTGTCAATCCGGTTACGCCAAAGCCTTGAAGAAGCGGCAAAGTGCCACTCAGCAGGTTGGCAAACTGGGGCAATTCTTCACTACCAAAGCCATCTCCACAACAGAGTTGGCCTGCCGTCAAAAGAACACGACCACCGGAAAATCCAGTCTCACCAATCTTTCCGTTGGCCTGAAGCAAGCCGGGTAACACGTCAAACCAGCTGCTGTCCAAGGTGGTTCCAAACGGCTCCGTAAAGAGGTTAAAGGCGGTTTCAGTCACGCTAGAAGGATCCAGGTTGACGGACCAAACTCCCGCATGCTGGTGTAAATAGCCACCATAGCCACCCAAACCACTGGTGGCGCTAGCAGACATTTCTCCCAGGTTTAAATTTAAAATACCGGCCTGGCTTTGGATAATGCCGCCGAGTGGTTTCAAGGAGCTGGCAAAAGAACTGTGGCCCGAATCAATGGCAAGGACCTTACCTGCGTTTAAAATACCCACACCACCAAATAGGTGAATATTGCCGCCGATAATTCCGCCGCCAGATTCGATAACACCTTGAACACCATACATTTCAGGCGAACTGGGTAGGTTTAACAAATTATTGGCAGCCTTCAAAATAATACTGCCTGCGTGCATATCGCCTTCGCCAATAGTCATATCATTGACCAGCCAGCGACGCGCTTCCGTTTCCACACGGCCTTGATTCAGCAAATCGTTTCCTGAAACAACGTGGATGCTACCACCCGCCTCGTGGCCTTTAGTATTTAACTGGCCGTTCTCAGTAATGGTGACGTTATCATTCGACAGCAGGCTAATATGTCCACCGCCTAAATCGTTAATTTTATAGGTGCTTCCTTCTGTCAGGCTAGCCCCACCCATTTGAGCGGCCAAGCTGTCAAAAACCGGGTCAGACCCAGCCTCGTACAGTTGCTGACCCACATTCCAATTTAGCGGAACCGTCAACGGACCTTGGGCCAACACGTTGAAGGTGTGCAGATTACCCAATGAGTCGGTCATCAATGGCTTAAACCCGGCAGGACCAATCGTGCTGGGTTTATTGAGCGTGAGAGCGCCGTTGGTGTTAAAAATACTAAAATGACGAATTCCGTCAAACGCCGATAAACGGTTGACTGCACTGTCTTCTAGCGAAAAACTGCCCAGGGGATCAAAAACGTCTCTCACGTAAGCGTTTTGAAACTTCGCCTCAACACTGCCAGTGCCGCCGTCTTGGGAGAAGAGCAACAGGTTCCCCTTGTGCCACAGGACCTCATTGGCCGTAAACCCTTGGACAGTTGCCGTATTGCTGCTCGAAAAATCAATGCCTGGTGCATTCAGCACATAAGTGGGTAAAATCGCGCCCGGATCCTGAACCAGCAAGACTCCAAAGCGGCTCTTATCTGGAATTTCGCCGCCGCCCTCTAAGCCGCGGAAGACAGACACGTTATCCACGCCAGTGCCGTTGGGGTGATCAATGCCAATGGGGTTGTTACCGTAAAATAGCACCAAACCACCGTGATTGTTATCGTAGTTGATGCCGTTTTGGCCGTTGTGTCCGCCGGACGCATCGATTTGAAACTGGCTGTTAATGAGCTTCTCAGGGTTTCCATCAACCACAAATGTATTGAGACTGTCTACATAGGTATTGAAAAAGTTACCGCCATACCCAAAGGCAATAAGGCCGCCACGACCACCAAATCCTCCAACGAGGTTATCCGGGGCGTCTTCGTAATACCCAAATCCGTTTCCACCATAGGCATGAATTTGGCCAGAAAACAGAATGTTATTCAGGGCATTAACGTTGATGAGCCCGCCATTTCCGCCATTGCGAACGCTATTGGTCGACTCTTCGTCTCCGCGAATCGACTCCTCGTAGTCCTCACGAATCAATTCTTCGGAAAACACTTGAGCGCTGCCATTGCCTCCTCGGGCAGAAAGTACGCCGGTCTCTGAAATGATCGCGTCATTCAGGGCGGAGACAAAAATTTGGCCGCCATCGCCCCCGTGCATTTGGGCGGATGACTCAGCGCCATCCACATTGAGCTGTCCTTCAATCAGGACATTACCGCTCTGGGTTTTTAAATCGTTATACCAATTTTTGAGCAGAGCAACCTTCTCTTCTCCCAGAACAGAAACGGAAGAGTCTAACGAACAGTTGGTGCAGCCCGTCACCTTGCCAGAAACAATACGAATGGTGCCGCCATCCGCTTTATCGGTGATCGTTTCCGCGGTTTCCGTTGCAATATTGAGCGGATTGAGTCCTTTTGCCATCAGCAGAGCGTCTTCGGCAATTTTGACAACGCCACCCTCAATGCTAATGACGTTTCGGTCGTAAGAGCCGACCACACGACCAGACGTGTCGATAATCACATTGCGGCCTCGACGCGCGGCATCCACCAGCACATTCTCATCACCGCGAATGTCTTCAACGGGTGGCAATTCCGAGTCTTCCCCGCCGCCTAAAGTGCCGCCAATCTGAACCACACCGGTGGCGTTAATGGCAACCTTTCCGCCAGGGCCGTTAAACCCTTGCGCATGAATTTCACTGCCTTCATACAAAAGTGCAGAACCCACGTTAAACATGGCCAAACCGCCAGCTCCTCCTTTTAAGGAGAAAATGGTGCCGTTGTCCAAAATGGCGGTTCCGGCATCAACCGTAATGTTTCCGCCGTTGCCAACATAAGCGCTACCATTCCAAACCCCGCTCACGTTGACGTTTGCCCCAGAAAAGTGAACCACCCCGCCTGGATTGGAGAAGTGCAAGTGTCCACCGTTTCCGTTCAATTGAAAAGAACCGGGATCAACCTCAAACGCGTTGATAGTCGAGCTATTGTTGATAACCAAGGTTCCATTTCCCACGAACGTGGTCATGCCGCCAGGGGTATTAAAATGTAAATCGTTTCCTGGAGAGGTTGTGGTATCGCCCAAGCCGTTAACCACCGTGGTTTGGTAGGTTTGGTTCACGTATTGCGGGGCTGCGGTGTAGCCGCTGGTCATCAGATCGTTACCCACATCGGCAGTGGCAGTGGCAAAGGGCACCACAGAGACCGTGGCTGCCAACAGCACGGAAAAAAGCCACTGACGGGCAGAAGGCGTTACAACGGGAGTTAGGGGAGACCGGGCTTTCACAGGTAGAACCTCCAGGGCTTTCAACGCTTAGAAAACAGTAATTCAGAGTATTGGGCGACAGACACACGTTAACCGAGAATGGGTCAGGAGCAAAGTAGCATATTTCCGAAAAAATCCAGAAGATTACCAGAAGATTGAATGGTCACTCATTCAAGTGTCTGTTTTTTTATGTGCAGATATTTCAAAAATAAAATAATACTTGAACCAGAATCATACCATAAGGAATGTTGCAATCAATTGAAAATCCAGTGACGTCGACTCGTGTTGCGTCGGTTCGCTCAGGTGGCTTCGCCATGCGTGGAACGGGTGGGTGACGTGGCGCGCTTGAGGCAGTATTCAGCGGCAGAGTGGCCCGCGATAAAGCCGGTTGACCAGGCATTTTGAAAGTTGAATCCGCCGGTCAGCCCGTCAATGTCTAAAATTTCTCCGGCCAAAAACAGCCCTGGCACCTGACGACTTTCCATTGTTTTAAATGCGACCTCTTTGAGGCAAACGCCCCCAGCGGAAACAAATTCTTCTTTAAAGACGCCTTTTCCCGAGATTTGAAATGAAGCCTTTTTAAGCTGGCTGCATAGAGACAGTAATTTTTGCCTGGAAAGCGCGTTGCAAGGCGTGGCGAGAGAAATGTGAGCAGCCTGTAAATGAAGTGCCCACAGTCGTTTTGGTAGAGAAAACAAAGGGGTGTTTCCGATCTGCTGTTTGGGGTGCGCCTCTTTGTTTTGCAAAAGCTTTTCCAGCAAATGGTTTTCTGTGTGATCGGGTGTGAAATCCACCTTGAGATTGGCGCGATACTGATTTTCATGCAGTATGCGTGCGCCCCAGGCGGACAGTTTGAGGATAACGGGTCCGCTGAGGCCCCAGTGGGTAAACAATAATGGACCTGCTTGCTCAATGGGCTTTCGTCCCGAGACTTCCAGCCGGGCTGTTACGTTTGGCACACTAAGCCCAGAGAGCTGACGAACGGCCGGATCGGCGATTTCAAAAGTAAACAGCGAGGGCACTTGCGCTTCAATGGGATGGCCCATTTGCTGAAGCCAGGAAAGCGGAGGCGCTTTTCCGCCGGTGGCCAAAACCACACTGTGCGAAGTAAAAACACGATTTGGGCAGTGGACTTCAAACCCACCGGAGGCCAGGGCGTTGACCTGTTGAACCGGGTGTTGGACAAAAAGCCGGATCTGCCTGCGCTCTGCCTCCTGTAACAGGCACTGAATGATGCTTTCAGACTGATCGGACTGGGGAAAAATTCTTCCATCGGGCTCTGTTTTCAGGGGAACGCCGCGCGATTCGAACCACAGGCAGGTATCTGCGGGAGAAAACCGCTGAAAAACGCTTCTCAGCTCTCGAAACCCCCGCGGATAGTAGTGCGTTAGCGCCTCTGGATCGAAGCAGGCGTGGGTCACATTGCAGCGGCCCCCGCCAGAAATACGAACCTTACCAAGCGGTTTTGGGGCAGCCTCCAGCAGCACGACCGACAGTTGGGGCCGCACGGTTTTGGCCTGAATGGCGGCAAAAAATCCGGCCGCGCCGCCGCCCACCACCACCAGATCGCACGGAAAAGTCGGTGTCGTCATGGGTGGTTGCTGTCCTGATGACGAACACAATGATTGCTACCATCGCCGCTGCTATGGTGGACGTCGCTATGATGGACGTCGCTCGTTAGACGGTGCAAATCACGGAGCAACCGCCCCATTTGCAGGGCCAGTGTTTGCAAATGAAACCCTGTTGCGCCAAGCGCCTCTCTCAGCAGAGGTGGCGGCATCCAGCGGTCGCGGAGGTAGAGGTAGGACAGGCCGGTGGTTGGAAGCATTTTGAGTAACTGCTTTTCGGCAGGCGTTTTGTCCTTTACCGAAATGCCAATATACAAGGGATCCCCATCAAAGCCGATTCGCTGAAATCGAAACCCTTTTTGCTGCGGGAGTTTGTAAGGTTTTATGCGGCTTTCAGCCAAACGCAGGGTCTTCCAGCTCTTAGATGGCTCGTCGTGTTTGCCTGGAAACGTATTGAAGGGAAACGCTGTGCCTGCCTGAGGGTCATTTGGCGCTACCGGTAAAAAAGGCGCGGATAAAAAGAGGAGGGCGTAGCCGCCAAAACGAGGCGCGGCATAGGCATAGGCAGAGGCTGGTGGATTGGCGATTGGTGCACAGAAGCGTGGACTCAGGCGTTGAGACGCCAATAATTGGGACGCGAATGGTTGCGCCTGTGAATTGCAGAAAGCGGCTGCGTAACGGCAGACTTGCGACCATACGGGAGGGTGTTTGTCGAGAAGCCCCCTATTGGGGAGCGGCGCGTTGCTCATAAGGGCTGTTTTCACCGTGCAACCCATCCATTAAAACAAATAACGACAACAAAAAACGGTTACCTTAGCAGAGACCACTACATAAAGACAAAAGCACAGCGGCAACAACCCACAAAGGTAAAGGATGGTAAAGAAGGTGGCGCTTATGACACCCCTTGATCCAGTAATTGTAAGGGCGAGAGGGTGTTTAGGTTTGTGCCGCTAGAGCAAGTACTTTGGCGGAGGTAGTGCGGGGGGCAGGAATAATGTGAAATAAATGATGTGAAATACCAGTCTCCGTAAGGAAATGGATGACAGGCGGGGGGTGTGCCCGATTTGTGTGGGTTGCCAGCCGCTGGGTTACTGTAACATTGTGCTAAGAATACGTTTGTAAGATACTGCCGTCCAGTGTGGCTTTTGCGCCCTGAAAATTTTGCGATAATGGCTTTTCGCAATGATTTTTATCAAAGAAAGCTTTCGCTTTATAGACGACAGTTACAGTATAGAATAAAGCTTGTACGCAGATTGCTGGATTTTGCAAAGAATGACTACTTGCTGTTTGCCAAATATCGACTAACAGTCTCGGTTACCAGTCTGTCGCCAACCGTTTTTACCCGTTCCTACGTTTGATTGAATTGAGTTAATTGCCCATGGCCGCCACCGCAGCAAATGTCCTTATTTTATCCTCCGATACGGGGGGAGGGCACCAAAGCGCAGCCCAGGCGCTGGAAAGTAGCCTTACTTCCTTGACGGGCTCTTCCGACCGCTGGATTCGGGTCAATGTAACGCGCGTACTGGAAGAAGCCAACGTCATTACCCGGCAAATGGCCAACCTGTACAACTTTTTGCTGCGCCATCGCCAAGACCTGATGAAATACTACTTCCATTGGGTGGATCAGTTCCGCCCCAACGAGTCGCGGTTTATCTTTCAGGCCGCCTTTCGTTACGGTCGCCAGGTGTTGGAAAGTGTCACGCCGGATGTCATTGTGTCGGTCCACCCGATGACGCATCACTTTTTCGCCTATCTACTGCGCCGCTTTGGCCTGCTGGATAAAATCCCGCTCGTGTCGGTGGTCACCGACCCCTGCTATGGCTTTTGGCGTGGGTGGGCCTGTCAGGATGTTCAGCGTTACTATGTGGCTAGCACCGGCGCCCGTCAGCAACTTATGGAGTACGGCGTGCCCGATAGCCGGATTGCAGTTGCCGGAATGCCGGTTCATCAACGTTTTCGTCCCATTTCTACCGAAGAACAGCGCGCGTTGCGGGTGGCGTATGGCCTCGATCCGGATCGTTTTACCGTCTTTCTAAATGCGGGCTGGGTCGGTGGCGGCAACATTCCTAAAATCTACGAATCTCTGCTACAATCCCCGCCAGAGTCGGTGCAGGCTGTATTTTTGGCAGGCACCAACCAGCGACTGTACCGCGAGATCTCGCAACTGTCTGCGTCGTCTCCGTGCCCGGTGCGTGTGGTGGGCTATACGGCCAACATTCACGAATTAATGGGCTTGTCAGACGTCATGATCTCCAAGCCGGGAGGGCTTACCACTTTTGAAGCGCTGGCCTGCGGGGTGCCCATTATTGCCGATACGGTCACCGAGCCAATGCCGCAGGAGGCGCACACGGCAGGTTTTATTCAGGAGGCGGGCGCCGGGATTTTATTGAATTCTCCCGAAGCCATTGTGTCCGTGATACAATCGCTCGTGAACTCGCCAGAGCAGTTTCATCGGATGAGGCAGGTGGCTGTTCAGCTTGGCAAGCACGGTGCAGCGGACCGCATTGCCCTGGACATTGCCAATACCTGGTTGCCAAATTGGCGACCGGTTAATACAGAAGCTGTTATCCTTGAGCGTTGATCCCGTTTGCCGGTCAGGTACTGGAGCTTGGTTTGTGACTGTCCGTCCTAGCAAGAACGTTCTTACAAGAAAGTCCCTACGATTGATTGATGATGATGTATCATCTTTAGAAAGCAGGTACAAAACGCTGTAGCAGATGGTCTTTTTAGGATGATCAGCCGTCCCTCGTGGAGCATCGTCGCTGGTATCCGGTTGCTAGCGCATAGTTTGGTAAGGTTTTCAGTCCAATGGGATTACTCGAAGGTAAAAGAGCATTCATTAGTGGCGGCTCTCGCGGTATTGGTAAGGCTCTGTGCAGTATTTTCGCTCGTGAAGGCGCAGACGTTGCGTTTAACTACAACGCCGATGACGAAGCTGCGGCCGATACCGTCGCCACGGTTGAATCGTACGGCCAAAAGGCAATGGCGTTTAAGGTGCCAGTGACCGATCGCGAAGGTATTATCAAGATGTCCGCCCAGGTGATTGAGGCCTACGGCGGCGTGGATATCTTGGTCAATAACGCGGCGGTTAACAAGGCCGATAGCTTTGTGACCACCACTGAAAAGGCCTGGCGCGACATTGTGGAAGTCAATGTCAACGGTCTTTATTACATTACCAAGCCTTTTTTCAAGCAAATGCTGCGTCAGCGCTCAGGTCATATTCTCAATATCAGCTCAATTGGCGGTATCCGGGCTTTGCCTACCTCGGTACACTATGCCACAACCAAGGCGGCAGTCATTGGGTTTACCAAATGCCTGTCCAGAGAGGCAGGCGCTTTTGGTGTTTCTGTCAACGGTATTGCTGCAGGCATTTACGACACAGCCTTGGGCCATTCTTTGCCGGAAGCCTTTAATAAAACCTACATTAACTGGTGTATTAAGGGACGGCTGGGCCAACCTCAGGAATTGGCAGAATTTGCGGCCTTCCTGGTCTCGGATCGCAACTCCTATATGACGGGAGAAGTGGTGATTCTCGACGGCGGAACGATGGTATAGGGATGGTCTAGGGACAACTACTCCCCAGTTGCCCCCACCGCCTGGTCATCTCCTTGGAAGAACCCCTTTTATTCCGCCTGCCAAATCCAGGAGGTGCAGTTGGGCCAACGCTCTTGCGGGTGTTCAGTTGGTTGTTGGCTCCCCGTTGGTTTGTCTTGCCACTGGAACAAAGTGATTTGCCTTAATGCGGGGTTGTTTCTTTCCGTTTGGCGGCTGCCGTTTTGCAATGGTAGAGAGTGCAATGGCAGAGAAAACGCCTGAGAGCAAGAAAACCCCAGCCCACTGGTTAAACGGTTTGACCTCCAACCGGATGTTGTGGACAGTGTTTCCAGCTCCTGGTGGCCGCTGTGCTCAGATTGTTCCGCATGGTGGAGGTTGCGGATTGCTTGATTGGAGCTCACTGTCTCTGTTGCGACTGTGGCCTCTGCTGGAAGTTGCGGCAATTCCTCGTTTGTTTGGCTGCTCGGCTGTGGCGCGTTTGCCACACTTGGAAGGTCCGTACTGGAGACGTCTATACTGGGGCGGTCTGTCGGCTTGGGAGGATTGGTCAACCCCAGAGTGTTTGACAGGGTGAGCTGTGCGGGCCACTGAAGCATTTTCGAGAGCTGCGCATCGGTGATGGGAAATTGGGTTTCTGTCGCGTTCGGGAGCTGTGCACTGAGTTGACGGCGCAAAATCGGGAGCGAAGGCGCTCCTTTCTGGTGATGATCCGGGTATGAGCGCAGTATCAGCGACTCTCCATCGGCCCCTGGGGTGACGGTAATGAGATGATAGGTAACCCAAACCGGTGTGCCCACCCGAATGGCCTCAAACAGGTGTTCTACGTCGGCATCTCGCATACGAATACAGCCGTGCGAACTGAATTGGCCAACTGAGTCAGGCCGGTCCGTGCCGTGTATCCCGTATTCGCCCCCAGAATTTTGATGAAACCCAATCCAGCGTGTCCCTAACGGGCTTTCTCTGCCGGGTGCAATGCTCATAGATGGGCTGGGCGGGTGGTACGGGTTTTGCCATCCGGGTTCCTGCACTTTACGCAGTACCCGAAACTGCCCCAAGGGCGTTGGAAAGCCGCGTCGGCCCACGCCAACCGGCCATTCGTACAGTAAGTGCTCGTTTCGCCATAATTGAAGCGTGCGTGAGGGAATATTAATCACGATTCGGCTATCGGATGCCGTCTGTGAAGCGGCCCCCCCTTCTGTGGGGGAAACGGCGGCAATCGACGGTTCGGCCCCTACGGGAGAAAAATAGCCCAGAAGGAGGCAAACGGCGGCGAAAAGCCCCAGTGCTGCTGGTGAATGCGGCTTACTGCCAATGCCAGGGACCCTTTGCAGAGTGTTGTCACGGTTTTTAAAATCAAGTGGCTGTTTGGCCCAAAACATCCCAGGATCCTTTCCGCTGCACGCCGATCATCGGCGGGTTGCAAATTATGTGTTGTTGGTTCAAACAAACCCGTTGCCGGGGCAGAATTGCAACACAACACGGGTTATAAAAAACAACCGCAGGCGGCGTAATTTGTTACTGCACTGCGGTTGTTTCAGTCATTGGATCTGTTCTATCGAACGGAGTTACCCGCTACGGGTAGTTGTTTACCAGTAGCCACGAACGGTAGAGCGACGCTCGGTGGTTTCGCGACGAGTTTCGTAGCGAGACGGGGTGGTGTCAAAGTAACGACGACCATCTTCCATCTTCGAGGCAGTAGAGGTGTAGGTGCCATCTAAGATGTACTGAATGGAGTCGAGCGACAACGGTTGAGTGGGCGCAGTCAAAATGGGCTCCGCCTGAAACTCAACAACGGGCTCGTAGCCTTGCGCGGTGGTAGAGAGGTAGTGAACCCGCTCTGTGCGCGGCGGTACCAAAAAGCTGCTGTCCAACTCGGCAATGGTTACGCGAACTGGAACATCGCTGCTATTTTTGAGGCCCAGCACTAGTTTCATCGGAGGAGAAACGGTTCTCAGACGAGTCAGATCAATGGTGCCCGAGCGAACGTTGCCCACTTCCAAGTAGGTTTCGGAAGCCTGGCTGCTCACCGTGCTGTTTTCGTCATTTTCAAACACGTTATCAAATTCTTCTGCCATAGCAACCGTTTGAACGGCCAACGAGAGCGTTAGCACGGATGCCAGTGAAAAAATGGCGAGTTTTTTCATGAGTAGTGTTCCCTTATTGATGCATCAGACAATATGCATGAGACAGTAAACAACGAATAACGAATGAACCCGGATGCGGACAGTGAACGCAAACACCTTTGAAAAGTTGAATTTAAATCTGAAACCAAAAGAAAAAACAGGCGGCGCGCTATTTACTACCTTACGGAGTGAACAGCATTTTCTTTAAAGATCTACACCAACCTTTTTGTGTTTGATGGACCAAGGCGGGTGCAGGCGCTGTTTCTGTTTTTAACAATGGGTGCAATTAAACCTTTAACACTGCCTACCAACAATAACCGACCAAAACGGGCTGGACCTGGCTACGGATCGTCTTCCGTACTCGGCCTAATGATATCACGCAAGCCAGAAAAAACGCAGCACGTACCTACTTATATACTCCTGTCGACCCCACTCTGCAAGAGGGAAATCCTAAAAAACCGCCAGCCGTATGAGCCAGACTCTCGCCAAGGCGTTCCTGCAGAAAGATATCTTTGAGTTTATAAAGCTTCACAATTTAGGGTATCCTGCCAACCTGCGCGGGAGAAATGGGGCGATGCCACGAGGGCTGCTTACAGCGAAACGAGATAGAAAAAGTCGCTCAGGACATCTCGGCAGGCAAACCAGGAGCCTTTGGCCTGTCGGCCGCAGTGATTTAAAAATAGTCGAATGGAACTCATCTATCCCTTGTTTCCTTCTGTTGCTGGTGTCTGTTGGGCCCAGGACGTGACTTTGCATTGAATAGTGCACTTTGCGTAAAGCAAACGCGGGGTGAACAACGCTGAAACAGCCCGTGGGTTTTGCATCCGTGTACGTGGCGTTTGCTAACAACGACCCTGGAATTTCTCAAAGCGAGTCCTAAAACGTGTCCGTTTGCCGTTGGATTGATATAGACTTTATGCCCGCTCTATTCACTCACGAGTCATTCTTGATTATAGTGCAAAGATAAAAATCCTCCAGTCCCAGGAGTCCGTCATAGAGGAGCGGGTGTGCGTCATTTTTTGCGTCATTATTTATTGTAAAGTTTGTGCTACCCTAGAACCCTCTCAGGTTGTGGCAGCCTGGTAAGCTTTATTTTGCAGGCACGGTTTGCTTTTTCAAGATTCACTTTTTAAAGGCACACTGTTTTGTTCAAGGTGTGCTGTTTGTAAGGTGTGCTGTGCATTAAGCTTATTTAAAATCGTAATGCTTTCGCCCGTTATGTCGATGTCTGTCTGTCCGCTTGCTCCTTGAGGTTGTGAACCTGGAAATACGCTGCCTAAAAGTCCTTTTATAACGGGTCGTCTTTGGAAAAAATTCGTTTGTGAAGAGGAAGTTGCCCCTATGGAATACCGCGCCTTAGGCTGTACGGAACTGAAAGTGAGCGTTATTTGCCTGGGCACGATGACCTGGGGCCAGCAGAACACCGAGGCAGAAGCCCACGAGCAGATGGATTACGCCCTGGCGCATGGCGTCAATTTTATGGATACAGCAGAGCTGTACGCGGTCCCGGCCCGTCGGGAAACACAGGGCTTAACGGAGCAGTACATTGGCAGTTGGTTTGCCGCCAGAAAAAACAGAGACCAGGTGGTGCTGGCAACCAAGGTGGCCGGGCCTGCTATTTTTGGGAGCGGTTGGTCTTCCTGGATTCGAGGAAGCAACCGTCGTTTGGATGCGCCCAATATTCGCCAGGCTGTTCAAGACAGCTTAAAACGTCTGAAAACAGACTACATTGACCTCTACCAGCTTCATTGGCCGGATCGGCCCACCAACTATTTCGGCCAGCGCGGCTACGAGCATCGCGAAGACCCCAATACGATTGCGCTGGCGGACACGCTGGCGGCCCTTCAGGAGGAGGTGCAAGCAGGCCGTATTCGTTATGTGGGGGTTTCCAACGAAACGCCTTGGGGCGTGATGCGAATGCTGGGCCTGGCCGAACAGGGTCATTTGCCCCGAATTCAGAGCATTCAAAACCCGTACAGCCTGCTCAACCGATCGTTTGAAGTTGGCCTCGCCGAAGTGGCGATTCGGGAGCGGTGTGGCCTGTTGGCGTATTCCCCACTGGCCTGTGGGGTACTGTCGGGCAAATATTTGGATGGTTCTGCCGGACCCAACGCCCGGTTGAACTTGTTTGGCGGTTATTTTGATCGTTATAGCAGTGGTCCAACGCAGGCTGCTACCCGTCGGTATGTTGATTTGGCCCGCCAGCACAACCTTAGCCCCTCTCAAATGGCGCTGGCCTACGTGAACAGCCGCCCCTTTGTTACCAGCAACATTATTGGGGCCACCTCGATGGCGCAATTGAAGGAAAATATCGGCAGTATGGCGTTGCGTTTGGATGATACGCTGCTGGCTGAGATAGAGCAGGTCCATCAGGAAATTCCTGACCCGGCCCCCTAAAACGACCGCGAATCTTTTGCCAATCGATGGCGTCTTCGTGTTTGGTTATGGTTCATTCTGGGAGATTTTAAATTGTGACGATGAAAACAACCATTGCAATTCCCAACGCAGTTCCCGTGGATATTGGCATTCCAGACGCCAAACGGCTGGCGGTTGCAGAGGGCCTGTGTCATTTGCTGGCCGACAGTTACACGCTTTACCTGAAGACGCACAATTTCCATTGGAATGTCACGGGGCCTCAGTTTACCTCGCTTCATGCGTTGTTTGAACAGCACTACAATGAGTTGGCGCTTGCTGTGGATGAGATTGCAGAGCGGATCCGCTCACTGGGCTTTCGTGCGCCGGGTAGCTACAAAGAGTACGCCGAGCTGACCCGCATTGAGGAAAACGTATCCCCGCTGGATGCAACCGATATGGTGCGTGAGCTGTTGTTGGCCCACGAAACGGTTGCCCGCACCGCGCGTTCAGTCATGCCGAATGCGGAAGAGGCAAACGACGAGGTAACGGCCGACTTATTAACCCAGCGTTTGCAGGTGCACGAAAAAACGGCGTGGATGCTTCGCAGCTTGTTGGCCGTCTAGGCTCTGCTTCTGGCTGTTACCTTCCAGTTTCTGGCCTGCCAGATGTTGCGATGCCCTAGCATCTATAATGACCGCCAGTGCTGTAGAAGGATCTCAGTACCTTGCTTCCGTTTTACGAGTGGTTGTCTCAGTGGCCAGCGCATTGGGTGGCCCTTGTGGGCTGTGTGTTTACCGGCCTGTCAACGGGGTTAGGGGCATTGCCCGTTTTGTTGATTAATCCGCTGTCACGTCGCCTGGAGGATGCCCTGCTGGGCTTTGGCGCGGGAATGATGTTGGCGGCTTCTGCCTTTTCGCTCATTGTTCCCGCGTTTGAGTTGGCAGAAACACAGATGAGCAGCCGATGGATGGCAGGCCTGGTGGTGGCGGTCGGTGTTCTGTTGGGTGGATTTTTCCTGAGCATTTGCCACCGATATGCTCCCCACGTGCACCTTATGCCGCCGCCACTGCCCGTAAAATCCACTGATGCAACCGCCACGTCGCTCTCTCAATCGGCCTCTTCGCCGCTATCGTTGCAGCGCATATGGCTGTTTATTTTTGCCATCACCCTGCACAATATTCCAGAGGGGTTGGCCACGGGGGTGGGTTTTGGTTCGGGCGATTTGCACAATGCCCTGCCCCTTGCGGTGGGAATGGCGGTACAAAACATGCCTGAAGGCCTGGTTGTTGCAATGGTGCTGCTGACGCAAGGTTATACCAGGCATTATGCCCTGTGGGTCGCCTTGCTAACAGGACTGGTGGAGCCATTAGGCGCTGCATTGGGTTATTGGACGGTTCATTTGGTAACCTTGTTTTTACCATTGGGCCTTGCGTTTGCCGCTGGTGCCATGCTGTTTGTGGTGTGTGATGAAATGATCCCGGAATCGCAGGAGCGTGGCTATAAACAAGAGGCCACGGCAGGACTCCTGTTGGGCTTTGTACTGATGATGGTTTTGGATGTAACCCTGGGGGCTTAGCGCTCTGGAAAGGAAAATAGCAGATGAACGAGAAACTGAGCGGTAAGGTGGCACTGGTTTGTGCCGGGTCTCGGGGCTTGGGCCGCGCCGTAGCGGAACGATTGGCCGAAATGGGTGCCGCCCTGTTTCTGTGCTCCCAAAATGCGGATAGTTTAAAGCGGGCTGTCGATGCACTGAAGGAAACGACGTCGGTTCCCATTTTCTCTGACTGCTGCAACCTTTCGGATCCACAGGCGCGAGAGACCCTGATTCACGCTGTGTTTCAGGCCTTTCCCGAGGGGCCCGATATCGTGGTGCACAACAACGGCGGGCCTGCGCCTTCTACCGTGCAAACCACCCGGAGAGAGGACTGGCTGGCCGGTTTTGAGGCGAATTTCTTAAGTGTTTCCCATCTGAACGAGGCTTTTTTACCCGGTATGCGCCGTCGGCAGTGGGGTAGGCTGGTGACTGTCACATCCATTGCCGTGCTGGAACCGATTGCCGGGTTGGCTGTTTCTAACGCGGTCAGGGCGGCGGTGACGGCGATGAATAAAACTCTGGCGGATGAAGTGGCTGCCGATGGCGTTACGGTAAACAGTGTGGCGCCTGGCATTATTCACACGGATCGGATTGAAACGCTGGCAGCTAAACGCGCAATGGATCAGCAAATGACGTTGGACGCCGCCAGAGAGAGCTTTCAAAGTCACATTCCGGCTGGCCGGTTGGGCAGTCCACAGGAATTTGCTGCGGCGGTAGCGTTTCTCTGTTCGCCAGAGGCCAGCTATATTACCGGCACCACGATGGTCGTCGATGGCGGGCGTCGGCGGGCGACCTGGTAGCGTGTGTTTGTGTTACTCTAAAAGCGCTACCTGTTTGTCCGGTGTGCCCTGTCTTCAGCGACTGTTTGGTGTTCATCAGGCCCGCTGGCAGAGTAGGTCTCTAAAACCAATCATTATGATGTCAATCAGTAAAGAGTGGCGATAAACATGACCGATATGGA
Source organism: Candidatus Melainabacteria bacterium (assembly GCA_033763415.1). Taxonomy (GTDB): domain Bacteria; phylum Cyanobacteriota; class Vampirovibrionia; order Vampirovibrionales; family JAJTHC01; genus JANRKP01. The sequence goes on along the minus strand of JANRKP010000012.1, from coordinate 71,738 downwards.
TTCCCCAACCTTAAAACTGCTATTGCCAAAAGGGCGCATCCAGGAGAAGGTAATGGTTCTGCTGGCTGCGGTGGGGCATCGCTATACGGTAAGCAACCGTTCTTACAAGCCCGTTTGCTCCGATGCTGAGATTGACGCCAAAATTCTGAAGGCGCAGAATATTCCGGCACTGGTGGCCTTAGGTCGGCACGATTGTGGCTTTACCGGACACGACTGGGTGCAAGAGCAGCAGGCCGACGTGGTGGAACTGCTTGATTTGGGTTACGATCCGGTTCGGATAGTGGCGGCGGTCCCTGAAGCGTTTTTGCAGGCGCCGCAAGGCTTTCCTTTTACCGATCGTCCGTTGGTGGTGGCATCGGAATACCGAGGCCTGACAGAGCGCTATTTGGCAAAAAAGGGCTATCAGGCTGTTTTTGTTCAAACCTATGGGGCAACAGAAGCCTTGCCTCCTGATGACGCGGATATGATTGTTGACAATACGGCTACGGGCAGCACTTTGCGTTTGAATCGTCTGGCGATCGTTGACACCCTGCTGGAATCGACGACGCGCTTTGTGGCAAACCGTCAATCGCTCCAGAATCCTTGGAAGCGCCGTAAGCTGGAAGAGCTGTGCATGTTGATGGAAAGCAGTATTCGGGCCAGTAAAAAGGTGCTGCTGGAAATGAACGTTCCAAAAGAGGCGCTAGAAGCTGTGGTAGCCAGCTTGCCCAGTATGAAATCGCCGACGGTTTCGCCCCTGTTTGGAGAAGAAGGCTTTGCGATTAAAACCGCCGTAGACAAAGCCGATGTTTCCCGGTTAATCCCCAGCCTAATGGCTGCTGGCGCCCGCGATATTTTGGAGTACCACCTGGAAAAAATTGTTACCTAAGTCACGTGGTGCTTTGGGTTGTCGCGTTTCCTACTTTTGTTTTAATCTTACAAACTCTTCCTCTTGTGGCAAGTTCTTGCCTTGCCTCGGTTTTAAGGGGTAAAAAATGCCGTAAAAAGATGGCCTGTTCGTTCCGCCTCCTCTCATATCCATTGCTGAATATTGTTGCCTTCGCCAGTCGTCTCGGTGATAGTTGCCTGGCGGCTTTCCTCTCAGGTTCGCTATAATGGAGATCGTTTCAGTGACTGCTGTAATGACACCGATGACTGTTGAAAACTGTTTCATTCGTCCCAAGCGCGTTGTGGAGCGCTTAAAGGCTTACACGCCGCCGTTGGAAGGTCGGCGCAATAAAATTCGTCTGGATTTTAATGAAAATACGGTTGGTTTTCCCGCCGTGTGGCCGTCGCCCTGGGATGTTACGTTGATGACCACGTATCCTGAGTACGGGGATTTTTCGCTGCGGCTGGCCCGTCAATTGCAAATTCACCCAGAGACCTTATTGCTGACCAATGGCAGCGATGAGGCGCTGAACGTGATTGCCAGCACTTTCACTGAGCCTGCCGAAGACGCCGCCCTGATTTCCAAGCCGTCGTTTCCGCTGATTGGTCATTATTTGCGCCTGGCCGATGCCAATGTGGTGGAAGTGATGGCAACGTCAGAGTTTGAGTACGATCTCCCTGCTTTGGATTCCGCATTGCAGCAGCAACGCTATAAAATGGCCATCTTTGCCTCGCCAGATAATCCAACAGGTGCTTTAATGCCAGTGCAACAAGTGTTACGCTGGTGTCAGCAGTATCCTGAAACGTTGTTTGTTATGGATGAAGCTTATTCGGCCTATGTTTCAGCGGATCAAACCGTGCTTCCTTATGTGGCGACTACCCCGAACCTGATGGTGACGCGGACTTTCTCAAAAGCATGGGGCTTGGCCGGGCTTCGTTTGGGCTATGTGGTTGCACATCCTCAGTTAGTGGACTATATGAAGCGTGTTCGTTCGCCTTATAGCGTGAATACGGTTGCCGTTCATGCCGCTAATCAGCTACTGGAAAGAGAATCTGAGGTGGTATCTGAGGCACTGGCCACGATGGAGCGGAAAACCCATCTTGTTCAGGCAGTTCGTTCTCGTGGATACCGCGTTTATGAAGGCCATGCCAACTTCTTTCTAATGGCAGCGGGTGTACACACTGGGGCGCTGGAAGACGCGTGCCTTCAAGAGCAAGTCCTGGTGCGAGATCGCTCTACCGCGCCCGGTCTTCAAGGCCTTGTCCGGGTCTCTGTGGGAACCGAACCCGAAAACCAGGCTTTTATTAAGGCGTTGGATCGTTTCAAGCAGTCTCAGGCGCTTATTTTTGACCTGGATGATACGCTGGTGGACACTCGGCAAAGCTTTGATGCGGTGGTCATGGCGCTTGTGGCCCGCTACTCAGCCACTCCGTTGACCTTGGACGAGCTGACCGCCCTTCGGGCAGAGGGTGGTTTTAACGACGATTGGCAGGCCACAGTCGAACTGCTGCATCGTCGTGGTGTCTCTGTCTCCTATGCCGCAATTGCCGAGGAGGCCGAGGCGCTGTATCATCAAAAAGCCAGGGCAGTCGAGCGCCTTTTGCTGGATCCCGAGCTTTTGCGGCAGTGGGCCTCGCGTTATCGGCTGTTCATTTTAACTGGCAGAAGTCGTTCCGAATACGAGCCGGTTTGGGCCGAGCGCCTGGATGCGCTGTTTGAGGCGGTTTACTGTGCCGATGATTTTCCGGGTATGTCGCGAAAACCTGCACCAGATATGCTCAACTCGTTAATGATTCGCCATCAGATAGAGGGTGGCTGCTATATTGGCAATAGTGTGGACGATATGCGTGCCGCGAAGGCTGCTGGGCTGTTTGCAGTAGGAATTGCCTACACCCATCCGGCCGATATTTTACAGCAAGCGGGCGCAGATGCGGTTCTGGACACTGTAGCAGATGTTTGGAGTTTGTTTGATCGATGAACCAGCCTGTTTCCAAGCCAATGCGCCAGGCCGAACATCAACGTTGGACGCAAGAAACACAAATTACACTAAAGCTAAACCTGGATGCCAGTCAGTCGGAGGCGTTGTCAATCGACACGGATCTGCCGTTTCTGTCTCACATGCTGCACGCGTTTGCCTGCCACGGACAGTTTGCACTGAGTGTGGCGGCCCGTGGAGACGTTCATGTGGATCCGCACCACCTCATTGAAGATGTGGGAATTAGCCTTGGCCAGTGCATTGTCAAGGCCTTGGGCGGGCATTTTAAAGGTATTCAGCGGGCGGGGCATTTTGCATTTCCGATGGATGGCACTCTGTCGCAGGTGTCCGTTGATCTTTGCGGGCGTACGGGGCTGGTGTGGAATGTAGCATTTGAAAGCGCTACCATTGGCTCGCTGGATCCTAGGCTATTTCGGGAATTTTTCAAAGGTCTGGCCGATGGTCTACAGTCCGTCATCCATATCAACGTTCCGTATCGTGATAATGACCATCATACGGTTGAAGCAACATTTAAAGCCTTTTCCCGTGCTTTGCGGCAGGCGGTTACACCTGTTGAGTCTGAAATTTTAAGTACCAAGGGCCTTCTGGAGGTTCGCTCTTCGGGTGAATAGCTCTGCTTCCAGCTTACTTCAGGTGATTGATTATGGTGGAGGCAATTTAGGCAGTGTTTGCCGGTGTCTCAATCGTCTCAAAATCCCTTACCAGCTTGTGGGTGCTGAAGAGCAACCGGCTTTGTCTGATCAATTGCCAGTTTTGTTGCCGGGAGTCGGTTCTTTTTCAGGCTTAATGGAAAAACTAGCTCAAAGAAATCTGCTTGAGCCTCTCCAAAGCTTGCTAAAGGCAGGTGTTCCCTACTTGGGAATCTGTGTGGGGTTGCAAATTCTCTTTGAAGTAAGCGAAGAATCCCCTGGGGTTGCAGGCTTATCAATCTTGCCAGGGCCGGTTCAAAAGCTAAAGGCCTCTAAGGTACCTCAAATCGGCTGGAACTACATTGAGCCCTGCCAAATGGAGAGTCCCTCTGGTTATGTTTACTTTGTTAACTCGTATGTGGCTCACCCGGCAGAACCTCAAGTGCTGTGGTACACAGCGGAGTATGAGCAACGGTTTTGTGCCGCCATTCGTCATCAAAATATAACAGCGGTCCAGTTTCACCCAGAAAAAAGCGGTGTTTTTGGCCATCAAATGGTTTTAGATTGGTGGCAGTCTGTTTGTTAGCCTGATCAACCGTTGTGAAAAGTTCGGCTGGAAAGTAGTTTATGCTAACAAAAAGAATTATTCCCTGTCTGGATGTGGATAGTCACGGTAGAACAGTCAAAGGTGTCCAATTCCAGGGCCTCAGAGATGTTGGAGATCCGCTAGAAATGGCCTTGCGTTACCAGGAACAGGGAGCAGATGAGCTTCTATTCCTGGATATTTCTGCTTCTCACGAAGGACGCGAGACGATGGTTTCCCTTGTGGAAAGACTTTCTGAAGTTTTGATGATCCCTTTTACTGTTGGGGGAGGGATTTCTAGCTTACAACAAGTCTTAAGGCTTCTGTCCGCTGGAGCAGACAAGGTTTCGGTGAATACCGCTGCGGTGCAATCGCCCTCCCTTATTTCTGAGATCGCCGATGCGTGTGGCCGTCAGTGTTGCGTTTTAGCGATCGATGCACGCTTTTGGAAACGTACGGATCGGCCTGTCTGGCAAGTGTTAACTCGTGGTGGCCGTACGGAAACGTCTATGGATGCGTTTTTGTGGGCAAGCCAGGCAGTGGAGTTAGGGGCTGGAGAGATTTTACTAACTTCCTGGGACCGTGATGGTACGCGGAGCGGTTTTGATCTGGAGCTGAACCGCTACTTTTCTGATAACCTCTCTGTTCCAGTTATTGCTTCTGGTGGTGCTGCTGGTCCACAAAGCTTTGTCGAAGTTTTTGCCGAGGGTAATGCGGATGCAGCGTTGGCAGCAAGTATTTTTCATGACGGAGAATACTCTATCAGCCAATTGAAAGATGTTTTACACAATGCAGGGATCGCAGTGAGAGTGCTTTAGGGGCTCCTTTCGCAAAAAGACACGAAAATTTCTTCTGGTATTTTTGATCTGCTTGTGTTTGAATCTGAGAAAGTTGAAATCGTTATTCGGGACAGAGAAAGGGCTTTTGCCGTGATAATGACTTCTCTCACAGTGGGTGATATTGCCCAGCAGCTGGTGGATTTGTGTCGCCAAGGCAAATCGATGCAGGTGGTAAATGACTTCTATGCCGATGATATTGTCAGTATTGAGTCTTCTTCTGCCAATCAGTGTATGCCTGCTGAGCAACGCGGCATTGAAGCGATTCGTGCAAAGCATGAATGGTGGGAAGCCAATGTAGAAGTGCACTCTATGGAAATAAACGGCCCATTCGTGGGGCCTGAAAATCAATTTGTAGTTCAATTTACGCTGGATTCCACTAACAAATTAACCGGACAGCGTAGTGTTATGACGGAAATGGCTCTCTATACCGTAGAGAATAGTAAAATTGTTCGCGAGCAGTTTATATACAACACGAGTGACTGCGGGGCCTAAACGGAGCACTTTTGAGCTTCAAACAATAAAGTGCCTCTTAAAAAGAGATGTTCCTGTATTTGTGGCAAGCTGTTTGTTTAATGTTGAGTAATGATGATGCTGATCCCAAGTATTGATATTCGCTCTGGCCGTGCGGTTCAGCTTCGCAAAGGTAAAGAGCATGTTTTAACAGATGATCGTGATCCAGAGACACTGGTGCAACTGTTTAATCGTTATGGAGAAGTTGCGTTAATCGATCTGGATGCGGCCTTGTCTCATGGTGATAATTTGCCGCTGTTAAAACGCCTATGCTCAATGGCAGATGTACGTGTCGGGGGCGGGATTCGTGATGTGGAACGAGCACGAACCTTACTCAGGGCTGGTGCTAAGAAAATCATTATCGGAACGGCCGCCAATCCAGAATTCTTGTCCCAACTTCCTTCTGAGCGAGTGATGGTTGCTTTGGACCACACACACGACGGCGAAGTTCTAGATCATGGATGGATGCAAGGAACGGGAGAATCACTTTGGGAAAGGGCTGAGCGATTGGCACCGTACTGTAGTGGTTATCTCTGCACGTTTGTTGATACAGAAGGTACGTTGCAAGGCTTACCATTGGAGGCTGTTGAGGCCCTTCGGCAACGCTTACCACATCCAGTAACGGTGGCTGGGGGTGTTTCTACAACGGCTGATGCAGTTCAGGCAGTCCGTCTTGGTGTTGACGTTCAGGTTGGAATGGCTTTGTACACAGGAAAATTAGACCTGACAGAAGCGTTTGTGCAATTGTTGAACTGGAATAAGTGCCCATTACTTCCTACTATTGTCCAAAATGCTGAGGATGGCCAGGTTTTAATGCTTGCTTACAGCACGCCTGAGTCTCTAAAACAGGCTTTGGATACAGGTAAAGGGATTTATTTTAGTCGCTCACGGCAAGCTTTGTGGGAGAAGGGCGCTACGTCAGGCAATTCTCAGCAGTTGTTATCCTGTAGGGCAGACTGTGACCAAGATTCTTTGCTGTTTTCAGTTAGACAAAATGGTCCGTGTTGTCATACGGGAACAAATTCTTGTTTTGGAGATGCCCGCTTTTCGATTCCGACTTTGTTTAATATTTTGTCCTCTCGCCGGAACACACTTCCTGAAGGCTCCTTTACGGCAACATTATTTAAAAACCGGGAAAAACTTTACCGAAAGTTGATGGAAGAGGCCTTTGAGGTGACACGAAGCCAGAGCCGAGACGATTTTGTCTGGGAGCTATCGGATACGCTATTCTTTTTGTCGATGGTTGCGGTGGACGAGGGAATTTCCTGGAAAGAGCTGGTTGCTGAACTGGGTGGCCGTCAGCGATGAAAGATGTGGCCAGAATGACAAACACCATTCCATTACTTACTCAAGAGGCTTCCCAGCAATGGGTTTCCACGTTTAGTAATATCCGCTCTCTTTGGCAGGCGGGTGTCGAAAACTTACCGTGCCGAGAAAAAGTCCAGCAGATTATTCAGGCGGTCGTCGATGGCGGTGATCTTGCCTTAAAACAGTTAGCTAAAGACTATGGCGATCCGGTTTCAGAGCGGATTCCACTTTCTGAAGACGAGGTACAGCTAGCGATTGATCGTGTTTTGCCAGAAACTAAAAATTTAATTTCGCTTGCGGCCAACAATATTCGTCATTATGCAGAGACGATCGTTCGCTCGGTCTCGGACCCCGTTGCACTCAGTTACGAAGGGTTTTCAACCGGAATGAGAATGCAGCCTGTTGAGCGCGTGGGTTGTTATGTTCCGGGCGGCCGATACCCATTGCCCTCTACCGCGTTGATGACGGCGCTGTCTGCCCAAGCGTCGGGGGTCCCCTTTATTAGCATGGCGTCTCCTCATTTACAGGATGAGATGGTGTATGCAGGATCGCTAGCTGGTGTCAATGCGTTTTACCGAATGGGAGGGGCTCAGGCGATTGCTGCGCTTGCTTTTGGTACCGAATCGGTTTTACCAGTTGACCTGATTGTCGGCCCTGGCAATGCCTACGTAACGGAAGCCAAACGCCAGCTTCAGGGTTTGGTCGGGATTGATATGCTCGCTGGACCAAGCGAGTTGGTGTTAATTGCAGATGAGCAGGCAAACGCAGAGTGGCTGGCTTTGGATTTATTGGCCCAGGCAGAGCATGACCCTGATGCGAGAGTGTACCTATTGACAGACTCCTTGGCGCTGGCTGAAAAGGTTCAGGAAGAAATTCCGAAATGGCTGATGCAGTTGGCGCTTCCAGCCTTTTTACACGAGTCTTTGCTTCATAGTGCGCTGGTGGTATTGCCCACACTGCAGGATTGTATGCAAGTGGCTAACCGTATTGCCCCGGAACACCTCCAGCTTTCTGTTCAAGAGCCCCGTCGCTGGTTAACTCAACTGCAAGCCTTTGGTGCTCTATTTTTGGGTTATCAAGCAACCGTTCCCTATGGAGATTATTGGGCTGGGCCTAATCATACCTTGCCAACACAGCGAAATGCCAGGTTTGTTGGTCCTTTGAGTCCTTTAACTTTCCTCAGGCCGCAGAGTTGGGTGGAAGTATCGGATGCCAGTAAAATGCTTGCTGAAAATACGGCTTGTTTTGCCGAGTTAGAAGGCTTAACTGCCCATGCAGCGGCGGCTCGTATTAGAAAGCAACACCTAGAGATCAAGCGACAGTAACGCGTCGCTAAGCTGACTGATCTGCTCCTCGCTATGGGCAGCGGAAAGGCAAATTCTGAGTCGCGCCGTGCCTGGGGGAACGGTTGGCGGACGAATGGCTTGTACCCAAAAACCTTGCTCCATTAGGAGTTTAGATGCCTCCAATGCTTTTTCCGAACTCCCGCAAAGCCAAGGAATGATGGGGCTAGGAAGAGCGCAGCCAGAATTTGTGGGCGAGGCCCAGGGGCTATTAGGCTCTGCCCTTTGTGTTGAGTGACCGCTGGCAAGTTGTGCCTGAAGGTGTTTGACATTGCGCCAAAGGCGCTGATGTAGGTCTGAGTTTTCTTGCACCCATTCTATGGCGGCCAATGCGGCGGCGACTGTGCCGGGAGGCGGTGCAGTTGTATAGATGAAGCCGCGCGCACGGTTAATCAGCCAGTCAATAAGAACTTGTGGACCGGCCACATAGGCACCTTGCCCGCCGAGGGCCTTACTAAACGTGCCCATTTGCAGTGTAATCCCTTGCCCTGCCTGGAAATGCTCCACCAGGCCACTGCGTCGCTTTTCTCCATAAAGGCCACTGGCGTGGGCCTCATCCACCAAAACCAGCGCCCCGTGGGCGTGCGCAATTTCGGAAAGCTTGTGCAGGTCAGCCATACTGCCATCCATAGAAAAGAGGCTATCCGTCACAATCCATTTGTTGACGCCCGAAGGCGCACCGGCCAGTCGCTTTGCAAGGGCTTCCATATCTCGGTGCGGGTAGCGAATGAGTTTGGCCTTGGACATCAAACACCCATCGTACAGGCTGGCGTGATTCAGTCGGTCAAAAAACACCCAATCTTCAGGCAGCAAAAGAGCTTGTAGGATGGAAACATTGGCCTGATAGCCACTACTGAACACCAGTGCTGCTTCCGTGGCCTTCCACTGGCAAACTGCCAACGCAAGCTGTCTAAGCAACGGATAGTAGCCACAAATGAGCTGCGACGCACCACTACCCGTGCCATATTGCTGAGTGGCCCGAATGCTTGCTGCAATTAAATGGGGATGCTGAGCCAATCCCAAATAGTTGTTGCTGCAAAAATTCACCAGCGGTTGCTCGTCCACACGGCAGTGCGGAAAACCAAACGAATGAGGTCCTTCTGAAGGAGCCGCCTCATCAGACCAGGGGCGTAAGTGCCGGTATTGATGCGTGCCTTTCAGTTCTGTCAGCCGGAATACATAAGACTGAAGTGCTTCTTCCGTATTCATCGGGGCACAACCTTAACTGAAGACAGACGCAGGCCTACTCGACGCTAACCACTTCGGTGACGCCAGGAATATACTGTTTGAGCTGCTCTTCAATACCCATTTTTAAGGTGTAGGTGGAACTGGGGCAGGTTCCGCAGGCACCGTGAAGGCGGAGCAGCACTTTGCCCTCTTCGGTAATATCGACCAGCTCACAATCGCCACCATCGGCCTGAAGATAAGGGCGCAGGGTGTCCAGGACTTCCTGTACCTTGAATTTATCAATCACTGTGGTTGTCATGGGGGGCTGTTTCCCTTATTTCATTGGAATAAACTGCTTGTTACGGTGGGCGGTTGCTTTTGGAAGCGGATTAAATGCCGAAAGAGGTGCCACACCCACACGCATTGGCCGCGTTGGGGTTGAGGTATTTGAACCCACCGTCGTTTAAATCGTGGGAATAATCAATGGTTGTACCCTTTAGGTAGGCGGCTGCGACGGGATGGATGTAGAACTGTAAGCCGTGGGCTTGGAAAATAAAATCCCCTTCGATGCTTTCGTTACAGGGTTGCAAGTCGTACTGCAAGCCTGCACAGCCACCGCCAATAACGCCAATCCGTATGCCATAACCAGTGGGCAAATCCACCAAGCTTTTACGCATTTGCTCTGCGGCAACAGGGGTGATTTGAACAATGTGATAGGCAGACAGGGCGGATGGAGCCGAATGGGTTTGCGTTTGTTCAGACACAGTTAGTGCGCCTCCAGTTGGGAGTTATTCCTAACTCTTACTTTAACGTAAAGGTTGGGTTCTTTTCAAGTCAACTGGCTGGTTTACACACCCAAAACAGTGGCACCCGTGGATTGGCCAAAATTCGGGCTGGTTTCTTGCCGTGCGGGTTGCGATTGCGGAACACGATAGGCTTGAATGGTTGCCTGAATATCGCTAAGCCGAATAGGCGCTCCTAAAGGGCTTCCATCCGAGGTTGTATTGGGGGCAAGCATATGTTTGTGCCGCTCGTAGTCTGGGTGTGTGGCGGCCATAATGGTTGTATCTGCAGACAGGCTGGTGCCGTTGGCAAAATTGCTAACGGCAGCCGGGTTGATAAAGGCGGCCAGGATGATAGCTTCCGGTGAGACACCCGTGCCAAGCTGGAACTGCTTGCCAGACAGCGTGCTTTGCAGGTGGCCTTGCAGGTTGGAGAGTTGCTGGTTTAAATCGGTGCTGCAGGCCTGTGCTGCTGTAATGTTGGCTGCCGTAGCCGTTGTTTCTGTCCACTGGCCCATGCCGCAAGGAAAGGCCGTTTGCCCAGTTTGATGGCCCTTGTTATCGGTTAAAAAAGCCACTACCTTGGTTAAACCCTCTGGCGTGACAAGGGGCACTGTGGATTTTAGCGTTTGGCCCAACGTTTGGGTAGAACTTGACCAAGCGCCTGCACTGCTGCTGGGAAGTACCGTACCGGGAGCGGCTTCAGTGGCAGGGCTGGGTAATGGAGAAGCCGGTGCTTGCGGAGAAGTTGGCACTGGATTGCTTGGAACCTGTGTTGCGCGGATCTGGCTAAGGTACTCTTGAATGGTGAGGCCCCCATCGCCCTGTGTGGTGTTAAATGGCTGAAAAAACGGGTTTTTCTGCAAGTAATCTTCAGACATAATGACGGTAAAGGCCTCGCCGCCGCTCAGGCGTTTTTGCACAGAGACGGGCGATGGAAAGGCGAGGACCAAGTTATCCAGCGTGTCAATTTTTCTGGAACCGTTGCCGGTGGCCAGGTTTAACGCGGCCACAACGGCACGCTGATCGTCAGCCATTGCTTGCGGATCGATGCCGGTGAGCTGGGCTTGAATATCCTGATAAAACGCCCGAATGCCGTTCGGGTTTCCCTGGGTTGTGTTTTGCATCCAAACCAGGGCTTGCAGCGCCTGTTGTTTGGCTTCTGGGTTTTGTTTGAGCTGATCGCTGGCAAAGGCGTCTACAATCTGATGCGCCAGCGTTTCTAACGGGGCCGCGGTCGGTGCCACTGGGGCGGCTTCTGCCGAAGGAGACGCTTGAGGAAAAGGACTTGCTTGGGGAGAGCCCTCTGGGAGTGGCGTACTGCTGGGGCTGGGTTCCGGGCTGGGCTCTACGCTGGTGCTGGGGGACGGCTCAGGGGCTTTTCCCTGGAACGGGTTGGCCAGATGCAGGATGGCTCCGGTTCCAAGGGCTGTGACGCCTATTAATAAAAGAAATAATAGTGGTGCTAACGCATTACCGCCCCTGCGTGGTGGTGGTTCTGGATCGACTTGATAGGTGCCAAAACGGTTGAGATCGAGAATGGTGCTGCCTGCCAAAGCGCCAGAATTGACTACAGGATGGCTGTTTTCTGGAAAGGCTTTTTGAACTTCAGCGTGATTTTTTGGAACCCCCGAAGCGGAAAGTGGTAACTGGAATGCCGATTGTGTTTGAAATGATTGTAACTGCATAAAAATCACGCTCCCGAAAACACCATTGAAAAAATGCAAAAAAAAAACGAAATGCCAGAGCAGAATGAGCTGAGGATGACGCTGGGCCATCGATTCGATCAGTAGGGTTGTGCAATATCTTGCAATATCTCGCCACGTTTTTTTAGAACATGCCTGGAGGTCTGTAAGTGGTTTACAAACGTGGTTACGAACCGTCGTTGGGCACACCCTAACAGAATGGATTAGACTGAATCAAGAACTATCTTCACGCTAAACACGGTAGCGTCAAGGCTTGAGTTTATAAAGCTTTGGTTTATTAGATACCGGAAGCCGATTGTTTGTTGGGGTACTGCCTCAACTGGCTTGGAGATCGAGGGGGGCGCTATTTTAAGAGTGTATGGCAGTGAAGCGGGAATTGATGGCTACCAAAATAAATTCAACTTCCCACACAATTTGAATTTTCTTTGTGCTTCACTATTTTTTAGTTTGGCTACGAAGCTCTTTGTGCACATTAACAAATGAGACCTTTCAAGAAGATTCTGTGGAGGTTGGCCAAGCTAAGTCCAGGTCACTTAAGTGGAGTTCTTTCGGAGGGCGTTTTTGTGATGACAACGCAAACATATCAACACTATGTCAATGGTCAATGGGTTCCATCGGCCACCAATGAGACCTTTGAGGTGCTCAATCCGTTTAACGGCCAGGTGGTTTCCAAAGTGGCCCGGGGCAAAAGTGCCGAAGTGGATAAAGCCGTTCAGGCGGCGCGCAAGGCGTTTGATCAAGGACCTTGGCCCAGAATGGAGCGGACCGAGCGGAGCCGAATCATTCGCTCGATTGCCGATAAAATTGAGGCGGACAAGGCAACGTTTGTTCGTCTGCTCATTGAAGAATCGGGTGCAACGGCCAGAAAAGCCGATATGGAAGTGGATTTGGCTGTGCGCCAACTGCGGCATTATGCGGAACTGGCCAAAATGGAGCTGAAAGAGACGCTGCAAGACGCCATTCCGGGCGGCAGCCAAAACGTGGCGGTTCGCGAGCCGGTGGGCGTTTGTGCGCAAATTATTCCGTGGAATTTTCCGCTGCTGATGATTGTGTGGAAAATTGGCCCTGCGTTAGCCACGGGTAATACCATTGTGCTAAAACCCGCAGAGGAAACCCCAACGACCGCCTTGCGCGTGGCCGAGCTGGTGGCGGAAACGGACTTGCCCGCCGGTGTGTTTAACGTGGTGACCGGTTATGGAGAAGAATCCGGCGCACCGTTGGCCCAGCATACCCTGGTAGATAAGGTGGCCTTTACCGGCTCCACGGAAGTGGGCAAAATTATTATGCAGTTGGCCGCCAACGATATGAAGCGGGTGACCTTGGAATGTGGCGGTAAATCTGCCAATATTGTGCTCAACGACGCCGATTTGGAGCAGGCGGTGGATGGATCGCTGTTTGCGATTTTCTTCCACAACGGGCAGGTGTGTACGGCGGGCTCGCGCCTGTTTGTGCAAGATGGCGTTTACGATCGCTTTATGGAAAAATTCCTGGAGCGGGCAAAGGCCATTCGCGTGGGCGACCCGAAAATGAACGATACGGCCATCGGGCCGCTGGTTTCTAAAAAGCAGCAAGAGCGCGTTTTAAATTACATTGAAATTGGTAAAAAAGAAGGCGCCAATTGCGTTTTGGGTGGTGGCAAGCCAACGGATGCCGCCCTGGAAGCCGGGTGCTTTGTGGTGCCTACGGTGTTTACCAACGTCACCAACCAAATGACCATTGCGCGGGAAGAGATCTTTGGGCCAGTTGTGGCAGTCATTCGCTTTAACACGCTGGAAGAGGCGGTGAGCCAGGCCAATGATTCTCCCTACGGACTCGCTGCGGGCATCTGGTCGCAAAACGAGGCGCAAGCCATGCTGGTGGCCTCGCAGTTGCGCAGTGGCACCGTGTGGATTAACGACTTCCACATCTACAGCGAAAATGCGCCGTTTGGTGGCTTTAAACAATCTGGGCTTGGCCGGGAACTGGGCGTGGAAAGCCTGAAAGCCTACACCGAAGTCAAGCACATCCATAAGGATACCCTGGGTAGCCGCGACAAAAAGGGCTGGTACGATCTGGTGGTTTCTTCCAGTACGCCCGTGGCCTAGGTTGCTTTTCTGGGTCTCCTTTTGGGGGCTGGCCCAATAGCGTGTTTAAAAAAAGCCCGTTTCAAAAATCCTTCCCGTGCGGCAGGGGGCCTTGTATCAGGCTCCCGTAAACCGGGGAGGATTTTTTGTGGGGCTTATGTCACAATACGGTAGGTGCTGTTGCGTCATCAAGGAGAGACGACAACGAGCCCAGACAGTATCAGGCCGTCATAACCGTTGATAAAGAGGCAGTGAGAGTTGCAATGAATCGTTTGCTGCTGGTGGGCGTTCTGTTTTTAGTGTTGCTTGCCGGAGGCAGCGCCTGGCTGATTTGGCGGGCTCCGGCGCCGGTGAACACGCCGTTAAACGCGCAGACGCACTCCCAGGAACCCCAGGCGGGCAAACCCGTGGTCTTGGATCCCAACGATCCCTGGCAGCAGGCGGGCGATAATGTGATTGCCGAAAATGTGTCCTTTACCTTTACGCAGGGATCGCAAAAAAAGTGGGATATTCTGGCCCGTCAGGCACTGTACTTTCAGGATAATTCGGGTGCGCACATTCGTAAGATTACGGGCACCTTTTACAACAATGCAGGCGAGGCCATTGGAACGTTTCAGGCGCCCAGCGGCGAATTTCGGCAGCAAACCAAGCAGGTGCTGCTCACAGGTGGCGTGGTGGTCCACTCTTCAGATCCCAAGTTGGGGATGACGATTACCGCCCCGGAAATGCGCTGGTCGGCCAAGTCGGATGAAATTATGGCCACGGGTGGCGTGCGCCTCAGTACGGAAAAATTTGGTCAAACCACGGCAAAACAGTGCCGCTTTGCCCTGGACTTTTCCTCGTTGAGTTTGGAAGGCGATGCGGTGTCCAGCTTCCATCTCTAACGGCCAAAGAAGGTGGGTAGCCGTACAGAAACGTGGTATTGCAGTCATATGGAGAGTGGTTCTACAGTAGTGCAAAGTATGGGCTTGTGGTGGATGGCGGCTATTGTTGCCATAGTTTTGCTTGCCGCTGGGCTTGGTTACGTCCTGTTGCGGCGCTTTAAGCCCCTCTCGGCAGTGGGGCATTACAACTTGGCATTGGATTTTACGGCACAGGGCCAGACTGAAAAAGCGATTCATCATTTATTGTGCTCGCTGGCGTTGGATACGGAGCAGGCGGCGGCTTACTATAACCTGGCAGTGCTCTACCAGCAGCAGCAACGTTTGGAGGAAGCCCAAGAGCAGTACGAAAACGCATTGACCCTGGAACCGGAAGATGTGCTGAGCCTGTATAACCTCGGGTTGATTCAGTACAATCAAAAACGTTACGAAGACGCCCTCTCCGTGCTGGACCGCGCCCTGGCCATTGCGCCAGAAGATGCCGATATACACTATGCGCGGGGTTTGGTTTTGGAAGAGCAAAACAATCTCGAAGGCGCTTGCCAGGCATATCAGTCCTGCTGTGAACGCGATGCGGCCAACGTGAGCGCCACGCTCTTGTTGGGCAAAGTGTTCGATCGCCTAAATCGCTTTCCAGAGGCCATTGAGAGCTATCTTCGTGTGCTGGAACTGGACCCCAATAATCTGGAGGCCACCTATGAGCTCTCGATTAGCAAAGCCAAAAGCGGCGATTGGGAAGGCACCATTCAGTATTGCCAAAAGACCCTGGGGATTGATCCCAACTACGCCCGTGCGTACAACCAGTTGGGGCTGGCGTTTTACTGTACCAACCGCCTGCCGGAATCGATTGAGAATTACAAACGCGCCTTGGAGCTAGACCCCTCCTATGCCACGGCGTACAACAACCTGGGGTATGCGTACGAAAAACAGCGCGATTTTAAAAACGCAATCAGCATGTTTGAATACTACCTGACCTTGACACAGGACGCCACGGAACAGGCGGATATTAAGACACACCTGGAATTGCTCGGGAATAAGCTGGCGGGGGGCCAAAAGCAGGCGGAATAGTCCTGTTTGCCACGCCGGTTGTTAAATTGTTTGCCAAATTGTTGGATCGGACCGTTTGATTGAACCGCTTGCGCCAGTTTCACCATGTGGCCATGCAAGCCTAGACGCATGGCCAGTTGTTTTTACGTCCATGGTTAGTTGTACGGTAGCTTGTGTGCGGATGCGCTGACCGGCATAGATTGGTAAAATAGAGCAAAGCATACTTGGTGCTTGTGGCGTTCATGCAAGGAATGCGGGTCATTCTTTGCGGGTGAGACAAACCTACCTGATATTAGGGTCTGATATTAGGGCTTGTGCCACTAGCACGACGAACGAAGCAGTTGTTTTTGGTAAAAAGTACGGTGAATAATGCCTGTCATTCATTACTATAGCCAGCAGGGTAATTCTCAAGGCCGCTGAGAAACCACTAAGATGACGGAGAGTTGTATCCTATGGTTTACGGCAGCACTTTACCTCGCATAAATACTGCTTCTGTAGGAGATGATCTCTGCAACGTGGGCGTATGGTCATTACTCTATTCAACCCAAGCATATGCTTTTCTTCAACAGAGTGTTTGGCCATTTTTAAGACGATTGGTTACTGGTAGCGATGGTTACAGACGGGCGTAATGAGAGATTTATGGGCGTGATACGAATTGTTATTGTGGAAGATTATAAGCTGGTTCGCTTGGGCCTGAGCGCCATTTTGAACAAGCAGTCAGACATGCAGGTTGTCGCAGAGGCTTCCACGGGAGAGCAGGGCATTCAACTGATTGAAAGCCACAAGCCAGACATTGTTTTGATGGACTTGGGCTTGCCCGGCATGAATGGGATTGAGGCCATCCAGCACATTAACCAGTTGCCATTGCAAACACACATTATTGTGCTCACTTCTCACGAGAGTGAGGAAGAGGTCATTGCGGCCCTGTCTGCCGGGGCACACGCCTACTGCCTGAAAGATATTCCGTCGGATCGGCTGGTGGAAGTCATCCGTACGGTGAGTGAAGGAGCCGCCTGGCTGGATCCGAGCATTGCCTCCGTGGTGCTGAAAACTTTTTCTCGGGCCACGGCCCAGGAAAAAAAGCGCAACGTCAGTTTGGCCAACGCCCTAACCGAGCGAGAGCTTCGGGTGCTGGAGCTGTTGGTGGAAGGCAATACCAACTCGGAAATTGCCGATGAGCTGTGCGTGAGTGTCCATACGGCTAAAGTTTACGTGTCCAATCTGCTGGAAAAACTCTCGGTCAACGATCGGGTGCAGGCAGCCGTAAAGGCCATTAAGGAAGGCATTGTCACCTAAAATAAAAGGATCTGTCAGCGAAGTGTCTTTACGCTCAGGCGAAAGCGGCTCACGTTCTTAAGCTTGTTTAGGTGCTTGTTTTTATGATGACCTTGTTACGAGCAGACTGGCGCTGATGCGCACAAGGAAGCGTATTGCGATGGACGACCCGACGATGGCCAGTACTTTCGACCGCGACGCTTCTGCTTCCGTTCAATCGGCGGAGGGTATGCCAGGCAGCAGCGCGACGTTGCCGTTGCGGGTGTTGCTGGTGGAAGACGACGAGGACGATTACCTGCTGACACGCGCCCTGCTGTCCGACGTGTACGGCACTCGTTTTCAGTTGGATTGGATTCAAACCTACGAAGCGGCTCGTCTGTTGTTAAACAACCCTACGGATGAAGCGCTGCACGATGTGTACCTGATTGATTACCGCTTGGGCGAACATAATGGCCTGGAGCTGTTGGCCGACGCTCAGGCGCAGGGGCTTCGGGTGCCCATTATTGTGTTAACCGGCGCCGACGATCGTCGTATCGATCTGCAAGCCATGGCCGCAGGCGCTTCGGAATATCTGGTGAAAACCCAACTCAGTGGGCCACTGCTGGAGCGGACCATCCGTTACACGCTCAGCAAGCGTCAACATCTTGAAGCGCTGAAGGCCACGGAGCACCAACGGCAAATGTTTGTGGCCATGCTGACCCACGACCTTAAAACCCCGCTTCGGGCCTCGCTTCGGGTGCTCGATTTGCTAAAAAGCGAGCATTACGGCGCAGTGACCAGTGGCCAACAACTGGTTCTGGAAGAGCTGATTCGGGCCAATCGCCACCTGTACCGGATGATTGAAAACCTGTTGACCACCTATAAGCTGGAAGCGGAACCCATGGTGGTGAAGAAGGAACACGTCATTTTGGAGCACTGGCTGCCAGAGGTGCTGAACCCGGACTTGTACCGGTGGGCGGAAGAAAAATCGCAACAGCTAACCGTTACGGTAGAACCCGGCCTGAGCACACTGTGGTTCGATCCAATGGCATTTCAGCGGGTGATTACCAACCTGTTGGAAAATGCTATTTGCTACACGCAGACGGAAGGGTGCGTTCAGCTTTGGGTGGAAAGTGAGCCCGGAGGCTGGTGTTTCTCCGTGGTGGATAATGGCCCGGGCATGACGCCGCAAGAGCTGCTTCAGTTGTTTAAGCCGTTTGCCTCATTTTCCAAAAAATATCGGCATGTGGGCACCGGTTTGGGTCTGTACGTGGCGCAGCAAATTGTCCAAGCCCATCAGGGCCGCCTTCAGGTGGAAAGCGAACCGGGCCAGGGGACACGGTTTCTGATTCACTTGCCCTCGTCGGCGGTCTGAACAGAGCTTGGACAGGAACCGGAGATGAATCGGACAGATGAACCTGGCACGGGAAATGGCCATGGGAAACGGGCATGTGAAACAGGCACTGGCCAGGCAGAGGCGATAGATACAGGCCGAGAGCTGTCTGTCAGCACATTTATTGTGCTGACAGACAATAGACGTAGCGGCGCCGTGCGTTGTATGTTCACTCCGTTGGTGGGTACAATGGGGGGCGATATTGCGTTATCGGCGGTTGGTCACCTTTGTATGCTTCCCACCATTTCAGCCGTAGTTCATACGTATAATTCGGAAAAATATTTAGCCGCCTGCTTGGAATCGCTCCAAAGCCAGTGGATACAAGAAATTGTGGTGTGCGACATGCACAGCACCGATGCCACCCAGGCCATTTGCCAGCGCTTTGGGGTGCGTTTGCTTCTGCACGAAAAAATTCCGCTGGTGGAGCCCGCCCGGCCGGTGGCCATTGCCGCCACCACGGGCGATTGGGTTTTGGTGCTTGATAGCGATGAGATGGCCCCAGCCGCGTTAATTGAATGTTTGGCCGAGCGCATTCGTCAGCCAGAACCAGCCGACGCCTACCACATACCGGTACAGAACATTATTTGGGGCAAGCCGTTGCGGGCCGCCTACCCGGATTATCACGTTCGATTTTTTCGGAAAGCCTGCTTTAACGAGTGGCCCCCCTACGTGCATCGCGGGGCGGCTGTAGGGGGGGTACACGCGTGGTTGCCCGCCAAAAACCACACGTATGCCATACGGCACCACAGCTATAGCGATATTACCGGGTTCATTGCCAAAATGAACCACTACACCACGTTTGAAGTTGAAAAATACCTTCAGAAAGGCGTGCGCTATCATCCCGTGGTGGCACTGCTGCGGGCCAAGGCAGAGTTTGGGAAGCGCTACCTGCTTAAAGCGGGTTTTTTGGATGGTGTGCACGGGCTGCACTTTGCCCTGCTGATGGCATTCTACAAATACGTGGCGTTACTCAAGTTGTGGGATGCCACGCGCAAGCCCTAGAGACGCCCCCTCATTGGTTTAGATTGGCGTTTATTAGGCCTTAAATTTTCTGCCCACAATCACGTTGCCCGTTGCAGTCAGTCCCACATGCTCTGCCAACGGTTTGGCGTCTGGCCAAAACACCACGCCTTGGTCGTAGGCGTTTGCGTTAATGTCTAGCTCGGGCAAAGGAAGCTGATGGGTGTACAATGCCTGCAAGGTTTCCAAGTACTGGGCCGGGTTGCCGATATCGCACCAGTAGCCGGGCACAACCTGCGCCCACATCGGGCCGTTTAAGGTCCCTTGCTCACACTGACGAAGCACTTCGGGAAAGAGATCTTTGGCAAAGTCAATTTCTTCGGCCTCTTTCGGCTCAGCTTGGCCTGTCTGTTTGGCGTGTTCAACGTCTTGCCGAAGCTTAGTCTCGTAGACGGATTCCAGCAGGGGATAAATTGCAGGCGACAGCACGTAAAAACCGGTGCTGCCTAACCGGTGGGGTCCGGCTTCTGACAGAGAGGGCTTTTCCAAGAAGCGGGTAATCGGACCGGAGGGATCTTGGCTGTGGGCGGCCTGGGTGGCGATAATGCCGAATTTGTCCACGTCGGCATCGCTTACAATTTGGCAGCCAATGGTGAGCACGGCTCCTTTTTCCACGTGGGTTTGCACCAGTGCCGATAAATCGGCGTCTGTCACGGCATCGCCTTGCATAATCAGGATGGGAAGGGCTCGGTTGAAGGTGGGGTATTTTTCTGGATGTTTGAGAATTTCGACCAGGCCCCCGGCGGTTCCCGTGGCACGGTGCTCTGGAATTTCGTTCAGTTGCGCGTCTGTGCCCTCAATGGCCTGTTGCAGCGCCTGCCATACGGAGGGACGTTGGTAGAACGTGTTAACAAACAGCTGCTGAAAGCCGTGTTCGTTCAGGTGCTGAGCAATCCGTCCAATGACCGTGTGTTGGCCATCCAACGGGAGCGCGGGTTTGGCAAGGCCAACCAGAGTATCCGTCAGTGGTAAAATGCGAGTGCCAATGCCAGCGCCTAAAATCATGGCTTGCGGTGTATGGGCTTGCACCCCTGCGGGATTCTGTCCGGCAGGATTTTGCCGAGCAGGCTGGCTTGCTACAGGGGGGGCAACGTCCGGTTTACCGGAAAGCGTGGCATGGGTAAAAAA
This sequence comes from Candidatus Melainabacteria bacterium, assembly GCA_033763415.1. Taxonomy (GTDB): domain Bacteria; phylum Cyanobacteriota; class Vampirovibrionia; order Vampirovibrionales; family JAJTHC01; genus JANRKP01. The sequence continues at coordinate 51,221 of JANRKP010000012.1, read as the reverse complement.
CTCGATTTGACAGCCATTTTTAAAGGCCAACTTGCTGCCGGGCAGTGCAAATACCAATAAATCTTGCGTGTGGCCGACTTCCGATTCCAGCAACAGGGTGGTTCCCCCCTTGCCTTCAAATACGGTCAGGCAGAGACCTTCGGGCAGGTTCCCCTGACAATGAATGAGAGGTTGCTGGCTGGTCTGATGCTGAACCCAGGCTTGATTGACCTCTGTTTTTAAACTCAGTACCGGATGCTTTACACCCTCTGCTACCGTTAGCCGGATGCTGCAAGCCATAGTCGCCATGGAAGCCCCCTGTTGTCTCCCCAATACGTCTCAAATTCTGTGCAAGGTTATTATACCCTAACCGTGGTAAATGAATTTCCCCTACTTAGCCGGTTGTCAGCCCTCCATCTCCTGCTTTTTCTGCTGCCAGCCTGAAAATTTACAAAAATTTACGCAATTGGGTTCATGTTTTGTTTCTTAGTGGGTACGTAGTATCTTAAAGTCTCGAAAAATCTTAAACGTAATCTTATTTTTCAGTTCAACATGCTCGACATTAGAAAATGACCAATTAAAAGAGGAAAGCGTTCTCCCCCCTGTTATCCCCTCATATTTTCAGCCCGTGTTGATTTGGGCTGAAAAAGCAGATGAATGTCCCGAGTTAGGACATAGGAGTTGCTCAGAGATGCAAGTAAAATCGCAACCGTTGGCCCTTCAGGCCAGCAACATGCCCAAACGAGAACCGTTGGCCCAGTCGTTTGACTTGGGTTCCAGCGCACAAATGCAGGATGCCTTTTTAAACGCCAGCGCCCCCATTGCCATGGAACAGCGCTTTGGTGGCTGGAGAAATTGGGCAGCCGGAATTTTGGCTGGGGTCACCTTGCCGTTTGCGCCAGTTGGAGAAGTGGCTCAGAATCTTGCCCAAAAGCTAGATGCGCCTCAAGCAGTGACTCAACTGGCAGGTTCCATTGCCACCCCCAAGGCAATGGCCAATCCGCAAAATTTTACGTTTGATTTTGGTGGTTCAACCATTGATTTGAACCGCTTAGATTTGGAAGGTCAGAATCCCTCTCTGGTCGATCTGTTCAACCGAGGCGGAAACCGTGTACCTGGAATCTCAATTTTTAACAACGGCGATTTGCAGTTAACCGATACGTGGGATGCCTCCCGAGGCCAGGTAAGTATTTCAGGAACGAATCTGTTTGGTGGCGGTCCTCGCGTGTTTGCCCAAGGTGGTCAAGTGGTCTGGACCGACGGGGATGGCTATCGATTTAACATCGATCAATCTACGGGTGGTCGTGATATGGGAAGTCCTACTGGAGACTTATCTGTCGATGACATTCGCTCAGGTCGTCCTTTCAGCGTGCTAACGCCACAAGGTCAGATCAACGTATACCGTGTTAATAATGCCGATACTGGCGAGGCTCAAATTGTTGAGCGCTACGGTAGCGTTGGCGAATATAAAGCAAAATACCCACACGGTAACTACGAGATTTCTTATTTGCAGTTTGATGGTCAGGGTCGGCCGATTACGCCCACGCCAACGCCTGGCCCAGAACCCACGCCAACGCCTGGCCCAGAACCCACGCCAACGCCTGGCCCGGAACCCACGCCAACGCCTGGCCCGGAACCCACGCCAACGCCTGGCCCAGAGCCCACGCCAACGCCTGGCCCGGAACCCACGCCAACGCCTGGCCCAGAGCCCACGCCAACCCCAACGCCTCCACCCCCACCGCCAATTGATATTCCCTACATTCAACAGGGCGAAGGGGTTTCTTTAGCGAATACTTTTGAAATTCCCACCAACCTGATTAGCCTTCCTGTGGGTCGTACGTCTGTTTGGGGCTCTGCTGCTGCAGATATTGGCCTAGGAAATAATATTCCTGGGGTTGATAACGATAGTTCAGCCCGTTTGCAGCTCAATGTGGCTCACCGCCTCAGTGAAAACCAAGTGATCTTTATTTCGGGTGGCACGGGTGCCTCCTCGCCCATTGATGTGGCGGGCGGTGACGGCAGTGTGGGCCTGGGTATTGGCTACCAAATTACGGGTGGCCGACGCACGGGTACCAACTTCCAAGCAGGTCCGGTTCTCTATATGGGTACCAACGCCCTGCAAGGTGTTGTTCCCTATGATGCGATGATTGCCACCATTGACCCAACAACTGGTGAAGTGCTAGGAACCCGAAAAGTCGGTGTGGCTGGCTACGATCCGCAGTTTGGCTTTACGCTTAACGCGGGCTTGGGAGCCCAGGTACGCGTTCCATTGGGTCGTGATGTATCGTTTAATGCCGGGGCCCTGTTTGGGGTCCAGGTGGCCAACGATAATCCCCTGATCGATGCCGGAGGAACAGCCTCTCGCTTTAATTTGGGTGTAGATACCTGTGTGGGCGATGACTTTACTGCTGGTGTCGGTGTGGTTCATAACCGAACGGGCGGTACGTTTGGCTTTGGCGGTGGAGAGACCTTCCAGGATACCTCTGCCCGGCTCGAAGTCCGTTACCAAGGGGGTGTTTGCGATCGTCCCGAGTTGCGGGCCGATATGGGACAACTCCGTGGGCCACAGAGCTTTGTGCGCAACGACCAGATTCAATGGCTCTTGGTCTCTCAAGGGAACCCAGACGTTGGTGCCGACATTGATGCAGGCCGCCTGTACAGCAGCGAGCGTCTACAGCGCTTAGCACAAACGGCTCCCAATACGCGCCTAGCCACCACCATGCTGCGTCGGGAAATTCCTGGCGATGTGCAAGCCAATGGTGAGCCGCAAAACGCGTTGGTAAGCTATGCACAGGCCGAAGTGCGCGGGATTCCGCAGACGATCTTCTTCGTCAGACAGTCTGACCCGTACACGGTGGGCACCGGCAACCGCGAAGCCATTGAAGGCCAAATTGTGGAGCAGCAATTCAAACCAGCTCTGCAAGCCCTGGGCGATGCCGTATTCAATATCTTCGATCGCTCGCGTGATCACGGCGATCGGGCTTTTGAAAACTTGCAGCAGCTTCAGCAAGTAGCTCAAGCCCACGGCTATCAAATGTTCCTGGCGCCTCCTGGCACTGTGGATCCGCAGCAGTTGATTTTGGGTGCCAACAACGAGGCCGATCGACTGACTGAGTTCAACCGTCAGAATCCCGAAGTTCGTCGCACACATAGCTTTGCGATTGCGACCACGGACTTCAACGGTCGAATTACAGGCTTTACCAGTAACCCGACGGAAGCCAGTCTGCCTTCCAATCCTAGCACCAACCTCTCATTGCCGGTGGTTCCACCCGTGAGCAGCGAGGAAACCCAACCGGGTGGCCGTCTGTTTGATCTGCAGCAGAACCTCTTCAGCCTCCCTGGTATTTTCCGCCCCAGAACTGGTGCAACGCCTGCTGAAGGCGTTCTCCAGCCGGATGGCACGGTGCTGCCTTCCGTACTGCCAAACGGTACGGTGGTTCAACCGGGTGATACTCCGCTACTGCCGGATGTGACGATTCCACAGCCGATTCGTCCTGGTAACGGTGGTTTTGAGGCTACCGGTACTGGCACGGATGCGTTTGACCAGGTGACGAATGTTCGAGACCTGATTGAAGGTACGGATCCTCAATCACCGCAGCGCTAAACCCATCGGAGCGACTCGCCCTCACGTAAAGTCGCTTCTGGTTAAAATAGAAACCTCCCTCAAAAGCGTCTCTTTTGGGGGAGGTTTTTTGTCTGAAAACGGGATTTATCAGCTTGGGAAGAGATCGTTCACCATTAGGGCTCTTTTCGTTTTTTTACGGAGCTTTGGGTGCTTTGGGTATCACCTTTCCTTTTAAGGCAGGAAATTCCCAACGAATCACCGGCGCCTTGGGTGGGCTTGCCTGCTCTTGCCGGGCCTGGACGGGGCCACCGTAGTAAAGCGAATCGAGGGTTGGGTTTTGCAATCTTCGGTAGTCTTGCTGTTGTGCTAGGCCTGGGTTTGCCTGTATTGGCAGGGCCTGGGCCGATAAGGGTGGCGTGTTGAAGAGAAGCCAGCAAAGGCTGAGCAGAAGTCCAGTTGCCGCCGGACTTTTTCGTGTGAGATCAATGACGTAACAGGCGTGTAACATGAGTATCGATCCTAAAGGTTGGATGGAAAGCGACTATAGAACTGGATGTAGCCGCTTTAGGTATTGTAGGCTTGCCCCAGAACGGTTGCAACCTGTGCAAGCGGCTGTTTTAAGCCAGCTACTTGTTGCAGAAGACCTTGATTCTGTAGTGCGATGCACAGTATTATGAACCATAATCAGGAGAAATGTTCCGTCGGGATGTAGCGCAGCTTGGTAGCGCATCTGCTTTGGGAGCAGAGGGTCGCAGGTTCGAATCCTGTCATCCCGACCATTTTTTCAAAAAGTGAAGTAACCAAAAACGCACAAGCGCACAAGCAAATGCACAAGCAGTTTATTCCCGCTGAAATGCTGCCCATTTCCTTTCAAAACCAAACCAATGTATCGCGTATTGTAACAATTTGGCAATTTTGAGCCTGCAATCAATTTTATATATATGGGTATCATTGTATCCTGATAGTAGTTTGGTAACCTTGAGAGAGGATTCCGCATGAGCGGTTTTCTAACGCTAGGACAAGGCAATGGTAGTTACCCAGGTGGTAACTCAAACTTGTTTCAGCTCAATAACCAAATACGACCTCGCACGGAAGAAAACGCCGGTGCGTTTGCAGGGGCAGGCGTGACCCAACCGCTGCTACCTAACAACAATAATGCATTTGCCTTACCGACCGATCCAACCGGTGGCGTGGGTATTTCAGGCGCTGGCTTAACTTCTACCCAACGGGTGACGGGCACTACCTCGGTGACCAATCCTCGTTTTGGTGGTAGTCCGGTAGAATTGGCGGCTGGTAACGGTGTGATTGCACCCACCGACAATTCGTTTGTAGCTGGGCAAACGCTGCTGCCAGGATTTGGCAGTAACCGCGGCGTCTGGGGTGGACAACTCCTGGCTTCTGGCTAAACACTAACGGATGCAAACCGCGTAAACTAAGTATTACCAACCGGGAGATGTTTCAAACGTCTCCCGGTTGGCTTTAGTAGGCTTTGCCAGTATGATAGGGCCATGAGTAAAGCCCCCGGATACAGGAACGAAACACCCTATGATGACGGAGCAAGCGGTATTGCAGCAAATTAAGCCCTACGTCCAGTCGGCGCCCTGGTTGGCCGATGACGCCTACGTGGAGGAGCAGACAGGCTATGTGTATACGACGGATCTGTTTGTAGAAGGTCGCCATTTTGATCGGGCCTACTACGCCCCGCAACACATTGGCTGGAAGACGGCCGCGGCCGCAATCAGCGATATTGCAGCCACTGGGGCAAAGCTTCAGCATATTTTAATTTCTCTGGCCCTTCCAGAGACCGTGGACGAGGGCTTTGTCTCGGCTTTTTACCGTGGTGTTAGCGATTTGCTGCAAACCCTGGAAGTGGGTCAGTTGGTCGGTGGCGATACGGTGGGCTCTCCGTTGATGGCCGTGAACGTGACGGCGATTGGGAAAATGCCACGATGGTTTCATCCGGGCCGCCGAAGCCAAGCCCAACCCGGAGATGTTCTCATTGCAACCGGCTATCACGGCCTGAGTGCGGCGGGAATGATCGCGCTGCGTCAAGGGCTAGAAGGCATGGCCGTGGCCTGTGAGGCCCACCTGAAGCCATTGCCCCGTCTCAAACAAGGGTTATTTTTGTCGGGTCGCTTTCCGCGCTACGCGCTTATGGATAGCAGCGATGGCCTGGCCGATGCCGCGCTTAAGCTGTCTGCGGCCAGCCGAGTGCGCGTGGTGATTGATATTCATCAGTTGCCCATTCACAACGATCTCAAAATTTTGCACGGTGTTACCCGGGAAGATCCACTGCGGTTGGCACTATACGGTGGCGAAGATTATGAGTTGGTGGCGGCGGTGCCTTTGACACCTGCCCAAATTCGGGATTTGCCCGAGGGCTTTCGGGTGATTGGTCACGTGGAACCCTATCGCGAAGGCCAGGCCAATGCCGTCTTGATCAATGGGACCACTCAGGAGGTGCTCGAAGAGCTTTCTTTTGAGCGAACCTACCAACATTTTTCCAGCAGCGGGCATTTTTCTGCGGCAACCACGCCTTATGACAGTGATGGTATTCCGCCCAAATGCTGAGAGTGTTTGCCGTTCCCGCATAACTTATGACTGATTCTGTTCCATCATTGCGTTTGCATACGGATGTTCCCTGCCTCTGGACGATCCTGTTGGCAGCAGGCAGTGGGGAGCGCTTTCGAGCTGCTACGGGCAGTAAAAAAGAGGCCACGAACAGCGAAGCTCCTGAGTTAAACGCTTCGGGTGTGGATAAACTGCTGGTGTCATTGGCCGGTCGTCCGGTGTTGCTCCACGCGTTGGCGCGTTTGCAGCAACTCGCGCCGCACGAGGGCGTTGTGTTGGTGACCTCACCAGCGGCAAAAGCTCGCTACCAAAAGCTTTTGGCGGACGATGCCGTCGATTTGGCCTCGCTAAAAATTCAATGGGCGTTGGGCGGGCCGGATCGCCGTGCTTCTGTGTGGGCAGGCTTACAGGCTTTGCCCGAGGAGGCCACCACGGTGGTGGTGCACGATGCCGCGCGTCCGCTATTGCCCATTGGCCCGACCCAACAGGCCATTCAGCAGGTTCAAACCGGGGGAAGCCCTGCCGCCATTTTGGCCATTCCGATGGTGGATACCGTTAAGCAGTGCCGCGTGAACTCTCAAGGCGCAACGCTGGTGGAAGCCACCTTGCCGCGGGACACGCTGTGGTGTGCCCAAACGCCGCAGGTGTTTATGAAATCGGTGTTGTTGGCGGCGCATAAAGCCGTGCCTTCGCAGGTGTGGGTAACGGATGATGCGCAACTGGTGGAGCTAAGCCATTTGGGACCTGTTCACATCGTACCGGGTGAGGTTTCCAACCTGAAAATCACCACGCCAATGGATGTCGAGCTTCTCCAACAAGTGCTTTCAGGAACTCACGTGGAACAGTAGAGTGAGTAGATAGGTCAAGTAGAAAAAGAACCTCTTACGGGCATCTTGCTCATGCCAGTGGATGATGATGAGACTTGGGACTTTACTTTAATCTGTTTCAATACAATGTCTTGAGGTTGTTGCATGTTTTTCCAAGACTCAGATCAAGATCAGTGCAACCGTTTTTACGGAGCAATTCGAGATGAAGTCGAAAATTCGTCTCATAAAGCGTTTGTAGAAGCGCTATGGGAGCGCTACGAACCTATTTGTTCGGATAATACGAGACAATTTTTGAACGATGCCCGCATAGATTTTATACAGCGCTTTTGGGAAATGTACCTGGGGGTAACACTTTCCCAATTGTCGTATTGGGATGCCGATAAGCATAAAAGCAAGACAAAAGGCGATGGTAAGCCAGACTTTTACCTTGAGTATGAAAACCACCCTATCTGGATTGAGGCGGTGGCACCCAAGTCTGGGGAAAGCCCTGACAACTACAGCGGCTCAACGGAATGTATGGCTAAGCTAGAGCAATGGCAGAATCAGCAGGATAGGGACGACAATGCCCTATTTGTTTGGAGTGGTTCCGCAGATTGGGAAGCAGGGGCATTACGGATATCAAATGCTTTATCTGAAAAACAGAAAAAAATACAAAACTATATTAAAAAAGAAGTCATTGGGACAAATGACCTTGTGATTATTGCTATCAATCTTTCAGATGTGGATCCAAATGGTATGCCAGTGGACACACCCAATGGAGAATGTCCGGTGGCTTGCGTTCTTAATGGATGGGGCCTGTTAGCCAGAAATGATAAAGGCAAATGGGTACTAACACCCGCAGAGCCAGCGCAAAAGAGCTCTGGTGCTACTGTGAAACAAAAACTATTTGACCAGGATGACTACTCTATTATTTCCGCAGTACTTGTTTCAGAAGCAAGCCCTAAAATGCCTTTAGGAGGAGAAATATTTATTCCAGAGGGTACTCCTTTTCTAGAAGCTTGTCTTCATAGCCTTTCTCTGGAAGAGAAATTGTCCAATCTTGGCATGGATTTCAAGCTGCACCTCAACCCGAAGGCAAAGAATCCGCTTCCACTTCCATAGAGTTTATACTTGCAGACCTAATCCTGTAGGTGGCCCAGGCAGGCGTAGGGGCCCAGCACGTGGGTGTAGGTGGCTTTTTGCCGCAAGGTTTTCAGCAGGCGTCCGTTGTCCACGGGGGCCAGGTCACCCTCGGCATCCATGTAAAAGAAGTACTCGCCGTAGCGCTTGCGGGACGGGCGCGATTCCAGCTTGGTGAGGTTGACGCCGTAAGATTTGATAATGAGGAGAAAATCGACCAACACGCCTGGGTATTCTGGCAAGGAGACGCACAGGGAGGTTTTTTCCGGGAAGTGCTCAAGCAAACTGGCCGCCCAGTCCAAAGGGTGTGCTTGGGAAGACACCAGAAAAAAACGGGTGACGTTATTGGGCGCGTCGCTCAGGTCCAGTTCGCGCAAGGGTAGCTGATGCAACGCGGCGGCGGCGGCGGTGCCCAGTGCGGCCCAGCCGGTTTGTCCGTTATCGAGAAGCTCTCGGACTTTACGAACCGCTTCCGAGGTGGAAGTAACCGTTTCGTAGCGCAGGTTGGAGCCATAACGCGCCAACAGTTGCTCTCGGCACTGCGCCAGCGCCATGGGATGAGAAATGACGGTATGAATGGGTACGTCCTCTGGGGCAATAAGGGCGTGGGCCACGGCGGAAAGTACTTCGGCAATGGGGAACAGCGCGTACTTTTGTAGCCCAAGGCCTTCCAGCACCTCAATCAAGGAACCTTCCAGCGCGTTTTCGTAGGGGAGCAGGGCAAGTAAGCCCGTGTCTTCTTGGGCTGCTCGCATCAGTTCCGTCATAGAGCGGAACGGCGTGAGTGTTAAAGCCTCTACCCCCCCAGCGAGGCTGTGCGCTTGCCAAAAAGCTTGCAGCCGAACAGCGCTTTGGTAGGAGTGGGAACCTTCTGGCCCGAGATAACCGAGCTGTTGAGGCAAAATGGGAGTGGATGACATTTGTGGAAAGACCTATGGCAACCTGAGGGCAGAGACGGTGGGTGGTTTGGGTTTCGGCTTGTGGTGGGTTGGGGCCGAATTACCAGAACGGGAACTGTTATTTTGCGCCCAAGAGGCGGGCTTGTCTACTGGTGTTTCGGGGGCTGGGTGATCGATTCGTGCCCCAGGTGAGCAAAAGATTTTTTTGAATCCCAGCCTGAGTTTTCGACGTATGGATGGGGAGATGCCCTCAATGATTGTTAATATATGTAAATATCTATCTTATATTAAGCAATCACGTTTTTTATTTTGTTTTTATATACTTGTAGTATAAATTGCTAGTATCCCCTACATGTGCATTCCCTACGTGTTCATTTCGACTGACCCCTGTAATCCTTAGAGAGGTGCCGACCCTATGGGTTTTTCAGCCAGCCAGGCACGCTACATGATGTTAACCGCTCGGCAGAGCGACCTGGAGTTGATGGGCCAGTTCATCAACCAGGCGCGACTCCAGTTGGCTAACACGATGGGCGCCCTGTTCACCATCTCGGCTAACCTCGAGCCAGAGTCTCCACAGGCTCAAGCGCTCCAAGCACGGATTGCGGCAATTCAGGCAATTGATAAGGCGCTTGAATTGCAGCTAAGGCGGGTAGATACCCAGCGTGAAGCCGTGCAGACCGAGGTTGAAGCTGTTCGGAAGGTAATTGGTAAGAACATTGCCTCTACCTTCAAAACGTTTGGATAGAAGACCGATGGCGTGACGAAAAAACGACGCTTATTTGCTACACTCCTGATACAATGCCATCCCAAGATTCTCCGGACGATACTTTTCTGAATTCCTCCTCCCCTCCCCAACTCGTGGCATTACGAGGTGAAGCCTTAGCCTGCCAACATCTGCAATCTATTGGGTTTACCGTAGAGGCAGTGAACTGGCGCGCCGGTCGCCTTGCCGAAATTGATGTGATTGCCTCCCATCCCCTAAAACAATTATTGGTGTTTGTGGAAGTAAAAACCCGACACCCCCACAGTGTATGCACGGCGTATGATGCCCTGGCGCAGCCGAGTAAGCAGCGGCGCTGGCTGAAAGCGGTGTCATTGTATATGCAAGGGCAGCCCATGCGTTGGCAGGCCTACCAGCCGCGATTGGATTTGATTGTGGTGACGTACTTGGCCAATGAATGCCAGCGATACCGCCTGGAGCACCTGGAAAACATTCTTGGGGACGACCACACGCCTTAGAGCCTTTATACGTGCCGAATGGCTGTAAGCCACGGAATACTTTGTATGCCGTACTGTTTTTTCGGTGGCATAATATAAAACAGTTTTCGACAGGCGGTAGCAGCCGTCGGTCAGGTTTTGAGCAAGGCGCGTTGAAATTTATGCCAAAAGTGACGTTCTTACCCTCCGGGCAACAGGTGGAAATAGACACCACCACCACCCTGAGAGAGGCCTCTTATTTAGTTAATGTGGATGTGCACGACCGCTGCGGCGGCCTGGGGGCCTGTTGCAACTGTGTGGTTACGGTGGTATCCGGTGCGGAGCACATTGGGCCTAAAACCGTGGTGGAAGAGGCGGTGTTTTATCTGGCAGCCGACGATCGGCTTTCTTGCCAGTGTCGTATTACTGGAGATGTGGTGGTAAAGACCAGTCACGCCTGAGTGTGTGGTGTGTGTGCCTGGCGCGTGGGGCTTCTCGGAGAGAGCGCGGGCGACAAATTGGCGCAGATAAACCGGTGTGCATAAACCAGCGCACAAAGTGGGCCGCTGTTTGTGTTTATGCCATTACAGATGCGACGACGAATAGCCTGAATTTTACGGATAATCCGAGCACCGTGGCGGCGGCTTGATATGGCCGTCCGTACCCAAAGGCGCAACACCTGAAGAGGCACATAGTACGCACCATGAGCTGGACCACCATTTTTGGCCGCGGGTTGGATGGCGCCACCCGAAGCGTGATGAAAGACGCCACCACCAAGCTGGCCCAAGCACTGCCTAAAAACACACGCGGCATTGTGAAAGTGGCCCGAGATGGCCAAAGCGCCGACGTGTTTGTTTACCAGGGACAAAAAGGCTCGCGTGCGGTTCGCGATGCCTTTAAACAGCAAAAGGTCCAGGTTTCGTTAAAGGATTTAGGCTCCCAGGGCAAGGCTTTTGCCGATGATTTTGTGCAGCGGGCCCTGCCCGAGTTAGAAAAGCGCTTTCCTATAGCTAAAAAAGCGCTGCGCTGGCAACCCATTGCCAAAACCGTGGGCTTGGCCGCCGTGGCGGCAGGATCGTTATACTTTTTATACAAGCGCTTTACGGGTAAGGATAAAGTGGATCCCACCACGGGGATGGACCCCACCACCACGGGCCCGGATTATTTGAGCGGCTGGCAAATTGACAGTGCAGACTACGGCAATTTGGCCACGTACGGCATTAAGTTTCGCTAGGCAGCGCTGCCCTTACCAAGCATTTGTGGAGGGCCCAAGCATTTGTGGAGGGCGGTTCCTATGGGTGCTCTAAATGCCGGATGGATACCCTTGTATCGCCGTAGAGGTAGGGCTCATAACCGGGTAGTATGGGGTCTCGCGTGGATTGTTCCACCACCAGGTAGGCCTGTGGGGTAAGCCACCCTTGTGTTTCAAGCATCTCCAACACCACGGGCAGCCGCTCAAAGCCGTAGGGCGGGTCCAGATACGCCATATCAAACGGAAGAAAATCGGGTTTGTGCAGCCAAACGGGCGGGCGTTTCACCCAGGAGAGAATATCGGCAGAAACGACCCGGAACTGTGCTTTGGGAACCCCCAGGTGCAAGTATTGCTGTACAATCTGCTGGGCTTGTTTGGGGTCTTTTTCCACCACCAGGGCAAAGTGGGCTCCTCGGCTCAGCATTTCCAGCCCCATCAGCCCGGAACCGGCAAACAGGTCCAGGACGCGCGCTTCTGCTAGGGGACTTTCCAGCCGTGCCAGTACACTTTCTCGCACCCGTGCCGTGGTCGGCCGGGCGGTTGAGCCACCGGCCATCGGGCGCAGCTTGCGTCCGCACCACAGGCCGCCTGAAATTCGTAGCATCCCGGATATCCTGTTCGCTGACCGGCAAGCCGCTGTTTTTCAGTTTGGCTGGCTTGCAATACGCCTGGATCATATCAGGAACGGTTGGCCAGCGCGTCGCCTTTATTCGGGATCCGTTTGCAGTTACACAGTTCTATGAGAGATAGGCGGGGTGCGTGGTGGAGTGGGCTGTAAGGGGCGGGCGGCTGGGAAGGCTTGAAAGCCGCTCTAAGCTTAGGTAAACGGAGGATTTAGTTTAAATACTCTAATTCATGTTTTACGGTGATACCCTCCCTTTAGAACCCTAGTGTTTGGTCGAATAATATTTGAAGGCGCACGGAACGCTTTACCCAAAAATGCATAAATGACGAGCACAATTGATTCTTTCGACATTGGCTTATGGTGTAGAACATTGGTCCTTGTAAGGGGAGATTTATTTGTATGTTTAATTTTTTAAAAGAAAGTAATGTGGGGCATAAAAGACAAGGGGTTGAAATTCAGGTTCAAAAAGGGGAGAGATTTGCTTCTAACGGTGCCTCTAATGGCAATTTGGCAGAAGATCTGAATAATTCGTTGGCGATTGTGCGCGTGCTTAAAGCGATGGGCCCTGCTCGAAACGAGTCTGAGGCTGCTAAACTGGCGCTGGATTCTGTTTTAAATTCTTTTGGCTGGGTGTATGGGTCTTACTGGCAGGTGGATCCAAAAGATCAACTACTGCATTTCAATGTGGAATCTGGCAGTGCGAGCGAAGAATTTAAGGCGGTGAGCCACGCGGCTACCTTTCGAGAAGGCGTGGGCCTGAGTGGTCGGGCTTGGCGATCTCGCGATTTGGTGTTTGTGGAAGATTTAGGCTCTTTGGAAGATTGTTGCCGACGAGAACCCGCCCAGAAAGCGGGAGTGAAGTCGGGCATTTGCTTTCCGATTATTGTTAAAAACCAAGTGGTCGGAACGATGGACTTTTTTTCGTTAGAAAAATTGGCCCTTTCCGCCGAACGCTTGGAAGTTCTCAGAAGTGTGGGGCAATTGGTTTCCGATGTGATTGAAAAAATTCACAGCTTGGACGAGCAACGTCAGGCGGCGCAGGATGCCAAGGCCGTTAATCAGGTGTTGCAAGTGCTCTCTAAAGTGAACAACCAGGAAGAGGCTGCCAAAACCGCGCTCGATACCGTGCGGTCTTCGTTTGGTTGGGCCTATGGCTCCTATTGGGTGATTTCCGAACAGGAAAACGCCCTGCGGTTTTCTGTGGAATCGGGTTCGGTTAACGAAGAATTTAGACGGGTGACGCAAACCGCCAGCTTTGAAGAAGGAGTGGGCTTAAGTGGGCGTGTTTGGAAAGCCAAGGATTTAATTTTTGTGGAAGACCTGGGCACTGTCACCGATTGCTGTCGTCGGGAACCCGCCCAGAAAGCAGGGGTGAAATCCGGCGTTTGCTTTCCCATTATTGTTCAAGGCAGAGTGGTGGGCACCATGGACTTCTTCTCCCTGGAAACTCTTTACCTGTCTGAAGACAGGAAAGAAGTTCTCAGAAGTGTGGGGCGTTTGGTTTCCAGCAATATTGAGCGGATTAGAAAAGCCGAGCTGGAGCAAAAGACCGCCGAACAACTGAAAAAGAGCTCTCAGGAGTTGGGTAGTTTTTCTGACGAGTTAAAAAACATAAGCGAAACCCTGCTGTCGGATGCAGAAAGTAGCGCCTCTCAGGCGGATAACGTGTATGCTGCATCGGAATTGGTTAACGCAAGCATTCAAACAGTGGCCTCTGCAACCGAAGAAATGAGCGCCAGCATCCACGAAATTGCAAAAAATGCGGCACAAGCTGCTAAATTTACCGAAAAAGCCGAGTTGAGGGCTGCAAATTCCAAAGACATTGTGGATATGTTAGGAAAATCGGCCAAAGAAGTGGGCAACGTGGTGGAAGTGATTAAAAATATTGCTTCGCAAACCAACCTGTTGGCATTAAACGCCAGTATTGAATCGGCCAGTGCTGGCGAGGCAGGCAAAGGTTTTGCGGTGGTTGCCAACGAGGTGAAAACGTTGGCCAAACAATCGGCCGAGGCCACTGAGGATATTCGCCGAAAGATTGAGGAAATTCAGCGTAATACCGAAGAGGCCGTGAAAGCGATTGAAGAAATTTCCAACATCGTTACCGAGATGAACGAAATTAACCGTACCATTGCCAGTGCGGTCGAGGAGCAATCGGCCACCACCAACGAAATTAGCCGAAGCGTCTCCGAGGCAGCCAAAGAGAGTGGCAGTATTTCTAAAAACATTTTAACCCTGGTGCAAATGTCCCAAAAAACAGCGGAAAGCACCGCATCGTTGGAAAAACTGAAAAAAATGCTGGATAACCTCAAGCAAATAACCCATTAAAATTGCATTGGCTTGTGTAAAAAGTATCAGCGCACGGTGGGTTGTAATTCCTAACCGTGCGCTGATGTTGTATAACCCCCCTGTTTCAAGCAGGCAGGGTAGTTCTCCACGAAGAAAGACGCCTTAACGACCGGTAGCGGGTGGCAAGCACACGCGCAAGCGAGCTACAGGCGTGTGGGATAAACCGGCAGGTGTTACGTGCTGCTGGTTGGCGTATCCGGGCTGATCTGTCGCTGGAGCCCGCCTTCTTCCGGCTTGTTTTGGTGCGAAGTCCCCCCTGTGTTGACGATTCTTCCAGTGGGTAGCCGAAACACATTTTCGTGGCTTTCAAAGCTTTGGGGATCGCCCGTGGCCGCATCGGCAGGCTTCTCCCAAAAAGTGCGGGTTCGCTTGCGATCGGGCGAATGGCGGTTGGTTTCCACCAGAATGTGCTTGTCTGGGCCATTGGGCAATTCAATTTGAATAAGCAAGGTGTTTTGTGCCCCTTTGAGCACGGTCACACCATCAAACTGACCTTCGGGTAAGGTGGCGGTTAGCGCCTGGTTTTCAGCCTCAATAGTCAGCGTGTTGCCACGCACCGTGAGGTTGCTTTTAACCGGTTCGCCACGGAAGACCACTTGTCCGTCTTTGTCTACGGCCAGTGCATCTGGGCCGCCTTCTACCGGAATGCCGCAGGCCAGAGCGATCTGATCACTCTCTCTCAGCACAGTCAACGCTTGAACAACGGTTTCTGGAGAAATGGTTGGCTTAGACGGTGGGTCCACGTGAGGGTTGTTGTCGCCAGACTTAAAGCTTTCCAGCACTTCTCGGGCGGCAAAATTGCCCGCGGCCACCATCAACGGATCGACCAGCGGGTTGTCGGAATTCTGGCAGAAATCGGAAGGGAGCAGCGGCAAACCAATACCAGACTCCACCTGGGGAAGTGGCGTCATTGGCTGCGTGTTGGCAGGCGATTCCGGGGCCGGACCAAACCCGCCCAGATGGGTGGGCCGATTGTTTAGCTGTTGTATGCCATTTGCCAGTAAAAGACCCACGATGATGGCGGTTACCGTTCCTCGGGGGCCTAAGCCTTCTCCAAAGCGGTTTAACTCGCAGGTATCGGGGGGCAAGGTGTTAAGGGTGTTGGGGGTGGCGGGCGTTTGTTGCTGTTGTGCCGAGATGCTGAAAAAATCGGCGGGCTGGCTTGTGCGGTGTTGGTTGTTCAGGCTGTATGGGTTCAGGCGGGTCAGTTGCATTGCGTAAAAGTCTCCTGAGAACAAAAAGGGGGGGATTCTGTTTAGCGACGTTGACATTCTGTGGTGCGAGCGCTGTGGCAAGTACGGACAGAATAACGACCGGTTGGAGGGTAAGGTCAATCGATCCAATGAACCAATCAACCATCAATTTATTACAAGCATGATAAAAATGCCAAACCGGATAGGGGCCGTGAGATGCACGGGGCGTGTTGGCTAAAAACGAACACTGTAGGTTGCGTGTTGAGGGTTAATGGGCGAGGTTAATTGGTAGCCGCCGTTCGGGGCGCCCTCGGCACTGGGTTCAAAGTCAAAACTCGGAATGGTCAGCAGCCGGTCCACTCCGACCACAGCGGCATCTCCTTCAATGGACTCACCACTATGCGCTCTTCCCCCATAGAGTAGGAAGGGTTGTACCCCGTGTCGCTGGCGATCGGCCTGTACTTGTTCTAGCCAATGTGGGTTGGAAAGCGCCAGCCGTCTCGGGTTGGCATTTTCACCACTGCCAGGGCTGTTGTGATCAATGCCAACGACCCGAATGCCTTCTTGATGAAAAGCTAAAATGGTTTCTGCAATAGCGTTGACAAACCCTTGACTATCGCCAGGAGTGTCGCACCAAGTGACGCCAAGGGGCGGGCATAAAATCTCACGCACAATGGCCGCCGGGGTGGTGCCTTGGGCCAGCATTTGTTGTAATCGTTCATGTCGGCTGGACTGCACCATCTCGATGTAAAACACCCGAACACCCATGGCCTTAAAATCACGCACATGATCTCGGATAAAACCAGGAATTTGCGCCTGTCCGTGGGTGTCACCAATCATAAACCCACCCGATTGCAGAATGTATTGCTTCATGGTGTTGAGGAGTTCTTGCGTACCCGCAGGCTGATCCAGCCAAGGGTCGGCTGCGGGGGGCGGAGCAATTGCTGGGCTGGGCGCGACCGTTGGGGTGGGTAGAACGGCAGATGCAAAGGCGGGGATATCTGGCAGGGGTTTTACCGGGGGCGGTGGGCTGTTGTTGGCTTTATCCGTGCTTTTGGGTTCGGCGGCAATGACGGAACTATGTTCAGAAGCCTTCCACTGCTGAAAGATAAACCCCCACATGGGTAAATTTAACCCCGCCAAAAGACTCAATAAAATGAGACGTGGATAGGAAATGTTTGGCTGCTGCCGACCGAACGATATGACCGAGTGGGGCGCGGTGGAAGGGTGAAACACTTGTGCCGATGAGGCTTCCAGCCCTGTTGAAAACAAGTCCTGAGCGTTCCTTGACGCCAGAGACCGGGGCGATTGACTGGTTTGGCTTGGCCACACAGGTGGGTGCAAAGCCAGTGCAGATGCTTTAAACTGCATAAGTGGGGCTCCCTTGCGGCTCTTTTTTTACAGTGAGTTGTTTATTTTCTCCACCACGTGTTCTTTGTGGGTCCAACCTGAGTTACGGAATCATTTGCTTAATGTACGACATCCATCCTGGAGTGCAACCGTTTCAACTGGTGTCATCGTATGCTCCAGCGGGCGATCAACCCCAAGCCATTGCCCAACTGGTGGCAGGCCTAAACCGGGGCGATGAAACACAAACGCTGTTGGGCGTTACCGGTTCGGGTAAAACCTTTACCATGGCCAACGTAATAGCCAGTGTGCAGCGGCCCACCCTGGTGTTGGCGCATAACAAAACCCTGGCCGCACAACTCTACAACGAACTGAAGGGCTTTTTTCCGCACAATGCCGTGGGTTACTTTATTAGCTATTACGACTACTATCAGCCGGAAGCCTACATTCCTCGGACTGATACGTTTATTGAAAAAACGGCCAGCATTAACGACGAGATCGATCGTTTGCGGCACGAGGCTACCCGAAGCCTGTTTGAGCGCCGGGATGTGATTGTGGTGGCCAGTGTCAGTTGCATTTACGGCTTGGGCATTCCAGAAAATTATATCAAGGCGGCCGTCCGCCTGGTGGTGGGCGATGACTACCCGAGAGACGATCTGCTGCGCGCCCTGATTCGGATGCAGTACCATCGGAATGATTTTGAGCTAAAGCGCACCTGCTTTCGCGTTCGGGGCGATGTGATTGACATTCGTCCGGCGGATGAGGAGCGGGTGATTCGGCTGACGTTTTTTGATGAAACGCTGGAGCAGATTACGGTCGTCGATCCTGACTCCGGCGAGGTGTTGGGCATGCCGCCCGCCTACATGATTTTTCCGGCCGTGCACTACGTGACGGAGGACGATTACCGAGACCGCACCATTCAGGCCGTTCGTCAGGAATTGGACGGCCAAATTCAGCAGTTTTTAGCCCAGGGCAAGCTGCTGGAAGCCCAACGCCTGGAGCAGCGAACGCTCCGCGATCTCGATATGATTAAAGAGGTGGGCTACTGCAACGGCATTGAAAATTACAGCCGTATTTTAGAGGGGCGTCCGCCTGGGAGCCCGCCCCGCACGCTGTTGGATTACTTTCCAGAGGATTTTCTGCTGGTGGTGGATGAATCCCACGTGACCATTCCCCAGTTGCGCGGCATGTACCACGGAGATGGCTCTCGAAAAGATACTTTGATTGAGTATGGCTTTCGGTTGCCGTGCGCGCGGGATAATCGCCCGCTGAGTTTTGATGAGTTCTATCACCGGATTGGTCAGCGCGTGTATGTGTCGGCCACTCCCAGCGCGTTTGAACTGTCGGAATCGGCCCAGGTGGTGGAGCAGATCATTCGGCCCACGGGTCTGTTGGATCCCGAAGTGGTCATTCGGCCCACGGCCAACCAGGTGGACGATCTGCTGGTGGAAATTCGTCAGCGGGTGGCGGCCAACGAGCGTGTGTTAATTACCACACTGACCAAGCGAATGGCCGAGGACCTGACGGATTATCTGCTGGAAATGGACGTGCGGGTGCGTTACCTGCACAGCGATATTAAGCCGTTGGAGCGGGTGGAAATTGTGCGAGACCTGCGCCTGGGACAATTTGACGTACTGGTGGGCGTTAACCTGCTGAGAGAAGGTTTGGATCTGCCGGAAGTAACGCTGGTGGCCATTATGGATGCCGACAAGGAAGGGTTTTTACGCTCAGAGCAAAGTTTAATTCAAACCATTGGGCGGGCGGCGAGAAATGCCTGTGGGTTTGTGATTTTATATGCCGATAAACAGACCGACAGCATGCGGCGCGCCATGGAAGAAACCCAACGGCGGCGAGAGCTGCAAATGAACTACAACCAGCAACACGGCATTGTGCCGCAGACGATTCAAAAAAGTTTGAGCAATGGCCTGCTGGATATGTTGGGCGTGGGGGCCGATGCGACCAACCCCGGCAAAGCCCTTAAAAAGCTGGAACTGCAAGCGCAAACGATACCGCCCACCCAAATTCCGCAGTTGATTACGGAACTGGAAACCCAGATGAAAGAGGCCGCCAAGCTGTTGGAATTTGAGACCGCCGCCCAGTTGCGCGATCAAATTGCGGTGTTGAAGAACCATCAGCCCCCGCGTTGATAGCGGTAAGGCAGCTTACTCTGTTGAGGAAAGATGGCTTGACCCCAGGTATTGGCTGGCGCGGGTTGCCATACAAACGCCGCCAATAAAAAACCCGCCGAGGCGATCAGCGGGTAGGTATTGTCAGCAGGCAGGCGAACTCCTAGGGTTTCCCCAAGGTCGGTGTTTCAGAGTTTCCACCTGCCTAGGCTGCGTTTGGAGGCGAGCGTGGGATGGTTTAAATCTAAAAAAGCGACGTAAACAATAGCAAGAACCGAGACGACGACTGGAGAGAGAGAGAAAAAAAGCAGCATGGAACCAGATGGCGAGAAGGCACTGTGTGTTTGTGTGTGCAGAGGAGGCAGCTAAACCCGAAGCGATAAGCCGCTAGGTGACGTAGCCGATAGAGGAGGGAGTGGCTTTGGTGCTTAATGCACCGCCGAAGGAACTGCCTAAGGTGGCCAACTGTGCCTGGACCGTTGGGAGCAGTTCCTGCCAAAGGTCCACCTTGGTGAACGATGCGCTTAAGGGCACAGAAACCGCCGACACCACCACTGAGGCGGTGGCATCCGTTGTGGGCAAACACCCCGCCCGTATTGCGGACGAACGAGACAGGACGGCATCCTGCATCAGTAGTGCGTGCAGCTCATTTGGATTTGGCGTTTGATTGACAGACGATCGAGTTGACAGTAAGCGATTAGACAGTATCGGAGATGATACCGCTTGATGGTAAGCTGGCACCCAAGCAATCCTTCTTGCATCACAGTTCTGCTAACAACCTTCGTCAACATTTGCCAATGGCAACCGCTTTGGCAACAGCTTTGGCAACAGTCTAGGCAACCGCTTTGGCAATATTGAGCAATAGTCCTGGCGGTTCTGTGTACAACCGCAGCGTTCAAAAGAAACCGCGACCAACGGCGCGCGACGCCCAGCCACCAGAAAAAATAGCTTGCCTGTGGCGTGTACGACATCCCGTAAACCACGTACAAATCCAGGTCTCTCGGTCTAAACGGAGAAATGGACAAAAGACAGAGAGACGGCCCGGTGTGGAGAGCTTGGCTGGCGGACCCTGGTTTTCGCGAGGTAATTTTGTTGCTTCGACGGATTAAACAGAGAATGACACTGACGAGAGGGGGGCGCTGCGGGAACAGCGAACCCGTTTTTGCTTAACACTGCTATCGACAGCCGAGGGTAAAACTTAAATGCAAATTTAAAATCGTATCTGGTTTTTTAAGATTTGTAGCAAATGAAGCCGCCGATGCAAACCTCACAAGCGGGCATGACCCCCAAATGGTACATCCAGTCGTCCACACTGGGGGTGTTCAACGCAAGCCAGTCCGCCCGTTTGCCCGCACTCAACGAACCCCGATCCGCAGCAAGCCCCAGTGCTTGGGCCGCATGAAGGGTGACCCCCCGAACCACCTCGTGGGGACGCATGCCCATTTGCAGGCAGGCAATTTGCATTACCAGCGGAAGATTCTCTGTATAACAGGAACCCGGGTTAAAGTCCGTGGCCACGGCTACCGTAACGCCCGCATCCAACAGTTTGCGCGCCGGTGCGTAGTGGGGTAAACGCAAAAAGAAGGGCGTGCCCGGCAACAGGGTGGCAACCGTGTTACTGGCCTTCAGGGCGGCAATGCCTTCATCGGATACATGGAGCAAGTGATCTGCCGATAAAGCCCCCACCTGGGCAGCCAGGGCCGCCCCGCCGGTATTTTCAAACTCATCGGCGTGTACTTTTAACAAAAAGCCAAGGCCGTGGGCGGTTTTTAAAATGCGTTGGGTTTGCTCCGGGCTAAAGTAGCCCGTTTCACAAAACACATCGCAGCAACGGGCCAAACCACTGTGGGCCACCGCCGGTAGCCACTGTTCGCACAGCAGCGAGGTATAGGCGTCCGTTCCGCCAGGGTAGCGGTATTCCGGGGGAATATCGTGGGCCGCCATGTAGGTGGGTACCACTTGCACTGGCTGATAGTGGGGCGATTGCGGATCGCAGAGCTGTTGCAATACTCTTAGGCCGCGTAAGTCCGCCTCTAAATCCAGCCCGTAGCTCACTTTGACTTCCGCCGTGGTAACGCCAAAGCGCTTCATGGTGGCCAGGCGCGTTTGGGTTAAGCTGCGCAGCGTGTGTTCATCCGCCTGGCGGGTGGCTTCAACCGTTTTAAGGATGCCGCCGCCGGATTCGGCAATCTGTTGGTAGCTGTCTCCTGCCAGGCGACGGTCGAACTCTTCGGCACGATCACCGGCAAAAACGGCATGGGTATGGCTATCGATCAACCCTGGTAGCAGTAGCGGAAACGTGGCCGCTGCCTGGGGAAGATCCGCCCAGAGAGACGTGCAGGTGTCTAAAGCGTCCTGCGGGCCTATCCAGGCCAGGTGTCCATCCCGCACCACCAGTGCCCCGTTGGTAATAATTCCCAACGGGTTGGTGGACGTCATGCGGCTGGGGCACACTGTTACCAGTTGTGGAATGTGGGTGAGCAGAAAATTGGCAGACACAACGCATCTAGCTCCCTGCCGGGCCCGGCGCGCTAAAATGACCCGCATTGGCGCCTTGGGCAGGCAAAGTGGTATCGGTCTTCGATCGGTTATTTAAAGACTGGCTGTTTAAAATGTCTCGAATTTCGCTGAG
Source organism: Candidatus Melainabacteria bacterium (assembly GCA_033763415.1). Lineage (GTDB taxonomy): Bacteria > Cyanobacteriota > Vampirovibrionia > Vampirovibrionales > JAJTHC01 > JANRKP01. The sequence continues at coordinate 29,543 of JANRKP010000012.1, read as the reverse complement.
GAGTTTGGTTTCCGCCGTTTCTTCCGGGGTGGGGGGCGTGGCTTGTTTGCCAAACGGCAGCAGTTGGCTTTGCAGGCTGTTCATCAGCCGCACCAGCGTAAAAACGGCCACGGCCACAATCAGGAAATCGACCAGGTGCTGTAAAAAAACGCCATAGTTTAGGGTGACGGCCTCAATGGTTTTTCCGGCAGTGGTTTGGCTTTCGGGTTGCAATACCCAACGAAGCGCGTTAAAGTTAACCCCTCCCGTCAGCAGGCCAATGGGTGGCATAATCACATCTGATACCAGGGAAGAGACAATTTTGCCAAAGGCTCCGCCAATAATAACGCCCACGGCAATATCAATCACATTGCCCTTGAGCGCAAAGGCCTTAAATTCTTCCAGCAAAGACGCCACAGTGTTTCAGTCTCCCGGTTGCAAAACAAAACCAAAATAACCCTGTTGGCATCATCCAGGCTAAAATGGAAATGTCCAGCCTCTGTATTGCTGGCCCCTATTCCTCTCGATCTCTCGTCTCTTTCCAGTTGTGTTCTATCGTGGAGTTGCCTCTGTGTCGGTCTCTGTTTCTGGTTCTGATCCTGATTCTTTAACCACCTCTGTGGAGGAACGGTTTGCGGTTTTAAATGTGGCCAAACCCAAGGGCATGACCAGTCATGACGTGGTTGCGCGGGTGCGCCGTGTGTTTGGTTTAAAGCGGGTGGGGCATCTGGGTACGTTGGATCCCATGGCAGAAGGCGTCCTGCCCGTATGCCTGGGCCGCGCCACCCGGCTGATTGAATATTTCCCCACCGATAAGCGTTACCGCGCCTGGGTAACGTTTGGCAAAACCACCCACACCTTGGATGCAGAGGGTGAGGTGTTGACCGAGCAATCGGCGGCACACCTTACCGAAGAAGCCGTCAAAGCCCAGTTAGCAGCATTTACCGGAACTTTTTCTCAGCAAGTGCCCCTGCACGCCGCCGTTCGGGTCAACGGCAAAAAGCTGTACCAGTATGCGCACGCTGGCCGAACCGATGTGGTAGCGCCCAGCCGAGAGGTGACCATCCATGCGCTAAGCCTTGCGCAGTGGCAGGAGGCGGTACACAGCCCCGAAGCGAATGGCGCAGAATGGCCCACGGCAGTGCTAGAGGTGCATTGCAGCAGCGGCACCTATATTCGGGCCCTGGCCCGGGACTTGGGCGAGGCGTTGGGAACCGGGGCCTATTTGTCTCGCCTTGTAAGAACCGCCCATGGGGCTTTTACGCTGGATTCTGCTGTGGCGTTGGACGCGTTGCAGCAGTCGTCGTCGCCCCAAAACTATCTGCAAAACCCGCTGCCGTTTTTGGCGCTGCCGGTTTTAGTGCTTGCCGATACAACCCGCCAACAGGCCCTACTAAACGGCATAAACCTGCCTGTGACGGAGCAAGATGGTCCTTTGAAGGCTAACCAATGGTACTTGGCAGTCAATCAACCAGATGTAACCAACCCGGAAACACTGTTACTGGCCGTGCTGCAACACCGAGAACATCGTTTAAGGCCACACAAGGTGTTTAATGTGCGGTTTGCTGCAACGCGCATGCCGCCCGATTAAAGGCCGCCCGATTAGAGACAGGTCTCTCGTTTAAAGCTTTGTGGGCTGGCTGGGTGCTTGCAAAGCGTCCTTTAGAAACGCGCGCATCAGCGTGTGGCCCAAATACAACACGGGTGTTATGCAAACGGCAATCACAAACTTCCAGCTGTAGTTGCTGGCCGCAATGTGCAAAATAACCGACAAGGGTTTACTGCCCCAAAATGCCAGGCTGGTCACTACCAACGAATCGAACAACTGAGAGACGACGGTGGAACCCGTGGCCCTTAGCCAGATAAACCGATGCTGGGTCCAGCCTTTGAACAGGCCAAACAGATGAATATCCAACAGTTGGCCCAGCAGGTAGGCGGTAAGCGAAGCCATAAACATGCCCGTGTACTGCTGCGCCAGATTGAGGTAATGGCTCTTGGGAATCAACGTCCCGGCATCCACGGGCAACTGCTGCCCCACCCATAAGTAGACGTAGACCAAAATGGACATGCCAAAGCCAACCAACGTTACTTGCCGTGCTCCGCGGGCGCCGTAAAACTCGTTGAGTAAATCGGTGAGTAAAAACGTGACCGGAAAGGCAATAATTCCGGCAGAAAGGAGGGCTCGCACGCCCAACACCGGCACTTCAAACGAAAACAGCATGGCCCCAACCAGGTTGGCAACCAAAAGGGAGGTGAGAAAAATGCCGGTAAGCCACACAAATAACTGTTGCCCACGGCTGAACAAACCCGCGTCGTGTGCGGCTGGTGGGGCGCTGAAAGAGGATTCGTTGGAGGAGGATGATGATGACAACTCGGAAAACCCCGGCATTAAACACAACCTCGCGTGGATCCATGATGCTCAAACGCGTTTCTATCATTGACCCGTTGGTGTGGAGACTGTACCGTGATTGCCGAAGGGATGCAAGCAAGGCGGCCAACCCACTGAAAAAACGACTTGAAAAACGACCCAATCCCGCTTGGCTTGCCAGTTTTTTAACCCGTATTGGAGGCAACAAATCGGCCCATGGTGATACGAATTGGCGTGACGGGCGGGATTGCAACCGGAAAATCCACCGTGGGTAAATTGCTAGAAGATTTGTGCGTGCCCGTATTGGATGCAGATGCGGTGGTACACGCGCTTTTGGCCACCGATGACTCGCTTCGGCAGAAGATTCTCGGTGCGTTTGGTGCAGACGTGTTTTTGCCCAATGGCCAGGTAAACCGTTCCGCGTTGGGGGCCATCGTTTTTCAGGATGCCGTGAAACGTCGGTTGCTGGAATCCTGGATTCATCCGCAGGTGCGTGTGGCCATTGATCGTTTCTTTGAGCAGCATGGAGAGAAAGCCTATGCGGCGGCGTTGGTGCCGCTCATCTACGAATCGGACCTGGTGTCTCACTTCGATGCGGTTTGGGTGGTTTACGCCACCCCGCAACAGCAGCTTGAACGCCTGATGCAGTTTCGGCATTTAAGCCAGGCGCAAGCCCAGGAGCGGATTGCCAGCCAAATGTCTATTGATGAAAAGGCAAGACGCGCCGATCGGGTGATCGACAACGTTGGAAGCCTGTCTTTACTGAAGCCTCAACTAGAGGCGTTGCTCCAGAAATAAGTCACCTGAAAAATCGATGGCGAAGCCAACGGCTTGGCCGTTCCTCCTGCGTGGGTAGGATGTGTTGCCGCCCTTCTCTGGGTATGCTGGGGCTGTTCAACGGGCATTTCTTTGGGTATGGATGGATACGGAGAATTTAGATTTTGTCATGACAGACCCTATGTCGCAGTCTTCCAATACGGGTTCCACCCCGCCATTGCATTTTTGGATTCGCCTGACGGTGAGCACGCTGGCCATTTTGTTGTCGCTGCTCGTGTTGCTGGCCCAGGGCTATCGTTTCTATCAAATGTTGCAAACCCATACCCCTTTGCTGGAGCTGCTAAAGCTGCTGCTGGTGTTGTGCTTTTACCTGCTGCTGGTTACATTTTTTATCATCCGCAAGCCCACGCAGGATAGTTCTTTAAAGGCGGACCACTGGTTTTTTGCCCTCAGTGGCACCTTGCTGCCCTTTGCCTTAAAGCCCGTGTACGAGGCTCCTTGGAGTGTGCCACTGAGTTTGGCTGGGGTGGACTATGTGGGGGTCGGCTTTCAGATGGTTGGGTTGTTGCTAACGGTGGTTTCCTTGGGCACGTTGGGCCGTGGGTTTGGGATTATTGCCGCACGAAGAGACATTAAAACCCAGGGGCTCTACCGCCTGGTGCGTCATCCCCTCTACATGGCGGAAGGGCTGTGCATTTTAGGAATGACCCTGAATTTCCTGAGCCTGGGCACGTTGCTGTTGTTTGTGTTGCAAACCTTGTGCCAAGTTCAGCGCATTCGAGAGGAAGAGCAACTGTTGGCGCGAGATGCGGATTATGCGAGCTATCTGCACCAGGTTCGTTACCGGTTGTTTCCTGGGGTGTATTAGTAGGGCGTGTCCTCAGCTCAGTGAACGTGCTCACAGGCGTTTGCTGCGTGGTTTCAGCCTTCCGTCAATGTTCTACCGTCATTCCGTTTGTGGGGTGTGGGTTGATTGGGAGGATTTCAGTTGTCGTGTCGCCTCCGCCACCACTGCGTGGAAAAGTCGGCTCGCTGGCTTTTTGTAACCTACACGTCTTTAATAAGCGCCTTACTTCCAGGGTCTCCAGGGAGAGGCCTCTCCTTGGGAGAAGAAAAGCATCAGCAACTAGCCATAACAAACCTCGCTACAGCAGAGCCGGGTCCACAATCCAGCCGTCTTCTGCTTCAGGAATGGGCGGAATGCCCCAGTGTTCCGTTTGGCTGGCCCACGCGGCCTGAATGGCGCAAAAACAGGCGTCCAGCGTGTCGCCAGTGGCATCTTCCAATAGGGCCTTTTCCAGCGCTGGGGCCAGGTGGATGGAAAAGCCAAATTCTGGCAGAAGGACTTGCCGCTGTAACTGCGTGAGTGCCGATTGCCTTGCCTGAAAACGTTCAATGGTTTGCTGTTTGGGGTTGTCCTGTTTATAGGGCGCTTTTTTCAACAACCGGCGGGCAATCAGGGCTGGGTAGGCCTCAACCACCACGCGAGGGTCTGGGTTGTCCGCAAGCTTTGGAATACAAACCCCAGCCGCCTTTAAACGAATAGCGCCTTGAAAGAACATTTTTCCCACCGGTGGGTAGTGTAGCTTCATCGGGCTGGAAGAACGTGTCAAACGGTCGGTGGGGCGATAAACAAACTTTTGGCCCTGAGGCTGAGCCTGCTGGTAAGCGATCAGTGCGGACTCAAAGCCGCTCTTGCCAAGCTGTTGAATGTGCTCCACGGCGGCGGACCATTCGGTGGGCCAGCCCAGCGCCTGGAGTAAGGCCCGCGGCAAACTGAGAGGGAAATCCATGGCCGCAACCCAGGGCCCAGGCGTTTGTAGCAGTGTTTCAAAGCCAGACCAGTCGCTGAAGCGCTGTAGGGTATGCAAGCACACAACACCAGGCTTTTCCCAGTAGGCCCACACGGCCACAATGGGCTTTCGGGGGCTGGGCGCACTGGTGAAATCCACGCCTAGCAGGTGCATTCATCAGACCCGAGGGGGGACTTTGGGGTTCCTGCATCTGCCGCCGCTGTTTCGGCTTCTGCCACCAGCAGCAGGCGCGGAAGCACGCGGCCCGGAAAATAAACACGGGCAAACAGCCCTTCTGGGTTCGGGAAGGGCTGTCGCTCAATTCGGATGCCGGGCTCGGGCGGAGCTTGTTCCAGGCTGTGCAGGTAGGCTTCTGCCGCGTTAAGCCGGTCCAGCAAAACCCATTCTTCGCCCGGAAAGCGTTCGCGTGCTAAGGGAGACACGGTTGATTGCTCCTCGTGGTTCAGGCGGGGGTGATTCAGCGGGCGGGGGGAGGGACAGGTTGCCATCATCCCCGCCGCCTGGTGGCTTACTCGGCAATGCGCGGGGCCGTCATCGCCTCGACGGATAAAATTTCGTCCAGACGGGCTGCGTCAATCGGGCGACCGCTTTTATCTGTCAGCCCCAACGAAAGCGCAACCTCACGGACGGTTTTTCCTTCCGCAATCACTTTTTTGGCAATTTCTGCCGCGTGGGCGTAGCCAATATAGGGATTTAGAGCGGTTAGCAAAATGGTGCTGTGCTCCATTCGTTGACGAATGAACGTTTCGTTCACCGTCACGCCATCCACACACTGTTCGGCAAACTGTTTCAGTCCGTTGGTCAGTAGGGTTTGCGATTCGGTAATTTTGATCAAAATTAACGGCATCATCACGTTCAACTGCCACTGACCGTTTTGCGCGCACAGCGCCACGGATAAATCGTTGCCCTGAATGGCGTAGGAGAGTTGATCCATCAATTCGGGCAGCACGGGGTTTACCTTGCCAGGCATAATGGAAGAGCCGGGCTGAAGTTGTGGCAGGTTGAGTTCCGCAATCGCCGTCATAGGGCCAGAAGAATAGAGTTTAAAGTCGTGGGCAATTTTTTCCAGCTCAATGGCCACGCTGCGCAAGGCCGAGGAATAATCCGAAAACAGCCCAAACGAACTGGTCGCCTGGAAGTAGTCTCGGGCCATTTCCAGGGGAAAGCCGGTGTATTCTGCCAAATAGCCCGTTACCTTGCGGCGGTATTCCGGGTGCGTGTTTAAACCCGTACCCAGTGCGGAGGCTCCCAGGCCAAGGCGGTACAATTTTTGAACGGTAAACTCCAAATGGGCACGGGCGTCTTCCAGGGCGTTGGCGTAGGCGGCAAACTGTTGGCCCATGGTCAAGGGAACCGCGTCTTGCATGTGGGTGCGGCCTGCAATTAACACGGTTTGAAAGGCGTCTGCCTTGCGGCGAAAGCTGGCTTCCAACTGGCAGAGGCTTTCGATGAGCGGGCCGTGTTTTTTGAGGAAGGTGAGCCGCATCACGGTTGGGGTTACATCGTTGGTGGACTGGCCGTAGTTGGCGTGGTCGTTGGGGTTGACCGGGCTGTAGACGCCTTTTTGTCCGCCGAGCAATTCGTTGGCCCGGTTGGAGAGAATCTCGTTGGCGTTCATGTGGTTGGAGGTGCCTGTTCCCCCCTGGTACACATCCACAATAAATTCCTGGTTAAACCGGCCTTCGATCATCTCGGTGGCCGCATCCATCAGGGCCTGACCGATTTTTTGGTTTAGTTCGGGCTGGTGGGGCTCTAGCAACTGAAGCTCCATGTTGGTGCGTGCGGCCGCTTTTTTAATGCAGCCAAAGGCCCAAATCAGTTCGGGGTACTGTTGGGCGGGCTTAATGCCCGTCATCGGAAAATTCTCGGAACCCCGAAGTGCCTGAATGCCATAGTAAGCCTCGGCGGGTACTTCGCGCACGCCAAGGGAGTCTTTCTCCTGGCGGGTTGCCTGTTGCTGATTGGGCTTGGTGTCGGTGGCCGTGGTCATTGCGTAAAAACCCTCCACAGTGGTTGCCTGCCTTCTATATATGATTAGGAGGTTAAACGAAGCCAGCCGACTGTTCAAGGGGCAATTCCCAAACAAAGGGGGCAATTCCCAAACAAGCCCCGCCATTTTGTTTACGCCCCATTGGGTGTAAATGCGGGGGAATGAATTTTGCCGCCCCCTCTCCCCCCTGCTCGGTCGTGTAGAAATGAAATGTCTACACGGCCGAGAGCAATCTCCTCCAAGTTGGGGTTCTTCCCAATGGAAAAACTCTGGATGATGAAGCACAGAGAGAACGGAGGGACCCCATTGCCAATGCATAGGCCAATGACGGAAACCTGCTTAAGTGGATGGAAACATCTGCAAGCGCTGCTTTTTTGCCTCCAGTTGCCCACTTCCCTGTGGGGACGCCAACTTTGGCTGAGTGGGTTAATGAGCAGCATGTTGCTCTTTCTGCTCTATCAACCGGCGTTGGTGCAATGGGCCCTGCCTGCCAACAAAGACTGGTCGTTGGCGGATTGGCAAAAACCGTTGCAGTTTTATGCAGAGACGGGCGTTTTGCAGCTTATTTGTGCGGGTGGACTGCTGGGTCTGTCCCTGCGGTGGCAGTATCAGGCTCAAAATCTTCAGCGTGCCTTGGCCAAGCTATTTTGGCCTGCTTGGCTACTATTAACCTGGTTTCCGTTTATTTTGGATCTCTGCCAATCGCAAGACGTGACCCGCCTGGGGGTGCCGTTGCTGCTCCTGTGGGTGAGCAGTCTGTTTGCCGGTTTACTGCTCCAGTGGTTACGGGCCCCTCGGTATGTGCTTAAAAGTGTGGCTTGGGGCGCTTTTTTAGGGGTATTGGCCACTGAGGTGATTTTGTTTGGGCTTGCTGGCTTGCCCATGCTGATGATTGCCAACGCCATTGGCCCAATGACGGAGGCGGAATATTGGCAAACTTTTGGTATGGCTCTTCTGTACCCAGTGGGCTGGTTTCCGATGACGGCCAGCTATGGCGCGTTGGTAGGTGGGTTGGTAGGTTGGTATACCCGGCAACAGGGTTGGGTAAAGGAACAGTGTGCCCTCACCCAGGCTGTTGCTAATCACCCGGACAAGCTTGTTTCTTAAAAAACGCTTGTTTGGTGATGGATTTGTTGCCACAGGGCAGGGCTAAACCCCATACTGAAAATCGGCGGTGGGAATGGGGCAGTTATTGGTGCCCTGCTCACAAGCGGTTCCCACGTGGTAAGTGTGCACGTAGTTAATGGTGGCCGCTTGCGGACAAGGTTCAAAGGCCAGTGAGCCGTTGCTGTAAATAGTCCCTGCGCCATCGTCGCTAATTTTAATGTAGGTGGCCTTTTGCACGTTGGCGGCGTACTGTGGGCCTGCCGCGCCAAAGTCAATGTACACGCTTCCAAAAATGACTCGGATATCACGACCGTTGAGCATGGTGTCAACCACCATTCCGTCGCCATCAATGCGGGCGGCATCTCCCACGTCGTAACACTCGTTGGCGCTACAGGCTTCCACAATGTAGCCGCGGCACCCCCCGTCAGAGCAATCCATCTCAATATGGACATCCGGCCCCATACGATCGGTCACAGGAATAATCAACTGAGCCTGGGCTACCGTGGGCCCGCCGGGAATTTGACAGATGACGGCCCCCGTCAGTGGATCGGTGATACTAAGCCCCCCGCTGTTACGAGAACCCAGCAGGCCTCTGCTGGGGGATAAGCCCCCTCCTCCAGAACCGGCGCTGGTTTCAATGGGAACCGAACCCAACGCGGGCGCCAGTGTAAACGGGCCTTCCCGAACCTGCTTAATGTACTTGGAGCTGGCTTCGGCCTCCAGTAAAAACTCTCGAATGCCAATGACGGCTAAAAATGGAACGGGCAACCGGGCTTCGGCACCCACGGTTACCTGATCGTCGCCCACCTGAAGGTTCAGTTGTGTTAGTTGGGTGCCAAACGCCTGTAACATCGGAGAACTCGTCAAGGCGTGGCTAAAGGCAGATTGTGCCGCCAAAAAGGCGCGATCGGGATCTTTGACCGGGTTTAGGTTGGTATCGCCATCGTAGTAGGAGGAGGCGCCAAACATGGCCGCCGTACTGACGGTTTTCTGTAACTCTTCCTGCAACAGGGTATTTAAACCCACGTAGGCCGCCACTCCCAAAAAGGCAATGACCAAAAAAAGCTGAATGGCCGCAAACTGAAGGGTAGATCCTGACGACTTCAGCCTTCCAAGTGGGTGGGTCATGCGTCGCTGCAGGGCGGTGACAGAATTCAACATCACACCAAATTCCTCGTCATTTGTGGCAGAAGCTATTGCTGGGAGCGTGCGTCATCCGCCTCAAGACAAACAGGGCAGAGAGAGCGGTTACGCAAAGGAAAGCATCGGCGCGCATTTAGTACGGAACCAACGTTCGCATAAACTGAACATCGAACCCGCCCACGCTGCCGTTACACATTCCATACTGTTGGTAGGCATCTCTTACGGCAGTCATCCACATGTTGGCGTACTGTAAGCGGCACGCCCCCTGCTTTTCGGCCTGGCATTCATCAATGGTAGCCCCTCGCGGTGGGGCGTTGGGGGCAATGAACGTTCCGCTGGCAAATTGGGTTACGCTTTGGCCGCTGTTTGGGTTGTAACCCATGGTGGTGGGATCGATGGTGACCGTGCTGCCCGTTGCCGATGTTTGTCCTCCGGTGGCCTGGGCCGCGTTTTGCGTTGCAGACGTTCCGTTGGAACTGCCTGTTCCACCGGCGGCACTGGTACAGGTCATGGTGGTGGTGCCCGCCACGTAGCCTCCTGGTGGGGGCGGTGTGGTGGTTCCAGTCGTAGTACCGGTGGTGGTTCCAGTCGTGGTGCCGGTGGTGGTTCCAGTCGTGGTACCAGTTGTGGTAGTGGGTGCCGCCGCCGTGCCTGGTGTAATGCTACAGCTTAAAGTGTACATGGCATCGTATTCGGATTCGCAACTGTCTCTATAATCACTGAGAGAGGTGGGCGCATCGCAAGAACTGTTACCCGCATCGGCAATTTGCTGCAACACCTGCGGATTGGTGTAGGTCTGTGCGCTGTAATTTCTATCCAAGGCGCCCACGGGGGGTGTTTCTGCAGGACTCTCAAACTCATTTAACTCGTAGTGCTGGCCGCCATCGGCCATGCCGACACCGGTTTGTCCACCGGAGCCGCAGGCCATATTGGCAAACGGAATTTGCGCCGGTAGATTGGCCATATTCAAACCATAATCGGACCCGCTGACCAACTGCATGCCATCGGTGGCCCAACTGTCAGAAAACGACTGTCCACGATTTCCCTTCAGCAGGCGAGAATCCAGCCCTTGCGCCACGGTGAACCGAAATTGCGGAAAAAACTGCGGAAACTGAGACGGAAAAAATGAGGCAATGGTCGCAAAGCGTTTTTCCGCCACCATAATGGCGGTGGTATTGTCCGGGTAGGTAATTTCCACCTTCCCCACCGGCAGGCCCAAGTTCATGGCCAGGGATCCATCCCGGTTTTGGTTCATGTAGCCCAGTACGTGTCCCACCCCCACCCCTTGGGGCATATTGCCCATTTCCAGCTTGTGGAACAAAGGCTCTTTCGTGGCGTTGGAGGCCCGACTTCCCGCGTAAAGCGCCGCGCCAATTAAGAATGTGGAAAACAGGCACAGTAAAATGACCGGTAAAACGGCGGCTGTTTCTATCAACGATTGCCCAGCACGGCGACGCGGGCGATAAAGCTTGGTTCGACAGGAGGGTAGCATCATACAACTGGCCTCTCCAACGTTGCGACACAAGAACGGACCCAATCTTCCTTTAATTTGGCAGCGTCGACCATCTTTGTGGTTCGTTTCAACGCATCCAGGGCAATGGTTGGGCCGGGAGTAACAAACAAGTAAGGTTCGCTTCCATTTGTTTTGGTGGCAGTGCCGTGTAAGTTCCCATGGCCAATTTTCCCCAGGAACCCCTGCGGGTTTAAACCAATGGGTTTTTACAACACTGCCTACAGTATCGGGCGACGCTTACCCAAGCTTGAATCATTTCAAACCAATGAACGATCAAACGGTTATATTTATTTACAAATCATCACGCGCTGGGGCCGAATAGGCGGATTCTAGGCTCCCAAGACCAGCGAAAGAAGCTCGTTGGCAAAGAAGATGAACGACTCGGAAAGATCGTTGCCAAAGGTTTGAATGGCTGCAATGGAGACAATGCCAATGAGCCCGAGTAAAAATGCATATTCTGGCAGGGCTTGCCCGCAACAGGACTCTCTCTTGGGTCTGGCTCTAACATTCATGACGATTGCGTGTCCTCCAGCGTCTATTTCTGGCTGTAATGCTGTGACTTCAATCTTGCCCATTCGTCTGTGGTTGGCTCAACTTCTCAATAGAACCTGGCGTTCAATTTTTAGCCCAGGCACAAACAATGGCGGCGACCGCTGTGACCACGGTCATTGAAATGCGGGAGCCTCCTTGCAGGAAGGCGTTCCGCCGTTGGTCGGTAAACTAAGCAGAGTTTCGGCATAACGAGCCCAAAACTTTAGCCCGCCCCCTTCAGCCGTTCGGCCTGCTATACCAAGCCGCGGAGATGCGGCCAGAGAGAATAGAACGTGCGGATGCCCCCTTGGAGAAAGAGAACCTCCGCACGTGTTGTGTATGTCGCACCTGCATCCGTGTTTGGTTGGTTTGAGGTGTCGCAAAGAAACTTGAAAACTTGGGAAAGGCAATGGGGCGGAATACCGACTTGGCCGGAGGTGTCGCATGAGACAAAATGAAGTAAGAGGCAAGGTGAAGCAAGAACAAAGTGTTTGGCCAACCAGTGAGGAGGAGAAGGAGCCTGGACGCGTTATTCGTCAACACGGCATGCCGACGAGACACGGGCGTTTCCAGACAAGGGGGCCTTTCCTCCAGCCCCGTGGCAAGGCCTGGAGAATGTGGCGAGATGCAACAGGCAAAGTATAATTGGCGAAGTGTAACAGGCAAAGTTGGGCTTGTAAAGTTGCACTTGTAAAGTTGCACTGGCAATGCGTTTCTGGCGACGTTGACGCCAAAACGAAACAACGGCGTCTCAACCAGTCACTAAGGCCGTTGTGAGAGAACCTGGTCCCTCAGGCAAGCCAGCTTTAGCCGCACCCGCGGTAAAGTAGCCCGCAGTGCCTATAAACCCGTGCTTACAAACAGGAACGGTACTTGCCGGTAGAATGCACGCGAACCGGGACGAAACCGGGGATTAAATAAGCCAAAGGACCAAAAATAAATTGGCCGTCATCAACGCAAACCACAGCAAGGTAATGGGCCCCAAGTTCTGGAGCAACAACCCCAGTGCGCTGGGCGTTGGTTCGCTGGATGACGTGTATCGTGAGCTGGGCAAGGATTCGTTTACCCAAAGTTCTTTAAATGTCATTGGTTTAATGTCCCTCTCTTCCCGCGGACCCAGGAACGCTGTCTGTTGTGGCGGGGTTACTGGGGCGACAGGAATGCAACATAGGCGGCCCCCACTGGTCTGAATGGATGGTTTTAGTAATGGACCTGCTTTGGTGCAGCAATGCCCCGGTTTACTTTGCCAGAAAGCATAGCAATGAAACCGTGCGATGAAGAACGTACCTACAGAAATCAAGCGAATGCCTAAGAACTTACGTCTACCTAAATAGTAACAAGAACGATTATACTGGACCATTGGCCAGGGGATCAATCTCTTTTTTAGCCACTGGGGGCTTTTGCCTAGCGGGTTGGGTAACGGTGCTTTGCGCAATGGTTTTTACGATGCGTTGCAAGCGCACAGTCACAGGCACACATTCATAGGCGTTTAGACAGAACTCAATGAACTCAAGCGAGCACCGCAACAACACCAAAAATGCCCGTGAGAACGCTCTGAATGGTGACACCGTCTTAGGGCGTGTTCTCCGTGGTAGTGGTGTGGGGTTGCCAACGTACGCGAAAGCTTCCGGGAACGCCGCCCTCGCCATCCAGGGCGGCAAAATGCAGCAAGGAACGACTCTGATACCACTGGGCCTGATCGTCCTGGCCGTAGCCCTGCACGTACAATTTGAACAAACCGTCTTTGGGAAAGCCTTGCGCCAGGGTTTGATACTCCTTTTGGGCGGCCAGCACGGGCTGTGTGTGGCTAGCCACTGCCTGCAACACGGTGGGCGAAGTAACCCACAGATAGGGGCCAATGGCGGCCAAGCCCACGTCATTGCCGCCTGGAGAAGCCTGTAGGCTGGGGCGAGGGCTGGGCAGTTTGAGCATCCAGGCTTCCGTATCGCCCGCCAGGGTTTCTTTCTCCACGCCTTGCCCCTTCATGGAGCGCCCGAGCAACTGGAGCAACTTATCCAATGTTTCCTGCTTTTCGGCGGAATGGCTTAAGAGCAGGTAGAACGAGGACGCTTGGCTGGGGCGAAGGAGATCGGGCGAGGCGGGGCCAGCCGAAGGCGCCTGCGAGGATGAACGCATTCGTGTGGCGGATGCGCGAAGTACAGAGTCTGGAACCTGAGCTGCCAGAACCGTTTCTCCAGCCAGCAGACGAAACACATCTTGGCGCAAGTCAATGCCTAAGAATTGCATCAGGCGCTCAAAACCTTCCAGCTTGGCCCGCTCAGACGCTGCAAAGCCGTGGTCCATCTGGTAGTTCAACAACCGATCGAGTCCACCCAGGCTGATCATCAAGTTGGCATCCGCCGGTACTTGCTGGTCGGCAAGCAGCGGGGTGGGGGTTGCCAGCACTGTTTTCAGGGCGTCGGCTTGGCCACTGCCAGCCAAGGCGGCTAGCTGCACCGGGGTGTACAATTGTCCGTTCACGCCCGTCTCGTTTTCAAACCGAAAAGACCCCACTGTAAACGGAATGAGATCCCCAAACAGCCGACGAACCTGAGCGGCAGCCTGCCGCGCGGGTTCTGGCAGAGAGGCAATCGCAGGCGAATGGTCGGGCGCAGTGGCGGAGGAATCCGGCAGGAGCAGTAACGGCCGGGTGTGAATGACAAACGCCGCATCGCTGTTTCGATCCACGTGGCGTAGCGTTTTTTGCAGGGTTTCATCGGCAATGAGGGCCTCCTGCGGTTTGGTTTTAAGGGCAAGCGCGGCCCCTAGCACCTGTTCGGAGTCGGTTACCCATAGGGTGTTGTCCACCCGGGCCCAGAGCAATCCGTGGGTGGTATCCCTTAAAACCGACAGCCCTGACACGGTGTCCAGGGTTGTGTTGGCCACGCGGGCCGTGTTCATTTCCTGCTGCAATGTTTTGAGCGAGGCGTTTTTGTCTTTCAGCGTCAGCACCAAAAACCCATGGCTTTGCTCGCGAAGCGCCGCTTTGGCCAGTTGCGGATGAAACCCGGCCAGAGGAGCAGCGGGCAACGACTTTACCGGCGACGACGGGGTGTCTGCCGAGGGGCTTGCAAATGCCAGCATTCCCAAGCTGTAGTGGGGTTCCCACTGGTGGCCCAGGTGGCTTACGACAAACTCCGCCAAGGTGGGCGTTGCGGTGGAGGGCTTGCCTGCTGGTGACGTTTCTGTCGTAGGCTTATGCGGTGCGGATTGAGGTTCGGCGGCGGACGGTTGGTGCAAGGTGGCTGCCGGAAACAACCCGGCAAACGCCTTCAGCAGCAGGGTTCGGCTGGCCGGTTTATCATTGAGCACCTGCATTAGGCAATAGGTTTGTTTGGGAAAGAATTGCGCCTGCGATTCCATGAGGGCCGAGGAACGCCCACAGCCATTCAGCCACAGCGTGCCAGCCAACGTAACGCCCACCAGTATGGTGGTTTGCGTGTGCTTCCAAACCTTCACGGCGAATTCACCTCCAGCCCATTGGCCTGCAACCGATACACTTGCAACCGATACACCTGAAATCACGAAACCGAAACCACGCGAAATTCAAAACACAATACCCGCAAGAAGCCCCACCCAGGAGAGAACGGAAAAAAGAGAACGACACGCAATCTTGCCACAACGATAAGGCGACTCTTGCGCGGGCAAGCGTTCTGCTTACCGGCTCCTCATTACATGCGCTTCATATAAAAGTAGCCGCGCACCTCTTGGGCGTTGAGGGTGGGCAGCTTTTTCCAGAAAATATCCAAAATTTCTTCGTCGTTCATCTGGCGTACCACATCCACCACCAACGTTTTCACGTCCATGGTTTTTAACAACTCCTGCCCGTCAAGCATTTGGTTTAATTCATCTTCGGTCATAGAAGGTGGGGTCTGCCTCTAAACAAAAAACAAAAAAGTGAACAAAACATCATAAACGGCTATGTCTGCGCCATTATAGCGCGACTCTCGCCCGGGGTCACGCCTTTTCCCAGTGTTTGGAAACGCCCATTCCAAACACTGGGAAAAGGCGTGACGAACCGGATCCTGCGGGTCGAGCCGTCGGAAAAAATCCGTGAGCTGAAGCACGGTTTTCCAGTCGTTGCTTTGGCGGGTTACAATGCCCAAGGCTCGTCCCTGCTGCGCCACGTGGGTATCTAACGGAACGGCCAATTCGGCTGGGGTGAGCACGTGCTGCCACAGGCCCAAATCCACGCGCTGGGCTGCTTGTGTTTCCCCTGCCTCCTGCCGGACCATCCAACGCAAAAACATGAGCAGACGCTTACAGGCCCCGCCTTTGGCGGGCTGCGGCACCAGGTAGCGTTGTCCGTAAGTGAGTGCGGCCATGTGCGGCGGATGATTGTCGCCCGGGCGCGCAGCGTTCAGTAAACAGTCGGAAAGGGCCTGGACTACGGCGAAACATTTTGCTGCTGGCAAGTCATCCGTTCGGGCGTTTTTGGCAGTTTTTAAATTTGTCGGCCATGGCGAGCCTGGAGGCCATGGCGTGGGGTGGGCTTGCCGTAAGGTTTCAGCAACCGCGTTTTCCAACGAGCCATAGTGCAGCAACACCTGCTGAAGACGCCCGATGAGCCATACAACATCTGCTCCCGTGTTAAAACGGTAAACAAAGTCGGCCCAGCGCTTTTGTTCTCGTTTGGCGTTAAATTGTTGAATGTAGCCCAGCGGATCGCCTTCCATTTTGGCGAACAGTCCCTCCAGGGTGGATAGAATCAGTGGGCGCTGTCCGTAGCTAAACAGGGCGGAAATCAGGGCCACGGACTCGCAGGTGAGGCGGCAATGGGCATAGCGATGGGCAAACCGAATCGGGTCTAACGGAATAAAATCCGTGGTTTTGTACCGCCGGACCCAATCATCCAGTAAGGGTTTTAGCGTTTCAGGGCAGGCCAAAAGCGCGCTCTTTGGGGCGGGTTGAGGGAGATTGGGCCCGGAAGTTCGCCTGGCGGTCTGGCGTTTACGTGGAGACGCAGTGGTGGGAGTCATGGCCCTATTATGTTAAAAAAACGCGCTAAAAAACACGTTGCTAAAAACGCCGGGCTTGCATGCCGAACCCGGCTTCGTCTACATTGTGCTCAGTTAAAACCAATGGGTCGTTGGTTCGATTGTTGCCTGGAGATACGCTTGCCCATGGGTCCTCTGACCGCTTATGCTTCACCCGAAAACTCTGTCTCTGCCGAGCTTGTTCCAGCGTCTCCGTCCGTGCTTCGGGTGGAAATTTTTCGGCTGCCGCACGCACCGGCCGATCTGCCATTTTACGCCACGCCCGGCGCGGCGGGCATGGATCTTCGGGCGGCAATTGACGCGCCCATTACGCTGAATCCGCTGGAGCGGCGGCTGATTCCCACGGGTTGGATTTTGCTATTGCCTGCCGGGTACGAGGCCCAGGTTCGTCCTCGCAGCGGTCTGTCCATTAAACATGGCATTTCATTGGCCAACTGCGTGGGCACCATTGATAGCGATTACCGCGATGAGCTGAAAGTGCCGCTCATTAACCTGTCGCAGGAAGCCTACACGCTCCAGCCCGGTGAGCGCGTGGCCCAGTTGATTGTGGCGCCTGTTATTCAGGTTCAGTGGCAACCGGTAGAGGCGGTCTCTTCCGTAGAAGGACGCTCCGGTGGGTTTGGCTCAACCGGCCTGCTTTAGGGGCGCCGCAAGGAGAGACAGACGCGCTTGCTTCAGGGCTCTACCAGTTCATGTTCCCAGCGGAACAGGCATTCGGTGCAACGCGCCTTTAAGACCACGATGGGGTGATGTCGCAGGTCCTCGCGATCGCGAAGCGCAATTTGCAAGGCGCCGCCACAGGCAGGACAAGGCCAGAATCCTTTAGGGTTTGTGGCCATCGCCTCAAACGGCAGGGTAGACGCTTGCCCAAACGCGGAAGAAACCTCATGGTTGTAGGCGGAATCAACCTGGATGGCGGGCTGGCTGCTGACCTCGACCTCCTTTAAAATGCCGGGCCGAACGCGCAGGGCCCGTGCCAGCTTTAGGCGGCTGGCGGTGGAAAGAAACAACTCCACGCCGGACTCCAGTTCTTCGATGAGCTGAACGGGCACATTGGCCAGGTGGGCCAGACGTTGCTGGGTTACGCCCCGCTGTTCTCGTAGATGCTGGATGCGTTGAGCCAATGTTTCCGGCAGCGTTTCCTGGGGCAACTGTGGTTTCTGCGGTGCGGAGGCTGAAAAGTGCGACGAGGAATCCATGGGAACCGAAAAAACTCCTAAACGTGTGAGACGCCGACAGCCAATGCGCTTGCGGGAGGTGGAACTTAGGGGTGTTTGACCAGGGGATTAAGCTGGATCCGTTCCCCGAAGAAAGAGTTAAATACCGGGGATGAACAGGTCCCTTGAGGCCCAACGGGTTAGCGCATGGGGGACATAACGGTGTGCATTTGAATGCGACCATTTTCGTCGCTGAGCACCGCTTTCCAGTAGCCCACACAAACCTGGTAGAGGTCTCTGCCCGCGACGGTGGCCACTCGTTCGGCGGTAAAGCGGTTTTTATCCAGCAGCGGGTTTTTCTCAAAGAACGTGAGGACTTCAAAATCGCCCTGGTACTGGGCCATCAGTGCAAAGGCGTCTTCCATTTTCACCAGGTACAGTTGCTGTTGTTCGGTACAAACACAGCGGCCCAGCACTTGCAAGGCATCGAGCTTGAGGTTGTCCACTTCCAGCACCATGTTGTCATCCACTTCCTGAGAAGGCGTTTCAGGTGTTTTTCCAAAGGGATCTTCCATTTGGGCCAGTTCTGCGGCGGAAACCAACTCGATTGCCTCAGGCAAGTCGGGCAAATCGGACAAGTCTTGCAGGTCAGGCCGCTCGGTCACATTATCTGGCGGCAGGTCTGTGGGCGACGCGTCCAGATTGGGTATAGCCAGATTGGCTGCCAGTGACGTGGATGCCTGCGCAGACACAGCCGAAAGGGATGCGTTGGCCTCAAAAGCTGGATCGAAAGAATCCGAAGCCAATTCAAACGCTGCATCGGCCCCTGCGTCAAACTCGGCGAAGGGATCGGCTTTCTCCTCGGTCAGCCATTCAACCGAGGACGACTCTGAGGGTTCTGCGTTGGGTAAAATGAACAGGGCCGCTTCTTCTGTGGTTGAGGCCGATGTTTCAGTGCGTGTTTCAGCAAATGGCGCCGGGGAGCTTGCCTGCAAATCGGCTGTTTGGAAAGCGGTTGTCTGGAAATGAGTTGTCTGGGAGGGCGCTGCGTCTTCGGCGGGTAAGTGTGCGGGCGTCTGCAAACTTTCCCAGTCGGCGGCGTCAAGTGTTAGAAAGTCCGTATCCAGCGAGGCATCCAGCTCGAACAAGGTGTCTGTCTCGGACAAGATGTCTGTCTCTAATAAAGGGCCTGCTTTGGACTCGAATAAAGTGTCTGACTCAAACAAGGCGTCTGCTTCCAGCTTTATCGGTTCTGTTGGCTCTGTCAGCCCGTCTTCAAAGGCTTCTGCTCCTTGGGCAAATGCTGTCTGTGTTGTTGGAAGCGCGATTTCCGCGTCGGGTAATCTAGCGGGGGGCCAGGCTTCGGCTGCGGGTTCTGTTGCGGTAAAGGGGGCAAGTAAAGTGCTTTCCACGGTGGGCGGAATGTCCAGAGAGAACGATTCCTCGAAAGAAACAAAGCCGTCGGAAAAGCCGTCGTCATCGGCAAAAGCGTCGGGGTAGACTTGTGTAAAGGTAGTAGTGGTCTCTGTTAGCGTGGATTCTGGTAGTGCGGTTTTCGTCAGGCGGGCGGCGGGGGGCGTTGGCGCAGCACCCAACGGAATAGCGGGCGAAATAGCCGACGGCGGCTCGGTCCACTGAGTGGTGGCGGAGCCGAGTGCCACAGTTTCCGCAAGGTCTATGTCTGGCGTGTTCTCGGTCAGCGTTTGGGGAGTCGTATCTGCTGGAATGCCCCACTGTAAAGAGGCTTCAGTCAAAGATTCTTCCTGGAAAGCGCTGTATTGGCTGGTGGACGCGGAGTCTAACAAGTGGTCTTCCAATGGGGTTGGTGTAACGGCCTGGCTCAGCGGCGTGGAAAGTTGACTGAGCGTCTCAAAGCTTTCCAGTGGATCGATTTCTTCAGGCATGCTGAGACCAAAACGCTGTGCTGCCGAAGGTTCTACCCCGGCAGCTTCCAGGTAAGCCTGGGAAGTGGGCTCTTCAAAGCCCACTGTTTGCAGATTCCAGAATTGATCATCTTCATCGGTCTCAGGCCAGGCGGCTTCAGGTACTTCTAGCGGCGAAAGCACAGTGGCAGATGCTGAGTCTGGCAGTGTGAGCGACTCCATCATCTCCATACTGGGCACTTCCAGCACCGTGGGCAACTCCGTGGATGGTACCGTGGGCGAAACTTCCAGAGAAGGCGTCTGCGCGGAATCCAGGGGGATCGGTGGAAGCTCTTCCAGCCAGGAAGGTAGCACCACGGGTTCCTGGTCCACTTCAGTGAGTAGGGGTTGAGAAAAAGTCGTGTCGTTTGCTAAAAAAGCTTGTGTCTGTAGGGTATTTGTGTCGCTGATGTTTTCAGGCGGGCTACCGGTGGTCAACGTGGTGTCTAATGTGGCGTTGAAGTGTTCTGCCAAGGTGGTTTCCAGGGAAGCCTCTAAGACGGTCTCATTGGGATCGTCTTGCCACGCGGCCGCTTCCACCCAGTGGGCGGTGGATACCTCATCCTCAGAAAACGGTTGAAACGTCTGCGTTTCAGAAGCGAGGTGGGGGCTGGTGTCGTCGCTATCAAGCGGGGGGGCGTTCGGGTCCAGTGCGTCGAACGCGGGTAAATAGGCTTCGGGTTCTGGTAACACCACGGGTGGGTTTGCCGCAAGAAACGCTGATTCCTCAAAGGCGGAGGATGGCTCGCTGGGCTGATGCAGTGCAGCGGTTGTGGCTGATTCAAAGCCGGGGGATCGCATGTGGGTAAAGTCGTCGTCGTCTCCCCAGTCTTCCTCCACCGGCACGGCCAAATCGTCCAGAAGGCTGGCGGTGGTTTCCGTGTAAGGCGTATAAGCAGTGTCTGCGATGGGGGGGGTGGGTTGTGTTGTGGTTTCAGCTTCCACGAGGTTGGCTGTGTAAAAGTCTGGTGCGTTGAAATTGGGGACGTCAGAGTCTGTGCCATCAAACTCTGGGGCATAAAAGTCTGTGCCATCAAAGTTTGGCGCTTCAGAATCGGTCGTTTCAAACGAAACCGCTGCCGAAGCGGGCAAATGGGCGCTAAAATCCTGAAGGTCTGTGCCGTATTCCAGGGCCTCAGGCATTTGGGGCTGTTCAGTAAAGTCTTCCGGCGTTGGGAACGGCGCCATGGCGCCATTGGACCAGCCTGCTGTGGATGTATCCGGCGGGGGGGCTTGCCAGGGAGGGGCAATAGCGGCCTCCGTCAGCGATAGATCCATAAAATCGTCAGTGGAAGACGCCAAGTGCTGGAAATCGTCAGGGTGGGCGGGGGCGACCGTCTCTGCTGCAAGGGGTTCTGCTGCGGTGGTTTTTGGCAGGGTGGTTGTGGGCTCTGGCTCAAAGCCAAAATCCAAACTCAACGCCACGGGGCTAAGCCCTTCTGCAAAAAGGCTTTGCGAACCAGTCCCTTGGGTTTGGGTTTGCGGGGAAGAGGTGACGCCTTGGCTCGGCTGTTTTTTTCCAAACACCATTGTCAATCCTGCTTCGTTGTGGAGCACGCCTGATACGATATTGCGGTGCAAATGAGCATTTGAGACGGAAAAACGGGCCTGTTGGCGGTGACATTCGGCCTTAGACAAACATTAGACAAACTATGTTAAACGAGCCGGATGTCAGGAATCAAGTAACTGAGCGCCAAACTCTCTGCCGGGTGAGAACCATTGGCTGCCAAACTGTACTATTTTTCCATTTTTACCATTTTAATCACTCCCTGGGGCAGCGTCTATCGGCCGACTTTTGTATTTTTTTTCAACGACGATGCTTTGGATGCGCTTGCCCATAGAACAGGTGTGTCATAATACCAACCAAAGGTACACTTTTAGGCGTACTTTGTTTTGGGTGGTTCTAGATAGCTGCTGGATGGAACCGCCTGTCGAGATAGGTTTTGCCTTGCCAGTACGCACGGGTGGTTTAGACAGGATGATGGCTCAGGAGCTTTTGCAGTCGATGGGATTGTCTCAGCAGGAGATGCGCGTTTCCGCTCAAGATAAGCGCCTGGAAGCCCTCGTGGCGTTATCCGCCGGTTGGGGAAAGTTGTTTGAGCCCCAAGCGCCCGACTTTAGCCCAGGCGCAATGGGGGAGGTCAACGATCCGCCCACCCAAAAGCCGCCTACCCAAGCGCTGCCTACACAAGCCTTGGGCTGGCAACTGGCCCCGGAGCCGTTTCCTTTAAGTGTAGCCCAGTATGAGGCGCTAGAGCGCCTTGGCCCTGTTTTGTGGCAGTTTCTGCAAGGGTTAAACCAGCTGCACCGTCAAAGTTTAAGTGGGCAGCAACCCGCCTGGGTGGCCCAATGGCTGGACCAAGGCAAGCCGGAGGCCCTGTTGCGCTTTGCCCAAATGAAGCGCTTTCGAAATGACTTGCCCCGTGTCATTCGGCCCGACTTGCTGATAACAGAGCCGCCCAGCGCTTCTCTCCCAGCCCCTTCCTCGTCTGTTACAAACCCTGGCTTTGCCCTGTGCGAAATAGACGCCGTTCCGGGTGGGTTGGGCTTTACCAGTGGGCTTAACGCGCTTTACCGTCAGGCGGGGTTCTCTCCCCTGGAAGGCGTTGGGCCGATTCACAACCAGGCGGATTCAAACCGTGTGCAGCCTCCTGTTGCGGATTTGCCCCAGGCTTTTTGGCAAATGCTGTGTGAGCAGGCGTCTCAATCTCCCTTTGTTACCGACAGACAAAGCCCCGTGGTGGCCATTGTCATTTCCGATGAGGCCAAGGACTACTGGGCGGAAATGCAATGGCTGGCAGAACACTTGCAACGCGCGCATGGGGCCTCGATTTATGTGGTGCACCCCCGGCAGTTGGTATTTTTACGCGATGCGTTGTGGATGGAAGGGGAGGCCATTCCGGGTGGGCGTTTGCGGATTGACCTCATTTACCGATTTTTTGAACTGTTTGATCTGCCCAACATTCCGCAAATGGAGCTGATTCAGTACGCGGTGAAAAAAGGCTTTGTGCAGTGTACCCCGCCGTTTCGCCCGGCCAGTGAGGAAAAATTATCGCTCGCCTTGCTGCACCATCCGGTGTTGGAACGTTTTTGGCGGCAGCACCTTGGGGAAGACAATTTTGCCTGGCTAAGCCGTCTGGTGCCTCAAACCTGGGTGTTGGATCCCACCCCGTTGCCGCCACACGCCACCATTGCCGGGCTGCAACCCGGTGGCTTTCCCGTGCAATCCTTCCAGGAGCTGATGACGCTCTCTCAAAAAGAGCGCGAACTGGTGATTAAACCCTCCGGCTTTTCGCCCCAAGCCTGGGGCAGTCGTGGTGTGGTCATTGGCCACGATGTCTCTTCCGAGGCCTGGCAAGCCGCGCTCAATCAGGCGCTGGGGGCTTTCCATACCACTCCTCACCTATTGCAGCGTTTCCATAAACCTGCGGCAATCCCCTGGCAAGCCATTGTTGCCGCATCGGCAGAGAATACCGGCGCAGAACCGAGTGCATACGCCCCGGTTGTATTAAAGCCTGCGAAGGTGCGGGTGCGCCTGTGCCCCTACTATTTGGTAATGAACAATCAGCCCCAACTGGCTGGTGTGTTGGCCACAGCCTGCCCGGCGGATAAGAAAATCATCCACGGAATGAAAGACGCCATGTTGGCCCCGGTTGCCTTGGCTACTAACTAGGGCGTTTAGGGCTTGTGGGTGTGGCGCAACTGCTGCTCAAAGTAGGGAATGGTTTTCTGGAGGCCTTCTTCCAGAGAGATGGTGGGTTGCCAGCCCAACTGGGCTTGCGCCAGGCTGATATCGGGGCGGCGCTGCGTGGGATCATCAGGCGGCAAGGGGTGTTCTTCAATAACGGAGCGAGAACCGGTTAAGGCAAGCACCTTTTCTGCCAGTTCTAAAATGGTAAACTCCCCAGGGTTGCCCAGGTTTACCGGGCCGTGAAAATCGTCGGCGGACTGCTCCATCATGCGCACAATGCCATCCACTAAGTCCGAGACGTAACAGAAGGAGCGCGTTTGCTGGCCTTCGCCATAAATGGTGAGCGGTTTGTTTTGCAGGGCTTGCACAATAAAGTTGCTTACCACCCGGCCGTCATCAATGGCCATATGCGGGCCGTAGGTGTTAAAGATACGAATGATCTTGACCGCCACGCCCTGCTCTCGGTGATAATCCATACACAGGGTTTCCGCCAGCCGCTTGCCTTCATCGTAACAGCTCCGAATGCCAATCGGGTTGACGTGGCCCCAGTAGCTCTCTCGTTGGGGGTGTTCCTTGGGGTCTCCGTATACCTCTGAAGTGGAGGCCTGGAGTATTTTGGCCTTGACCCGCTTGGCGAGCCCCAGCATGTTGAGGGTGCCCATGACGTTGGTTTTAACCGTTTTAATGGGGTTAAACTGGTAATGGACCGGGGAAGCCGGACAAGCCATGTTATAAATTTCATCCACTTCCAGCAAAATAGGTTCCACAATATCGTGACGAATCAGCTCGAAGTAGGGATGATCGAGAAAAGGAAGAATGTTGCGGCGTGCGCCGGTAAAAAAGTTATCCAGGCATAGCACGTGGTTGCCCTGTTCTAAAAGCCGTTGCACTAAATGAGAACCAATAAAACCGGCCCCGCCCGTGACCAAAATTCGTTTCTCTGGGCTTGGCCCGCTCGGCAGTTGTTTTACCGGTAGTTCTTTCATAAAGGCAACGCTCTCCTGTTAAGCATTCTAATGAACGGTGCGTCTTGAAAAAAACGCAATAAATACAGTGTTAAAGACGCAAGACAAAAAACAAGACCAAAAAATGAACGACGCTACTCAGGCGGGAAGGCAAACGGTGTACTGATTGTTTCACTGCGCGGGTGGGAAATCAATCCGCCCAATGCGGGATCCTTCTGCGTAAGGCCCGCTTGGGCGGTTGTGGCTGGGCTACAATAAACTTAAAACGACAATAAGCCTAAAAGAAGTGCGGCAGGCGAAAAAGTTTCCAACGGTTTGCAGGCTGCCACTATTGGGGTACAACGTTCATTTTATAGATGTGTGTGAGAAAGAAAGTGTTTCGGCTGACCTATGTGTGCTTCTGAAAAGCGTGCTTCCGAAAAGCGTGGCTCTGAAAATAACCTTTCGTCAAACGCAACAACCAGCGCCGAGCCGTTGGCTTGCAAAAGCCCGTCAGACACTTTGCCGAAAGTCCTTCACTACTACTTAGACTTTGGTTCTGTGGGCGGCATTGAAACGTTTCTGCCCGTGGTGTGCCAGGCCCTTTTACAACGCGGACAATTTGATCCCGTGGTGGTCTGTAACCAGGATACGCCACTCATGCAGCGCTTGCAGTCCGTGGGTGTTCGCACGTTGGGGCTTCCGCTTAAACACAACCGCAATGGCGCTTTAAACAAAACAGCCACCAAGTATGCCAATGTGCCAAAACTCACCCGTATTTTACTTGAGGAAAAACCCGCGTTAGTGCACGTTCATTTGGGAAGAATAGAGCAACTCTACTTGAAGGCGCTTGGGTTTCCGCTGGTGTATTCTTTCCACGGGTATGGAGAACACTATAACCCGTCTTTGGCCAAGGGCTGGGCGCAACGACTGCTTCATCAAATTAAAGTGCCCTTCTTCCGTTGGATGGTCCCCTATTTGGATGCCCTTTTGCTGGTGAGCCGGGCCGAACAGCAACGCCTGGCCGAACAGGGCTACCTGCCCGCAGCCGGGCCTCATCAGCCCCTGGCGGGGGATATTTTATACAACGGCGTGCAGGTGGCAATGCTGGCCGAACAGGCAAGCCGCCTGGACAGAGACGCTAAGCGCGCCGCGTTGAATATTCCGCCCACTGCCCCGTGTATGGCTTCCATTGCACGGTTAAGCCCAGAGAAAAATTCGGATCGGCTGGTGGAGGTGGCCGAACGAATGGCGCAGCAGCCTGGCTTGGAGGCGTTGCACCTGATCATTGCCGGAGACGGTCCGTTGCGGCCCACCGTGTTGCAACAGATTGCCGAAAGCCCCCGCCGGGAGTACATTCATTACCTGGGCAATCGTTCCGATGTAATTGAGCTTTACGCCCTAAGCGATTTGGCGCTGAGTCTCTCTTCCTACGAACCGTTTGGCATCAGCGTGCTGGAGGCCATGGCCACCAGCACCCCGGTAGCGGCCTTTGCCGCCGGAGGCATCCAGGAGGTGCTTCCGCCGATAGCAGACTATCCGCTGATTGTTCCAAATGGAAACTACGATCAGTTGGTTGCCCGGGCGGCTGCCTACTTAACCCAAACCCCGGAGCGGCAACGGCAGGTACAGCAGCAAATTTTTAAGCAGGCGCTTGAATTTGACGTAGAACGCACCGTTGTTCAACTGGAAGCGACTTATGGCCGGGTGTTGCAGCGGACTTCCCGGCGTTAACGGAGCACATTGCCTAGTCTCCAATGAGGGTATCGAGTCGATCGGTGGTCTGTTGGCGCGCTGCCAAGTCCTGAATGGCCTGGAGTGCGGCCTGAACCTTGGTGTTAAGGGCATATTGATCGTCATCCGCATCCTGCACGGAGCCCCGGTAGGGGGGGCGGTACGGATCGATCAGCCGCCAGTAGATCACGGCATCTTCCAGGTTGAATACAGCCCGCCGAATGAGCTGCCACGAATGGTATTCCTGGTCTTCTGCCGTTAGGTCGGGCTGAATGGAATGGTATAACGACAACACTTCCTGGGTTTGAGCCGCCAGTTGCTGAAGCGTGATTTCCCCCTGGGTGCGGTTAAACCGTTGTTGGAGCGATAGCAGATGGTTTAGCAGGGGATCAATTTTTTGGAGATAGCGTTGGTAGGCATTGCGTTTTAAATGTTCCAGGCTGGGCATTCTGTCTGGCGCGGTTTGCCAAACGCCTGGGCGTCGATGAACGTCGCGGTCCAACTGTTTTAGGTCTTCCAGCAGAGGGGTGGACAAACTACTGGGCGCCGCTTCCTTGGCAAAAACCGGGCTATTGCCAATAACGCCCAACGCAATACCAGCGATGCCCAGCATACTACCCACTATGCCGAGCGTATTACTCACCATGCCAAAAGTGCAGGCAATGGCAAACAGGCAATGGCGGCCCGGCATACAAAAAAACGGTGTGCTGTTTCTGCTCAAGGTGTTTTGTTCCTGCGGATAGCGACTCCCGGTTGGGCAGGGCCAAATGGGTGTAGAGGATGCAGAGGGCAGAGACGGCGTTGTTTGGGCTGCTTGCTCAGTCATGTAGTTGTGTCTAAACGCCTGCTGCTGCGCTGCTCACGCCTGGTGACTTCTCTGTCATCACTTCAACGGAGAGAGAGACCCCCCCTAATGGCAACGACAGCTTTTTACAAAACGTTACGCCTAAGCGGCAAAAATACACTGTTTAACTGAAGCGAAAAGCCTTGCGGGCGCTGAAAAAATGGCTATTTTTAAAGCAAATTCAACAGGCGATCGAAATACTAAGTGTGAGGCGAAATGCAAAGTAGCGTAGCGCAAAAGACGGAGCGCAGTTCGAAACATAATCCGAAACATATCCAAAGCATAAAGTGTGACGCAAACACGGTATTGTCAGCAGGCAGCAGGCAAGCAAACCACCTCCAGATTGTCCTCTTCTGTTCCACTGAGATTCAATCACCATACGTTGCCCTTCCAGACAGATTCTTTTCCCTAGACCGTTCCTTGTTCAGAGATGACCTTTGTTAAATTGAGTAACCGTGCGGAATCGGAAAGCAGCCAGCCTTCATTTGTTACTGGGTCGTTAGCGGCCCCCTCCCGTTCGCCGAATCACGTTCTTCCCATCACCTTCACTCTGTATTTCTTTACGCTGTACCCATACACACACACAAATTTTTGAACAAACAAGCTTTCAACAGCAGTTAACTCCTCATAGCGTGCGTGACCGAAACACTTCGTGTCACGCTTTTTATTTTGGGGTCCTTTTGCTCTCCTGCGTTGGTCTCTCTTGCTGCATCGGTTTTTCCTGCCATCGGTCTTTCCTGCATCGAGAGCGTGTACGCTTCCGGCGACAGCCTCAATGGGGTGCAAACCACCAGTTTGGCAGGCAAGGTTCAAGCCTGTGGCACACTGGCCGAAACCACACCATAGACTTACGTAAACCATTCCATTCCACCGCTGTAGGGATAGTTTGAGTTTACACGCAAACGATGCCAATGCAAAAAACAGCGCCTATTTGATGCCGAGCCCATTGTTTGCCGAAGCGGTTGCCTACAGGAGTGTCTTGGTCGATGTCCCAATTTTCGCTGTTCCGACTGAATGTGGAGTCTGTGGCCCCCGACGTTCCTTTGGCTTGTGGGAGGCTGTTTGGAGCCGTGCTGCTGGGCTGGCTGGCCTGTCACGTGGCGCTTCAGCCTGCCTGGGCCGAACCGGAAGAACAGGTAACCCTGAGAGCCCAAACCTCTAAAAGCACGCAGTGGGTGGATCCCACCCCACTCAAAGGCCAGAAGCCCTACCAGGAAAAACACCCTCTGATTATAAAAGCCGATGCGCTGGTGGCGGCCTATCAGTTGCAGGCCGCAGAAAAATTGTACCTCCAGGTGATGCAGCAAAACCCCAAGCAGCCGGGCAGCCACAACGGGCTGGGTAAGGTGTACTGGTATCTCAGTGGATCGGAGTCTCCTGCCGTGGACGGGCAACAGGCGAACCTGCAAGCAAAGGCCATCGACCAGTTTCTAACCACCATTCGCCTTGCACCCACCCACGTAGAAGCCCGCGTGAATTTGGCGCGCCTGTACATGGGGCAACAACGCTGGCGCGATGCCCAGGAAGAACTCGTATACGCGCTGACCGTCAACCCGTATCATCCAGAAGCAAACCTTCGGTTGGGCCAGGTGTTAACCGCCCGAGGCCAGCACGATAAAGCCCGGGAGTTTTTGGCCTACGCGCAGTATTTAAAGCCACAGCTAGATGGGTTGCGCTACCAGCAAGGGGTTTTGGAAAGCACGGTTGGAAATCAGCAGGCTGCCTACGAGCAGTTGCAACTGGCGGCCAAAGCGCAGCCCAACAACCCGGATGTGCATTACCAACTGGGGCGCCTGTACCAGTTGATGGACAGACCTGCTTCCGCATTGGAGAGTTTTAAACGCAGTATTGCGCTCAAGCCTTCGCATCGCCCGGCCCGCGAAGCCTTGGCCGAGCACTACAAAATGCGGCAGGATTGGGCCCATGCCCTGGAGCAGTATCAAACCCTGGTGGAGATGGATTCGGAAGATGCCGTGGCGCGCGAAAACCTGGCCGAAGTGGCCCTGGCGAACCGTCAGCCAGAACTGGCCCAACAACACCTGGAAGCTATTCTGATTCGTCAGCCGGAAAACACCGAGATTCGTCGCCGCCTGGCCGAAGTGGAGACCCAACTGGGAAAAACGCTTTCGCAAACCGGTTACCTGGCCGATGAGGTAGCCGCCCATGCCTGGTTAGAGCGCTCGGCCAATGGCTTTCAGGATGGACTGGATTCTCGGTTAGTGGCCGTTAAACTGAACGGGGGACCCCGCTCGCTGGAAGACTGGGACGCCGGTGTACTGGCGGCCACATTGCGAGAGCCTGCGCAATCGGTCAACCAACTGGTAACCCAGGGAGAAATGCTAACGGCCAGCCAACGCCATGCCGAGGCCACGCAAACCTACCGCCGGGCGATTGAAACGGCTGCCTCTGTGAAGGATTTGGCCACCCTGGGAGAAATTCTGCTCAACCTGGCTCAGCCAGGCCTGGCCGAAGAAGCATTCCGTAAAATCCAGGGCCGAGAGCCCGCCAATCGTTTGGCGCAACGTGGTTTGCTCCACGCCGAACGGGCGCTGAGAGTCTCTGAAACGCTGTTGGCGGAAGCCTACCTGCACGAAAAAGCCAAGCACTGGAATGAGGCCATCGATCGATTGGAAGCCGCCCTGGCCAAAAATGCCCACCATGCCGAAGCCCACTATGCACTGGCCCGAATTTTGGAACACCAGCAACGCCTAGAGGAAGCCTGCCTGCACTACGAAGCGGCGCTGTCTCTCAACACAGCAAACGCCTGGGCCCAGCGCGCCCGAGAGCGTCTGCAAAAACTGAGCCAGCAGGTGCTTAAGCAACGCATAGGCCTGCGTTAGATAGCGGCCACCACAGAGTGGGCAGCGAAGTACTTACCACTGGGCCGTAACGGCCCGGACTTTTTCAACCACCTGCTGTTCGGGGATGTGGAGCAGTTCGCCCAGGTCGTAAACCTTGCGCCCGCCCACAAACACGGAGCGAATGGCCGAGGGCTGCATGGAGTAAACCAGGTGCTTTACCACGTTTTGGCG
>JANRKP010000011.1:0-3718 GCA_033763415.1 Candidatus Melainabacteria bacterium | reverse complement strand
CGGTAAGGTTGAGTGGATGGACGTTTACGAACGTGACGACAACGAGCCAGTTGACGTTGCCGAATGTGGATATGTATTTGGGAACGACGACGTTGGGGAATGTGCCGTTAGCGGAGCAGGCGAGGCCGAGAGTCAGTTTTGCGACAACGGAGCGTTTTGGCAGTGGCGCCAGCCCGCGCTTGTTAGCCTTGAGCCCGGGCTCTGGGTATTTATGGGGTTTGGATACTTACTCCAGCGCTGTTGGGGGTCTTACCACGATTGTTTCTGCGGCAAAGAACCCTGGGGAAGAATCGGTCCTGGTGGATGCGACCAGCGGTCGCGTATTTTTTGGCGAGGATGATTTAGCTGGGAATTATTACACCTGGCACAGCAGCACGGGCTTATCGACCCTACTGGTGGGCAAGCCGGTTCCTGGTAAGCGCTCTGCCGCTCTAACTTCCAGTGGAAGGTTGTATGTAGGCTGCTATGAGTGGGGAACGAGTTGTGCTTTTAACACGTGGACTGTGTCTGGGGGGATGCAGACCATTATCAATTCGGACCAAACGCCGGGTCGGGAGTCTTTAGGCATCTATCAGGAGCGGGCCTATTTTTGCGGAAGAACCACCAGTTCGGGTCGGTTTTTTACCTGGGAGCCAGCAACCGGTCTTTCGACAATTACTTGGGGAGATAAACCAGGATGGAAGTCGGCCATTGTGAGTGCGGCCACCGGACGGGTTTCTTTGGGCGCTCACGGCCACTCTCCGTTTTGGACTTGGAAGCCTGGAGAAAGTTTAATTACCATTGATATTGATGCCGTAAAGCCAGGGAACGATTTTGCCCGTGGCATTAATGCCAAGACGGATGATGTTTATGCCACTGCAGACGATCAGGTGCTCTTTTGGCAGGCTACTGGTGCTCTGAGCACGGTGATTCACGCGGCGGGTGGTTTGGAGCTAGACGCCTTTGTGAGTCATCCCACCTCGGGCTTGTCATTTTTTGGTACGACCGATGATCGGTTTATGCGCCACGACCCGGCAACAGGTTTAATCACCACCCTGCGTAGCGGAATGCCGGATGTGGGGCGTTATGGCGCCATTGGTATTGATACGGCCAATAATCGCGTGTATTGGGGCGATACAACCAGTTTTTATACCTGGGATCAGGCCAATGGCGTTTTTAGCCAAATTCTATCGGGATCCGTGATCCCTGGCCAATATTCCACCTATGTGGATGCGAATACCGGACGCGTATTCTTTTCGGAAAACAAAAACCCAGGAAATTTCTATGCCTGGCACCCATCCACCGGTCTTCAAACCCTGGTTTCTGGCCGAAATACGCCTGGCCTTGCAGCAATGGCTTTTGATACCTTAAACGGGCGTATGTTCTTTGGTGAAAATAACGAAGGCGGCAACATTTATGTGTGGGATCCAACAAACGGCCTGAGTACTGTGTTAACGGGCTACCATAAGCCA
Source organism: Candidatus Melainabacteria bacterium (assembly GCA_033763415.1). Taxonomy (GTDB): domain Bacteria; phylum Cyanobacteriota; class Vampirovibrionia; order Vampirovibrionales; family JAJTHC01; genus JANRKP01. The sequence continues at coordinate 2,267 of JANRKP010000011.1, read as the reverse complement.
GGTGTTGGCAGGGCCATTGCCTACCATGCAGGCACGGGCATACTTTACTTTGGCGAATCGCAGAGTGCGACCGGTAATTTTTATGCCTATAAAACAACACCGAGCACCGTTAACATGCGTCGGGCGCTGCCCAACGGTTTGCCCAACCAAGGGGTGACGATCGATTACCACTCCGGGGCCTACCAGGCATTGGCTCAAGATATTGCAGGCGATTTGTACTTTGTGGATGGCGTGAGCCGAACGGTGGACCGGTACCGATACCAGTCTGGAACGCAAAAGTATAGCCGGATAGGACAGTCGAACTGGAGTGGTGGTGCGACGACGGTGGGAGCGATTGCGATAGACCAGAGCAGTAGTGGCATGGCGTTGCTGGATGTGGGAAATAAGCAAATTGATGTGTACGCGAGCCGAACGGCGACGGGTGCAGTGACGCCGAGCAGTAGTATTTCGTTGGCGTCGTTAACGAGCCCGACGGGTTTGTCGATGAATGGACGGAATGGAGATTATTTGGTATTGGATGCCGCAGTGCAGTCGTCGACGTATGTGCGTTTGATGGTGTATAGCAGTGGAGGAACGTGGAAGCAGACGATCCCGATAGATGTGCGTGCGAGTAATTTAGGAACAAACGAGACGGGAGCCTTGGAGTTTAAGATTCAGTATGATGATCAGGCCAACGTGTTGTATCTGGTATCGGTAACCAGTGGCCGGGTGTATAGCATTGCCCTGCCCCAATACCTAAACTAAGGAATACGATGAAGATCCAAACTGTGAACCAACAACCATTGCAACAGCGCCTACAAACGCTGTGGGTAGGCTACTTTGGCAAAACGCGCGCCACGGGCTCGGTGATTGTGCTGGTGTTGGCGTTGCTGTTTTTAATTACGTTTGAAATGCTGATTATGGGCCTAGTGGTCAGTCGCAGCCTGGGGGAAGAGGGCATTTTGGTGAGCCAAAACCTGGGTGCGAGAGAAGCCACCCAAGTGGCGATGACTCGCCTGGTTGACCGGCTCAATAGTTACTTATTAACCAACACGGCAGGTTCGGCGGCGGATGTTGCCTTTGCCTCGGGTGGGGCGCAGGCCATTAACAACCAGGTGCTGCAAACCCGTAACCCGGAAGCCGCAGGCAGCGCGGAGCAAAACACGGATATTACCATTAGCGCCTGGGTATCGGCTCGGCGCGGCAATTATTTTGAAATTTCCGCCCGGGCAGTAACCGGTGGGGTTAGCCTCACCCGCAAGCGCTGGGTGTTGTTGAACCCTTGTAACGCAAGCGGTACCTTGCAGACGATTGTATCCGCTAGAAACCATCCTGGTGCCGAAGGTGCCATTGCAGTGGATCCGATTAGTGGGCGTGTATTTTTTGGCGATGGTAATGGTGGAAGTGGTAACTTTTATACGTGGGATCCTGCTACGGGCCTGTCCACATTGGTTTCTGGCCGCAGCGGCCTGGGTCATCAGGCGTTGGGGATAGATACGAGTACGGGTCGGGTGTACTTTGGGGAGGCTGGCACTGGAGGAACCAGGTTTTATACGTGGCATAGTTCTACCGGGCTTTCGGTACTGTTTACAGGTGTAAAGCCTGGGCTTAATTCAGTGGCTGTTGATTCTGTTAATGGTCGTGTATTTTTTGGGGCTGTGAATTCTGGGGACGATAATTTTCTTACATGGTCAGCGGCAACAGGGGTTTCTGTTCTGTTAGATTCGATAGGCGCGTCAGCCGAAGGTTGCACAGTAACATCTGCTTCGTCAGGAAGGGTTTTCTTTTGCGATGCAGATATTCTTTATACGTGGCATAGCAGCACGGGTCTTTCCACAGTGAAGGTTGGAGATCCACTGGGTTCGGATTTGGCTATGTATGGCACCTTAAAGATAGATGCTACCGATCGGGTGTATTTTGGAGAAACAGATATTGGTGGGAATCATGCTATTTCCCGTTTATTTACCTGGCATAGCAGTACGGGCCTTTCCACTATACTGGGAGGCCGACCGGATCTTGCCGGGAATGGGAATATCCAGATTGACCCGACGACGAACCGGGTGTTTTTTGGAGAGTACGATGATGACAGTAACCCGATTAACTACTACACGTGGCACCCGAGTACAGGCCTGAGCACGCTGGTCAGCGCTCGTCCGTGGATTGGCCATGGCTCTTCGGCCATTAGCCATTTGGATGGCCGTGTGTTTTTCGGCCAGAGGGCCACAGGTAACTTTTACACATGGCACAGCACCACGGGCTTAAGTACGCTGGTGAGCAATGTCAGTAAC
>JANRKP010000010.1:0-163014 GCA_033763415.1 Candidatus Melainabacteria bacterium | reverse complement strand
CTAGAGCCCGACATCTTGACGGTTCGGTTCCGTCTGGCACCTTGTAAACCACTTATAATCGGACACATCTGCTCGTAGCACTGGCGCAGCAAGGGGATGCCGTCTGGCACCTTGTAAACCACTTATAATCGGACACCTGTTTCTGGGACCACTGCGTTATTTTACGCGCCCCGTCTGGCACCTTGTAAACCACTTATAATCGGACACCGTTAAATCGAATTCAAGCCCAACACACGGTTATCGCCGTCTGGCACCTTGTAAACCACTTATAATCGGACACTGAACTCATTTTCCATTTTGTAACACTCCTTTATTTCCGTCTGGCACCTTGTAAACCACTTATAATCGGACACTTGGCTGGAGTGGGCGACCCAGCCACACCTCAACCGCCGTCTGGCACCTTGTAAACCACTTATAATCGGACACCCTATCAGCAAGGCCAGCAACCTGCACCTGAGTTTGCCGTCTGGCACCTTGTAAACCACTTATAATCGGACACGAACACGAGGCATTAAAGGCTATTCATATCTTGGCCCGTCTGGCACCTTGTAAACCACTTATAATCGGACACCGGTGCAGGCGGAAGCGATGCCAACCGACACAGCGCCGTCTGGCACCTTGTAAACCACTTATAATCGGACACTGATGTCAGGATTGATAAGGCACCGGCAGCTAACCGTCTGGCACCTTGTAAACCACTTATAATCGGACACCGAATGTAGCGCATCAAGCGATCTCCGTTACTCTGACCGTCTGGCACCTTGTAAACCACTTATAATCGGACACCTAAGTCCATCGTAAGTTATGTTACAAACAGCTATCCCGTCTGGCACCTTGTAAACCACTTATAATCGGACACGCATGCAACACACCAACACGCGCCACGGTTTTCACCGTCTGGCACCTTGTAAACCACTTATAATCGGACACCATTCAGCCAGCGCCTCACGTTGTCTTCGTCTGCTCCCGTCTGGCACCTTGTAAACCACTTATAATCGGACACCGCTCATATTTTGGATTTTGCATCGTGCCCGGCGCGTAACCGTCTGGCACCTTGTAAACCACTTATAATCGGACACCCAAAATGCACCATAAATCCAACCAGTGATGCAAACCGTCTGGCACCTTGTAAACCACTTATAATCGGACACGGTTAGCTGCCGTACCGCTAACAACAAAGTGTTGCGCCGTCTGGCACCTTGTAAACCGGACAAGGGTGTATTTAACCCACCTGTTCGTTCTCAAAAGATGGCTGCACGGGTTTTATCTTGCCTCTGGTGCGTCGCTTTACAACCTGTTGATACCGCGCTGGATCAATCGTTCTTTCTGCTGATTGGACTGCCTCCTGAGGCTGTTGTTGGGCAAACTCAAGCCTTAAGCCATTCTCATCGTAATGGTATTCAATCAGAAGCGGTTTTTTGTAGGGCAGTCTCAAATCCTCGTTCACCAGTTGAAAGAGCCGGTTGTCAAAGTTTTTAGCAAGCAATACAGGCTGAACCAGATTATGCTCCTGGTTGGCAAGCTGATCGCCAACCCATTGGCAGTATCCAATTAATTGATAAAACTCATCCAAAGAAGCCCCTTCTTTCTTGAGTTCAATCACACTAATCTGATATCGGGCATCAATGCCGTCAAACATCTTGGAGCGGTGATAGAGCATAAAATCGATGTTGTTCCCTGCAATATGGTAAGAAATTTGATTGGCAAACCATTCCAGGCGATTAAAATCACCGAAAATATGGGAAACCGTCGCGCTTTTTTCCTGGAAGGCTTGCATAATTGCCGCCCGTAAAGAGTCTTCCGATTTAATGGTATAGCTTGCCGGAATATGAGGTATTGCCAATCGGCGGATTTCTTTCAGATTGTTCCTGCCGGGATAGTCTTTTTGAGTGTAATGGGAAGACGTTGTGCCGCCATTGTATTTGATAAGCAGCTCAATCAGTTTATCCTTGGCATCTGGATCAAGCGGGGTACAGCCTCTCGGCCACATCTGCATCTTGTTGAAATACCAGATCCAGAAAGCTTTTTGGCGTTCCGGGTTCAAGAACAAGTTATTTTCAGGAACCGCATTTTCAAAATGATACTTGGGCTTAATTAATACCCGGAATGGCCTGCTGGCTGGGACATTATCAATGGCAGTGGCGTCAAAGAATGCTTGTTGAGTTACTTCGTAAATGCCCTTGAAGCCCTCCTTGGTGACATAAAAGAATACTAAGTCACCCACCTGAATTTTGGGCAAGTTCAATCCAGAGAGAATCCGGGCACCAACCCTGTTGAGCCTCTTCCCAGGCGGTTTGAACATCACCTTCCCAAAGCAGAATCTTCACGAGTTCTGTTTGATTTTTTTACTGCCGAGTCGGCATATATAGAATCGTATGACCTTTTGTGGTGAGAGCACTTCCCCTGGAACGACTCTTGCATATAAGCAAGCGCTTTGACCCGTGTGGGTGGCCAGGGCTCTTCCCATTCGTCTTGTCTGGCAGTATAAGTCTTGAGTTTTTGGTAGGTGCTTAAGCCAGGAAACTCGGTAAATACCTGCCATACCAATCCAAGCATTTTCTGATAATTGCCGCATTGATGATAATGCTTCTATCAAAAAGGATTGGAGGCGATGGTCTAGTTTTATCGGGGAAGGCTTTTATGCCGTTTTCGGCCCATGCAAGAGCCTTTTTGGGTAAACCTGCATCCTGATAGAGTTGGGCAATTTGTAAAAAATCGTATGGCTCCGATAAACCCCCTTCCCGGACAGCCACCACGGCTTCAACCTCACCGGAATGTCTCGCCAGCGTTTCCATAATTCGGGTTATCCGAAAACGTTTTCTATATTTTTCACTGTCTTTGTCTCCAGGCTTTAAGGTGGGCACTTTTGCCCATTCAGCTTCCGCCAACTGGCGGTATATCTTGACGCCTTTTCCCTAAACAAATCAGCATAATCTTCCAGCAAGTCGAAAAAATACCCCAGTCCGTTCTGATCTTCCAGGCAAAGAGCCGCTTGACCAAGGAATTAAAGCCCGATTTGATTCTGATGGATATTGACCTCCCTGTTCTCAGTGGTATCGAGGCAACCACGGTGGTTAAAGGCCAGCACCCAGATATCAAGATCCTCGCGCTGACCTCACATTCAGAACTAAAAATCGTGGAAGAGATGATGGATGCCGAAGCGGACGGCAATTGTATGAAGGGAATCTCCACCGAGCGGCTGTATTCCCTGATACAAAAGGTTTCTAAAGGCGCTTTCTGGGTGGATGCCGCCATGGCCGAGCAGATCAAGCAGTATCTCAAGGAGACTGGTGGCAGCAAGTCCCAGCCTCTCAGTATCCCATTGGAGGGCTTGGAGTCCCTGAGCGAACAAGAGCAGGAAGTCCTGGCCTTGATCGCCGAAGGGAAGAAGAACCAGCAAATCGCCGACCAGCTTTTTATCTCTCCTGGTACCGTCCGGGTGCATCTGCATTCGATTCTGAACAAGCTGAACGTCAAAGACCGAACTCAGGCTGCTTTATTTGTAGTTCAAAAGCAAAAACTTTAAACTAAGGAGTTCCCGAAAACGACAAAAGCCTCTTATAGTGAGGCTTTTGTCTATTTTTTGTTTCAAAGTGAGGAGTTATTAAATTACTTCACTTTGTATAAAAATGGAGCGGGAGACGGGACTCGAACCCGCAACAACTTGCTTGGAAGGCAAGTACTCTACCATTGAGTTACTCCCGCAGGGAGGCACGGGCAATATTACAACACAGCCTCGCACTAGCACGCAAGCGGTGCGTTTGGCAGGTGGTCCCGGGGTTTATAGAGAAGATGGACCCGCCCCTCGATCGTTTAGTGCAATTGCGCCGGTGGGTAGTTTGCGTCTGGGGGAATCTCCTGTAAACTGATGGCTTGGGTACTCGGTGGCCAAGGTTTGGATGGGTCGCCAAACGGCCTGGGCAGCCAGACCCGAGCAAAAAGCGTTTGTTGCGCTTGTTGCAAGACGGTTTCGGTTGTGCAGGTGGTTGCCGCTAAGGTCTGCCGGATTTAGAGAGGATACGAGACGCACGATGAAAGTTGCCATTACCGGTTCCACAGGGCTGGTGGGTCACGCCCTGGTAGAGACGTTGAAACGCCATCAAATCCAGGTCGTTCGGCTGGTACGGGGCGAAACCCATAGTGCGGATGATGTTAGTTGGGACCCGGCATCGGGAAAGTTGGATGCAGCCAAGCTAAAGGGGATAGACGCCGTTGTCAATCTGGCGGGAGACAACATTGCGTCTGGTCGGTGGACGTTGGAGAAAAAACAACGTATTTTCAACAGTCGCCTGCAAGCCACCAAGCTGCTGATGGAAACCCTGGCCCAGTTGGAGCAGCCGCCCGCAACAGTGATTAGCGCTTCGGCCATTGGCTATTACGGTTGCCGGGGAGATGAACGCCTGACGGAAAGCAGCGCCAATGGAGACGGATTTTTAGCCATGGTGTGCCGAGAGTGGGAGCAGGCCGCGTTGCACTCCCCGTTGGCGCAGGCGGGGTCTCGTGTTATTTTATCGCGCTTTGGCATTATTCTTAGCCCACAGGGCGGCGCTTTGGCCAAAATGCTGCCACCGTTTCAAATGGGGGCGGGGGGTATTTTGGGGAACGGCAAACAATATATGAGCTGGATAGCATTGCCCGATGTCGCCAGTGTGCTGCATCATTTGCTGGTTACGCCAGGGGTGGCGGGGGCCGTTAACGTGGTGGCGCCAAACCCGGTGCGCAACAGCGAATTTACACGCGCGTTGGGCGAAGTGCTGGGGCGACCGACCCTGTTTCCTGTGCCAGCTTTTGGAGCCAAGCTCCTGTTTGGCCAAATGGCAGATGAATTGCTGTTGGCCAGTACCAATGTCAGCGCGGAAAAGCTGCTGGCCAGTGGCTACGAATTCCGGTTTGCAAGCATTCAGCCTGCATTACAGCACCTGCTGCGTGCCTAAACGTTGGAGCCCCTCCGTCATGCCAACCTGGGACGTCGTTATTGTGGGTGCAGGGGCGGCTGGGCTATGTTGCGCCCAAGCGTTGGTTGATAAAAACCTTAGGGTCTGTGTTTTAGAAGCGTCTGATCGTCCGGGTGGCCGACTGAAAACCGATATGGTGGATGGCTTTCGGCTGGATCATGGCTTTCAGGTCTTGCTTACCGCCTATCCGGCAGCGCAGCAAACACTCCGTTATGAATCGCTCAAACTGGGACGATTTCAGCCTGGGGCAAAAGTATGGTGGAATGGCCGGTTCCACACCGTAAGCGATCCCTTGCGTCGTCCTGCCGAAGCGTTTAGCACGCTTCAGGCGCCCATTGGTTCGTTAATGGATAAATTGCGCATCGCGCAACTGCGGTATGAATCCACCCAGGGCGACCTAAGCGAGCTGTTTGAGCGTCCGTCCAAGCCCACGCTGGCGTGGCTTCAGCAGTACGGTTTTTCCGATGCAATGATTCAACGTTTTTTCTACCCGTTTTTGGGCGGCATTTTTCTCGATCCCACCCTGCAGACGAGTAGTCGGATGCTCCAGTTTGTGTGGCGCATGTTTACGGAAGGAATGGCGGCCTTACCCGCCGAAGGGATTGAGTCGATTGCGCGGCAGTGGGCCCAGGGTTTGCCAAACGACTGGCTTTACTGCAATACGCCTGCCGTTGCGGTGGAAGAAGGCGCAGTGGTGACGGCGGATGGACACCGTTGGGAAGGGCAAACCATTGTGCTGGCCACGGATCTTTCCACGGCGCGGCACTTGCTTGGCAAAAACCAACGACGCACGGAAGACGCAGACTGTTACCCGGTGAGTTGCCTGTATTTTGAAGCCCCCAGTGCCCCATTTTTAGAACCCCTGCTGGTTCTCAACGGCGAACGTCGGGTTGCGGAGACAGATATTAACAATTTGTGCGTACCCACCAACGTGTGCGCCTCCTACGGACCAGGAGACGGTCGAGCGCTTGTGTCGGTATCGGTATTGTCTAGTCAGGCGCCGGATGTTACGCCCACGTTACGGCGCTGGTTCGGCAACCAGGTGGTGGATCGCTGGCGGCTGTTGAAAACCTACACCATTGCAAACGCCCTGCCCCAAAAATCGACACAATTGACCGACACCGCCTGGTATCGGGAACTGCCACATCCGCGCACGGTCATCCTCTGTGGCGACTATACCGAAATGCCCTCTTTGCAGGGCGCCATTGTGTCTGGACAAAAAGCCGCCGCAGAAGCCCTTCGCCGCCTACAGTCGGATGCCGTATCGGCGTGGCGGTAACCCCGCCAAGTCAGCCTACCACCCGAAGAATTTGTTGTTGAAAGTGTTGTAAGGTCCTTTTTGCGCCCATGCTTCAAACGCAGCCACTGTTCCACTATATGGTATGGGCGGGCAGCTTTTTGGCCACAACCTATATGCTGGGCGTTATCTGGGTCATTCAGCGGGTGCATTACCCGTTGTTTCATCGGGTGTTTCACGCCTCGGCCCCAGAGGCGTTTGCGGGGTTTGAGGCAGAACATTGCCGCCGGATTACGCCGGTGGTTGCACCGGCTATGCTGCTGGAACTGGCCAGTACTGCGCTGTGTTTACAACTCAACTGGTCCGGGGTGCTGCGCACCCAAGCGGAACCTCTCTTCCTGGGTTTGCTTTGGCTGGGAGCTGCTTGTTTAATCCTCATCTGGCTTTCCACGGTGGGGTTGCAAATGCCACTGCACCGAAAGTTGTCTTTGGGGTACGATGCGCTTACGGTTGATCAACTGGTGCGCACCAACTGGATCCGAACCGTGGCCTGGCTTCTGCGCTTTGTATTAATGGCTGGAGCCGGTGGTGTTTTATGGTTCGGCCAGCCATAAGCCAAACGACCGACCCGACAGGCAGACACCGGCCATAGACAGAAGCAGACAGAAGAGGTTTTACAGCCATGACAACGCCAGCCCATCACCTCGTTTTACTGGCACACGGCAGCCGAGACTTGCGCTGGCAAGAGCCGTTTGAAAACCTGGTTCGGCAATTGCAAACGGACCTGGGCGCCCATCGCGTGTCATTGGCGTATATGGAAATGGCCGAACCCTCCCTGGAAGAAGTGATCACGTATGTGGCAGAAGCCTCGCCCACCGTGCACGAATGCCGTATATTGCCGTTGTTCATGGCCGCCGGGGGGCACCTGAGGCACGATGTTCCCCAACAACTGGAGCGTTTGGCGACACGGTTTCCACACGTTACGCTGTTGCTGTTACCTCCCATTGGGGAACATCCGCTGGCACACGAGGCGTTCCGAACCATTGCACTCGCCGCAGCGGCCAATCCTCAACCTTCGGAGGCCACTGTTTAGCAAATTTCCGGCAAGTCTTTAGTCTGCCCCGGTATGCTCAGCCACTGCATTTTGTTTACGGAGCTTACTTCTCGATGACGATGGTTTCTTCAACCCAGGCCCCAACCCTGTTATGGCTACGCCAGTGCCTTCGACTTTCAGACAACCCGGCGCTTGAGGCAGCGTTGAACCGGGGTGGACCGGTGATTCCCATATTCATTTGGAATCCTGAAGCCGAAGGCGAGTGGGCTCCTGGTGGGGCAACCCGTTGGTGGCTGCATCAAAGCCTGGCCAGTCTTATGGCGGACTTAACCTCCGTAGGCTCTCAACTCATCCTTCGCCACGGCGATGCGGCAACCGTTTTATCGGGCTTAGTGGCGGAAACCGGCGCCACGGCGGTCCTGACCGACCGGCGCTACGAACCGTCCGCCCGTCGGCAAGGCCAGGCCGTACAGTCGCACTTACATTCGCTGGGTGTGCCGGTGGTGCCGGTTGGGTGTAATGTTTTGTTTGAACCCGGCCAGGTACTGAACCGTGCGGGCGAGCCCTACCGCGTGTTCAGCCAGTTTTGGAAAACCATTCAGCGAGAGCACCAGCCCAGCCCGCCATTGCCCAAACCGGCCAAATTGGCCGCCCCGGCACAGTGGCCGCAAAGTTTACCCCTAGCGGCGCTGAAGCTAGAGCCCACCATTGACTGGGCGGGGGGCCTGCGCCAAACCTGGCAGGTGGGAGAAGCGGCTGGCCATCGCCTGCTCAACCAATTTTGCGAGCAGACGATGGGAACGTACCAAACCACGAGAAATCTGCCCGATCGGTTGGGCACTTCCCGAATGTCGCCGTATTTACACTTTGGAGAAATCAGCCCTCGGCAAATTTGGTACGCGGTGGCCGAACGCCTGCCACTCTTATCCAAAGAGGCCAAAGCCTCTGCCGAGTGCTATTTGCGCGAAATTGCCTGGCGCGAATTTGCGCATCAACTGTTGTATTTCTTTCCACACACGGCCAACCGTCCCCTTCGCCCAGAGTTCGAGGCATTTCCGTGGAAAACGGACCCGGAAGCCCTAAGCACCTGGCAGCAGGGAAAAACCGGTTACCCCATTGTGGATGCGGGCATGCGCGAGTTGTGGCAGACGGGTTGGATGCACAACCGGGTTCGCATGATTGTGGCCTCCTTTTTGGTGAAGGATTTACTGCAACCCTGGCAGGAAGGCGCCCGATGGTTTTGGGATACCCTGGTGGACGCCGACCTGGCCAACAACACGTTGGGCTGGCAGTGGACGGCTGGCTGCGGCGCAGACGCCGCCCCCTACTTTCGGGTATTTAACCCCGTACTACAAGGCGAAAAATTTGACCCCAACGGCATTTACGTACGGCGTTGGGTGCCGGAGCTAGCCTCATTGACCAACGCGCAAATTCACCGCCCGTGGGAGATTCCTCCACTTACGGCGCACAGCCTGGGGGTGCGCTTGGGCAACACCTACCCCAGCCCGATGGTGGATCATTTCCAGGCGCGCGATGCCGCCTTGGCCGCCTTTGCAGAAATTAAACAGTCCGTGGCGCATACGTAAGCCTGTAAAAACAGGGCGGCCACACGCTCAAAATCATCGTCCACAAAATAATAGTCTTCCGTACAACAAACACCCTGAGGTTGGTCTGGTTGAGGTTGGTCTGGTATAGACCATTTGCCTCACCGGCCATGGCACTGACCCGTTCACTCCCTATGCCGAAGCGCGATTCCGCAGGGTGGGTTGCCATCGCTGCTGAAGCCGATCGCCCAACAGTTGCAGCGCCAACATGGTAAGCAGTATAAAGGCTGCGGGCAACAGTAATAAATGCGGGGCCATGCGCACCAATTGCCAACCATCGCTGGCCAGTGTGCCCCAACTACTCATGGGCGGATCCACGCCCAGGCCAATAAAGCTCAGGGTCGATTCCGTTAAAATGGCGCGTGGAACCGTAATCGTCGCACTCAGTATCAACAACCCACTGAGGTTGGGCAGCAGATGAAACCACACCAGCCGCCAGCCGGAACCGCCCAAACTGTGAAACGCCTCCACAAACTCTTCCTGCGTTAAGGCCAATACCTGGGCCCGAACCATGCGTGCCGTATCTGGCCAGCTAAACAGCGCCAGCGCCATCACCAGGCTGATCATTCTGCCCACGCCCGCCGCCTGAAGCCAGGGCCATACCGTACCCAGGTTCAAAAACACGGGCTCCATAAACACCCCGAGCAAAATGACCACCATCAGGCCAGGCAAGCCGTAAAGCACATCGATCGTCCGCATCAAGAGGGCATCTAGCCAACCTTTTGCCAACGCGGCCAGTAAACCGTAGGCCGCCCCCAAACCGGTGGAAACCAACGCCGTAAGCAGCCCAATCGTCAGCGAAATTCTGGCCCCCACCGCCAACCGACTTAAGAGATCGCGGCCCAAATCATCGGTACCCAACACAAACGGAAAATACCCCGGCGACAGCAAGCCCGCCTGCGGATGAATCTGGTTTGCATCCACCCCCACCATGGGCGCCAACAGCGCCACCAACAGCACCAGGCACAACCAACCACTGGTCAGGCACAGGAGGGGCGATTCCAGAAGCCATTTGCCAGCCAACACTAACGGCCCTCCCTCAGCCGCGGATCCAGCCAGCCCATCAACAGATCGGTCAGCAGGTTCAGCACAATCAGCACCACGCTATACAGCACCGTAATGCCCATCACCACCGTATAGTCTCGGTTGCCCACAGCGTTAATAAAATGCTTGCCCAGGCCCGGCACGGCAAAAATATACTCCACCGCAAACGAACCCGTGACAATGGCCGCGGTGAGTGGCCCCAGAATGGATAGTAGCGGCAGCAGAGAGTTTCTCAGCACATGCCGAAGCGCAATGTGCAACGGGGGCAAGCCAGCCGCCTGCTTAACCCGAACAAACGGCTGGAGACGGTTTTCTCGAACCGTGTTTCTGATCAGTGCAAAGCAAAAGGCAAAGGGAGACAGCGATAACGCAACCACTGGCAGAATGTAATGTCCAGGGGTCTGTACGGTTGCCGCTGGCAACCATTGCAGGCCAAGCGCAAAAACCAATACCAGGCCCCCTGCAAATACAAAGGAAGGCATTGCCAAACTGGCCGTTCCCACCACGGACAACACCGCATCCAACCAGGACAGCCTCGTCAGGCCCGCCAAAGCACCCAACGCCACACCCAGCAGGCTACCCAGCAGCATTGCCGGAATACCAATTTGCACAGAATAGCCTGTCGATTCCGCCACCAGGTCATTCACGCGACGATTTTCCGCCGTGAGCGACGGACCCAAATCTCCCTGCAACAGCCCCTGCATGTATGCCCCGTACTGAACCCAAACGGGCGCATCCAGGTGATACTTGGCCGCCAACGCCTGCTGAACCGATTCCGGCACCTTTGGGTTTTGAAAGGGCCCCCCCGGCAACACGCGAATGAGTACAAACGTGATGGTTAAGATCACCCACAACGTGAGGAAACCGGCCAACAATCGACGCAGCACCGTGTTTAGCAAACGCAAGAGCATCCTTCGGCATACTGTCTCTAAGCAAGTGTTCCGGCAGTGGTGAGAACAACCACGCTGCTATATTATGCCGAAGAAGCAACCGTTTGAGGAGAGGGTCGTAGGCGCAACAATCGAAACACCGGCACATCCAGCCCCTGGGCCGTTCTCGCATCCACCAGCTCCTGAGCCTCATTGAGCACATACAGGCGGCCTTGTTCATCCTCAAACTGGCTACCCACGGGTAAGTCTAGTTTCGCCAAATTGAGCTTCACGTGGGTGGCAACCGGCTGCGTACTGTGTGGCATGGCGTAAAAGCGCCCACCACCAATGCGGTTTTCCCAGGTCGGATGAAACGCATTGTCCGGTGAGGCATCGCCGTTGTTCATGGCCGGGGTGGGCTTGGCCGTATTGACCAAATACACCAGGAGTTGGTCTCCGTTTTCTCTCACAAACGGAATGACGCCCGTGTCGTTCACCGTTTTTTCCAGCTCGGGCGATCGAATATCCACCAACACCCCGTTACTGAAAGCGGGGTATTGTTGTTCCAGTGAGACCAAGGCTTTAATTTGTTGCTGATACTCCACAAAATACGCCACAAATTCTGGAGATTGCTCTTTGAGAAGGCTTACCGCACCCGGCTGTGTCGATTTCGTTTCTAGCCACTGGGTAAACGCTGACCTATCCGTAGAACGAACGCCCGCCTGGGCCGCTTCAGCCGCCAGCCGTTCCGCCTGAATGGCCCAATCTGTGCGCAATAGCTGACGACACTGAACCGTGACGTTCTTATCGTGCTCGCCACCGGTTAAGGCGCCCAAAACATCGGCCCCGTACAAGGACATCTGCCCCGGCTGGCCCCGCATGAGCGCAATGGCCCGCAGGTCTTTCTCCATAACCGGAATTAACACGCTGGCATACAGCGCCTTGCGCGTTTCTTGCAACACGGGCTGGAGAGTGGCTTCTGGTGGTAACGTGCCCGGCCAGCAGTCTTTAACGTGTTTTAGTACATTCTCGTTGAGGTTCGACTGTTCCTCAAAGCCAAGATGACGGCCCATTTCGGCAGCGGCGCGGTTAAAGGCCCTTGCCAGAGCCACCTCATACTGCTGACGAAACGTTGCTTGTTGCGCCGCGGGCACCGAAGACAGAACGCGATTCCACTGAAAGTGCTCGCCAAACAGAACGTTGTTCAACGTTCCACGGACCGCCTTGACCTCACTGGGTTCCAACAGGCGGTTGGCAATGGTTCCCGTCAGGCACAGCGTTTTATGCACCGACTCATACTCTGCCTCGGCGCCGTGCTGGCGCAGTTGTTGACGCACATCGCTCCAGAACGGATGCTGCGCATCGCGAAGAATGTCCATCATGCTCGTGTTTTGGCGCAGTCCAAGCTCCATCGGGGTGGTGAGGGTCCGAAGCGCTTGTTGCGCCACCGCTTCGGCAGACGACGACAGATTGAGGAACGAAAACCGTTGGGGATCCAACCCTCGAAGTTGAATGAGGCGGTCGTCTTTGAACAATTCTTCCACCAGGCGGCGTTTCACATCCCGCGGGGTGGGCAGTGGCACATTGCCAAAGGCGGATTTTTTACCCGTTTCGGTCATGTATTTCAGCACACCGGCATCCGTCACCAACGCCGGTTGGGTTGCTGCACCCTCGCCAGACGGTTGACCTTCCAACACGGCCGGATCGGTAATCCAGGTCAATTTCAGCAAGGCATCCTCTAATTCAGCGGCAGAGAGCCCTAATGTGCGGGATAGCAGGGAGCGTTCTTCAGCCAGAATGGGCTTGGTTCTCAGCTCCAGCAGGCTGTTAAACCAGTCCATCGGCAAACGGCTGTACTTTTCCTGATCCATAAAGCCCAGAAACAGATTTTTGGCCATCGTGTCAGACATCGTCTGGCTGTCGTGGTTGGCGGCAAACACTTGGCCACCCAACGTGCTTCGGAAATCCAGAATACGACTGCCGTTGTAAAAATCGTTCATGGCCGCAGCAGGCGTCATTTGGGTTTCTCCACGGTCATCCGGGCGATCTCCCTCATGCACCACGCGCACATAGCGGTTGTAAAAGTCGTAAAACGGCTGGCCGGTAAACAGCCCACGGAAAAACTGACGCAGCGTATCGCCCACGGCAGGCATATCGCCCTTGGCCAAATCAGGTAGCAGGGTCATTTCGGCAATCACGCTGCCTTGGGGAAACACGTCCTGCACGCCACCCAATACGTGAGACCACAACTTGAACACATCGTTAAACAGCTTGGGGAAGGCCGTCTGCATATCGCGCCCCACCCGGTTCCGATGGGTGTCGATATCGCCAAAATCCTTGGCTGCATCCAAACGCCAGTGTAGCCCCAAGCGACGACTTTGAACCGCAGCCAACGCCATCAGCGTATTCTCGTGCGTTAGGCGGTAACGACGACTGCTTGGGTCAGCCTCGCGACTACCGGTCAACAGCGCTTGGAGATCGACGGCCAGTTGATCCAGATCTTTGGGCTGTAAATCAGCCAGGCGCTGCTTTAGGAAACCTACCATCATTTTCGCGCCCGATTGCGGATCGGCTTTTAGCAGCGCATCCGGCAGGGTTTTATATAGCCCATCGAGCAACGTGTCGGGCGTGGCAGTCTGGTCCGCCAGTGGATCCACACCGGTTAGCAGTCGCAGCATCAACGCCTCGGCAAATTCACCCGTCACCACAGACTGCACCAAAGGCGAGCGAAGCGACGGACGAATATCTTCGGGCAAACGCGCTGTAAGCTGCTGCAACGTGTCGGTCAAAATACTCTCATACGGACGCAAGCCCGGCACCCTCGCCGAAAGAGAATGCAGCGCCCGGTAAAGGCCCGTTCCCTTAATGGGGGTGGTGAGTATCGAGCCCACCGTGGCCAGCGTTCTTCTGGCCCCAGTCAGCCAGCCCTCTCCCCAACGAAGATCCGTGGCCAACGTGGGGTAGGTGAGCGTCGCTTTGAACGGCACCGGAAAATCCCCATCGCGCAGCGGCAAGGCCACCAGTGGATATTCCGTTAAAACGGTTTGCGCCAACCGATGCGTCATCTGTTTTTCTGGCACCGGCTGAAGATCCACCCGCTGAGCCAGACTTTGGAACTGTCTGGCAATGGCCTCTGGGTTTTCAAACGCAGTAAACGCCTGACGAACAGGTGGCAATACCGAATGCGACTCCAAGGAAGATTCTGTCCCCGGCGCACCATTGAGCCCCCGTTCGGTGCGTTGAATGTGGTTCACCCACTGGCTGAGCTGTGCTGCGTCTTTAAGATCAGAAGGCACTGGCACCTGGCTCAGGGCCGCCGCCACGGATTCCACATACGCATTGCGCACAAACCGCGTCCAGTACTGCATCGAATCTCGCACGTACTGTTGCACCTGCGGATTTTCAATGTTCATTTTCACCACATCAATCTGGCCGTCCCACTCGTAGGGAGAATTCCGCTCAAACGGCGTGACCAGTTGAAACGTAGACCAACGACTCAGCGTATTGAGCGAGTGTGTCCAACCCTGCGTGCCGGAATGGTGCTGCGCGTCAAACGCCAACGCGCGACGACCGTACAGATTGACAACCGAAGCAGACGAGCCCAGCAGCTTTAGTTTCTGGCGAATTTCTTCCGGGCGCACCTCAAAGCGCTTAACAGGCACGGCATCCGAACTGGCGCGAAGCTGTTCGGGGTAGCTCGTCGGCGTGCCATCTGGATTTTGCAGCCGCGCCGGGTACGTTTCCACAAAACACGGGCGCTTGGGGTCATAATCTGGCTGCCCTGGAGGATTGATCAGTCGAATACCAATCGCCTCATCGTTTCGTACCGGTTGGCGTGTCTGCGGATCGTTCACCACCGGAAAAATGCCGATCTTCACCGGGTTTTCATGAAAATATTCCGGGTAGGCCCTGGCCCCTGGCGTTTTTTGAAAACCGCCGTGCATAAACCAGTCTAAATAGTCGTGGGCGGCCTGGCCGTGCTGTAAAATACTCCAGTACTGCAAGCCATTAAGGCCCTGGTTGACAAAGGCGCCATCCCAAACCATTTGCACGCCCGTGCCCAGAGAATCTTGCAGGTAGTGCTTGAGGCTGGATTTACTGGCAAACGTGTTGTTCAACAAACCTGGATCCGACGTGGCATAGCCGTGTGAGGTTTGGAAGTCTCCGCCAATAATGGGCCGCAACATCAACGCGCCATAACCCTGGCGCACCATGTAGGGCAATACGTCTTCCCGCAGGGCTTGTTCTGCCAAGCCGGGGGACTGAAGCGAAAAGCGGTTAAAGTGATCTCGGTAACGCTGATGCGGCGTGGTTTGCGCCAACTGTTTCGGCAAGTTGGCCGGTGCGGTCTCGTTTAACGGCAGCAACGAATCTTGAAACAGATCTAAAATAGGCCCCAGGTAGGCAGGTCCACGCGCCTCATCGGGATGAATCAGCCCAAACGGTTGGCCCTGGATTGTATCCGTTTGGAGCAGGTCGGTCAGAAAGTGCGTTTGCCCGTTCTTTTCGACTAAAAATCGGTAGTACAAAGCCTGCCGGTCCTTGGCGTGGAGCGTAACTTCATCGGCAGAAGCGCTCCAACCCAAGCCCGTTCGCTGCATTTCCAGACGATGGGGCTGCTGCGTGGTGATGATGGGTTTTCCCGTAGCCGGGTCCAGCCGGGCGGAATACACTTCGGCCACCACACGCTGGGCGCTTTGCTGGCCTGGCAGCGTCAGGCGAACTTGCGCCGTATCTTCGCCAACAGGCTGCACCTGGTAGCTCCCAAAGCGAGCGGCCGCCGGGGGAGTCCATTTTTGTGTGTCGTGCAAGTTCCCCATCGGGAGCCAGGAGCCCATGTGGCACAACCCTTCCTAGAGCGCATTGGTGGTGGTTTGAGCGGGTGATTTAACGTGTGGAACAGCCAGGAATCAGGAGCGTAGAGAGAGAGCACTAGAGACAGTCCGTCACTCACAGCCCGTCACTCATGGCTCAGAGGCACTGCCGTGTAAGCAACATAGCAACAGAAAACGCCAGCCAAGCTGCCAAACCCAAACAGACTTGTCGGTATTGAATCATGGTCCGTTAGCAAAAACACCATGGGCCGCCAGGAATTGCGCCCTTGTGTTGAAAATTCTTCACATATGTCATGATCTGCCCGGTAGCACGCCAAGCCCTTGCCCTACAATAGCCCCAGCGCGCATAATAATTGCTATGATGGATCAGGTGCTTTTGCGAGACGCTGCTCAAACTGCTTCTCAACCCCTATCTCCCTTGGCCGAACGCCTGTTTCTGTTGCAGCAGTCGTTCAACCGGGTGGTTTCTCCACGGCCATTTGCCAAACTAACAGACGTTGAGGAGCTGATGACCTTTTTTAAATCTCGTTTGCCCAAAGCCGCCCAAGGGGCGCTGCTGTTTGGCTTTAGCAACGATGGGCTGGCCAGGCTGCTGGTGGTGGACTTAAAAGTAAACCCACAGGCCAACCGCCTCGAATGCGGCAAAAAGCAGATCGATGCGGCCAGTCTTCGGGCGGCCAATGCACTTCCTGTTGGTTTTGTTCCGCCAACCCATCCCACCATTGATGGGCTGGCCGATTGGTGCATTCAGCAAGCGCGGCCACTGTTTCAGGACGATTTTTTATACCACCAGCGGCTGTGTACGCACGAGGTGTTTTGCGAGATTATCCGGCTGTACCTTTACCGAAAGCTCTCTGAGGCGAACGGCCCAAGCCCGCAAACCACACTGGATAAACTATGGAGTGAGCCCGAACAACGCCGCCCGATGCTGCACTGGATGACCGTTGACGCCCTGTACAAAGCCGATGCGCTTCGGGTTTTACTGGGAGAAGAACACCCCTATAGCCGACTGTGGACCCAACACCAAATGTTTCGGTTTTTGGTCGCGCAACACATTGCCAACGAGATGGATCCGGCAGACGACGCGCGTTAACGGGGAATGCAGGCTAACTTCTCGGCAAACACTAACCTCTCGGCGGAGAAAAGAGTTGCCCTGCCTGCGCCAAACTATCCAACACGCTGCGCCAAAACATGGGGTTGGCCTGCCGCTGCGCCTGCTGCAACACCCGGTGGGTAAACTCCGGCAAGGACTCATCGGCTTTAAACAGGTTGGGCTTACTACGGCCCGCCTCCTGGCGTATAAACTGGCAGTCATCCTGTTGCGGGCCCGTATACAACCGAGCCTGAAGGTAAGGCGTTTGCTGGGTTTCACCGGCCAGGGTATCCGCCTCAAACACCACCCGGTACTGCAAGCCATCCAGGGTGGCGTAGTCTCGGCCATCCACCTTGGCCGCCGGGTTTAACTGCGTCTGCATCCACTCGGTTAAAAAGGTTTGGGTGTCTGTCGCCATTTGGTTGGGCACGGCGGCAACGGTCCCGCAAAAGTGGGGGCGAATGGGCGGAAAAACAGGGCGCAACGGCACTTTTATCATTGGGAGAAACTCCTTGTCAGTATGTTTGCTTAGCCATTGAGGTGTGGCATCAACGCAGGAGGTAACACAGGCGTTGGAGAACAAGATCCAAACTCAAATGCACGAGAACGACAATCAGCATCGCCAATAACGTGTACAAAAAAATGAGGGTGATATTAAATTACCACAGCCGTTGTGACACAATAGAGACAATAAAATATACAGTGCGACCCAGCGCATCAGAACAGAGAAAGTTTCTGCCTTCAGCTAACGCGCAACGTTGAACGAGACGAGGCATTGGGTAACTTCCTTGAACCCCGCAACAGCACCGCCCCCACAACCGCCCACGGAAACGACCACCATTGCCGCACTGGCCACGGCACGCGGCAGTGCGGGGGTTGCCATCATTCGGCTCAGTGGCCCGGAGGCTTGGCCCATTGCCGAGCAGTTATTCTCCAGGCCAGCCAGCCAGTTTAAAGCCGGGCAGGTTTGCCATGGCTGGATTTTAGACCGATCGACCCACCGATCAGCCCACCCTGCCGATCCTCCCCCAGCCGTGGATGAAGTGCTCATACTGCCGTTTCAGGCTCCTGCCAGCTTTACGGGCGAAGACGTTATTGAAATTCACTGCCATGGCGGAGAATACCTGACCCAATACATTTTGGATTTATGCTACCGCGCAGGCGCCACCCCGGCCGAACCCGGCGCGTTTACAAAACGGGCTTTTCTCAATGGCAAGCTGGATTTGACCCAGGCCGAATCCGTGCTGGACATGATCCAGGCCCAAGGCGAACGCCTGTTGATGCTGGCCAGCCAAAACCTCAAAAGCCGAACGTTGGGCCACTACCTGGAAACCATCCGAGACGCACTGCTGCAGGTTCAGGCGCCGATTGTGGCCAGCGTTGACTTTCCCGACGAGGTGGACGAACCCAACCGCCAAGATCTCCACACGCAACTGCAAGCACTGCAAACTCAGGTTCAGGCCATGGTCCAAAGCGCCAAGCACAACCGTATGGCGCGCGAAGGCTTTAAGGTGGTGATTTTAGGGCCGCCCAACGCCGGGAAATCCTCCTTGTTTAACCGGCTATTGGCCAACAACCGCGCCATTGTAACCGAAATTGCCGGAACCACCCGGGATTTACTGAGCGAAACCCTGGTACTGGAAGGCATTCCCATTACGCTGATGGATACGGCTGGCATTCGGGAAACGGAAAACCGGGTGGAAGTGTTGGGCATTGAACGCACCTGGCAGGCAAGCGAAACCGCAGACGCTATCCTGTACCTGCTGGAGGCCAGCGAGGTTTTTCGCAGCAACAGCCCCGGCTTGCCCGAGGAAGAACTTGCCATGCTGGAGCGACTGCCGCCTCAAGTTCCCACGCTAATCGTCGTCAACAAAATCGATACGCTGGCACCTGGAAAGACACTACCAACATTGCTTCCCCCGGATCGATGGGCCGATCTACTGGCCATATCTGCACAAACCGGCCATGGCATACCGAAACTGCTGGAATGGTTAGGCGCATGCCTGCAAACTCACGCCCCCACAGCCCACGATCAGCAGGCGTTGGCCATTTCGCTTAATCATCGGCAAACCCAAGGCCTAAACGCCATTGAAGACTGTTTGCAGTTGGCCACAGAGACGCTGAACACGCCGTCTCATCCCATTGATCTGGTGACCGTTCCGCTCAGTGACGCGCTCTATCACCTGGATAAACTGCTGGGGATTGACACCACCGAATCTGTGTTGGATGAAGTGTTTAGTCGTTTTTGTGTTGGAAAATAGCAGGCCAAAACCAGCCGATTGCTCTTGTTGAACACACATTTTTTGTTAACCGTTTGAACCAAGGACCCCCATCGCCATGCAATTTGTCATCATTGGTAAAGATGCAAAAGACCCGGAAGCCCTGCAACGACGGCAACAGTACCGCGAGGCGCACCTTCAGCGGGTGGAAGCGCTAAAAAACAGTGGCAACGGCCTACTGGGCGGCGCCCTGCTGAGCAAGCACAACCAAATGATGGGCTCTATGCTGGTGGTGGAATTCCCGGATCGGGCTGCGGTAGAGGCCTGGCTGGCAGAGGAACCTTACGTTCAGGGCAAGGTCTGGGATCAGGTGGAGGTGTACCCGTACGCCATTCCACCCGTATTTCAGCCCGCATTATCCTTACTGCGCGGGGAGAAGTAGCCCGTTGCCACAGTATCCACAGCAACACCCAGCCCTTGCACAGCACTGGCAAACGCTCTCCCTTCAGGAACAAGTGGCGCAACGCCTGATTTTGGGCTTCGATGGCTGTAGGCCAGGGCCAGAGATTGAACGCTTTTTCTCTCTGGGGCTCGGCGGGGTGATATTTTTTCGGCACAATTTTGCCCTGGCTGAACAACAACAAGACCCCAAGGTGGTTCAGGAGCTGTTGTTCCGTGTCGCGCAAGATATTCCTGAGCGGTTCCCCAGGCCGTTTTTATCGTTAGACCAAGAGGGCGGCCAGGTGGAACGGCTGGCGCACACGCTATTTCCTTCGTTGCCCACACCGCTTGCCATTGCCCAACATCCTCAACCCAAGCCCTATGCGCAACAGGTCTACCAAACCCTGGCGGAAGGCTTAGCCGCCTTGGGCTTTAACTTAAACTACGCCCCCACGCTGGATGTGAACCTCAACCCGAACAACCCGATTATTGGCGTGCGGGCCTTTGGCAGCACCGCCCAAACGGTGTGGAGTTTAGGCCAAGTGGCGTTGCAAGCGCACCAGGCGGGCAACGTCATTCCTGTTATCAAGCATTTTCCCGGCCATGGCAACGGCACGGTGGACTCCCACGAATCGTTACCCACGCTGCTGTTTACGGAAGAAGAACTGTGGCCCTTCCAGCAGGCCATCGCGGCCGGTGCCCCGGTGGTGTTGGTGTCTCACGGAACTTACCCTGCCTTACAAGCCGACGAGGAGCCCCACTTGCCCGCCAGTCTCTCTCCAAAGATTTTGCAAGGGTTGCTTCGTGGTCGTTGCGGGTTTCAGGGCGTTGTGGTTACGGATGATCTCTGTATGGGAGCCATTACCCAGTTTGGCGATCCGGTCAGCGTGGCGCTTCAATCCGTGGCCGCCGGAATGGATATGCTATTGTACCGCCAGGCCAGCCAGGCCGAATGGCAAGTACTAGAAGCGCTGACCCACGCCCTGGAAGAGGGGCGTTTGGACCGTGTGGCCCACGAAGAAAGCCTGATGCGAATTTTCGCCTTAAAGCAAGCCTTTGGACTACTCCCCCAAAAAGTTCCGGCAGCGCCTGCGGTCTCCATTCCACAGCAGAAAAAACTTCCCCACTGGCTCTCCGACCCATCCGCCCGAAACACCCAGGCAAATACGCTCGCAGACACGCTGGTTCGAGCGCTTGTAGATGAACCGGGCACTTCCATCCAACTGGATCCCCATCAGCCCCTGGCGCTCATTCACCCGGATCGGGCGCACCTTAGCAACTACCGCTTTGATGTGGGCAGCTCTCCCGAATTAAACGAGCTGTTGGTGGCGGCTGGCTGGTCGTTGGCCTGTAACCTCGTGTACCACAGCGCAAGTCAAGCAACGCCAAGCGCTCCAGCCTCTCCAGAGTCTTCAGTGCCTCCAGGCTGGGCCGAAACATTCGATCAACTGGCCACAGCGGGCGTTAGCCAAGGCATGGTGGTTACCTGGCTGCCACATCAGGGGCAAGAGGTATTACGCGCGCTATACGCCAACCAAACGTTGGCCCAAATGGCCCAGCAGTGGTTCATCGTTTCGGTGGGGTATCCGGCGGATCGAACGGAGGCGATGGTTCCCGCCCTGTGGCAACAGAAGCTCCGGTGGATTGATTTGTGTACCTACCGACCGGCCCATATGCAAGCCCTGGTAGCCGCCCTCCGTGGGGGGTAGTGCCCCAAAGCGGTGGAGATGGATACGCACGCTGCTACAGGCTACAGGCCTTAGTAATGAAAGCCCGAGGCCCGGAGATGAACCATCGGTTCGAGCTGTGAATGGTTTAGCGGATGCCCTTCCGCCACGGTGGCCAACACCAGGTGATGATCGCCTTGAGCAGGAGAGACCACTTCCAGCACCTGACAACTCAAAGCGGCCACGGCATCGGTTAAAAGAGGTCCGTAGGCCGTTTCTTGAACGTTCAGGCTGGTAAACGGCTCATCCGTTGCCTTGCCAAAGGCTTTCATCAACTCGGTATTACTTTTTGCCACCACATGCACAACAAACCGACCGCTCTGCTGCAATAGCGCATACAGCGGACGATCCGGGCGAATTGCCATCGAGATCATCGGGGGCTCAAACCCCACCTGCTGAATCCAAGAGGCAATCATACCGGCCTGTTGGCCGTTGGATGCAGCCGTAACCACATACACCCCGCTAACCACCCGCCCCAAGGCAAGGCCCAGGCGCTCATACTCTGGTGTGGCCTGGAGCTTGGAAACATCTGTGTTCATAGGGGTATAAAATCCTAACGGCGGCTAAAACAATTTTTTAAGACCTTGACCCTCTTCTGGCTTTACATCGCGCACAGTTTGTATACCTTGAGTGTCTTTCGTATGACTCCAGGTCACACCATTCACCTGGCCATCCTGGTTGGTGGTAATGTGCACGGAATCCTGCGTGGGGGAGGGATTGCCCTGAACAACATCCACCGAACCCTTCCCACCACCTTTGAGTAAGGCATTGAGGGCGGCAATCGTCTGATCGGTTTCGCCCGCTGAGAAACGAACCTGCGGGGAGTAAGACGCGGAAATATTACGAACCGATGGGTTAAAAAACATAGCCAAACGTTCCTTACGTTGTGTGGTCTCATTATTTTAAGCAGCGTTGTTGGCAAACAAGCCGCGTGGCATTGTGAGGAGAAAGTGAACTGATACTACTACATCCAGGAACGATTTACCATTGTTTTCTCCCAAAGGCGGAACACAGCCGTTTCCTGCGGCAAGATAGTTTCTCTGACAGGCCCAGAGTGCTATTTTGCAATTAAAAAGCCGGATCACTCTAACAGTGTCCGGCCTAAGATTGATGAAATGCTCGGTTGCTTTTACGAAGGAAATGATTGATTGGAATCCTTACTGAGTAAGGTTGCGCAAAGAACGTTGAAAGGACTTTTAACATCAATGTGCAACTTGAACCGTGCAACTTGCCCTTCGTGACGCGAGCGTTAAGAAACGAATAGAGGACTAGGCACCCATAATGGCGCCACTAATTTCGGAAGCCAAGAATTCCAGCGCGGCACTGATGTTCGTACCCAGGGTTTGAAGCGCGATAATACAGAAGACTGCGACCAAAGCCAGAATCAAACCATATTCTGCCAAGGACTGACCTTTTGTCTTGAGTCGAATATAATGTTTGAGCATTGTGCTGTTTCCCCTTTGTCATTGCTTGCCGTCGTCGTATCTTTAATATATATTTTTTATCTTAGGATGCCATCACCCCTGAGGGTTATCCTTCGGTGAGTGCGGCATCCCTGATACAACAGCTATCGGGTAAAGGCCGGGGGACTTGAGGGCAATAAACACAGTACACAAGGAAATCACCCGCTGGGGTGAGCCGCGTTTGTTTTTACCAAAACATCGGTTTTGCTGCGGAGTAACGGTTTTGGGGTAACCGTTTTAAAGCGCAGTGGTTCTGGGTCTCTCTGTTTTTTTCTTCTTTCCTGGTAGCGGCCTTCCCTTGGAAAGAATAAGAAAAGATAAGCCGACCCGCGCCCCCTTGCGTGTGCAACCAAAAACTCTCTAAGCCCCAGCCCCACCGGAAGCTCCAGCAGGCTCCTGGATTTTTTGAAGAGACGACTGAAGCTGAATGGGAAAATCGTTTTGATTCCGCTGAATTTCGTCTTCCACATCAATTTTTCGGCCCCGGATGTCTCGCCGAGAGCCAAAAAACAGCGTAAACACCTTATCAAACAACGAGGCCTGCGCCTCTGTTCGCTGGAACGGGTCTACTGTTTTCTGGCTGTTCATCGTATCCAGCCTGCCCATGGCCGCAGAGGAGCGCTCGGCCTCTCGGCCACCCTGAAGCCAGGAAAACGTAAGCCAGAGTGTTGGCAGCGTGCGAGTTAAAAAATTGGCAATCGGTTCGGGTAGTTGGCGAAGCAAACGGTCGGAAAATTGCGATTTTTCCGATAGCGCCGCCGTATCCTGCTGTTGCTGACGAAACGCCAAGCCCGTCTGATAGTCCTGCACCCGACGCGTCTGAATACGATGATCTTGAGACGCTTCATCAAACTGAGACCGATTAAACCCGCCCGTACAAATCAAATTGTAGAACGAGCCCTTGTTGAGTTGCGGAGGAACACCACTCATAGTTAAACCCTGCGTATTTGTTCAAAGCTGAAACCAGAAACGAGCATTGTTCGGATCCACGCACAAGCGGAAAGACGCTAGTTAGTTGCCCTACCGTGTGTGCCTAGCAACCAGGAACAATCTACGACAAAAATAGAAATAAATCGACCAAAACGGCGCAACATCCACAGCATAAAGCCCGTGTTGCTTTGTTCGTTCAAATGAGCCCTCGACGATCTCCTCTGTTTCTCTGGAACGTTCATTTCAGTTGGACACTCTAACCAGAATGCTATAGGGGGGGGTATACCCACTAGACTGTTGTGTGCTTCAGATAGTTCCGCTTGGGACGGCGAAGCCACTACTACTTGACGGCCAATCGTTGACAGATAACCCCTTCGGGCGTGTCGTTCGTTTTGCAAAGTGGCAGAAGGCGCCTGTACGAAACCTAAGACGTAAGGAAACTTGGCCCGTATGAAACTTGACCAGAAAAGTTTGCCCGGAGGTCTGGCCCGCATCGTCGCACGCGTCACTGTCACAACAATATCATAATGTGTGGCTTTTGCAAAAAAAGCACACATAGCAAACGAACCGCTCGTTTTAACCGTCCTTAGGAGGATAGGCGCTGTTTTCGATGACTGAGTAACGTATGGCGATCATCCAGTTCAAAAAGCACGCGAGAAAACAGATAGGCCGACTGCACCACGAGCACCGGAACCCCTTCGCCGGGAACGAGGGTCAACTTTCTGGGATCCGTGGGAGGGGCGGAAGACTGGGTTCCAGTTGCTTGGCTCGCTTCCGGGGCTTTACTTTCCTTGGGCTCCACCGTATTGGCCTCACGAGTCTCTGTTAAACCACGGGCAGCCCCGCCTTGGGCTTGGAGCGTATCGGCTGTCTGCTTTCCATTGGCCGCAGCTGCACTGCCCCCTTGGCATTGCCAGGAAAAAGTAGGCGGCATCAGCCCG
Organism: Candidatus Melainabacteria bacterium; assembly: GCA_033763415.1. GTDB lineage: Bacteria > Cyanobacteriota > Vampirovibrionia > Vampirovibrionales > JAJTHC01 > JANRKP01. The sequence goes on along the minus strand of JANRKP010000010.1, from coordinate 138,602 downwards.
TGTTCCGCCAGGCCCTGGGTCATCAGCTCCAGCAGGGCTGGCTGCAGCGGAATCAAAACGGGCTCATGGGTTACAACCACTTCTACCTGGCGGGCTTCCGGCATGGAAAAAACAGCTTTTACCCGTCCCAGCCCATAGGTTTCCAGGTAAACGTGCAACACGGAGGGACTGCCCCCACCGCTTTCAGCGTCCTCGTCTTCACCGCCACCCCCTACTTGAATTTCCAGATCTTGCGGGGGCTGCAAAGGGTACCAAGGCAGGTATAGCAGCATTAAGGTATGCAGCGCCTCTTGCGGAGATTGCTGAACGCTTTGACTCACCTGAGAAAGCAGTTGCAGCATCTCTCCCATGTTGGCCCCCCCGGCAGAAAGTTGCCCCAGTTGTTGGCTTTTCATCAGTTGCATCAACCGGGTTTGGCTCTGGTCCAGCTTTTCCGTTAAAAACTGTTGTACGTCTTTTAAGGGCAGGTCTGTTTCGGCCAGCGTTTCCAGCCCTTCTTGATCGAGCTGTTGTTGCAAGCCTTTGGGGGCCTGTGTGGCCAACTCCTTCATCGCCTGCGGCAGATCCTGGGGCAGCTTTAGCAGCCCCCGCATAAACTGGCCCATTTCTTGCGGATTGAGCTGATTGGTTTGCATAATCAGCCGACTCAGCACTTCTAGCCGGATAATGCTGTTGGCCACCGACGCCGCCATACCCCCCATTGCCGCCGGTAGCCCCGCCTGGGAAGTACTTGAAACCCCACTGGAAGGGGCTCCAGCACCCACGCTCCCACCCGGCTTGGTTCCCGGCAGGTTCCACGTGTTTGTGGATGGGTTGGGGTTGGCGCCAAGGCCGTCCAAAGTTGTATTTCCTCCAGTGTGTGTGGGGCAAGGCCCGCAGGGGCGTAACCGCTATTTGGAAATTATGGCCGATTTTCAACAAACTTCCAACTGCCTGGCCAACCCGTGTTTGTAAAAGAGGCGATAGACGCGGTTACTGGCCACCCGGTTGCGGCTTAGGTAAAAATGTGCGCACAAAAAAACCTTCAGTGGTTTTACTAGGTTACAAGAATTGAGATTTAATCCAACGGCAAGCGGTTCAATAGCACTTCTCGGTTTGCGACACCGAAATCCGACCAGGCCCGTCAAAACGCCTGAGGGCACGAAGGCCACAGGCAACAAGCATTTTCTGTTGAGGGACGCATACGTTGAGGGACCACGCGATGGCTGTTAATCCATTTCAGTTACAAACCGCCGCCAACCCCGCCGCCGTGCAAGGGGTGCTGTTCCTTGTGGACCGCAACGGGCCGGCAAGACCCTTTGTAAGCGTGAACGAAGGAAATCCCTACGAAATGGATAGTTTTCAGCGCCGTTGCCCGGTTTGCCAAGATCTCATCCGGTTTAACGGTGTGGGGCGAATGCTCTCCTGCCGTTGTGAGCACAACGCCCCCTGGAATTAAGGGGAACTCGAATCCAAGGTTTATCATCAGCGACGCCTAAAGGAAATCACCATTCGATGAGCAACATTCGTTTTTCAGGCAATTATTCTGGCAATGCAGGCGCTTACAACCAGCCCATTCATTCGTCTGCCTCCTTACAAGGAAAAACAGAGCAGCCAAGCGCCAAAGCGATCTTGGGCTATGGCGCAGGTTCTGTGGACCAATTTACAACGCGCTGCAGTTGTGGCGGTGGGCTCCGGTTTTCTGGCGCAGGCGGTAGTAGCAACCAAAGCGGTTGTGGCTGCTAAACAGCCAACACCACAGTAAGCCCAAGGCCATGGAATTCACCACGCTGAGCCTTTGAAGGCAAGCAAGACCTAACCTTTATCCATCGCTTGAGCGCCACTTTGCGGGCTACTCACCCACAGGGCCTCCAGGTTGTGGGTTGCGCCGCCCAGTTGGGTGGGGTCCACATTTTTAAGCCGCGCACTCACTGCGTGTATCCGCTGCGGCGCGTAAAGGTGGATCATCGGCAGTTCGTCGGCCACAATTTGCTGGAAGCGGTCGTAGTAGGGTTTGCGCTCCTCGGTTTTAAACACCTTCACCGCCTCGTTGTACAGTTCGTCAATTTCCCGCTCCCAGGGGGTCCGGTCCGACAGGTTTACCGCGCCACTGCTTTTAACCTCTCGCTGGTTAAACAGGTGCAGGGCTCCGTCGCTCTTCCAAATATTGGCCCCGCTGTTGGGCTCCAACGGGCTGCCGGTAAGGCCCATAATAATGGCCTCCCAGTCCTTGTTATTCATCTTGTTAATCAGCACGTTAAACTCCATCGGCTTAAAGTTGACCTGAATGCCCAGATCCGCCAGATCTTGCTGAATGGCCACCCCGGTGGCCTCGCGTTGATCGTTGCCCGTATTGGTATACAGCGTAAAACTAACCGGATGGCCTGACGCATCCACGAGTTGCTTTTTGGCGTTCCAGCCAAAACCGCCCTCTTTTAGCAACACCTTGGCCTTTTCCAAATCCCTGGGGTGGCCTTGGGCCACCGACTGGTTTAGATAAATAGACGTAAGACCCATTGGGGTAAACAGCGGCTTGCCAATGCCTTCTAAAATGTTGGCGATCATCTGCTCGCGGTTAATGGCCCAGTCAATGGCCCGACGAAAGTGCACATTTTGAAACCACTCTGCCTGAGGCGACGCCACAAACGGCTTGCCGCTGGCGGGGTCTTTTCTCGGGTTTAGGTTAAAGGCCAAAAACAGCGTGCTGTTATCGGCCCCAAGGTCGTACAAGCGAAAATCGGGAGCCTTCAGTTGCCGCACCCGGCTAACATAACGGGCAGGCACACTGTACACATCGGTTTTACCCTGCTCAAACTGGAGTTGCAGGTTGTTGAGATCTTTAACAAAACTGACCACGTACTGCTGGAGGTACGGCAAGGACTGTCCTTTTTTATCCACCATAAAGAAGTGGGGGTTCTTCTTGTAGACAATGCGCTGCTGAACCGGGTCGTAGCGCTCTAAAATCCAGCGACCGCAGGAAACAAAGCGCTCGGGGTTTTGGGCTGCCTCTTGGCTACTCCAGGCAGCACTAAAGGCTTTATCTCCCTGGCGAACCACTTTTTCCAGCTTATGTTTTGGCGCAATGGGCGAACTCAAATTCCGTAAAAACGGCGAAAAAGGCGCTGCCGTTTTAAACTCTACCGTCTGCGCATCCAGCTTACGAATTTGCGGAAACTGGCCGTTGACCGACACCACATCGCGAGAGCTGGGGTTTCCCAAACCTGCGCCGATAATGTCTTTCCAGGTAAACACCACATCATCGGCCGTCAAGGGGTGTCCATCGGACCATGTAAGCCCACGCCGAAGCGTGACGCGGTAGGTTTTACGGTCCGGCAACACTTCTACAGACTTGGCCAGATAGGGCTGAGGCTCGCCCGTGTAGGCGTTGGTATCCACCAGGCCAGCCAGTAGCATCTCTCCCACACTGCTGGATGTGGCATCGTAAGCGGCCCAGGTATTAAACGTTTTAGGGCCATCTCCCAGCTCCACGGCGTAAAAGGTTCCGCCCGCATGGCCTGGCTCAAACTGGGCCTCCAGCAGCTCGCGGTTGCCTTTGGCAATGGGCACGTATGGCTCAAAGGCCTTGTGAGCAACCGGAATAATCTCTCGACCGCCAGCAGTCGTGCTTTCCGTGCCGTGTTTTTGAGAAGGGGGAGGTGCGCAGGCCGTAAGGCTCAGTAAACTTGCTGCCAATACAAGCCCCAGCAAACCATAAGCAAAACCAGAGACCCGACAGGCTGACGCGTCGTCGTATCGTTTACTCCATCCGTGGTGGCCACGACCCGGCTTTTGCTGTTGCATAAAACCCACACCTCTCTAATCCGGCATATCCCTTGTTAAAACAGCGATTGAAACCACTGGGCTTTGATTATAACAGAGAGGCGGCAGGGTGTTAAAATCTGGCGGAAGTGACAGGATTCGAACCTGCAACCCCTTGCGGGGCGACCGCTTTCGAGGCGGCTCCCTAACCATTCGGCTCACTTCCAGGCGTTGGCAACCCTGCTGTGCATCAGGATTGTTTGTGGGCAACAGTGTAGCATAAAGCCCAGGGGAGACAAGTCGGCTTAAAGCAGCCTTCCAACAGCAACACCGGCTTCCGGGTCGGATTCAGTATCCCATCCACGGAGCCGGTGTTTGCAAAGTCAATTCAAACGATCACGAAGGGGTCGGGTCACAACGTCTCTTACCGTATGGCGCAGCGATACCCATTAACATGCGATATCCACTAATCCGAACCACCTGCGTTGAACAGATTTTGGATGCGGGCCACCAGATCGTCGTTATCCAGTTCGCGGGTAATTTCATTCAGCTCTCTGGCTCGCTGGTAGTAGGCAGCGGCTTCCAGCTTGTTGCCCAAAAAGTTGTGCGCCCGGCCCAGGTTGAAAAACGCCAGTGCGTAGGTGTTGTTCAGCTCCGTGGCCTTTTCTAAATGTTCCAGGGCGTTGGTGAGCTGGCCCAAATTGTCCAGATAGATGACCCCGAGGTTGTTGTGCGCAATGTCGTAGCTGGGATCCAGCGCAATGGCCTTTTGATAGAACTGAACTGCTTTTTCAATGTGGCCATGTGTCCAGTGCAAATAGCCCAGGTGCGAGTGTAATTGCGGGTTTTTAGGGCTCACTGTTAGCGCTTTTTCGCAAACGCGGCGCGCGTTGGGCAGATCGTTCGATTCGTAATTGAGCACGCCCAGTTGCACAAAGTGATCCACGGCATCGGGCTTTTGCTGAATAGCCATCATTAGCGCCATTTGGGCGGCAACCGGCTGGTTTAAATGCTGCTGGTAGAGATCCGCCAGACTTTGAGCCATCGTTGCCCGCCACTCCGGGTCTCGGCTGAGAAACAACGATGCCTTGTAGCAAGAGGCCGCCTGCTCGTAATCCTTCACCGTGTAAAACACGTTGCCCAACTGGCACAGCACACCGGGATCATCCGGGCGAAGGCTCAGCGTCATCAAGTAGGACTGAATGGCCAAATCGGGCTGATTTTCAGACTCGTAGAGTTTGCCCAGGTTAAACAAGGCGTCTTCGTTCAACGGGTCGCGTTCCGACGCTTTGCGGTACCAGAACAGCGCGTCCTGCGTCCGGCTGCGCTCCTGATAGTAGGAGGCCAGCATATTCATTAAGGGCGAAAAACCTGGAAAGCGCTGGTATAACTTGTAGGTGGTAGAAAGCGCTCCGTCCTCGTCGCCGAGTAATTCTTTGACAAGCACACCCAACACACCGGTTACCAACTGGGTGGCCTGGGACAAACTCATGCGCTCGGTTTCCAGCGGAAGCTGTACACCCGCCAATAGCAGATGAACCACCGCCAGTACTCCGTTTCGGAGCATCTCCAATGGATTGTTGAGCTGCAATGCCTGCTGACGGTAAGCATACTGTAGGCAGTAGTGCATTCTGCTAGCCTGCCAGGGATTTTTGGCAATAGCGTTTTTTAACGATGCAATGCTACTGGCATAGGCGCGACGCTTGTACTGAATGTAGCCGAGAATAAACCAGGCTTCCGACTGTATTTTCCAGCCTGGACTCGTCTGGCTGTTAAGCACCTGCTGCACATGTTGTTCCGCACGCTGGTAGTTGCCCTTGCGTAAAAAAACTTTCGCCAGACGAATAATCACCATTGGATTACCAGGGCTCATTTCCAACGCCTGGTAGTAACTATTCAGCGCGTCATCCAAACGATTGCTGGACTGACGATCGTCCATGTGCTCTCGATACAATTCGTCGCCTGCCGTTAAATATGGCAGAGCGTCCATGGCGGTTGACTCAGACATCAACGTCACTAGGGATGCGTTCATGCAGACTTTGTTTCACTCCTCTGATTACCCCTGGATGGTATCGGTGAGCGCTGAAATCTCCTTCACTGACGGGAGGCATACTGTTACATTCCGTAACGACAGCGGCTACGGGAGGGGGTCTCAACTCTTTCTATCATCATATCAGAAATATATAATTATTAAAGATTAAATAAACACAATGTAAAACAATTGTGTTGTAAATATATATAAAGCCCCTTGTCCCCAACGACCCTAACTCGCCGAAGTTTCCAAAGGCGCTTATGGACTGGCAGGCGGTTCCGGTAACAGGGGAAAACGTCCGTAATGCTGGTCCACGGCTTCGGTGAGTTGGCGTAGCTGGGTTTGCAAGCGATGACTGTGGGCTTGTAATGCATCAGGGTTGCCGCCCGAAGCGTCCGTAGGGGGCCATAAAGGTTCGCCATAGGCAATACGGATACGCGAACCATAGAAAGGCGCATAGAAGTGGTCCCAAGCTCCATGGAAAGAGCATAACAACCGAGAAGCCGAGGCCGTGACCGGAATAATGGGTATTTGCTCAGAGAGTGACAGGGCGACAATTCCTGGCTTTACGCAGTAGCGAGGGCCTTTGGGGCCATCCACGGTAAACAGCAAGGAAAGAGCCTCTTCTGCCAAGGCACGCCGCATGGCCAGCAAGGCTTTGGTGCCCCCCTGCCTGCTGGAACCACGCATCACGCGGGCAAAACCAATCGTCTTGGCCACCTTGGTAATCAGCTCTCCGTCGGAACTGGGGCTAATGAGGGGAGCCATTCGGCTTTTAGGCAAACTGGCCCGCATCAGTAAAAACATACGACCGTGCCAAATGGCGTACAGAACCGGTTGTTGGCCCGTCATCAGGCGCTGCGTTTCCGGCGGTATGGTTTCGGCCTCCAGTTGCCAGGACCAAGCCGCCGTTTGGGTAATGGTAAAGCCTCCGGCAAAAATAAACTGTTGCCCCCAGGGGGATTTGAGCATCGATTTCAACAAGGATTTCATTGCAATAGCCAAATCGAGAAGTTGCCTGATAAAAAGCGAATCCAAGCAAGACACGCACACGCGAATATGAACTGACGGGCGGCCGAGCCCCTTGGCCGCGTTTTGCTGGCGGACTTAAAAACTGAACTTCAAAAACTTTCTTAACTTCAAAACTTTTAAAGTTCAGCGCCTTAAAGCTGGGCCTTGCCCAAAGCAAAAATTAAACCAAAAAATTAGAGTTTCGCCCAATGACTCGTTTTACGTATGATAATAGCAGTAACATCCACGCAAGAGTACGCTAAAATTATGCCCACCCCCTCACCCCTTCTCTCAGATAGTTCAACACTTTCGCCCAATGCGGAGCGCGCTCATCCGGTACTGGTTGCGCCTTCCATTCTATCGGCCAATTTCGCCCACCTGGGAGAGGCCCTCCAGCAGTTAAAGCGCGCCGGTGCAGACTGGGTGCACGTGGACGTGATGGACGGGCATTTTGTGCCCAACCTGACGATGGGTCCGCCCATTATTGAGTGCTTACGCCCCGAAACCGACCTGCCGTTCGATGTCCACCTGATGATTGAACGCCCCGACGACTCCCTGGAAGCCTACCGACAGGCTGGTGCGGATGTGTTAACCGTTCATGCGGAAGCCTGCACGCATTTGCACCGTACGCTCAGTCGTATTCGGGAACTGGGAGCAAAGGCAGGTGTTTCACTAAACCCGGCCACACCCGTTCACGTGCTGGAAAACGTACTGGACCAGTTGGATTTAATCCTCATTATGTCGGTCAACCCTGGTTTTGGCGGGCAGTCCTTCATTCCACAGTCTTTGGCAAAACTCCGCCAGGCCAAGGCCCTCATCGGGGATCGGCCCATTTGGCTGGAGGTGGATGGGGGCGCCTCGCCTCAAAACGCAGCCACCCTGATTGAAGCGGGCGCCAATGTCATTGTGGCCGGATCGGCGGTGTTTAAAGCGCCGGATATGGCCAAAGCCATTGCCGGGCTCAGAGGTTAAAACCGAACCGCCGCCTGTAGCGCCGGAAGATTGTCGACCCAGACGGTTTCAATCGGTTCTTCTTCGGGCAACTCCAGGGTAATGACCAGCCGTTGCTGCTCAATGCCCGCATAGGTTCCAAACGAGCCAGGCGTGGGGTAGCCAATGGAAGCCACTGCCGGGTACCCGTTGGCCTGAGCCATTGCCTCTGCCAAGGCGGCGGCTTCTGGAGGACCGTCGTAGTTGACCACGCGGTAGGGCGAGTGAACCGTAATGACTTTACGCGGCTGATAGTGGGCCATCCAATTGATTAAAAGCTGTGTTTCCGGCTCACTGGAAGGCGTCGCCCCCCCGTAATACGGAGTGTTCGGCTCGCCGGGCTCCCAGTTTGGGGTCGGAAAATTCCGGTTTAAGTCCACCCCGCGGGCGTTGGTTCGCGTGAGTCGGGCCAGGCCATCCGGGTTGAGGGTGGGAATGACCGCAATCGATCGGCCCAGTTCCGAGGCGTGCTGCTCCAGCCACTGGCACCAATAATTCATCAGCTCGCCGGAAATGCCTTCGTCTCCGTGAAAGACGCCCACGAACAAGGTATCAACCACAGTGACCTCTGGGTTGTGGTCTGCTCCACTCACAGGCTCAGGATTTGGAATGGGCAAAAACAGTCGGCAATGAATCAGGCGCCCTTCCACCGATCGGCCCAGGGGCAATAGTTGCTGCGTCCAGGAGACGGTTTCTAAAATGATGGGACCCTCCTCTCTGTTGATGGTTGACTCACGGGTGTGTCGTTAAGCAGGTTTACACAACGCTGGCAGCAGTTGGACACTACCTAGACGCTCCTGCCGTTGGTAACACAACCTGGGAAGAAAAAGCCTAACAATAGGGCTTCTCTTTTTCAAGTCTTCTATTGTTCAAGTCTTCTGTTGCGGGCCTTGCCAACAGCGCGCCTTAAAAACCTCTGCAATGCGCTCTAAAACTGAAGCGAGCTAAAGATCGTCATCACGGTTTCCAGCAGCACCATGGCCATTGGGCCAAAAATGGTGACAAAAATGGCCGGAAACAGAAAGATGTAAATGGGCAGCACCATTTTAACCGGAATTTTATTGGCCTTTTCTTCCGCTTTTTGCAAGCGCTTAATGCGCAACGAATCCGACTGAACCCGCAAGGTGTGGGCCACGCCGGTTCCCATTTCGTAGGCCTGAATAAGCGCGTTAATGACCGCGTTTAAGTCATCCAAGCCGGTGCGTTCGGCCAGATCCAGCAGGGCGTGTTTGCGTGGCTTTCCAAAGTTAATATCCTTGTTGTAGCGAATTAACTCCTCGCGCAAATAGGGAGACATGCGCGCCAATTTCATATTGGCGATTTTAAAAATGGCCGTATCCAGCGCCAAGCCCGCCTCTACCGAAATAACCAACAGATCGAGAAAGTCGGCCAGGTTTTTCTGAATGCTCTCTTGCCGACGTTTGGTTTGCTGCACCAGCCACAGCATGGGCAAGCCCACCCCGGCCATGGCAAACACGCCGGAAATCACCATGCCGACAATCCAGTTGACTTTGCCAAACAGGGTGCTCAGGGTAATCATAAACGTAAAAATAACCAGGGTCAGCAGTAGTTGAATGCCCAGGAAAATCTGCGGGTAGTGTTGCTTGTAATAGCCCGCCTGGATGAGCTTGGTACGCACCCATGACTTACTGGTGGTTGGAATAATGGCCTGGGCGTGTTCAAACACCTTTTGCGCAAACGGAAACAGCACCCGCTCGTTGAAGTTTTGCTCTTCCAGGGCGGTTTGCCTGAAAATTTTGTGCTGAGACACCCCTCTGGCCGTAGGGGTGGCCAGTGTACTAATGCGCTGCTGCACCTGCTGCTTTTCCGTCTGGCCGGATTTAATCCCCATCAGCAACATCAGTAGCGCGAGTGTAACGCAAACAATGAGACCGACAACTTCTAGCACGGTTACACCTCAATTTGCACAATTTTGTACAGCACAAAAATACCAATGCCCATCCAAATGGCGGCCACCACCATAATAAAAATGCCAATGGGGTTGGTCACAAACTTCACCACCGGGTCTCGCAGCAGCACAAACATAAGCCCCATTAGAAAAAACGGCACCAGGCCCACCACAATGGCAGATAGCTTGCCCTGGGCCGAAATGGCGGCCACCTTCCGAAACAGCTTGTAGCGCTCGCGAATGGTGTGGCTGAGGTTATTGAGCAGTTCCGCCATATTCCCGCCGGTTTCCTTCTGAATTAAAATAGAGGTCACAAACAGGTCCACATCCGGCGAAGGAACGCGTCGCGCCAGCCCTGTCAGCACATCGTCCATCGGGGCGCCCAGGCTGAGTTCCATAAACATTTTGCCGTACTCCGTTCCCCACGGATCGTCGTAATTTTCCATAATGACCTGCACCGCCTTGTTAAAGCCGTAGCCGGTTTTAAAGCAGTTCACCATCGCATCCAGCACATCGGCAAACTGGGCCGCCGCCTTGCGCATTCGCAGCCAAATAAGCACATGAATGTACAAATAGGGTAAACAAATACCCACCCCCCCCAGCAGAATGCTCAGGATGATGGGCGTGCCAATACCAAACTGAAAAAACAAACCCACCAAGGCCCCTGCCCCTGCCGAAATCATCATAAACTCATCGGTCCGAATCAGCAGGTTGGCGCGTTCCAGCTTATTTTCCAGCTTATATTTAAACGACTGATGATCTTTAGAGCGCTTCTTGAGCAGTGCTTCCTCTTTTTGGCGCAGCCGGTTCACCACGCTTTCGCCCTTGGCCTCATCTCCCAGCAAGGATTGAATCTGCTCTCGGGCTTGCACCTTCTTTTCTGCGGTTAACTTATACACGCCCATAAACAGCAGAAACAGCGTGATGGCAATAATTAAAAACAGCAGCGTATCGGTGTTCATCCTCAGCAATCACTCCCGTTTCAACCCACAGGTGCCCTGTTCCCCCTTTCGGTTCATCCGTGGGCAATCTTCAATTGTTGGGTTTCTATTTCCTTCGAAGTGAGGGGAAGGGATCCCTTATGCGGGGAGGTGATGGGTTTGTCGGCAATTTGTGCTTCTTTTACGCCTCTCCCCACGGGGAAGCTATGCTTGGAGAGAAGAATCTAAACCAAAACCAACCCGTATTCCGCAGCAAGAAAAACCGCCCCGATAGAGAAAAAAATAAAGAATGACCCACCCACTAAACAGAGAAACTAATCTGGACAACACAGTGCATTAAACGAGAAACGCAATATGGGCGATGAGAGACTCGAACTCCCGACATCTTCGGTGTAAACGAAGCGCTCTACCAACTGAGCTAATCGCCCAAGCTCAACTATTCTGCTTAACGTTAGCCCGCCCAACTGGAGAAGTCAAGCGGCATTGCGATTCGGTTAAAATCCAGTCCACGGGCAAGTCCCACGGATCGCGCGGAAGCACTTCCACCAACAGCGCCTCTGGGATCAGGCTGGCGGTTACAAACGCGCGCGGCTGAGGCGAGCGCGCCAACAACCGATCGTAAAAGCCTTTGCCAAACCCCAACCGATAGCCCTGCGCATCCACCACGCGGGCGGGAACCAGTAGCAAATCCCAGTTGCTTTCCTCCTCTTTTTGCTCGCTGCCGGGGGGTTCTGGCTCCAGAATACCGTACTGGTTTTTCAACAGAGGATCTTGAGGATGGTAGGGATGGAAAAACAGGCTTTCCGGGGTTTCGCCACGGGTGGGCTGCCCAACCCTGGGTAACAGCCAGGTTTTTTGTTGGGCTTCTGGCATGTGCCACAACAGGCACAGGTTTAGCTCATCCGCACGTGGGCAATACAGGGCAACCCGCCGAGCCTGCAAAAAAAAGGGCTGCTGCACCAGTAATTCAAGAACGGATTGGCTTAGAACATCCAGGGGCAGTTGAGGCCAAACTGCTTTGGCCCAACAGCGCCACTGCGGCTTATTTGCGCCAGAAGGCGGTACAGAATGGGAAGCGCGCGAGGCCAACACCCGATAAAAATCCTGCCTAAAGCTCTGTGCAGCGTACCCTTTAGATGGTGGAGTTTTGTGCAGGCTGCTGCCGAAACCCGCAAGCTATGATATATTAAGCCTAAGCTTCATATTGAGTCAAAAATCACTTGATTCCTTCATGCCTGATTCCTTTTATGAAGGTTTGGGGCTTTGAACTTTATATTCAGATTCAACACAATGGCCCGATCGTAATCGTGATGTGCTTTAAAGCGTGGTAGAGAGATGGCAAGTAGTCCAAAGCAAGCCACCCTGTCTATTGGGGTATCCATACGCCCAACGGCGGTGGAAGGCGTATTGCTGACACTCAATCGCAGTACCAATTTGTACGAAATTGCGCAATCCACGCTTTATCCGCTGCCTTCCACCACGTTTAACGCCACGGGCGATATCCTGACGGACCCGGAAGAACTGAGCGCCGCACTGGCCAACGTGCTTAAAACCTTAAACGCCTCTAAAACCAAGGAGATCCACCTGTCCATTCCGGCTACGCTGCTTCGGTTGGTGGATATGCCGGTGATGGATGAGAGCGAACTCTACGTATCGCTTTCCAGCGAGGCGGAACGGTACAAAACGTTCGATAATACGGATGCGGCGGTCGATTTTCATATTCTGGGCCAGGTGGGGCCACAGTCTCAGCGACTGGTTTTTGGCGCCGTCCGCATGGATACCCTCCAGGGGTATTTGCGCGCCTTTCAGGCTGCACGGCTCCGGCCCAAGACGATTGATTTTGAACCGTTAAACCTCTACCGGTCGATGGCCGGAACGGGTGTGCTCGATAGTTTGGTACAGCAAATTGGCACCGAACAGCCGTGGGGTAGTATTTTTGTAGAACCCGATCGGTTGAGGCTGGCCATATGGCAGGCCAACACGCTGCTGGAATTTCGGGAAATTAATATTGATACGCGTAATTTTAGCAACGCTGGCCCCTCCTCCTTCCATGTGGAAGAGTTGTACCAGGAGTTGATGCGAACGGCCAAGGATCGCTATCCGGTCATCTGGCTGTCTCATCATCTGCCAGAAGGTTTGCGAAAGCCCCTGGCCGAACGGATGGGCGTGCCCATAAAGGCCTGCTTTATTCCGCCCCAATTCCCCACCGACCGTCCCGATGTTGATTTGGCCGCGTTGGGCGCCGCGTTCCGGGCCATGGTTTCCTTTCCGTTTAATTTGGACTTGACCCGTCTTAAGATTATGCCCGGCAAAACAGCCCAGGCCGCTACAACCGTGAGCGCACGCGCTACGGGTAACACGCGTGCGGCGGGTGGCGCTGGCACTTCCAGCGGAGGATCTGGTTGGCTGGTGCCCGCTTTGGTGCTCAGTATTCTGCTGATGGGGGGGCTTTGGCTGGCGCTGTTTTTAGGCAACAGCTATTTGGGCGGCCAGGTGCAGGAACTCACCCGCAAGCGAGACAACACGCTGGTAAGCATGACCAGTTTGTCTCAAAAGCTCAAACGGCTCCAGGACCAATACGCCGTGCAGGTATGGCTGGCCGATATGGCCAAAACCGCCCGAATTCGAAACACCGTCTGTGTTAGGCTAACAGAAGATTTACGGTTTAAAACCCCGCCCAAGCTCTGGTTGCAGAGCATTGAAATGAGCAGTAGCGCCATCCGTTTCCAAGGCCAATCCTTAAGTCATCAATCCGTTATTGATTTTGCCAAAAGCTTTGATGGCGTAAGTTATGCCAGTGGCATTTTAATTGAAGCCATTAACGAGGGCTTTTTAAACAGCTCGCCTGTGTTTGAATTTAAGGTCAAGGGCATGTTTCGGGCAGACCCCAACCTGTTGGAGGTGTCTGCGGTGACCGATCCCCTGACTGAAAGCGGAGACGGAGGCAGCAATTAACCCTATGGCAAGCGCACGAGAAAAAGCCATGTTAGGAGCCTTTGCCCTGTTTATTGTGCTGGGCGGTGGTGGTTACTTTGTGGTGCTGCCGGGCATTCAAAATCTTCAGCAACAGTACGAAAAGTCGCAAAATTTGGAAGCGGAAATTAAACAGCTCGACGCCCAAAGCAGCCAGATTCAATCTGACATTAGCCGACTGGAGCGAGAAATTGGCCTGCCGAAAGATTTAGCCGTGCGCACCTACACGCCCGATACCTTGGAGCAGAACATTAAAGGCCTAATGGATACCATTATTGGCTTGGCCACCTACCACGGCAGTGATCTGATTAGCTTAAAGCCCATTGGCACTAGCATTCAGCAGACGGGTGAACCCGCGACCAGTTCGGATGACTCCGCGCCTGCTGCAGATGGGTCAACGGCAACCGATGGGGGTAAAACCGCCAAAGCGCCACCACCAGACAAAAACACGCCCGCCACTGCGTCCGATGCAGCAAATGCCTCGCCCGACGGTAATGGCGAGGGCAAAGCCGACAGCAAACCGGCCAATACGGTCAATTTAATGGTCCACAGCTTCGATCTCTCCATTCGGGGTCGCTATCAGAGTATTCTTTCGTTTCTGGAAGAAATGCGCGCGTTTCGCGAGTTGGTTGAAATTGAAACCATTGCGCTGGAAAACGAGGCAGGCCCTGCCCGAACCGAAGCCAACGCCACACAGTCTCACGTGAATCCGCTCAAGCCCATTAAACTGACCGCCCGAATGAAACTTTATTTGCTACCGGCCGATCAGTTTGCTGGCACCTTGGGCAGCCCGCCCGCCACACCGGCTGCAACGGCAAACGACGTTCCGCCTTCATAGGCAGTCTCGATGCTTCTTGACTGTATCCCTTTTTTCAGAACACTGCCGATCCCGGTAAAGCGCTAAGTTGTTCAATATACGCCATTTTCCAACACCCACAATGATGTTGACGAGTGCAACCCAGACCCTATGGCACGAACGCCCATAAGCCGACCTTCTGGAAGCCGTACCAACGGCGAATGGAAATCTCCCCAGCGATTTTTCAACCGGGAGCTTTCTTGGCTGGAATTTAACGAGCGCGTGCTGGAAGAGGCGGATAATTCGGCCCATCCGCTGTTGGAGCGGGTGCGCTTTCTCTCCATTTCAGACAGTAACCTCGACGAGTTTTATATGGTTCGGGTGGCGGGGCTCAAGGGCCAGCAGGAGGCCCGCGTCACCACCCTAAGCGCCGATGGTCTGAGTGTGAGCCAGCAGCTCCAGGCGATTAACCGCCGCACCCGCCAACTTATTGATCGCCAGGGCCAGATCTGGAAAACCCTCTCTCAGGCGCTAGAGGCCGAGCACATTTCCATTATTCGGCCCGACGATCTGCGCCCCAAGGAAAAAACCTGGCTCAAGCAGTACTTTACCCACCGGTTGTTTGCCGCACTCACCCCGTTGGCCGTGGATCCCGCCCATCCGTTTCCGCTGATTGCCAACGACGGCCTGTGCATCGTGCTCCAGCTAAAATCCGACACGCCCGAAGAGGAGGACGAGATTTTTTGGGCCGTTATTCCCCTGCCCAACAACCTGCCTCGGCTCATTCCTGTCATGGATATTCCGCAGCGGTTCATTCTGCTGGAAGATGTCCTCCTGCTGCACCTCAACCAACTGTTACCCGGTTTTTCCGTGCGGCAGTCGGGGCTCATTCACCTGATTCGAGACAGTGAAATGGACATTGACGAGGATGTGGAAGACCTGATTGAAATGTTCAAGTCCGCCCTGCGTCAGCGTCGTCGCGGGCACGTTATTCGTCTGCTGGCCAGCGAAGACATGGCCCCGGAACTCCTGGCGTTTGTCAAGGACGAACTGGCCATTGAAGACGAAGACGTGTTTTTAGTAGAAGGCCTGCTCAACCTGGCCGATCTCGAAGAACTCCTCGTGGCCGAACGGCCCGACCTTCGGTTTAAAACGTTCAGTCCTAAAATTCCGGCCTGGATTAAAGCCTTTGGCGGCAACTACTTCGATGCCATCCGCACGCAAGATCGCCTGCTTCACCACCCCTATCATTCCTTCGATGCCGTGGTAGCCTTCTTGCAACAGGCTGCACTGGATCCGCACGTGCTGACCATTAAGCAAACCCTGTACCGGACCAGTAAAAGCTCGCCGATGATTCGGGCGCTTATTGAGGCGGCCGAGGCCGGAAAATCCGTCACGGCTGTGGTAGAGCTCAAAGCCCGGTTTAACGAGGAGGATAACATTCGCCTGGCCGAAAAGCTGGAACGCGCCGGTGTTCACGTGGTGTTTGGCTTTATTGATTATAAAACCCACTGCAAAATTTCCTTGGTGGCCCGCGAAGAAGGCAACCTTCTGCGAACCTACGCCCACTTTGGAACGGGCAACTACCACCCGATTACGGCGCGCATTTACACGGATTTTTCCCTGCTGACCTGCGACGAAGCCCTGTGCCAGGACGCCGCCAAAGTGTTCAATTTTTTAACCGGCTACGCCATGCCCCAACGCCTGGACCGGGTGATTATTGCCCCCCGGCGGATGCAGACCGAGCTCCTGCAGCGGATTGAGGAAGAAATCCAGTTGGCTCAGAAAAATGGCACCGGCAGCATTTGGGCCAAAATGAACGCCCTGGTCGATCCCACCATAATAGACGCCCTGTACCGCGCCTCGCAGGCGGGGGTTAAAATCGATCTCGTCATTCGGGGCATTTGTTGCCTCAAGCCTGGCGTACCCGGTCTGTCAGAAAACATTCGCGTAAAGAGTATTGTGGGCCGCTTTTTAGAACACGCCCGCGTGATTGCCTTTGGCCGTGGACAACCCCTGCCCAACGAAACCGCCCAGGTTTTTCTGTCTTCTGCCGACTGGATGCCCCGTAACTTCCACAGCCGGGTGGAAACCCTGGTTCCGGTCACTGCCGCCGAACTGCACGCCTACTTGCTCCATACCTTCCAAATGAACCTGGAAGACCAGAAACAATCCTGGTGGCTTACCCCAGAAGGCGCCTACCAACGCGCGCCGTTTAAAGCGGGCGATCTCAGCGTGCACGAATACTTTATGCGCCACCCGGCCTTTCTGTAATGCTCCTGTTAGGGCTTATTGCCAGGAACTGGCCTGCTTGTATGCAGCAATGCAAGTTGCGTTTCTTTGTCCATTTCTTTTTTTTGCAGATGGAGGGACGGTCCCTGAACAATGGAGCCCTCCAGGAAGGAGACGGAGCCACCACCCTAGCCACCCTATCGCCGTTATATCAACACAAGGTCAGTCAACACAAGCGATCAATCACGCAAGAACAGGAAACGCATCTATGGGCGTGGTGCGATTTTTATTAGTAGAGTAGCGCAGGATTGATTCGCGAGATAGGGCACCTGCTCATGTTAAGATTTTCCGCCGTTTCCGCTCCAATGACCCCAACTAAGGCGTGTCGGTTTGGTTCCGAACCAGAACCGAACGGCTTGAGTCGGATCATGCAGCGTCAACAGGAAAAAAGAGATTACTTTGAACGGCGCTATGGAACCCGAACAGCAGAAGGCCTGTATGAAACAACCGTTATGCAATGGGCGGGCGGGGAACGCGGCTTACTGTGGTTACGCCAGGCTCCAGCCCATGAAAGTTACCCCGCTGACTGGCTCGATCCTGACAAACTGGTTGGAAAAAGTGTTTTAGACGTGGGTACGGGTGACGGCGTTTTTGTTACCGATTTGCTGAAAGAAACCCATGGAACGATTGATATTGTCGGCATTGATCGAGAGCAAAACAAACACATCCAACGCGATCCGATCCATTTCAAACTGTGCGACGCGCAGAAAACCGGGTTCAAGGATAATACGTTCGATACCATTTACGTTACCTGGTCCGTTTTTACCTACGACTTTGAAAGTGATCTGCTGAAAAAAGCGGTGCTTCTAGAACTAGAGCGCGTCCTGAAGCCCGGTGGAACCATCCGAATGACCCCGGTAAACAAAGCTGAAATCAAACAACTGCTAAACGACTTGAAAACAGAAGGCTCCCAACTGGCAGTGAGCCAGGAAGGTGCCTATGCGGTGGATCCTCAAACAGGCGCCGAAAAAGAATACGCTGGCACGTATCTGGAGCTCAAAAAAAACCCCTTTAACCGGCCGTCGTGGCTTGAACGAACGTGAGTCAAAGGTTTGAACCAAATCGCCACGAAACGCGCACGATGCCTATAATAGCGCTTGAACGCAATGGAGACGCAGCTTGGCAAAAACTGCTTACGTTGCTTTTTTTTAGGTTATTTTTAACAGGAACACGAGCAAATACTGCCCGAATGCGGTCCGAGCCATTGGCACCCATGTTTGCATCTGGATGAAGGAGACGTAACAGTGTTTGCACTCGCGTTGGATGAGCGATATCGAGCGGCGGTGTTGGATATTGGTTCCAATTCGGTGCGGTTGGTGGTGTACCACACGGGTGGGCGTGTACCACTGGTTTTGTTTAGTGAAAAAGCCACGTGCAGACTAGCCGAAGGGCTAAGCCATGGCAATAACTTATTGCCAGAGAGAATGTCGGCAGCCCTGGCAATTTTAGGACGATTTCGGGTCCTGCTGGATGAAATGGGCGTGCAGGAGCGCCACGTGTTGGGCACTGCCGCGCTGCGAATGGCAAACAACCGACAGACGTTTTTAGAGCCTGCAGAAGCCCTACTGGGCCAGCCCATCCGTGTGCTTGCGGGTGAGGAAGAGGCCAGGCTTTCCGCCCTGGGCATTTGCTGTGGGTTTGCCCACCCAGTGGGATTGGTGGGGGATTTGGGAGGCGGAAGTTTAGAGCTGGCCGTGTTAACAGCCACCGGCGTGGCACAGACAGTCTCATTACCCGTAGGACACCGGGTATGCCTGGAATGGTTGGCCGATCATGAGGGCTCGATTGCAGCCCTGGCCGATTGGTTGCAAGACGTTTTGGAGACCGTGGACTGGTTGCCACAGGTGGTGGGTCAGCCGTTGTACGCCATTGGGGGTGCTTGGCGACAGTTGGCCAAATATCACATGAAGCGGGATCAGTACCCGCTAAAGTTGGTGCACGGCTACACGCTCTCGGCCGGGGTACTGCAACAGTTGTGCCAGCCAGAGCAGTGGCCGCTGAGAAAAGCCAATCCCGTTGGAGATAGCGCAAAAGCCAACGGCAAGCGCAAGAAGAGTCGCGCAGCGCTGATGGAGCGAGACGGGCAGCTACTGGTCGGCCTGCTGTTAATGGGGCTACTGGCCCAACGGGTGCGTCCCACACAGGTGGTGTTCTCTCGTTATGGCCTGAGAGAAGGCTGCCTGTATGAGCCCAAAGCCCGTTTGCTGTTTGAAGCAGCGGCAAGCCCTTCCTCCGCAAAACAGGAGGCGCGCTTGGCCCGTAATGTAGCAACCAACAACGACCCACTGTTAGACACCTGTGGCCGACTGGCCCCGGCGTTGGGGGCCAGCCCGCCCAACCGGCTAGAGTTGGAGCTGTTTCTCAAAGACGCGCTTGAAAGCATTCGAGCCAAGCAGGCGGTGGGTGCAAACAAATGGAACAGACTATTGCCAGTTCTGTGCTGGTTTGCCGATTTGGGCGTTTGGGAAGGCTTGGATGGACCGGGCCGCGTGGCGTTTGACCGAATGATGAGCCTGCCTTTACCGGATATTTCTCACCCAGAACGTGTGTTTTTGGCGCTTACGCTATTTGCAAGGCACACGGGGCAAATAGCCGAACGCTGGCTGGAGCCTTTGGTACTATGGCTGGGGCAAGACGCTGCCACGTGGGCGCTTCAGCTTGGGTGCCTGTTGCGTTTGGCGCAAACCCTTTCCGCAAGACAGGTGGGCGTTTTAACGCGCCGCTCGGTGGTTTTCACTGCAAAGGGTTTGGTCGTGCAAACAGACCAGTTGCAAGATCCATGGCTGGCTGGCGATGCAGTGGCCGATTGCCTGGCGGCTGTATCGGCTGCATTTGGACAACCCATCCAGGTCATTGAACTTGTGGGCGACACGGTGCCCGTCAAGCCTTAGCCAAGAAGCGGGTGGGCAAAAAACGTGGAACAGCGCACACGCGGCCTCCTGATATCCGGGCTGGTATGCCTCCCCAAAAACGCACCCAAAAAAGACGAAAGCCCTCTGCTGCTGAACGCCCGCTTGGTGTGGGTGTCGTCTTACGGACCGGTTTTTCAAACACAGTTTAGGCCAACATGGTTTAAGCCAACATGGTTTAGGTCAAACCAGTTTAAGCCTAAAGGGTTTTATGAGCCAGGCCGGAACAGACAACCTCCGTTGAACAAGCGGGATGGCGATCAGCAGGGGGGGCGGGGAGAACCAACGACGGTGAGTCGTGCTGTGAATCAGGGAAGATCAAGATGAACCTTTATTATCAACACCAGCGCCATTAAATGAACACTTGCTGTGAATCAGGGAAGATCAAGATGAACCTTTATTAGGACGATGAACGTGGATGAACAGGAAAGAAAACTTGATGGGTACGAATGGTTCGGCGTGAGTGGTTGAGCGCAAGTGGTTCAGTAGGAATAATCAAGCAAAAACCACACCCTACACGGCGCGGCTGCACAAAACAAACGTTTGCTTGCAACCCACAGCCCAAACAGGCTTTTAACAGCGTTAACCTTCACGCCCAATGTAGCCGAGAGACGCCGGGTTGTTTTCAATCGCGATGACAAACGATTGGAAACAGGGAAGTAGTGGTTGTCTCAACTCTTTCTGCGCTCTCATATGCATAAAAAACGCGAGTAAACGCGCTGTGTTAGCCTGAAGGAAAGCTTAATCAAACGGAAGAAAACCTTGGCATAGGATTTCTTATCGCCAGCAGCTTGGCTACAATAAGGAGTAACCGCACGCTGGAACAAAACGAGGCGCACACAACCGGTGGCTCAATGCACAGCGTCGTTACCGACCCATTAACGAGAAGAGGCAAACAGACTGCGATGGCAAAAGCGGACACTTGGGCAGACATTTTGGGCATTCCAAAGCCCTCCTGCTGTAACCTCAAAGCGGCCTGTTGCGCCGTGGCCACCCCTAGCCTGCCTGTGCCGGAAATGTTTCGCCTTGCGGCCCAGGGCGATGAAACCTGCCGAGATTTTCTGTCCGTATTTATTGCCCATGCCTCGGCAGAAGCGGCCCGCACCTTCTATAGGGAAGACCCCGGGCATATCGATCGGGTGCTGGGGTTGGTGGGACAACAACAAACGCGCGTGAGCCTGGCAGAAAACGACGTGGTGTTTTATCATTGTCGGTATCTGGATGCGGAACGTCGTTGCCAGGTCTATGAGGATCGCCCGACCTTTTGCCGAGACTACCCCACCAGTCCGCTCAATATTTTGGTCAAAGGCTGTGGGTACCAGGCCTGGGCGGATGCCTGCAAGCACAAGCTGCGAACATTGGGCTATGAAGTGGCAGAATCATAATCCTGGCCGTCTGCCGTTTGCCACACGGTCTTCCAGACAGTCACCAGCACAAAATCAGCAAGGAGCTTCCACCAAAATGCAACAACTTCCGCAACCGCGTTGGCGTTGGTGGACTGCCCTGGGAAGCCTTGGGCTGCTGGCTGCCGGGGTGCTGTGGGCCATTGGCTTTTTGCCGCCCACTAACGCCAACGGTCTGCAAACACCCGGTTATACGCCGCCCAAATATACGCCACCAAGTGCAGACCGTTTAAAGCGGCTAGAAGCGGAAATGACGAGCGTTAACACCATTCGCGTGGGCCTGAGCGACAACAGCATGCAGCAACAGGAATACCCCAGCGCCCGAATTGGGGCCACCGGGGGTTTTCGTCTAATCGATCAGTCTACGGGACAGGCCATTCTTCAGGGAACGGCCCAAACCCCGGTCGGCATTCGGGTGGATGCACGAGGGTTTATCGTCGATAGCGTTGCCTCACCCGGAACCTCAACCGCTACCCGATGGGCGGGCCCCCTTCGGTTTGAGCCGGAAGCTGGCAGCCTGCTCAAACTGCTGAGCGTTACCCGTAAAGGGCAAGTGCCCACCTACCGTGGCTTTTTGGAAGTTACCCGGGGCTACTCCAGCCCGACTAAACTGAGTGTGGTAAACGTGCTGGATATGCAGGACTACCTGCGGGCCGTGGTGCCCAACGAACTACCGATGCGCTTTGGGTTTGAGGCCGTTAAAGCCCAGGCGGTGGCGGCCCGTAACTACGCCATTCGACCACGAGAAAAGCCCTGGCCCCAGTTCGATATTTGCGACTCCCAGTACTGCCAGGCCTATTATGGCCAGCAAACCGAAAGCGATGGGACCGACAAAGCCCTGGCCGAAACCGAAGGCTTGGTGGCGTTGTACCAGGGAGAACCCATTTTGGCGCTCTACAGTTCTTCTCACGGAGGACATTCGGAAGATTACGCCAACGCGTTTTCCGACCCAAAAACCAACCGGTTTCCAGCCACACCGCTCCCCTACCTGGTTGGCCAGCCAGACACCCCTGAGGTCACAAGCCGCTACGGCAACCTTCGGGAAGAATCTGCGGCCCGAACCTTTTGGAGCGAAGCCAGCGCACCGAGTTTCGATGTAAAATCGTCCTACTACCGTTGGGAGCGTCATTGGCCGCGCCCGGCGCTGGAGGCCCGCTTAAACCAGGCCTTGGCCACCCTTTGCAAGGATGGGGTCACCCGTCCGTTTATTCAGCCCACGTTTCAGCCGGGCCAGAGCATTGGTACGCTAAAACGTCTTCAGGTGCTGCAACGTGGCGTCTCTGGCAAGGTAATGACGTTGGCCGTAGAAGCCACTAACGGCACCTGGCAGGTTCAAAAAGAATTTGTCATTCGCAAGCTGCTGGGCGAAGCCAACCGCATGCTCCCGAGCGCCAACGTGGTGTTTTCACATCTCACTTCCGGCGAAACCTTGGCGGCCATCCGGGCCCAAGGCGGCGGCTTTGGCCATGGCGTAGGTATGAGCCAGTACGGCGCCAGTTGGATGAGTGGCCAAGGCAGTCGTTTTCCGGAAATTTTACAGCACTACTACCGCGGCGTGGCCATTGGCTCTATTCCTCTCACGCTCAACGGGCCAGGCCAACAGTTGGGCCAGCAGTTGGGCCAGCAACAGTCCGCAAAGGTTTCTCGGCCCGCCACGGCCCAAAACAACGAAGCCGCCGTGCAAAGCACCTTTTACGTGCGCGACCCCCAGTGGGCCACATTACGCCTGAAACAACCGGCTGCCGATTCCCTGCAACCGGTTTACGTCAAAGTGAACGATACCCTGGTTTCCCTGAACCCCGATGCGCAGCGTGGGGCCATTCAATCCTTTCCGGTTCAATCGCTGTTAAAGCCAGGGGTGCAAAACCGGCTCATTTTATACCCAGACGACGCCTCGTCGGGCCAGCAACGCCACATTAGCGTGTGGGTGGAGCTGTTTCCCGCGCAATCAGCCTCCGCGTCTCGCACGGCACCCTTCCGTCGGGCGTCATTGCCTTCGCAGGCAACACAGCCATAGCCGGGTCTCGTTCATCTGGCTGCGCGCGCGTGCGGTCTCGGCTAGAGAAGAAAAGGGGCTTGCCCCTCCTCTACCGGCGGCTGAGAATGCGTTCCTTGTAGCTGCTCAAGGCCAGTTCCACCAGAACGGGTCGGTGGTCCGAGCCGACAAACGGCGCCAGGGAACGCTTGAGCACCTTGACCTCATCGCTCACGAGGACGTGATCGATGGGAATGGCCGCTGGCGGCATAATGCTTGGCCAAGAAGGCTGCAATCCAAAGCCGTAGCGAGCGTCGCGCAACTGGCTTTCGCTCACCAGCAGTTGGTAGTTGGCCGACCACGGCGTTGTGTTTAAATCTCCCAGAAGAACGGCGGGGGTTTCCAGGCTACGCAGGCGGCTGGCCAGGTAACGGAAATGATCGCGCTGCTCCTGGTATAGGTGGGGCAACAGGGGCACCGCCGCATGGCTCACCATCAGGGTGACCGGCTGGTTGTTCCACAACACGGTTGCCTGAATCACCTGGTAGCGGCTACCCGGAGGTTGTTCCACCCGATAGTTGCTAATGGGCAGCCTACTGAACAAGGCCGTACGACTGCCCGGCACAATGACCTGATACGGGTACAGCTTACGAATCGAAGAAGACTCAAACGCGCTTTGCCAGTGGGTGACGAACTCTTCCATTCCCACCACATCGGGCTGTGTGTCTTGTAGATAGCGCAAAACGGCCTGGTGATCGTGATTGAGCAGAAACACGTTCATTTGCAGCACGCGCAACGGCTTTTGAACGCTTGCCGCCGTAGTGGATAGGGGCTGCCGAGGATGTTCAAAGTAAAAAGGGGCCAGTTGGGTTACATTTAACACCAAAAGCGCCAGTGCCAGCGTGGCCCAGTTGGCTTGCCGCTTCCACAACAGCGCGATAAAGGCAATGGCCATTAAACCGGCATACTGAAGCCGAAAATGGCTGGTTAAGTCCAGCAACCAGGAGCTTTCTCCGGCAAAACTAAGCAAAGACCCCGCCGCCGCGCCGATCAAGATTGCCCAACCCAACCAGCGAAGCGATTGAAACAACTGTTGTCGCCAACGGGCAAAGCGGGCGGCCTTGGTCTCCGTAGTGCGGTGGGCTCCCCGTGGCTGAAGCGCGTGTTGAGGGGCAATTTGGCTAATTGCCACGGCAGAAGTCGTCGGGCGGGCTTCCGTAGGCTGTTCGCCTGCTGAGGCGGCGGTTGAGGGCGGGCGTGTACCAGAGGCAGTCATCATAAGGCGAATCCAACGAAGTAGCTGGGAACCGGAAGGAGGCGAATGGAAAAACTGTGATGACATAAACGTGGGGTTGGCCAAAAAGTTGCGTAATTATGATCAAAATATAAAAATATCAAAACTATGTCGCAAGATGCCGTTTTTGTCGAAACACCTTGAGCTGGGAATACTCTAGCTGGGAATACTTTGGTTGGGAACACGCTGGGCGCAAACCCAAGGTAAAGCAAAAGCCCCAAAAGGTGTCAGGCTAAAGATTGGGCAATGCGCTGAATTTGTTTTGCGTGGAGCTGCTGATGCATGGCCAGCATGCGCAACCACTGGCCGCTATTGAGCGGGCCAAACCACGGGTGCGGGTGCGTGGTGGAAAAATCCGGTCCCAGGTGGTTCCAAACGGTATCGCGAAAGCCGACAATAAAATCCTCGTAGGCATCCAGTACAATGTCTGGGTCTACATCGCCGTGGGGCTTTACTTCGGCAGTGCCCACCACCGCCGGAGGCTTTTGGCCCATGCTAATGCAGCGTAAAACACCGGAAACCCCCTGACCCACAATGTGCAAATGCTCAATGGTCATCGCCACCGACCAGTTTCGAGAGCTGTCTTCCAGCCCAGGCAGGCGTGGAATTAAAACCGGTCGGTTTAGCTCCGCCATGGGCAGTTGCCTGGCCAGTTGCAGTATCTTTTCACCATCCGCTTCCAGCTTGTGCAGGGCTTTTTTCGTGGAATGTCTGCGACAAAAGAGCGGAAAAATCAGGTACCGAGCTAAAAAAGCCTCCACAGGCGGTAGGCCCGCCCCAGGGGCTTGCAATAGGATTGAAGGCGCTTCGTTGCCGGGCAACGGGGCGGTTGAGGCGTTAGCGGGTTGAGATGAGGCGCTGTGAGATACGTGCACGGAGGGCGAATTTCCTATCACACCAGTCGATATGGGTGTTGCCAGCACCGTTCTTGGTTTGGTAGGCAAGAACAGCGTGCAACCGATACCCTTTTATTTTAACTCGCTTTTGCAGGAAACAACTGCCCCAGACGCAGGAACCGATGTGTCATCCCTCCTGAATCTAAAAAAAGGACCACTTCATCTGTGCCGAATAGGACACTAGATGCCGTTACGCCGCTGCCAAGCCAATCAAAAGCGATATCGAGAGAATAATGCAGTAAAAAGATGGGGAAAGAGCGAGAGAAAGAGAGAGACGCCGACCTCTTACTGAAGCGAACAAAGCGCGGCAATGCAGGTAATGGCCATTAGGGTGCCAATTAAAATGTACTCTGGAAAGGACAAGCCCGCATTTTTGAGCCACCCGGGACCGCTCATCTCAGGAAAAACGTTACCAGGAGACTGCGCCCCCCCGGCGGTGGTTGTATCCTTTACCTTTGCCGACCCATTTTCGCCCACAGTGATGGCTCCCACAGAACCGCCCGACTGCGCCAGCAAATCGGTGTGCGGTTGGTATCAAACGCTCAGAAAAATCAAAAAAATGCTATTTAAAAAAAGCGGTGCTTAGAGAGGGTATCGGCCAGGGTGGTTCAAAACTTCAACCCAATCGTTTGCAAGGCGTCTTGCAATCGGTTTACCTCAGGAGCACCCTTCAGAAAGCGTCCGATTTGCCGAAACCTCAGAGGACATGTCCTCCGTGAGTTTCAATATTGCGCAACCGAGGTGCCGGATTGTGATGCAGTGCTTTCAGTTAGTAGATGGAACCAAAAAGCGTTTGGCGCAGGGGCCCAAGCAGGGCGATCGCCCCCACCGGCCGCTAAAACGAAGCCTGGGAAAACGCGCATGCAACCGTGCATGGGGCCAAAACATTGCCGAGCTGGCCTTGACCCTGCCGATGGTGGTGGTGGCCATTTTTGCCACCGTGGAATTTGGACGCGCGTGGCAGGCCTACCAGGCGGCGAAAATGGCCGCGTTGGACGGCGCCTACACGGCAGCCATGTACCAAAACACCGGAGCTGGAACCCTACAAATCAGTCGTCGCCTGTTACGCGCCAACCTGATTCCGCTGGCCTTTGGGGTTCAGGCCTTTGACAACGATCAGGCCTACCAGGCCCGCGTCACCACGATGTTTCGGCCCGCCTTTGCCGGACTGAACGTGAATGTGTTTGGCAATAACATTCAGATTATTCCCAACGCCTTTCCCATCTCTTACGAGAGCACCCGGTTTTATTCGGTGATGTAAGCCGTTGGAATGTACTGACAGCAATCGACAAACCGCCAGAAAACGCTGATTTCTGGCGGTTTGTGCTTTTAAAAAAGATCGGCTGCTTGGAACGAGCTTGCCTTAAACGAGCGTAGGCCTTGTCTGTACGTTACGCAGGCATGGGGCTGGTCAACAGGGGCGCTGAAGCAGGATCGCTAGGCTGCATGCGGTCCGCACCCAGCAAACACTGGCCACTGGCAAACACCATTGTCGCTTTTCCTTTGAGCATATGGCCGTTAAACGGACAGTTGCGGCTCTTGCTCTCGAACAATTCGGGCATGACCAACCAGTCCGCACTTGGATCAATAACCGTCACGTCTGCGGCTGCGCCAACGGCCAACGTGCCCGCCGGTAACTGCATCAATCGCGCAGGCTCCGTGGACATTCGCCGGATGATCTCCAGCGGACTCAGCAGGCCAGTCTGGTAAAAATGCGTCAAAATCACACCCAAAGCCGTCTCCAGGCCAATGACCCCACACGGTGCCACGTCAAACGTCACCGATTTATCATCCGGGGTATGGGGGGCATGATCCGTCGCAATGGCATCGATCGTGCCATCCTGTAGCGCCGCAATCAACGCCTGCCGGTCGGCTTCGCTTCGCAGCGGAGGATTCATCTTCAGGTTCGTGTCGTAGCCCATGTCTGCCACCGCGCGATCCGTCAGCGTTAAGTGATGCGGGGTTACGTCCATCGTCACCGGCAAGCCTTCCGCCTTGGCCTGACGAATGAGATCGACGCTCTCCTTGCAAGAGACATGGGTAAAGTGAACCCGCCCACCGGTTCGGCGAACCAGTTGAATATCCCGAGCAATCATGACACTTTCAGCCTCGTTGGGAATGCCGGGCAAGCCCAACAGGGTGGCCGTCAGGCCTTCGTTCATGCACCCATCGCACGATAGGTTGGGATCTTCGGCATGGCAAATAATCGGCACGCCCAACGGTCGCACCAACTCCAACGCGCGACGCATCCGCACGCTGTTGGCCAGGCCATGGCCGTCATCCGTAAAGGCCACCGCACCGTGAGCCTGTAAAATGCCAAACTCGGTCAGTGTTTCACCGGCAATATTTTTGGTAATGGCCGCCACCGGGTACAGATTCACTGGCCGTTGCTGCCGAGCCAGCAGATTGAGGTATTCCAGCGAAGGCAGATCATCAATCGTGGGCTGCGTGTTGGGCATTAGGCAAACACTGGTAAATCCACCGGCCACGGCGGCCTTTGCACCAGTGGCTAAGGTTTCTTTGTGTACTTGGCCGGGCTCACGAAAGTGCACATGGATATCCACCAGCCCAGGCGTCACCCACAGGTTTGGGTTGAGCCGCACCACACGATCCACGTCCGTTTCTGGCAAGTTGGCGCCAATGGCCTCTATCTGGCTGTTGTTGATCAGGAGATCGGCCACCTGATCCAAGCCCGTTGCCGGATCCAGTACTCGGCCGCCTTTAAGCAGAATGCGCATGGGGGCGTTCTCCTTTCACTTCCTGAAACAGCGGGTCACTACTATCGTTGGCCTGGGCGCCCAACACCAGGTACAGCAGCGCCATACGAATGGCCACTCCATTTGCCACTTGTTGCACAATCAGCGAGCGCTGGGGATCATCTGCCAGATCGCTGGACAGTTCAATGTTTCGATTCATCGGGCCTGGGTGCATAATGTGCACCTCTGGACGACACCAGGCGTTTAAGCGCTCTCGGTTCACCTGGAAAAAGCGAATGTATTCGTCCATCGAGGGCATCAAGCCGGTTTTTTGACGCTCCAACTGAATACGCAAACACATTACCAGGTCCGCGTCACGCAAGGCGTCTTCCAGTCGGTAATGCACCGTGCACGGAAGCTGTTCCACCCCGGCGGGCAGCAGCGTGGCAGGCCCCACCACGTGAACATCGGCACCCATAGTAGAGAGAACATGAATATTGCTGCGCGCCACCCGGCTGTGGGCAATATCGCCCACAATGGCGATTTTTTTACCCGCCACGCCCGTCTCACCGGGCATGTGCTGCAACATGGTGTACAAATCCAGCAGGCCCTGGCTCGGGTGATCGTGATAACCATCGCCCGCGTTTAAAATGCACACCCGGTTGCCCAACAGGTGCGCTAGCTGCTGACAAATGCCCGAACTGCCATGGCGAATCACCACGGCATCGGTTCCCATCGCCAGCAGGGTTTCCATTGTATCTTGCAGCGATTCGCCCTTTTTCACCGAGGAGGTGGACACCCCAAAATTGAGCGTATCCGCGCTGAGGTACTTACCCGCCAGCTCAAAACTGGTGCGGGTTCTCGTGGAGTTTTCGTAGAACATGTTCACCACAACCTTGCCGCGCAAGGTGGGTACCTTTTTAACCGGTCGGGCCAAAATTTCAGAAAAGGTCCGTGCGGTTTTAAGGATCTCTTCAATCTCGTAACGGCTCAGAGAGGCCGAATCGATGACGTGATGACGGGTCCAGGTAAAGGGAACGGGTGGAGCAGTGGCGGCGGCCATAAAGCAAGAAATCCTCCGGCCAAACGATGGTGATGTAACACGATCTAAGCGGCTCAGGAGGTTGTGATCAGAGACTTCGTTTTGAAAGGCTTTCCGTTTGGCGTTAGAAGCTTCTGCGCAGAGAGACTGCAAGAGAATTTACACAGAAACATCGGGCTGCAATCGGTATGATTTCTATAACGAAGCGCTTAAGACAACCCTTACTGACCTCGCTGAATCAGTTTAAAGGATTATTGATTTTAGTATTTTCCAAACAAAGGTGCTTGAGAAGAGAAACCACTCAATATTAAGCAACATAAAGTTTACTCCGTCAGTCGGTGCGTTGTGTGGTTCGCAAAAAAATCGTACCCGTCGAGTGCCAAAGCGCGTGGTAACACGCCTGCATAACACAGCCTAAAATATGCGTTTGGGCAAGCAATGTGCTGGCCAGAGACAGCGCCAAGCGCATAAAAAGCGCAACGCCCCGCTTTTGTGCCTTTACGTCAAGAACAAAAAACTTCCAAAAACAAAAAGCCTCCCCAAAATTTTGGAGAGGCTTTTTTTATCAAAACGAATCAATTGCTGACAGAACGGAGCCAATCAGCCGGGCATTAACCCGCCAACTCGCGAGATTTGGTGGCGTTCAGCTCAATGTAGGAAGTCATCTCAGAGGGGACTTCTCCATCCATGTAAATGGCGCTGACAGGGCAAACCGGCTGACAGGCGCCACATTCAATACATTCATCCGGGTGAATGTAGAGCATCGGCTCGCCATCAAACTCATAAATACAGTCTACGGGGCAAACACCCACGCAGGCTTTGTCTTTTACGCCTTTACACGCTTCGGTAATAACAAACGGCATGGTGCATACCTCCACAAAACATAAAAATTGGCTAGGGCGAAACGGAACACGATTTCCAACCGAAGGTTGACAAGCAATCACCAAAGCAAAAAGGCTGGAACAAAAAGAGCAAGAAACAGCTTTGGGTATCGCGGAATCGTCTCGACCGTTTTACAAAGGAACCGTTTTAGCAACGGTTTTTCTTTGATGACTGTACTCTAGCACGATTTGAAAAACCGGCCAACCCCTGACTGGGCAAGGGTTTTAAGCCCTTCTATTGAGAACTATTCTCAATAGATAACGCGCGGGCCTAAACGGCGGCAGAGGTGACGATATTGGCGCCGCCGCGAGCCTCTTCCACCAGGTGCTCGTAGCCCTTGCGCCCCATTAGGGCATACGTGTACTTTTTGGCCAGCTCCACCCCAGGCTGATCAAAGGGATCAATTTGAAACAGAGCGCCCGCCAGTGCCGTTTGCACCTCCAAAAAGTAGAGCAGTTGGCCAAAGTAGTACGGCGTTACGCACGGCACCGTCAGGGTGGCGTTGGGACGCATATTTTTGGTCAGGCTGGCACGCGTGGACTCGAACTCTGCGTTGAGCAACTGATGAAAGCTTTGGTTGCCCAGGTAGGCCAGGTCCGGCACCGTCGGGAAGGCATCCGGGATGGTGAGCGTGTGCTCGGGGGTTTCCACCTGAATGAAGGTAAACACCTTATCGAACGGCCCTTCGTTAAACAACTGCACCTGCGAGTGCTGATCCGTAACCCCCACTGCACGCACCGGTGTAGGCCCCACGTGAACCACCCGACCCTGGCGATCCATTTTTTTGCCCAGCGATTCGGCCCATAGCTGCACGTACCAGTCTGAAACGGCGGCCAACCGATATGAATAAGGCATAATAACCGAAATGGGCTTGCCTTGCTGATAAAACAGGTACTGAAACAACGCATTTTGCGCCGCAGGGTTTTCCCGCAGGTCCGTATTTTGTAGCACCGCATCCAAGTCGCGAATGCCCTGCTGAATCTCCTCAATATTGACGCCACACAGGGCCGCAGGCAGCAACCCCACGGCAGAAAACACGGAAAACCGGCCGCCCACGTCATCGGGCACTTCAAAGGCGGTATAGCCATGCTGGTTGGCCAGCTGGCGCAAAATACCACTGCTGGCATCCGTGGTCAGCACCACGTGATCGCGGGCAGCCTCCGGGCTGCCGAATGTTTCAATCAAACGCGCCTGTAGTAGCATGAACGCGCTCATGGTTTCTGCCGTGGTGCCGGATTTGGAAATGACGTTAACCAACGTGGTCTTCAGGTTCAGCACATCCAGCAAGCCATGAATTTGATCGCCATCAACGTTCTCTACAAAGTGAAAGCGCGGCAGGCCCTGGCGACGCGCCTCGGGCAGGTTGTTCCAGTAAGGATGTAACAACGCCTTCAGTAAAGCGTACCCACCCAAAGAAGAACCCCCAATGCCCAATACCACCAGATCGGTAAACTGGCCGCGAACCCGGTCGGCATACTGCTGAATGGATTCTGCCAAAGCACGATCATAACCGAGGTTGAGCCATTTCTTCCAGCCACCCACGTCGTCCTTGCTGGCATACAGCTCTCGCACCAAGGTTTCCATCCGGGCACCGTATTCGGCAAAAATCCGCTCCAGGGGTAGCCCGTGGGTACTTCCCACCCGGTCTGTACTCAAATGGGTATAGTCAAAACGAAGCATCGGTGTTGCTCCTCGCAAAATCGGTAATACAACCAGTTAAAAGCGACCAGACGGGCGCATAGATCAGATGGGCGCATATGGGCCAGGCGAGCAATAGCCAACTGAGCGGTAGCCAGGCATAGAAAACAAGGCATAAAAAATCCTTCGACCAAAAAGCCGAAGGGTTCAAATGGTACCCCCAAGGGGATTCGAACCCCTGCCGCCTCCGTGAAAGGGAGGTGTCCTGGGCCTCTAGACGATGGGGGCCAGTACATGACGCATGGTGAGAAACAGACGGCGAGACGGCAGCCTCAATCGCACAACGCATTCGGTGAAAAGAACATACTTGAAGGGGATGGGCTGCGTCAACCCATTTTGTATCAACATTGCTTTGGCAAGAACAATTCGGAAAGAACCGCTTGACTCCACGTCAGCGTCTGTTGCTTGAGCGTTCCTGTTTCAGCGCTCCTGTTTTCTGTTCCTGTTCCTGTTCCTGTTCAGTGGCCTGCCGCCGCCAGCCCCAAAAAAGAAAAAGACCATGCCGTTACCGGTATGGTCGTTAGAGATTTGGATTTCACTCCACTCCCCACAGCAAAACTAACAGCAAAAAAACGAGTAAAACCTACCTGGGCGGACAAGCTGAGCTTCTGCGGTTTTTAAAACCTTTTGGCACCATACGGAAACCAACCCACCCTGCCAACATCCTTACTGTACAGTGGTTTCAGGAGAGGGCGCTGAACACCCCCCGAAAGAAAACCAAACACAAAACATTAAACGCCTTTGCAAAAGCCGCTTGCACAGCAGGCATTTTTACAACGAGCATTTGGGACAACCGGCCTTTGGTGGCTGGGCCACTTAAGCCCAATCACGACAGAACAAACAGGCAAAATCGCATCCTGGGCACAACCAACACACAGGCCCAAGCGGGCAATTTCCCCTTTCTACCGCTCCTCCGGCAAAGCGGCTCCCACTAAAACGACTAAACAATCCGTTTTAAACTCTAAGGACCGTAAAAAAGGACCGTAAAAAACGACTGCGACCGATCTTATCCAACGACACCGGAATCCAGAAGGAAGAAACACCCAGAAACGTACACGGAGCAGCAAAGCCACGTTCTAAACGGAATGCCCTACCCAATGAAGTACTCAGTAATCATTGATATCTGAGCAAATTTAAGTAAATAAACGGGGAATCCATCCCCAACCTACAGAAATGAAGTATCGAACAGAACTGAAGTACTTAAAAAGAGAAACTAAACGCTGAGCCTATCAGTAATAGAAGCCAATTAAACCCAGAAAACTAAAAAACAGAGAAGCAATTGCTAGGCCGTTGAAAAAATAAATCCAAACAACCTACGGCTACTATTGTGATAAAAATTTCGGTTTTCAGCAACGGAAGTATCGTAATTGTTACAAGTCGTTACTGCTCCGTTGAAATAGTCACCGCCAAATGACCTAGCAGGCGGTCAATGGTCTCAACCGCCGGTCGGATAGGCCTTCTCTGGGAGGAACATGCCTGCCTGTTACGGCCTTAAACGTCTGCTTGCCTCTGAAAGCGACGGGTTGTTGTCGTAGCCCTGTTGCAGCCACTGGCCGTTGTCTATCACAGACTGGTAGCCCGCCCCGAAGTTCTCCAGGCTATCTGGTGTAAGATACCCGCCAAAAGCCCACAGCGGCTGGCCTTGCTCGTCTTTTATCGTAACGGTAACCCCACCCAAAGCCCCATCGTTTTGCGCATGACTAAGAAGCCCTAGTAATGGGTCTCGGTTATCTCGCATTGCACCGACGGTTGTGGTTTCAATTTCCACCCGGGCGCTCTGCCCGGATTGGAGTGGGAAGCGCCCTCGGAAAACACCCTCTCCGGGGTTGGCATCATAATCTCTCGGCAGGCCCGTTGGGCTGTTTAATTCCCAGGCAACTTGCCCGTTACGCAGTGCCTCATACAGCTGTTCTTTCAGCAAATGGGGAGAATGAACCGACGTCATAGGGGGGGGTTCCTTTTTTTCTCTCTCTCTCTTTGGGATGCTTACTAAAGATGCAGTCTACTCCGGGGCCAATTGTCTTGTTGGCTAGTTATATTAAGGCTGCAATTCAAGTTTTTTGGAACAGACGACCCGAGCTAAAAATCGTGAGTTCAGCCCCACGTTTGCCCAAATACCCTGACCACTGGCTTTGCCATTTGTGCGTCAAAGGTTTGGTCTTAAAGCAAGAGTTCTGTAGAATAACGAACGCACAACTGCCAACAGAGCATAGGCACGTTCGTTGAACGCGGGCACCCCTTCAACAGCCTTCTCTTTGCAGTGTTACCGGCCTCTTGTTACGGCGAGCGTTTTGAGTCTACCCAATGAATATCGACACCCCTTCACACGGTTCTTCTACCGCAACGTTAGCCGAACCTGGCAACAATATACCCCGCGCCCCGTGGTGGAGCGGGATTAACCGTTACCACTTACTGGTGTTTTTGGGTTGCTGGCTCGGGGGCATCTTCGATGGGATGGATTCGACCCTAATGTCGGTGGTGTTGCCCGTGGCCATTGGCGATCTCATCGGGGCGCGCGATCCGCAATCGATCAGCCAGGTGGGCTCCTGGGTAACCACCTTGTTTCTGGTGGGCTGGATGCTCGGTGGGTTGCTGTTTGGTTACCTGGGCGACCGCCTAGGCCGGGTAAAAGCCATGATGCTCTCCATTTTGCTTTACTCGCTGTTTACAGGGCTGTCTGGCCTGGTGGATCGCTGGGAACTGCTGGCGCTGTGCCGGTTTTTAACCGGCCTGGGTATTGGCGGCGAACTGGTGACCATTGCCACTTTTTTAACCGAGGTTTGGCCCAGCCGCAGCCGGGCCATGGCCGTGGGAACGCTCATTACCTCCTATCAAGGCGGGGTTTTTCTGGCTGGTTCTATCCATTATGTGTTTGAAGGCTGGCGCACCGTCTTTTTTGTGGGGGCCTTGCCCGCGCTGCTGGTGCTGTTTTTACGCATGACGCTCAAAGAGTCGGATCGGTGGCTGATGGCCCAATCCGAGGCGCACCCAAGCAAAACAACCTCTGATGGTCTGTGGCGCCGGTTATTTCAGCCGGAACATCGCCGCGCCGTGGTGGTGGGCAGCCTGGCGTTCGGTAGCCTTTTGGTGGGCTACTGGGCCTCTCTGGCCTGGATACCGGCTTGGGTGCAGAGCCTGATTGACGCCCAACAGTTACAAGGGCTAACACACGCCCGAAGCCTGGCCACGATGGCGCAGGGGTTAGCGGCCATGGTGGGCTGTACCGTAGCCGGTTGGCTGTGCGACCGGCTTGGTCGTCGTTGGACGTTGAGTGTGGCCGCGCTGGGCGCATTTTTTGCTTCCGCCCTGCTGTTTTTGGGAAACACCACCTTCTCTACAATCATTTACGGACAAAGCGCCATTCTGGGCTTTTTCATCGGCCTGCTGCAATCGGGCCTGTATATCTATCTGCCCGAACTGTTCCCCACCAAAATTAGGGCCACTGGCACGGGCTTTTGCCTGAACGCCGGGCGTTTGGTTACAGCCATTGCGGTGTTTAACGTGGGCCCTTTAGTGGGCCTGTTTGGGGGATACGCCGCCGCGGCGTTTGCTTTCTCTTTGGCCTACCTGGTTACCTGCGCGGCCATGCTGTTGGGCCAGGAAACCCGGCATCGACCTTTACCAGAATAAAAAACCGTTGCCAGAAGAGAAGCCTTGCCGGAACAGGCTGGTCTTTTTTTCTACACAACCTGGTCTACACAACCTAGTCTTTGTTGTGATTGCCCTCTAGAGACATGTTTTGCATCAGTTGATTCATCAACAAACTGCTCATGGCCTCTGGGTCAAAAGCAGGACCAGTATTCCCTTCCGCCCCAGTGGATGACGGGGGCATGCCGGAGCCATTCATCAGGGCTGGGTTGAGCATCCACTGCATGGGGTTTACCCCTTGATTGGCAGCTCCCATTCCGCCAGCACCACCAGGCTGGTTGCCGCCGAGAACGCTCATCATGGTTTGCATGGCCATCCACTGCTGCAAGGCTGCACTCTGATCCGGCTTCTGATCCGCAGTCTGCAACGGGGCGCTTATTCCTTCCGGCAAGGCCGCTCCGGCTTCCGAAGACACACTACCCATCGCTTGCCCTGCTTGTGCTGTTGTTCCCACTGCCGCAGTGGAACTCGTCTGACTTTTAGGCGGACTATGAACGTGACTTTGAACGTGACTTTGAACGTGACTTTTGGCGTGATCAACCAGTCGAGGCGGAGGATCCAGCGGGGGCTCATTTTCAGGTAGGTAGCTCAGCCCTTCTCTGGCCAGGTGGGCCTCTTCGCTTTCAGGGTCCAGCAGTACTATGCGCTCGTACAGGCCACGTGCTGCCCGTATCTGCCCAAGGTTCGCCTGAGTAATCGCCAAATAGTACGCCGCCTTGGTATTCTCAGGAAATTGTTCCACCAACGGAACAAGCTGTCTGCGGGCCAGATCATACTTCCCCTGGCGATAGCACGCGACCGCCTCATTCAGTTGAGCGTTTGGCTCCAGTGGTTTTGCCTGCAACGCCCCCGTGCCCAACAAGCAGGAGCCTAACAACACCAGCGCCATTGCGGTGGAGGTGCGGCGGTACCAACGAAGTAAAGCGTCTGTCGTCATATTTTTAGTGTAAGTCGTTTTCATTCAAAATCCACCTACACGCGGAGGAGCGCTTGTTGTTTCCTCAGATGGGCGATTTTTCTCTTCTCTGCTTCATCCGAAAAAAAACCTCCCCTTCTCGTTCGTTTGGGAGGCTCATCCGTACGGGAGATGCTGTCCTCCGTGCCCGCTGAATGCAAAACAACTCTATATTGCGCCTGCCTCACGGATGCCTTAAGCGTTCGAAGTGGTAAAGATGTAACATACCCAAAAGAAGCCAACGCACCGACTTTGCCACACAGTGGCGGCGGAGGTAACGCGTCGGCTGAAAATCTTAATCGACCCACACCCCGCTAACAACAGCAGTTTTCCACATCGCAGGAAGTCTGAAACCACTGCGCGTGGTTTCTGCGGGGGATTCCGAAGGGGAGGCCTCCCCTTCGAAGAGAAAAAACACCTAAAAAAATACTCTTTAAAAAATACACCTATGGATCACCACCGTTGGATGCATTTCAAAGCCGTGGAAATCACATATCCTTTAAATAGAGGGCAAGCCAATCCACCGAGTTACTGATTGACAAAAACAAGAAATGAAAAAGGAACGGCATTGCGCCCCAAAAAATAAAGCCAGAAAAAAGAGAGCAGACCACGCGTCATACACTCAAAATAACAATCCGCCTGTTTACTACACCTACCGGCTCTTGTGGAAGCTGGCTCTTGTGGGAGGAACGTCAACCATTGCCTGTTGCTGAATAAAGCTTTAATACAGAGAGAGATGAGAAGAGAGAGAGAGTGCATCGGGTGCGTGGGAGCCCCGAAATTTGCTCATCGTCAGGTCTCCATTTATTCAACAAGCTCACGGGTGCTAGCCAAGCCCGAATCGTCCAACCAAAGGGTGACACCACCTAACACCACCTAGCACCACCCTATGCCAGCGGCCCGTTACCCCACACAGGGGAGTGGACAAAAAGTGGACAAAGGCTGCTGAAAAAAGCTTTTTAAAACCAATTGCTATACCAGCTACCCAGCCCAACGACTGTTCGGTCGTGATGCTGGGTTTTTCTTTGCCAAAATGGGCCGCAACCGATGTTGTTGCTTGCAACCCACTTGCAACCCAGCAGCTTGGTCGTAAGCTCGCCGTTGAGGTGATGAGCGAGGCGTTGCAGGGCGTAAGCATTGCAACAACGGGGCAAATACGGGTCAGCGCTTTACCTGAAAACGCGGCCCTAACCAACTGGCTAGGCTTGCTGATGAGGGCTCGAACTGAATGCAGGGTCGCAGTATAATCAGCCTGTGGCAACAGTCGTGTTGCGAGACCCTCCTTGATGTTCACTGGTAACCGTCCGACCTCTGCTATATACAAGCGCAGGGACTCTCAAAGTCTCGCCCCTTACTGTGGAAGCCCCAACCGCGTGCTGGCTAAAAAGCGGTCGCCTGAAAAACGATTGCCTGGAAAGTTGCTGCCGGATGCGCTGCTTTGTCTGGGCCTGTGTGTTCTGTTGACAGGCGGCGCCGGTGCGGAAAGTTTGCAGCCGTTGGAAGCAGCGGCGAACAGGGAGCCTTCGGCCATACCTGCCGAAGTGACCGTGGAACAGGCGGCGTCTACGGTCGTTTCAACAGAGCGTGTTGCCGCCACACCGCTGTTAGTGGTTGAACTGTCCAAGACCGAAACGTTTCCCATTGATCCCGCAGTGGTCGTGCAACTGGTAGAGTCGCAAAGCTTGCCGGTTCAGCGCGAGCAATGGGGGGTTTCTCTCAGTAAAACCCGGTTCTGGCAATCGGTAACCGACGCGCTGCCCGATGTTTCCGCCACACACCAACAAAGCCGCTTTCAGGGTGGTATTCAGATTTTTGGGGGCAATACCATCAACGTGTACCGAAGCACGGTGCAGCCTCAGGTCAACGCCCAATGGACCGTCCATCCCGGAGGAAAAGATGTGTTTGAGGCCCTGGCAGCGCGTCAACGGGTAAAAGGGGCCAGAGAACAACTCCGAGAGACTTTTCAAACACAGTTAAGCGAGGCGCTAATTGCCTACTACAATTTGCTGGAAGCGGTGAATCAGCAAAGCATTGTAACCCAGGCCCTAGCAGACGCCGAAGCCCAATCCGCGTTGGGAAAAGCACGGGCCGAAGCGGGCGTGGGCACCAAACTGCAATGGATGCAGGCGGATACTTTTCGGGCTCAGCAAGAACTGAGCTTCATTGAGGCAGAAAACGCCGTGGCCAAGGCGGAGGCACTGTTGGTCAACCGGCTGAACCTGGAACGCTGGGTGCACGTCGTGCCCGCAGCCGAAACAGTCATGCCCAGGCGGCTGGTTTCCGGCGATATGACGGAAGCGCAAATGGTGTTAACCGCCCTGCAAAAACACCCCACCTTAGGCAAACTGTTGCCGCAAATACAGGCGCTTAAAAACGATTTACGGGCCATTCGCTCGGAATACATTCCTTCGGTTACGCTGTCGGGCTACCTTAACCGCACGGGGCCCCGGTTGGCCAACTTGGTGGAAAGTCGTTTTGGTGGCTACACCGTGCAGTGGAACTTGTTGAACAATATGGGGTTTGATATTCCACTGCGCGCCAGAGAGCAAAAACAACTGCTGGAACAAAAACGGGTGGAGCAGCAGGAGGCGATTCGGTTGGTGGAGCAACAGGTGGTCCAGGCCTATTTAGAGAGTCGGGCCGCAGAGCGCCAAATGGCAGTTGCCCAACAGGCCGTCAGCCTGGCAGAAGAATCTTACCGCCTGGCGGATGGTCGCCTTCGCACGGGGATTGGCATTAACCTGGATGTGATTGCCGCGCAAACCGATCGAGTGAAGGCAAAGGCGGCCTACAACACGGCGGTGCTTGGTTTTAACCGTGCACAAATCCGGTTGCTCCAGGCCATGGGCGTGGCCTCGCCAGAAAACCTGCTAACGGGTTACAAGTCCACTTCTACAACACCCGTAACGGCCACTACGGCCAGCACCCGCCCTGGTGGAGGCGTGTCCACACCATTGACTCATCCTCAACCCACAGGAAAACCCGCCCCATGAAACACGAATGGACCGATCCACAAACAGATCCGCCGTCGCAGGCCGTGCCGGTAGCGTCCCCCTCCCGATCTCAAAAAACTTCCGGCTGGCGAATGGTGTTGGGCGTACTGTTGCTGTTGGGCCTGCTGCTGGCGTTGGTGCTGGGTAAGCTCATGCTCAAGTTTGGCGGCGGCCCGCCGGGTGGCTTTGCGGGGATGGGCGCAGTACAGGTCGCTGTGGCACCGGTAAAACGCCAAGATGTTCCGGTTGTTTACCGGGCGGTTGGGTCCTTGGAGGCGGGCAACACCATCCGGCTGAAGGCGGAAGCGTTGGGCGTGGTGCGCGATATTCTGTTTCAGGAAGGCGAACGCGTGCCGCAGGGCAAGGTGTTGTTTCGGTTAGAGCCAGATTTTCAGAACGCGGAATTGGATCAGGCGCAGCGGCAAATTCAGGTATCAGAGGCCCAAGTGCAGGTGTCTGAAACAACGATTGCTCAGTTGCAGGCCGCACTCCAGGCGGCCAAAGCTCGTGCGGCGCTGGCCAGGGATGAATTTGAGCGCTACCAGACACTGTTTCAGCAAGAATTTGTCTCGGCGCTGGAGTTGAGCCAGAAACGAACCGCCTATGAGACGGCCCAGGCAGAGCAAACGGCGGCAGAACAACAGGTGCAACAAGCCAAGGCCCAACGGGTTCAGGCGGAGTCTGAACGGCGCGTAAGGCAGGCCGGGCACGATGTGACCCGCGCCCGGTTGCGAGACACTGTGGTGCGGGCACCGGTGCCGGGGGTGATGGGACAGCGCCAGGTGGATATTGGCCAATATGTGTTGCAAACCGATGTATTGGCCACGCTGGTGGATACGCGTCAACTGAAGGTGGTGTTTTCTCTGCCAGAAAAGTACCTGGGCCAGGTTCAACCCGGCGATTTTTTAACCTTGCAAGTGGCAAGCCTTCCCGGAAAATCGTTTCCGGCCCGTGTGTCATTTATTAGCCCTTCCGTGGCAGTGGAAACCCGGCTGTTGACGGTTAAGGCCAACATTAGCGAGCCAACCGCCCGGGCGGTTCTAAAACCGGGCCAGTTTGCCCAGGTAAAACTCCGG
The DNA here is from genome assembly GCA_033763415.1 of Candidatus Melainabacteria bacterium. Taxonomy (GTDB): domain Bacteria; phylum Cyanobacteriota; class Vampirovibrionia; order Vampirovibrionales; family JAJTHC01; genus JANRKP01. The sequence continues at coordinate 98,453 of JANRKP010000010.1, read as the reverse complement.
TTGGGCCTGCACCCACAAGCCCTGGTGGTGCCGGAAGAGGCGGTGGTGCAGCGCGGCAAGCGCCACTTTGTTTACACGGTGGAAGCCAGCGACCCGAACGCAGCCAAAACAACGGCCATGTCCTCGCCTGCCAAACCGATGCCCGGTGCCAGTCCGTGGGCGTTTTTGATGGGATTGTTTGGCGCCAACACGCCCAAAACACCTCCGTCCAGTGCCGCATTGCCCCAATCGGTGGCGGTGGAACGGCCGGTGACCATTGGTGAATCGTTGCCAGGCCAGGTGGAAATTATTGAAGGCCTGGCACCCACGGCCCGGATTATTGTGGCCGGGTTGCAAAAAATCCAAAGTGGCATGCCGGTGGTGGTAACCGATAAAACAGTGGCCCCAGGCACCAGCGCTGCGGCGGCGGCCGAACCGGCGAAGGAGTAGCCCACCGTGTGGTTGTCTGATATCTCGATTCGTCGCCCGGTGCTGGCCACCGTGATGGCCGTGTTGCTGATGCTGTTTGGCGTGGTGGCCCTCACGCGCCTGCCTGTTCGAGAATACCCGGATATTGATCCGCCGATTGTATCGGTTAGCACCATTTACACAGGCGCAAGCCCCGAGGTCATTGAACGCACGGTGACCGAACCATTGGAAGAAGAGCTCAGCACCATTGACGGCATTCGAACACTGGCTTCCAGCAGCCAGGAGAGTGTGAGCCAAATTACCATTGAGTTTAACCTGGGCCGAGACGTGGATGTGGGCGCTCAAGACGTTCGAGATCGTGTTTCTCGGGCGCGAGGCCGCCTACCCAACGGAATTGAAGAGCCCATCGTGGCCAAGCAGGATGCGGACGCCTCGCCCATTTTATGGCTGGTGCTCCAGGGGGAACGCTACACGCCGCTGGAAATGAGCGATTATGCCGATCGGTTCATCAAAGATCGACTGCAAACCGTGGATGGGGTTAGCAAAATTATTATTGGCGGGGCTCGCGAATACGCCATGCGGGTTTGGCTGGACCCGACCAAAATGGCGGCGCGTGGCGTTACGGCGCTGGATGTGCGAACGGCGTTGCAGGAAAAAAACGTGGATATTCCCTCGGGCCGGGTCGAAGGGCAATTTCGAGAATTTACCGTTCGCAGCCTGGGCGATCTGACGACGGCCGAGGCGTTCAACAACCTGGTGGTTAAAACCGTCAATGGGCAACTGGTTCGCCTGCGCGAGGTAGGCACCGCAGAAGTGGGCGCCAAAGACGAGCGCTCGCTCATTCGCTTTCGGGGCAAGCCGGCCATTGGCTTGGGCATTGTAAAGCAGGCCAAAGCCAACACCTTGACGGTGGCACAAACCATCAAGTCCAAAATAGCGGGCATTCAAAAAAACTTACCGGCGGGCCTTCGCCTGGATGTTGCCTATGACGCCTCTATCTTTATTGAACGTTCGATTGAAGAAGTCCGGCTGTCGTTGTTTCAATCTATTTTTTTGGTGGTGGTCGTCATCTGGATGTTTCTGGGCTCCGTGCGGGCCACGATCATTCCGGCAGTGTCCATTCCGGTTTCCATTGTAACCACCTTTGCCATTTTGGATGTGTTTGGCTTTAGCGTGAACATTTTAACGCTGCTTTCGCTGGTGCTGGCCATTGGGTTGGTGGTGGATGACACGATTGTGGTGCTGGAAAACGTCTATCGCCACCTGGAAATGGGAAAATCCCCAATGGAGGCTGCCAAAGCGGGTACCCGCGAGGTGGGCTTTGCCGTAATTGCCACCACGGCGGTGCTGGTCGCCGTGTTTGTGCCACTGGCCTACATGCAGGGTTCCGTAGGGCGGTTGTTTGTAGAATTTGCCTTTGCACTGGCAGGCGCGGTGGTTATTTCCGCCTTTGCCGCCCTTAGCACCACGCCCATGCTTTGCGCCAAGCTTTTAAAAAGCCGGGCAGCCGCTTCCACGGAAAACTCCCTTCAAAGCGCTTCGGCAAACTTGCCACAGCACTCGTTACAGCCCAACCTGCTTAAGCAAGGCGTACGGCAAGCGTTTGGTTGGCTTAAAAAGCGCCAGGAGCAAATTATTGAAAACTACGGACGACAGCTCGCCTGGGGGCTTCGTCACCCGCTGTTAATGTTGGCCGTAGTGGGTGCATTTACGCTGGTTTCCGTGGTGTGCTACGTGCTCCTGAGCCGAGATTTTCTGCCCGTGGAAGACCGAGGACGCATTCTTACCCTGATTGAAGCCCGTCAGGGCGCCACGCTGGCCTATACGGATCAGGCCGTGCGCAAGGCCGAGGCGTTGATTCGTCAGGTGCCGGAGGTGGACCGCTATACGGCCATTATTGCGCTGGGGGGCAGTGGGCCTGGCCGGGTGAACAGCGGGTTGGTGTTTACCTCTCTCTACCCGTGGGAGGAGCGCACGCGCAAGCAGCAAACCATTGTCAAATCGTTGTTTCCTAAAATGTTTGCCATTCCCGAAGCGTTGGTGTTTTCAATCGATCCGCCCTCCGGGCCCGGTATTTCCTTTAAGCCGCTGGAGCTGGTGCTGCAAGGCTTTAATTTGCAGGAACTGCACGATACGGCCAATCGCATCGTGCAACGAGGCCGGTCCATCCCTGGGCTGGTTAACCTGGAGAGCGAACTAAAACTGGACAAGCCCCAGTTGGAGGTAAACATTCAACGAGAGCAAGCCGCCGAACTGGAAGTGCCGGTGCGGGATATTGCCCAAACACTGCAAATTTTGCTGGGCGGGGCCGATATTACAACGTTCAGCCGAGAGAGCAAACGCTACGACGTGGTGGTGCAATTGTTTCCCGAATATCGCCTGACGTCCGACGTGCTGAAGCAAGTGTACGTGGAGGCCAAAAACCAGCAAATGATCCCTCTCGACAGCCTGGTCAACGTCACGGAAACCGTGACCGTGCCTTCGCTGAATCATTACGGGCGGTTGCGTTCGGCCCGCATTACCGGCACGTTGCTGCCGTTTATCACGCTGGGCAATGCCATGGAAGGCCTGGAGAAGATTGTTCGCGAAGAAGCGCCCGAAGGCATTGAAATGACCTGGGCCGGACAATCCAGAGAGCTGGTGGAGGCGCAGACGGCGGCCAATTTTGTGTTTTTACTGTCGTTACTGGTGGTGTTTCTGGTACTGGCCGCCCAGTTTGAAAGCTTTACGGATCCGTTGATCATTCTGGTCAGTGTGCCGCTTGCGCTTTCTGGGGCGCTGATTACGCTGTTTTTAACCGATCACTCCATCAACGTGTTCAGCCAAATTGGCATTATTTTGCTCATTGGCCTGGTGACCAAAAACGGTATTCTCATTGTGGAGTACGCCAACACCCTTCGGGAAGAGCACCCGGATTGGTCGTTGATGCAGGCGGCGACAGAAGCGTCTAAAATTCGGTTTCGGCCCATTTTAATGACGGCCATTTCCACCATTTTGGGGGCGGTGCCCTTGGCGTTTGCCGTGGGGGCCGGGGCAGAGAGTCGTCAGCCGATGGGAATGGCCATTGTGGGCGGTATGTTCTTTTCCACGCTACTTACCCTGTTTGTGGTGCCGTTGGTTTACGTGCTGGTTAAACGCTTGTTACTTCGGGTGCGGGGCACTGCGGACTCTGGCTCGCAGGTTACTTTGGCGTCTGGTTAAAGTATGCTACCAAAAGGCATTTTGATCTTGCGCTTGAAGTGGTTCCTGCCCCTGCCAATACCCCTGCGGTAGCTGGCTTGGGGCAAAAAACAGAGAAAGAAGAAACATCGGTTTGGTTTGTGTGGAGGGTTTCGTTCGTGGTTCAGTCTATTTATCCCCCCAGGCGTGCATCGCGGCCACAACGCTGCCACCGTTTTGGAGGAAGGGCTATTCTACTGGCGACCCTGCTGTGTGGTTGGGCGCTGGTTGCAGGCTGTGCGGGTAAAACAAGCCCCACAGGCCCCGGGGCTTCGGCAATGAAAGGAGAAACCATGACCCTGTGGAGCACGCCTGCCAGCGAAAAATTAATGCAGGCTTGCGCCACCAGTTTTATGGAGCGGTGGAAAGGGGTGCGCATTGTGGTACAGGCCCACACACCACAGAGCCTTGCAGAACAACTCCTGCATCCACCGGCCGCGCCTCGGGGAGGAGATTCGCCACCGTCGTCCGCCGTGCCGCTGTATGTCACCGTTCAGGAACTGATGTCGGCATCCGACCAGAATCATTCGTCTGCAAAAGGAGCCCACACCCCGAAAACAGCGCTTCAGCAGTACCCCTTGGTGCGAGAGGCCGCAACCGTGGTGGTGCAGTCCAACAGCCTACTGACCAGTTTAACCGTGCGGCAGTTACGGGATCTGTTGATGGAAAAGCCCATTGGTTGGGCTACCTTAACAGGGCAGGGCTTAACAGGGCAGGAACAGGCTTCATCATCCGTACAAATTTATTACCAGTCCGGCGATCCGCTGGTTGAAAGCTTGCAGCATAGTGCCCGGGGCGGATCTTTGCCTGGGTCCTCTACAACTGCTTTTGCAGAGGAAGATCCAACAGAGGGCCTAGCAAACAAGCCCGCCGAGGAGGAGGAAGAAGAAGCGGAGGAGCAGGAGACGTTTGCTCACCCGAGAAACGAACTGGCGGAACAGGAACCTCCTCCCGTGCGGCATCCAGTGGCTTCTCCCCAAGAAATTATTGAACAAGTGGCCGCCAACCCCAATGCGGTTGGCTTACTGGGCTATGCCGATGCGCAAGCCGCCATGGACCAGGTGCGCGTAGTTCCCATCAAGCTGTCTTCTGCGGGCAACGGCGCCCACGCACCGCTCATTCTGCCTTCGGTAGACAGTGTGGCCCAGCAGCGCTATCCACTGGTATACACGCATTACGCCTACAGCCGGGGCTACCCCAGTGCTCAGGCGGAAATTTTCTTACAGCACTGCCTGGGCTCCTCCATGCAGACGGTTCGGCAAATGGCGGGCTTTGCCAACCCTTAAACACCCAGCACACTAACAGAGCCCACCGATTCCCTCCCCGCACGCACTGAGCAGCGGATGGGACTTCCAGGATCGGGTTTGGTTGAAATCCGAGGCTTGGTATGGTAGGGTGAAAAAATCTGAACCCTTGAGTGGTTTAGGAAATGTTCAATTAGAAGCAACCACCCAGAAAGGGGGTTTGGACGCATTGGCAGAAGTAGAAGTTTCTCCTGGCGAGAGTATTGAAAGCGCACTCAAGCGCTTTAAGAAAAAAATACAAAAAGCTGGCATTTTGTCAGAAATTAAACGCCGGGAACGCTACGAGCCGCCCAGCGTGAAGCGAAAGCGCAAAGCGCAGGCTGCTCGCAAGCGAAAGCACTAAGTAAGTTTTTTAACAGATTTTTTATCGCCGACTTCGGCTTCAATGATAAAAATATCACCCTCTAACAGCATTTAGAAGAACCGCATTTAGACGTTTTTCTGGGTGCTGTTAGTTTTTGCGAACCGGCTTCTGGCAACGAGATGTGGCATTTTTCACGTTTGCCAGAGAATTCCATAGGCTATAGACATTTCCGTTATTCTTCCGGGTGAAAGCGGGCTTGCTTTCGGCGTTTCATCGAGCTGACATGCCCATCTTTCCATCGCGCCCTAAAGTGTTGGGACAACCGTTGAGTGGACGAGAACACTACAGTTTAAGCCTGCTTTGTTCGATAATGAAATTGTGGTAGTCGGTTCGGCTTGCCAACCGCTCAGCTTGTCTTGGGAGAAGAGGTTCAACGGAACGATGACTGAAATGCCCCTGCCAGAGCCCTTCGTCGCCTCCCAAGCGTCTCGTTGGAGGGCGATGGATTCGTCTTCTGTGCTAGAGACTGAACCGACGGCCCTGGAAGCCCCGTGGGTGGATTTACCCTGGGAAACCCTGGCGGCGCTCATTCACGGGGTATCGTCTATCGATTTGACACGAATGCCCATCCGTTCTGAGACGGAAGCCTACGAGTTTGTAACCCACTATGGCTACGATTTATCCGAACCCACCGATCGCCAGGAGATGGAAGACATTGCCCAGGAGGCGGTGGCATTTCTTCAGCAACGACTACTGCCCGAGCCCGAGCCTGCCGCAAATGCTATTCCGTTGCGCATGCCTGCTTCTGTGGCCATGAATACGGATGTTATTTCCCTGATTTTGCTGGCAGCCCAGCCCACGGAGGATAGCCTGGCTTCCGAGCGCCATTGGGCCTGTGCGGTACTGAAGGTAATGCATACGTTGGCCCATATTCGTAATGGGCATCGGTTTCGGTATTTTGAAAGGGCACGCGAGCAAATACTGTCGCGCTTTAGCCGGGTGTTGTCTGTAGACGAACCCACAGGCCAAATTCGCCTGGGCAAAGTCGGCCCTGGGGAACGCTCCTTACTGCTGTATGGCTTTGAGGCCAAGGATCAAAAATCGAAAGAAAGCATTTTGATTAAACTGCTGTGCAAAAAGGGCCACGTGGCCGAACAGGTGGAAGATCTGCTGGGGGTGCGCCTGATTACCCACACTCCAGCCGAAGCGCTACTGGCCATGGAAATATTGCGAGAAAACAAGGTGCTGGTTTTTCCAAACGTCATTCCCAGTCGGTCTCACAACAGCCTGCTGGACTTCAACGCCCTTCAGCAGGCGCACCAGCAGGCCATGCTGACCGGTCAATTTGCAGACTGGGATACGTTGCACCAGTGGTATGCCCAACTCCAAATTACCCCCCCCGTGGAAACGTTTGACGGACACAACCCGCACAGCTCCACCGAATACCGCGCACTGCACTTAACCTGTCGGCAGCTCATTCGCATCAAGCAGGCAGATCGCGCCCAAGAGGAGCGTTTTTTCTTCCCCTACGAAATTCAGATTACCGACCGCGCCAACTACCTGGAAAGCCAGCAAGGCGACAGTGCCCATGCTATTTACAAGCGCCGCCAGTTGGAGCGTGCGCGTCGTCGCGTGTTGGGGCCATTGCTGGCAACCGTTTCGGCAGACACCCCCACTTAACACAGGCGGTTAACAACCGGTTGAGCATCTATGGCCTTGGTTTAGCCAATTTGTTTTTGTGAATGCGCCCATCCAGCCGAATAGCCTCATTGTTTGCCAGCCGCAGGGCTTCGCCCGCCGAAAGCCCAAAGAATTTCTCTAAATCCCGTTGCTCATGCGCCACACGGGTCTGGTAGGCCTCGCTTCCGGGTGTTAAATCCTGCACCGGGTAAAACGTATGGTAGGTAAGGGCGTACACTTTGCGAATGCGAGGATCCGCCTGCTGGTGCGCCGATAGTTTGCCAAAGGCCAGTTTGGCAGCCTCGGTAAAGCTGTACTGATAATTGCCCACCTTCTGCGGCTCAAACTGCTTGAGAAAAGCCAGATCATTAGAACCCACAGCTCGATCCACATAGTCCGGGCTCGCCTGGATAAACCGGGTCATCAGCAGGCCGACAGTATGAACCAGGTCGTTCTCAGCCAAACCTTTCACGCGCGCAATGTGCGCAACGTATTCCGGGCTCAACAGGTCGGCCATTCCCTGCATCAGGGCAACCACATCCGCCTGCTGATTCACAATTATGGCGTACTGGGGCAACTGGTCAGTCGGTTGCTTCAGCAACACATTTTCCAGATAGGGCTTTAAAAAAGCCGCCGCATCCACCGTGTGGGGAGAGTCGGCCTTGCGCGGCAGCGTGCTGACATTCACATGCCCGTTGGCCAGCAACGCGTGCTGTAAACTGGCCGTGCGGCCTTCTTCGGAAACAATCGATCGATCGGGTTGCTGAATAATCTGCTGAACAGTGGTGTGCCGCTGTCCTGGCCGCTGCTGTTGAAGACGATCTGACAGCGCTTGGGCCGATTGCAACGCCTGGGTGCTCGGCGTAGTGGAATGACTAAAACCACTGGAACTGGCAGCGGCGGAAAAATCCGGTTTCGCCAGAGAGTCCGGCTCAATTGGCGCAACCGGCGGACGAACCGCCAGATCCGGCGAATCGACCGGCTCCAACGCGGTTTCCAAACCGGTGGACGATGGAGGTTGGTGTTGGCTGTTTTTGCCAGCTTCTGCAGAGCCATCGGTCTGTTGCACGCCAAACAAACGGACCAAGCCTCCCCAAAGCGTATTCCAAGCCCAGGTAATGGGCGAAAACAACCAACCGAAAAAGCCTTGGGGCTTTTGGTTAGCTTGCGCAGGCAGGGCCGTCTGAGACGGACTGGCGCTAAAGCGAGCCAGCGACTGAGCAGCAGTGGGCGAAATGAAACTACCTGCCTGCTGCACGCTTGCAGCGGAGCCAACATCAGATCTCAGGGGCTGTGGCGCCATGGCCGCCGCCGCAAAGGGAGAGTGCAAGCAATAGTGTACAGACAAGAGCAACAGCCCTCCAAAAGCAAAATCGTGCGGCGCAATGCAAAGCCCGTGTTCTTTCTAGGCTGTGCCTTATCGTGCTCGATCTAAACCGGGGGGGTTGGTTCAACAGATCGAGAATTTTGCCAGCCCGTGGTAAAACACGTCAACCGCTCGCATAAAGATCGCTCAACCGATTTTGTTGCGTCTTCGTTTTATGGATTGACAGAAAGCGGCGCAGCAGCAGAAACCCGCTGAAAAATCAGACTACTGCCTGCCGCCTGTGGATCGTCCTGGTTTTGGAAGGCAGGGGCCACATCGCCTTGTATGGTATCGCCAGGAACAAAATCTCCCCGAATCAGCGCACTGGCCAGCGGATTTTCAATATGTTTACGAATGACGCGCCGCAACGGACGGGCCCCGTATATGGGATCGTAGCCCGTGGTGGCCAAAAATTCCTGGGCCGCCTCCGTCAGGTGAAGTTGAATATTGCGGGCCTGGAGCTGTTTGCGAAGCTTACCCATTTGAATCTCGACAATATGGGCCAGTTGGGCCGGGCTCAGGGGCTCAAACAGCACTATGTCATCAATCCGGTTGAGAAATTCCGGCCGAAACATTTGGCGCAGCTCGGCCATCACCTGCTCGCGAACGGCTTCCGGTATGCCCGCATTCACTGAGCCTCCATTCAAACTCAGCTTCAACCGAGACTCCAATAGCAACTGGCTGGCCACGTTACTGGTCATAATGACAATGGTGTTTTTAAAGTCCACCGTACGGCCCTTACTATCCGTCAGGCGACCATCATCCATCAGTTGCAAAAGGGTATTAAACACATCTGGGTGGGCTTTTTCAATTTCATCAAACAGAACCACGGTGTAGGGCTTACGGCGCACGGCTTCCGTCAGTTGGCCACCCTCGTCGTGGCCAATATAGCCTGGTGGTGCACCAATCAGCCTGGCCACGGCGTGCTTTTCCATATATTCGGACATATCAATGCGCACCATTGCGCTTTCATCGTTAAACAAAAATTCGGCCAACGCTTTGGCCAGTTCGGTTTTACCCACACCGGTCGGCCCCAAAAACAAAAAGCTTCCCACCGGTCGGTGCGCATCTTTCAATCCGGCACGGGCTCTTCGTACCGCCTCCGCCACGGCGCGAACGGCTTCATCCTGCCCCACCACGCGGTCGTGCAAAAAGCCTTCCATTCGCAACAGCTTATCAATCTCGCTTTCCACCAAGCGTTGCACAGGCACACCCGTCCAACGGCTAATCACTTCTGCAATGTCTTCCTCGCTAATTTCCTCTTGCAACAACAGTTGCCCGGTGGCGCTTCCTGCAGAAAGGCGAGCTTCTTCCTCCTGAAGTTGTTTTTGCAGGACAGGCAGCGTACCGTACTTTAACTCAGCGGCTTTGGCCAGGTCCGTGTTGCGTTCCGCCTGTTCTATTTCCAGCTTCACCTGCTCTAGTTGCTCTTTTAGATCGTGAACACCTTTAATGGCCTCTTTCTCCTGCCGCCATTGGGCATCAAAGGCATCGCGCTGCTGCCGAAGCTGCTGAATTTCTTTTTCCAGCCGTCCCAATCTATCCCGAGAAGCCTCATCCGTCTCCTTTTTGAGAGCTTCTTGCTCAATTTCCAGTTGCATCAACTTTCGGGCTATTTCATCCAGCTCTTGCGGCAGGCTGTCCATCTCCATTCGCAGTTTGGAGGCGGCTTCGTCAATCAGATCAATGGCCTTGTCCGGCAGAAAACGATCCGTAATGTAGCGCTGAGACAACACGGCAGCGGCCACAATGGCGGAATCCTTAATCCTCACCCCATGATGGACTTCATAGCGTTCCTTAAGCCCACGCAGGATACTGACCGTTTGTTCCACCGTGGGTTCCTGCACCATCACCGGCTGAAACCGACGCTCCAGCGCGGCGTCTTTTTCAATATACTTTCGGTATTCGTTAATGGTGGTGGCGCCAATACAGTGCAGTTCTCCCCGGGCCAGCATGGGTTTGAGCAAATTGCTCGCATCCATGGCGCCATCCGTTGCCCCGGCCCCCACCACGGTATGCAGCTCATCAATAAATAAAATCACATCGCCTTCGGCAGCCTGAACCTCTTTCAGCACTGCTTTCAGCCGCTCTTCAAATTCTCCGCGAAACTTGGCCCCGGCAATCAACGCCCCCATATCCAGAGAAATCACTTTGCGATCCTTCAGGCTCTCAGGCACATCGCCTCGCACAATTCGAAGGGCAAGCCCTTCCACAATGGCGGTTTTTCCAACGCCAGGCTCGCCAATGAGCACCGGATTATTTTTGGTGCGGCGGCTAAGCACCTGAATCACGCGACGAATTTCTTCCTGCCGACCAATCACCGGATCCAGTTTCCCTCGGCGGGCCATCTCTGTAAGGTCTCGGCCATACTGCTGGAGGGACCGGTAATTGTCTTCCGCATTTTGGCTATCCACCGTATGGGCGCCACGCAGGTTTTTCAGGGCCTTGAGCAAACTGTCTTGGGTCACGCCCTGCTGTGCCAGCAGTTCGGTTGCGTCCCCCCCGCCTTGCACCAGGGCCAGGAGCAGGTGCTCCACACTGACGAACTTATCCTTCAGGTGCTCGGCCTCGCGGTCGGCCACCTCCATCAACTGCTTAAACCGAGGGGTCATAAACACCTGACCCGATTGCACCGCACTCACGGACGCCCTGGGCTTTTTTGCAATGCCACGCTCTACCGCCTGGGCCAAGCCGGTGGTATCTACCCGAAGCTGCTTAAAAATATCGGCGGCCAGGCCCTTCTTGTCCTCTAACAGCGAGAGCAGCAGGTGCTCGTTATCCAACTGGCTTTGCTCGTGCCGGGTTAAAATATCCTGGGCGTTCAGCAGCACCTTTTGGGCCTGGGTGGTAAAACGATTGACGTCTAACATGGTGGGTGTGGCGCCTCTTTCGGCTCAACATCAATGGCGGGATTCAACAGGTCAGCCAGAGGTTCTCCGACTGGGTTTCGTGGTGGGTTGGGTCGGTTTAAAATGGTTGGCTTCCGAAACCGTCTCTATCTCTCAGATACTCTGCCCTCCTATTATCCGGCGAGATCCTCTATCCGTCCTCCCTTTTAAGGATGTTTTAACGTTCTTTCGGCGTAAGAGCTCCACCACCCAGGTAAAAAAAGCAACCCTAAATGATGCAAACCTAGGGGGTTGTATTTCTTCCTATTTTATTGCAATCTTAAATACACACCGCGGGGTGGAGCAGTCCGGTAGCTCGTTGGGCTCATAACCCAAAGGTCGCAGGTTCAAATCCTGCCCCCGCAACCATCTAAACCTATTTTTCCACAAAAACCCAGGGCTTGCCTGGGTTTTTTGACGCTTTACCCCAGCAATTTCAAATAAATTTTAAGATCTTGTCCCAGTTGTTTCAGAATGTTACAACTCTAGCCAACCAGATCAAACCGATCGGTTGAGGGGGTTGTTTAAATAAAGCTTTGAATAGCCCACGGAATCCCCCCTCACCAACCTATCACCTACCTATAAGGACTTAAGCGATGTCTCTCAATCCCTCTTCGCTTTGCTTGTCGCGCCTCTTTCAACAGAACACTCGGTTTACAGGCGTTAGCCCCCAGATACCGCAACAACAGCGTTTTGGCATTAATACTGGGGATAATTATACTCCTGCCACACCAGTGCCAGTACCCGCACCTTCTGCCACACGCAGTAATTTTGCGTTACCGGAAGCGTTTTTTCTCAACAATCGCCTGTTGGGCGAAGTCCCGATGTCAGAAATCGTGGCGCAATACTACAAGGGCATTAATGGCCCGTTAAAAGGCGCCCAAGGCACCAGTGCGCTGCAAGAGCTTTACAGCAACGTGTTTTTGCACGCAGCCACCGTTCAGCCAGACATGATGAGCGAGAAAGAACAAGAAGCATTCCAGCTGTTTATTGACGCATTTACCAGCCCCCGCGGCCTGAAAGAAATTGATACCAGGCTTCTGTTACGCATTGGCCTGGCTGGTGCAGGCAATGGACGTGAGGCTGAGTTTAAAACCGCCGAACAACTGAGCAATTTTGACCCGGAGTTGGGCAGCTTTTTAGAGATTTTACGCAAAGGTCCCTTTGAAGGTCTGCCATTCAACCTGCTGGACCCGGCAGGGGCCAAGGCTGCCAGTGAGAAACTGGAATCCATTTCCGGGTTTATTCGCGCCTTGTTGGTGGCCAACGAAGCCAAAGAACCTGGCTTCGTTGGCGGCTTGGGCATTACGGCCTTTCGTTTAAACGGTCAGCAAGCCGAAGCGTTGGAAGACTACATTACCGGCGTAAGACCCTACCGCGCGCGCGTACTGATTGAGAAACTCAAAGAAGACCCGAGTCTGTACATTCAGCCGGAGGAGGGCAGGCTCATTTCGCCTGAAGGTGAGTTTGTGATTGATTACCGCAAGGTGCCCAACCCCAGCCTGCGTCAGCCAGAACCGTCTCAAAACCCTGAACCCGAGCAGAATCCCCAAACTGACACACTGTTTGCAAAACTGGATTCGTTGTTTTCTACAATCAACCGAGACGGATTGGGCGGTTTCTTCGACCTATTTAGATAGGCGAGAAAAATGCTGCAAGAATACAGAAACGAATACTTCTCTCAAAACACATATAAACATACACTGAACATTAAGTCCCCTCTGCCTCTCTCTCTCAAAGTAACGGCAGGGGGGATTTAAGCAATACGTGGCGATGACGTAACCACCTGCTGCGGTTGGCCAGTGGGCGTATAGATATTTTCTGCCGCCCGGGTTTTGAGTGTTAACACCACCGCGCGATGGTCTGAAGGAGGATTTTCCCAATGCGCACTGCGCGGATCCCACTCGTAGGGAATGACCATAGTGGCCTGGGGCAACACGCGTTCCACATCCTGCTGGCGAACAAAAATACCATCAAACCGGTCGCCTCCATCCGGCCCAAAACCCACCGTGTAATCAACCGGCACGGCTGGTAACGCCAAACCATCCACCAGAGACAACGCCATCGGCTGCTCAAACAGTGGCGCTTGCAAAGGGCGATCCTGCCTGGGAGGAGCCGAAACAACTTCATACGGCGGATCGGCTGTAATATCGGGCAGTGGCGTGGTTGGGTAACGGTGGGCCAACACATCCAACACGGGTTGAGAAAAAGGATTCTGACCGTTCAACTCGGTGTTGAAGTCTCCCAGTAACAGCAGGGTGGCTTCGGGGTGCGCCGCCTGGTAACGGCTCATTTGCTGCTGAATGGCCGATACTTCCCTGAGCCGCTTTTCCGCAGTTTCTCGCCAGGCTTTGGGTCCAAAGGTGGTGTGTTTACCCACCGGCGATTTTAAATGGCAGTTGAACAAACTGACGGTTTCCCACCGGTCTGGCCCCACGGGCACCCGAAAGGTGGCCTGGAGCAAGTCTTTACCAAACAGGGGCTTCCCCGTTGCGTCGCGCTCCTGAAAGTAAGAGCGGCTTTCTTCGGGAATCAGCGAAAGATCGGCTTTGTACAAAAATGCCAAGCGCAACGGCACCCGGTTGTTGGAACCCGACGAGCAGTAGTAACGGTAACCCAGGGGCACTACGTCTGGGCGAGACAAAAAGGCATCCAACACATGGTGGTTTTCCACCTCTTGCAGGGCAATAATATCCGGGCCCTGGTCCTGGGGGGTTAAGTACTTAAACAGGTGCACCAGCGCCGATAACGCCTCTTCGCCTTTTCCTAAAATGGGTTCGTGGTCCAGCCCCCTCAAGGGATGATCCAGGTTAATGGCCCAGGGATCGAGCCAAAATTCCGTATTCAACGACATCACCGTCAGGTGGTCTCGGTAGCCTGCAACCCGGTCCTTCAGCGATGAAAAACGAATCGACTGGCACGGCAGGTTCTCTAAACGCTTCCAGGCGGGGTTACTTACAAGGGCTTTGGGTAGGCTGCCATATGGCTGCCCGGGTGGGGCAAGGCCGGGCTGAGCCCGGTCTCCTGCCGGAGGATTCGGCCAAAAACGATTTAAAACGCCCAACACGCTCAAACACCTCAGCAACCCATTGCAAAAAAACCTACAGAAGTTAACAGAAACAAGGCAACGAATAGAACCTATTATGCCCCAGCCAAACGAACAGTTTGATGACAAGCACGTTCAGGCAAGGTGTAACAAACAGCCAATCACCCTGCTGCTATAGCCGACGTGTCTGTTTGCGTTATAATACAACCGTTCTAGCAAACACAAGCACAGGATACCCTCAACCCATGGCGCAACAGCAATCGTTTTTTGGTGGTGGCAAAATTCTTCCCATCAGCATTCGGGATGAAATGCGCCGCTCCTACATAGATTACGCCATGAGTGTGATTGTGGGCCGCGCGCTGCCCGATGTTCGCGATGGCTTAAAGCCGGTGCACCGACGTATTTTGTACGCCATGCACGAACTGGGACTGACACCAGAAAAACCGTTTAAAAAATGCGCCAAAGTGGTGGGAGAAGTGCTGGGGAAATACCACCCCCACGGCGACACGGCTGTATACGATGCGCTGGTTCGCCTCGCCCAAGACTTTGCCAGCCGTTACCCGCTGGTGAATGGCCACGGTAACTTTGGCAGTATTGAAGGCGATAATGCCGCGGCCATGCGGTATACGGAGTGTAAGCTTACGCCGCTGGCAATGACCATGCTGCAAGATATTGAGCAAGACACGGTTGACTTTTTACCCAACTACGACGGGTCTGAAGAAGAGCCCTCCGTGCTGCCCACCCGGCTGCCCATGTTGCTGCTCAACGGTTCTAGTGGGATTGCGGTGGGCATGGCCACCAACATTCCGCCATTTAACCTGGGTGAGGTGGTTGACGGGATTATTGCCCTGATTGAACAACCGGATTTAACCCCCACCGATATGTTGCACTACATTAAAGGACCGGATTTTCCCACAGGAGGCCAGATTGTAGGCCTTTCTGGAATCCGAGAGGCTTTTAAAACGGGCCGGGGCAGTGTGCTCATGCGCGCCGTGGCCACCATTGAGCAAATTCCAGGAAGTGCGGGTCGGCACGAGCGCACCGCCATTGTCGTAACTGAAATTCCTTATCAGGTCAATCTCACCACGCTGATTGAGAAAATAGCCGAACTCGTTCGAGACAAGCGGATTGAGGGCATTAGCGATCTGAGAAACGAGTCGGACCGAGATGGTTTGCGGCTGGTGATTGAGCTCAAGCGAGATGCCGTGCCGGATGTGGTTTTAAGAAACCTCTACAAGTACACCCAGCTCCAGGCCACGTTTGGCGTTAACATGCTGTCTTTGGTCAATAATCAACCCCGTTTGCTCAACCTGGTGGATATGCTCGACGCCTTTGTGGACCACCGTATTACGGTGGTGGAGCGCCGCACGCGGTTTGAGCTCAGAAAAGCCGAAAGCCGGGCGCATATTTTAGCCGGTTTAATGATTGCCCTCGGTGATTTGGACCGCATTATTGAACTCATCCGCAAGGCGGAATCGACCGATAACGCCAGGCAGCAGCTAATGGAGCGCTACAGCCTGGATTTGGAGCAATCCAACGCCATTTTAGAAATGCAATTGCGCCGCTTAACGGGCCTAGAGCGCGAAAAAATCAGCAACGAATACGAAGAGCTTCGGCTGCGTATTTTAGACTTAAAAGACATTTTAGCCCATCGCGCCCGGGTGCTGGAAATTATTAAAACCGAGCTTCTGGAATTGAAAGATAAGTACGCCGATCCGCGTCGGACCCAAATTTTGCCTGGGGAAGATGATACCGATTTTAGTATTGAAGACTTAACCCCCAACGACGCGATGGCCGTATTTATTACGCGCAACGGTTACATTAAACGCATTGCCCTGGATACGTTTGAGCGCCAGAACCGAGCCACCCGCGGCAAAGGCGGCATTAAAACCCGAGACGAAGATGACGTGCTGCACTTTTTTACAGCCGGTATGCACGATCAGGTGTTATTTTTCACCAATCGGGGGGTCGTCTACAGCCTTCGGGTATACGATTTACCTGAAAGTGGGCGGACGTCCAAGGGTTTAGCCATTGTCAACCTACTGCCCATTAGCCAGGAAGAGATTATTACCGCGGTTCTGCCGCTGGAAAAGCTCCAGGAGTGTCCTTTCCTGGTCATGCTCACCCAACAGGGCTGGATTAAAAAAATTGAACTCGCCCACTTTGAGAACATTCGTCGTTCGGGCATTATTGCCATTGGGCTGGAAGAGGCTGACTCGCTGAACTGGGTGTCGCCTTGCACGGATCAAGACGATGTTTTTCTGGCAACTTCTGCCGGTATGGCCATTCGTTTCCCGGTTTCCGATCTGCGCCCCTTGGGTCGAACCGCCCGAGGCGTCACCGCCGTCAAGCTCCGCACGGGAGACGATATTGTATCTTTCAGCATGGTGCCTTCGGCTTCCTCTCGGGCCATTTTGGTGGTAACCAACGATGGTTTTGGCAAGCGGTGCGATGCCAGCGAGTTTCGGGCTCAATCCCGCGGGGGCATTGGGCTAATTGCCACCAAGTTTAAAAACCGAGATAGTCGTGTGGCCAGTATCGCCGTTGTCGATGATGAGGACGAGCTGATGATCGTCTCGGCCAACGGGGTCGTTATTCGCCTCAAGGCCAAAGATATCCCGGTTCAAGGGCGTATGGCCACCGGGGTGCGCATTCAAAACCTGGATGAACACGATTGGGTTTCATCCGTCACGAAAGTGACCGCGCTCGATTCGGCGGAAGAGACCGGCCATGAACCTTTCGCTGACAATGGTACGGGGGATGATGAGCAGCCAGATGCAACACCACCCGGAGGACAACAGACTTTACTGCCCCCTGGCGAATAAAGAAACGCCATCGTACCAGGCGAAACCCAACCCTAGAGAGAGGTAAACAGCCCACTATGAGTCGTTCGCTTTGCACAACAACAGAATCCCACGAAGACTGCTCTCTAACGCGTGGTTTGGTGTCGGTTGGCACCTATGCGGGTGGGTTTCTCATCGCGTTCTACCTTATTCGCCAACTGAACGGCTGGCTCAACCGTAAACCCGATACTGGCAACACCGTGGCGCCAACCTCCAAGCACAGCGCCAAAGCCTCGGCCACTGGCGAAAAATCACAACCAGAAAAATCGCCCTCACAAAAATCGCTCTCACCAAGGGCGACGGCGGCCCCAAAACCGTCTTTGGGCGGCTTGTTGTTGAAAGGGGCGTTCATTCGGTTGTTGCCCATTGCCCCGCCCATTCGGCAAGCCATGGCCGTCTACGAAATTGTTCAGTTTGCCCGGCAGCGTTTTAAACAGGTATGAGCACGCCCAAGCAAGGCTTTAAAGTTCGCGTGGGTGTGGTGGTTGTCGTGGAAAAACAACTCCTGCTCGTGCGGCAAAATGGTCGCCCCTTTTGGGTGTTGCCCGGCGGTACGCTAGAACCCGGCGAGGGCCTGGCAGACTGCGCCATTCGTGAACTCAAGGAAGAAATCGACTGGGATATTTCTGTAACGCAGCTCTTGGGGGTGGCCGATTTTATCACCCCGTCGGGCAAACAAACCGTCGATGTTTTTTTTATGGGCCACTATCATCGCGGCCCCCTGAGGTTTACGCCCCCTTACCCAGAAAATATTGATGAGATTGCGCTATTTCCTCCCGATTGCTGGGGGGAACTGAACGTGCAACCGCAAGTTTTTTGGCAGCAATGGCAACAACGCACCGTAGCAACGCCACAAAGCGCTTTGGTTAATGAGAAAACCTCTACACTGGGTTATTTGGGTGTGTACGGGCCACAATAGCCAGAGTATTTTTCTAAAAAACTTAATACTTTTTTCACAAGATTCTGAACACTTTCTGAAGAACGCTTGGGTTTTATGCCGCTAGGAAAATCGGTTGCGCACAGATGATTTGAGGGGTAGGGAGTAGAGAGCAATGGGAGATGTTCAATTTACAACAACACCACTGAGTGCGCCGCCACCCGTGGACCGGGCCAGAACAATTTTTACCAACAACGAGCCAGCGGCGGGGATTCCACCATTTTTTACCAAAGATGGCGCCATGAACCTCAGCGAAATTCAAACTCTGCGTCAAGACTTTATTCGTCGCAGCGAGCCTGGATGGTTCAGAAATGGATACCAACGCAGTGATTCTGCATACAACGCGCAAATGTTTGGTTACTTTGAACAAAACTTTAAGCAAATTGACACCAATGGAGATGACCTGATTCAGACAGGTGAAATTACAGCCGAGAACGGGCTGTTTACTGATTAAGTACGCCTGCATTTTTACGGATGATTGCACACGCCATTTAGCCAATGGATCTGGGAGCAGTGCAACCAAGTCCATTGGCTTTTATAAATATAGCGGCAAGAGAGGCTCACTGTTCTTAATCTGTTTCTCTGGCTTATTTACCGCCCGCTTTACGATAAAAGCCAAACTGCACGGGCTTAAACCGAGAGAGCTCGTAGCGAATTTCTTCTTTCTCTTTTAGCGCCGCAGACAATTTTTGGCGCAACGCATCGTTTTCGCTTTTGGTCCGAATGAGCTCCACCACCACGTCATCCAGGCCCGCCAGTTTGTCATCGAGCAGTTTGGCCAGATCTTTGAGAATATTTTCCTTGGCCGAACTGACGGCTTCGACAATCATGGAAAGATTTTCGGTAGAGGTGGCCATCAGGGCGCCAGTTCCTCCCAATTCCCCCAGAGCACTGCCACTGGCGGTGGTGGGCACCAACGCCTGACTGCCCGTGTGGGGTGGCGCCAACGTGGCCAGCGCCGATGAGGTTTTACTGGCCATTGGGGCAGGTTCGCTGGTTTTGGCTGCCGTTACCGTGGTTTTTTTAGGGGCCAGTTTTTGCACCACTTGCGCCAGATCTTCGCCCTGTGCGGTCATTTCCACTGCACGACGCAACAGCTCTACCTCGGCATAAGAAAATACGGGTCCGCCCGACTGATCGTCCATTCTGGGAGACACGCCCAAAGCTTTTAAATAGGCTGATAGCACGTGCTCTTCTATCTTCAGTAACTCTCGTACGTATTTAGCGGTATATGGAAAGTTTTCCGTCGTCGCGGTTGCCATGGGGACTGGGCTCCTCCTGCCTTTCTCTCGAATGAACCAAGCAGCATCATACCATATTCCAGATAAACGCGCTGTTTCTGCCGACTCCTCCGGCGTCAGGATGAAGCAGGTCACAATCTGTACTACACTGGAGTGGATCTTCAGGCGAAAAAGCCACACAGGCGGGGAGATGGCAGTATGAGCACCCAAGCAGACAAGCACCCGATAAAACCGGTCGATTCCAACAGGGCTCGTGCCTGTCTTTTGCCAAGTCTCGTTTTTGTCAGCGTCAAGGGCGGGCCGACACCTCGTTTTTGGGTTTGCTTACTGCTCCTGAACCTTGCTTTATGGTTGCACGCCGCCCCCACATACGCAGAGAACCCCACCAAAACCCTGTCGGCAAGCACTTCAGCCGAAAGTATTTCTGCCCAACACACCCTGGTGGAAAGCACCTTGCGCTGGAGCGCCCAACGCCCCGTTCCCTTTGCCAGAACGGCCACCTACTGCGAGTTTGAAATAACCCCACCCGCTGGTGATAGCCCGTTTACGCCAGACGCTCTGCTGCCAGCCACCCGACGCCAGCAACCCAGCGCATTCTTTCCGCAAGGGGTGCGCATGACCGTTCGGCAACAAAAACCCTTCAATCCACTCTGGACACTAAAACAGGCCAAAAGTGCCAGAGAACGCCTCTTTCCGCCGGTCAGCAACCCCAACAGTCCTCGCTTACAAGCACTGGCAACTGGGTTAATCGCCAACGAAACCAACGTATACGCCGCCGCAGAAACACTTCGTCAGTGGGTTTACCAAAGCATTGCACCCAGCCTGCTTAGTTTTTCCAACCCAGACCAACCCCTCAAGCAGCCCGAAGCGACCCTGGAAACGCAACAGGGCAACAGCTTTGAAAAAGCATTTTTGCTAACCAGCCTGCTACAAAGCCTGGATATACCCGCGCGTACTGTGGCTGGGGTGTACTATCAGCCGGTTCGTCTCGCCGAGGTGCCGGGCGAATGGGTTGCGCACGCCTGGACAGAGATTGGCTTTCCGAGCGCTGCCAACGCACAGACGGACTGGTATCCGCTCGATCCCAACCTGGCCTCCGCTTCGGTCGATGCGACCCATCTGGCGCTATTCACGACCGGTCCACACCGCCTCACCCAGCAAGCCGACGGCCTTCATCCGGCAGACCGTACTGACATACAGAGCCTGGGAAAACAGCTCCAGCAATGGCTCCAGCGCAACACCCTTCATCTGCTCACGGCCGAAGGGGTTGGCCAAAGCGTGGTTCGGTTGGACAAGCCACTAATGGACCCAAACGACCTGACAACCAACGCGCATCTGCATCCAACCGGCGGCAGCGAAGGCCGTTTGGCCATCGATCTACAAAGTCCTGGGGTTCGTCAGGCCACACAGCAAAATATTCAAACGCTCAGCACGGTTACGCTGCAACAGCTCCTCAACGAAGATTCTGCTGAAAGCAAGCTGGAAATGGCCCTGCAATCGATGGCCAACGGTGCCTTTAGCACGGCAGAACAGCAGCTTACTGCGCTGGTGAACCGTACGCAAAATCCGTTGGAAGCCTACCAGTTGGGACAACAACTCCTCAGCCAGGAACTCTACCCGCAGGCTGCCCTGGCCCTGCAAAAAGCCGGAGGCGAAGCCAGACTGCGCCCCTGGATTGAGGCGCTACGGCAAGAGCGCTTTCCAGAGAGTATGCTTCCTGACAGCGAGCAACAACGATATGCGCAAGCCTTGCTTCAGCAGTACCAGCCGGCCAGCCAGGCGGACGCTTTAAGCACCCTGGAAGCGCTGGCCGACACCTACCCACAGTTTTCGCCAGTACACCTGGCGCTGGGAGACGCGTATCAGCGCATTAGCCGACTTCAACAGGCAGTGCAATCCTTTCAAACTTTTCAGCAGCAGCGGCCTCAAGATCCACGCGGCTGGATGGCGCTGGCCAGGCTGTACGATAGCCAGCAAGATTATGCCGCTGCCAGCCAGGCAAACAGTCAGGCATTGCGCTTGGCCAGGCAGGCCCAATCGGCCCCAAACCGAAGGCTGGTAAACGAACTGGCAGGACAACAAACCGTGTTGCTGGCCATGGAGCAGCTCAAGGTCGCGCCACGTTCGGCTGCCGCCTGGCATCAGCTGGGCAGTGGGTTGCATCGGTTAGGCCAGCCAACCGAAGCCATTAAAGCCATTGACAGCGCCCTGGTCCTAAACCCCCAACTGACCCCAGCCCGGCTACTTCAGGCGCAACTGGCCCTGGAAAGTAACCACTGGGAACGTTTAGAGCGCATTATGCCCAAGATCAACGCCCTCGGGCCCCAGTCGGCAAAAGCCCGCTATCTGCTCGGGCTGTACCAAATGAAAAAGCGTCTCTATCCAAGCGCCATTCAATCGTTACAGCGTGCCATCCGACAGGATCCCAGCCTGAGTGAAGCCTATTTGAAGCTGGCCGAAACCTACGACAGCACGCGGCAACCCGACCAGGCGATTCAAACACTCCGTCAGGGGCTATCGCGCGTAAAGGAAGCCGATCGACTCCCACTCGCCCTGAGCCTGGCGGATCACCTTGCCATACAAAAGCCGGTGGAAGCCTATCAACAGCTCGAACGCGTGCTTGTTCAACACCCTGAAGAGCCAGAAGCCTACCGCTTGGCGGGGCAACTGTACATGGCGGAAAATCGTTTGGCCGAAGCCCATTACTTTCTGGTGCAAGGCTTGGCCGTTTCGCCCTATCATCCGATGTTGCTCACCACGCTTGGCGACTACTACAGCCTGGCAGGGGAACCCAATCAGGCCGCCGTCTACTACCGGAAAGCGATAATCGCACAACCCCACCAACCGGAAGCCTCCCAAGCATACCGACTGCTGATTACCGAGCAAAACTGGCAGGTTCCCAAGCCAACGGTCTACCGCGCGCTGGATAGTGACAGTCATCGCTATTTGGTGCAATTTTACCGAGAACAGCAAGCATACCAGCAAAACACGCTGGCCATTTACCAGGCGCTTGAAAAAACGATGGGCCGTTACGGCTCGCTTGGCCTTGAAGAAATCCGAGACCGCGAAGCATCGGCCCTGCTGTTACAACAATACGAACAACGGCTGCAAAAACAGTACCAGCAGTTAAACCAAATGGCAAAGCCACCAGCCAACATGCAACCCTTGCACGAAGCACTCCAAAAGCAACTGTGGGCCCGGCTCTACTGGGCAAGCGTGTTAAAAGCCACACTGCCCTTTGTGTACGACAGCCGCATGGCCAGCACCACGCAACAGTACGCCGCCGCCGCCGAACGGCTCCAAAACCGAATGGACAGTTGGGTCGACTATCGTTTACGACAACTTTCGATAGAACCACTGCATTTGCAGGCCGTCCAATCCGAAGCCGGCCTCAAGAGTGACGTTCAGTCCGCCATGCTAAACGTTCGCAAACAGTTTGAATCTAAACTTAGCGTGCAAACGCAAGTGGTAACCCAAGGGCAAAAGCTCAGCGACAGCCCTACGGGCGCTGGCAGTCAACCTTCTAACGCCGGGCGCGTGCAACGGGTTCCACCCCCTCCTCGGTAGCGGGGATTCCTCGTTTCTGCGGCAAAATAACCCTCTACTTAACAATTCTTTCATAACAGGCATCAAAATTATTAAAGCGCCGTTTATGATGCGTTTAGGGATAATTTTTGCCTAGTTTTACATCGAGAGAGAGAGACATACAGATAGAGAGGGATGAGAGCAAATGAGTGGTTTTTTAAACGTCAATGGTTTTTCGCCCATACCCAGCTCCGGGAATATATTTAATGCTACGAGAATCGATGATCAGCCCGACGTAGGTGGCGTCCTGTTTGCGGCCGCTCAACCCACCGCTGTTGGTGATACATTTGGAACAAGTCAGGTATTTGGTAGCATGCCGCCGGTAGATACGCCTACTTTATTGGCAAGAATTGACCATAATGATGTGATGAATTATGCAGAAAATGAGCTGGACATCCTTTCTAGTAACTCAACAACCAGCAATATAATTTTAGAAGCTGCTGGAACCAATTCCCTGGGACAACCCAGAAGTATTAATTTACAACATGGCGATGTACCTAACGGAGGGATTGCCACTTATAGCGGGAACACGATTACGATTGACCGTCGTCAGTTTGCATCAGACGCAAATGCGTTAGGCTTTACAGAAGACATACAGGCCAGACAGTTTATGAACGTTGTCATACTGGATGAAACGATTGGAATGGCAAACCGTGGCTCTGCATATGTTAATACACCAGCAGGTGAAGCCGCCATCAACGCGCTTGCAGTTTCAGTGGGCGTTAATTCTGGATTGGTTCAAGATTCTGAAGTGCGCAACAGTTTGGGCAATTTAGCCACTAACCGTGCACAACAGGCGGGTGTTGGAAGCAACCAAACTGCCACCACACAGGCTGAAAATGTTTTAAATCAGGCCTTAAGTAAAGGATTGGTTACCCAAGCTCAGGTTGATTATGCAAGAGATTTATTAGGACTATAAAGTTGCCTTAAAATTCGGGATTGAGGATCTCTTTGAGATCCTCAAAGGTTAACATTTTACCCATTGAACGATCGGCGGCAATGATTGAGTCCACCAAATCTTTCTTGCGCTCTTTGAGCTTCATAATCTTTTCTTCAACCGTGCCTCGAGTAATTAATCGGTAAACAAATACGGTTTTGTTTTGGCCAATTCGGTGGGCTCGGTCAGTCGCCTGCTCTTCAGCCGCTGGGTTCCACCAGGGGTCATAATGAATGACAAAATCGGCACCAGTCAAGTTTAAACCGGTTCCACCTGCTTTCAAACTGATCAAGAAAATTGGAATAGAGGCATCGTGGTTAAAGCGTTCAACCGCTCCTTGACGATCCTTGGTCTGGCCAGTGAGATACTCGTATTTAATGCCTTTGCGTTCCAGCATTTGCCGAATAATTTTAAGCATTTCCACAAACTGACTAAATAGCAATACACGGTGCCCGTTGGCAATAATATCTTCCAGCATTTCTTCCAACGCTTCAAACTTGCCCGATTCGTTTGGCATGCCGTCGGTAATTAGCCGAGGATGGCAGCATACCTGACGCAAACGGAGTAATGCAGAAAAGATATGCTTTGAGCTTTTTTCAATGCCCTTTTCTGCCACTTGTTGCATCACTTCCTCGCGGGTTTCCTCCAAAATTTTCATGTACAAATCGTACTGCGCATCCGTCATTTCGCAGTAAGAGACATGCTCAATTTTAGGGGGTAAATCGTGCATTACATCCCGCTTCATGCGGCGTAATAAAAAGGGAAACACCTGCTTTTTTAGTCGTCGCTCTGCATCACGGTTGCCACGCTCCTCAATGGGCGTAATATAGCGGTGTTTAAAATTATCAATATCGTATAAAAAGCCGGGCATTAAAAAATCAAATACAGACCACAACTCACTGAGACGGTTTTCAATCGGTGTGCCTGACAATGCCAAACGATGGGCGCATTGTACTTGTTTTGCGGCCTGAGCTGTTTGAGAGCCATAATTTTTAATATTTTGGGACTCGTCTAAAATACAATACCGGAATGGATAATTTTTAATCGCATTGATATCTCGTCTCAAAATAGCGTAACTGGTTACCACCAAATCGGACTTTTTAATTTTCTTATACTGATCGAAACGCTCCGCGCCGGTTAAATTAATAACATTTAAATCAGGCGTAAAGCGTTCTGCTTCCTTAATCCAGTTAAATACCACCGAAGTTGGGCAAACAATCAACGACGGCTTTTGCCCATGGCTATTACGCCCCTGTTGAAGCATCACCAACGCTTGAATTGTTTTTCCCAAACCCATATCGTCGGCTAAAATACCATTTAACCCGTAGTTGTACAGAAACCACAACCAATTAAACCCACGTTTTTGGTACGGGCGCAGCTCCGCCTGAACGCCTTCCGGAACGGTAAGTTCCTCCATTTTGCTGTTAGAAGACATCACGTTCCAGAAGTTTTTAAACTTCTTGCTCATTTTTAGTTCAACGCCCTGGTCTTCTAATTCAGCAATGAGGCCCACCTTGTAAGTTTGGATTTTATACACATCGCGTGAAATTTCTTCCGCATCAAACGCCTGCATCGTTTTGCTAAACTGAAGCAGAGAAGCCAGTGGAACCTCAACAAATCCCACGTTGTTAAGAAAGAAATATTTATCCCCTTGCAGTAAATGGTGCTGTACTTCGTCTAAATCCAGAGTTTGCTGACCTACAGCACAGTATATTTCTACTATAAAATGATCCACTGAATCGGGAGAAAAGCCAATGACCGCCCTGATTTTAAGCGGTTTATCTGCGGTTTTTAGGCTTTTGGCAATTTCCTCTTCCTTGGTCGCCCGAATAATCCAACCTTGTTCCTTTAATTTTGGAATAAGCACGTTGTAAAAATCTAATGCATTGTCGCCTTCCGCCATTAAAAATTGGGTTTGAATAGACTCCAAATTGTTATCCAGCATCAATTTGTAGGCTTCATGCTCTACTTTTAAATCTCGACGAACCCAATAAATGGTTTCTGTCTCTTTCTTAACAACCATCACGTACGGTGTATCGGGCGCGGTTTTACTAAAAGGAACCTTCACCCCGTCATACAGAAAATACAAGCCACACCTTAGCCGCAGTGTAACATTATCCACCATTTCAATTGTCAATACCGGCTCTGGTGGCTTTCGTTTAAGCTCTAGCTGCTCAATAACCGCGGCAGCATCTACCTGTACCAGATCGCGAAGCTTGGGTAATTCTTCGTACATGAATTTACCGCCATCCGCATCTCGAATATCGGTAAACGTACTTTTTGTTAAATGCTTGGGTAAATTTTCCAAGGTTTGAGAGAGCGGAAACACATATTGCCGACGTCGGCCCCAAGGTAAATTTCTGGCAAATACTTGCACATCTTCCAACGGATAAACATCCTTCGGTTGATGCCGATGCCAATGGAGAGAGACCAACACGTTTCCGGCAAGAGACACGTTCACCCCCATCACCAGACGCAAAGGCTCTTGCTCAAATATTAACCGTTGACCATCTTTGTCATGGGTTTCTTCCACCTGGGCGAGAAGCTGTAAATATGGAGCACAATCCGTCAGGGGAATATTAAACCAACCTTCTGGATGCCCCGTATTACTAAAGCCATTTTTAAGCAAATGTTGCATTACGGAAAACTCTCGTTTTTCCGCCTCGTTAAATTCAAAATTTTCCTGGCTTACAATCGCACGCAGCAGAGATTCTACCGCCTTTACAGGCTTTAGCGTTTTGCGATCGATAATGCGAAGGCCTAAAAACTTGGGTTTGTGTTGCTCGTTGATTTGAAACAGGTACGAACCCTGAATATCATCCAACACGGGCAGCACTTCATCTTCTGCGGGCAAACGCCAATACTGCTCCCACAAATGCTGCTCTACACATTTTAGCGCCACACCCACCGCATGCTTGCACCACTCTTCTTCCAGCGGGCAGCTACAGTCCACGCCCACATCATCGGGTTCAAAAATTAATTTGGTTACATAGGCTTCCTTAAAGTTGCCCTTTACTTTGGCCTCAACCCCGTCGGTGGTTAGATGCAACGACTCAATTCGATCGGTACGGAAATAATTGTACCCCCGCCGCCAACTACCCGGCTTGGCTTTTTGTTTAACATATCCAAAATTAAACTCGATAACGGGTTTTGCTTTGGAAGGATGATGCGGCGTTTGCTTCATAACCCAGCAATAAAACTCACTTTCTCCAGCAGCAATACACTAAATAAATTAATTACATACTCTAACAAAATTAATCCTAAAAAATGAGGTAAATAATCCAGAGAAAAATGTTAAATTCGGAAACTGGCCACCGTAATTCTTAGGACAGAACAGACACCAAAACGCGTTATTTTCACTTCAATCAACTGCCCATTTTATCGAGGTACCCAAATGCGTTTTCGTGATGGCTGTTACGTAAACATTGCATCGTTGAGATTTCTGTTAAATGCCTGTCGAACCATTCCTGTAACGATAGAGCGACTTTGAGTTCAAAGTGAATTCGCCTCAGGGCTTAGGAGCTTGAAACAGACTCTCGATTCTTGAGCAGATCCTGGCTGTATGAACTAAAAACCGAGTATTTTAAAACCCTTAGCAGGTACAAAATTAGCCTGTATAAAATTGGCCGGTACAAAAAACAGAATGGGAGAGAGAAACAAGGCCATACAATTTAGGCACGCAATAACCCTGGCTGTTTTGGCTACAGTGTACCGCAAGCAATTCCGCATGCAAGCGCCTAAACAGAAGCCGTTGGGCGGGACAGCGTACAAAACAGCGTTGGAATTGCACAACGTGTACCCGCAAACAGTGATTTTCAGCCGGGTTATTACAAAAATAACACCAAACTTTTCCCCTGCTTATCTTAAGGGTAACGGCAATCGATCAATCCGGCAAGCCTATTTGTTACATTTTGTTTCGCAGCGAAGTCAGCCCAAGCCGCCATCGCCCCTCGTCTTAATGATGAAGGAGCGATCTTTCCATATTGTTTTTATAGTTTTGTGTTAGTGTTTTAATGTCCGTAAACTGCCAAATTCTGTGGGTTCTACTGTAGGCGCTAACTCCCTATGAATATCACTCCTCGCCATCATGCTTCAGCCTCTCCGGCTCTCGCTGCCAGTGCTCAGCTTGGGGGAGCCCCCACCAGCCCGGCAATTCGCTTCTCTCAAGCGGATGCCTTTGATCCTTCGTACAAAAACCATTCCTACAAAGACCGTTCGTACAAATCGGTTTACCAACAGGTTCAGCAAGTCAGCCAGCCCGTCAAGCAAAAAATGGCCCTTTTCGGCATTGGTGTGGCGGCCAGTCTGCTCACGATGCTCAACCCGGCTGCGACAGGAATCGTTCTGTCAAAAACGCCGCCGACAGAGCCTCACCGTTTGCATTCCGGCTTGCTGTCTCTGCAGCAGGACCGACTATTGGCCTTGCTGGGCGTTTGGAGCTTTGTACTCGGGCTCTGTCATCGGATGGAGGAAAGAAAGCGGCCCCTGTCCGTGGATCAATTTCAGACACTGCTGCTGCGGCAACTGAGTAAACAGTACCAAAAGGCCCAACGTTCCAAGGATTCCAACCGTCAAGAAAGCCTGGCCCAACTGATGAACCTGACGCATCGGCACCCTGATGAGCTATTGCTGCTGTTAAAAACCCCGGCGCCACCGCTGGAAAAGTTCCGCTACTTTGCCAAGATGCTCGCCAGTCAGCCCTCGGTGCTCTCTCGGCCTTTACAACGACAACACGCCGAAGGGTTACTGCGCACTGGCAACAAAAGCATAGACGGGCCAGTATTTCGAGACGACTTGCGCCAAAAAATATACCAGGAATTTTTCAAAGCCAACCCGGAAACCCTCTACCGGTTTCAGCAAGAAGAACTGACGGATGAAGAGCTTCGCCAGGAATATCAGGTGTGGGTTTGGCGTCAGTTTCCTAAAAAGCACTAGCCCAAAAGCACCCGGTAGTGTAGAGATTCCATTCCAGGCGTGAAGAGCGCAGCAACAGGCGTTTAGACACCCCTAAATAACTGATCGAGCACCGCAACAACACTGAAAATGCCTGTAAAGACGCTGTTTTCCCTCTCAATTGAAAGTACAGCGCAAAAACACGCGACTTGGCAAATTGCGTTGCGCTTTAGTTTTATATAAACTTAAATTCATTCTTGAAGTCATGTTTTAAAAAACTGTTGTCAATTAAGGCGCTTTAAACCTTTAGCACCTTACCTGATTCAGCCCCCCTCCCCCCGTGCGACTCCCTCCCTCAATGCTTCTACCCCGTGACGAACGCCTGTTGCAAGCGGTTGTCACCGCCTCTCTTGCTCGTAAACTGCTTTGAGAATCGTGCTGTCTACCCAACCGGTCTACCCAACGACCCAAGGGCATCCCGCTAGGGCTATTCAGCGTAGAGGCGTTTCGCTCTGTCCCACTTCAACCGCACAAACCGCTGCGATTGAAGCCCCTGCTCGTCTGAAAGCGCTTAACCGTTCCGTTCCCCCAAAAAGCCTAGGAGCACCTTCCCCCCATGATCTCTAGCCTACAGCCGTCCGTTTTATCCCGCTTTTGCAAAAACTTTGGCCAAAACCAAAGCCAGAGCCAAGTCCCACTGAACCCAACCTACCGCTTTGGATCCCAGCCAGCCATCTTGGCCACTGATTCCGGCTCAACAACGGGTACAGAGCTACTGAACACCGATCGATTTCAGCGACAAGCGCCCACCCCGATCCCCCACGGATTTAAACGCGGCGGTTACTGCGAAGATGTTCGGATGGTTGGCAACGATCTCGCTGGCAAAGTGTTAGAGCAACTGGCCCTAAAGCGCGCCTGGCTCTACCGGGTGGACTTAAGCAACGCCAACCTGAAGCAAGCTCTCATTCAAAACTCGGAACTCTCCGTAGTAAACCTGGATAACGCCCAACTTCACCAGTCCGAATGGATAAATACCAAAATGACGCCCTACGTCAGCCTCCAAAACGCACAGGCCCCCGAGGCGGTATTCCAAAATGTAGATCTCTCTGGCGCCGATCTGAGCGGAATCAACCTACGAAACGCTCGCCTCAAAAACGTGAACTTCGAAGGAGCCGATCTTTCCGATGCCGACTTAACCGGCACGGAGCTGGATCAAGTCAATTTTAACGGGGCAAACCTCAGCAACGCCAAACTCGGGGTGCGATCCCTGAAGAACACGGTGTTGTTTCCGCGCACCGCAGAACAAACGGAACAGGAAACCGTTGCGCTTAGACAGCAAGGCTACGAACGTCATTGGAATGGCCGTGAATTTCAATGGCGTCAAGGAGTACCATTGGACGCAAATCAGGAAGAATAACATTGGAATAGCCATGGATTTCAATGGCGTCAAGGTTAGTTCCTGGCCAACAAAAATCGTTAGCCACTGCACAGAGTTTCTACTTGGCGCAGGCAATACCTAGATGTTAAGGTTAAGGTATTGAAAAATGGTTAAAACTGCCCGATGTAAAATTGCTTAATGCCTGAGGCATAGCAAACGGCTTGCGCACCTTGCGTGTTTGCCCAATGTGTATTGCCCCGCTGTTTATTGCTTTGTTTCATCCTGTTATACGCTCTCATCAAGGAATTCTTGCCGCTTATGCCAAACCCTTCCAGCACCCTGAGCCAACTGCCCCCCTATCTGTTTGCAGAAATTGACCGAAAAATCGATGAGGCCCGCGCCCGGGGTGTCGATATTATCAACCTGGGTATTGGCGATCCAGACCTCCCAACACCCGCGCCGATTGTGGAGGCCTTGCAGGCGGCGGTGGCCGATGCCAGCACGCACAACTACCCACCTTACCAAGGCACCAAAGCCTACCGAGAAGCGGTTTCAGGGTGGATGCAAAAGCGGTTTGGCGTCTCAACAGACCCAAACCAGGAAACTTTGGCCCTGATTGGCTCCAAAGAGGGGCTGGCCCACCTCATTTTAGCCTATGTCGATCCGGGCGATGTGGTTCTATGCCCTTCTCCTGGCTACCCGGTATACCACAACTACACCATTTTAAGGGGCGGCCAACCCTATACGGTGCCCTTAACCCCAGCAAACAACTTTCTACCGGATCTCGACGCCATACCCGAAGCCGTGGCGCAGAAAGCCAAGCTCTTTTTCCTGAATTACCCCAACAATCCCACCGGGGCCATTATTCAGCCCCAAGACATTGAGGCCATTGTGGCCTTCTGCAAGCGCTACGATATTTTACTCTGCCACGACAACGCCTACTCTGAAATGACCTTTGACGGTTACCGCGCGCCGAGCTTCCTTTCCGTACCCGGTGCCAAAGAGGTTTGCATTGAGTTTTTCAGCCTGAGCAAAATGTACAACATGACGGGCTGGCGTGTGGGCTTTGCCGTTGGACAGGCCGAGGCCATTAAACACCTGGGCACCGTTAAAAACAACACGGACAGTGGCGTGTTCAAGGCCATTCAGCAGGCGGCCATTGTGGGCCTGGAACGCTCCGATGAGCTGACGCGAGACCTCAACCAAATTTACGGACGGCGACGAGACCTGTTTGTGGCCGGTTTAAACAAGCTGGGTTGGCAATTTCAGCCAAACGCCGCCACGTTCTACCTCTGGCTGCCCGTTTCGGCAGGAACAACCAGTGTTTCCTTTGTAAGCCAAATGCTGGAACGCTGCGGCATTACGGTACCGCCTGGCACTGGCTACGGTTCTGCCGGAGAAGGCTATTTTCGGGTGGCGTTAACAGTTCCAGAAGCGCGCCTGACGGAAGCCTTACAACGGATGGAAAGCCAACAAATCCGTTACGAAGGAATCGGCGCTGTGGCGGATGCCTGCTCCTTGGCCTAAGCGTTTGTTTTCAGGTAGCGTTTTGGGTTATCGACGGTGTCCATGGGCTCTTTGTTATGAATAGAGCGCTCCAGGTGAGTCTGGCCATTATTATAGGTCAACTGATTGCGAGCATGGTTCGGCTGTTTGGCCTGGGCGCGGGCAGTACCCTGCCAGGAAGGCTGGCGCGCAAGCTTCGCCCCACGATTTTGACAGAACTTAGCAAACAGGTCACGCAGGACGTGGTAGCTGTTACCGGCACCAACGGAAAAACAACCACCTGCGGGCTACTGGCTGCACTACTAAGCCAGAACAAGCAACGCGTGGCGCATAACCAACTTGGGGCCAACATGCTGGCGGGCATTACCCATGCCTTGGTACAGCAAAGCCACTGGAATGGACAGTTGAAGGCCGATTGGGCCGTACTGGAGGTGGATGAAGCCTCTCTCAGGGGGGTCTCAGCCGAGGTGGCTATTGATCGCCTGGTGGTTACCAACCTATTCCGGGATCAGCTGGATCGTTACGGCGAGCTGGATACCACGGGCAAAATGATCCAGGCCGCCTTTCCCCGGGTGGCCAAGCGCATCTGGCTCAATGCGGACGATCCACTGGTTGCCGCCCTGGGAAGAGAGCAAGCCGGTCGAGAGCAACCCAACGTGCTCTATTTTGGCCTGGAGGGCATTCCAACAGACCTGCACCCCACCACAGACTTACCCGCCTTGCACGACGCCCACGCAGAGACGACCGTGCCCTTCCCCAGAGAGGTGACCGACTGCCCTCGATGCGGACACCCACTGGCATACAGTCGTGTTATTTACGGCCATTTGGGCCACTACCATTGCCCTGCCTGCAAATACCGCAGGCCCACCCCCACGCTCAGCGCCTGGGTAACGGAGATGACACCACAAGGCGCTCTGCTCCGGGTACAATACCAGGCTCCCCAGCAAGATTCCATCCAGACACTCTCGCTTTACCTGCCACTGCCGGGCCTGTTTAACGTGTACAACCTGCTAGCCGCCCTCACCGTGCCGCTGGAGACGTCCACGCTGAACAGCAACACCGAACAGGCGTTGACCACCGAAGCAGTACAAACCACGCTGGAGCAGTACCACGGAGTCTTTGGCCGGGCCGAGCGACGGACCTTGCGAGGAAAACCCGCCCTGGTGCTGCTGATTAAGAACCCGGTGGGCGCCTCTGAGGTGCTCAGCCTGGTGGCCCGAGACCCCAACGCGCGGTTGCTCATTGCCATTAATGACGATTACGCCGACGGACGAGATATTTCCTGGCTGTGGGACGCCACGTTTGAGAAAATTCCGACCCACAAGCCGGTTATGGTCAGTGGTCGGCGGGCCGAGGATATGGCGGTTCGTATGCGCTATGCGGGCTTTCCGCACGAGCAGATTGTGTGTGAGCCGAATTTGAGCCAAGCCATTGAAGGGTCACTTCGGCAAACCCAGCCCGGAGAAACGCTTTACATCCTACCCACGTACACAGTGCTGCTGACCTTAAGGAAAACTTTATCTCAATTTGAAGGCCCTTACTGACACGAAACGCGACGCGCTGTTTTTTCTGCACTTGGTAGTGCACATTGTCAGAAACCACATTGTCAGCAACCATCCAGCGTTCCACACCAAACAGCCAATACGAACGAAAATACCCGCACCGTAGACAACCATAGACACCACAGCGCGTGCCAGTTTTTTCCGAAAACATCCTGTAGGGACACAGGTTGGGCGTAAAAAGGTTGGGCGTAAAAAGTTTAAACACACAGCGTTTAAGCGCACAGAGTTTAGATGGAAACAGGGCTCAATGTAAACAGAGTTCAGTGTAAAAAGGTTGAGCGCAACGACAGGGCTGAACACAAAAAAGCCTGAGCCAACCACCTACACGACCGCTCACAAAAACACGTTGGTTGCTCCAGCAACCCGTGTGGGCTTATGCTGCACGCCGTTTGCAAGCCCCATAAACTTGTAAGCCCCGTAAACATTTCACGACCAAAACAAAAAGGCCTAAACAAGCCAGGAATCTGGACTGTAGCAACTGCTAAAAAACAAAACCACCAGAGAAAGGGAACCTATGCATCCAACGCTTATACAACCCCAGCCTTCGGCAACAGGCCCAGCCCATTGGGCCGATGAAGGCATCCAGCCCATTCATTTAAGCATTACAGGCCTATCACTCTGTTACCGGCTTTGCCCTCAGTGGCTTGATTGGCTGGGCGAGTCGCTGCCTCAGGGCGAATGCTGGCATTACGGCAGTGCCAGCCTGGAATACACGGACGATGGCCGATGGATCCAGCTTGCATTCCCCATTCCCAAAGAGGTCAGCGAGCAGGAAGTGCTTGAAGGCATTGCCCCGTTTAAAGACACGGCCATTCCGCTCGTGGCCCGACAAGCCGCCGTCGATCGCAGCACGCTGAGACTGATTACCTACTGGTGCGCAGAGACGGGCCAACTGGTAGAGCAGTTTTTAGAGTGCTACCTACAGCGACCCCTGGTGGCCAAAACGGTTTCCGTTGAACCCATGGCGGCATACAGCCACCCGCGCAAAGCTCCCTTTGCCACGGTTCGTTACCTGTTTGCCCCAACCCTTGCGGTGGAATTGACCAAAGCCGCCTGGATGGAATGTGGACTGCCGATGCGGCCACAAACCTCGGGAAAAACCTGCTAAGATGAGACGTCCTAGGCCAGGAACTGCCCCTGCAACACACGAACCATCCCGGTGTAATCGGTCACTGTTTTCAGGCGGCTAAACCCTGCCTCCGCCAGCAATTCGGCCACCGAATCGACCATCCCGTCACCCAGTTCCAGCAGCAGAAAACCACCATCGGCCAGGCTCAGCGCCGCCTGCTGGGCCAAGCATCGATAGCAGGCATAGCCCTCCTCTTGGGCAAACAGGGCACGAGCAGGCTCGTGATGGCGAACTTCCGGGGCAAGCGTGTCGATCAAGGCCGGGGCAATATAGGGCGGGTTGGAAACAATCACATCAAACTGGCGACCCGGCAGCGCATCCAACCAGTCGCCCAACACCCATTCAATGGCCGTTTCAATGGCAGTATTATGGCCCAAGCGCAATGCGTTTTCCTGGGCCACGGCCAACGCGGTGGGGTCAATATCCGTGGCGGTAAACGTGCAGGCAAGCAGTGGGTGCTCCTGCCGAAGGGCCGCGGCCAACGACAGAATAATGGCCCCGGAGCCCGTGCCCAAATCCAACACGCGAACGGGTCTTGCGTTTGGCACGGTACTTGCTGAATGGTCGTGTTCAGTCGCAATCCGGTCTGCCACACCCCGCACGGCAGCCAGGGCCGCTTCCACCAAATGCTCGGTTTCGGGCCGTGGAATCAGCACCCCGGGCGTCACCCGAAATGGCAAGCCATAGAACCAGGCTTCCTGCAACAAATACTGCACGGGCACCCGCTCGGTAAGGCGCCGTTGCACCCAGGCCCCAACCTGTCGCAAGGCGGCTTGCCACTCCTCCGTTTGTAGGTGGTGCATACGACCATCGCTGCGTATAATCTCCCAAGAGAGACCAGTTGCCTTTTCCAGCATAAACCGTAGCTCGGTTTGGGCTTGTAGCCGACTCCAGGTGATGGTTTGAAGCTGATCCAACCACTGACGGTAGTCGGCTTCGGGAAAAGCCCCACCAGAAGAAACGGGGTCAGACGGCGTGGAAAAAGGCGGTTGCATGGGTTATATCAAAACTCGGTTATATCAAAACTCGGTTGCATCGGATTTGTTTACGCTCGGGTCTACTACTGGCCAAAACCCGTTCACGCAAAGTGAGTCCGATCGCCGTCATCGTCACTGAGCAGCCGCAACAGGTCGCCACCAGAAAGAGAGAAGCACGGTTCAAACTTTCCAATTCAAGAGGTCTCACCTATGGGACGATACCACAACTGTTTGGGGAAATCGTGGCCTGTGATGTGACTGAAGGGAAACTCTATTAAACGCTATGCCTGCTCATCCATACTCCAGTAGTGAGCTCACCTCACCCAGTATTAACCCCATTAGCCCGCTCGAAGAATCGAGTGAGGCTGAGCTTCAGCCGGGAACGTCCAGAGGGGAGTGCCTACCCGCCGCTCAGGCCGATGCTGAGCGAACAGCCCCTGGCGCAAACCAGGCTGCAACTTTGTCCCCCAACATGGCCACCACATCATCTGGAACAGACAACCCCCACGCCGAGGCAAAAGTCAGTACGGCCGATAGCCTGAACGCAGGCAGCCCCAACACCAAGCCAGACGCACAAGCCGCCAACAACTTTGCAGCAAACGCACCCCCGCGAGCACCGGCCACCGCCGCCGCAGGCCCGGCACGAAAACGCATTGGCGATATTTTAGTGGAAGAAGGCTACGTGAGTCTTGCCCAAATGGATCGCGCCCTATCAGAGTCTCGGGCAACGGGGCTGCCGGTGGGCGCCGTACTGGTTAAGCAGGGCATTATTGAAGAATCCACCCTAGGGCGAGCGCTGGCCAAACTGCACGGCCTGCAATATGCAGAACTGTCTCAGCTTCAGCTCGAATCGGTGGTGGTCAACCTCTTGCCGCTAGAATTTATGAAGCGCAACCTGGTGGTTCCGCTGGAGTTGGACAGCGAAGGCCGACGCCTCTACATTGCCATGGCCCGCCCGGACAACTTACGAATTTTAGACGAAGTGGCGCTCATTACCGGCTACCGCGTTATTCCCAAAGTAATGACGCACAACGAACTGTTGCGCGTGATTGACAAACTGGTGAGCGAAGGACGCATTAGTAGCGATGCAGCCCTGGCCCGGGCGCAGGAAAACCTCTCCACCACCGATAACCTCAGCGAAGGCATGAGCGACCTGGAGGCGGAAATGGCCGCCGAAGACGCGCCCATTGTTCAGTTCGTCAACGCCCTGCTGATTGAAGCCATTGAAAGCAACGCCTCCGACATTCACCTGGAACCCCAGAAAGAGCACCTGCTGATTCGTTTTCGGGTGGATGGCATTTTACGAGAGATTCGCAACATTCCCCGCAAAATGTCCGCCGCCGTTGTCTCACGCATCAAAGTGGTCAGCGGCATGGATATTGCCGAGCGGCGGCGTCCGCAAGATGGCCGTATGAAGATTAAGGTCGGCACGTCCGACATCGATATGCGGGTCAACTCCCTGGCCGTTCAGTTTGGCGAAAAAATCGTTATTCGGATTTTGAAACCCACCGCCACCTCCGGCGGGCTGGAAAAATTGGGCTTTACCAGTAGCGAGGTGCAAAAAATCCACAAAATGATCCGCGCCCCCCACGGCATTATTCTGGTCACGGGGCCAACCGGTTCTGGCAAAACCACCACCCTGTACGCAGGTTTGCGAGAGATTAACACGCCTGAACGCAACATTACCACCATTGAAGACCCCATTGAGTACCCACTGGCCGGAATCAACCAAACCCAGGTTTCCCACAAAGCGGGCCTTACGTTTGCGCTCTGCCTGCGGGCCATTCTTCGACAAGACCCCGACGTTATTATGGTGGGCGAAATCCGAGACCACGAAACACTGGAAGCAGCCATTCATGCGGCACTAACCGGTCACCTGGTGTTTAGCACCATTCACACCAACAGCACCGCCAAAACCATTACCCGCCTGCTGGAAATGGGTGCCCCACCCTACCTGGTGAGTACGGCCGTTATTGGCATTTTGGCCCAACGCCTGGTGCGCAGAATTTGCCCCAAGTGCAAAGTGGCCTATCAGGCCAACGAAGAAGAGCTACAACTCCTGGGCATTCAAAAAAAGCCAACCACGCTGTACCGGGGCACCGGGTGCGATCGCTGTGGCGGCAGCGGCTATGAGGGCCGCGTGGGCCTTTATGAGATTATGAACATCCATCGAGAGATTGAAGAGCTGATCGACAGTGGCGGCTCGGTGTTTGCCATTCAGGATGCGGCGGTCCGTAACGGCATGCTGACCTTGGGTATGGATGGCAAACGAAAAGCCTTGGCGGGCATTACCACCGTGGATGAGGTGATTCGCGTCATTGGTTACAACCTAGATAGCGCCTAAGCCGAACCGTCCAAGCCCAGCAAACAAAACTGAAAACCAACCGAGAGTCTGAGAGGAGCAACAGAACACCGTGCCGGTATACGCCTACAAATCGATCGACCCCGCCAGCAACCGGGTAACCGAAGGCACGATGGAAGCCACCACTCTTCGGGAAGCCAAGGATATGCTGCGCAGCCAGGGCCTCATTCCCACTCGGCTGGAAGAAGAGGTGAAGGTCGCCACGCTGGAATCGCTCACCCAGTCCATTCCGGTATTGGGTGGCTTACTCGCCCCTCGGGTTGGCCTAAAAGACCTCAACCTGTTTACCCAACAGTTCGCCACCCTGCTGGATGCCGGTATTCCCATTATTGAGGCGCTTTACTTACTGGAGCAGCAAACCGGCAACCGTCACTTTAAGGAAATCCTCAAAAAAATCCGAACCGACGTCATTGCCGGAGATTCGTTGTTTGCCGCCATGAACCGCTTTCCCAACGATTTTCCGCGTCTCTACACCCAGCTCATTCGCGCCGGAGAACTCAGTGGCGAACTCGATCGCATCTGCCAGCGGTTGGCCATTCTGTACGAAAAATTTCTCGAACTGCAACGAAAAATTTTGGGCGCGTTACTCTATCCACTCATCACCATTGTCATTATCACCGCCGTGGTGGTGCTTATTTTGGTGTTTGTGGTGCCACAGTTTCAGGAAGTCTTCTCCAGCCACGGGGCGGAACTGCCGCTGCCCACGCAAATTTTAATTAAATCCAGCGAGTTTATTACCACCTTTTGGTGGGCCGTTATTGCCGCCTTTGGCACGGCCGTATTTTGGGCCAACATTTGGCGCAAGGGCGCAGGTAAACCGTTTGTGGATCAATGGATGCTGACCTTGCCGCTGATGGGCAACGTGTTTCGCAAGGTGTACGTCAGCCGGTTTATACGCACTTTGGCCACCGTACTGGGCGCAGGGGTTTCCCTTACGGAAGGTATGGCCACCGCCGCAGGCACGGTGGATAATTTTGTGATGCACGTGGGCTTTGACAAAGCCAAAGAAAGCCTGCTAACCGGTGGAACCTTGTCCCGCCCGTTGGAGCAGACGGGACAATTTCCGTTAATGGTGACCAAAATGATTGCCATTGGCGAGGAAACAGGCGAAATGGAAAAAATGCTCAACAAGTCCGCCGATTTTCTCGACATTGAGGTGGACCAGGCCATTGAAACCATGACCACCCTGATTGAACCCGCCATGATTGTGGTACTGGGCGGCGTGCTGCTATGCGTTGCGCTAGCCCTCTATCTGCCGCTGTTCGATATGGGCAAGGTCATGTCGGGCTAGAGCATACATAGATTGACAAAATTAAAATGTGATTCGAATTTCAGGTAAAAATGGCATAACGCCGATTACTTCGACACGATTACCATCTAAGGAAATACTCTGAAGCGCGACAACCCCCTCGATCGACACTTCATCATCTCTTGGATTAACATCCAGAATATTTAGCGTGCTATCTTCCGAATCAATTGCCATTCCATCTGCTCCGTGGTAAATGAGGGGCTCTTGCCAGTCTGGATCTGTGATTTGATAGGAGCCCGGATTGGCGACATCCTGAAACACACGAATGCCGTTAGGGTCAGGACTTACCCCTTCGCCCCCAGGAATTGTGTTTAAAGGCATCTCTTGCCACTCAGCTGGGTAAAGAATCACGTCCCTATCTGGATTTACCTCATTGTTAATCATCCTTGCTACCGCATCCAATCCATCTTGAACTGTGCTTTCTGAATCGTTAGGCGTTGCCGGCGAGGTCTCACGCAACGGCACCACTTCACGCAGAAGATCAGCAGCCGTCCCTGTAGTAATCGTTTGTGTGCTAATGGGCGGTGCTGTATACCGCAAAGGGATTTGCTGTATTAATTCTCCTGGCATAATTCTCTCTCTCCTTCCTAGTCTTGATTTCTCATTAGAGAAATGGATACACGTTCAAACTACTCCTAACGCCCTACTGACCGTTTAATGAACAACCCGCTTGCATCTCAAATGGAACTGTCCCCAGAAGGGGGGAGTGCTGTGTTATTACGTTGCATTGGCCCTTAGCCCTCTATCTGCCGCTGTTCGATATGGGCAAGGTCATGTCGGGCTAGAGCACACATAGATTACGATTTAAAATTGAATTTCAATGCCAACACGTGATTCTTCGATCCAACGCGCACGTTCATTGCCGTCCAACGAAATGACTTCTGCACCCTCCTCTTGGGCAAAAGCTCGAACATTGCCAGAACCCGACTCCGTTCGATCACGATAGCCAACTTGCAAATTTTGACCTCTGATTGCCATGTAATGGACATCCCCAAAAACACGTGGCTCTTGCCAATCTGGATCCGTTACCTGATAGGAGCCCGGATTGGCCGCATCTCGATACACACGAATGCCATCAGGGTCAGGGATTACCCCTTCGCCTCCAGGAATGCTATTCAAAGAGACAGGTTCCCATTGAGGTGTCACGGGACCAGCGCTACCAAAGCCACCGATTTGTGCCCCTACTGAAGTAAATCGATCCTGGGGTGTCGTTTCTGCGTCAGGTCTGATAGTCACACTTCCGCTCAAGGCCTCTGGACTAGTCGGCGTTAGCGTGGTGGTCTGCCGCAACGGCACCGCATCCGGCAATAAATCAGCCGCAGTCCCTAAATTAGTCCGTTCTGTGCTAACGGTAGGAATGGGTAACGTGGTGCCATTCTGTGGTAGCGATACACGGTATAACATTTCTCCTGGCATAATTCTCTTTCTCTCCTTCCTATCCTCGGATTCCTCGCAAAAAAATAGACCCTGAACAATCCTAAAAAGCTTGTACTTGGTTCTTAAAGCCCAAACTGAATGCCTTGAAAAATAGGGCTGGGCGGAGAAATAATCTGCATACGGCTGTCTCCGGAAGGAGAAATCAGCGTGCGAACGGCTCCCGGCTCAATAAAAGTCATTCCGGTGGAACCATTGGAACGCGTACCCAGCGGATCCACCAACAGGCCTTCGGGCTGTTGAGAGAGCTGTAAAAAACCATCCTGAAAGCCAACGCTCTCCACACCCTTCAACGTCAAGGGCTCAGTCCAGTCGGGGTCTCGCACCTGAAAGACAGAAGGGTCACCCTCCTGCTGAAACACCGAAATGCCACGGTCCATATTCGGTAGCCCTGGCACACCGTAGGGAAGCCACGTAGAAGCCTCCGCTGGCGTTACTGGTTCAGACATCCATTGCTCACTTTCTTCTCTCTCAATGACCCTACACCCGATTTTCTCCGTTGTTTGCATAAAACCAAACCACCGGTCAGGTTGTGCCATGGCTTAAAACAGCTCGTGTAGGTTCAGGCCGAACTCGCCTTTAGAGAAAGAGGAAGCAGAGAGGTTATCCAAAAGCCCAGAGCTTTTTACCTTTTAATGTACCTGACAGTGCAGGCAATCGCTTCCGTGCTCATGATTATGGTCGTGGCCGTGATGCTCATCGTGATGTGGGTCATGTTTGTGCGCGCCGTGATGATCGTGGCCGTGTGTGTTAGACGCTTCGTTTGCGTGCTCATTAGAGTGTTTAGGGGCTTGATGGACAGGCTCTTCCTGGTGAGAGGTCGCCTCAGAAGGTGCCTGCTCAGAAGGTGCCTGCAAAGACTGTCCTTGCGCCTCCAAGGCCAGGCGGTGCAGCAAAATATCCACCGTCATCGGTAAACTGACCGGATGGGCGTTACGGTCCGTTTCGTCGTCCCAATGGTTATGCCCCGTGTCTATCACATAGTGCGCAAGGTTATTGTACTCGGCCGCCTCACTCAAATGAAAATCTGGGCGGTGTTTTTGACGAAGCAAACTGGAAAACAGCACGCGCTCGTCTGTGGGCAGCGGGTGCTGAAAAACGCTCGCCCCAGCGCCCGGTGCCGGATCCGTGAGCGCCTGGTTCCAATCAATCACATCGCGAATGCAGAACTGCACCTCATCGTAGCTTAGCGAAGGCCTCTCCTGTTGCTGACGAAGCACTTCTGTTGCAAGGCGTTGCAGGCGCTGCACATACACGGCTTTTTGCTCTGGGCTTAAGTGGCTTAGTGTGGCTTCTAGCTGCTGGCCCAGTGAGTCCGTTTTATCCGGAGCCAGCACGGCACCCATTGTTCCCGTCAGGGTTTTGGCCAAGGCTGCGTCGGAAGTGGTCGCGTCTACCGCAGGGAGGGTTTTAAGCGGCTCTACCAGTGGGTTGAGCGTTTCCAGCGCTTGGCCTTGCCTTTGGTGGTTTTGAAACAAATTCCACCAGGCCACTCCCATCAGAATAAGGCCCGGAATAGCCGCCAAAGGGTTAATGGTCAATACGGCTGGCACCGCCGCCAAAGCGGCCGTGGCCGCAGTCCACCCAAGGGCAGGCAGCCATGGCGGCGAAAGCTTTTTTTGTTCCAGCGGCTGACCCACCTTCCACTGGGCTTTCAAGGTATCCTGGGTTTGTTTTTCGGCACTAAAGCGCAGGCTATCCGCCGCAAGGATGGTCGAATGGGGCCACAGCGGTTCAGCGCTTGGCCTAAAATGCGGCACCGCATACGGCGTAGGAGACGAAGCCGCAAAAAAACCAGGATTGGCAACAGTGGGTTGAAGGGGAGGCATATTCGCCAGTCGAGGCTCCAAACATCAATGCAATCAACTTTCAGTAACGCAAAATGAAAATGGTTTTCATTTCTGAAAGTCGGGCATGACTATCCGATAAGCAGCCCGCAAAGTCAAGTAATGCAGACAAAAGCGCAGCTATGCGTTCCATTTTCTTCGGCGGGCTTCCTGGGCTTGCTCCGCCGGTGTGTTGAGCTTTGGCAAGGTGTAAACGTCCTGCGTTAGGGCCTGAAACAGGTTGAGCTGGGTTTCCTCGGCGCTGTCGGCAGGCAGTTCGTTCCGTTGCTTGGCCGCCGCCCGCCGCTGCAAAAACACGGCCAACGCCTGGCTGGCGCCCGCCTTCACATCGGCATCGGCCACCCAGTGGTAGGCGGCCACTTTTTGAGCCAACGCGCTCAGGCTCCCTTCTACCGGATGACTTTGCCCCAGGGCAATGAGCTGGTATTTCTTTTCGTACGCCGCGCCCTCCAATACATAGGCCGCTTTTCCGCGCACATTGCCATTTTGGCTATTTTGGGCCAAATCCCGAAGCATGTCCAAATTCAGCGTGTCGTAGTCGTAGTTGGCGCTCAGGTGCAGCAAAATCCGCACGGATTCCCGCTCGGCCAGTTCCGCGGCAGGGCCATCCCCTTCCGAGGCCGTGGCTAAATGCTCCAAAGCGGCTTCCGGGTAGGCCTTGGCCATGGAACGCACCTGCATTTCGATCAGAATTTTGGCTTTGGGCGAAGCGCCCAACTGCACGGCATCGCTATCGTAGGCAGCCAACAGGGCAGGCAGACTGTTCCAGCGGTGTTGTGAAAGTGCGTGAATGGCCGCCTCCTGCACCCAGGGGTTTCGACTGGTGGAGAGGATCTCCTGAAGCACCGGCATACTATGCTGATGAAAGCCTTGGGTCACCAAGGCCCGGTGCAGCTGCTGGCGTTCCGCATCCGTTAACCCATCACTACCCAGGCGATGGGCGAGCGTCTTTAGGCCGTTGGCATCTCGAAACACGAGCTCATTAAGACGGTTTACATCGGAAAGCATGGGCGCAAACTGCGACTGAAACCAGACCATCAGCACACTCAGTGGCGCCAGGAACCAGTCTCTCAGGCGCTCCAAAGGATTCCGGCGCTTGCGGCGATCGTCGCGCTCTTGCTGGATGCGATCAAAGGTATCTTCCACCAGTTGGCCCAACCGCAAGCCAGAAGGCGATTGAGGGCGAACCGAAGCAGTGCCGTAGACGGGGGCGGAACGCGCAGGAGAAGACATGCCCGCGCGACTATTTATCGCCTGGGCGTCCAACACAGCATCGGGGGGCGTCGGCGTAGCAGACGCACGCTGGCCAGATTGACGCAACTCCATAATGGGGGTCCAGCCTTCGCTAAAACGTGGGTTCAATTCGGGAAAAACAGCCAGCCGTGGTGCTCAACACCAATGGACACTTAACCAGAGGGCCGACATTCACAAAACAACAGTCCGGGTCGCAACGGAACGATTGCTTGAGCCTAACGACATTGAGCAACCGGTACACCATTATAAAACGCGTCAAGCAAACACGTGCACAAAATACCGCGATAGGCACTCCTATGTAAACAAATGTGTGCATTCTCCGGCTGGATTGACCTGTGGCGCTTGGAGCACAGAGGAAGAGAAAGCATCTTCCAAACGGTGTTAGCCCGCACTCCTCCGCGAACCGTTTCCGTTTATTCCGCTTATAATGTCTGCTGATAATGACGGTTGATGCACGCGGCCCCCCTCCAGGACGTGTTGAATGCATTGTCTTTATCCATAGCAGCGCACCTGTATTTCAGAGAGCCTGATGCCGCCCCACTCTCAGCACACAGCCTTATCAACCCACCAAACCAGCGGTTTAGCCACGCTGGGTGGTACCCTCCCGGAAGACGTGGCCACGTTTATTGACGGGCTGGATATGGGCAGGCAGGATTTAGGCTTAACCCGTATGCAACAACTGCTAAGCCTGCTCAAGCATCCTGAAAGGGCTTACCCGGTTATTCACGTGGGCGGCAGTAACGGCAAAGGTTCCGTGGTTGCAATGCTGGTGGCG
This sequence comes from Candidatus Melainabacteria bacterium, assembly GCA_033763415.1. Taxonomy (GTDB): domain Bacteria; phylum Cyanobacteriota; class Vampirovibrionia; order Vampirovibrionales; family JAJTHC01; genus JANRKP01. Next base: position 54,269 of record JANRKP010000010.1, on the reverse strand, counting down.
GTTCTAAAAGCCGCAGGCTACCGCGTAGGCAGTACCATTAGCCCCCACCTGCAGCACGTCACCGAACGGGTACAACTCCAGGGACAACCCATCTCCACAGAGCTTTTTTCAAGCGTGGTCAGAGATATTCGCAACCAACTGCTAACGACCGACTGGAGCCTTGAGCAGTGGCCCACCTACTTTGAGTTTATGGTGGCCGTGGCACTAGAGACCTTTCGTCGAGAAGCCATTGACATTGCCGTGGTGGAGGTAGGCCTAGGGGGGCGGCTGGATGCAACCAACGCCATGGAAAAGACCCTCCTGAGCATTGTTACCAGCATTAGCCTGGAACATACCGAATGGCTCGGGAATACGCTGGCAGCCATTGCCTACGAAAAAGCGGGCATTTTTCGAGAAAACACCCCGGTGGTGTTAGGGCCACAGGACCCCAACAATCTACCCGCAGAAGCCGCCGAAGTGCTGTACCAGCAAGCCAGCCTCAAACAATGTCCTATATTTCAGGCCAATAGTAACTGGCTCCAGCCGGAACCGAATACACTGCAAGCGTGTTACCAGTCTTTTAGGCATGTAGAAACCAGCCAAACGCTTTCTCTCTCCCTCTTGGGCGAATACCAGCAACACAATTTGGCCACCGTTCTGGCCAGCCTCAGCGTGCTCCAGCAGCAAGGTTTTTCCACTTCTTGGCCTTCCATTGCAGCCGGACTCAAACAGGTGCATTGGCCCGCCCGCTTCCAATATTTCCCAAACAAGCAACTGCTCATCGATGGCTCTCACAACGCCCAGGGCTTTGAGAGCCTCCAGCGAAGCCTGGCAAAACACTTCCCTGGACGACCCGCCTACTGGTTGCTGAGTCTTCGACAAAATCGTCCGCTAACGCCACTGCTGCGGCTGGTTGAAGAATACCCCGATACACGTGGGATTGTTTTCACGGCCCTGCCAGAAAAATCAACCGTGTACCACTCGCCACAACAGCTCCGAGAGGCGTTTCGGAAACAGTCTGTCTTTGAGCATATTCCACTGTGGGCCAGCCAGCATCCCCATACGGCAAAATGGATGTTAGACAAATGGCTTTCTGGCAGTTCTCACAGTGAAAACTGCCTGGGCATTGCAACTGGCTCGCTGTATGTAGCGGGAACCCTTCTGGATAGTGTGACCCCGACTTTGGAAGAGGGCTAGGCGTTACATATTGTTGCAAGGGCTGTTCCCGATCCGCACGACCCGATATACTGCTGGTGGAGCAAGGGGCATGGAACATTCCCAAAGTTTTTTTAAATGGATGCTCCGCTGGTTTAGTGTACTGGTTTAATGCATTTGCGCCGCCCTTGGCTTTTCTGGCTGTACAAATGCTCGTCACCGCTTGTTTAAGTTGTTGTCTGCGCCTGTGTTGGGTTGTTTCAAAACGCTGGGCCCCATTACAACAGGTCAGCAAAGTACACACCAGGCTAATCCTGTCTTTGCCAGACGCCACGCCCTGAGATACCACGCCCACTGTGCTTTGTCTAAATCCGTTGAATTGAAACAAGTTGAATTTGAAAGTTGACTGTATGCACCGCGTTCTGCTTCGCCTATTGGTTTTCGAGATTTTAGAGCGGATCTGCCGCTTTGAAAGCCTGCTAGAAGAGTATGATGCCAGCCTAAACCTTCGCGAGGTCTCCGTTTCTGGCATACATTCGCTGGGTTCACCATTTGCCAATGGTTTGTATCGAAAACTGGCAAGTGTTAAGCAGCACATACTGCTCAGCAGCAATCAGTGGGAGTCTCTTTTCACGGACAACCTGGAGCAAAATGGCAGTTGGTCCCGCGCGCAAGTGCAACTGCTCGTCTCTCAGGTGCAACAGGCGCAAAATTCGCTAAATGAACTGAGTCGCTTATTTAGTCGGGCAGCGCGTATACAGCCCCGAAGCGAGCTGTCGATCTTTCTCAAAGATGCGATGCCACTCAGCTTTTTACCAAATGCTCACGGCTTGGAAGTTCTTTTGCTCGGCGAAGAGGAATCGCTGTTCGTCCAGCCCTTGGCAGGAGGCTCACAAGCCACGTCGTCACAACCGCTGCATTGGCCGTTAGAGGACATTTTGCCTGCCCCGCTGTCCATTCTGCAAGTCAACAATCCTATGGCTTGGGTCAGTTTGGTGAAGCCGTACGCGGCCAGCCTGTTTACCGCGCAGTCCAACGATTGGCTGGACGCCACAAAACAGGGTCGTGTTCCGCCACTGCCAGAGAATTTAAGGCTGGACACTGCGGCCGAAGCCTGCATTGCGCTGCGTTTACTGGGCCCCGCCTATTATTACCAGCAGGTCAGCCAGGCGTTGCTTTATTTGGACGTCAACTACCTTTACCATATGGAACCGCTGTTGTTTCAGGCCCTCAACTACTTTAGCTACACCGATAAAACCCTGGTCATTCTGCACGAGGCGGTCGAAAAAACAATTCGTCTGCTCAGTGTGGAGGATTCTTTCCCTGTGCAGGCTGGTAAAACCGCCATGCCCGAGGTGGTTGATGCACTGCTCCACTGTGTTGAGGCACTGATTCCAAATCGCTACGCCTTTACCGAAAAACATTTTCAGCGCGCCCTGAAGCTTCAAGAACGGCTCACACAGGAAACGTTTCTCAGCGCAACGCCGCTCTACTCTCCCGAAGAGTTGCACGAGGCGCTTGCCCGCTTTAGCCAGAACGGACCTGGAGAAGCTGGTTCGCCTTCTTCTTCTGACAATATTTACAGCTTGCTGGCCATGACCACTGAAACGCCGCACGCGCCGCGAGAAATTATCACTGCGGGCTGGGTCACCAAACTGGACCGGCTTTCTGTCTGGCTGTACGACGCGCTCAACAGCCCGGAAGCAATGCCCACCAACGGGCTTGACGGGCCTGCGGCAAACACCCTATGGCCAGGCATGGCGCGGTTCAAAGATCGCTTAGAGCGGCAGGATCATTTGCTTCTAAAGTCGGTGGAAACCTCTGAAATTCACCGGGTTTTATTGTGTGGTGCGCCGGAAGAGTGGACTTCTCGAGCAGCCACCAGTGTTCCAGCGGCTGGTATGCCCGCCCTGCGGTAAACGCAACGAGGAGACAATGGCACGGTGAGTATCCTAAACGAAGTGCAAATTCTGCAACGGCTGTCCGAGCCCGATTTAGAGCGTCGGATTATGATTACGCCATTGGTTCGGCCTGAGGAACAGTTTGGGCCTACCTCGGTAGATCTGCGTCTGGGAACGGATTTTCAGGTAATGTACCGTTCAAACATTACGCACCTGGACCCCACGGGCGAGCAGGAGCGCTTGGGTAGAGATGTTCGCAGGGCCATGCAGTTGGTCAAAGTGCAGCCAACAGAGCCTTTTATCCTTCATCCAGGCGAGTTTGCGCTTGCCTCCACCTTGGAGTTCGTCAAAATTCCGCTGGATTTGGCCGCTCGTTTGGAAGGCCGAAGCACCTGGGGACGGCTGGGCCTGCAAATTCACGCAACTGCCGGGTTTGTAGACCCAGGCTTTGCAGGGGCGCTGACATTTGAGCTCTCCAACGTGAGTCGGGTCCCCTTGCCGCTGTACCCTGGCATTCGCATTGCGCAAATTTGCTTCTACGAAAGCGGCAAAACCAGCCTCCCCTACACACAAAAACGTTACAGCAAGTACAGCGGACGAACCACAACGGCATCCTCGGCTTTTTACAAAGACCCAGAATACCAACGGATCCGCCAAGCCATGCAAATGGAAACAACGCACGCAACTGCAATGACTTCGCCAAAGCCTGAACCGGCTCCCATTCCGTAAGGGCGTGTGGTGTGGGTCAAGACCCGTTTTTCCAGATGCTCACGGCTTAGCCACAGCAAGGACCCCATTTTTCAATGGTTGCAACTCACTCCAGTACAGAGTCCAGCGCTTCTGATCCCCGGCAAACGCCCTCCGAAAGCAATCGATGGGTGGACCCTCCGCTTGAAACCTTAATTTGCCTCAATGAGCAGGAACGAAAACAGGCATTGGGCGTAGATTTGGACCAATATCCGGCCACGAAGTCGCGGGAGCACTATGAGCCCGTTGTCACCAATCGAAACCGAGGGCTGTTTTCCTCTCTCAGCAGAGCTTATGGCAGTCGGCTCATTGGCGCCGTGCCCAACCCGGTGATGCTAACCCATATTGTCACCACCAAATGCAACTACAGTTGCGGGTTTTGCTCATTTGCAGATAGCCTTAACGCCAAAACGGACGAGCTTCGCCTGGATGAAATTGAAAAAACCTATGCAAGTCTGGGCCAATCGCTCAACGTCATCGTTTACTCCGGTGGAGAAACCACACTTAATCGCGAGTTGGTGGAGATCATCGAGGCCGCCTACCGGCTCACGCCGGTGCAGTCGGTCTATATTATTTCTAACGCCTGGAAGCCCAATCTACTTCTGGATATTACCCATCGAATCATGCAGCGGTGCCCTGGGCTGCACCTCACCTGGAGCCTGAGCATTGAAGGCCCACGGAACCACAACAACCAGGTTCGTTACACCAAGGCCACCCAGTGGGACGCCTTTCAGAACACCGTTGATACGCTCTTTGGCCTGAAAGCCATTCGGGAAAAATTTGGCTACCATCAGTTAGACGTGCAACTGTGTACGGTATGCACACCCGAGAATGCCGCACTGATGAATGATTGGTACGACTGGATTCGCAACGTGTTGCAGCCGGATAAATGGAACTTAAACCTCATGCGACGCAGTGTGCAAATGTCGGGCAATGGGCTGGCCTCCTTTGCAGAAAGACGTAAACGGCAAGCCCTAGAACCTTTTGAGGAAACCTACCTTGCCATAACAGAACGAGTACGCCAGGATGTGCTCAGTGGTGCGCTCAAGTTCCTCTACCATACGGCAGAGGCAGGCGATGGCGCGATGAAATCCGCGGTAGACTTGCTCAGCCAGGAACAAAACCGGCGGGCGGTTCTGCAGGAAAAATCGCTGGTATGCTGCAAAGCAGGCAGCTTTGGCGCCTATATTGGTAGCGAAGGACAGGTAAGCGCCTGCGAAGAGTTTGCACATCACCCTTCCGAGCCCAAATCATTTGGAAATCTTCGGGATGTGAACTACGATTTTCAAGCCCTGTGGCACTCGGCCAAAGCGCAACAGTTCCGAAAGCAGGTGGATCGGGCCAACGAATGCCAGGGATGTACGCTGGAGAGTCAGCGCAACTACCCGGCCATTCTGGTTTCCTTTCAAAACCTGTTGCGCGCAGGCAAACTGGCCCAGCAAATTAAGCAATAATCCCAACACGGCACAACTGCGCCCAGCTACGGCACAAACAGAATGGTATCCTGCCAGTAATCGGTATCCACCTCTAACTTGTACAGGGCGTTTCGGGTTAAAGCGGTCGCCAACTCTTCCAGAATGGAAAACTCCTCTTCCATCGACAGACCATTCTCACCAAACAGGCACAGGTAACGCTGCACAGAACCCAAACTGGGTCGTTGTTTTTCGGGCCACGGGCAGGCAGCCTCCGCCAAGGCCTGAAATCGAGCCATATACTGTTCAAACTGGGGGCATTCCACATTCATACGCTGTACTATAGCATAATGGCACCCGCATAACGGTACGCACACCGAGGAGAAACCACCCCTGTTCGATTTACACGTACACACGCATTATTCCGATGGTTTGGCGACGCCCGAAGCGTTGGTTGACGCCGCCATTGAGGCCGGGGTGAACATACTGGCCGTGACCGATCACGATACTGTTGCCGCCTGGCCCGCACTTGAGCGAGCCGCCGCCGGTACATCGCTCCGCTTAATCCCAGGGGTTGAAATCAATACGGTCTGGCAGCCATTGCCTGACGGCCCTCGCTGGGAGGTCCATATTCTGGGCTATGGCATTCAGGCAGAACACCCTCGGCTGCACCACCTGCTAAACCAGCATCAACAGGCCAGGCACACCCATTTTGAGCAGCTCATTCTTTGGTTAAACCAAACCCACGGCCTGTCGCTCTGTCACCAGGAACTGTTGGCCCGTCTGCCCCAGTCCGGCTCACCTGGCAGGCCCCACGTGGCCAGGGCCTTAATTGAACTGGGCCTGGTTCGACATATGGGAGAGGCGTTTCAGCGGTACTTAAGCCGGAGCAAGCATCCTGGTCTTCCTCAACGTCACAGCGAAACCCCTCAAGCGGCGGTTCAAGCCATTACCGAGAGTGGTGGTCTGGCCGTCATTGCCCACCCAGGCGAACAGCTTGAGGTTCTCAGCCCACTGATAGAAGCGCTGATTCCGCTTGGGCTGCAAGGTCTGGAAGTATTCCACAAGAGCCACCCACCCAGGCAGGAAGAGACGCTCTGCCAACTTGCAAGACAGTGGGGCCTGCTGGTTACGGGCGGCACCGATTTTCACGGGGAAGCACAACACTATGCCAGCCGTCGTTGCCGGTTACACCTGCCCGATGATCCCCTGCAACCTTTCTACCAACAGCTTACCAAACGAGGCCTTTTGAAAAATCTCGGGCCAGAGCCGCAGGCTTTTCAACAACCGCAAGCTTTTGCAGGTTGTTTCGGTTAAAATGGGCGTGCCCACCAGGGCGGCAGATGGGAAAAAGCTGATACGAATATACGCTTACCTGGACCTAGCCGCCAAACTCCTGGTCACAGTCCCCCCTATCCCACAGGTTGAGTCAGGTTGAGGATCCTTCCACCATGGCAAGCACGACAACCGTTATGACCGGTCAGACACGAATTGCCCAAAACGCCACCGAAGTTATTGGTCAAACGCCCATGGTGTACCTCAATCGGATTGGCTGCGAGCTTCCGGCCCGCATTGCGCTGAAATTGGAGGGCATGAACCCGTTGGGCAGCGTCAAGGATCGCATTGCGCTACACATGATTGAACAGGCAGAGCGCCAAGGAAGCATTTCACCGGAAACCACCATTTTAGTAGAGCCCACCAGCGGCAATACAGGCATCGGCATTGCTTTTGTCGCCGCCGTTAAAGGCTACCGGGTTATTTTAACCATGCCAGACACGATGAGCATGGAGCGACGCGTTCTGCTCAGGGCTTTTGGGGCAGAACTCCACCTAACGCCAGGCGCCAAAGGTATGAAAGGGGCCATTGAAAAAGCCCAGGACATCGTGGATAAAAATCCAAACGCCGTCATGCTGCAACAGTTTGAAAATCCAGCCAATCCCAGCATTCACGAAGAAACCACTGGCCCGGAAATTTGGCATACCACCCAGGGGGCCGTGGATATTTTGGTGGCCGGTGTTGGAACCGGCGGCACCATTACAGGAGCTTCCGCTTTTCTCAGGGCGCAAAAGCCCTCGTTTAAGGCCATTGCCGTCGAACCCGAGGAAAGTCCGGTTCTCTCTGGCGGCCAACCGTCACCCCATAAAATTCAGGGCATTGGGGCCGGATTTGTGCCCCCTATCCTAAACACCCAAGCTTACGAAGAGGTCATTCGCGTACCGAGCGAAGCTGCGCTGGCAATGGCCCGCCGCCTGGCGCGGGAAGAGGGGCTTTTGTCCGGGATTTCTACCGGCGCCAACGTGGTAGCGGCTTTACAGGTTGCGGCACGTCCAGAAAACGCGGGCAAACTGATCGTCACCATTCAGTGCAGCCACGGCGAGCGGTATCTTTCCACGCTGCTCTTTCAGCAACAGTGGGAAGAGGCCCAGCAAATGCTGGCCTTGCCCGTTTAACCCCCGCCCGTTTAACCCCCGCCCGTTTAACTCCGCTCGGTTAGCCCCTGTGTGTGTGTGAGTATGTGAATCTGGGTCTTGGTTTTGTGCTTACGTGGTTCAATCAACTTGAAGCCGATTTGCGTACCATTTTAGAGCGCGACCCGGCCGCCAGAAATCGCTGGGAGGTGCTGCTGTGCTATCCAGGCTTGCACGCCCTGTGGGCACACCGGCTAAACCACTGGTTATGGCAACAACAGTGGAAAACCTTGGCGCGCATTTCCTCTCAGGTGGTGCGCAACCTAACCGGTATTGAAATTCATCCAGGTGCACAGATTGGCCCAGGCTGCTTTATCGACCACGGCATGGGGGTTGTCATCGGAGAAACGGCCATTCTGGGGCGAAACGTCACCCTATACCAGGGTGTTACGTTGGGCGGAACAGGCAAAGAGCGGGGCTGCAAGCGACATCCCACTGTGCAGGACGGGGTGGTAATAGGCGCTGGGGCTAAGTTGCTGGGCAACATTTCCGTGGGGGCCAATGCCCGTATTGGGGCCGGAACCGTGGTGTTAAAGGACGTTCCAGCCGGTGCCACCGTGGTGGGCATGCGGGGAGATATTGTGACGCCGGGCAAAGATAGCAGCCCAAGCAGCCGTAAAACCCTTCTGCGAAACGTGCACCGGATGGAACAACAGTTAAAAACTCTACGCACGTTGGTTGCCATGGCGCAGCCGGATGAAACCCCGTCCCTCCACCCAGCAGAAGCCTTTCTCCCGGGTGGAGACGGAATCTAAGGCGTGCGCGTGTTGCGTTCATTCGCGTGAATTCATTGACGCTCAATGCGTTCACGTTAAGGCCATTCGCGCAACGGTTGCCTGCCAGAAAGCGGCTTAGGCGTCTGGCTAGATTGCTGGCGAGTTTGCGACTCTCGGCGTTCTGGACTAGTGTTGGGCCATTGATTACGGCGATTGCACCGTAGACTGCACCGTATCCTTCAACGCGGCCAGAGAATCGGTGGCGGCACTACTGCTGGCTGGCAGCGCACCGGCCACGGTTCCGGCAGGCAGCATACCCATTTTCGCCTTTAATTCCTGGAGAGACTGAGAGCTGGTGGCAGGCCCACCCGCCAGAGCCTTATCAATCTCATCGTCCACGCTGGTTTCCAGTGACGCAATTTCGTTGTAAGACTCTGCCAGGGCTTCTTCCTCGTTCACCTTACTTTTCATGCGCTCCAGCATCGCAATGGTGCCGGAAGAATCCACTTTGGCCAGTTGTTCGTTAATTTTCCGAGAGGCAGAAGCCACCTTGGAGCGGGCTTTCAGGGTGGTTAGTTCTTGTTCCCACGCGCCAATACGAGACTTTAATTTACCAATATTGGCTTCCAGCGTTTGCACCAGCCGCTCGTTCTGATCCCAATCTCGTTTTAAGGCGCTGGCAGCCTGCACGGCCTGTTCCTTTTTGGCCAAAGCCTCACCTGCCAGTCGGTCGGCCTCTTCCGTTGCCAGTTGACCCTGTTGCGCCTTTTGCAACAGCAGCATCGCCTTTTTTTCGTAGTCAGTGGCCAGTTCTTTATTTTGCTCCATTTCTCGTCGCAACTGAATGGTATTGGCCTTTACGGAAGCCAAGCTTTTGAGGCTGCTGTCCAAATCTTGGCGTAAATCTCGAATGCCTTGCTCGGCCATTTTCACCGGATCTTCCAAATGAGAGACACCCGCGTGGGCTTCGGCCTCGGCTATTTTAAACAGGCGTTTGAAAAAACTAAGCATCTCAACAGGGTCCTTTCGTCTATTGGTTTCGTCTTAACGGAATGCGTTGCGCTTGGGAAGGCCTTCTTGGGAATGCCTTGCGGTTCAATCTGTGCCTCGTTCTGGAATACGCCAGATCTTTTCCCAGAGCGACCCACAATCAGGCTAGTTTGGGCAAGAGCGTGTCGCGCATTCAATGTTTTCGCGGAGCGGCTTCCAGGTGTGCAGTGGGCAGCGGCAGGCGTTTAGACAAATCACTGACTGAGCGAGCACCGCAACCACACCGAAAACGCCCGTGAAGGCGCTGAATCTCAACACGGCCTTAGGAGTGGGCAAGCAATCGATTGGACTGATGCGACATGCCAATCAGCTCGTTGGCGTGCTCTGCCATTGCCATGGTTAACGACAGAATAGACGCCCGCAGCTCGGCCTCATCCAGGGTTGCCAACTGAAGCGTATCTCGAAACAGCAGGCGGCGTCCGGTATCATCCAGCACAAAGGCGCCGTGGACCAGGGTACGGTTCATTTGAAGCAAGCGTCGGTAGGTGTCGGCCTCAGCCTGTGGGGGCAATTCGAGGATAAATTGCTCCAAGACCACAATGGGCTCGTCACAATCAATCACCAAATGTTTCAGCCCCTGGCTTTCGTCATCAACGACAAACAGCGTGTTGGCAACATCCTCCACAGTGGGCGTCAAGCCAAGATTCACCAAAAAAGCTTTGACACGCTCAAACAAAGCAAGCGGCTCCGTCTCAGTTGTAGCTGTCTCAATCATGGTGGCCTGTTTCCTTTTCAACCTGGGAATAACGGGTACTTAACAAATAGTCAGCGGCTTCGTTCAACACTCGGGTCACTTCCGTGGCCGCCCGGTGTCGTTCCACATCTTTTGGGTCGATCTGATCCGGGTGGTATTGCCGAAGCAAACGCTTGTAGGCAGCCCGAACCTCGGCTTCTGAAGCATTGAGTGGCAGCTCCAGGTTGGCATAGTAACGAATCGCCAGCGGATCCTCAACAGGTGGATCCTCGACGGGGGAATCTTCAGCAGATTCCTGCGGCGAAGTATTGTAGGAGTTGGCCCCCTCCACCACAACCGAGCGAGCATGGCCATGCGCAAGGGCAGGCGAAGCGGCCGCTGTTTCTGGCCAGTAGCTTTGAATGAGCTTAAAAATCCGCCGCATTAACATGGTGCTAAGCATCCCAAATACAGGCCAAAAGGCGCGGTGGATACACCCGGTTGTATAAGCCATCTCTCGACGGATTCCCACCGGGCTTCAATCGATTGGCTCCGTTTCACCTTGAGCTGAGGAGTTCAGACCAGATGCGTCCAAGCCAGTAGAATTTGGCTCGCGAAGGGCAGGCAGTTGAAAAATCAATGGCTGAACACTCTCGGGCTTTGGGCGTTCTTCTGACGGCAAAGCGCGGAGCTTCTTTCGGGCCACCCGTTCATCCACCCAGCTTTGAACCGTGGGGCTGTTTAACAACATTGCAGTGAGAACCGCCGCGCAGCCTGCCAAGGTCCACAAACGCTGGGCAGGTTCAACCATCCCAAAGCGGTTACTGGATGCAATCACAGGCTTAGAGACTTCTTTAAACAAACTCTGCTGGGAGGCCTGGGGCAAAGAATTTATGGGAAACGCTGTATTAGAAATATTTTCAAAGGGAGAACGACTCGATAAGCCCGGAGAAACTAGACGAGCAGCGTTGAGATGGAGCATCTAAATGGCCCTCCGGGAAGCGTCTGTGGTCACGGTCGGATCTCGCCGGAGGTTCTGAAACACAAAGTGCATCAACCGTGGATTTTCTCGAAAGCGGCGCATACAGTACGCATGCCAGTGCACGCCAAAAGGCACGTACACACGCACCCGGTGCCCGGCATCCTGCAATAGTTGTCGCAAAGCGGGGTCCACGCCCAGTAGGAGCTGAAACTCGTACTGTTCGGGCGCACGGTTGTATTTGGAAATCAGGCGCTCTGCCTCCCAGACCAATTTCTCATCGTGAGTGGCAATGGCCGCATAAGCCCCGGCTTCCATCAGGGTTTCCAGCAAGTAAGCATAATTTTGGTTAATGACATAGGGATCCGGGTAAGCCAAGGTCCGAGATTCACGGTAGATCCCTTTACAAAGCCGTACGTGGCCTGCGCCCGCCTCCAAAATCCTTAAAACGTCGGCCCGGGAACGCCGAAGGTAAGCCTGAATGACAATCCCCACATTGTCAAAATGCTGACGCGCACGCAAATACTGCTCCAGGGTTGGCGTGGTACAGCGGCTGTCTTCCATATCCAGGCGAACAAAATTTCCCGCCGCCGCCGCTTTGGCCAAAAGCTGATGAAGCAACGCGGCGCAAGTATCTGCATCATGCAGGAGTCCGAGTTGCGTCAGTTTTATCGAAATATTGGCACGCAAATCAGCAGACTGGCAGCCCGGTTGTGCTATAGAGGACTGGTTGAGCACTTCTAGCACCTGCTGGTACAGTTGCAGGGCTTCCTGCGCTTCGGCAAGATGTTGTATATTTTCGCCCAGAAGATCAACCGTACACAGGGCGCCCATGTCATTCAGCCGCCTGACACAGGCCAGCATCTCAGGGAGCGTCTCTCCTGCAATGTATCGAAAGGCGAACGGTTTGACCCAAGCACTGGGAACCAAGGGGATGGACCATTTAAGAATAGAGTCCAGCACGCAATGGAAGCCTCTCAAACTGCAAACGATAATCGCTACTTATTTTACCGCCTTAGCTGGTAAAACACGAGGAAAGTTTGCCACCAGGCCAAAAAAGCTCTCCAACAATCGCTGAGCGCTGAAAGAATAGAGTCTATCGTTTGGAGAATTGGAAGCGCTTACGAGCTTTTTTACGTCCATACTTTTTGGATTCTTTCACGCGCGCATCGCGGGTCAAGAAGCCTTCGGCTCGCATCGCCTTTTGGTTTTCTGGGCTCATGACAGCCAGTGCACGAGCAATTCCCATCCGTATTGCAGTGGCCTGGCCTGCTTTTCCGCCACCTTGGGTTCTTACCAGCACGGTGTAACGTTCTCGCACACCTGCTGCGACCAATGGCTGGAATACCGGCACGTGAAGCGCTTGGCGAGGACCAAAATATTCGCTTAACGATTTACCGTTTACCAGAATGGTGCCGTTTCCAGGCAGTAAACGCACACGGGCGATGGCCTCTTTACGGCGACCTGTGCCGCGAACACCGACCACTGGATAAGCTTGCTTACTCATAAAAAATCAAATCTCCTTAATTAAAAGCGGCTGGCTGTTGAGACGGCAACACCTGAGGTTGCTGCGCTGCATGAGGATGGTCTGCGCCAAGATAAACCTTGAGTTTGGTTAGCTGCTTACGACCCAACGTATTGTGAGGCAACATGCCCCAAACGGCCTTTTGAATGACGCGCTCCGGGTTGCGGGCCATCATCTGGCGGAAAGTAAACTCTCGATACCCACCCGGATAGCCCGTATGGTGAATATAGAGCTTTTGTTCAAATTTTTTGCCACTCACCCGAATTTTAGCGGCATTAATGACCACTACAAAATCACCCGTATCAACATTGGGTGTGTACTGTGGCTTATTTTTGCCACGCAACACATTGGCAATACGGCTAGCCAAGCGACCGAGTGTTTCACCTTCCGCATCAACGATCCACCATTGACGCTGGTTTTCCATCTCTTGGAAGGTTGCAGAATAAGTTTTCATCTCCGGTAAACTCCGTTTGCATTTGTTGGTTCAGGTGCTGGACAAGCCCTTGCGTAGAAAAATACTGTAACACAGTCGGATAATGAATTGCCATCAAAAATAACCCTTGTGCAGGTGCCACGGGACCCAGACAGTTCGGCCCGTGAGAACCCAAGGTCAAATACTCTGAAATCCTTCCTGGCGGATTTTTTGACGGATTTAGAGCAATGGTAACCATAGTTCCTACCAGTATCCTCACCATTTTATACAGAAAACGGTTGGCGACAATATCTATCTTGATTTCTGTTTCAGAAGTTTGCTGAACAGCACAATGATAAACGTGGCAGCGCGTGTCTCGAACAACACTGCCAACCGCCTGAAAGCAATCAAACGAGTGCACGCCGATCACTTGTGCGGCAGCCTCGCTTAAAGCCTCCAGTGAAAATGCTCGGCGAATATGCCAACTTCGGTTTGCTGTATGGGGAGAACGAAAAGGGGCGGTGAAAATTCGGTAGCGGTACCACCTGGCCAGCGCCGAATGACGACTATGAAAGTTCGGATCCGCCTGAAGTTGGACAGCCTTAACGGCAATCGCGGCGGGCAGTTTTGCGTTTAAGGCGGAAGCGAGACAAGAAATCTGACGCAGAGCACCCCAAGCGGTATCCACATGCGCCACTTGACCGTACGCGTGCACGCCCGCATCTGTGCGTGAAGCAAGAATTAAAGGCCTGTGGATAGGAATGCCCAGGTTTCTTAAGGCTAGTATGAGAGCGTCTTCAACCGTTGGCAAAGCCGAGCCGCGATGACGCTGTGCTTGGCTGCCAAATAAATTTGTCCCATCATACTCCAACAAAAAAACAAGACGCTGTGTGGTTTCAGCGTCTTGTTTAGTCGTCATTGATAGCATTTCGGAGAAAATTCATTAACTGGTTGGATTTTGGAAACTAGAGCGCTTCCACTAACTGCACCAGAGCCATTGGCGCTGCATCTCCGCGACGCGGCGGTGCAGGAATAATCCGCGTATAGCCACCCGTACGGGTAGTGTAACGTGGTCCTACGGTTCTGAAAATTCTTCTCAAAACCGTTTCAGGAATTTCTCGCTCATTGTCCTCAATCAGATGACCTGTTTTTTGATTGTAAATATGGCGGAGAACCTGGCGCATCGCGTGCAAGTCTCCTTGTTTAGCCCAGGTCACAATACGATCTGCCTCGGCTTTCATTGCCTTGGCTCGCCCCATGGTTGTCAAAATTTCATCATACGTAAACAAGCTCGTTAACAGGGTACGAATCAACGCCTTACGTTGATCTGCAGGGCGACTCAACTTATGAACTCGACAACGGTGTCTCATGAATTTAAATCTCCGAATGTGCTATTGGACTCTGTATCTGGGCAAACTAAACTTCTAAATCAACTGGAATCTCGGCGTCTTCAGGGTTGGGTTTTAGGTTTAGGCCAAACACCTTTAAGCGCTCGATCACTTCATCTGAGGATTTTTTGCCAAAGTTTTTAATATTCAGCAAATCAGATTCTGATTTTTGAAGTAACTCTTGAATACTGTGAATATTAGCCCGCTTCAGACAGTTAAACGCCCTTACAGACAACTCCAAATCTTCAATCGTAATGTTTGGCGTATCTTCCTGATAAACAGGTTCCTCTGTTGGAATCTGAGTAATCAAAGGCGGAGTACCTGCCAAAGATGCGATTGGCAACAAGTGCTCAATTAACATATTGGCGGCTTGACTGATTGCAGTTGTGACATCAATGCTGCCATTAGACCAAATCTCGATGGTCAGCTTGTCATAATCGGTTCGCTGGCCCAGGCGCGTATCTTCCACAGTGTAAGCCACCCGCTTAATGGGCATGAAAGAAGCGTCCAGAGATAGCGAATCGACAGAGCGCGTGCTTCCATCATGTTCGGCAGGAACATAGCCTTTTCCTGTCTCTACAGTCATTTCGGCATGAATGTTGCCACCATCACTTAGTGTGCAAATATGCCACCCAGAGTTAATAACCTTAACACCGGCAGGCACATCGATATCACCTGCAAAAACCGGGCCTGGCTCGTCTTTTTCCAAACGAATGTATTGGGGCTCTTCTGAATCACACTTTAAGACAACGCCCTTTAAGTTCAAAAGCACATCCATTACGTCTTCAACCACATTGGGAATGGTGGTGAATTCGTGAGAAATGCCTTCCACACGAACAGATGTAATTGCAGCCCCAGAAAGGCTGGACAGCAAAATACGACGCAAAGAGTTACCTAGCGTCGTTCCATAACCGCGCTCTAACGGCTCGATCACAAATTTTCCGTAAATTGAACCATCTTGATCGGTGGTGGTGTTGACACACTTGATATTAAGTTGATGATCCATAGGACAGGCTTGAAACCTCCTAGCCAACACGCAAGTATATTGAGCAAACCATCGGCATCACGCTGATACAAATCGCGGCAGAAACCGACACAACTTACCGCGAATAATATTCAATAATGAGCTGTTCTTTAATATTGGGATCAAAATCTTCGCGATTGGGCACAGATGCAAAACGCAAAGACAAATTATTCAAATCGACTTCCAGCCAGTGTGGCGGCTTTGGAGACGCATTCCGAGACTCTAAAGTCTGGCGCATAAACGCAAGCGAGTTGGGCGCGGGTGTAATAATATCACCGAGACGAAGCTTGTAAGAGGGAATATCCACCCGTTTGCCGTTGATCAAGAAATGACCGTGGCCAATCCATTGACGACCCTGAGCGCGGGAACTGACAATGCCCGAGCGATAAATGATGTTGTCGAAACGAGATTCTAACAACTGAAGAAAAACGGTTCCTGTGGTTCCTTTTTTGTGAGAAGCATCTCTAAACGTTTGACGAAATGGCTTTTCAAGCATGCCATACAAACGACGAACCTTTTGCTTTTCGCGCAACTGAATCGCATATTCAGACAACTTTTTGCGAGCCTGGCCATGCTGACCCGAACCATAACTACGACGCTCAATAGCGCACTTAGGAGTGTCGCAGCGCTCCCCTTTTAAAAACAACTTAACGCCTTCATTGCGGCAGAGCTTGCATACGGATTCACGATACCTGGCCAAGTTAAAAACTCCTTCTGTTGTCTGCAATCCACACTAAACGCGACGACGCTTGGGCGGACGACACCCATTGTGTGGAATAGGGGTCACATCTTTAATAAGGGTAATTTCAAGCCCTGCAACCTGAAGTGCCCGAATGGCAGTTTCTCGACCAGAGCCTGGGCCGCTCACAAAAACTTCAACCGTCTTCATGCCATTGTCCATTGATTTCTTGGCAACAGTCTCAGAGGCCGACTGAGCCGCAAATGGCGTCCCTTTGCGAACCCCTTTAAAACCAGAGGTTCCCGAACTGGCCCAAGCAATTACATTACCTTGCTTGTCAGTTGACGTAACAATGGTGTTGTTGAAGGTGGATTGGATATAAACATTACCCTGAACAACATTCTTTTTTTCGCGACGCTTTGCTTTTGGTTTTGCCATACGTTACTGCGGCGAGCCGCCTCCGTTATTGTTGATTCCAAAACTAAAAAAACGAAACCAGAATTACTTCTTGTTCTTAATGGGACCGCCCCGTTTACCACGGCGAGTACGCGCGTTGGTTTTGGTTCTCTGTCCCCGAAGCGGCAAGCCACGACGATGCCGAACGCCGCGATAGCAGCCAATTTCAATCAAGCGCTTGATGTTCAAGCCTTCTTGACGGCGCAAATCACCTTCCACGACGTAGTTTTGCTCAATTTCAGCACGCAGAGAGGTGGCCTCTGACTCAGTCAAATCATACACGCGCTTGTCAGGATTGATGCGTGTTGCCTCAAGAATTTTGCGTGCCAGCGATAAGCCCAGACCATAAATGTAGGGAAGGGCATACAGTACTTTTTTATCTCTCGGCAAGTCAACGCCTACAATCCGGGCCATTCCTAAAACTTCTCCTGCTAGCTAGAACGTTGGTTACATCATAGCCCCCTACCCTCTTGCAAAGCGGGGTCATTACAGTGCAAAGACTCCAGATTGCCAGACCAAACGTGGGAGGAGGCGTTGTCATATGAGTGAACACTGACACACGCTGAGCGATTAACATAAATAAAAATCGCTGCAGAATCAAGTCATCAAACCAGCAGGCTCTCAAATGAGCCTGCGCAATGCGCAGAGTGGCTTGAAAACTTAACGCACGTCAGTATAGCGCAAATCCTAGTCAAAGCTGCAATGCTGCCCGTTGAGAATGTTTCTGAATGTAAATTTAGACACAAAGAAACACACGCTCAAAGCAAAGGCCAGCCCAGATTTAAGATTCTTTGTTTGACTAGTTACAATGGCGGGCAATTTTTTTAATCGCCATTGCCGCCCGTTGATGAAGCTCTGGAGAAGCTTGCCGCCTTGCCCATTGCAACACATCCATAACCGAAGGGCTTGCCACGCCAATTTCCCCAATAGCCCATATCGAAAGCGCCGCCACATCCAAGTTCTTATCGGCCTGAACCGCCTTGGCCAGCGCGCCAACAGATTCTTCAGCTTGAATTTCGCCCAATTTCCACGCCGCCACGCAGCGCGCATCGTCGGCCCCAGAGGCCAATAACTCCATCAGATACGGAATCGCCGAATCGCCAATACGCCCCAAAGAGTCTGCGGCAGAGGCAAACACGTGGTTATCAGGGTCTTGTAACGCCCGAATCAAGATCGGAACAGCCTCTTCTCGGCCCGTATTGCCCAAAGCCTGCAATACGTAGTTTCTCACCGTAGTATTGTCAGATTGGGCTTGGGCCACCAGGCTCTCAAACGCCTCATCCGAAGAGAGCTTACCCAAAGTCAGGGCCACTGCGCTGCGCACATCCGGGTCTTCGGATCGATCGCTCAAAATGTCTACCAGTACCGCCACCAGTTGAGCGGACGGCGCGACCATCAAAGACAAAATTGCATCCATTCGGACGTGGGAGGGCTGGGATTTTTCCTGTAAGATATGCATGGATTGATCGTGAGCAGAGCACACTTGAATACCACCTCCTAAAGCTTTTCAGCCGCTCTACAGGGCGGTTGAGTCTTGTTCTGATTCAACCTGTTCTTATTCTATCGCATTTCATAGAGGAGTTAAACCCAGCCGTGACGCAGATTCATCCCCGTGCAGGCAAAGTGTTCAACGGTTTAATACTGTTCTTTTTGTCCGCATGCTGCTGGATTTCTTCTCCCTTAAGCACTTTCGCAGAGCAACCCTCTGGTGAAGCCGACTTTGCCTGCATTTTGTCGGCCTCCAGTGCCCAAAAAATCGCGGCTGAAGCAGCACTCCAGGCAACATTCGGACAGTCCAGCCTGGGTGTTTGTCAACCCTCGTCATTGTTATCGCAAGCCAGCGCGGAAGAAGTGACCGCTTCAAATCGGCTTTTACTGGTCTCTCTGGATCAAAAGCTGGATGAAACAACCGCTCTGGCGCTACAACAGGCCATTCGCCGGGGGCAGTTTATCGTTTTTATGGGAACTGAAACTCCTACCCCGGTTGAGAACGAGCTTTTAGAGCCACTGGCATTAACGTTGGGGCTAACCCACCTGGAGAAAGCAGCCACTCCCACGCTCAGCGCACTCCCGCTGGAAACGGTTCTGCCCAGCCTGCTGCCGCCTCTATCTACCTACATGCCCACAACAACCTGGCTGTTGCAAGTCACAAGCCCGTTAGACCAGGAAAAAGTCCTGGCCAACTGGGGCCAGCAGACTCCAGCTATTCTCATAGGCCCACAGGGCGTGTTGCTCAACTGGCCTGTCGGAGCAAATTATCTCTCCACCGAACAGGAGGGCTATATTCTGCGCGGACTGCTTTCGCTGTTAAAGGAAAGAAACCCCAAATGGCCGCAGAATCCGCCCTTCAGCCAGTACGCGGCAGAAAATAAACCCGAAAGTACACCCGACAGTACAAGTACTGCCCCGCGCATTTTTATGAGCCTCACGCCACCTGAACTGCCGCAGGAGCAAACGCTTCCAGCCCAGCCGGGAAGGCTTCCAGCCAAAGACGCTACGCCAGCCCAAGCCCAACAAAAACTGGCGCCCAGCACCCCACCGGGAGCAACGTCTAAAAAAAGCGAGTCTCCATCGCCAGAAAAAGCCCCCACCGAACAGGTTATTGGCCAACATCCGCAAAGTCAGCCTGGTCCAAGCCAATCTAGCCCGAGTCAACCTAGCCCAGCAGGCACTACCGGAGCAGAGATGACCGAGGCCGATCCACTCGAAGCCCTGTTGGATCAGGAAGAAGGAGAGGCCAAAAGCCAGAATAACCTTCCCGGAAAATCAACAGAAAACGCCAACGCTGGCGATCCTTACGCAAAAGTGAACTACGGCCTTTACTACCGTAAAACCCGAGATTTAGAAGACCTTAAAATGGAGACCCTCCGGCGAATTGAGATGGGAAAAGCGTTAGGCCGCCTCAGTGATAGTAAAACCCTCTTGCGTCAGCTTACCGTGGCGGAAAAACACCAACGACAGTTTGAATCTTACTATCTTTCCGGGGAAACAGAGTTAGGGCTTCAATCTTACCGGGCCGCAGTAGGCGTCATGATGTCTGCTATTAGTGAAGCCAGCCCGTCTAGCCGGGTAGAGGGCCGCGCCCTGTGGTTAGACCGGGGAAGTATTGTCCATAGCGAAACCCCCGATGGCCTTCGCGCCCTAATCCGAAGATTCCATGCCGCAGGCGTTAACATACTGTTTATCGAGGCCCTGAATGCGGGCTACCCGTTGTACAACAGCGCTATTTTGCCTAAAAACCCGCTGATTGGGAGCTGGGAT
Source organism: Candidatus Melainabacteria bacterium (assembly GCA_033763415.1). GTDB lineage: Bacteria > Cyanobacteriota > Vampirovibrionia > Vampirovibrionales > JAJTHC01 > JANRKP01. The sequence continues at coordinate 34,444 of JANRKP010000010.1, read as the reverse complement.
CCACTCAAAGTGGCCGTGGACGAAGCGCATCAATTGGGAATGGAGGCCCACGCCTGGGTGTGGACCTTTGCGGTTGGAAACACGCGCCACAATGCAATTGTGGGAATGCCTCACCGGTACGCAGGGCCCGTCTTGGAAGAGAAAGGCCTGATGTCTGAAGCCTTGAGGACCAGTTCTGGCAGCATTATGCCGCCACGACAAACGGAATACTGGCTCAGCCCGGGCAGTCCACGCGCCAGAAGCTTTCTTAAATCCGTGTTTTCCGAGATTGTACAGAACTATCCGGTGGACGGGCTGCATTTAGACTACATTCGCTACCCGTTTCAAACCCCAGCCGTCCCTTCCGGCTACGAAAGCGTGGCAAGAGCCCGTTTTGAAAACGAAAGCCACCTCAGTCTGTCCTCCATGACAGGCAGTACCTACGCCGCCTGGACCCAGTGGAAAACCAGACAGGTCAACAGTTTCGTCAAAGAGGTCTCTCAAACGCTCCGGCAGCAACGGCCTGGCATTCGCCTATCCGCCGCCGTTTTCCCTATCGAGCGGGCCAATCGCCTCCGGGCCATTCAACAAGACTGGGAAACCTGGGTAGCCGAAGGTTGGCTGGATACCTTACACCCAATGTCTTACACCACGTCTCCGGCCCGCCTTAACCGGATTCTTAGCCGGGTTCAGCAGTCGGTGCAAGGCAAAGCGGTTGTTTATCCCGGCGTAGGGTTGCATCGCCTGGACGAAGTGGGCTTTCTACTCCAACTCGACGAGATTCGTCGGGCAGGTTTTATGGGGGCCACCTTGTTTGCCGCCACCCACCTTAACCAGGATCGCTTAACCCTGTTGGAAAACGGACCTTACCGAGAGCGACACCCCGCGATACCGCACCAAAACGGTATCGCATCAGTCCAAAGTCTTTTAGAAGACTACGCGGCATCCATCGGCAGAATTCAACAGCAGCCGGGTATTGATCAAGAAAGTGATGCCAGTGCACTAGAACCACTACAAGCAACGCTGGGCCAAATCAAAGAGACGTTTCATCGTTTGCAATCAGCCGCCACACTACCTTCGCAAAACCTTCAGCCTCTTTTAGGCAACCTGGAACAGCTCAATCAGCTCACGCTCCAGTGGTTAAAGCCCTACAGCTTAAACAACGAACATCGATTGGCCTACCTGGAGGGCCTGATTCGGCAAATGGAAGCCATGGCCCGTTTTGCCAATACCAACGGCACGACAATGGCCCAAAAGCCTGACCCACAGAACGCTTTAACGGCACCTGTCCGCTTTTCAAGCACAACGGAAGCGGTGACAACCCCCACAGCCATTCGTCAGCAAGACGAACCGCTTAAATAAGTCGTCGGGCATCGCCGTGCTAAAACAGCGCCTGGCCTCTACTGTAGCTGGCTAAGGCCATTACCGGGTGGCCACGGCCACACTGCTGGTGTTCAATAAAGCCTGAACCAAGCCGGAAGCAACCTGGGCAGCCGCATTGTCTGTCCCGAGCAACTGCGCAATGGTCTGGAATCCGGCCAACGCTTGGGTGTGTGCCGCAGATTCAGGGTCGAGAAAGGGAAGCGCCGCTTCTGCAATTTTGGCGGGCGTCACTGCCTCTTGCAGCAGTTCTGGCAAAATGGCAGACTGCGGCCCCAGCAATAAATTCGGCAAGCCAATGTGAGCGGTTAAAATAAACGGCTTGGCAATGGCAAACATCAGAGGGTTCATTCGATAGAGAATGACGGTGGGTGTTTTGTACAACGCCGCCTCCAGCGTCACTGTGCCGGAAGCGGCAATGGCAACATTAGAGACCGAGAGCAGCGCGTGGTTATCCGCAATTTGTGTAACAGAGGGCAACGGGCCGCTGCTGCTTTCGGCCTCGGCCAACGCCTGATCAAAAAAATCTTTGGACAACGACAAAGCCGGACAAATGGCAAACTGTGGCGACACGCCAAATTGAAGCCGATACGCCGATTCAATCAAGGGCAGTGCCGCCAGCATGGGCGCTAACAGGTAGTTCAACTCCAGCTTGCGAGAGCCGGGAAACAAACCCACAATGGGCCGATGCGCATCCAGGCCGTATTGACGGCAAAAATCCTCGCGATTGGCAGGCGGCGGGAGCTGCGCCACTAGCGGATGGCCCACGTAAGTAACCGGAATGCCGTGACGGCGGTACAGTTCCACCTCAAACGGAAAAATGCAAAAAACCCGCTCCACAGCCCCCAGCATGGAACGAATGCGCCAGGGACGAGAGGCCCATATTTGCGGCGGAATGTAATAGAACACCCGGTAGCCCGCCTGCTTTAGCCGACGCGCCATCCACAGGTTAAAGCCGCCATAATCCACCAAAACCACGGCATCGGGCTCAAACTGGCTGAGAAATTTAAGAATGGTTTTGCCCAGTCGGTAATGGCGAGACAAACCGCCGACATACTGCGCAGGACTGAAGCTGGCAGATTCCATGGGTGGCTGAATGAGGTACACCCCGGCACTGGCCAGCGTCTCGCCACCAACGCCCGCAATGTGCATCGTTTCGTCAATTTGCCGAAGGGCGCGCACAACCGCACTGGCGTGCATATCGCCGGAATAATCTCCGGTAATGAAGAAAACCCGCTTCACTGTCAAGACGCTATCCCTTCCATCCCTATCCATTGTTGGCTTACGGCTAAACGATTATCAGGCAAACGATTGCCCAACGTGTTGGATGTTTCTTCTTTACGGATTGCTTGCTTCTGGCGCAACAAGCAGACTGGCATCCCCAACCTGTTGCATATGCTGAGCGGACCTTTCAGCGATTGAGGAAGTGCCTAACCCCTGAATAGCAGAGTCTGACGAAAAGAGATCCCCCTCAGCAGAGGCCTCCGCAGCCCCTCCAGGCAAACGCGCCCCATCGACCGAGACGATCGACAAGCCGTGACGATCGGCAAACGACACCATGGCCGCCTGCTCCAAGAAAAGTGTCCGGCTAGCCTCGGTGGCTAGCACCTGAATGCCCATCTTCTTCATCGTCTTGAGAGTTCTTAAACCCACGGTTGGCACGTCAAACCGGGGATCCTGCTCGGGCTTGGCTACTTTAATTAACACACCGCCTTTACGGCGCGCCAAATCACCCGCCCGCTGAATGCACCGGTCAGTGCCTTCAATGGCCTCTACCGCCAACACCATGCCATCTTTCACCAGAACACTTTGGCCCACATCCAGGCGGCCCAGCGCTTTGGCCAGAGAGAAACCGTAGCGGATATCCAGCCACTGGCGTTCGTTTGGAGACTGCTGGGTCAGAATTCCTTCAGAAACAAAGAGGTTTTGCAAAAAGTCTACCTGGCGGAGCACCGTGAGCCCATGGCCTGCCAAATAATCGATTAGACCGAGCATGACCCGGTCATCGTTCATCTGCACGGCTTGCCGCATCAGCTTCAGCGCCATGGCATCCAAACGCGGGTTGCACAACAGCAACCACTTGTTCACTTTGCCCGCAAACACCAGTTCTCGAACCCCTTCGGATTTAAACAGCGCGACATTTCGCTCCAGCAAACCGGGCACAACCCGATGCGTCCGAACACAGAGGCGCTGAAGCTCTCGCACGTTATTTCTGCCAATGCAAAACGCCACCACAGAGCGTCCTTGACGGAACGCGTTTTCGGCAACGTGCAGTGGCAGGTGGCCTTCGCCAGCAATTAATCCTATCGGGGAAAGATGCATCGTATCCATCATAGCGGCCCCATCATAGTACGAAGATTGACGAGAATCAAAGCCCAAAGCTCGGCCCCGTCCTCCGCAGGCGCAGCGCATTGAAAACCACCACCAGCGAACTGGCCGCCATGGCCAGCGCCGCCCCCGTGGCTGAGAGCGTTCCCGACACTGCAAACGGAAGCATCAGCAGGTTATAGAAAAAGGCCCAAAAAAGGTTTTGGCCAATCGTGCGGCGTAAGCGTTTTGCCAGCATAACAGCCATTTGAACACGGCTCGGGTCGGCCCGCAGTAAAATGAAGTCGGCTTGGGTTTGCAGGGCGGAAATGGCCAGCGTTTGGCCCGAGGGCACCAGGACCAGACTTACATCGGCCTGTGCCAGGGCCGGGGCGTCATTCATGCCATCGCCCACCATAGCCACCACCTGCCCCGAGGCCTGCAACTGCTGAATCCAGGCCCGCTTTTCCTCGGGAGAAAGCTCTGCCCTGACCCTCGCAAGCGGAATGCTTAACTGCCCAGCCACGCGGGCCACCGGCGTCTGCCGATCGCCACTGGCAATGCAAACGCGGATGCCTTGTGCCTGGAGGAACAGAACCAGATCGGCGGCGGACGCGTGGAGCGAATCTTCAAACCCGTAGCACGCAATCCATTGGCCATCCAGGGCAACATGAACCGCAGTTTCTCCAGGGCCAAGCGCCGCTTCTGCCAGGCGTTGCTGCGAGGGGTCTGTAACAGCCGCTTCTTGCTGTTGCTGGCTCAACCAGCGAGCTTGCCCCAACTGCAACCGCCGCCCTTGGCAGCAGGCCGTTAAGCCTTGGCCTGGGATCTCTTGAAAATCTGTCAGTTCTGGCAAAGACGCCTCTTGGGTTTCCAGCGCCCGAACAAGCGCCTGAGAGAGCGGGTGCAACGATTGACGCGCCAGCGCGAGCACCAGCGTATCCAATAGCAAGGTATCCGCCTCCGATGCATGACTGGACACGATCCGCCGAACCAACTGGGGCTGTCCTTTTGTCAGCGTACCGGTTTTATCCAGCACAACCGTCGTCAGTCGAGCGCAAGCATCCAACGCATCCGGGTTGCTTAAAACAATGCCAAGCTGGGCCAAACACCCCGACCCCACCATCAGCGCGATGGGTGTGGCCAAGCCTAACGCACACGGGCACGTCACGACCAAAACGCTCACAGCGGTCATGAGCGCCTGAGCAACAGAAACCCCGCCCCAGCAATACCAACCCACTGCCGTTAGCCCCGAAAGTAAAATAACCCCAGGCACCAGTCGGGCGGCCCAAACATCGGCTTGCCGCTGCGCTTTTGGCTTTTCTGTTTGTGCTTTTAACACCGCCTGCTGAATCTGCGCCAGACGGGTTTGCTGGCCCGTTACCAACACGGTGGCCACAGCCGTCCCTTGAATCACCCCGGTACCCGCCCAGAGCAAATCGCCCGGCATTTTGGTTACGGGCAAAACCTCGCCCGTCAGCAGTGATTCATCCACGGCCAAAGAGCCTTCCAGCAACTGACCGTCTACCGGCACACGCTCTCCTGGCCGAAGACGAACCCTATCGCCTGGAAACACGGCGGTTAGCGGCATTGCTTGCCAACCGTCAGGCGCCTCTGCCGAGTGAGGCAACACCCAGACCCGTGTCGGGGTTTGCTCTAACAGTTGCCGAAGGGTCTCTCCGGCCCGCCAACGAATCTGCGCCTCAATGGAACGGCCGATCGAAACCGCCATCAAAATCAGCGCGGATGCCTCCCAGTGGTGGGCCACGCCAAAATAGGCTCCGTGGATGTAAGCCAACCCGGCACCGAGCGCCACGAGCGTATCCATTCCCGTTGCTTTGGCCCGGGCCAAACGCACTGCAGAAAGCACGACAGGGCCGCCAGCCAGCATGACCAGCAGCGAGGAGAGCCACCAGGAAACAGACAGAGACAACCCCGAAAAGGCGCCAGGCCAGAGATGATTCCACAACAACGGAAGCCCAAGCAGCAAAACCAGAAGGGCTTTGGCACGGTTCAAGCCATTCAAAAGAAAAGCTGCGTAAGTGGAGCGAACGTTAGACAATGCGTTTGGAGACGAGCCATTTGAAAGAAGCGTAGCCGAATAGCCTTCTTCACGAATCACATCCAGCAGTTGCTGGGGGTTAAACCGGGCTGGCAAAGCCCCCCACAGACGGAGCACCTGGGTATCCAAACCCACGTGATACTGAACATCTGTGGTGGACGCAGCGGCAGGCGGACTCAAATCAGGAGGACACGAATCAGTAGGACGTGAATATTGCGCGTCTAAATAACGCCGAACGGCCGCCTGCACCCGGTTAACACAGGCCATACAGTGTAAGCCGCCTAGCTGAATCAAGAGCACCTGGCCTTCGGGCGCTTCACCGGGCTGTGCGCGAAAAGGCCTAACAGGCGATGGTTGCGGTTGCGATTCTTGAGGGCCTGGTGGCACCATAAGATCCTTCCAAATACGGTGGACTTTATACCTGGGGTTAAAACGGTATGCGCTTTGGTACATCCTTTCAATGGGTGAATTTTGAGGCGCGATCTCCTGCGGCCCGGCTGACACCCGAGTGGTTTGGGTTAAAATAAAATCATAACGTTGAATCAGGAAGACACACAACGATGATTGATGAGACAACGCTCCAAGGAGCGGTTGCCTCGTGGGGCAAGCCCTCGAACGCGGAGGGGCCAGAGGCAATGATCGTACTGGATACCGAAACCACGGGTTTGGATCACCGTACGGAAAAAATTGTAGAAATTGCCGCCGTTCGTATGGTGAACCGAGAGATTGTGGCCACCTTCTCGGAACTGGTCAATCCGCAGCAGCATATTCGAACTTCGAGCTACAAAATCCACAATATTTCGGAAGAAATGGTGGAAAACGCTCCCACCATTGAAGAAGTGCTGCCAAGGTTCTTAGCCTTTGTAGGGGATCTCCCCTTTGCGGCACACAATGCCATTTTCGATTACAGCTTTATTAACGAGGCCTGCAAGGCGGTTTTGGGCGAACGGTTCCAAAATCATCGCGTCGACACCTTTGATATGTATAAAAGCGTGTTCCCCGATGAGCCCTCTCACGGGTTGGCGGCCCTGCTCCACCGCTTTGGCCACGAGCCCACGGTTCAGCACCGGGCCCTGGATGATGCCATGAACCTGGCCAAGGTGTACTACCCCCTTCGCGAGCTTTACATTCAGAAGCAAGCCTGGAAGTTTGCCCAACTGGATAACATTGAATATCTCGTGGAGCGTTACCTGCGGCTTCAGCGCAGTGTACAGGTGCTTCAGGCCGAAATGTCGGATCTGAAAGAGATTTTCAAGCTCCATTTTCTCGAAGGCGGTAAGCCGGTCAATGCCACTTCGGGCGAAATGATGGTGAGCACCGTTCGGCGCTCCTACGACTACGATGACAGCAAGGTGCTGCCCATCATTCGTGAGCTGGATATGATTCACAAAACCTATAAGCTGAACGTTCGCGCGGTGGATAAAATGGTAGATGGCCGCATGGGCGTTAGCGACGAGGTTCGTCAGCAGCTAAAAGACGCCCGCACGAGTATGCACGAGAACCGCACCATTACCTTCATTAAGCCCCAATCCAGCAATGAACACGGGGGGGCGGCCACCGCTGCCGAGGAGGCTACGGAGCCTGGCGAAGACGCAGAATCATCGCCTCATGCACCTGCTGACGGTTCCCAAGCCGGTAGCTCCGCCCATCAAACAGTAGGCTAACCTTCTTGCGTTGCTGAATCTGATAAATCTGCGGCAATTCCACCGATGGAATGGTAAGCCCGTAGATGTCGGCGGTTCGCGGCGCATCCTGCTGGTCAACATCTATGGTTTTAACGGTTAGCCCTTGTTCGGTGGCCACCTGGGTCACAATGGGCACAATCTCTCGACAGCTCGCGCACCAGCGGGCTGTAAAAATGACGACCATATCCGAATCGGCCGCCGCCGTGTGGGAAGCCACACGTTCTCCCAGGCTGAGCAGGCCTGTTAACGCCACCAGCAACAGGCCGAGCCAAACAGTATGGAACAAAGTTTTACGGCTCACCATGGCGGAAATCTCCTTGATTGTCGGCAGGTTTAAAGAACACGCGGCGCGGAAAAAGGCGCGTTTTCAACCATTATAATCGGTCTGTCACCAATTCTGTCATACAACAATACGGACTGAGCCCTCAGACGTATCGGTCGCAGCGAGAGTTCCCGCAACATCGCCCTCACCAATGCGCAGGCATTTCCACGCTTCCTTGCCAGAGACCCCCTTAATGATAAGAAGGCAAAACCCTGGGCAATAGCGGCGTATTGAGCGCAAACACGTGGAACGCCCCAGGCGACAGATCGACATCCAACTGGTTGGCCGTGGGTTGAATGCGGCTCTGCTGGCCGTAATACGGTGCCAAATCCTGAAACGGCTGGTTTGGCAAGAGTGTTGGCACATTTAAACTGGCCTGGTGCCGGGCGTTTACATCCTTGTTTGCCAGCACCAGCAGGGTTTTCCCCTGAAAGTACCGCGCAAAGGCAATAATGTTGTTGTCCGTTCCCTGCGTGGTCAGCGGAATGGGAATAAACAGCCCGCGCGTCACCACATCCTGGTACTGTCGCCTTAGGGACAGCATTTGCTGGGTAAACAGGCCAATTTCCGGGTGCTGGCCAGTGGGACGCTCCACCCAGTTAAAAATATCAAACGGTTTCTCATACCCGGTGGTAAAGCCATCCAACAGGTACGGCACCGTGTAGGGCTGCATACACATTAGCCCTGCGGAAAGCAGATACACGGGAACACCACCGCGTGGCATCAAACTGGGATCGTCGTGCGTGAGAAATGAGCCCAGCAACGAACGATCCGGCACGCCACTTTCCACCATCCGGCGGCGATTTTCCAGAATATAGTTCATATAATCTGTGGCCGTCCAAGAAGGGAAAATATGGAAGTTGCCATAGATGGTGTCAAAGCCAGCCCGCAGCAGATCGAAGGGAATATCGCGCGGAATATTTTCAAGCGGAGAATCGTCTTCAATCGTGTAGGATTCGGCCAAGAGCCCCATTTCTCCCTGCAATTGGGGGTACTTGTTGATAAATGGCTGCCAAAAATTCACGTCGCGGGCCCGGGCCACGTCCACCCGAAAGCCATCTACGCCCACCTTGTTAATCATCAGGTCGAAGAAACGATCCCAGTAGTTGATGAGCGCAGGACCATTCTCCATCATCAAAATATCAATCCAGGTGGTGGGGGTCAGCGGCTTGCCATCCGTATTGCGCGCGATCAACTCCGGGTTGCTCAGGGCCAGATCCATCGATGCGCAACTGGGCAAGTCCACCATCACGTGGATGCCCTGCCGGTGGGCGGCATCCACAAACATGCGTGCCTCTTGCAGCAGGGTCAGGCCGTTAAACGGCACATCAAACTCCGGGTTCAAGCGTGTGTAATCGGCCGTTGCGTATAGGCTTCCCGCTTCTCCCAGGCGCTTAAGCTGCCCCACCGGGTTAATCGGCAATACGTGCAGCGTGTTAACGCCCAGCGCCGCCAACTCGGGCAAACGAGGAATCGACGACAGGAAGGTGCCGTTTTCTCCCAACCAAGGATCGATTCGGTGATCGCCATTTTTATCGTGGGCGCCAAACGTACGAATGTTCAGCGCGTAGATAACCGCCTGGTTGTTGCGCAGCATGGAGGAAAGCTGATTTTTCCACACGGGAGACGGAGCCAGCAACCCATTGACTGCACTCACAGACGAGGTGAACGGAGCGGACGAGGCGGGTGGAGGCGGTGGGGCCAACAGCACCTGACTCAACCCAGGAGACATCCACCCGTAGCCAGGTAATGGAGGCGCTGCAGCCGGTGGCATGCCAGATAAAGCCGGAGGGCTAGGCTGTAGAACTTGTGGCCGCGATGAAAAAGCATTCAAGCCTTGCATTGGCGGGCCTTGTATTAGCGGGGCCTGTACAAGCGGCTTGCCTGCAAGGGGAGGAAATCCGGCGGTCGGAATAATCCGCGGTGGCATCAGCGTGGCCCTCCATAGGGGGGCACGCCAGCAACCCCCGGGCGAAACGACTGAACCGGAAGTGACCACGGACCGTTGACTGGCATGGCAATCGCATCGCTACGCCAGCCGAGAGGATCCGGGTTGATGTAATACTGATAGTTTGGCGGCGCAGGGGGTAGCACCAGCTCTGGCTGCGTGGAAGCAGCATTGAGGTTGGTTGCGCCAGGCGTAAGCGCTCCCGAAGCAGCCGGAGAGTCGGTCTTTCTATTGGGATTGCCCACAAACAGCAGCGTGTACAAAAGGGTTGCTCCGCTCAGCAGGCCACCCGCCACCATCACACCGGTTCGCCACCGACCCCGGTTAAAAAAGTCTTTGCCAATGTTGAGCATCGCCTGCTCTGGAGAGGCGCCAAACAGATTGAACGCGGTTGGCCAACGTTTTTCCGAAATCAGCTTGCCAGCATCATCGAGCAGGGCCTGGGCTTTTGCCTCGGAAAAGTAGCCCCCCACCAACTGATGGGCAGGTTCAAACAGCTTTTCGTTCAGCCGATTTTGCAGATGCGACAGACCCGGCAACGAAATGAGGCGTTGCAACTCGTGAGACTGCGCCTCTGCGGAAAGTTGACGAAATGCCGGATCTTTCAGTCGGGCCAAAACATTTTGATGGTGCAAGAGGGTATTTTCAGCATTCTTCATACGCAGCCACACAAATTCTCGTTTCTCTTCCAAGCCGCGCAAGTCTTTCGCCACTTCCACCAAATCCTCCACCAGAGCCTGAGCGCCTTTGGAAAGGCCTGATTGATGACGCAGCGCGCCCAAACGGCTTTCAAACTCATCGACGGAACGCTCAAACAAGCGTTCTGCCTTCAATGGCTTTACGTTAGCGCCTTCCCCATCCACCCACGCGTGCAGGGAATCAATAGCCGCGGGCAGGGATGGATTCCCCACCGGTCCCAAGTGGGCTTTTAAGTTGGAGACGGAACGTGAAATAGCTTTTCGGAGGTGATCTTCGGCTTTTTCAAGCGTTTGCATCCCTTGCCGAATGTTGTTTAGACCTGCCTGGGCCCCTTTATCATCTGCCAGGTACTGAAGTAGGGAATCCACGGCCTTATTATCCAGCTTTAACAGGCCTTGAGCATACAGACGGGCCACCTCGCCACTCTCATGGGCGTGAACAGACTGGGCAAGCTGTTTTTGCCAGTGCTGATCTCGAACGGTTTCGGTCAGTTTCGGCATAAAGCCATCGTTCATCCAACGCGGAAACCACCGCGCCAGAGCACTTTCCGGGGATTCGCCCACCAACTGATTGACCAACCCTTCATAGTGCTTCATAAAGCCGCTGGCCTTCAGGCGCTGACCCAGCAGGTCTTTTTCCTGGGCGAGTTGAGACGCCGCCTGGCCAAGCTGGCCTGCTTTACGCGACGTCAACCCATCGTGAATTCGGTCGTGCAGTCTCAGCGTGTTTTCTGCCAAATGCCCCAAGCCCCCCGCCAGTAGGGGCGTGGCAAACCCAGCTACCAGCATCCACAGGCTGTTAAACTGGGCGGTCAACGATTGAATTTTCTGGCGCACGAGCCGCTTGCGATCAGCTTGTGGAATGCGCATCCGCTCTGCAAACTGGTCGATCGACTCAGGGTCAATCAGGCTAATGGGCATATACTGCTGGCTTTCCGTCAGGCGTTTTCGCGAACCCTGCGTACTCACATATTCCGAGAGCATATTGAAGCCGGTTTTAGCCATAAACAGGCCGTTTAACACCCGGGGCACCACCCACATCGAAAACAACCAGGTACTAACGCCCACCAGCTCGTTAACGCCCGCAATGCGGCTGTTACTGCCCAAGGCGGCCAGCACGGCCAGCCCCACCGAACCCACCCGGCGAAACATGCCATCCGTCACGCCCAAAGGGTAATCGGCCAGGTTTTTACCCTGAATACCCTGGTGCAGGGTTTTTGCCGCCAGCAGAGAATCGTTCAAAACCCGCTCGGGCGGATTGGTTGGCGGGGCCATATGCGCCACCGGGGCGGGCACCCGCCAGATAGATTGCGGCGGTTGGTAGACCAGCGTCATTCCTGCGGCCTCCCTGGCGCAACGGCAAACGGAACACCGGAAGAAGGCTGGACCACCGGCCTTAAGCTGTTAACCAACGCCGGATCCAGTTGAAAGGGCTCGTACTTTTTAACCTGGGGCGTATGGCAAATTTTAAGCACGCCCCACAGCAGCGTGGGGACTACGGTGCCCACCGCCAAGCCTAGCCCAAAACGCTTGTTCCACGGGGCGTTGGGTTGCAGTGGCCCACGAAAAACGTCATCCAGCACGTTGAGCAACTTTTGCCCAGTGATTTGGGCCAACGCACCAGACTTCTGAAGCACATTGCCCGGACCGGTCAGAATATCTCGCCAATGGCGGCCAAACACCTCTCCCCAAGCGTCGGACCGAGCCAAGAAGCCCGCACCAACTGCGGCAGCCAGGCTGGAAAACACCATTTTCACCAGACGAGACTCCCCGATCATTTTACGCAGGTTTTCGCGCACCGCCCCGTCGGGATCGGCCACGCCGTCTGGAATATTCAAGCGCTTGGCCAACAGTTTGTACAACGGCTTGGGAATGAGATCAAAACGCGGAAAATCCGTGCTGGAGAACATGCGCTCAAACCGGCCATCCTTGCTACGGTAGAGCATATCCAGATCCAAGCCATAACGTAGCTTGTACAAACCGTTTACCAGAGCGTTGCTGGCACCCACGCCCAAATAGTACAAGCCCACGGCGGCGCCCATTTTTTTAAAGTGCAAATTGGGCTTGCCAGATCCGAGCAAAAAACTGCTGAGCAGCGCCACGCCACCGGCATAGTAGGGCACGCGACCTTCCAGCATAAAATCGGAAAAAGTCTGGGTGGAATCGCCCCGAAGGCCTTGCCCTGTACGTTTAAGCGCATTGCCCGCCTGACGAAACACCAACAGCAGCCGATCCAGCGCATTGTAGTTCAGAGGTTGATCTACCTTAAAAAGATGAATGCCCTTGGATTCCGCCGTATACGGGTCCATGTAGTGGCCCAACTGCCGTTCTAACGGCGCAAATCGCGAGAGCCGCTGGGGTGAAACGCTGGTTGTGGTTGCCGCCGCAACGGGAGCATAAACGATCCCGACGGGTGGGGGCACCGTGGTAAGCATCCAATCTTAACCCCTGTATCAACAGGATCCATTCCGGTTTCGGCAACAACCGACCCAAAACGACCCATCCAACAATGAGATACAGCGCCTGACACACGTCGAGCCACGACCGTTGGCCATAACCAGCCTGCTCATGAGGAATGAACGCATCCGCGCTTCCCCCGAGAGCACATCAGAGCATGCATGTTCTACCGTTAATACGACGCTCAAGCAACCCATTTGCTAGCAAATGGCCATATGTAAAGAAAAATGTTCTCACTTCAGGCCATTCGGCAGGATACTGCCCCTTCAGGCCGCTCGTCTCAACGGATGTTTTGTTGCCTTACGCAATATTACAAAAACAAAGCGCACGTTTTGGCATTGAGTGTCGTTGCTAGCAACAGCCCTTCAAAAAAAATGAAACCTTCACGTCCTGGGGCCTGGCCAGCGGTATACGACTGGCTCGATTTTTGTATATTTTTATCACAATAAGGCGATTCAATCGCAATTTTGGGAGGTTGCCATCCTTTGATCCTTCAGGAGTCGTGTATTCGGTGGCCTTGGCCACACCCCAAAGTCGGAGCTTCCGCCATGAAGGCGTTGATTGCAGAGAGCATGAGTAGTAGCCAAGCCATTGGCTTTGCCGAAGTGGTCATCCGTGGGCTGACCATGCTGGTGGGTTCGTTTATTTCTCCCGTTTGGCGACTGATGGAAGCCACCCTGTCGCCGTACCTGTCCATAGAAGCCCTCCGCCGAGGGGATCCGAGTTTCTTTATCGATTACCTCAACCTGGTCATTCGCATGCGTCAGGATAGCGAGCTGGCCACCGAGATTTTACTGCCGCTGTTGGGCTGTTTACTGCTGAGCGGACTCTTTTTATACGGCTGTAGCAAGGCCGGGGGTTGGCTCGCCGGGCGCTTCCGACATGCCTGTCTTCAGCACCAGCAGTTGCGCCGCATTCCTTCAACAGAGACTCCCGAGCCGGAGTTTAGTATTTAGGCATTCGACACCTCAGCCAAACCACCGTCTCGATTTTGACATCGCCTCGCCTCATAACCGTCAAACCCTCGTGGTGAGATGTGCGTTATGAACTAAGCCGTTGGAGTCGGCACAAATCCTCACCGTGGCTGACCTCACAGGGCGTAATGGCCGCAGGTGTACAGCTCCCCAAGAAGCGTTTGATAGGGGAACTTTGTGCTGCACAGGTTGGGAGAGGCGAATACCGCAGTGTACATTGGAAAAATCCATCCAAAGCCAGTCTTTAATGCCATGGCAACAACTTTTCGTTTTGGAATACGGACAGAACAGCCTACAGACGGTCCGAAAGAGTCCACCGTTGGCCTGGATAGGCAAACCTTGCAAGCCTACGAACAGGATCCAGGATTATTTGATCGCCTGGACCGCTTTGCCATTACCCCCCACAACCAACCCTTGCTGTTTGAAACGTTTCCTGCAAGAAACCCTTTTGGAAAGCAGCCTTCCGTGTTGGATGTGGGCTGCGGGGCAGGCACCTACACGCGTTGGTTTCTAAACCGTGGCTACAACGCCTACGGTATCGATCCCTGGCAATCTGGTATTGCGCGGGCAAAAAGCATCTACCCGGCGCTTACGGAGCGGCTGCAAAGTGGGCACCTTCCCTGCATAGAAAAGCCATTTCACAAAGACGGGTTCGATTGGGTGTTTTGCTCTGCGGTTTTAATGCACTTGCCCAATCTGCCCGTGCTGGAAGCGGCTGCGCAAAACATCCGAACGTTGGTTAAACCGGGCGGCAAGATTTACCTTTCCACTTCGGGAGAAGGGCGAGATTTAAATGCCGACCGACGTGACAAGCAGGGACGGTTTTATTTGGACTTGCCACCCGCCACGCTTCAAAAAACCTTTGAACAACAAGGCTTCTCGCTTATTCGACAGGCAGATAACATTGACGATCGCGGGATTCACTGGCATTCGTTTATTTTCCAAGGCTAAAGCCCACGCGTTCAGTAAAACGGTACCCAAGCGCGTATCCGCCGTTAACGCGCTAGCCGATTTTACCGTAGGAGTGAAGCCCCACCCCCATTAAGTTGACGCCAAAGTAGGTTACCAGCATTAGCACAAAACCCGCCACGGAAACCCAGGCCAATGTTTGTGGACGATGCTCGCCATTAACCCGCAGGTGAAGATACACCCCGTAGCCGAGCAACGTGACCAGACTCATTGACTCTTTGGGATCCCAGCTCCAGTAGTTGCCCCAGGCCTCATTGGCCCACAAACCGCCCAGAATAATACCAATCGTCAGCAGCGGAAAGCCCAGGGTGACGCACCGATACGTAACTTCATCGTACAGACTCACCAAGGACAACGCACCGCTTCCACCCGCAGCTTCCGGGCCGGTTGCTAACAGGGGTAACCCAAAGGACGGCAGTCCTTGTGAAGCAGCGTGGATGTTCTGCTGGCCATTGGCGCGGTGGGATGGTGCCCCCTGTTCACGCCAGGATTGCACCAACAGCAACAGCGAGCTAATAAACGCCAGCGTAAACATGGCGTAAGCGCTTAAAATCACCGGCACATGGATACTGCGCCAGTAGCTTTGCAACGCCGCCTGCAACGGTTGAATGTTGGTGGGCAGCGTGGTGGCGTAGGCCACCGTGGCCAGCACCAGCAAGCTGACCGGCCAGCCCATTGCAGGCAAGCGAAAGGTGCGGTCCAGCCAAAGGAATAGGCATTGGGTGGCAATGCTCAGTACCAGCAGAGATTCATACATGTTCGATAGGGCAAAGTAGCCCGCTTCCGCAGAGCGGCAGGCAATGGAAGTGGAAAACGCCACTGCTGAGAGCAACAACAGCCACCAGGCCGCCCCATGCGCCAGGGGACGTTGGGCAAACAGTAACCGCAGCACGTAGGCAAACACCGCCAGCACCAGCAAGATTAAACCGCCGTGTAGCCAAAACCGCTCATCCTGCCAAAACACCAGCGTAGACGTTTCGAGAGGCAACATTCTATTTCGGCTCCTTTCGCGCATGGGGTTGATGATGGACCGCGACCGACTGAGCAAGCGTTTGATCCTCCGGCCCGGGCGGCGCCAGACACTGGATTAACTCAAGCTGCAACCGGGCCAGCTCCTGCTGGAACAAGTGCTTGCCCTTGTTGGTTTTGGGCAACCAGTACAACAGGCCAACCACCTCGGGAGAAGTCGTTTGAGAACTTTCTGCCGAAGAAACAGGTGCCAGAGCCAACCACAGCTGGCGTTGCGGCGGAAAACACATAACTGTGCCCAGGCAGATAATGAAAAACGCTAAATACATCCAAAAGGTCTCCGGGGCTTCTTTCATTTGCAGGCCCGTGGCAATTTCCGGCTTCACATAACCGACCTTCACTCCCGCAATCACCCCCGACTGCCCTTCAGATAAGCGCAGATTGGTCGGCATTTTACCCGGCGCAGCCCCTTCAAACTGTTTACCGTTGTGCAAAAACACCACGACATTGTTGTCCGTCACACCGGCATCCTGCTGGCGGTAAAACGGAAACACAAACAGCGCCCGGTTGCCCGAAGCAGAGACGGGGAGAACCGCAATCGGTCGGTTGTTAAAATTCTGATCCGCCTGAACGGCAACCGGCTGACCGTTGAGCGTGAGGAACAGTTTCCCCGTGGGGGCAAAACTCGCCTGGTAAATGGTAAAGTTCCCCAGGGTTAGCGGATGATTGACCGAAATGGTTTCGCCTTGACGCAGCGGCTTTCCGTTGGCGTCCAACACATCCAGCGTGCAAAAGTACTGCTTGGGGGTATCGGGTTTGTTGGCGTAATAATCCACGTGGAAATCCTGAACCCGAATGCTCCACGGAGGCACCTGGCCCAGCCAAAAACCAGCGGGCGCGTTTTTAAACAGCCGATCGGCGGCGCTTAAACGGAAGGTTTCACCAGGCACGGCCACGTGCTGCACCTTAAAGCCGGTTAAGGTGCCGTAAAGCGAGGCCACCAGCAACAACAAAATACCAATATGGGCTACCGCAGGCCCCAAACGGGTCCACCAGCCCTTGGTGGCGTATACGCGGGTTTCGCCCAATGAATGATTAATCGATACGTCAGGTACTGGCGGCTTGTCTGGCTGTCCGTCTGGCTGAACGTACACCGAATAGCCTCGTTTTTTAAGCACCTTTCGCAACGCTTCCAGCGTGACTGGCCAGGGAGCGGTAACCGCAATGGGCGCCAAAGCGGTACTGGCCTTTTGAAGCTGAGACACGGACAGGAACTGTCTTTTTAGACCGGCCGTGGTGGCGGGCTTGAGCCAGCGAAAGCTACCCAACAACAGGTTAAAGAAAAACAGAACTTCCAGCGCCACATACCACGGGGACGAATACACGTTAAAAAGGCCAAACGCCTTGAGGGTTTGATACGAAGCCCCGTATTGGCGTTTGATGTCGGCCAAATCGACCAAGCCTTCCTGGGGGATCCACACCCCCACCAGCGTGGCAATTGCCAGCAACGCAATGAGCATAATGGCCAATGGCACCGAACGAAACAGCGCCAGAGTTTCGGCACCCCAATAGGCCAATACCCGGACCGGCCATTTCGCTGGATCCGCCTCAACCCCGGAAGAAGGCACGACAGGCTGGCTGACGGTGGAATCCACCGCTGGAGAACAGGAGGGCTCAGGCAGGGCAGGTAACTGCTCCGCAACAGATGCGGCCGAAACCGGGGATGAAACGTGAGTTGAAACAGCGGGTGCAACAGTCATTCAAACCAGATCCTGAAAGGCGAAAAAGCAAAAGCACAGGATTTTTTTAATAGCCGAACGCTCAAGCGCGTCTCGTGAGGCATGAACCTGTCTTCAAAACCTGTATCCAAAAAAACGGAACCGCTTCAAACCATGCCATCATCGCCCAACCATCGTACGCAAAGAAGGATCCAACTTCAACGAGCAGACGCAATCAGCGCTTAGCGGAACGGGAGCGTTGCTGTTGGCACCATTGGCTCACTTGCTGATAGGCCTCAATAATCTGCTGCATGCGTCGCGGATCGCCCCCACACACATCCGGGTGGTAACGAAGGGTCAGTTGCCTAAATTGGCGCTTTACCGCAGAAAGCGGCGCGGACACCGGCAGTTCCAACAGTTCAAACGCCCGCTTTAGGGCAGCACTAATCGCCAGGGCGTGTAAAGTCGCCTCCGCCGAAGTATCTTGCGTCTGATGAGAAGCCCCATCTTGGGTTTGTCGCTGCCGCCCGGCCGAATCGGAGGCTCTGGCGGTTTCTGGCGACCAGGAACCATGTTGCTCGCACCAGTCATCGAAACTAAAGTAAGCCGCGGCATCCTCGGCATCGCCCAGCGGGTAGGTGCCGCCATTCTGCTGGATCTTTTCCAGGTTGCGCTTATAGGTTAGTACATCCTCTCGAAAAGACGCCACCCAGCCCAGACGCGTCGGCCGGTCGGCGTTTACAAATTCATCAATCCGCTTAAAGGAACGCAGCGCAAAATGGTGCTGCCAATTCACATCACGACCGGTCAAAGCCAGTTCGTAGTCTCGCAGGCTCTCCAGCAGGGCCTTGTCGGCAGGCGGCACCGTTTTACGGAAGTACTCAATAATGCGCTGCTGATAATCTTTTCGTTGCGCCTGGTTCTGCTCTCTCGCCTGCTGCTTTGAGGCCAAATAGGCTTCCACGTCGGTCAACACCAACCGTTGCTCGGTGGGTGGCAACTGTCGCAGCGGGCTGTTGGAAATTTCCGACACGGGCAGCCAGTCCAGGGCGGCAAAAAACTCCTGCCAACGCTGGGTCCGGTGCCTGCTGTTACTGGCCGCCAGAACGTGCTTTAAAATCACCTGGCGAACACCCTCGGACAAAAAAGCCTGCACGGAGTGCTCCCCCCAAGGCACAGGCAGATCCGAAGGCCACGGGTTGGCCCAGTGCGCAGCGGGCGCAGAAGGAGATGGCGGGTATGTTGAATGCGTTGTCATATAACCTAGCAGTTTAACGGCAATATCTCGCTTGGGCTAGACCACCCCCGAAGGGTACACAGAATGGACCCCCTATTGTTAACAAATGCAAACCTTGCGACGGCAACCACAGACTGTTTTCCGTTCCGCCTTGCCCGCAAAAAGACCCCTGAAACACGCCCGTCCGTTCCAAACGATCCGCGCCCGTGTGTTTATGTTCATAGGAAACAGTGGGTGCATATTGAACTTGGCTTGTTGTGTATGCAACCCGCGTTCTCCCTGTTTTGCGAGAGATTGAAGAGACGTAGGTAGGACTGACATATAGAGACAGTTAGAGACAGTGGGCATTGTTGTACAAGGCCAAACTGCCAAACGGAAGTATTGCTTTGATGCAGCTTGTTCACCAACAGGTTGCACCAAAAGACGCCTAAAAAAATCGTAAAGAGATAGAGAGTTCGTTATACAACAGGAGGAAAGAGGGCATGAGTTTAAACATGAACGTAGTTTTGGGTGCTTTAAGCCAGTTGAGCCCCACAACGGCCAGTACCATCAACGCCATTGAAGGCGGAGACAGTTCTCGAGACATTGGTGGCACCAGCTATAACCCGCAAGAGGCCGGGGTCATTTTAGGCACCAACGGCCAGGCACAGGTAAACGCCCGCCTGCACGAGCTGGGCAATGGTGTTTCCTTTTTGGATGTGGACAATTTCGACAGCCAGGTGAATGGACAAAACGTAACCATGCTGGGCATTTTGCAGGATGAAAGCAGTGGGCAAATCTTCCGGGTTTATGAGGATGCGGCAGGCAACATCCTTCAGCAGTCGGTCACGCCTGAAGGTGTTAACGATACCGCCCCCCCTGAGGAAGCAGCCCCGCTTGTGAGTGCAGCCGGTATTGAAGAGCCTGGCAGTGGCACGATGAATTCTCTGCCGGAAGGCCACACCATTCAATCCAGTGATCCACCCGGAACAGAGCCGAGCAGCACACCGCCAACAGCCTCCTCCAACCAACGGGGTGGTTTCCTGGGCCTGGGGCAACTGGGCAACACCCTTCTGGGAGCCGTCATTGGCTTTGTGACCTCCAAGCTGTTTGGTAACGCATAAAAAGGCCTAAAAGCACACGTATTGATCTAAAGGACCGTGGGCACGTTGTTGTCCACGGTCCTGGATCCTAAAATCGCGATGACTGCAGAAACCCATCAACCGTTTCCACGACAGTAGTTTCCACAACATTAACTAGGTGTATTTATTTTATGGAAGTGACTCCCGCTCAAATTATGCAGGTGCAAAACTTTTTAGATAGAAACTATTCTGACTACCAAACCCGCGAGGGCGGTCGTCATGGGATTAACAATGGCCTCACATCCAGATCGGCATGGGTTGATTTGGCAAACAGCGCTGGGAATGGTGGTACAGGGCTTACCATAGAACAGTACGGCGAATTAGGCGGAGACCCTAGAAATTACAAAGTGGGCCGAACCATTGCCATTGCCGCCGCCAACCAGGTACTGGAAAACTGGGATAGCATTCAGCTCGGTGGTCAACCCGAATGGACTGCAAACGGCACATATTCAGTCCCCCCAAACCCAGGACAGGATAACACCTGGTACACCAGTAACCGAGAGTTGAGCCATTGGGCCAACAACCGGTAAACCAACCACACACTCTGCCCAAACGAATGAATCATAGGAGACACCGTATGCCCCCAGTCGGCCTGGATCGCAACCATGCGCAGTTTCAATACTTACAGCCAGTGCTTCAACAACTGGACGAATCCATGCAATTAGAAGGCTTAAACCTGAACGATTACCGCTTTAGAGAACCTGGACAGGAAAACACTCTTCCAGAGGGTTCGCGTCCTGAGTACTTAAGGGTCGGCGATTTCCGGGTTGTACACGTCGGCAATCAAATCGAAAACATTGACTACACCCCACAAATCTCAGGTTCAGGACAGTACGCGGATCTCAATGAAAATGGCTCCCAAGACGTTGGAGAAAACCATATCGTCATTTATTTTGGTGGCGAGCGCGGTTCATTTCCTGGCCAGCCAGTGTATTACAGCATTCGCCAAGGCATTATGGGAGACTTTCAGTCAAACTATCTGCACACGCCAGAAGACGAAGTACTGCCACCGCCTCACAATCCTTGGGTCGAACGTGAATAGCCACCGTCTACGCTAAAACTCAGAGACGGATGGCCAGCCCCCTGTGTTCTCCGATAATCTTCGACAAGTGATCTAGAGGCAGGTTTTTATAAAAAAGACCTCTCTTCGACTTAAGAGAGGTCTTTCAGATTTTTTCGGTTTTAGCAAACAGCAGCCAACACAGGCTTAGTGGTGGGCGGTATTCCAGTAGGCATCCGAAAGGCTCATGTCGCTTTTGGCCTGCGTATCGGTACTAATCACCACGTTGCTGGGGGTAAAAATAAACACTCCGTCGCCAATGCGTTGCTGGTTTCCATCAATGGCGTGCGTGGCGCCGGAGAGGAAATCCACCACCCGCTGACTTTGGGCATTATCCAACAAGTGCAGGTTTAAAATAATGGCCTTGCGCGAACGCAAATGATCGATAATTTCCAGGGCCTCTTCAAACGCGCGGGGCTCAATTACAACCACCTGGGCCGTTTGCGCACTGGGGTGGCCCAACACTTTCAGGTTGCGTTTTTCTTTGCGAGGCTCGGCGACAGGCTGCTCTACCGGCGCTACAGGACGAACAGGAGAAGTCGCACGATAGTCAAACTCTTCTTCCTCGCCATAAATGTCATCTTCAAACGGATCGCCTGTTACCCAGGTTTTTAATTTGCTGACCAAACCGTTAGACATGCCGCCAATGCTACCTCCTAGTCTATCCTTTGTACGTCTCTATGTTACGGCATGGGTGCAAGCCACGCCTTTGGGTGCCATACCTGCCAAAATGGCGTCATTCTTAACCAACTTTAGTTAGAACGATGCCCTAACACGGGTAGCAAACAAGCCGACAACTTGTAGCCCCCATTTGCTTATACAAATTATGCATGCCTGTAGGCGGTTCCGTCAACGACCAGTGTTGGATTTGTTTGACACATCGTCCGTAGGGCCAAATAACACGGTACCCAAACGAACCATCGTCGCGCCACAGGCAACCGCTTGCCGGTAATCCCGGCTCATGCCCATGGAAAGCACCGGTAATGGGTGAGAAAAGTCTCGCTGAAGCTGATTTCGCAAAGACGCCAACCCCTGAAAAACCTGCCTCTGTAACGGCTCATCCGCCTGGGCGGGCGCCATTGTCATCAGGCCACAAACCTCAACGACCGGAAGCGCCAATAACGTGGGCATTGCCTCCACCAAAGCCTCTGGCTCAAAGCCGTGCTTGGTGGCCTCACCCGAAATATTGACCTGCAACAATATTTTAAGGGGGGCTCGCGCCTGCTGCGCCTCAAGCGCAACGAGCCTGGCCAGGCGAACACTATCGATGGAGTGAACCCACTCAAAATGGCCGGGCACCTTCGCCACTTTATTGCTTTGTAAATGGCCAATCAAATGCCAGCACACCGCCTCGGGGCCACCGGCTTGCTGCCAGGCAGAGGGCAATTGCTGCTGTTTGGCCAGTGCATCCTGCACGCGGTTTTCTGCAAAGTGCCGAATGCCCAAGTCGTGGGCTAGCTGCATTTGAAGCAGCGTTGCCTGCTTACTAACAGCAACCAGCGTAACCTCTGGACCAATTTCTTGACGAATATTCGCCAGTGTCGCCGCCATTGCAGCCCGAACATCATCTACCATGGGTGGAAAAGCACAATCATTTTTATTTTTGTATACCGCAGCTCAAACGTGCGTTTGTCATCACCTGAGGATGATGGCTGGTAATATTGTGCCGCCAAAACACGCAAAAAAAAACCTCTGATTATTTCAGAGGTGGCTTAATTTCTGTAGGTTGGGAGTGAGGGGAAAGAAAATGAACTTTAAAAAACTTACTCGAAACGTTAGTACTAACCTTTGGTAGTAGTAAAGGTACCTGCTTTTTCGCAGAAAGACAAGACCTTTGTGTGAAGAATACACGAAATTGTTTACAAAATGTCACATGATTCATCTGGTTATTGTAAAAATAACGCCAAAAAAAAAGACCTCCGTCCATATAGGCGAGGTCGATGCATTTCTGTAGGTTGGGAGTGAGGGGAAAAGAAAAAAATTGACTTCAAATAAACTAAATGCAGAAAATAGCTTTTTTAGGAAATGGTTCGTACTAACCATTGGTAGTACTATACGAGTTCCAAGAAAAATTGCAACTCTTTTTTGAAGAATTGTGACAAGTCTGCGTTTCGAGCAAATGCATGCCACCGCTAAAAAACGCCACTTGGCCCAAACCGTCTTTACCCCCCAAAAAGCCAAAAAAAAACTCCTGCTTGATGCAAAGGAGTTTATTTCTGTAGGTTGGGAGTGAGGGGGAAAGAGGTTAGTAGTACTAACCTTTGATAGTAAGAAATAGAATACCGTTTCATAAAAAACTTTCAAGTGCTTTTTTTAGAAAACAACCCAGGTAAGATACAAAAGTTTACAAAATGACCATTGTCAGAACACAAAAAAAACCTTACATTTGTAGAATGTAAGGCATTATTGAATCTCATAGGTTGGGAGTGAGGGGGAAATTAAAAACCTAGCTTGCTATATCGCCGCAAACTGTGTGCTGCGTATACTGGCAAAGTAGACTTAGGGTAGCGCTTTAAATTTTTCTCGCAATAGGCATGCCCCCATCTTTTAACATTTATTTACAAAAATGCAGCTCTCCCTGTCTCAGCTTGCAATTCATCGTAGAATTCTCCCCCTCTGCCACGCCCTTATTCAACAGGCCGCGCCCTCATTCAACAAGCCAGGCCCTGGCAAGCAAGCCACTTGCGAACATGCGTTTTTTTGGTGCTTGTAGTAGTTTATAGAAGACGGTGCTTTGTTTAAAGTGGGTGCATTCTGCACGCAAAAAGCCCGCATCGTCACATCCAGTTTTTTAATGTCGCCATTTTGGCCACGGGTCAATGTGTCACTCCATTGGGGCTGTTCGAGGTTTTTCAGGGTGGACTTTCAGGATCAAACCATTGTGGTTGCCGTAGCGGGTGGTATTGCCGCCTACAAAGCCTGCGATCTCATTCGAGAGCTTTACCGACTGGGGGCAAAACGGGTTATTCCCTTGCTCAGCAGCGAAGGGGCTGCGTTTGTCACCCCCTTAACCCTTCAGTCGCTCAGCCGAGAAAAGGTTTATACGGACCCGCGAGCATTGATGCCGGACGGTACCCCAGTCCATATTGCCCTGGCCCAACAGGCGGACGCACTACTGATTCTGCCCGCCACTGCCAACCTGCTAGCGCGGCTTGCCATGGGCATGGCCGATGACCTGCTTACAACCACCGCGCTGACCTTTACGGGCAAGCCCGTTATTTTAGCCCCTGCTATGAATGTACGCATGTGGAACAACCCGCTGGTACAGCAAAACTGCAAAATTTTACAAAGTCTCGCCCATGTGTCTGTTGTTGCCCCCACGGCGGGCCTGCTGGCCTGCGGCGAAACCGGGGAGGGGCACCTCGCCCCCACCCATACCATTATTCGCGCCGTTTACCGGGCCATCCATCCCCATGCAAACCTGTATCAGGGAATTCGTGCAGTGGTTACCGCCGGAGGAACACAAACCCCCATTGACGCTGCACGGGTGCTCACCAACCGAAGTTCCGGCAAAATGGGCCTGGCCTTAGCGGATGAACTCCACGCCATGGGGGCAACCGTTAGCCTGCTTACCGCCGCAGAACCGCCAGAGCACCGTCCTTACAGTGTGGAAAGGGTAAGCGATCCCGAAACCCTTTATAAAACCTTGCATCAAGGCTACAACAACATGGACCTGCTTATTATGGCGGCAGCGGTTAGCGATTACCAGGTGGCCAACCCCACTGGCGGCAAGCTGAAAAAGCGCGCGGTTGGCGAAACCCTAAACTTGACCCTGACCCCCACCGTGGATATTTTGGCCAGCCTGGGCGCACGCCGCCAACAGGAAGCCGCCTCTAAGGCGAAACAGCCGCGCCTGGTGGGCTTTGCGGCAGAGTCGGAGAATCTGCTGACCTATGCTCGCGAAAAGCTGCATCAAAAGCAACTGGATGCCATCGTGGCCAACGCCATTCATCAACCCGGCATTGGCTTTGGCGCCAACGATAACGAGGTAACGCTTTTATTCCAGTCCGGTACAGCCATTGCGCTGGATCGCGCCCCGAAATGGCAGATTGCTCGGCAACTGCTGGTGCATTTGCACCCGGCCTTCTGGCCACAGCCAGCCACTCGGGCAAGCCACTCGCTGACCTGTGGTAATACACTGCCCGAGGACATGCTTCTCAACCCGTGTTAACCCTGCTACAATGGCAACTTCATTTTTAAAATCCTTCGTCCAATTTGGGAGTGAACTGGAATGACATGGATCAATCGCCCAACCGGGCTAACGATGGCCTATGGCAGGTATTATTCAGCCCCTGAAGCCCTACCGCAGCATGCACCCACAACGACAGCAAACGCCGTGTCGCATTCGCAGTTTAATAGCAGGGTTGCTGGTGGTATGGAAACACTGCCCATCGGGCTGGCCTACCCCCAAATGCCCCTACTTGGCGGCACCACCAGGCAACCGCAACGCTTTGGTTCCCAACAACCTGAAGAACACGACGATTCATATCTGGATGTGGAAGCTGCACGCCTGCGGCTTGAGTCACTCGTCAACCCGAAATCGGCAGCGGAACTACGCATGGAAAGAGAGCAGGATGAACAAACATTGAATGCGTTAATTCCTGAGCTGCAAAAAGCCTCCGTTCCGGCGGCCCGCATTGCCCAGGTGGGCAGCAATTTTTGGGCAGATGCCAAAACCGTCTACTTTAAGCCCGCACCGGTTCCCAACATCTTAAGCCAGGAAAACCCGGATTTTCACTCCCTGGCCCTGTGGAAGATCACTTCCAAACAGCAAGGAAAGCCCGAGCTGCTTCAGACACATCTTATGGGTCAACCCGACGGCTTGCTGGTGTTTGATCCCAGCAGCTTGGACGAGCATGCGCTGCCTTCTGAAACCGGCGACGATCGCTTTCGGTTAGACAGAACCCTGTTTTTGTACTGGAAAGACCCGGCTAACGAAAAATGGTACCACCTGAGCTTTCGCACCGGCTTGCAGCCCCTGGCAGGGGCAAGCACCGACCCAACCGATGTGCGACAAGCCAGCCTGGCGGAGTTGGAAGAAAAAATCCCACTCGGACAGACGCGTCCCATTCTCGTGGTGGAGGCCATTGAAGGCGATTACGATGTTCAGCAGGAAAAAATGCTTCCGGCCAAAGAACCGCACTTTACACCGGACGGTATTGCGCTAATGCAAACACGCCTGCTGTTACAGTCCTTATTATTTGAAAAACTGAGGCCGTTGCCGCCAGAACTGGATGGCCAGAGCTAGGCATGTAGCGGAATCGGTCGGTCGTCCAGGCGAACAAAATCCACATCCACCTTGCGCGGAATGACGCCAAAGCCATAGCCCATCCA
Organism: Candidatus Melainabacteria bacterium; assembly: GCA_033763415.1. Taxonomy (GTDB): domain Bacteria; phylum Cyanobacteriota; class Vampirovibrionia; order Vampirovibrionales; family JAJTHC01; genus JANRKP01. The sequence goes on along the minus strand of JANRKP010000010.1, from coordinate 8,224 downwards.
CAGGAGGAGCTTCACGGCTTTGCAAATTTCCATATCGAGATTGAGCGTCATTTCGTTCACATACATGCCCACAAAGCGGTCGGCCTGCTCTACGGTAAGCCCGCGCGCATAGTGAAGACAGCCCTCCACCGCCTCTTGACGATGCTCCAGGGCGTACTCAATACTGCGGCGTAACACCCGAGCGATTTTTTGCGTCAGTTCCGGGCCCAGGTCACGCCGAATGGCATTACCACCCAATGGCAGGGTCAGGTTGGTCATTTCAAACCACCATTCGCCCAAATCCACCAATTTAACCAAGCCTTCCTGCGCGTAGGTCAGTTGCCCTTCGTGAATAATGAGCCCGGCGGCAAACTCCCCAGATTGCACCCGGTCCATAATCTGATCAAACGGCACGACTTCGGTTTTAATTTTGGGCTCCCACAGCTTTAACGCCAAGTAGGCGGTGGTTAGCGTACCAGGCACCGCTACCGGCTTTTGGAGCAATTCTGCCTTGGATAGCGGGGTTTTGGCAACCAATACCGGGCCGTATTTGTCTCCCACGCTGGAGCCAACCGGTAGCAACGCGTATTTGTCATCAACCGCGGTATAAGCATGGTATGAAATGGCGGTTAATTCGTACGTGCCCTGCATCGCCTCTCGGTTGAGCGTTTCAATATCGGACAACACGTGTTCAAACACCAAACCTTCGGTATCCACCTGATGCTGGGCCAACCCGTAGAACATAAACGCGTCATCGGCATCCGGGCTGTGGGCCACGCGAATGACCGAGGGAACCGTCGCAGACATTGGCAAACACTCCTTGCTTGGCTGGTGAAAATAGATAACGTTCTCAACACGGTAAAAACGTCAATAAACACGCGGTAAAACTACTGTGCTGCATCTTAGCACAAGCCGTTGGCGTAAATCAGCTAGGCTTCAATCTATAAGGAACATCAGACTTTTACAATCGTTGGTTTGCCTACAGATTACGCGCATTTAAACGAAAATATGATTAAAGCCAGATCCACTCACGGCCAACACAGGAACTCGCTCTGTATGACTCCTCGAACAAAACACGTCCACAACCGCATTCGCACCAAACTAGTCGGCCAAAGCGTTTCCGAGTATACGGTTTTACTCTCCATTGTGGCAATTGCGTGTATTGCCGCCCTCAGTGGGCTAGGACAAGAACTGTCTTTGCGGTTAACCTCCGGTGTACAGTTTAACGGGGGAGGCAATATCAGTGGCAACACTGCGCCTCAAAACAATCCATCTGGCCAGCTAACTGGCCAGGCTCCCCCTACCGCCCACAGCCCTATGGGCGGTGCAGCAAACGCCACGGCCTTACCGCAAACTTTCAACACAAGCCTCCAAGGCCCCACGCTGGTTAACGGACAGTACCGTTTTGAAGTGCTGCCGGGCAAAACCGTGGGCCTGGACGCCTACATTGAAACCAGCGGCGCCCTGGGCACGGTGAACGTTAGCCTGGCGTACGCAAAAAGCCTGAAAGAAATCGGGCAGGCCCTCCAAGAAACCGCCCCCGAGTTAGGCAATGCCATTTACAACCTGGGCCTTCGGGGCGAAAATGTGGCCGCCAAACAGAGCGATCTACTTTCGGCCCACCAGTTTGCGGCCGGGGATTATCTCATCTCGCATCGACCCGACTTAAAACAGGCTTACGAAGCAGCCCTGGCGCAGCACGATCCCGCCCAAGGTCTGCTATCCTTTTGGCATGTTAATGAAACCGCCGTGGATGGTTCTATACACGGACAGCAACAAAATGACACCGCCCTTAACGCGTTTAAAGCCCAATGGCAAACCGTACAACAACAATACCAAGCCGGAACCTTACCCCCACAAACCAAGCACATTGTTAACCTGTTGGCCAAAGAAATTGTAGACACCGGGCAAAACTTTCAGGCAGTGGAGCTAAACAAGCCCATGAAAGACGACCACAACTTTTGGATCCTGAAATACAACCAACAGCTCACCCAAATTAATGCCGAAAAAATTAAAGGCTGCGCCGACCATCAATGCTAGCCAAGCCCAGAGAGCCCAACGCATCTCGTTGCAAATCGTAACGCTTCGGGTATGATGGCCTTGTCCAGCAAGTTTACAATTAGTTACAGCCACGCATCCCAAACGCGCTGCTGGCCAACAGAAACTTGCTGAACCCGGTTTGGTTGCCTGCCCAAAGCCAGGTACCCAACACGGGGCGTGAGCGTTGAGGTTCAGTATCACAGAGGTTTTCTATGCAACCGTTGCGATCGTTTTCGCTGCGAGCCCTGCTATTGGGTGCCGTGGCCTTGTCCAGCCTTTCTTTGGGCAGCGTTCCGTTTTCTGCACAGGCAGAACAATCCTATCAACCCTACAACACATCGGCTTCCAGCATTACGCAGGCTCGCCAAGGGGCTGGCTATGGCGTCATTGTGGGCAAACCGCAGGTGTTGCGTCGTCAACGCAACTTGCGCCACTACCACTTTAACGTGGTGGATGAGCACGGCCAAAACGTGTTTGATGTGGCCCTGAATACGGGTGGCAACAACTACTTTGGTATCCAGCCCCGGTACGATAGCCCTGACCTGGAAAACTTACTGAGCATTCACAACAGTTTGCAACAGCCCCTCATTTTAGATGGGGAATGGCTGCGCGATGGCGTGGATGAACGTGACGTGTCTCGCGTGGTGCTGCCTGGGTTTGAGTACGACCAAACCGAACAGAGCGGCATTGACCTGGATTTGTTTAAACCCATTGGCGGCACGCGCAACGTGCGAAAAACGCACCGGGATTTAGACAAGCTACTACGAGATGCTTCTGCTGTGTACGTATTGGGTAGCGTGTACCGACAAAAGGATGGCGTCCACTGCATTCATGCCAACGACGAGCAGCCCCCGGGCAAACGACCCAACTGTTCCGACCTGCCTTCCTTTAAAGACGGTCTCGTAATCGTGGAAAAAAATGGAGCGTTCACCGCTGTGGTCAACAGCTTCCAACGGCCAGAATAGCCCCACAAAGACCCACATTACTGTTCTTTCCATAACCCGGTCGTGTCGAAACGGACGCCACCGGGTTATTTCATTTCCGCATTCCACCGCACACCGCATCCTAACCAGGCCAAAGCAAACGACACAAGGAAGACGGCACAACAGCAAAAACTTTTCTACGGCTCATACACACCGCTAGGGCGCGTCGGTAAACGCCTGCTGAACCTGCTGCAGAAACTCGGGAGTAAACTGAAAACTTCCGCTGTTCACCAACTCCCGCGGATGCGTATATAGGTTGAGTGAGCCAACTTCCTGGCCATTCTGGCTCACCTCAATGCCCGTACCGCCACGGTAACGAACCGGTGTAACACTGTAATTACCCACCTGCACGGGTTGATACCCTTGCGTTCGGTCTATATAACCGTTAACGGCATCGAATGTTTGGTTGGCCTGCTGCTCTAAAGCCGAAGGTGGAGCCGTCACCGCAGGCGTACTCGTCACGCTGGACGTCGCGGACGGTTGGGTCAGCCCATCGACAGAACCGGTTTCTGGCGGCAACGCACCAGGCACCTGACTTTCGACTGCAATTTGCTGCTGCGCCAAAAAGCCGGTCCATTCGGTTCGGGTTAAAATGCCATCGCCATTGCCTGCCGAACGGTCTGCTTGCTGCAAGCCCAGTGCAAATTCGGTAAACGTCAGTCCCTGTTGGCCGTCGGTATTAAAAGTCTGCATCAGCTTACCGGAAGCGGCACTGTTACCCCCGGCAACAGTGGTCAGCTCTGTCGAATCAATCAACTGATCGTTCGCGCCGCCCAAAATGCTAAATACCTGCCCCAAGCCGGACATATTTTGAAGCCGCTCCAGGTATTGCGGGCTTTGCTGATTGCCGACCACCCGTTGGTCGTTGTCAGCACCAAACAGGTTATCCACAATGGGTGTTGGGCCCAGCTGCATATTCATTCCCAAAAGCCATCCCTATGTTTCAAGGCAGTTACACTTCATCCTGATAGAGGCATGAAAACGAACCAACAGGCTTTTGGAAGCGAATTAAGTTTATAAGAATATAAAGCTTAGGCCCCTTCAATGACGCAAATGGCGCCAGGACGCTTAATGCGCAAGGCCAGGGTTTCAAACACCCGGAAGGGATGGTTCATGTTTTCTGCGCCGAGGTAGGCGGTTTTTAAGTCCTGGGCAATGGCCAAATCCATGTTTTGGACCCCGGTAGAAACCACCAGGGTGCGATCCGCGGGAATCACCGAGGAAAAATACACGCCGTGGGTCACAATTTGTCGAATGTACTCGATTTCCATCATCCCAGACGTGTTGACGTAGCGATGAATTTTAGAGTATAAGGCCGGTGGCACCACCATGGCATAGGGCGCGTAGTAGCCCTGGGCCGCCAGGGTTTCCGTCGCACGAATGACGTCTTGAAAAACAGCCCCTGCTTCGTCCCAGTTGCCTTTTTGAATCACCTGCCGACCCGTGACCGTTAGCAAGCCCGGGTAGTCGAAACCGTTGGCCGAATCTCGATGCCCGCGAAAAATCAGTTCATCTTCCGTGCGGGCGCACACAGAGGCCGCCGCTGCTGCCGCAGACAGATCCAGCGGGATGTTAAACTTACGGCTGGCCTCAATATCACGCCAGTAGAAAACAAAGTCTTTGTAGAGCATGGGAATGTGTAAATTCTGCCGAAACGACGACTGAATCGGGTGCTGGTCCTTATCGCCCAGGGCGTTAATCAGCCCCTGGGTGGAACCTTCAAAGGTATCCTGCGTGGTCCACTGAATGCCTGCCCCCAAAGGGCCAAACACACTAATAAACCGGCGCCCGACCAGTTGACGGCGGGCCACTTCCACCACGGTCTGATCGATTTCGTCCCACTGCTGATCGCTGATGGGCGCTTCGTTATGGCTCAAAAAATCCAGCATGGGAATGACTCACTTCCTTGGGTGTATGGGCTAAAACACAAACATAAAGACGCTTTGATGCAGTAAAAAATGCTTTCAGAAAACCACCAGAGCCTTAAAACCGACGCTTTAAACCTGCTGGTGCCCGTACAGGCTACCGACCGTTAAAATGTTTTGGTCTCGGCGTTGAAAGTGGCCATCGGGTTGGACGGAGGCAGGCACTGAGACTGGAGCGGTTACGGGTGCTGAAGGGTGAGAGTGCGCCACTGCGGGGCTAACCGCAGCCGTTGCAGACATCGCCACAGACTGGGGCACCACCGACTGGGGCGACACCGATTGACGCAAAGCATCCAGCTTTTCCAAGTGCTCGCTCTCTTCCTCCATCATATGATCAAACACCACCTGAAGACGGGCATCGGTCACCATCTGGCGCGCCAACTCCAAGTGCTCTTTAAACTTCAACACTCGAAGGCGATCTGCTTCCATCAACTGGCTTAAGTGGCTTTCCGCAGAAGCGTTTTCCGTGGAGGAAGGGTGGGTTAGACTATCCATAGCGCTTTCATAATCTCCAGAACAAACCGGTCAGGATCCCTGTCACTGTCACTCAAGGCAGACAACGGCCCACCGGGAAGCGGGCGTTGACAGTGAAAAAAACCGAAGATCCATTTGCGCAGCAATTCTTCGCACTGTCATCATACTGCGTGCGCCAAGCGTTTGCCTACCACTTTGGAACGGAAACGCCTCAAAAATCCTCAGCCTGACCGAATGAGAACATCCACCCGTATGGCTTGAATCAAAATAGCGTTTAAGCCACACGATCCTCGCTTGACTCAGAAGACACGGCGTCTGAAGGAGCCGCCGCCTCTGGCTGCTGCCGATGGAGACGAGAAACCACTTGCTTTTGCAATGACTCTCGAAACCAATGCCAAGCATCCATTCCCACCCCCATGAGCACCCCCATCATCACTGCATTGGCCCAATCAGGAACTGAACTGGCCTCGTGCGGCATGTGGCCAAAGCGCTGGGAAGAGCGCTCAACATCTGGCTGATGGGCGAACGGCTCCGTGTGATTGAAAGTCGTAACACCAGCCGCCGCATTCCGTCGAGAAGTTTGTCCGGGCACAGAGGGCGTCCACGTCTTAGTATCAGGTGTTGAAAAGATTTTCATTGTGACAAAGCCTCCATACAACAAAGTCTGTGTGTTTTAAGCACATTCCAAAAACGAAACCTACTTTGACACAAAGCCCCTCCTCCCAAAAGCCTTCCCTGGGGAGGGGATGCCCCTCCGCTCAATGACGGATAGAAGTCCCTATGTATCGATTTATTACAAAAGAAACCGCTGCTAGCAATTTTATATATCAAATACTGTTTATTAATATATCTAAGGGATTTCAAAAATAAATACTGGAGACTATAAGGGACAATGGTATTACAGCCGACCAACTCGGTGACTGCTGGGCCAACTGCGTTTGTATCGCCCACTGCTGCCGTACCCACCAACACGGTGCCCACCACGGGTGTTACCACGTTTGGCGGAACACTCGACGGACGCGGGAGCGACTTTCTCAATCCCAACACCGTTCTCTCGGTTGGCAACATTGGCATCCAAACAGTCACCTCCAACAATCCCATTCAGCAGTTGGTCGATCCCAACCTCTTGGGAGACAATCCCAACGCGCTGTCCATCCTCAATACCACTGACAGTACGTTGGCAAACGTGTTAAGCCCAACCTTTGGCAGCAATTTTCTGGGCACCGGCAACGGCAGCGCTTCCGGCGGTACGGGCAATCCTGTCTTGGATACCTTCGGCATTCCGTTCCAGCCGTTTGGCATTAACCCAAACCCGGTCAGTATTCTCTCTGGCACGCTATTTTTTGGCGGGCGCATTTTACCCGGCGGCGGCATTACGCCCACCGTACCCACCTTTCCGTTAGGTAACAACAGCAGTGTATTTTCTCCAACCGGATCTTCGTTTCCCACCATTTCCAACCCCACTTTTTTCAACACAGGCAGCTTTGTTCCCAATGGCCTAACGCCCACCTTGGGCAATTCACTCGGCAACGGCTTTGGAACCGTGGCGCCTTCGCAGTTTTTCCCACTGGTATTTCCAACCACTAACAGCTTTTTTCCTACCTACCCGACCTTTCCCCAACCCTTCCTCTTTGGCGGATCGTTCCCAACCCTTGGAAGTCCTCTCCTCCCTCAGACTTTTCAATCCAGGGCTGATTCTAACCCGGTGGCAACCCTGCTGCTGACGTTAAATCAGTTGATCCGCCAAAGTGGTTTTTCTTTTCCCGATGTGGTTCCCACAGGGGTTCCGGGTGGTTTAACCTCGTTTTTATCCCAGTTTCCGTCGCTCGATTCCAGTGCGCAAGGGGTGCTCAATACCGCCCTGGCCAATCCCACCACGGTCAACGACGCCATTCTATCGACCGCAGGCATTAGCGACACCGGCGGACTCTTTGAGCAGGGTGTTGTCACCAATCCGTTCGTCAACGAAACGTTTTTAAGCGACACCAACCCCTTTGACCGCCTTCGCAGCGGTCTGCTGGTAACCGATGGTAACGGCAACGGCAAGGCCAAAGGCACCCAGGTAAGCGATATTATTTTTGGCACCAATAACCGAGCCAACATTATTGACGGGCGCGGCGGCCAAGACACACTGGTGGGCGGCCAATCCGCCGATTTGATTCAAATTCGCCCGGGCGATACCGTGGCCAGCCTCAGCGGAGACGACGTTCTCTTTTTCGATTTCACGCCCGTTGTCGGCAATCCGTTTCTGTTCAACACCCGAATTGACGCCGGTAGCGGCATGGATACGCTCATTATTCCCGTCACGGGCGATCCCACCCAAACGGCGGACCTGCCGCGATTTAGCCGCAACCAGCAGGGGCAAATTACGCTCACCTACCAGGGCCGCAGCGTGGTAACCCAAAATGTGGATCGGTTTATCATTACCGACACCGCGGGCAATATTGGCTCCATTTTTGAACCCGCCTAAGTTTCAGGCAACTGCCATTGATCCAGTTTTCGCTTAGTCCATTCAGTTCCATTCCTTCAACGCTCAACCAACCCACTCGTTCGCCCCTGCATTTTGCGATGGTGTTAGGAGAAGAGAGAGGTGCAAAGCAGGTTTCGCCCGTGTTTTTCCGGCAACCTGCTTTATTTTTTTAACCGCCCGCCTTTGCGGTGTTTTTGGAACAAAAGTATGTGCAATAAAAAAGGCGCCGTTGCGGGCGCCTGTAAAATTGTTTTCCCCAATATTCCCTGTTTCCCCAGAAGATAAACTTGAAAAAAGCTTGTGATATTCGACGGTTGCAGCGTCCGGCCTAAAACCGGCGTATGCCAAACCAA
>JANRKP010000009.1:0-45820 GCA_033763415.1 Candidatus Melainabacteria bacterium | reverse complement strand
TCGTCGGCGACGGGCTGTTGTTATTGTTTGCCGGGGCGGGCGAATTGTTGTTATCCGCTGGCGCTGGGCTGTTGTTGTTGTTATTCGTGTTCGTCGGCGACGGGCTATTGTTATTGTTTGCCGGGGCGGGCGAATTGTTATCGTTATCGTTGTTACCGGCATTACTGTTGCGAGGCGTTCCTCCACCAGTGGCCACACGTGACTGCGGCACTTGCGTGCCCGGCGTACCAAAACCAAAGCCATTGGGGTTAAACAGGCTAAATCCACCACCAAAAGGTGACGCACCACCTAAACCAATGCCGGAATCTCTGGCCAAACTGGCAATAAAGCCTTGCAAGGAACCATCGCCACGGTTACCGGTAATGAGCGAAGGAACACCTGCACGAACAGAGGTCGAGTTAAACGGATTGAGCCCGCTGTTCCCAAAGTTAAAGGCACCAAACCCAGAACCACTGCGACTGACACCAGTGCCCAGCAGTCCGCCGCCACCGCCGCCCAGCAGGCCGGTGCCATTACCACCCGCGCCCAACAGGCCACCAAAGCCGCCAAAGTTACCAAAACCACCACCAAAGCCGCCGTTGGAAAACAGCAAGCTACCAAAGTTGCCAAAGCCACCACCAAAACCGCCACCCAGGCCAGGGAAACCACCCAAGCTAAACAAGCTGCCCCCGGCAAAGCCTGAAAAACCAGGAAAGCCAGCGCTAAAGGGTAAAAAGGTTTCAATGGGAGAGGGCTCGGTTCCTGCAAAACCAGCCAGCGGGTTCGGAAAGCCCGTAATTTCCGGGAACGGCACCAGAGAGCCGCCGTTCAATACATCCAGGCCACCCGTGTTCAGGGTCGTCAGTTCCCTGGCGATCAGTTGTGGGTTTCGCACACCATCGCTGCCCAAACCGCCTCCCACAGGTAGGAAGTTGAACCGCGGATCGGGTGGAAAACTGCCAAGTCGGCCGCCCATAGTGCAAAATCTCTCTCTTCTGGTGAAATGGGGTAAACACAGGGGTGGGAATTGAAAACCATTCTCTCTGGATCAACGGATGGAGAAAGAAGGCTTCAATAATAATTATACAAATATATAAACAAAAATAATATCCAGTAATTGCGCTTTATATAAAATGAATTTACAAAAGGTTACAAAAGAACCGTTGTTTCACTCCGCTAAAACCCCACTTAACCCACAACAAAACCCAAGGCAAACAGCGCGCTTATGCAGGCAGGCGGTCTGCATAAGGCGTGATCTTAGGCGCGATTGGTCCGCTCTGCAATGCGTAGCTTTGCGCTTCGGCTACGGGGATTTTGGCGTTGCTCGTCTTCACTGGCCACTATCGGCTTGGCGGTCAGGCAACGGAAGTGCGCCTGACCCACCGGGTCTCCAAACAGCGCATTTTTACACCCCGCCTCGTAAGCACGACTTTCATCGCGTAAAAATCTTTTAACCAGGCGGTCCTCTAACGAATGGAAACTAATCACAGCCAGGCGCGCCCCAGGTGCCAACAACGCAGGAAGCGTCTGCAACAAGGCTTCCAGCACGTCCAATTCCTGATTCACCACCATGCGAATGGCCTGAAATATCTGGGTGGCCGGATGCTTTGGCACCGCCGAAACGCCCGGCTTCTTGGATTTGGAACGTCCTCCCCCACGCTGGCGATCCGTTAAGCCGTGCTGGGCATACACCGCCTGCACCAAATCGGCCAGTTGGGTGGTCGTGCTAAAGGCGCCCTGGGTTTGTCGGTAGGCCACCACTCGGCGGGCAATGGTTTTGGAAAAGCGCGCCTCTCCGTATTGGCTAAAGACCTGTATCAACGCTTGCTCACTATAGGTATTCACCACATCGGCAGCCGTCAAGGGTTGGGATCGATCCATGCGCATATCTAAAGGAGCAGGCTTGGAGAAACTAAACCCACGCTCGGCACGGTCAAGCTGAAAGGAGGATACCCCCAAATCCAGCAACAGCCCTCCGGTAATTTGGGAAATACCAAGCGCCTGGAGCTGCTGAGGTAAATGCTTAAAGTTGGAATGACAGGCCAAAAAGGCGTTTGAAGGCGCATGAGGCTCGTTTTGCTCAAGCCATTGCGCCATGGCCTGGGTGGTTTCTGCCAAAACCAGAGCATCCTGATCCAGCCCAATGAGTTTTCCCGTCGGTAAAATACGCTCCAGAATAGCTTTGGCATGGCCACCGCCACCCAAGGTGGCATCCACATAAAGCTTACCGGGCTGCACGTTCAAGCCTTCCAGCACCGGGCCTAGCAACACCGGCACGTGCTGTCCTTTGGCAAAAGCAAAGGCAGAGGCCCGCAGCGTCTGTTGATTTTCAACAGACGGCAACCCGTCAGTCTCAGTGGTCAAAAATGGGTCGTTCATCTCACTAACATAGCGAAAACAACGCCTGCTTAGAACTCCCCCCTTTTCCATGGACAAAACCGGCCCGTGTTCCTAAACAGAAAACCGACCGGCTTAAACCGTCTGTAAAATTGTTATTGAAAATGCAGACCGACTACAGTTGCCCGTTTAGAAACAAGACAATTTGAGAGCCGATAAACTCTTCTTCTGTCTGATCTTTCTTACACAGCAAATGATGGGCCACATTCAGCATGCTATCGCTACAAAACTTGCCCAGCAGCATGTCCTGCTCAAACTCTTGATCCATTGCAGTAAACTCCTTGGCCGCTTGGTGATACTGTACCATATATCCCAACCTTAAACTTTAAAAACAAACTACCGCCAATCCAGGGCGACTATAGACGCATAAACACCGTGGGCAGCCAACTTGGTGTTAGTTTATAAATAAAATGTAACACACCTGAAGCACCATCGCATTCTACCGCCTATTCAAGCAAAAAGGCTTAGTGCTGCTCTTGCTGTTGCGCCTGAAGCTGTTGCGCCTGAAGCCGCTGTTGCACCTCTGGCGGCAACTTCACCCAGGTAATCGCCCCGGCTTTGGGCTCCATCATCACGGGTTGCGGCAGTATTTCAATATCACTCAACTTCCAGGCATACGGCGTTTGGTAAGCAATTTTTTTGAAAAACAGGGGCTCTGGACCAGGATGAAAATCAATGAGCCCGGCCATCGCCTGGCGAAGGGCCTTCATCTGGCTGCGCTGCTGAATTTGAGATCGCCCCTCCTGCACTTTTTCTCGAAAGAGATCGCGTTGCACCTTCAGCACAAAATCCAGCGGCAGCTCGGGCGGCACGTGGTGCTGGTCCATATGGTTGAGCAGGTAGCGCTCATCCAGACGGATTTGCCCGTCGTCATCCTCGTAGAACAGGGGTTCGGTGGATTCTAGCCGCGCCGTGCCACGCACCTGCCACTGGCCAGGGGTTTGGCTGTCGCTTTGAATGAGGGCCACGGTTTTACCCACCTGCTGATGGTTGTCCGTCCCACGGATTTCCCAACGCTTTTGACTGGGCGGCAGATCGTACCAGGCCGGAGTTTCCGTCAGGATTTTATCCAGCCATTGCCCCTGAATGAGCAAGCCCGAATCAACCACAGGAACTGTCGAAAGAGTTTTTTCGGCGGCCACAGGGGTGGATGCTTGGACCGACTGGACACTGGCCTGTGGCGGTTTTTCTCCCGGCTGGTAGAGCAAAAACCGGTTACGCTGGTCGGCAGGCACTTGAGCCTCCAACTGTTTGGCCCGCAACACGGAATCTTTCACAGCAGGGTCAATGAGGGAAGCCGTTTCATCCAACGGCAATGCGCGGTAAAAGTGCTGCGTGGCCAACTGCTCCAGCACGGGCTTGGTTTGCGAAACGCTGAGCGCCACCAAACGGTCCCGAAGCTTCTGGAGCGAGGAAGGCCACTCGTTGGCAGAGGCGCCCTCTTCACCAGTAGAGGCGACGGCCTGTTGCAGGGTATTGTTTAAGGACGTCGTCAGCCGTTCCGGCAGGACCTTGAGCCACTGTTGCTGAACAGCGGCCAGCTCATCCGGGCGACAAAGCGGTCGATCCAACAAGGCATCCACCGTGGCGGTTTCCAACGCGTCTACCATCGCATCCAAGATCTGCTCCTTCCAGCGAGCTGGCGATCTGGGGGCTTGATCTCGTTGCGACAGGAGTTGCTCACCCAACTCCTGTAAGGTGGTTTCCAACTCAGGACGCTTGGAAACAGACTCCCACCACAGATCGCCCAAGTACTGGCGGTTTTCCTGCTCTCGCTCCTGGCGGATCTGCCGAACCAGGTCCGCGTCTAGCGTGTCAGATCCATCCCAAAAAGCGTTGGCGTTTTGCCCGAACGGTCGCAGCACAATATCAAACACCGGATAGTAACCCGGCGCCCCGTCGTGATAGGCCGGGCTGCCCCACTGAAACCGCAACAGATCGATCGTCCGAAGCGGTGCATCCTGGGCTTGAGCCTGCACGCCAGAGGCCGGACTGTTGAACCAATCTCGGTGGTTGTGCACGTACTGGGCAATCTGTGCCGCCTTTTGGGCGGGTTCCAAACGCTGCCATTGCGCCTGGGCCGTGTTCAAACTTTGCGCCACCCGCTGTTGCTGGCTGGCGGCTTCACCAACTGGGGAGCGCGCGCCGTTTGCATCTGGCTTGCCGGGGGCGCTGTTTTCAAAATACGTCTGGGCATAGTGGCCAATCAGCATCGCCTCGGCTTTTTCGGCCCAGGCTCTGGGAATACTGTGCTGCTGAAGGTAACGGGTGGTGTACTTTAGCAAGTCCACCGTGGCCACCACATCGGCCACCGCATCGTGCTGATCGGCCAGCGGGGCCCCCATTAAAATTTGATACGCATTGGCCAATTGTCGCTTTTGGGCATTGAAAGGGTGCAAGCGGTTCCACAAAATGAGACCATCCACCACCAACGCCTGTTCCAAGGGTTCTAAGGCGCGGGTTCCCTGGGGGCGGGCCAGGTTGTACAGGGCAATGGATTCGTTGGCCACATCGCGATCAAACTGCGCGGCATTATAGCCCGCCAGCAGGCGGTTTTCTCCCAGCGGAAACTGTTGTCCGCGCTGGCGCAACTGTGGCAAACGTTCCACAAACGTGTCCGTCACTCCGGCGGCTTCCAGCGTTTGCATTGAAATGCCGTGAATATCCGTGGAACGCGGATGAATGGGAAACAGCGCCTCACCCCCAGCCACCGATCCTGGATGACACAAGCCCGCCTGAATAGCACGGTAATCCAGAGAGAGATTGGGCCCCAGCGGCGCGACCGCGTACTGCAATACCCGCACCGGGTTTCGTAAGCCGGGCAGCTTGAGCCCGGTGGTTTCAAAGTCGAAGACCGACGTTGGCGTTTCCGAAAATGGTTTTCGCCCCTTTACCCAGGGAATATCCAGGCGCTGCGTGCCATTTTGCTGAATGTAGGCTTCGAGCACTTTGGCCAGTTCGGCCATTTGCGCCTGGGTTGGAAACGCGCTAATGGCATGGTAAACCGACGGAGGACTGTTGGTATTGCTGGGGTTGTATCGGTTGTAATCGTCCACCGTGGCGGCGGAACCATCTTCGGGAGCCAGGCCACTACTGACATGGTGGGCTTTGGTGTGCGGATGGGCACGACGCGCGCCAAACCGAAGCGCATCCGCCTTCGTGGGAAGGGTGTTTTCCGGCAAGCTGCTGCTGGCCAAGCCACTTCGTTCAAACTGATCCTGTCCCCAGGAGGTTCCCATGGGCGTTTCCCAGGAGGTTCCCAAGGGTGTTGGAGCTGATAGCCCAACAGGAACTGCCGGTGCGCTGCCAAAGCGACACACCGGGGTCTTCTGCCCAATCGGGCTAAAAGCTCCCGCCAGCGACCAACCATTCGTGTTCCAAAAACCTTTCGGGTTCAGGCGCAGTTCGTTCATTCGCCCGCCCCTCGCTTCTGCGTATTTTTGGGCAAGTTCTCCAGAGATAACGGTGGCGAAGATGAACGCGCAGGCAGTTGAAACGCCGATGACAGCCGATGGGGATCAAACGCCTCAACCTCCTGCGTATAACGACTGCCCCCGTAGGCCCCGGGCTGTTGCGGTTCGGAAAATTGCCAATCCTTTTCGTGCTGCTGCACAAAGTAATCTCCCAACTCGTTGGAGCGAATGACGAGAGCCGCCTCACGGTTACCACGGTCGTAACGATGATTGTCCGGGCTATAGGGACTATCAAACCGCCGACTGCTTCGCGTGCCTTCCGTCACGTTGGTTTCCAGGGCCGCTTCGCTACAGTTGGCAGAACCAATCAAGGTTTCGTAGCGAGAGGCCTCCGTGTCGGGGTCGTGCAGCTTCCACATAAACAGCTTGGAATGCAGCTTTTGCCCCACGGACTGATCCTCTCGGCCTGGACGAAAAATCTCGGAGCCACCGGCGTTAAACAGCAGGGCTTCCGCCTTGCGCGTATACGGAAACTGCGACTGCACCCCCAAACCCATTAGCAGCTTGAGCACAAAGTTGGGCACCGTCTGCCAGGCGTTTAACAGTTCGTTAACCAGGTAGGGATGAGAAATAATAAACTGCGCGCCGCGCACTTCCTGCAACTGCGGGTGCTTAACCGTTGCCTTCAGGTACTCGCCAATGCCTTCCTGGTGACCCATCAGGCTGGTGTCCTCTGGTGGTTTGGCGGTAACTGGCTGCCCAGAAGGCTGGGTGGTAAAACGACTTTTTGTTTGGGCCAGTTGGTTCTGGCTGGGTGGAATCAACCGGTACGTTTTGCCGTTCAGCTTCAGCCGAAAGTATCGGTATTCGGCTGGCGTGGTATTGAGCACCTCAAACGGTCGCTGTGAAACGGGACCCTCATAGTCAAAGGGCGCAATAGAAGGCAGTTCTTGCTGATACTGCTCATAATATTCCGGGTGCGTCGCATAGGCGGAAAGCTGCTTCTTCTTAAACTGATCAAACGGAGTACCCGTTGCTTTTTCGGGGTGGCATTCCGCTTCAATGGCACGGCCCACCACCCAGTCCGGGTAAAACGTTTTGGCCTGAAGGTTGGCCACCTCATCGCCTTGCAAGGCCACGCAGGCATCCCAGTTGGCCGCCGAGTGGTTACTCAGGTTCATGCCCCCCACAATGGCCTTAATCCCGTCAACGATCAGCAGCTTCATGTGGTAAATTTTGGCCAATTCGCGCGGGTAATGCACCACGGTGAGGTCCAATCGCTCTTGTCGGGCAAAATCCCGTAGCAGTTGCACCATTTCGGCATTGTTCACGCTTCGGCTAGACGGGCTGTCGGCAATTAAATCGCCATACTCGCTGTAGGCTTTCGTGTTGGAACTATCCAAAATGAGCTGGATTTTAAACGGCTCTCCCCGATCGCGCTTATCTAAAGCCTTTAGCAACAGCTCGATCAAGACCGCCTGCTGTAGCCTCCAGGCAGGGGTCAGGTAGGCCATATCGGGCGAGCGCCCCAGAGTGCCATTGGGACCCGCTATGTCTCTCAGGCGAGCCTCCAAACGCTCACGCGTCCACGCTTCTGGCTGCGGACGGGTATCCACCGCCGGGCGAGCCAGCCGGGGATCGGACGGCTCATTCATCCGAAGCACGTTATCGAAGTCGTACATGGCAATCTGCACATAGCGGTCCGCGCCCCGGATCATCTGCTGCCAGTGCTCAAAAATTTGCTGGGCATCCATCAGGCTGGTCACCTGGGTGGTTTTGGTTTTTCCCTGGCTTAGCCCATGCAGGGTAACGGTTTTGGGTGGCAGCACGCTGCGCTCGGCATGCGAGGCGCGGTGCTGCGGCAACACGGTTTCAATCAGTTGTTCGGCCGTCATTCCCAAGGAATGGGCAAACTGCCGCAGCCAGGGCACATAGCCGGGAGAAAACTGCTGAAGCGACCGGTTTGCGGAAGGGTTTGGCGTAGCAGATGAACCGCCAGAGTCCTCATCTCCCACGGGGGAAGCCGCCCGAAACAAGGGGCTGGCCACTGGGGGCACAACCGGCTTGTACAACGCACCGGACTGGAAGCGATCCATCGGCTGCTGCGCTTTTAGCGGCCATACAGAACTGCCCGAAGCCGCAGGCAACAGCGACCCTGCCCACACAGAAACAGGGGGAATGCTGACCAGCGAAGATCGTCGGGGAACGTGAGACGAATTGAGTTGCAGCAAAGGAGTATCCATCACAACAGTAAAGCGTATCCCAACCCATGACCAACAGTCATGCATCCATTGATGCACTTACATACTTAATGCACTTACACACAACGAGGGGCATTTAACACCAGAAACTGCCCACAGCAAGAAATTGAAACCGTTTTAACGTGGTTACCAAGGCAACTACAGAATGGAACGCCCAGATAAGGCGCGATAAGCCTTTATTTTTTTCCTGCATTCAATAAAACACAGCCAGTAGGACAATTCCGTGACCGTTCCTCGACAAATGGATGACAGTCGGTTTGACCTGAACGCCTTGTCTTCAAAGATCTCATTGCAAAACACCCCCCTAAGAAAGCGTTTTGACGCCAACAAGGGGAGGTGTCTCACAAACCGTTATCAATGCTCTCTAGAAAGCGCTCTAGTCGGCTTCGTTATCCGAGCCATTAGGCAGCGGCCCATCCGGACCGGGGATCACCCCTTCGGTGGGGTTTCCATTATTGTTATTGGCGGGCGGCACATCGTTCCTACCAATGACCGTGAGCGGCGCACTGCGAACCGAACTGCGAATTTGCGCATCCGATACGCTGGGATCCAACAAACTGCTGACCAAGGCCGGGTTCTGCCCGTGGTTGGCCACGGCATGATCCACCCCTTTGAACCGCAGAATGGCCTGACGCAGGTTCGGGTCGGCAATGGCGTCAATTTTAGCCTGAAGATCATCGGGCAGGTTGGCGTTGCGGTCGTTGGTCGTTAGCCGAATAATCTCTTTGGCCGTGAGGTTCTGGTTCAGGAACGGCACCTGAAGGTGGCCCCAGAAGCTGTACTTCAACAGTTCATCTTCGCGAATGACCCCACGCAGAATAGGAGCCAAACCACCCTGATCGTTATGGGCCAAGGTTGCGCCCAGGCTGTCCGTATTCAAAGAGGAAGCCTTCACGTTGGTGTTGAAGATATCGGGCGGCAGTGTGGCCCCGTCCGTGGCAGGCCACATATCTCGCACCGCATTGCGCAACGAACTGCCATTGATGACCCCATCATCTTTGAGATCCATTTCGCCCATAAACACAACCAGCTCTTTGCCACGACCGGTGGAGAAATCCACATTATCACTACCCGCGGCATTAAACATGCTCCTAAACAGCACCGAACCGTTGACCACACCATCGTCGTAAATATCGTGGGCGGCCATACGCTGTACAATACTGCCATCGCGGGTTAAGCGCTCCTGCGTGGCGTCATTCGGGTTGGCCTCCGTTAAAGAGACACTGCCCACGGTGGAACGAAATAGCGATTGCAGCCCCACCTGCGTAATGTTTCCATCCGCACCGGTGTGGTTATCTTTAATGTAGGTCAGCAGTTCCTGACCCCAAGTTTTGGAAGCGACTGCCGGATCAAAGTTTATGACGTTAACAACCATCGTTAATACTGAACCTCCTACGTCCACGCATGCAGGCCAAGCCGCCAACGGATTCCGAAATAAAGCGAGAGCGCGTCTGCTGGCAACCAGGAGCCGTCGTTCACGCTCCCATTGCAGTAGCCGACCCCGTCATCAACGGCGGGCCTGTTTCTCTTCTTGCCTTATGGCCATCGGGGAGAAACCCCCTACAGCCAACATACCGACTAACCTTTGACTTAAGCGACTGAAGATGGCGCCATCCACCGAAAGTTTTAAAGCAGGCGATACGCCAGACAGCCTCAACTATTTTTTATCCGTTTGTTCAAGCGGCCAACAGGCCTCTTCGGCGAAAACCCAAAGAACTTCGTGCCGCTCATTCGTTATTGCTATTGTTTTTATAAAAAATTCTTTTTTTATAAAAGTGATCGAACGGTCGTACAAATTTACAATGCTTCTGTTGTTGCTTTCTCTGTAGCCAGCGCCAACCGAGAGGAAACCTCCCGAAATGCTTGCACTTTACGTGGCTACAGGCTGCTTTTGTAACGCGGGCGGTGTATTCGGTTGCAATAAGCCGCGATACACGGTGCGGAGCGCCGCCCCGCCAGACAGTGACCAGTTGGCGTACTGTTGCGCCCACTGCTGCGCCGAGGCACCCAACTGCTGGCAGAGGACAGGGTTTTCCAATAGGCTGGCAATCTGCTCGGCCAAACTGGCGCTTTGTTTCGGCTGAAAAACAAGTCCACACTGGCGCGTCGCGACCCGATCGGCCAGGGCCAACCCCCCACTGACCAGCAGAGGTTTACCCAGGGCTTGCAGCAGGGGAAATAAAGCCGGAACTTCCTCCTGGGTGCGCCAATGGTTTTGTAGCGGCCACAGGCAAAGCTCACTGGCACGCAGGCAGGTGTTAATGGTTTCTTCATCCATCGGTTCGGGCATAAAGCGCACATGGTCCGCCAGTGCCCACTGCGCCAAACGGCCCTGAAGCAACGGAGCGTGATCTTCTCCCAATGGACCGACAATCAACAACAGCAGAGCCGGGTAACGGGCTCGCAGTGCCGCCAACGCTTCCAGTAGGGTGTCCATGCCGGTTAAATCGTAGGGTAATTGCTGCGGATAACACAGCAACAGCACTCGGCGCCCGGCGAAACTTCGGTAAACATCCGCGCGGATAGGCCGCTCCAGCCAATACGCCAGCGGAAAACCATTTGGCACCGAATAAAATGCTTCGGAAGAAGATGGGCCGATGAGATTGGCGTTCCGATCTGGGGTACTCCCCTCCAACGGGGCGCTGGGCCCCCGCTGAAGTTTCTGCCGCCAGCGCTCCTGTAGCCCTTCAGGCCCGGCGGGCTCATCGGCCCAGTCTTCCAGGGTAAGGGCTACCTTTTGTTTAGCATATAGCCTTTGCAATAGGCGGATGCAGCGGTGCTCAAAAATATGCTCGCTAGAAACGTTCGGCTCCTGAGACAGCGATTGGGCTGTCTCCTGTGGCGCATGTAGCCACCGTGCCGCCTGAAAGTTCAAATCCACCAGCAGGTTTTGCTTGGGAGAGAGATCCGGAATCAGCAGCCGGGTTTGATCAACCGCGGCAGGCAAAAGCGACAGATCCATCACGTGCAGGCAATCCATCGGATAGTGCCTCAGGAGTTGTCCCAGGCCAACCTGCCAGGCAAAGGCCTGGAAGCTTCCCCCCATCCACTGCGTGGTTCGCTTCAACACCCAGTGGTTTAGCTGTTCCGACCACCCAATGGGGCGCGGCACGTCGTCCAGCGATACCCGGTGATGGTGAATGCCTTTCGCACAGGTGTAAAAGGCGCTTCTGGGTTGCGCCGGGTGGGTTACCGGGGTCTGCTCGTCTGCCGAAATAAGATGAACGACATACCCGGCCTCTCGCAGGGTTTGGGCAAACAAACTGGCCCGATATCCAGCTATATCCGTGGCGCTGGCAGGTTGAACACGCCGCGTTAAAATACCAACCCGCAGGGCGCGATGAACACTCGCCAGATTCCATTCGGGTACAGAAGCACCGATAGAGGACTTGGGGCGGGCTGAGGCATCCATCCATTCAACCATCAATCAGCGCCTTTGTTCTGCACACGAAAAACCGACACGGACGCTGACACTTGCCAAGTGTTTGCAAAATTTTGGTAAGTGTTTGCAAACGCTGCGTATCACAATCAAATAACGTGGGCACCAATCGCACCGCCAGGCAAATTACACAGGAACGTAACCATAAAAAGAGAAAACAGAAAGCAAATGCATCCAACGACATTCTACCTAAAATAAAGCCAGCAAAAATCAAGAACGCCTTCACTGCAACCGCTGATGCGTTCGGCTGGTCTGCCAGGCAGCCCACAGGCCCGCCATAGATCCTGCACTGCTGGTGAGCGCCGCCCCTCCCCATACCAACAGATTCTTTTTCCAGCCCGCCGCCTGCTGCTGCGTTAATTTAGAAAGCAGCATTTTTCCACCAACACCCCCCAGCAACATGCCTCCGGTCATCAGGGTCAGGCTTCCCAGAGCATCCAACAGTAAATCTCGACCCAGGCCAGGCGCGTGGGTAAGCCACTTTTGGGCAGACGCCTTGGAGCGTCGGTATTTTTCTTTTAGCATTACTGCCGGATCGGCTTCCGCCGCGAGAGAAGGGGCCTCCACCAAAATACCCTGCTGTTGCAGTTGCGCCACGTTGTAAGGGCCTGGACGACTGGCAACCTGCTGCGCGTAGGCTTTTAAGTCCGTCATGCTCGTCTCGGGGCTTCTTCGTGTCAGCGTATCGGTAGCAAGTGGTGCTGGTATAACGCCTTGCAAGGCAGGACTCGTACCAGAGACAACGTGTAAGGCGCCTGGTATGGCGGGGGGTTGCAAGCCGGATAAAACAACGCCGTTTGAGCCCGTGGCCCCCGAAACAACCCCGTTCGAGAGACCAGTGTTTGAGACAACTGGGCTTGGGACAACTGAATTTTGGACAAATTGGCCTGCGGCAACAGGATTTCTCCAATAGGCCCACGGCGTCCCATCGGTTGTTACAGGCCTCCGGCTGGTAGTGGCCAACGCAACAGCGGGAGGGGCCACGGGGAATAGGGTCTGCTGCGGTTGTTGCATCATTACCATTTTAAAAAAATCTCACCGAATTTTATCGAACAGTGCCTCTGCTATTCCAAAAATGTTGCCCGTCCAAATCAAGCCTGGTCAGGTCGTTTGGTAGCAGCGTAAACGCCGCTAACGCCACATTATCGCTATGGAAGCGCTCAACAAGTTACAAAACTTTTCAATTAGTCGCGCAAGCGGGCCAGAGCAGGGCTTTTTTTCAGCCATTTTTTCTGAGAAACTAGGGGCCGGTGCTGGGGCTTGTAAACAATCGCCTCACCACAATTCCCTATCGTAAACGAAAAAGCCACCAACCCATTGGTTCCCCTCTATCGGTTTGCACTGAGGGGTTTTGGCTGAATATGTGGCCTACCGCACCTGAAAATACTGAAGCAAGCAACGCTCGCTGCCCCCTGTTGAATGGAGACCGCCCTGAATGCGATTTTTGACTGCCGGAGAATCCCACGGAAAGGGCTTAACGGTTTTAATCGACAACTTTCCGGCAGGTGTTCCCATTGACTGGGCGCTTGTAAACCAGGACTTGAGCCGGAGACAACAAGGCTATGGCCGGGGTGGACGACAAAAGTTAGAGAAAGACAAAGCCGATTGCCTGTCTGGAGTTCGATTTGAGAAAACCACCGGGGCACCCATTGCATTATTCATTGAAAATAGAGACCACGCCAACTGGGAAACCGTTATGGCAAGCGAAGGCTCGGCCGGAGAGGCCGCCGCCTCGAAACGGTTTGTCCGCCCTAGGCCCGGGCACGCGGACCTGGCAGGCTACTACAAGTACAATTTAAACGACTTGCGCGATGCGCTAGAACGTGCCAGCGCCCGAGAAACAGCCGCACGCGTGGCGGCCGGTGGCTTTGCCAAAGCGCTATTGCGTGCCGTTGGCATGGACCTGGCCAGTCATGTCAGCTCCCTTGGGACAATCAGCGTACCGGAAGCCAGTATTCCTGATTCTTTAGCGGCGATCCGGTCCCGCGCGGAGGCCAACGATCTACGCTGTGTGGCCGATGATTCAGTTTTGGCGGCCATGCGGCAGGCCGTTGATGATGCTCGTATGGCAGGAACCACCCTGGGTGGTGAGCTTGAGGTCCAGGTAGTACCCGTTATTCCAGGCCTGGGTAGCTATACGCAGTGGGACCGACGCCTGGATGGCCTGCTGGCACAAGCCGTTATGAGTATCCAGGCTGTAAAAAGCGTCACCATTGGCGATGGAAACCAAGGCGCCACACTGGCCGGACACGAGTTTCACGATTCGATCCACCCACACACGCCGGATGCATCCGGCCGAACAACCCTAAAGCGGGGCAGTAATCGCTCTGGTGGACTGGAAGGCGGCGTGACCACCGGTGCTCCGCTGATTGTGAGAGCCACTATGAAGCCCATTGCGACCCTGAGAGTTCCACTCGACAGCATTAACTTGGAGACAGGAACGCCAGAACCTGCCCACTTTGAACGCTCAGATGTTACAGCGGTTCCAGCCTGCGCCGTTGTGGCAGAAGCAATGGTGGCGGTGGTTCTAGCCCAGGCTGTTCTGGAGAAGTTTGGACACGATAATTTAACCGATATACAACAAGCAATTAATGCCTACCAGGAAAGGCTCCACTATCCACCCGCCACCATCCATTAATTGGCTTAAAGGTTGTAACACAATGGCTCTTACAGAACTTAGTCCAAATCAGTGTTTACTGGTTTCCATGGACTTACAGCCCAGTCTCATCAAAGTGCTGCACCATTCTGAACGACTAATTTATCAGGTTTCCGGCTTAATTCAAACAGCCATACAACTCAAAATACCCTGCTGGCTAACAGAGCAGGTCCCTGAAAAGCTAGGTTCCACCATAGAAGCGATTCAGAGTAGGCTCAGTGGGGAACAAATCCGGATTTTTCAGAAATCTGCGTTTGGTCTATGTGCAGATTCCGCAATAAATGACGCTTTGCAGCAGCTGGAGCCGGAGCGGCGGCAGATTCTGCTAACCGGTGCAGAAAGCCATATCTGCATTCGCCAGTCCGCTCTCCAACTGAAAAGACAAGGCTTCCAGCCCTGGGTAGTGGTTGACGCGATTTCCTCTCGTTGTGAAAAAGAACATCACTGGGCGGTTCAGGCCTTCCTTTCTGAAAAAATACCAATCATTTCTACAGAATCACTTCTTTTTGAATGGTTACAGACGGCCGACCATCCTCAGTTCAAGGCAGTTCAGGCATTTATCAAAGGAAAAGAATGGTAACCCAAAGCAACGAAACGCTTTCTAAAGAACAAGATTTTGTTTTAGTGGTAGATATAGGAAATACCGCTATCAAGTGGGGTTGGTTTTACAAAGGAGAACTGCTTTCCAGTGAACGATTCAATTACGGCGGCTTTTCCCAAAAAGATTCTGACGGAAGTATTCCGGAAGACAGCCTTCAAATCAATAAAGCCAACCTCTCTCACACTCTAAAAAACAAGATTGGCGAGTCTTTTAGAAATTTAAGCTCCCAATTACCAGAAAACACAGGATATCTAGCAGATTATCATCCGGCTAACCTTGTGGAAATTGGTATTTTATACAGCAACCCTCAAATGTTACATCCAGTTAAAGAAACTATTGAGGCAGTGTTTGAAAGTTCTAATCCAGTTAAGCTTTTCGGCCGAGGAAAGACCTGCCGATTAATAGACACAACATATTACCAAACAGGCGAGCTTGGATCAGACCGCTTGGCAAATATGCTAGCTGTACAAAAACACTATCCTAAAGCGTTCGTAGGCATTATTGACTTAGGCACTGCCTGTACTATTGACTGGATTGGTCCTGATCTTACATACAAAGGTGGCTGTATTCTTCCAGGAATGGATTTGGCTTACGAAACATTTAAAAATCGTTTCTCTGAAGTACTCTCACAAAATTTTAAAGAAGCCTATCAGGCGTTCCCCATAGAGAGCGCCACTCCATTTTCTAAAAACTCAAGTCAAGGGATTCTTTCTGGATTTATATTAGGCTACTTCTATTCCATAGAAGGGCTAATCCAAAATGGAATCTCTAAAATAGATACAAAACAAGGCTCTTTACCCATTCATCTTGTTTTATGCGGTGGAGCTTCTGATTTATTTTATCATTGGTGCCTATCAAATATTTCAACATCAAGTCTAAAGAGGGTAAGACACCTCCCAAACCTTACGTTAGAAGGTATTTACCAATGGCTTGATGACGAAGATCGCGCCTCAGAAAGTATACTCCTACCCTAGAGACTCGTATTTCTCAGAACTGAAAGCAAAAAGCATCCATTTTTCCAGACAACCCTAAAAAAATGTTTAAAAGTGTTGAAATTGGTTTTTTTTTTCATATCATTAGTACCTAACAACCTATTTTTGTTTACCACGCGGGAGTAATTCAGTGGTAGAATGCTTCCTTGCCAAGGAAGATGTCGCGAGTTCGAATCTCGTCTCCCGCTATTTTTTATAGCCAGCAAGCTAGCATTCGTTTTAGAGACTCAGTTTCAGAGACCCAGGGGGGTCCATACCGGAATGAAAGTGGCCGTTGAAAAACAAGAAAAAAACGTTGCCGTTATCAATTTAGAAATTGAAGCGGACCATGCGCAGCAGGAATACAACAAGGCGTGTCGCCGCATTGGGCAACGGGTCAACATTCCGGGCTTCCGTCGCGGAAAAGCACCCCGTGCAATGATTGAGAAAACGGTTGGGCAAGATCGGATTAAGCAAGAAGCGCTGGAACGCTTACTGCCCCACGCATTTGCCGATGCAATCAGCGAGCATCAGCTTGATGTGGTCGCTCCGCCACAAGTGGAGACATTTCAGTTTGACCTGCAAAGTGGAATTCAGGTTAAGGCGCAGGTAGAGCTTCGCCCTGAAGTAACCCTTCCTGATTTGTCATTGGCTGTGGACGTGGTTCCGTTCACGCAACCTGAAGGCTCTCAAGAGGCGGAACTTAAAAAGTTGGTAGAACGTCTAACCAGCCTTGAAACTGTCATTGATCGGGCAGCCGAAGCCACAGATATTGTTAACATTGACTTTAGCGGCTCTGTGGACGGGGAAGCCATTCGGGGTGGTTCCGCTAAGAATTACCGCTTAGATTTAATGAACAATAACTTTATCGACGGATTTGCCGCCCAAGTGGTGGGTCATAAGCTGGGCGAAGAGTTTACTATAGAACTTACTTTCCCATCTGATTATCACGATGCAACGCTGGCCGCAAAGCC
Source organism: Candidatus Melainabacteria bacterium (assembly GCA_033763415.1). Lineage (GTDB taxonomy): Bacteria > Cyanobacteriota > Vampirovibrionia > Vampirovibrionales > JAJTHC01 > JANRKP01. The sequence goes on along the minus strand of JANRKP010000009.1, from coordinate 29,129 downwards.
TGCCTCTTTCGTGATTAAAATCAATGAAATTATGCGTCGTGTAGTGCCGGAATTATCCGATGAGCTTGCCAAAAAACTTGGTAACTACGAGAATTTAGATGCATTAAAGGCTGAGATATCCAGTGGGCTTCAGCGAAACGAAGACGCAGAAAATGAGTTTCGAAAGCAAAAAGCCGTCATTGAAGCGGTAGTCAACCAGTCCAGTGTAGATATTCCAGCTTCTATGATTAATCGTGAATCTCGGATTTTAATGGAAGATTTGCACCAGCGCTTTAAAGGGCAAGGGCTTTCTTGGGAAGAATTTATGGACGCCCAAGGGCAAGATACGGTTTGGGAAAATCTTCGTTCCGAAGCCCAGAACCGGATTAAGACCAGTTTGGTGTTTGGCGCGATAGCCAAACGGGAATCCATTGCTATTACAGAAGAAGAATTTTCTGCTCAAGTTCGCGAATTGGCCCAGGTCCGTGGTACTGAAGAAAAAAACATCATGCGTCAGTTAGCGAACAATCCAGGCGCGATTCAAGCACTGACTGACCAGGTGCTGGCCCAGAAAGTCGTAGAATTCCTGGTTTCGAAATCAACTTTTCGTTATGTTGAGGCCTCAACGCAAGGCGAGGGAACAACACTTTCGACAGAGGCCACTGCTATTGCAGCCAGCAGCTTGAAGGATGAAGAATTTGAAGTCCTTGAAGTAGAGTAGTGTTGGTTGACGATAACCAGTTTTCTTGTTTTGTTTGACGCTTAACAAATTGAAATTATTTTAGAGAGAGGTTCTGACATGATGTATCCACAACAGCAACACCCGACAGCCTATATTCCAGTTGTCGTGGAGCAATCCAGTCGTGGGGAACGCTCTTTCGACATTTATTCTCGGTTGTTGCGTGAAAGAATTGTTTTTCTGGGTACGCCTATTGATGATCATGTCGCTAACCTAATTGTTGCTCAGTTGCTGCTGTTGGATTCAGAAAATCCCGAGAAAGATATTATGCTCTACATCAACTCCCCCGGTGGGAGTGTGACGGCAGGGTTCGCGATATATGACACGATGCAACACATTCGGGCTGATGTTAGTACTATTTGCCTAGGTCAGGCGGCCAGTATGGGGGCATTTTTGCTTTCTTCCGGTGCCAAAGGGAAGCGATTTGCATTGCCTCACTCCAGAGTGCTGATTCACCAGCCTTTAGGCGGTGCCCAAGGTCAAGCAACGGATATTGAGATTCAAGCAGCCGAGATTAATCGCATGAAGCGTATGTTGAACGACATTTTGGCCAAAAACACCGGGCAAACGCTTAAGAAAATTGAAAAAGATACCGATCGAGACTACATTATGTCTGCAGAAGAGTCTGTGGAGTATGGCATGGTGGATAGCGTCATTACAAAGGTTGAAGAAGCGCGTACAAATTCGGTATGATAGAAATACAATGCTTCCCGTGTGTAAATTTGGTTTTACAAGCACTCATAACTGTTATAGCAACGTATTTGCATTAACCACCTGGGCTTCTTGGAGGAACTGTGGAGATGGCTAAAAAAGAAGACTCCTTGCTGCGCTGCTCATTTTGCGGCAAAACCCAGGATCAAGTCAAAAAACTCATTGCAGGACCAGATGTATACATCTGTAACGAGTGTGTTGAGCTCTGCAACGAGATTCTAGACGAGGAATTCTACGAAGAAGACGATGCTCAAAAGGCTGCCGCTCCACCCGAACTGACCAAGGTACCCATTCCGGCAGAAATCAAATCGTTTTTAGACGAGCATGTGGTCGGTCAGGCTGATGCAAAAAAGGTTCTATCGGTTGCGGTTTACAATCATTACAAGCGCATTAACCATATGGTTTCCAACCAGGATAACCGTGACGCTGTTGAAATTCAGAAGAGCAACATTCTTCTGGTAGGCCCCACGGGCTCTGGTAAAACGTTACTAGCCCAAAGCTTGGCAAAACTTTTAGAGGTGCCTTTTGCGGTAGCAGATGCAACCACGCTGACCGAGGCTGGCTATGTTGGCGATGATGTTGAGAATATTCTGCTGCGGCTGTACCAAGCAGCCGATTATGATGCGGCTAAGGCCGAGCGTGGCATTATTTATATTGATGAAATTGACAAAATTGCCCGCAAATCTGAAAACCCCAGTATTACCCGTGATGTATCGGGAGAGGGCGTGCAGCAGGCTTTATTGAAAATGATTGAGGGCACGGTTGCCAATGTGCCGCCACAAGGTGGCCGCAAGCACCCGCACCAAGAGTTTATACAGATTAACACCACAAACATACTGTTTATCTGCGGTGGTGCTTTTTGTGGGTTAGAAAAAATTGTGGAATCTCGCGTAAGCGACGGAAAGCTGGTTGGCTTTGGGGCCAATTTGCCTAAAACCGCCTACGAACGCGAGATGATGGCCGCCCGGATGATGAAAGACCTACAGCCTGAAGATCTTTTAAAGTACGGCCTGATTCCTGAGTTTATTGGCCGAATTCCCGTGTATGCGGTTTTGGACCCCTTGGATCAAGATGCCTTGGTTCAGATTCTCAAAGAGCCGAAAAACGCATTGTTCAAACAGTATCAACAGTTGTTGTCCATGGACAACGTGGACTTACGGTTTGAAGACGAGGCCGCGGTTGCCATTGCCAAAGAAGCAATGCGACGTAAAACCGGGGCACGAGCCCTTCGCTCCATTGTGGAAGAGCTGATGCTAGATGTTATGTATGAAGTGCCTTCGCGTGATGACATTCAGCAAATTGTCATTACACCAGAAATGGTAGAGAAAAAATCAACGGCCGAAGTGGTGATCCTCCCAGACAAAACACCGCGAACCGAAATTGCCTAATGCTACTCGCGCTCGGCTCTTACACCATCCTAAATAAAAACGGATGATAAAGGTTTTACACTATGGATTTTCTTGCGGCTGGGGACCTTTTTTCCTCCAGTCTTATTACTGTTGTGCTTCTTTTCTTGATTGTGTTTGCCTGTACCCTGTTTACCAACGGCATTGAATGGTTAGGGCACCGGTTTCACCTTTCTGAAGGGGCCGTGGGGAGTGTTTTAGCTGCTGTAGGTACGGCGCTCCCCGAGACGTTGGTTCCCATTATTGCTATCGTCTCGGGCTTAATGAACCAAGGGGCGATGAAACAAGGCGCGCTCAGTGCCTCAGAGGGAGAAGCGATTGGTATTGGCGCTATTTTAGGGGCCCCGTTTTTACTGAGCACATTGGCATTATTTGTAACCGGGTTTGCTGTCTTTTATTTTGCGCGTTGCGGAAAGCGCACCCGAACGATGACGCTCAACACGGCGCTCATCAAGCGCGATTTTCGCTATTTCTTTCTGGCTTTTGGATTATCGGTGCTGGCCGGTGTTGTGCCATTGCCAGCCATCCTCAAGTATGTGTTGGCCGGCGCATTATTGCTTTTGTATGCCTGGTATGTTTACAAAACCGTTTCTCAAGGGGGCGCGAGCGATGGAGGGGAGGCTTTGGAAGAGCCGCTTATGTTTCATCCAAAGGCGGCACACCCACACACGGGGCTGATTGTATTCCAAAGCCTGGTAGGGTTGTTGGGCATTGTGCTACTGGCACACCAGTTTGTGGAACAAATCAGCCATATTTCCAGCGCACTGGGCGTAAACCCCCTTATTTTGAGCTTAATTATTGTGCCCATTGCCACGGAGTTGCCCGAAAAGTTTAACAGCGTGGTGTGGATTGGCAAGCAGAAAGACAGCCTTGCCCTGGGCAACATCACGGGGGCAATGGTGTTTCAAAGCTGTATTCCCTCGGCAGTGGGGCTGGCGCTCACCAGTTGGCAACTCAATCTGCAGGCCATGGTCAGTGTGGTTTTGTGCCTCGTATCGTCGGCCGTGATGTACCTATGGGCTTTTCGTGGCACGCAACAGCACACGGCATCGGTCTTTATGCTGGGCGGGGTATTCTATCTGTTGTTTGTGGTCTATGCCTTGTGGATTTTACAACAATCGGTGCCGATGTAAGTTTTTCCGGTTTGGTTTGCCTATTTTTTAGAGCGTGTTTGAGTCTGCCGTGTCCAACCCTGTTTCGTTTCAAAACATTCTAGCTCCCGATCGGCTTCCTGTAAGCCGTTTGAAAGTGCTGACCGTGTTTGGAACCCGTCCTGAGGCGATTAAAATGGCGCCCGTGGTTCAAGCATTAGCCCAGGCACCGGATTGGTTCGATGCTATGGTTTGTGTGACAGCCCAGCACCGGCAGATGCTCGACCAGGTGCTACGGTTATTTAACATTACGCCGGATGTTGACCTTGACCTGATGCAGCCCAACCAAGATTTGTTCCAGATTACCACGGCCGTCCTAAACGGAATGAAGCAGGTATTGAGCACGCATCAGCCCGATGTCGTTCTGGTTCACGGAGACACCACAACCACCCTGGCGACCAGTTTGGCCGCCTTTTACCTCCGTATTCCCGTCGGGCACGTGGAGGCGGGTTTACGCACCTACAACCGGTTTAATCCCTTTCCGGAAGAGATTAACCGCGTGGTGACCGACAATGTGGCCAGTCTGTTTTTTGCTCCAACGCCAGAAAGCCGCGACAATCTGCTGAAAATGGCAGCCGACCCGGCGCGGGTCTACCTCACCGGCAACACGGTCATAGACGCGCTGTTTTATACACTGGCCCAGCCGTCGACAGCCCCTTTGCCGGTTGCCCTAAACCCTGAACGGCGCTTGGTATTGGTTACCGTCCATCGTCGAGAAAACTTTGGGCGGCCGCTCGAATCCATCTGTCGTGCCCTGCGACAGATTGTGCAACAGCATCCCGATGTTGAAATGGTGCTGCCCGTGCATCCAAACCCGAATGTTTTTAAAACCGTGCATGCCGAACTGGGCGGCCTGGAGCGTCTCCATTTGATTGAGCCACTGGAGTACGAGCCGTTTTGTCGCCTCATGGCACAAGCCACCCTTATTTTGACCGACTCTGGCGGAATTCAGGAAGAGGGGCCTTCTCTTGAAAAACCGGTCCTGGTGCTTCGCCACGAAACCGAGCGCCCTGAGGCCGTTACCATGGGCACGGTTCGACTGGTGGGCTCCAACGAGCAGACCATCCTGGAAGAAGTGTCTCGCTTACTCACCGATGCTAACGCCTACACGACCATGGCGCACGCAGCCAACCCCTACGGGGATGGTCAGGCGGCGGGACGCATTGTTAATGCGCTTAAACAGTTTAGCGTCGCTCTGCAATCTGCCTAGGCAGTTCTGTCTCAATCCCACTCGTCGTGCTCCTCACGGCCAAAGACTACCGGTAAAAATATGGAATGCCCGCACTGGCTGGGCTTTTTATCCTGCATTTTTACAGCGCAACGGGCCTGGAAGCCACCCACTGTTTTTGGACTTTCTCCAAATGCTTTACGTTTTGAAATATTTAGACTTATAATAAAATTCGTTACAATATCCCCCAGGCGGAGGATTTATTTTTTGAATTCGCTGCCTGTTGTTCCTTATCTCAAAAAACAAGCCATGCACAAAGAATAGAGAGTATTTCAACCGTATGCCCCGGGAGGATCTTTACCGATGAGTCTCCGTTCCATTTTGACTCTGTTTACCGCGAGTGCGCTGCTCGTGATGCCCTGGATGGCAGCATCCGTAGAGGCCCAAAATTTGGTGCAGCTCAGCCCCATTAATTCCAGCACCAGTACCGATGCCTATAATGACGCCGTGGGCTCTGAAATGGCGCTTCGTGGAAGGGTAAGCACCGTACCCAAGGGCACCAATCTACTGGTTAAGCTGGATCAACCTGTTAGTTCCTTCTCTAACCACCTGGGAGACCCTATTACCGGCACGTTGGAAAACGATGTGTTTCTCAACGACGCGGTGGCCATTCCCGCCGGAAGCGAAGTGGTCGGTCAGGTAACCGCGGTCAGCCCCTCTGGCCGGATGGGCAAGCACGGTGAGGTGGAAGTCCGTTTCTTCAGCATTAAAACGCCAGACAATAACAGCATTCCCATCCGCGCGCACATTGTCACCAAAGACGACACCGGTGTGTTAAAGGGCAACAGCTATACTAAAGATCTGCTAACTGGTGTGGCCATTGCAGGCGGTGCCACCGGCATTGGCGCTCTGTTGGGTACGGCTACATTTGGGGTGCTTGAAGGGGTTTCCGCTGGAACGGGCGCCGCGTTAGGAACCGGCGTGGGCGGTATTGTAGGCCTGACCTACGCAGTGGCTCGCAAGGGAAAAGACGTGGTGATTCCAACTGGCTCTCGGCTATCGTTGTTGCTGGATCAATCCGTCAGCGTCAACCCGTAGCGACCGTCATACTTCGTTATTGATTAAAACAAGCAAGAACCGCCCTGGATGGACTGAACCACCGGGCGGTTTTTTCCTGTGTAGGCCTTTTATGTATGCCTTTGCCAGATTAACAAGGTTGACACGGACTAGCCCAGCCACCCGAAGGATTGAACCAGCAGGCCAAGCCCCAAAGCAATAAAGATAAGCCCACTCAACGTATTGAGCAGTCGAGACAGGTTTAGTAAACGGGCTCGGTGCTGTAATAGGCCGGTAAACACCCCCACCACCACCAGTAGCAGACCCTGACCCAGCGCATACACAAACAGGCTGGCCCCACCCAACCATACCGCCTGGCTTCGGCTAATCAAACTGAGGATACCCACCAGGTAGGGCGTACCACACGGAGAGCTGCTAAGGCCAAAGGCAACACCCATACACAAAGGCACAAGCCAGCCCAGTCCGGCACGGTGCAGCGCGGATAGATCCGGCAGTTGCTTCACAAAGCTTGGCAAGGGAAGGTGTAACACGTCCAGCAACTGTAGGCCCACCAGTACCAACACCGTGCCTAAAGCAGCCAGCAGCCATGGAGCCGTAATACCCGTTAAGGTGTGGCCCAGGCTGGCGGCCGTAAGCCCCAATACGGAGAGCACCAAAGCATTCCCCAGCACAAACAACAAGGCTTGACGAAACACAGCCCAACGGCTCAGTGAGCCATACGCCCCAATGTAACCCACCATGACGGGTACCATTGCCAACGTGCAGGGAAGTAACGAGCTGAGTACCCCGCCCAGGAACGATAACAACAAGACGGGGCCGGGTTCCGGGTTCAGGACCCGTTGTATGAACAAGGCTTCGATAAGATTCGACATATGGCCGAGCAACACTTTCAGACACACAAAAGGCCAGACACAAAGGGGGCCAAACACAAAGACGGTTGCCTAAGTCGCCTCTAGTGCACCTAGTGCGACCCCGTGTAGCTTGTGGATTTATCGCCCAGAAGCACCTTGGGGCGCTATTTGCGCCGTGGCATTGGCGGGCAGTCGCATGCCAGAAACAGCGTCGTTCACGGCCCCTCCCTCCTCTGAGGTTTCTTCGGCCAGCATTTCTTTTGGAAACACCGGCGGAATTTCACCCCGAATGCGGGCCTGCTCTTTGGCTGGCAGGGTACTCAGTGGGTTATCGAACGTTGCATCCAAGGCCTTGAGAGATGCTTCCAGCTTTTGATCAGGCTGAAAGCCGTAGTAGACGTCTAAGATCTTGCCAAACGGAGAGATATAGACGAGTATCGGCGTACTGGCTGGCTGAAAAGCCCGAAACACGTCCGCATTTTCACGCTGCTGCGTGGTTTCGTACTGTTTAAAGCGCACCCGACGAAACGTCTGTTTGAGTCGGGCCAGCGTTGGGGCCATTTTTTGGCAATCGTGGCACATGGGCGAACTAAACACCACGAGAATGGGATTTCCGTAACTGTCCTTAAACAAACTCTGGATGGTTTCTTTCGACACCTCCGTCAGGCCAACAAAGCGTTCCGCCGCCTGGTGGTTGAATTGGAAATCCGCCCCCGCTTTCGCCTCGGTCGCCATCTGTTTTGCCTTGGCCGCCTGATATTCTGGCGACAACATTTCCAGCGCAGGCAGAAAAGTTTGAATAATGGCCCAAAAAATGGCCAACGCCAACACGCACATCAGCAGCACGCCTGCCGTATTCCACCACGGCGCCGGTTCTTTGGCGGCACGAATGGCTGTAGTTTCGTTAGCCTGAGACCTGTCGTCTCCAGCAGCGCCAGTTACAGCGCCCCCACCTGGAAGTGGTCTGTTTGTGGGCACCGCAATCGAAGCAGTCGTCCCTTCCTCGGGAGAGGCCTGCGTGGACGCAGCAGGATCCTCCGGCAGGGCGTCTGGGTTAGGAAATGGCTCGTTCGACACGACGTTCAAGCGCCTCCATCAGCACACACAGCGTTGAGAAGCTTTGGCGAAAAACTGTAACGCCTGTTGAAAAAACACGCGGCGGAAAAACACACGCCCACGTAAGGTGTTATGCCAACAGGCGGTGTTGCCGTGTTGTGTTCCAGTGTAACGGGTTTTAGGGTCCACGTCACGCGTGCGCAAAACACCACACCCGTTGCTATCGACCAAAAAGTGAGCAAACTGTAACTGTCGCCCCGCCAAACCGCCGCCGAGATCGCCTTGAACGCATTTCTCTGAAAACTCGACTGGCGAACGGGTAAAGATTTTTTCAGAAAGCCCGAATTCTATAAAAACCATTCTGCATCCTGACAGCGCAATCGGCCCCAGGCCAGGTGGCCTCTTTTATGGCCGCCAAACAACGCTTGAACAGGTAGCGATTAAACCAGCAACACTGACCACCACAGGACCACACGACGATATGGGGAGACGGTAGCATTATGTCGTTTTCGGGTAATTACTTTGGCAGCTCACTCAATCAGCAGGTAAACCGGCTGATTTCTGACAGTATGAATGTGGCCCGAGGCTACTATGCCGGTGGTGGAACGCAAGGCTTGCAAGCCAACCTGATGGGTGGCGGTGGATCGCAAACCATGCTGCCACAAAATAACCTGGGGCAAGCCGGTTTAGGCCAAATGGGAGTGGCCGGAAGCCAAAATCCCTTTATCACTGGCGCCACCCTACCAACGCCCCCGCTGCAAGTACCCCCATTGCCTGGCATGCCGGGCGCACCGCCCCAGTTAAACAACAACGGTGTGCCAGCCCAAATGTTTATGATGCAGATGAATCTGCTCTGGCAGATGACATCGATGATGCAACAGCTCATGACACTGCACAACCGTTACAACCAGGTGGTGCCCAGCAACAATCTTTCGCTCGATACGATGCTGCAAGAGCTGCTGACCCGAAGCACCGGGGCCACTGGACCGCAAAACCCGGCTTTGGATATGGTGCGTGATGCCTTGAACGTCTCCCAGTACGAGACGGACCGCGCCGCGCAACTGAACCCGGATGACGATGATTACGCCGTCTCGCAGCCAGATTTAACCAACATTCAGGACGCACTGAGCAATGGCGCCATTAACGAAACCCAACTGAACGGGGCCTTTCAGCGCTATTTTATGCGTGGCGATTTGGAGCAGATTGACGAAGTGGCAGTGTTATACGCCAAACTGGTGGATCAAGGCAGCTTGCGATCCACGGGCTTGTTAAACCCCATGTTCTTGGGCCAGTTAGACGACGCCCGACAAACCGCCCTGAGCCACGGCTTGGCCAATGCCGGACTTCAGGAAGAAGACGGCACACTAAACCGTCAGTTGGCCGGATGGCTCCTTAATAGTAGCAGCGGCAGCAACCCCACCGAACGGGCCTTTGCCCAACGCCTGGCTGAGGACATGTCCACCGTGTGGGAGGACTACCAAGATCGCCCCGAAGGACAACTCATTCAGCGGTTTTTAACCGATTGGAACCTGCTTCCTGCTACGACCAATAACAGCGCCAACAACAGTTCGAGCAATAGCAGCACTGGCAATAACAACAGCAGTGGCGTTCAGGCCAACCTGGATTCCAGCAATGACAGCAACAATAACACTGACGACTCGGACGACAACAGCAACAGCCAAAACAACAATACGGGCAGCAGTTCCACAGGCAGCAGTTCTACAGGCCAAACCAACAGCACCAGTGGTACGTCTACCAATAACAATACCAATAATAACAATGCATCCGCAGCAGATGATGACGCCGACAACGACACAGACAACGACAATGGCTGTAACAGTAGCACCAACAGCACAAACAGCGCCAACAACAACAGCGGCAGCACTGCCAACAACGTGAGTAACAACACTGACGATGACGAAACAGAAGCCGTAAGCGATACGGCTGAAGTGGACGAAACCGACGAGACCGAAGAAACCGAAGACGCTGAAGACGTCGAAGAGTCCGAAGAGAATGACGACAGCGCAGAAGACGAAGACGAGGAAAGCTGTCGCCGTAACCGAAACAACTAACACCGCGCACTGCTCGGCCATAGATTCCATTTGCCGGTTAAGCCTCTTGATTTTGTTCGGGAGGCTTTCTGGCGCATTTCTGGCACAAGGCTTCTTGCGTTGGTTTTTATACCAATAGCGACGTTCATCGATCTGGGCCCGTCTTTCTCTTCTATCAGGGGAAGGCGCGGCGACTCAAAAATGAAAAGTGACAGCCGTGCAGGCATACGGCTGGGGTCTGAATCCAAAAAATTTCCTGTGTTGGGGGCCGTACATCGTTATGCAACCGTTTGGAGGACAGTCCTCGTTTGGGGGTGGCCAGACTTCCCACGAAGGGCACCATAACCCGTTTATGGACTGCTTTAAGCGCGTAGCCGAAAACCGGCAGCACGTGCAAGGCGTGGCCGATAAGGCCAAGTTGATCGTGCGGTTCAACCACCGCCAGGCCGAACAGCTCCGCCAAGTGATCGAATCGCAAGGAACGCCCGTCTATGTGGTAAGTATGGGCACCAAACTCCTGCTGACCGCACTGGCCAGTTTGGGCTTTCAGGCAGGGTTTATTCCACCGGGACAGGGCAAAAAGTACGATCTGCTCGTCACCCTGCTTAAAATGGTGGAGCAGCGTCCCCATTGCTCGTTTGACAATGGCGTGTTCGTGCTCACCGATCCCTTATTTACCGTGGGATTTATGGCCCATCAGTTGCACCATTGGTTATCGTTTCGTTCGGGCTTGCCCGGCTACGGGGATTTAGAACAAAAGCTCTACCGCGTGTTTTGGGAAAAGCACGGCGGGGCCATGGAGCCCGAAACCCTGGAGCAGATGAGCGAAGACCAACTGATGAGCCTGAAGCACGCCATCAATCGAGATCTCGAAGCGCTTCAGTTTATCCGCCAGGTAACCGCAGAGATTTTTGCACCGGCCCAACAGTCGGCCAACCTGTTTGCGGGAGGGGCTTTCGCTTAAGGCTTACCAGGCCTGGATGTATGGCGTTATTCCAGCAGATCATCCAGCGTATACGTTTGTTCTGGCGCATTGGATTCCAGCGCATTGAACGCGGACCTGTCCGCCGAAGCGGCATCGACAGATGCTTTTTTCGGCAATCGCCACGGCATGGGAATGGGCACGGTGACAGAAACCTCCCAGTCGTCATCCTTCGGTTTGCCAAGAGGCTCCAACTTGAGCGGGACCCGTTTCTGCTCGATCAGGGCCATCAAGCGATCCTGATTTTTCAGCAAATAGCCCAACACTTTCTTCGGAAAATCAGCCGCCGCCTGGTAGCCTTCGTTTCGAGACCACTGTAAGGATTCGAGGATTGGCGCAATGGCCTCGCATAGGCGTTCTCTCCCACTGTGAACTTCCTCTCGGAAGCGATGCGTTTGCCAGGCAATGGCATCATTCCTGGGGTCCACAATCGGTTTAGAGTAACTCCCTCCCTCCTGATATTGCACCATGCCATCCGGGGCAAGCGTGTTTAACGTAAACGTAACTTGCGCCGGGCGTTCAAAAAAAGTATTTTCTGGATGATAAACCAGTGTCGCAGCGCCAAAGCGAGGCGCTCCATAAAAAGATTGTGAGCGAACGACATTTGCAGTAAACAACAAAGCAACTTCCTTATGGCGCACCATTGCGATACCCAATTATTTGCCACGCTAACGCAGAAGGGCCCCTGTTACAATAGAGTCGTTACCGTCTTTCATTGTTGTGGAGCCGCCCCCTTTCATGATGACTTACCTTCAAGGCGTTCTCAAAGCCTATGGCTTACTGCCCCTAACCGAAGACGCGTTCGTTATGGTTGAGGTAAACGGCGTGGGCTACCAAGCCCTGACCAGCCAGCGTGCGTTGGGGCAAATGGCGCACCACCCCGTGGAAAGCCCCATTCAACTTTACACGCACATGGTTGTTCGCCCAGAACAGTGGACACTGGTTGGCTTTCCGACGCATGAGGAACGAGATTTATTTGTACTGCTGCAAGGAGCAAGTGGGGTTGGGGTAAAGGTGGCGCTAGCCATCCTTTCGGCGCTTTCCGTAAGCGAAATTGCCCAGGCGATCGTCAGTCAAAACCATAAGGCCCTCACCGCCGCCAAGGGGGTCGGCCCACGACTGGCCCAAAAGCTGATTTTGGATTTGAAAGAAAAGCTCACCGCCTGGCAAAAGACCGCTCCAGCCCGACAGCGCCTGAATCCTTCCGGCCAGTTGGGTCATACGCTACCGGGCAGCGATTCAGAGAGCGCAGCAGGGTTCAATTGGCCACGGACCCCCGCTTATCAAGACGCCGAGGCCGTTTTACTCTCCCTGGGCTACAGCGAAGCCGAAGTGTGGGACAGTTTTCAACAATCTTTGGCAACCAACCCGGTAGAAGGCGCTGTGGATGCGGAGACTGTTTTAAAAACAGCCTTACAATGGCTGGCAACCCGCTAGCAGAAGTGATCTGGCTTGCATTTTTGCCTCAAACGAACCTTGTGCCTTAACTTGAGACGGTAACCTTCAGTTTTGGTCAATCCGTGCCGAAGCGATGTTAGGGTGTGTCTGCCATTCGCGTTTAAACAAACTGCCGCCAGGCTTCAGCAGCCCAGCAAAGAGCGTTTAAAGTATCCGAAAATACGCGGCAATCAATGGGTAAGCACCCCATCCAACGCAAAAACGCCTGTTTAAAAACGCTAGCAGATACATTTCAGGCTGAACCGCTGGTAAAAGCAGGGATAGAGCATGCCCACCATTCAAAACTGTCGAAAGTGCAGTATTCCGTTCGAGCGGGCTGGCCATCATACCATTTGCCCGGATTGCCGGGAAATGGAAGCGCTGCGCTACAACGAGTTAATTCGGCAAATTCGCGCCGCAATAGAGCGCATCCATTTTGGCAAGCTGGAGAAGTTGAGCCACATTGAAGCCTCTCTGCTCGAAGACGGCCTTTATTACCTGATTGGACAGCCCCAGCGCGCAGAAAATAGCGATTTCCTCAAAAGTCTCCAAAAGGGGCAATGCAGCTGGTGCGGGCACTGGATGCTCAACAAGGAAACAAAAGAACCCGTGTGTCTGCCCTGCTTAAACCACGTCGTCAAGCATCTGGAGGATTGCCTGCGGCAGACAAGCCCGAACGAAAAAAGCCCAACCGAAAGAGGCGGCTCCGCCAAACCCACCCCTCAGGCAAACCCAGCGGTCCCACTTAGCGCTTTGGGCCCTCTCAACAATAAGGTCAGCAATATCTCCCCTCTCCATACAGAGCCAAAGGGAACTACAGCACCAGAAGAAGCTGTAAACGCAGTAGTTTCTAACGTTTCGTCGTTTCAGTGCCGTTGCTGCGGAGATAGCCAGCATTTTCAGGCAAGTACCTGTCTCACTTGCTACGAACTGAGCCTTCAAAAGCTAAAAGACTACAAACTCCTACTCCAGGAAGTACACCAAAAACTACAAGAAACGCCTCTCATTGCCAGTGAGCCCACTATTGCCCAGCTTCAAGAAAAGCTGATGGCCGCAGTTGAAGAGTCTATCGATTATCTAAACCCAAGCATCGCCTCAGAAAATACGGAAGCCGCCCCGCATGCTAAATTAACGGTTGAAGAACTCGAATCCATCCTGGATCAACCCGAAGCCAACATTGAAATGGAGCCGATCGAAGCCGACAAGAAAGCCCTTCTATTGGATAACCCGACCCGCTATGGGTTCAAACGAAGTGTCGAGTCTGTATAGACAGAACGCAGAGGCTCGTCAAAGACAAAAGCCAACGGATCCATTTTCCGCTGGCTTCTGCTTAAGAATCAAACTTGTTAAAAATGAAGCTCACTTAAAAAAGATTTTGAAGACAGATATCGAGAAAATCAAGACACCGCTTCTGAAAGGGGAACAATGTTCACCTTCAGTGTGGTTTTTCGGTAAGTTTTAAACTCAACCGTTCCATCAACCAAGGCAAACAACGTATCATCTTTACCCAGACCCACGTTTAGCCCAGGGTGATATTTCGTTCCACGCTGACGAATTAAAATATTGCCAGCACGAACGCGTTCGCCACCAAAGCGCTTTACTCCCAAACGTTTCGCCTTACTATCGCGACCGTTTCGAGTTGAACCAACACCTTTTTTTGATGCCATGACCTGCTAATCTCCTGATGAATTTATGTTGGAAAGAGCCAAAACCGTTTTCTTTCAGGGCTTTTTACTAGCCAACGCCTATTTGCCTGGAAACTCAATCGCTTCGATTTGTACTCGACTTAAAAGCTGGCGATGGCCATTTTTACGACGGTACCCTTTTTTACAGCGCATCTTGAAGACGATTTGTTTTCTATCTTTACGGTGCGCCAAGACCTTCGCTTTCACCAAAGCCCCAGTTACAAACGGAGCACCCACCACTGGCTGACCTTCCGCGTTTAAAATGAGCTGTACCTGATCCAATGTAAAAGACTCTGCCTCGGCATAAGGCAAACGGTCCATATCCAGATAGCGACCTTCTTCCACTTGGTATTGCTTGCCTTTCCAGCTCACAATGGCACGAGTGTTTGAAGAAGAAGCGTCCGATGTTTTGGGAGCAGCCATGACTTTTAGGTTCCTTATGAACTGGGAATGGTTGAGCGCAGAAAACAAATTGCTTTCGCTGTTTTAAGCTATTTCAAATCAATGTTCGTGCGTTGCACTGACACAAATAATCATCTTGGAAAAAGAAAAAGAACGATTGTGAAAAAATTTATTTTAAACTTCAGAAAATAATTTACTGAAAGAAGCTTAGGTTAACAAGAAAACGGGCAAGGTGTCAATTCGCAACCCTTCCGAGACCAAAGCATCTCGCTGAGAACACCAGAACCGGCTGCTTAAGCAACCGGTCCGCGATACTCTAGCGTAATACGACGATCGGAAACGGCAATAGAGACCACTTCAAAGCGGTACGCCGTATCGAGCTGGAAAATCTTACCATTAGAGCCATATGCGCAGTAGGCTTCCACACCGGGGATTAATTCCGCCAGAATGCCAGAGGCTAACTGCTTGGACACACGGCCTTCCACCATATCGTTGACACTGAAATGGCCTTCGACTGTCCGCCAAGGATCTTCTTCAAGACGCTTGAGGCTCAGACTAATGCGCTGACGGTCATAATCAATGGTGAGCACCTGAACGGTGACACGCTGACCCAACTGAAGCACATCGGACGGGTGTTTAATCCGGCGCCAAGTGATTTCAGACAGTGGCAGCAAGCCATCTATCCCGTTGATATCCACAAAGACACCAAAATCGGTGACCTTGACCACTTCACCCTCGACCACATCGCCTTCCGAAAGCTTGCCGAGCGTCTCGGTCCGCATGGCCGATTTCAACTCAAAGACCGCCAAACGGTGACTGAGAATCAGCTTATTGCGGTTCCGATCCACTTCCAGCACTTTGACTGGAAGCTCGTCTCCGGCGAGATCCTCAAACGCTTTCGTCACTCGCAGTTGGCTGGCCGGAATAAAGCCCTTTACACCCAGAACCTGGGCAAGAATACCGCCTTTGGTTGTGCCCAAAACGGTTGCCTGGATGCTTTCCTGACTGTTCTTGTAGTCATTGAGCAGTTCCCAGTTTTTCACCATGTTAACGCGGCGCACGGAAAGAATGTAACGAACTTCGTCCTCTTGGTCGCGCAACACGTAAAACTCGTGAACCTGACCCGGTTTAAATTCGGCTTGAAGATCTTCGGGACTGTGGCAGGTGGGAATTTCTTTCAGCGGCACATACCCTTCATATTTGCCGCCAATATCGACCAAAAGGCCGTCTTTCTCAACCTTCAACACTTCTCCGGGAAACACAGCACCGGTCTGCAACTCACTGCTGAAACTCTTTTCTAACAGTGCGGCAAAATCTTGCTGAAGACCTTCGTCCTCGCCAACGGAATCAATTAGGGAACTCAACAACACGATACGTAAAACTCCTTTCAAGGGTACACGCGTGGCAAACACCAAAACCCTGAGGCAATCAGACGTAAACATCTTTAAGCAACATCCAGAGGGTGCACACCGAACCGCGCACTATCACCTTACTTGCTGAAAATTCCTCCGCAACCCTTTTGGAGAAAATTAGGAAAAATTGTGACCAATCGCAAGAAAACCAAGTGGCTAAAGCAAGCCAAACAGGCTAAAATAGCTTGCTAAGAGAGATTAGACAGATAATCAATCACTTCATCCACCAGCCAGTCTGGCGTAGAAGCCCCCGCAGTAACGCCAACCCGCCTTGCCACCTGCAAAGGAGCATATTCTTCCAGCTCCTGCCAAGTTTCAATATGAATGGTCTCTGTCCCTTGATCTTTGCATATTTGGGCCAAATGGGTTGTATTGGAGCTGTTTTTACCACCCACCACCACCATTAAATCCACCTGGGCAGACAAATCCAGCGCCGCATGCTGCCGGTAATAGGTGGCAGGACAAATGGTGTTATGAACCTTTAGCTCCTTGGCCAATTTGGACAAGGCTCGCACGGTATCAAAAAAGGTGTCTTCCATTTGCGTGGTTTGAGAGACCACCCCAATTCGCCGCTTGGGCAGATTTTTGAGGGCTTCTAGCGCCTCGTCAGGATGATTGACCGCCACAACCGTGGCACCGGCAATTTGCTCCGCGTAGGCGCGAATGCCAATCACCTCCGGGTGGTTACTTTTACCCACCACCACCACGGTATAGCCTTCTCGAACCAGCTCTATCGCCTTATCCTGAACCAGGCGAACATCCGGGCACGTGGCGTCCGTCACCTCAATGCCGCGCTCCTGGGCCTGCTGCACCAAGCTGGGCGGCGCCCCATGGGTACGAATAACGCACACGCTCCCGGCAGGAATCTCTTCCAGAGATTGTACGGTTTGAATACCCATTTGAGCCAGGCGATCGACTTCCTGCTGATTATGAATTAGCTGCCCCAGGACATAGACCGGCTTTTCAGTCTGATTATTCGCCTCCACGGTGCGGTTAACCGCTTTTTTGACCCCGTGACAAAATCCTGCATGCTCGGCAATCAAGATCGTTCGCTTAGCACCTTGCGGAGACGCTTCCAGTTGTGGCGTATCGGGCGATGAGGAAGCACTGCCTGAGGAAGCGTTGGCTGGGCATGTGTTGGCTGGACATGGACTAACCGGGGACTGAACCATCTCAAACATACTCCAGAGAGAAACAAACCGCACAGGAACCGAAAGCCTCAAAGCCAGGCGTTTCTTCAAAACCATTCAACAACAAAGGCCGTTCTACAAAATGGGTTCGTATACAAACAGGCGGGCAGAGAAGCGCGACCACTTTGATACGATTTCTCCTGTGATACTACTATAAGAGACCCCGACTTCCCAAGTCTTTGCGAAGCGTCATTCAGTTGGTTGGGAATCATCAAGTCCGCCCAAAATGAGCCGATACCAGAGCGAGAGCAGTTTTTAAACATTTCCAGCCAGTTAACCTTGTCAGATCTTTTCCAACCCTAGTGGAGCCTCGTCGTCACGGTGAAAGTTTTGTCTAAAGACGTGTTTAATGAGTCCCTGGAGGATTTGCTGACGCAATACCTGACGTTGCCCAGCGAAGATTCTCAGCGACACAGCCTGAGAGAGCAGATTGCAGCCTGCATTCTCCCCTACGTTAAAAAGCTAGCCCACGGCTTGGCGCGCAGAAGCACCGACCCTGTGGAAGACTTGGTCCAGGTGGGTATGATTGGACTCCTCAAAGCCATGGACAAGTTCAATCCTCTGGCGGGAACCAGCTTTAAAACCTACGCAACCTACTTCATTACGGGAGAAATTCGGCATTACCTGCGCGACAAAGCCAGTATGATCAAAGCCCCTCGGCAAATGTATGAGCTGTACTACCGAATGAATCAGATTGTCCAGCGGCTGACAGAAGCCTACGGACGCCCCCCCACCGATATTGAGATTGCCGAAGAGCTGGAATGCCCCGTGCTCAAAATTAACGAGGTGCAGGACATTGAACGCCGCCGCCAGATGATTTCCTTAGATCAGTTTATGGTCAACGAGGCGGGCGAAGAAACCGTTTACATTGAACGACTGGTGGATGAACGCAACCAGGAGAATGTTCAGCTCAGCGAAAGCCGCCTGGTGCTGGACGAAGCCCTAGGCAAGCTGCAAGACGAGCTACAGGTGGTCGTTCGAATGACCTACTTTGAGGACATGAGCCAAACCGAGATTGCCCAACAGCTCGGCATTTCTCAAATGCAGGTCAGTCGCCGGTTACGAAAAGCCCTCAGTCTACTCTCCAAGGAACTGAATCCAACCGATCACGACAGTAAAAGGGGCGCTGCGTCTTCTCGACGGGTTAGCCCTGCGCGCTAACGCCCCAAGCACCGATATGATTTGATTCCCGGAGTACCGCTTCGGTAAAATGCACGGGTCCCACTTGTGCAGCCCCAGGCAATACAATCCACGAAGAGGCTGGCCCCGGAAACCCCTCAGTTGACGCAGGCGATCTACCGGATTGCGTGTCATACTACTGATTGCTGAGTTTGATTGCTGAGTCATACTTTAGGATAATATAAACAACTACTCCGGGAGGCGGCCACGGGCTCCAGCCAAGCGTCCAGCCCCCGCCGTATAGAGTTTGGGGAGCGTTGCAACACAATGGACACCGCCTGGCAGCCCTGGGTGTACGGTTTTACTTTTATTGTGGGTCTGGTCATTGGCAGCTTTTTAAACGTCATGGCCCTTCGGCTTATTGCAGAAGAGTCTTTCGTCACGCCGCCTTCCCACTGCCCTGCATGTAAAACACCCATTCAACCGTGGGATAACATACCGGTTTTGAGCTACCTGTTGCTAAACGGCCAGTGTCGGCAGTGTAAAACCACCATCAGCATTCAATACCCACTCACCGAACTGGCTACCGGACTGTTGTTTGTGATGCTGGTGGCGTTTTTTGGCGTGGGCTGGCATACGCCATTGCTTATGTTTTTGGTAGCCAACCTGGTTGTTATTACCATTACGGACTGGCGCACGAGCGAAATATACTTTATCAACTCCTGGTCTTTGGTCCCCGCCGGGCTGTTGTACAATTTTTTAAACCTGGGAGAGGGTACCACGGCGCTGATCTCCGGCACGATGAGCGCCTTTGGAATAGAGTGGCCAGCCATGTTTGTCTCTGCCCTGATTGGGGCGGCGGGCATTATCGGGCTGTTTACAGGCCTTAACCTTTTAAGCAGGCTTCTCGTAGGCCAGGATGGCTTTGGCGGTGGCGATACACATTTGTTGGTGGGTGTGGCCGCCTTTTTAGGCTGGCAAGGCACCCTTATTGCCTTTGTATTGGGTTTTTTAGCGCAAGCGCTTTTGGCCCTGCCAATGCTGGCCTACCAGTGGTTTCAGCGAAAAGACTACACCACCCTGACGTTGGGTGCTGGTGCCCTGCTGAGTGCTTTTTTACCGCTGGGTTTAAGCGCCTTGCCGCTGGAAGGAAGCTTTCGCCCCTTGATTTTGCTGGGCAGCATTGGGGTTTGCTTGCTGATGCTGGTGCTGTTTTTAATACGCCTGCGTAAAAATCCCGCCAGCCTAACCTATATGCCCCTGGGGCCCGCGTTGGTGTTGGGCACGCTCATTAGCCTGTTTTACGGTCGGCAGTTGCTTCCGCTACTGCCTCAGTGGTAAAATTTGAAACCTAAGTTGAATAAAAAAATCCTTCAAATTGACTGTTGTTAAAAACTGATGTTTTTGTTTTAATGAAAGTCACACATCGATTTCAGCTTGTGGCTTGAATCCGAGTTAAGCAATTCTCCCTGTTGAACTGCTTATTGACCTCCTTAAGTGAGAGCGATGTTCCTAAAGTTTTGAACTTGCGCCATAAGCTCAGTTTTTTAAACTGCATGTTGTTTGCCCAGTTGACTGGTGAATTTTTTGACTTCCAAGATGCATTTCCAACTAAAAACGCTGATTTATAGTCGTTTTTAGGCTTTAACAGATTTATTTTTTGAGTTTTCCTAAGTTTCATTGAGGGGAACTGTATGGACTGTTTCAGAGATTACTCGGGCAGTCCTTATTTTTTGGCTTTTTGTCGCCGCCAGGCTGCGTCTTCCCTTAACGCGCCGACAGGTATTGGCTACTTTTTTGCTACTTGAGCTTCGCGCTTGAGGGCTGACAATAGGGGAAGGTCGTGTACAGTGTTGGCGTCTTTTACAGGGCGTTGCCTGGGCAAGCCCTGCTGTTCTCTGTACTGGTTTGCTGTTGGCGCGTCTTACCGCCTAAAGCAAAACGTTGTTCGCTTTCGTATCGCCTGCTTTGGAGTATTTTCCTATGCCTACCACTGTTTCGATTCCGTGTGAAATTAAAGACGCCGCCTTGGCGCCAGACGGTAAACGCCAGATTGAGTGGGCCGACCGAGATATGCCCGTACTGGCCAGCATTCGCCAACGATTTGAAAAAGAACAACCCTTAAAAGGTCTGCGGCTGGCGGCCTGCTGCCATGTGACAAAAGAAACCGCCAATCTGGCCAGGGTACTTCAGGCCGGTGGGGCAAACTGCGTACTGATCGCCTCGAACCCGCTTAGTACCCAGGATGATGTGGCGGCATCTCTGGTGGTGGATTACGGCATTTCCGTATACGCGCTTAAGGGCGAAAGCGTGGAAACCTACAACCGACACGTCCAAATTGCGCTGGAACACCGGCCACAACTTATTATTGACGATGGTTCCGATGTGGTTGCCACCCTGGTGCAAAGTTCGCCCGATTGGATGGGCGAGATGATTGGCAGCACGGAAGAAACCACAACCGGCATCATCCGGCTTAAAGCCATGGCGCGAGATGGCAAACTACCCTGGCCTGCTATGGCCGTGAACGATTCCAAAACCAAGCACCTGTTTGATAACCGTTACGGCACAGGCCAAAGCACGATTGATGGCATTTTACGCGGCACCAACTGGCTACTGGCCGGAAAAACCCTGGTGGTGGCAGGCTACGGCTGGTGCGGCAAAGGGGTTGCTATGCGGGCCAAGGGCCTGGGCGCCGAAGTCATTGTCACTGAGATTGATCCCATTCGTGGGTTGGAAGCCGCCCTGGATGGCTTTCGGGTAATGCCCATGGCCGAAGCGGCCCAAGTAGGCGATGTTTTTGTAACCGTGACCGGTAACCGGCATGTGATTGATCGTCATCACTTTGAGCAGATGAAAGACGGCGCTTTGGTGTGCAACGCGGGCCATTTTGACGTTGAGCTCAACCTGGAAGCGTTGGCAGAAATGGCCCAGCATCGGCAGACCGAACGGCCGTTTGTGGAAGCCTTCACACTGCGCAACGGGCGTCGGATTTTGGTGCTGGCCGAGGGGCGTTTGGTTAATCTCTCTGTGGCGGAAGGTCATCCGGCAAGCGTCATGGATATGAGCTTTGCCAACCAGGCCCTGGCCGTTGAATACTTGGTGAAGCACCGTGGACAACTTGGAAACACACTCCATACGCTGCCAGAGGCTCTAGATACCGACATTGCCCGGCTGAAACTTCAAACCATGGGGGTGCGTCTGGATGAACTGACCCCCGCCATGGCCGATTACGTCAATAGCTGGCAACACGGCACCCAATAGCCCCGCGCTAAGCCAACCATTGTCTCCCCAAAGCCTTCGTCAACGGCCATCCATCATTCTGGGTGGCCGTTGAAACATGTTGTTACTTGCCATTTTCAAGCGCAATCCTTTAATATTAGAGTGTCAAAAAGTTTGGGGATTGTTAGGCATTTTTTGTCATTCCGCTATCCGTTAAACGGCGTCCGCATTGAATTGGCCCATTCCGCCAAACACTTTTGCATCCAGTCGGATGCGCCCATCGGGTATCTTCCTAAACCATCCGTTGAATAAGGAATACCGTGTGATTTCTGGAGCCTGTTGCAACGCTTATTTAAAGCCTTCTCCAACCACACACAGCCCACTGGAGTTACGGTTCAGGGCTTCCTTGGCGGCTGCTTTGCCGTTGGAAAGCGCTACGGCTTCTCCTCCCGTAGCCCAGGTGAGTACGGCGCCGCCTGTTTCGGATGCCGCTAAACAGACCGAAACGAACGAAATTCCCGCCCAAGCGCTGAAGAGTTCATTCATTCAAGGGATGGTAAAAACAGTCGTCGATCGTTTAATAAGGGTGGTAGCAGAATGGGTGATGGCGCTGGATCCGGCTCATCCGTTCAGGGAACGGCTGCTGTTGCGTCTGTCAGAGGCTTCTCCGGCGGTTAAGCAACCTTTACTGCAAGCGCTTACTCAGCAGACAAGCCCAACGATGCCTGATGAAACGCGCTTAAAGTGGGAACCCTTACTCCACGCCCTGAGAGAAAGCCCGGCTGAACAAACAACGGCAAAACCGCTTACAGCCACCTTTGCTTAACAATAAACCAGGATACAAACGCACCCAAGTGGCCAAGCCGCTTTGCCTTCAGTACCGTAGAGACGTTGCTTTCTTAAACCATGCTCTCTAACAATGCGTAATCCGAAAACACCCAATACGGCTCATTGGCCCCCCACCGGTTGCAGTGGGCGGAGATGGCTTCCAGACTGTCCACTGTGTTAACAAATTGTGATGTACGGTCCATAATAGCGCCCATAATGATGCAGGTTAGACAATGGGTTGCAAACTGATATCTGTAGGTAATTCATTCAACATCCGTTTGGTTAGGCGATTCACACATCCGTTCCGGTCACAGGCAATTCTACGCTCGCTAATTTGTTTTTTATAGTGAGACAAGGATACTTTTTCAACAGACGCAATCTGCCTTGGGACGGCGTGGGAGGATACAAGGGAGTTTCTATGTCATCGCATTACGATGCAAATCCATCAACGGTACTGCCTCAGGAGATGGAATCTCCGTCCAACGTGGTTTTATTTCCGGCGGAAGGCCGATCCCGGATGGGTCCTGCGGACCTGTCCAACCAAGGCGCTGTGGTTGATCTATTTGCAGGCGCTCGCAGCCCGCAGTGGTGGTGTAAAGCCTGGGAAGGCTGGGACCGTCATAGCCTGGAGCAAGAAATGCAAGGGCTGTTTCAGCGGCAAATGCTTGCCCTGGATTTACTCAGCCAGCACTGGGCGCAGACAGAAGCACAGCAGGAAGCCATCCAGGCCATTCAAACACTCAATCAATCCCTGGCCAATGGCGGAATGGATTGTCTGAAGGCCGAAACCTGCCAATCTCGCAAACAGTTGCTGGCTGCAGCGCATCAACTGCCCGCCGCCTACCTGCAAATGGAAAGCATCCAGTGGAATTTACAAACCATTAACCGCACGCTCATTACCCTGTTTGCCGCCGCCGAAGAATTGGGCTCCGACGCCATTTACTACGCCCTAACCCCTCAACGGCTTACCGAGCTGAGCGAGATTAAACAGCATTTGTACCAAGTACTCGTTCAGGCAGAAGAACGGGTGCAACAGGAGTGTTTACAGTCTGTTTCGCGCCTGAAGCAAACGCGCGCGGTTTCGTTGCTGAACCGGGTTACGCTATCGTGCTTCCTGGACTGGGTTCGGCCACTGTACCAGGGGCTATCCGTTGGGTTCAAGCATCGTTGAATGGTTGAGGAAAACGCGCATTGACCCGCACCTGCCGACGACAGACCGCCTGCTTTGTCCATCCGTGCACCGCAACGCCCCCCAGTGTGAGCTAAGACCCATTGAAGAAATGCGCCACGGGGAAACACGTCTCCACCAGGCAGTGTAATGGCGCCTGTGCCCCTTCACTATGCTGGGCAGTGGAATTCGGCTGTGAAAAATCACTCAGGTTGTGTTGCAGGGTAGAAAGCAACACGTTGGCTGGTAAATTCGCTCGCACTGCGTCATCGGCCTGGCCGCACACCAACCATCCCGGTCGGTTGCCCGCCTGCAACAGCAACTCGCCAAGCCCTTTCCCCATCCAACTGGTGGTATCCAGACGGCCTTCTCCGGTTACAAAGCCATCGGCCAACCGCAAACGTTGTGCTAGCTGTAACTGCGCACAGGTCCACTCAAAGCCGGATCGAATCCGGTTGGATCGAATCGCCTCCACCAACCGCAGCGACGATGATGCATCCCGGGTTTTAGAAGCATCCGATAGCGTCCGCACATCGGGTAAGTGTAGTAGTCCGTATGCCAACCCTCCGGCAGCGCCCGAACCTGCCCACTGCGAAAACCACGGCAGCCCTTGGCCTGACGCCAGACTGTTTGCGCAATAAAACACTTCGCCCGGATGCCCCGGAAGCAGCCCCGGTAAACGGCACAACGCCCGCCAGCGTTCATCCAGGTATGCAAGACCTGCCTCCAGAAAGGTCACTTCCAGCGGCCCAGCCCCCTTTTGCGGACCGTAGACCCGAACCGCGCCATTTTTGCCAAGCAGTGGATTTTGAACATCCACCACCACCTGGAGTTGCACCAAGCCCAGAGGCGGTTCTGCTGGGGGTTGAATGTGCCAGATACGTGGCAAATCCGCCCCAGAAATCGGCACGGGCAAGGGTTCCCGGTTGGCCGTTAAAAACGTGTAGCCCAGCGCCTGTAAACACCCCATCCCCCCATCACTCGAAGCGCTTCCGCCCAACGTAACCACCAAGGTGGGTGGGTGTTCCACCGCGGCAGCCGTAGGGGATAGCGCTTTCAACGCTTGTATTGCCGCCCGTATTAATTCCCCCACGCCATAGCTGGTCGTATTCAGTGCCGATTCCGCTGTCACCGATACCTGGTGATGAATCCCGTGGGCTTGGGCCGCCTCCACCACAGCCATGTTTTCGGCTGGCGCCAGCAAATAAGCGGCTTCCACGGTTTGTTGGGGTAACGGTCCCATAACAGAGAGGCATTTTTGAACAAATCGCCCAGGGGGTGAGCCAAACTGCAACACGGCCAAGGTATCGGTGCCGCCATCGGCCAGCGGACAAACATCCAGGGTCAGCGGCTCCGGTCGGCCTTCCATTTCCACCACACCTGAAGGAAACTTTTGTCTCAGCGCTTCGGCAATGGTACGGGCCACCTCGGTCGCGCGAAGCGTTCCCTTAAAGCCAAACGGCGCTATTAACAGGCGTGGCACACAAACGATCCTTTCCCAGTGATCCTTTCCCACAGCGCAACATTGGCGCCAACGGAGGCTTTAAATTAAGCTAAAAAAGGCTAAAAAAAGCGAACGGGTTGCCAAACACGCTTATTTAAAAAAAACGGCTATTGAACCAAGCCACCCATTGGGTCGATAATACGATAGCGCCTGTACAAATACCATCCTCCCAAGCCAACCCGAGGAGAGACGAATTGCCGCCATTCTGTTCCATTGCCCCAGCAAATATTGCTCCCTCCAGGGGGTTTTGCCTGCCCTTCAGTGGTGTGCGGTCTTGCGCCGCTGGCTTTACACTCATTGAGTTAGCAATTGTCATTGCCATTGTGGCCATTCTGGCAGCCGTTGCACTCCCACGTCTCATTGCTCCGGCCTCCAGTGCGGAACAGGCCGTCATTCGCGATTTTCTCAACCAGCTTCGTTCGGCCCACAGCGCCTACACCATTAAACAGCAGCAACCCCCGGCCACCTTTACGGACTTTGTTACCAGCCAGGCCCTTCAGCCAGGCGCTAACAGCCCGCTGATGATTACCGTTTCCACGCTCGGTCAGGGGGGCTGTCAGGTAGCCGCCAACCAAATTACCTGCCCTGCAACCACATTTCCCAAGCTTTACCAGGAAACCGGCCAAACGCTCACCGTCACACTGGGCAACGGGGTCATTGATAGTAACGTTCAGTAAAACTGAGCACGCTGCCTGTACCCTATTTAAAAGCAACACCCCGGCTACGAAACCGCAACCGAGGTGTTCCTTGAGGTGTGTACCAGTTCGATGAACGAGGAAGAAGAAAACTGGTGTTTTTTGATTGAACGAAGGAAAGGAATGGACTAGAAGTTGAACTCCACACCGCCTCGGAGCTGTGGCGCAGCATCGGTGAACGGAACGCGAACTTCACCGAAGATAGCCCCATCCGACCGACCGGTGGCCCGACGTTGCGGAATCAGGTTCTCTGGAATCAGGTTGCCGTCGCCATCAAAGGCTGGTAGTGGCTGACCATCGGCACCCGCTCTCGTACGGAAGGTGTTGACTGGGATTTGACGCTCAACGCCATCATCACCCATAACGGCTTCCGTCACCTGCTGACCGTTGGCATCCAGAACCGGCATCGTTTCGTAAAGTGGCTGACCGGTCTGTGCATCTACCACTTCACGCATTTCTACGCCAACTGGTACCCGAATGCGACCAAACGCGCCCACTTCCGTGGAGTTAGCATTGGCTGCAAACGGAATGGAACCGTAAACGCCCGCCTCGATTTGGGTGGCGGCGTTGGTCCAAGCGGCCTCAGGACGACCCAGGTTCTGGACGTAGGCCACTTCCACGTTTGCCGCACCAGCCACCGCTAGGCGCTGATCCCGCTCTTGGGTCACTTCACGGTTAATCAGTCGGCTACTTTCCGCCGTCACTTCCGAGTTGATCAAACGCGGATCGCCCAGAGCGAGGGTTTGCTGCGTGGCACCGGTTTGTTGCGTGGTCACGGTTGTGGGTCCGCGCTGAACATCCGTACCCACCAGGACAGGGTTACCGTACTGATCCACCACGGTGGTGGCACCCGTCTGATCCGTCACCACGGTCGTCGGTCCACGCTCCACCAGGTCAGTGGCAGAAGTGCTTTGGCCCACTAGGGTTGGATCGTTCCAGGAGATGTTGCCTGTGGCCGGATTGCCCACGAGGATACCCGTCTGGTTGAGGTCATAAGTATCCGTTTGGGTGGTGGTGGTGGTAATCGGCGTGGTGGCCGTATCCCGCATCGGGGTGGTGGAAGTCCGCGTACCATCCTCACGGAAGGTATCCGTAATGGTCAGCGGGGTGGTGGCGGTATCCCTAAACGGCGTTTCGCTGGTAAGCGTACCATCTTGACGGTAGGTGTCTTCAATGGTCCGGCCATCAGCATAGGTCCGGGTATCTCTGGTAGTAATTACGGTTTGTTCACCAATACCCACGCCCAGGTTCACGCTTGCCCGGAAGCCACCCACGTTGTTGGTTTGCTCCATTTGGCCAGGCTGTCCAGGGGTATTTACTACGCGGTCTGCTTCTGCGGCCACGGTTGCATCGGTAGTAGGACTACCCACGTCTACCGTATTTTCACGCGAACCATCTGGATGCGTGACACTGGGACGACGTTGGCCATCGAAGCCAGGTACGGCTGGGTTACCCGCAGCGCGCGTATCTTCGGCTGCGTAGACGGTATCGCTGAAGCCTTCCACACCCGCTTGCGCCGCGAAGTTTTGTGGCTCGGTATCCGCAGAAATGATGTCCTGACGAGTACCATCGTCAAACTGGATGAAGCGACGACCGCCTTCTTGCGTGACAGCGTATGGTTGATCCAGGGCGATATTGGCGCCACCATTGGGAGCAATCGCGTGAATCACCCGGCTGGCGCTACCCGATTCCAGGGTCATGCCTTCCGTGCGAGCGCCATCTCCATTCCACTGGGGTACGGCCACCATCGTTCCATCGTTGCGTTCCACCAGCAGAAGACCCGCGTTGTTGTAGGCGGAATCGCCAGGGCCAGCGGCTTGCATGTTGGGCGGTGCAAACTGAACATCACCACTTTGTGGCAGGGTGAAGACTCCGTTTTGCGACGGAATTTGTGAGCGAATCTCGCCCTGTGGCACATAGCCGGTGTACTGAATATCGCTGCCAATACCGGTAGGCACCAGGTAGCGCTCATCGTTGCCGTTACGCAACTCGTTGCCGCGCGTATCCAGGGCTTCGTCGTGCGTGGGCTGTGCATACTGGGTTAGCGTAATGCCAAATTCCGCAAAGGTTTGGTCGGCTTGCGGCGGACGCAGGCGGGCCGTACCACTAACGACTGTGGGAGCGGCATCTGGGTCTGCGTTGAGCGGACGGGTTTGATACGTGGCCTGAACACCCGTATTGCTGCCCTCAATCTGGAAGCCATCCGTGTAGCGCTGGTGCGGGGTTTGCTGCGTGTTGCCAGCGGCATCTGTAATCGGGTTGCCTTCCGCATCTCGACGAACTTCACCCGTGGCGTGGTTGAGCACATCGCCCACGCTGTTGAGGTTGTTTTGCAATGGGGTGGACTGCTCAGATTCTTGAACTTCTTGACGAATGGTGACCTCTTCACGCTCCACGGTGGTATCCAACACCACGGGGGTTTGCTCGGTTTCCACCCGATCCGTTTGAATGACTTCGGTGTCGTTACGGGTTTGCTGGGAAGTGCGGCTAATGCCTTCTTGGTTTACCACGTTGTAGTCGGTGGTCAGCACTTCGCTGTCCGTATTGACGGTTTGCTGGGTATCAATCACTTGAATATCGCGCTGCGCATCTTGGGTCTGAACACCTGTTGCACGAATTCCAGGCCCATCAGGACGCTCATCAGGGCCATCTGTCGCTGGATTGTACACATTAGAACTTGTGGTTGAGCCGTCAGGAGATGTCTCGATAATTGTTGTCTGTCCGTCAGTTAATGCTCTTCTCGGGTTATCGTTAAACGAGCCAGGACGAGACTCTGGAAGAATATAAACAGAGTTAGTACCATCTGCATTTTGTGTAGCAGGAGCAACAAATAGTTCTACAGGGTTCAAATTATTTGCAGAAGCTGGGGTCGTTACATTAATTACTTGTCCATCACCAAATAGACCACCACCTTGCTGAAACAGAGGAGAAAGATCTACGTTACCTACGTTCCCAACTCCGGGATTTACCAATGGAATGGATGTTGTCCCCTGGAATAACTGAACATTTTGACCAAATCCCAAAGGTTGACCATTTGGTGAGATCAAAATAGTGTCGGTATTATCACCTGGAAATAGGTTACCGCCACCTCCGGGAATATTACCTCCTCCGGGGTTGTCTACATCACCGTTAGGGGATGTTTCAATTAAAATACTGTTTTGAACCGGACCTAAATTGGTATCACCCACGTTAATTTGTCGGGTGACCCCAGGTCCATTGGGTTGTAGTGGGGGGGTTACGTTTAATTGTCCTGCCATGTGTTGTTACACCTTCTCTTCTCTCAATTTAGTAACTCAATA
>JANRKP010000008.1:0-11079 GCA_033763415.1 Candidatus Melainabacteria bacterium | reverse complement strand
TCCCAAGGGGAGGCCTCCCCTTGGGAGAAGAGAAGAAAGCATTACCAATCAGCCATAACACAACAGCGGCGTAAACCAATTACACCGCTGTTGGAAACTACAAAAGCTTATGAAACCAAACTTACTTTTTGGCCACCTGCTCTTTAAAGCGCTTACCGGCCGAGAAAGCAGGTACCGTTTTAGAGGAAATTTTAATCGGGGCACCGGTCTGTGGGTTACGACCGTTGCGCGCTGCACGTTTGCGGGCTTCAAAGGTGCCAAAGCCAACCAAAGTGACTTTTTTGCCTTTAGAAACCTGTTTTTCAATCGTATCAATGGTGCAAGCAATAATTTCGCTCACTTGCTTTTGAGACGTCTTGGTCCGTTTTGCAACTTCCTGAATCAGTTCCTCTTTATTCATGGGATGAATATCCTCCAACCATATCCGGGCGCACACACTCTCACAATTAACGCACCCTCTAACAACAGTGGTCAGGCAGTATTATAATGCACATTTCAAAAAACAGGGAAGGGCTTGACATTTTAAAAAAACAAACCATAAAAATCAGAAATTGCCCCCATTTGCTCCGCCTTGAGCGCCAAAACATCCTTCAAGAATCAAATTTTTCCCATTCCGCCAAAAATCGATCGCAACATATATCAAAAATAGAGCAATTTATTGCAGTTTTATGTTTTATTTATCTTATAGCACTTTTGGTTGATGTGCGTTCTGTCAGGGTTTGTTCGTGGCAAGTGGCGAAAGGCAAGTGATAAAAACCAGTAAAACGTGTCGAGCACAACAGAAAGCGCAAGAAAAAATAGAACACCACTGTAAAAAACGAATCATTTTTTGGGTTGACTGAGGAGAAGTAAGGTTTATGAGCGGATTTTTGGGCGAGAGTCGCCTGGGTGACAGCCGTGGCATTGGTCGTGGCGAATTTTTTAACGAAAGCCGGTCGGGAGCGCTTTGGGGTACGGGCTTAGGCCCGCGTTGGAACCCGCGCCGAGGTGTTCAACAACTACCGGTTCAGCAAAATGGCGGGGGAGAATTTCCCGGAACGTTTGTGGGCGGGTCTTTTCCTCGGGTCGGGCGGCCTTCCTCGGGCTGGCAATCGTCGAACGACGCTCAGCCAAACCTGCCGTGGCTGGTGCCATTTCCCGTACCCAACCCGTGCTGCTGCTTTCAGCAGGAGCCATTACCACCGACCACGGGTATCCTTCGGCCGCCAGAATACACCGGGGGCCGCAGCGCCAACATTACCGGCGATCCTCATTTTGCCGAATTTGACGGCGGACAGTTCGACTTCCAGGGACAGGCAGGCAACGTGTACAACCTGCTATCCGATCAAAACTTCAACCTGAACGGTCAGTTTGTGGCGTTTGGCGGACAGGGCGCCACCGTGGTGGGAGAGGCCGGTCTGCGCCTGGGGCCGGATCAGATCCATCTGAGCGCCAATAACCCTTTGCCCACCATCAATCAACAGGCCATGGAAGTGGGCCGCCTTTACCAACTGGCCGATGGCACCGCCCTATGGGATAACGGCGAGCTGGTCGTCACCTCCAACGAGTACGGGCTGACCATAACGCCCAGAACGCACGCCACGGCCAACTATCTGGATCTGGCGGTTAACCTGACCGATGCGGGCCCATACAGCGACTTTGTGGCTCCCCATGGGCTGTTGGGTGTTACCGTCAACCACGGCCAGGTGGATAATGGCCGAACCGGGGCCAATGCCCAAGGAGAAGGCGTGATTGAGCGCCCCGAGGACTTTGTGGTCAGTAACGGCCTGTTTGGCACCCAAAGTGCAAGTAACCGTTTTGGGGCCCAAATTGCGCGCATAATTACCCAACCCGATGGCACGATTGATACGGTATTGGGACAGCGCAACCAGGTGCTGTTTACCGCGCCATAATAACGGGCCAACCACGCTGTACAAAAAGCAGAATCCCCTGCCGAGCTGAATACGCTTTGGCAGGGGATTTTTCCGTACTGGGGATGTTCAGGAAAAATATTCAGGAGTTCGGGACGGTTGGCAACCCCGAGGAATAGCCTTCCAATGATGGACTTTGCTCGAACGTGTCCTAATGTGGAGGGCGTTTCCTCGTTGTTACAAATGGTTCTCTCAACATAAAAATGGGGGAAGTACGCTGCTCGTGCGGCTTTCTAAAAGCTCCGCTGGAGCAACTGTTGCCAGAGTTGATTTTGATGCGCCTGTACCTGAATCGTGGCGTTGTTGTTATCAGAATCAACGTCATCGTCATCATCATCGTTGTCTACAGCCGTGCTGGTGTTCGTATCATCCACCACGGTGCTGTCCGTATTGTCATTATCTTGCACCGTACCATTGTTGTTGGTGGTGCTGGTTCCGCTGGCAGTGTCATCGTCATCATCCGAAGTGGTGGTGGTGGTGCTATCTGCGCTGTCTTCGTTCAGCAGGTTCATCAGCATCATCATCACCATCGGGTCGTTCCCCAACCCGCCGCTGCCAGTGGCGCTGGAGAGCAACAGCAGCGTAATAATCGTCTTGTTGCTATCTTCATCAGAACCAAACAGGCCTTCTTCACCAGACAGGTGGTTCATGAGCGACAACATCAGGACTAACGATCCGAGATCATCGCCTTGGTTGGTCGGTGGGGGTGGGGGCGGGAAAGGCGCCGGGAAGCAACCGGGGGCGACATCCGGGTTGAAGTCAAAGCCAAAGTCGTTGCCAAAACCGCTGTCGAACCCAATATCATCGAAGCCACCGCCGGGTAACACAATAATGGGCGGCTGATCGTTCAATCCAAAGCCAGGATCCAGCCATTCGGGCTCCAGGCCAAATGGGCCGCTACCGGGCAGTGACTGTAGCAAGGGAATGAGGTTTTGAAGCAACGATTGCGCCGGTCCCAGATCGTTCACCAGACCGCGACCCGGGCGCAATCCCCCAGGAAGCGGGAAGTTGAACGAAGGAGACGCATCCTCCCAGGTGTTAAACCGAGACGGACCTATTGGACCGCCACTAAAGCCAAAATCTTCTTCCAGATCGACGTTAAAAAAGCTGTTGAGGTCTGGGCGGTTAAACCCTGGACGAACCTGGGGACCCAATGATGGATTGAACCGGTTGCCAATGGATTGAAAATTCGACAGGGTTTGCTCCAAGCCCGGAACAATCGCGGGTAAAAACTGACTAAACTGACCCATTTCAGTGAACTCCTTCCCAACGCAAAAGCATCCGCGTCGCGACATTGCCCGTCGGCAAACCCGTTGCATAAAACAGCCTGCATGAACCAAAGCGTTGTTTTATAAGGTTTGGCACGGCTTGCGCGCGTATTTCTCTGTGGTGTCTCTATCGAGTATGTGCTACCTGACCATCCTGTGAAAGTATCTTGAAGAAAAGGGGGATTTATTTCCTATGAGATTATAAAAACATTCTTAAGGGGCCGATTGCATGGCTGTTACAACATGTTACATCTCTACCGTCTGCATGGGCGCGTTTGATGCAATCCACACCGCCTTTTTGACAAGCCCGTTGTGTCCAGGCTACGCTAGTGGAAGCGTGATTACACATTTGCAGGTTTTTTGAACAGGAACACTGAACCGATGATTGACGAACAAAGTCTGACCGAGCTCATTCAAGCCCACCTGCCGGAGTCCCGCGTGCAGGTGCACGATAAAACCGGTATGCAGGATCATTACATCGTGGTGGTGTCCTCTACGGCGTTTCAAGGCCAAAACGCGATGGCCCGGCACCGAATGGTGTACGCGGCCGTTCAGCCCGCGCTAAACGATGGCCGCTTGCACGCCATTGAAATTAAAACCGTGGCGCCCGAGGTCGTTTAACCCCTCTCAGACCGACCGACTGACCACGGTTACGCCTGGCTTAAATATCCGTGCGCTCTATTTTAATAAACGAGGTGGCTCGCGTAACACCACTACAAGCACCTGCAAGAGCAGTTGAGTCTCGAACGAAAGTTTTAATAAAGTAAACTCCCCCAGAAGATGTGGGGGTGACTTTAAAACTTTTAACAATGGCGCGGTTAGCACCTCCTGCTTCAGTCGCCAGGTTCAATCCAGTGGGTGTTTGGAGTACATCATTTAAAAAAATATAAACGACGTCCGAACCTGCTACGCCTGTTGTAAACCCAAACGTAACCGTGTAAGTCCTACCGGCAGAGGCCAAAAAATAATGGGTGTCGCAATCATCTAAAAAATAGTTTTGAAACAGAGCCTGATCGTCTGTTTGAGCAATAGTCGCCCCAGTAGAACCTGTAGCCCCTGTGCTGCTGTTGGATCCACTGCGTCGCGTGCTCAGGTCGTATGCAGGCGTGCTACTAGGATACGGCGTCCAGACCTGACCGGTGGCATCCTTGTACCAGCTACTGCTGCCAAAGTTGTAGGCCATTACCCGAGGAGCAACTTCCTTTTTAAACTGGCGGTACGGCGTAGTGGAAGAAGCCTTTCGGTACAGGTACACGTTGATTTTTTTAATATCCGCCTTATCCGCATCCGATTCCACCAGGCGGGTGTAGTACGCCTTGCGGTTATTGCCCAAATCAATCAGGGTTTTAGTGGTCACGTCGTAGGCCGTTTCCACATCCAGCCGGTAGGGATTCACTTCCGCAATTTTCATGCTGGCGAACGCGGCTTCCACGTCTCGTTCCATGGCCTTTACCGTGGTCCGAATCATCGACTGCATCGCAATATAGATACCAATGGTGGCAGTAGCCATAATGCCCAGCGCAATAATGACCTCCACCAACGAAAAACCTACTCGTCGCCTTGGTTTTGGCCTGGATAAATGAGGCATCATGCGGATATCTCCGGGATTACAGACGGTTGGGTCATGGCGGCGTCGCTGCGGCTACCCGCCCGTACCAACAGGCGCTTGCGCAGGGGAAGACCTTGCTTATTATAGTTTACGAGAGAATACTTGGCATCGGCTACGGCCCCGCCTTTTATCATGATCGTCTCAATGGGGTAAAAACTTGATGTTTGAGCGCCTGGTCTTCAGGGGGGAGAGGGGGCGTGGTCTATACGTGATAATCTATATTTTGACTTTGAAATTTAGAAAATCTATTTGTACAGTTAGTGGATTTTTTCAATGACTAGACAAGTTTTAAATCATTTTTCTACTTATGAATGGACAGGTCAATTCTGGTTCCCTGAGACTGAAGAGCAGAAGTTTTTTGGCAAGGTTACATATTCTCCAGAAAAAGGTATTCAAATTGAGCTACTGACCACGCATTTAATCAGTGATGATGATTTAAATAAAAAATTACTATATGGAGCAGTTTTGGGGGAAATTATTGGACCAATAACCCTTTTTAATGTTTCTCTGAATCGTAAAGGCACAGAACTTAAAACATGTACAAGAATACTCAAGGGAACTGCTGGCTTTTTGCTTCAAGGTTCTTTAGCTGAAAAGCCTTACTTTGATTCCCTTGAAATCGAATATGAAAAACCGTTTGAAAGTATTTTTTTGACCCATTCTAAAAAAGAGATAGAAATTCGTGAATTATTAGGCAAATTCTCATTTTCACCAGAAACAGGTTCAACCATTTCATTAATAATAGACACTTGGCCAACCTCAATTCTCAAAATAGACAGGACTCAATCCTCTCTACAAGAGCTATTTTTAATAGAAGACCACTGGCGCTCATTTTGGGAATTAATGATTGACCGCGAAGTATTTCCTGAACATATTTGGCTTCGCATTCCTCAGGCAATGCCACTGCCATTGCTTAAAAATTATTATGCACCCATTAAAAAAAATAGTGAGCCATTTCCTCTTACTTTGGAGCACTTACCTATTAATATTTTAGCTTATAAAAAAAGTAAAAATAATCTGTCTATAATAAGAAAATCGCTAAAAAAATGGTTTGAAAGGAAAAATGACCCCAAGTGGAGTTCGGTTATATATGGGATTCGCAGGCTTATAAAAAATAGACGTACACCGGCGGATAGAGCTTTCTATGTTTCACTACTGTATGAAATAGAAACCTTTTTAAAGGAAACAAGGGAATCAGATACAAAACTGGAACAATTAATTAAAAAGTATGCGAGAAACGACTGGAAAAGTAAAATTTCCAAATTACTCACTACCAGCAAGGACAGTCGTCCTTTGGGCAAGTCTCTTAAGGAAATAAGAAACGTAATTGTACACCCTACAAGTAATGAAAGAGACAGATACCTACCCATTATCCAAGATAACGATTTATTTCAAGAGGTCTATGCTTATTTGTCTGGACTGTTTGTCAAAGCTGTTTTGAAAGAGTTGGATTCAATCTATATTAAAAACATTAAAAACTATACCAATCAATTTATTGAAGCCAGAAGGTGGAGAACAGTTAACTACTCATAATTTTCATGTGCCAGAAATGAGGTATATAAAAATCCCTCGACTCGACCAACCCAACCTCTCTACCCCTCCACACGCGATGAGCCAAGGTGTCGCGGAGGGGGATGGAAAACGCGGAGAAATCGTCTAGAATCAAGAGAGCGTCGTCTGATGGAGTAGCCGTGGTTAATGCCGCAGGCAGCCCCAGAAAACGACGCGGTTTTGCCCGTGTTGCCTGGCTGTGGCCAGGTGTAGGAGTGGTCATGACGGTTCCATTGCCCCGTTCCGTACAGATTGCAAAAAAAATGGCCACCTGGATGGACAGCCGGTTTGAAATTCCGTTGACGGGCATTCGCTTTGGTTTGGATCCCCTGCTGAGCCTGGTGCCTGGCGTGGGAGACGCGCTGGCGGCGTTGCTGTCTGCCTATATGATGTGGCTGGCCTGGCAGTTGGGCTTGCCAAAGCAGGTTATTTTAAAAATGCTCGGCAATGTGGTGCTGGATCTACTCATTGGCCTGGTGCCGTACTTGGGAGACCTGGCAGATGTGGCTTGGAAGGCTAATTTGCGCAATGCCCTACTGCTGGAAACCGCCTACCAACAGCATGCCACGCAACCCGCCTGGAACTGCACGGTTGAGGTGCAGGCGCATTCGGTTTAGCGCTTGCCTCCATGCATCACGCTCTGGAGCGATGGGTTAAATTAAGCGGCGCTCCGACTTTGCTGTCGGCGCTGAATCCAGACGTAGACGGGCCAGCCGGTTGCAGTCAATAGCAGACCGGTCACACTGGTTTGCCATTTGTCTTCGCCCACCAGCAGAAAGAACCCAATTACGGAGATTCCAAGCACATAAACACTGGGAATCAGCCAATCCACCACGGTTTGCATGCGGTACCCCACGGGGTCTCGCTTACCCAGGCGCATTAAACCCAGCATGGTGACGATGTAAAATACGAGTGCGGTAAACACAATATAGTCCAGCAGTTGGCTATAACTGCCAGAAAGGGCTAGTACGCTGGCCCAGGCACATTGACCCCATAAGGCGGTGTTGGGGGTTTTGGTTTTCGGGTGGAGCCAGCCAAAGCGAGGCAGTAGTAAACCGTCTCGCGCCATGGCGTAAAAAACGCGCGCCCCGGTTAGCATGAGTCCGTTTAAGCAGCCAAACGTGGAAACCAAAATCAGCCCAGCGGTTAATTGTGCCCCAACGGAACCCAACACGGCCTCAACGGCTACCGTGGCCACCCGATCTTCGCTGGCGTGCTGGATTTCTTCTAGTGGAAGCAGGTTGAGATAAGCCAGATTGACTAATACGTACAACGACACCACCAGAATGGTTCCCCAGGTGAGGGCTTTGGGCAATGTTCGGTGAGGATCTTTCACCTCGCCGCCGATAAAAGTGACATAGTTCCAGGTATCCGCCGCAAACAGCGCCCCAACAGATGCCGTGGCCAGCAGTGGGACTATGTTTTGCCAATCGATCAATTGGGTGCTCCACTGCTGCTGATGCAGTTCTGGACCACAAAGCAAGCTTATTTCCGTCACTACCAACAGAACCAGCACCTTGATGCTAGTGAATACGTTTTGCAGCAGGGCCCCGTTTTTAATGCCTGTGGTGTTCAGCAGCGTAAGTACCCACAGTGCCGCCAAAGCCAGTAGTTGTTGGGCAGAAATTCCCACGCCCATCAGCGGTATTTCCAACAAGGGTTGTGCCGAAAAAACAGGCCAGATGACCCCGGCAAATTTGGCAAACGCCATGGCCACGGCGGCCAAAATTCCGGTTTGAATCACCCACAGCAACGCCCAACCGTATAAAAAGGCGGGAAATGGCCCCCAGGCCTCCCGCAGAAATACGTACTGCCCCCCCGCTTTCGGAAGCTTTCCGGCTAGCTTACCGTAGGCAGTAGCCCCTAAAACCGTAAGAACCCCCACCAGGAGCCAAATGAGCACTAATAACGTGGCAGATTGTACCTGACGCGCAATATCGGCCGATACGATAAAGATGCCCGAACCAATCATGCCGCCCGCAACCAGCATGGTGGCAGAATACGTACCCAACACCGGTTGAAATTCGGTCTTGTCCACAGAAGGCGCTCCCATTGAATGGACCCTCTTTCCCCGCTTCCCTTTACACAGGCATCCTACTGGTTAGGATGCCTGGCGTCAAACGCGAGGGGCGATGATGCTTTCTTTGTCTTCTCCCAAAAGAAAGCCCTCCCTTGGAAAGAAGAACCCTCCACACAGCTATCCTAAAAACCGGCGTACTTTACGCAGCACCATGTTTATGGCTGAATACAGGTAAGCCCAATTGGGCGGCACTCGGTTGGCACGGGTTCGGTTGGCGAAAGCGAAATAATCGGATGTATCTTCATCAACGCATGGGTGGCTTACTATTGCCCAACTGTTCGCTCCGTGGTGGTTCTGGAACGAAGCCGCTGACACTGGCGCTCTCTTTGCCAGAAACAACTTTCCACCGGCAGGCCGTAACGG
The DNA here is from genome assembly GCA_033763415.1 of Candidatus Melainabacteria bacterium. Taxonomy (GTDB): domain Bacteria; phylum Cyanobacteriota; class Vampirovibrionia; order Vampirovibrionales; family JAJTHC01; genus JANRKP01. The sequence goes on along the minus strand of JANRKP010000008.1, from coordinate 2,298 downwards.
CAACCGCTCGGTTCGGGGTCATCGAGTCGTCCGATCGGGGTGAGGTAAGACCGGATGAGGTCAATCTGCAAGGTTTTTCACGGCAGTCAACCACGCCGTCATCGTTCCCTCCGCCAGAAATCCACCCCACCCCACCCGCCGCCTTAAACGTTGTCGCTCCCCCGCCAACGACCCCTTCCACCCAAGTGGTTTACCAGGAGGGAGGACAACAAACGCCCTGGGTTCCCATTACGCTGGGGCTGGTCTTATCTTTATTTGCTGCGGGCAACAGCATTTGGGGTTGGGTGAAGCCACCATTTTCCTCTGCAAATCGACCGATTGAGAACAACGCGGAGCTGGTTGCCACCGTAAACCAGTTGCGAGAGGAAAACGCAAGCCAGGCCCAAGTGCTCACCCAACTGTTACAGCGCATGGAAACCACGGAAGAGCGGCAAAAGACGCTGGATGCCCTACAGCAGGAATTTCAAAAACAGCAGCAAGAGACCCTGCAAAGAGAAGCAACCCTGGTGCAGAATCTGACACACCTTCAGGAAACACAGCGGCGGCTAGAAGATGAGGTAAAAAGCCGCGTGTCCAACGAGCAGTTGAGCCAGGTAAGCACGCGGATAGAGCAGCTACAAAGCCAACTGGCCCAGGAACGCCAAAAGCGGCAGGCGGTTGCCGCGGCCATGCGCACCATTTGCGAGCAGCGCTGGCGGTTGGGCGTACCCAACACCAACCTGAACACGCCCATTACAGGACCCACCAACGATCAGTGCAACGCGCTTTCTGAATAAGTTTGGCGTGATGGTCTTTCCATTGGCCAGAGGGGGTATTGGCAGGATTTGGCAAGGCTTGAGGAGGTTTGGCAAAGGCTTTTCGGCGAGGCGTTCCCTACCGGATGCCAGACACGTACGGAAGCCGCGTTGCCGAATCCAGAGTCGTCTTGTCTTACGCAGGTTGATGGAGTAGAGTGGATGCTGAGAAACGGGTAGCAATCAACCAGTTTCAGACGGATGGGTGTGCACGCCAATGACCTATTTTACAGCCGACTATATTTACGCGGATAACCAGCTTTTGAAAGATCACTATGTGGAGCTGAAGCAAGGCGTTATTCGTTCGGTGGCGCCGCTCAGCAGCCTGGACCCTCGGGCGTTCCGTGATATGATTGCGTTTGAAGATGCCTGTATGGTGCCCGGCTTTGTCAATTCGCACACGCACTCGTTTCAATCGCTGCTAAAAGGCTTTTGTGACGACCGGCCCTTTTTTGAGTGGCGCGAGTACGCCCTGTACAAATACGGCGCCAGTTTATCCCCAGAAGGCATTTACGTGGGTGCGTTGATGGCGTTTAGCGAGATGCTAAAACAGGGCATTACCACCGTTTGCGATTTCTTTTACCTCAACGATCAGGGAAACGACAACGCCAAGGCTGTCATTCGGGCGGCGGAAGACGTGGGCATTCGGCTGGTGATGGCCCGGTGCCTGTACGATTGGGATGGCGCGCCCACACGCTTTCGTGAAACGATCGATCAGGCGGTGAGCAACACGGAAGCGTTAATGGCGGAAATGCAGCCCCATCCGATGGTATCCGTGCTTCCGGCTCCGCATAGCCTCCATGGAGCCAGTATCGATATGATTCGTGCCGGTGCGGAAATAGCGCAACGACACCAGGTGCCCTTTCATATGCACATTGCAGAGGCCCGCTATGAACGCGATATGGTGCAGGAACAGCACGGCAAGCCCCCCATTAAACTGCTGGATAAACTGGGCCTGCTAAATGAGCATCTGGTGGGTGTGCATTGCGTGTGGCTCGATCGGACCGAATTAAAACTAATGGCCGACCGAAAGGCCGGGGTCGCCTACAATCCTTCGAGCAATATGTTTTTGGGGGACGGGGTGGCTAAAATTTCGGAAATGTTGGCGTTAAACATTCCGGTTTCGTTGGGGACAGATGGTGGTTGCAGCAATAACCGGGCCTCCATTGTGGAAGAAATGCGCATGACCAGCCTGTTGCAAAAGGTCACCCATTGCGACCCCACGCAAACGCCCGCCGAAACCATGCTGACACTGGGCACCGTGAACGGGGGCCGCAACCTTAAACTGCCGGTGGGTCGGCTGGCGCCAGGCCACCTGGGCGATTTCGTGGTGGTGGATCTCGATGATCTATCCGTACAGCCGCGCCAAAACGTGGTAAAGCACCTGGTTTACTCCATGCAGCCCTCGGCCATTCGCTCCGTGTTTGTGGGCGGGCGCAAGGTTTACGACCTGGGCGAACTGCTCCACATCCCCGAACAGCAGGTGGTTGAAAAAGTCCGGGCC
>JANRKP010000007.1:0-78835 GCA_033763415.1 Candidatus Melainabacteria bacterium | reverse complement strand
CGCTAGCTGCGGCTTTTGGCTTTGTGTAGTTTTCCGGGTTGGGGTAGTTAACTTCGTGGTGGAACGTAGCAAGAAACACAATGAGCAACAGGATGATGTGGCCTACCAAGCAACTTGCGGCACCCAGCCAAAAGAGTTTCATTGAGGTGGTTATCCTTTAAGACACAGGATTCAATCTTAGCTTACCGCGAGATGGATAACAGATGACAGGATACATTCTCGGTTTTGTGTGTAAGCGTTTGTAACAAAAATAGCGCTCCTTTACGCTTTCCAAGCTTGAGCCGTTTTTTTAACGGAACCCCTCCCTACCAAACAAATTCAATTTGTAGCGTTCAACTTGTAGCTTAAGTGCACTGCGTTCCCCAATCTCGTGTTTTGGAGTGTCTCTTCTATGTCTGTTGCATCCATTGCGCCGGTCCGTTTCTCAGCTCAGACAGATTATTCTGCCACAGCGACCCAAATTACCTCTCAGCCCTTCAAGCGAGAACCCGAATATGTGGGAGCCTATCACTCTGTACCAGTTGATAGCGCAGATTTCTCCCGTATTCAGGGTCAGTTTTTGCTGGCCAACGATCCTAAAGGCCACCCGTACAATAGCCCCCTGTATTATATTACCAGGGTAAATCCACAACCCAATGGGGATGTGCAACTGAGTGCACTGGTTTTCAACAAACCCACAGGCACGGCCAGTATTACCATTAACCCGGATGCCTACCAATTATACCGGGGTATTCAGCGGCAAGATGGTAATATTGGTCAGGCGCAACTGTTGTACCGTAGCACGCTCAATGCAATCGGCTAAATACCATACTGCTGTTTAAAGTGACCATTTTTTGCGTTGTGAATGGAGCATTGTTTATTGTATGAATCATCTTTCGGCCAGTTATGTTCAGGCGCAGGCGTATGGGGCAACGGCTCGTTTCGGAAGCCGATTGACACCGGCAGACGCAACAGCGGCAAGCAATCCTGAGTTTCATGTGGCTATCGGCGATGTGAAGACGGCGATTGATAACGATAACCCGGTGTTGGCGGCTAAATTATTTTCCGCCTTTACGCAGGGGCATTTTGCGCCAGGCCAAAGCTCCTCTTCGGAAATGCCAAGGCAAATTCTGAGTTTAATTCCGGCCCAGGGAGATTTAGCGGCTCGGCAAGCCTTTGCCAATTTTTTAATGGCGTTGGGTCAGCAGGTGGATTCCAGCCGGTATGCAGGAATAAGTAGCCAAGTGGCGAATGCCGGAACAGTCATTTGGCAAGATTTAAGTTCGTCACCAGGCTCTTGGAATAACCTGCCCCGAACAACATAGTCGCATCACGCCTCTGCCCTATACTAAACCAAAGGCCTGAGTCTATTGAACTCAGGCCTTTGTGTAGAGGGATTTAAATAAATTATGGACGTTTGCCAAATAGAGGAGAGAGCCCATCGATTGCCGGGCGAACAATCAGCCCGCCGCCATAGCGCCACCGACGGAACACGCCGCCCGCATCCAGAAAGTCCACTGAGCCGTAGGCTGCCAGCCAACTGGTAAAGTTCATAATCACCAATGCGTCAAACGCGGTGGCTAAACTGGTGGGCTCTGAAACGTTGGCAATACCAGCATCCTGGAACTGGACGCCAATGGTGCCACCCACTTTGTACTCCAGGAAGCGGTTAAAGAAGTGCCCGCGAATGTCGGCCCTGAGGTTGCTCAGCAAGAAGAACTCCGGCGAGTAGTAGCCGCCAAAGACGGTTCCTGCCGGTGCCGCACCGGGCGGAACCAACGATGCCGCAGGCCCAAGGACCTGCCCAGTGGGGTCGTAGAAGCCGTTGGTTGCATTGCGGCTGTAGCCAAAGTACAGGGTTTCCAGGCCGAGTCGTCCGCTGTGGTTTTGGCCAATGTTGTGGCTAAAGCCCAAGGAGCCGTAGGCCTGGTTTTTGTAGTTGGTGGGCGTATTGGAGCCATCGGTAAAGGCCCACTCGTAGCCGGTGTTAAAGTCAAAGTACTTCCAAAACGGTCCGTAGCTGGCTTCTGCAAAAAACTGGTTTTCGCGTACCTGACCCACCAAATCGCCCGAAAACCGTCCGGCAGAGGGTTTAATCCCCGCGTAGGACAGCAAGGAGTTTTCCAGCGGGACGCGACGGGCGCCAAACCGGAAGCGCCAGCGGTCGGTCGGTTCCCAGGCGGCGTTGGCCTGGTAGGTCAGGTTCCAGGTATCGCTTTGGCTAAAGCTGGTCAGGGCAATGTCGCCATCAAACTGCCAGTGGTCTAGCGGCTTGGTGGTGGCCCCCAAGCTGTACTGCCAAGCCCAGGTAGAACGCGGGTTGGGTCCTTCCGGCAGGAAAAGCCGACGTGGTGTGACTCCAAACCGCACCTTGGTTTGCGGAGAGAGGCTCATGCCCACCTGGTTGAGGAAAATGGGTCCTTTAACTGAGGTGGTGGTGTCGTCGCCTTTTTGATCCAGGTACAGGAAGCCGGAGCGAATTTCCGGTCGCAAGGCCTGGCTAAGGCCAAATTCCAGGTTATTGTAGGCATCGCGGTACAGGGTGCCCCGGCCAGAAAGTAACGATCCACTATCATCTACCGGAATGCGCTGGCCCAGGCGAGTGTTGCCCTGGGTGGCCAATGCCTGCTGAATGTAGGCGTTGGTATCCTCGTTATTGTTGCCGCTGCTTTGGGTGGCGGTGTGTAAGCTCTCTGCCCGACCGTTAAGCAGCGTCCCGTTGTGGGTGTAGGCGCTGTTCATCATTTCCGTGGAAAGATGCACGGAAGAGAAATCCACTGGCTGATGCACATCCACGGTTTCTGGCGGCAGAGGTGCCGGAACCGTGGCCTGGACTTCCTTCATGCCTTTTTCCAGGTTTTCCAGGTCTTGTTTGGAGCGCTCTTGCAGGAGTTTGAGCGATTCCAAAGAGCGGTCCAGAATGTCTAGATCGTCAGCCATGCCCGCCTTTGGGCTCGTAGCAATACCTTCTGCAAGGAGTGTGTCTGCAAGCAGTGTGTTTTGTTGCAGCGTATCCTGGGCTTCCCCACCAGTCAGTGCTGAGCTACCGCTGCCGCCAGCCAGGAAATCGTTTCCTGGTTTTGGCAAGCTGGAGGAGGAGGACGGAGCTGGTTTCTCCGTGTTTGGGGTGTTGAGATCAATGCCCTGCTGCTGGCGCTGTTGTTTTACAATCTCCAGCAGATCAATGGCGTTGTCGTAGCGGCCAATGGCCCGTTCGGCTTCGGCCAGCGCCAGGGTAATTTGCGTATCTTCCGGAAATTGTTCGTGCGCTTGCAGCAGGTACTTTTTGGCCGCGTATTTTTGGCCGCTCCACAACAGGGTGTTGCCTTTGCCCAAAATGGCGTCTTTAAAGTCTGGGGCTAACGCCAAGGCTTTATCAAACGCTTTAATGGAGGTGCCGTAGCGCCGCATGTAGGAGGTTAGTTTGCCGTAAGCCACCCATACCCCTGGGTTCTCGGGGTACTTTTCCGAGAGAATTTCCAGGGATTCCACCGCTTTTTGCCGACGAAACATGCCTTCGGTAGAGGCGAGCAATTCGGCCCACTCCTTGGCGAAGAGTCCGTCCTCTGGGTATTGTTCCACCAGTTTTAGGTAAATGTCCTGGGCTTCGTCAAATTTACCGGGTTCGTTCCAGTAAACACGCGCCAGGCTACGTAACGCCATTCGGTTGTTTGGGCTCAGTTCCAGTACTTCCTGGTACAGTGGCACCAGGGAAGCTTCTGGCGTGTGCCATTCCAGCACTTGGGTCAGTGAGGTTTCCCACTGGCTTCGACGTTCCGTATCCGTTTTTAAGAGTGAGAGATAAATTTTCAGCGATTCGGCCCGCGTCTCCCCACTCCAGGAGAGGTAATCGGCATAGCCCCCCTGAATAACCGGATCGTTGGGAAATTGCCCGGCCAGCGTGGTAAAGGCTTCTCCCACGGGTTGGCCTGGAATGCTGGCGGCGCTTTTTAAAAAATCCACATACTCCTGGCGCACTTCAGGAGAGTTACTTTCGGCCAACCCCTGCAAGTAAAGCCGGTTGGCCTCTTCAAACCGGGTGCTGTCTTTACTGTAAAAGCGAGCCATCCGTATGCTGTAACCTGCCTGGCCTGGGTTTTCGGCCATGGCTTCGCGGTACAATTTTTCAATCAAACCGGCTTCCGGTAGGCTGCTGCTGGGTATTTGGCTGTCAATCAAATAGTCTGCAAACTCAATCTTTTCGTTCGAACTGAGTTTTCCTGCCTGGTACAGGTTGTAGAAAACCTGGGTGGCTTCTGTGGGACGGTTGAGTTTGGCCAAAGTGCGCGCCATTCGCAGGGCAATACTGGTATCTTCGGACAGCATGCTTTCCGGCAGGGTTTGATCCCAGGCCAGCGCATCGTTGTATTCGGCCAGTTCGTAGGCCAGGCCCGCCATGGCCAAATGATGGGGCGGCTTTTTATCGGCGGGTAGTTTTTCCACCAGGGGTTTCAGTTGCTGATAAACCGTGCGGGCTTCGGCGTAGCGCATGGCGTCAATCAGTGCGGCGGCGTAACCTTCCAGCACGTTGGGCTGGCTGGACTGTTTGACGTTCAGCTCGTTTTCGTAAATGGCAATGGCATCGCTGCTACGATGATTTTTGGTCAGCACGAAGGCGTATTCGGCCCGCCAGGTTTTGTCCTTGGTAAACTGCTCGGCCACGGGTTCGCCAATACGCAGGGCGTCTTCGTACTGGCGGCTCCAGGAAAGGACTTGCGAAAGCGATTTGGCAATGTCTGCCCGGTTGGGGGCCAGTGCATAGGCCCGGCGGTAGTATTCGACGGCCTGATCTCGGGTGGCGATGTTCCAGCTTCTAATTTCAGCCAGTGCGCTCAGGGCTTCCACGTTGTCTGGGCTTAGGGCAACCACGCGTTCGTAAGCCCGCGCTGCCGCCTGAAAGTTGGCCGCTCCCCCTTGTTTTCTGAGGGATCGGGCAAGCCACAGGTGAGCATCTGCACTGTTGGGTTGCTGTTTAACCCCTTGTTGAAACAGTGGGATGGCCTGGCGAATGTAGCCCTTGTTATATTTGGCAATTCCCAATTGCGTGGCAGAAGCAGCAGGGCGTTTGGCTGCTTTGGGGGCGGCAACCGCCTCAGACTGGGGAAGGCTACTGGCCACTAACAACACCAGCCAGAGGGTGAGCATTGCCTTGGAGCGGCTGGTTGCTTCCAGTCCACCGGGGTTGATTCCACACAGAGCGGTCCATCTCGTCATCATAGGGTCTCTCTCTATCTATGCTTTGCGCCGTGCTGCCAGCAAACCTCAACAAAAAATACGAATGAACTCTATTATAACGTTAAAAATTGTAAACCGTCTCTCCCCCTTGTGGGCTTTGCTTTCCAAAATCCCACAACAGTAGGATTTTAGAGGGATGGATTGGACAAAAAATCACAAATAAAAAAGCCGCTTGCATAGAAAAGCGGCTTTTTTATTTGCGCCCGGCGCGATTCGAACGCGCGACCTACGGCTTCGGAGACCGTCACTCTATCCAACTGAGCTACGGACGCATCCACAAAACAGGCATAGCATCGGCAATGCTGTTTGATTATGCGCTATCGTATCTGAAACAAAAGGGTGGAACAATCCGTTGTGCAAAGCCTTCGTTGTGCAAAACAAAGGCTCAGCCCGCTTTGGTAATACACCCATTGAACCAGAGGGGGACCAAACTCGGGACTAAACTCGGGACCCACCGCTGAGGCCGAAGGGACTCAGGTGCCCGTGGTGGGGTTGCCTGCGTTTACCTTGTGCCTAAAATCGCTAAAGCGCTGAGACTGCTCCTTGCTGTAGCCCATGGCGTTAACCAACACCTGTGTGGCCGGGTGCAGCATCATAATCGTATCAATGTGGATTTGTAAAAACGCGTAGTGCCTAACGGAACTGGGCACATGTCGACTGATAAGCTCGGCGTCGGTAATGGCTAAAAAGCGTCGGTCGGGGTCGCTGAGCAGTTCGGTGAGCCGACGATCTTCTCGGGTGTTCCGAGAGACATAGACCACGCCCTGAATTTCATGATCGGCGGTAACAATGCTAACGCGCACCGGCATCATGGCGCTTTTTTCAAAGCCTGGCAGTCCTTCTGGTTCCATGTTGCCTAGCGGCTCTGCGGAGGAGTTGGCTTCGTGGCCACTGTGGTACGAGTATGATGAATGCGTCATTCCGGCAACAACCTCATTCTCCCTGCTTACGAGCCGTTGCATTGGGGGCGCAACCCTTTGCGTGCAACCCTTTGTACGGCGCGGCAATCTGCTTGCTAAATCAAACGTCTGTCTATTAGCTTGTGTCGGCCAGGGAGACTGAATATTGAATCTTGTTGTTGATTTTTCCGCTATCCGTTCCTCTGTTCAGAGGAGCCGTTGCCGGGCTTTCTAATGGCTACGGCTTACCAGCAAATGCACCAGCGCTTGTAAAGACTGTTTTTCTGCAGACACTTCCGGCCAATGGCCCAGCGCGTGGGTTGCCTGATGACAGTGATGCTGCGCCAGTTGTTTGGTTTGTTCAATGGCGCCCAGGGCAACCATCTCTTGCCGAATGTGGAGCAGTTCTTCCTCTTGGGGGGCTTGTCCTGCTTTCAGACGCCGAAACATGCCTTCAATATTGGCTTTGAGTGTGGAGTTATTTTGGTTGGCGGCGGCTTCCAGCGCCAAAAGCACCGGGGCGTTTAACAATCCGTTGCGAAGATCATCCAATACCGGCTTACCCAGGTGTTGAGTGGTGGATGTGTAGTCTAGCAAGTCGTCCACAATCTGGAACGCAATTCCAAAGTGGTGACCAAACACCCCGAGCGCCTCTTGCTGGTCGCTGGATGCCTGGATTAGCAACGCGGGCGCCTTGCAGGCGGCGGCGTACAAGCTGGCCGTTTTGCAAATGGTTTTCTTAAAGTAGTGTTTCCAAGCGGTTTCCAAGGAGCCATCCATTCGGTAGCTGCTACGAATCTGCTCAACCTCGCCGTCGCAAAGATCCGCCAGTACCTGAGAAAACAGACCAACCACGGCAATGTTGCCAATTTCCGCCAATTTTAAGCTGGCTTGAGCCAGCAAATAATCTCCGGCCAAAATGGAAATGGTATTGCCCAAGTGCTGCCGAACGGTGGGTTGTCCTCGGCGGAGATCGGCCTCATCCAATACGTCATCGTGGAGCAGGGTGGCCACGTGGATCATTTCACTGACGGCGGCAACGGGCACCAGCCGATCTTGGGGAATGCCGAGCATTTGGCCAATCAGCAGGCTTAGGGCGGGGCGTAACAGCTTGCCTTCCGTGGATAACGAGGCGTCCAACGCCTGAATTAACAAAACGGAGTCGGGCCGGGCTAGCTGTTCCAGGCAATTTTTTAGCGCCTCCAGCCCAGGTAGGATTGGCTTATAGCAATCCTCCAGCGTAAGGGGCAGGTTGGCTGGCGGTTGCGCACCCATGGTTTCTTCGGTTGACACGCTTGGGTTGTTGTCAACGGCAGAGAGCTGTGAGGAGGGAAGTGGAGCGTTCATTCCGTAAAAGCCGAATACACCGAAAGACAGGCGTCTGATACCAGCACGTTTGGAAAACGTAAACTACGTTTGTACACGATGGTTTATAAAAAACCACGCCTAGCGCATGCACATGTGCTGTTTTGCATTATGGGGCAGAGTGAGGGGTTGGGTCAAATAGCCGAGCGAGGCGTATTGGTTGACCGTTTGGTCAAGCCTTTCGCCAACAGGGTTGCTAACGCCGTTGGCGTTGTGCGGCGTCTCTGGGGCTCTGCTTTCTGTCTGTACTTAGTGTTCGTCGGTTGTTTGTGGGCGACTATTTTTCAAAATGTCTGTTACTGATACCCTGGTACTTGCAAAACCAATACTTGCAAAACCAGGCCGGCCCCCCCCATTAAAAGCCAGAGAAGCCAGTCCTCCGGTAGTGGGTGGCCGTACACGGAGTGAAAACAGGCCAGACGGAGCCATTATGACGGAACAATCTGCGGGGGATGTCTGCTCTCCAGTTCCATGGCAGGGTGCTGACCCCCCTGCTGCTCAGGATCGCTCAGAAAACCTGCGATTAAAAATAGCCGGTCCGTTTGGATGTGGTAAAAGCCGATTTTTAGCCCAAGAGGCCACCCGCCTGGTGGTAGAAGACGGCCTTGCGCCGGAATCTATCTGCCTGGTGGTTCAAACACCCTTGCAGCAAAGTCAAATGCGTGCCTGGCTGGCCGAATGTTGGCCCTCTGCCGTGCAAAGCCAAAACGACTCCACCAACGCGTTGGAATCGCCACTGGCTTCGGGGGTCTATACCCAGGAGGCGCTGTGGATTGCGTTGCTCGATTGGCTGCCCGGGGTTGCGCCCAGCGCGCAGCCTGCCGAGGTAAAGCCACAGGTAAAGGCCAAAGCGGCTGAAAATCAGCCGGAAGCGCATTTTAAATCGGCTGGTGGCAAGTACCGTGTGTTGCGTCCTCGTGGGGCGCGGTTATTGCTTCAATCTTTGCTGCAACAATACCCTGTCCCAGATGATCGGTTGCGACCGGTGTTAGAGAACGAGGGCTTTGTGGAGCGTTTGTACCAGTGTTTGGCCGCGCCCACAAAAGCTGGTGGGGGCCTGGTGCCGTCGCAGGACGCTTTGTGGCAATGGGCGGGGTCGTCTCCGGCGTTAATGGCACAAAGTGGCTGGTTAGAAAAACTGGTTAGCCAGTGGCAGGCGGCCACTGTGGAGAAAGGCCTGTTAATGCCCGCCATGGTGTTACCGACCTTGTACGCCCATTGTCTGAATTCGCGTTTGCCTTCTTCCAATTTGCCTTGGTCTAACCTGCCATGGCAGGCCGTTTTAATAGATGACGCCCACGAGTGGTCCGCAGAGGCCCTAGCGCTGATGCAAGCCCTGACGCAGCACGGCAAGACGCGTTGGATTATGGCGGGCAACGATTGCGTTGAAAGTGAATTTTCCACCTGGAACGCCCCGCGACTTCCCTGGACGGAACGGCCGGTGGCGAACTGGCGCTCTCCCCTTCGGTGGAATGCAGAAACACGGTCGGATTTTCAGGCGCTGCTGGCGGCGTCTCGCGCGGCGCGGCCAGAAAACAAGCCAGCCCCAGACGACACGAACCCACAGACAGAAGATGCGCTTTTTCTGGAAGACGAGGACCTGCGCACGTTTTTCTCCTTTGGCTACTTGGAAACCCCTGCCCAGGAGTATGATGCAGTGGCCGACTGGTTGAAGGCACACTGGGTGAAAAATGTGGCAGACGATGCAGCACTTTTGCCTGCCGTTGCAGTGCTAACCCCAACGCTGGCTCAGGCAAGGCGCTGGCAACAGGCGCTTTGTCAGCGCGGACTTTTGCAGCGGGGTCTTCCGGTGGGCGAAGCTCCATTTGTGGCGGAGTCGGCGTCTGCTGGGTCTTATGGGCAAAAACCGGAACACAAAATCAATAGCCTGTTGCACCATGCGGTGTACCTCTTGCAATGGCTGCATTCATTGCCCACCTCGTCTGTGGATGCCGTTAGGCAAGGGTACTTTCAGCACGATAATCCTCCTCCTTTCCCTCAGGCGGATCTGTCTTTGGTGAACCGCTCGTTGCTGTGGCTGTTGCTGGCTTTTTTAGAAGGGGCCGCCGCCTCTCGCGATAGTCGTTTTTCGGCCCACTCGATGCCGACCTTGCGCCGCTGGTTGCAAAAAGTGGCTCAACAGTCCGAACGGTTTAACGAATGGTTGGGCACGTCACTGGCCCGTGCCTGGCAATCGGCCCCTGAGCAGACAGGGCCCAAACGGTTGCAAACGGCGCTGGAAAGCTTAATGGCCTGCCTGTGCGATGCCTGCTTGCAGCAAGGGCCCTGGCAGCCCACGTTGTGGCGGGTGCTTGGGTGGGCCGGGTGTTTTCATATGGAAGCAACCACGGAGGCAATTCAAGCCGGTTTGCCCCCTGTGCACACGAAAAGGCTTTCCGTTATTGCGCGGTTTTTAGACCGCTTGACCGAACAAGAACAGCTCTACTGGCAGGCTTTTGAGCAACCGATGCCCCTGTCGTTGTTGGACGGGCAAATAGATGCATTGTGGCCCACGGAAGTGTCTCTCCATTCCAAGCATCCGTTGGAAATCAGCCGGGAAGTTCTTCAGGTGTTACCCCTGGAGGCCGCCCGTGGCTTAACGTTTGATGCGGTTGCCCTGGTTGGCCTAAGCCAGCCGCCTTTGCCCAACCCGGAATCTTCGGTGGAGACGCCGTTGGAAAAAGATTCGGCCATTGCGCTATCGGTGGGGCTTGCGGCGGGCGTTGCGCTGGCTAAAAAAGCTTGCTTACTCACGGTTAGCCGACTGGATGATAGAAATCAGCCGGTTTTCGTTAGTCCGGCGTATCGGCAGTTATGGCAAGCAGTTCATGGGCTTGGGCTTCAGTCTCAGGATGCTTGGAGAACGCCAGCCCTTTGCCCTTGTGACGCGGAGAGGATGGGGCTGGCTGCCTCCTCGTTGTCTTCCACCTGGCCGGAAGCTGAAGCCGACCCGCCCGGTACCGTGTTGGCTTGTGCCATGTTGTTCTGTCAAAAGCGCTTCCAGTCCCCTGTGGCTTCGGCCTCCTTTCAGGAGAATGTCTATCGCGCGACGGGCACTGCCTGGGGAAGTCTGGCGCGGTCTTCGGTAAAACCGATGGCCTGCTGGCCCGAAGCAGAAATCTTGTCACTCAGTGCGAGCGGGCTTTCGTCTTTTCAGCAATGCCCCAGGCAGTTTTATTACAGCCGGTTGTTATCCCTGCCCCAGCCTTCGGCCTCTGCCGCCACACTGGGAAAATTGGTGCACAGTATTTTGGAAGTGTTTAACCGGCAGTACGTGGCCCAAGGGTGTGTACCTACCTATTACACGCCAGAGCAGTTGCAGCAAACCGTCAGCGTACTCAGCCAGTCGGCGGAATCTCTGGTGGCGCGTGAGGCGGCAATGGCCTTAGGCTATTCGGAAGCCACACTGGATGACTGGCTGCTACTGTCTCCCCTGGAGCGTGTGGAGTTAACGCAGCGTGTGACGGCGGCCTGTCACGACTTGGCCCACAAAGGGTTTTTTCGGCATCCGCCGACCATGGTTTTTTCGGAATATGGCTTTCAGGACCTTCAACTGCCGGACTTGCCGGGGGTGTTGTGGCAAGGGCGTGTAGATGCGCTGACGGCTGATGAACAGAACCGTTGGACCTTGATTGATTATAAATTTTATGGTCCTTCCGAGTGGAAGCCCAAGGATCCAGACAGGCGGGCCAAACAGTTGGCGTCCGTCCTGGGAGAACAGGAAACCGCCCAGCCGCAACTGCGGTTTGAAAAAGGTCACTATCAGCTCCCGCTGTATTACGCGCTGTTGCAACAGCAAATGCGGCAGCAAACAGCAAATGCTTCCCAAGCGGCGTTGGATTCACCAACAGTAACGCTTCCTACGGGCGAACTGGCCGGGGTTTGTCTTCAGGTGGTTCGGCCCGCCTTTGCCGATGATCCTGAACAGGGCGCTGTCGCCATTTCGCTGGATTCCGCCCGATTGGAGGCAGGTTTGCCCACCATCATGCAGGACTTGAACACTTTTTTTTGGCAGCCGTTGGTTCAGCAGCCGCAGCTAACGGCGAAACCCGGCCAGATTTGCCAATCGTGCGCGTATGCTCAGGTGTGCGAAGCTTCTGTTGCAGACGACTTGGAGGATTTGGCGTCCGACGGGGAGGTTGTTGCAAATGAGTGAGGTCCGTCTGCCTGCCGGTGTGCAAACCATACCAGAGTATCTCCAAGGCCTAAACGCCGCCCAACTGGAGGCCACTGCCGCCGCAAGCACCCAGGGGCTTCGGGTGATGGCGGGTGCGGGTACGGGTAAAACCCGGGTAATTACCACACGCTTTCTACACCTGGCCAGCGAGCTGTTGGCGCAAGGCGTTGTAGTGCCACAGCAGCATTTGCTGGTGTTAACGTTTACCGAAAAAGCGGCGGGCGAAATGCGCGAACGCATCCATCAGGGCTTGCAGCGACATTTACAGCCCATGCGCCAGGCGGATGAAGCCGCCTTATCTTCCGCGGAAGACTGGATTACCACTTTTCACAGCTTTTGCAACCGCTTGTTGAGAAAACACCCGCTGGAAGCCGCCCTGAGCGAATCGGTCAGCCCGATGGACGCAGCCACGCAGGAGGGGCTCTGGCAATCGATCATTCAGCAGGTGCACGCCGGTCACTGTCCTCACCTGGAGGCCGCCCTGCGCCAGGTGGGCTTGCAGGAGGATTTGCCTGCCGACTACTTTACGTTACCCAGCCTGCAAACCCTCGGCTTGCAAAACCTTTCGGAGCTGTTGCCCCTGTTGCCCGGTATCATTCATCAGGTCAAAGCTTCCGGGTGGTCTCCCAAGGAGTTTTTAGACAATACCCTGGCACAAATTCAGCGTTTTGACCGGCAAATTCGCTCCGTTCCAACGGTTCATCCGCAAACGGGCGAACCCTTTATGGAGATGCAGTCCGTTTGCTGGGAATGGGCTTCGCACTGGAAGGATTGGGCGGATGCCTGCTGGCTACAGCACTGCTACGAAGAGGCAGAGAACAACGAGGCGTACCGAGAAAAGGTAAAACCCCTGTGGAAGAGCAAGTGGTATTTGGGCAGTACTCTCAAAAAAAATGCGCGCCTTACGCTGGATGAACCCACCCTAAACGCCTGGACCCAGGCCGAATGCCATTTAACCCGGCTAACAGCCGCCTTGTATGCGCTTTACCAATACACGCTACAGCAGCAAAACCGCTGCGATTTTAACGATTTGATTAACCGAACCATCGAGATGCTCGATGCGTACCCGGAGATTCGCGCCCAGTATCAAGGGCAATTTCACGCCATTCTGGTGGATGAATTTCAGGATACCGATGGCAGCCAATTGCGTTTGCTGCGCCTCCTGCAACGCAGTCAGCCGCAGGAGGAGGCCCAACCGCCTCAAACCACCTCTAACGTTACGGTGGTGGGCGATATCAAGCAGTCTATCTATGGTTTTCGGTTTGCCCAGCCGGAAAACCTCACGCTGATGTTTGATCGCAAATGCCCGCCCAACACGGTGGCGCTTCAGGCAAACTATCGGTGCCAACCGCCCGTGGTGGCCTTTGCCAACGTACTGGCGGATCGCATTACGGCGGAAGACCCTGCCCAGCGCTTGCACGTGGGTCGCCCCCTGTGTGAGCATTCCCCAGGGAGTGTCCACTGGGTGACTTTGGGACAGGAAGAGGCGACCCTTGGCCAAGGGACTGAAAAAAAACCGCCGGAACCGATTGCGGCCCTAAGAGTGAGAGAGCGGCAGTTTATCGCCGCTGAGGCGGCTCGCTTGGTGGCAGATGAAGGCGTGATGCCTGGAGACATTGCCGTCCTGGTGGAAACGCATGCACAGGCCTACGCAATGGAGCAAAGCCTTCGGCAAATGGGCCTGCCTGTTATTCGGCCCAAAAACCCCGGCTTTTTTCGAGAGCCCGTGATTATGGACGCGATGGCGCTTTTGCGCCTGCTGGTGAATCCAGAGGATGACTTGAGCATGGTTCGCCTGTTGCAGGGGCGTTTGTCTGCGTTGCAGTTGGTGGCGCTCAATCAGCTTCGTAAGCGTGTATCGCTGGCAAGGCGCTTGCAGGACCAAGCAGCAGAAACGCTCCCTCATCGGGCCTCCTACTGGCAGTTGTTGCAGCAGTTGCCAGGGCTGTTGGCCCAGCCAAAATCTGGCCAGGCAATACCTGGTGTGGATCACGCGCTGGAGTTGGAATGCTTGCGCTGGCTGGAGCGGATTCCGCCCGAGGTTCAGCAGGCCTTGGTGCACTTTCAGCAGTCGTTTTCTGTTCTGCTGGCCCAGCGTAAAAAACAGGGAGATTGGGTTCGGCTGTTTCACCAGGCCGCCAACACGCTAGGGCTTATTTTGCCAGATGCCTCTCCGACAGAGGCCGTTCAGCAGCGGTTACAGCTACAGGTGCTGGAAGCCCTGATGACCCGCGCGCTCCAGGAAAACCGCGCCGCCTTGCAGGGGCGTGCCAATCATTGGGCGTTGAACGGTGAAATGGTAGCGGGCGAATGGTTGCTTGGGGCGTTGACCGAACTGGCCCAGGAAAAAGATTTGACCTTGCCGTTGCCACCCGGCCTGGGCGAGCGTCAGGCGGTTCAGGTTTTAACCTTCCATGCGGCCAAAGGTTTGGAGTTTCCCGTGGTGTTTGTGTCCTGGGTGGGGCGCGCCAAGCAGGCCGCACCCAGCAGTCGCGCGCCCGTGGTATTTGATCCGCAGTACCCTGGAAAGCCGGGCTTTGGTTTAATGTTGGGCCGGGTGAACGGGCGTAAAAACTGGAAAAAGGATTGGTATCGCCACATTTGGAAGAAGCCGCAAGAGGAGGCCGAGCGCTTGCGGCTGTTTTACGTGGCGGTGACCCGCGCGCGAGACCGGCTGTATGTGACCCGGTCTGTTCAATCTGCCGAGTGGACGCTCGTTCCTTCTATTGAGGGACTGCTCAGGGAGTATGCGCTGCCACCCAACGCGCTGGTGCATTGGCAGGAATCTGACGCACAGTGCCCGTTACACACGCAGTACGCCTCAGCGGATCGAGGGCGTTGGCGGCAGCAGGTACAAGCGCGCCTGCAAACGGCAGAAAGCTCCCTGGCGACAACCACTGTGGCGGTGGAGGCCCGGCAGGCGGAGCCGTGTTTGCCTGACCGAGAACAGGCGCCATTTGGCGCGGGGATGGAAGCGCTTTTGCTGGAAGGACATTCGGTTGCTTTGGCGCAAAAAATGACGGTGCATGTCAGTGTATCGGCCCTGCAACGCTACCAGGAATGCCCGGTTTGGTACTACTGGCGAGATGTGTTGCACTTGCCAGAGCCGCCGCCTGTGCTCTCAACAACGGTGTGTGCCGCCGAAGCGCAAAGCCCCCCCTCGCCACTGCCTGAAACACAGACGGCGGCTCTGCGCGGCGAGTGGGTCCACCGGCTTATTCAGCAACACTATCGGCAGCACGGGTATGGCCAACACGGTGGTCAGCAGCAACCAGGCCAGCAACATTCCAATGGCTTACTGGCAGACAGTGCAATGAACGACCTGCTGCGTTTTGCCGGACTATCGGCAGAGGAAGATGCGTTGGTTCGGGCGCTGTACCGACAATTTGAGCAATCTGCCTACGCCTGGCCTGCGCTTTTGCAGCAAGGCTACCGGCAGGTGTGGACGGAGCAACCCATTCGCTTTCATTTAAACCCACTGCTTAGCCGTTACGGTTTTTCCTTTGAACCGGCCCAGGCCGTGGTGTTGCGCGGTAAAATGGATGCCCTGGCGTTTAACCCGGCCACGGAAACCACCCTGCTGTTGGACTTTAAAACAACACAAAGCGCGGCGCCTCCTTCTCAGGCAAGGCAACAGGCGTACTTTCAACAGCTATGGTTTTACCAACAGGCGTTAAACGTCTCTTTGCCGCAGTATTCCAGAGAGATTCCCAACGAGCAGGTGCGCCTGATTGTGTGTGGCCCTCAACAGGTGTGGGAGTCGTCTTTGGCCGATTGGGCCATAGATGGCCAGCAGACCCTGCTTTCGGTTGTTCCTGCCCTGGTGCAGGATTTACTCCGCCAACCCGATGCCTTGCCCCTGCGCTCGGAGCACGCGCACTGTAACCGTTGCGCCTACCGGGCAGTGTGCCCGCAAAGCACGGCAACATAAACATGCCCTGGTAGGGGTTTCGCCAATGGATAGATACAAATGGGAGTAAACCCGCTATTGGCCATTGGGTGGATTTTACGCGGACGTGTTTCCATCCTCCAGACGATGTACCCAGAGGTCGCCCTGCATTATGATAACCAGTGTAGTCCAAAGGATGCTTTTACCAGAGACGCGCCACGGGTTGCTTCCCTATTGCGTTTTGCAGTAATCCAGTGTTGTTTGGGTCACAGCTTTTGTACGGTACTTGTGAATACTGTGCTTGTTATAAACAAATGACCAGTTAGAGAGAGAGCCGCCCACCTTTTTTAAAAAATGCTCTTGTAAGCCTCCTGGGGGAAACGGACTGGCTGTATCGCCCAAACCCGCGATGAATACCAGTGACGCCAGACCCGTTGCGTTTAATGGGGCATTTTAACGAAACACCAAAAAGTATTGGGCGAGGCCTGTGAAGCAGCCGTTGCGATAGATTGCAATAGGAAGCAGTTGCCAACCGTTATGCACCAGTTGGCCCCCTGCGGTTGTATTGCAAAATAGATGACTTGATTTGTTGAATGAATCACTGTGTGCTACCGGGTGAATAGGAGAGTCGGAACGAGATGATGAGAAGTACGGAAACCACTAAAATTGGCCTTCGGGTGCTAATTGTGGATGATAACCCCAACCATAGCGCTGGTATTAAACAGTTGCTGGAATTACAGTCTAGTTACAAAATTGCAGGCATTTGCACCAACGGCGAAGAGGCGCTCAAGCGCATTAACAATGCCGATATTGACGTGGTGCTGATGGACATGAATATGCCAGAGGTGGATGGCATTAACGCCATTCAGCAAATTTTGGCCCGCCGCCCGGAAATTAAAATTTTGGCCCTCACCGGCTACGATGACCCCGAGCTTGTGTTTAGAGCCATGCGCAATGGGGCCCGCGGCTACATTTTAAAAACCATGGTCACCTCGCAGCTCATTTCTGCCATCGAAGACATTGCGGCCAGCCGTGTGTTTTTGCCCACCACGTTGGCCACTAAATTCTTCGATGAATTCCACAACCGGGTATCCGATTCCGGCAAGCCGGACCCCAACAAACAGGCCATGCTCAGCTACTTAACCAGCCGAGAGAAAGAAGTGCTCAAGTTGCTGACGGAAGGTATTACCTACAAGGGTGTGGCCGATCGGTTGGTTATTAGCGAAACAACCGTTAAAACCCACGTGAACAATATCTTTCAAAAGCTTCAGGTCAACGATCGCACCCAGGCGGTTTTGTACGCCCTGAAATACGGCCTGGTGGATACCAGCAACAAACTGCCCACGGCAGTTTAGGCGCACCTCTGGTAGTGCGGCTTTAAATAAGCACGAAGCCGTTTTTACCCAGTATTGTTCAATTTGGTATAAAATAAACTTCAATCGCCACAGGTGCGTGCTTGCAGCCAATTCGGTGTGCGTATTGTCTTCAAAGCGTTTGTGTTTTCTTTCCTACTCCCCGGCAGCTTAGGCCGGTAGCACCCTGATAGACTGCCGGGTGTGGTTGCTAAACACAAAGCTTGCGAGAAAGTAGACAATGCCTCCCGGGAGATGCTGTTAGAGCGGCACCTGTGGTTTTTCTAATCGATTCGTGGCCAGAATAAAGCCCATTGCGTTGGATGTTGTTGAGGGAATGGTTTACCGTGTCGTCATCGTCCAAATCTTCAGGAAATATACTATCTTCGACCCCGGCTCTACCAACGGATGGCGATGCGGTTGAGTCTTTTCATGGCGGCCATGCCAGTACCCCGGCGGTCACTGCAACCAATCAGTCTCAGGCCCGCCTGGAAGCCCTGTTGTCTCACCTCAGTACGTCGCATGGGTTGTTTTCCAAGGCTACTTTTTTAGGGCTGGCGCACTGTGTTACGCGCATTATTCGGGATCAAAACCTCGGGGGGTTGGTGTTGGCCCGCACCAATGGAGATGCCGATTTTCAGGCAACCACGTTGGCGTTGGAGCATCGGCCTGGTTTAAGGCTTTACCGGACGGATGCCATTTCGAACACACAGTGGGATTTATCGGCCCAAACCGGCTTTTTGGTGGTGCTTACCAACCGCCTGTGCGCCACCATTTATTGGACTTCGGAAACCGATGACACGTTTCGGATGTACGAGGGCGGGTGGACGTTTCATCCTTCCGATACCCGAACCATTGCCACACACCTGCTAGAACCGCTGGAAGACGCCGAACTGATGCAGGCGTTAGAAAATACGCCGGTCGATCGCCGTTACGACGACAAGTTAAACCTACTGTCATCGTCGCTCATCCATGGGCTGGAAACCCGCAATCGCGAGCTGACCATGGCCCTGGAGCGGGAAAGCCGCCTGCACAAGCGCGTGGTAGAAAGCGAACGAATGGCGGCCGTGGGTCAGTTGTGTTCCGTCATTGCGCATGAAATTCGTAACCCGTTGGGTTTAATTGACCTGTACGCCAAGTTGGTAGAAACGCAAATTCAGCAGCAGAAGGCGGGCCATTTGGCCAGCGACCCGGAGGCCGAGGGCAAGCTGCTTAAAAACCTGGGCATGATTCGTTCGGCCACCCAAAACCTGGAGACCATTCTGTCGGAATTGACGGACTATGCCCGTCCGCTGACCCTGAAGCTGGAAACCAGCAATTTGGCCAAACTGGTTGCAGAAACCACCGAGTTTTACCGCCCCTCCTACGAGGAAAAGGGAGTGAGGCTACTGCTAAAGTTGCCGCGCAATGCCGATTGTGACCAGAGCTTTGAAATGCCATTGGATGTCGGACGCATTCGGCAGTCGCTCATCAACTTTCTGAAAAATGCGCTGGAGGCATCTTCCAAAGACACCACCGTGACGGTGACCTTGGCGAGCCGCAAGCAGGATGCCCATTTCTACGTTAAAGTGGCCGATGAAGGCCCCGGGATTGCACCAGAGGTAGCACCCAAGCTGTTTACCCCCTATTTTTCCACAAAGGAGCAGGGCACGGGCCTGGGCTTGGCGCATGTTCGTAAAATACTGCAAGCCCATGGGGGTAATGCAGAACTGTTGCGTAGTAAGCCAGGAGAAGGCGCCACCTTTGCGCTGACGCTTCCCAAGCCGGTGCATTAGTTATGTTGTTTGGTGGTATTGTGAGCAGGTGTGCTGGGTAAACCCTGGCATCCAGTCTGTAAGGATATGGAGAGAGAGGTTTGTTCGGAATGCGGATGCTGGGGTTCGTTCAACCGCAAGGGCGAGGTGAAAGATCAACCGGTGTAGGGCCAAGCACCGTGAACCACCTTGCTGTTTGGGTGTTGTTGATCATTTTGTTGAGTTCCTCTTTACTGCTGGTGGGCTGTCAATCCGGGGGACCGACTCCGCCAGAAGGCGAACACGCCGCCACGGAGGAGGAGGAAGAAGCCACCTCGGAAGAAGAAGCCGCAGAAGCCGCCAGTGCGCACACGACCCTCGCTCCGGCAGAAAAGCCCTTGCCTTCAGAGCTTATTCAAATGAATTCGGCCGATGGTTTTAAGGTGGTGGGCCGACTGTACGATCCCTGGCAAGTGACTCATCCTCCGGCCCCGCCCCCCGCAACGGACGAAGCGGCTGCCGAGGAAGAGGAAGCGTTGCCATTACCCCCTAAGAAAAAACCCAGACCCCCGGAGCCTTACCCTTTGGTGGTGTTGCTCCATGGCCTGGATGGGCGGCAGGCGGATTGGGGCTTTTTTGTAAAGCGTTTGGTGTGGCAAGGCTACGCCGTACTGACCTTGGATTTGCGCGGCCATGGCGAAAGTGTGGGTTACACGGGCCCGCAAAAGCAGCGTTCCTGGCGAACTTTAACGGAAACGGAATGGCGCCAGATGCCCAACGACCTGGGCCGGGTGCTGCGCTATTTGAAAAAATCCTCGGAAAGTGACTATCCGCAAATCGATGCCGAGCACGTCGCGGTATTGGGCGCCAGTATTGGCGCCAACACGGCCGTGGTAGCCGGGAGCAATTACCCGGATACGATCCAGGCGCTGGCGTTGCTATCCCCTGGCATTAATCTTAAGGGTATTGAAACCCCGGTGCCGTTGGTGGCGTATCCCAACGCGGTTATGCTCATGGCCAGCGAGGAAGATCCGGTTAGTTTTTCGGCAACCCAAAAGTTGTACCAAATGGTGGTGGGGGCCAAGGCCATTCGGCTGTATCGCGGGGTGGGCACCGGGGTGGAAATGCTGTTTAACCATCCGCCCATTCAGGACGAATTAATCCGTTGGCTGCATCAAACGCTACCGCCTACTTCCCTGCCACCCGGTATGCCTGCGTTGCCTGTGCCAAAGCCGCCCACCCCTGCCAAAGCGGCGGGCACCCCTGCTGCGGAACCTGCCACTGCTGCGGACGCGGCTGAAAAATCGTCCTCGGCAGCAAAGGCAGAGCCAGAATCCGGGGTGAAGCCTCAATTGCAACCACAAGCAGCCCAGCCGCAACCGCAATCTCCACCAAAGGCGCAAAGTGCTCCTGCGGCCACCAAGCCATCCGCCAACGCAGCAGCTTCCACGCCCTCGTCTCCGGTAAAGCCAGTTGCCCCGAAACCGACGCCCAAACAACCCGTTGCTAAACCAGTGCCCAAACCGGCAGCGGCCACCAAGCCCACCCCAAAAGCTTCGGCGGCGTCCGCCCCTGCCAAGCCGCCACAGCCCAAACTGTCGGTGCCTAAGCCAACGCCTGCGCCTAAACCGGCACTGCCCAACGTTACCACGCTGCCCAAGCCTTCCCCGTCGGCAACCACGTCACCGCCACAATCACAGTCATCGTCCCCATCCTCCCAAAGCCCGACGACCGAGGCTTCGCGGCACTAGGTGTGCTGTGCCGAATTCGGGAAAATGCTGCCTGAAGGCGGATGCGTCAGTTACTGATGACGGATGTGGACGTTTTCTACCGCGTTTAACAACAGATCCTGGATGGCCAGACGCTTCAGGCTGGTTAAAAACGCATCTGCCGAGCCAGTGACCATACAATGCACGCGACGCGGCGGGCGTCGTCCCGGTTCGCTCGCGCCGCCGGTGGAGGGTTCCTCCGTCAGGCCAAAATGCGCGGCAACCACCGCCGCCACACACTCGGCGGGATCCAAAATAAGCGGCCCCGGCGTCTTTAGAATGCGTTCGATTTGCGGACGAATGTGTGGATAGTGGGTGCAGCCCAAAATAATGCCCTGGGCGTTCCAATTGGCCAGTGGCTTAACGTAGCCTTCCAACAGAGACATAAACCCAGGGGTGTGCGTTTGCCCGTGTTCAATGGCAGAGGCGAGACCCAGACACGGAATGGCCCTCAACCGGGTTTTACTGCTCCACTGGTGCATCAGTTCGTTGTAGCGTCGGCTATGAATGGTGGAAGGCGTGGCCATAAGTCCCACCCGTTCAAACGGTTGCTCCAGCCCCCCGAGATGACTACAGATGGGATGAATGGTATCCACCACGGCCAATCGATCAATCTGGTGCCCTCGGTAGGGCAGTTCTGGAAGAATGGGCAGTGTGGCAGAGGCCGTGTTACAGGCCACCACCACCAAATCGGGTTGATGCTCTCGCTGAAACCAGTCCAGGATTTGCAGTAGCCGGTACTTGAGCTCATCAAGCGGCCGAAGGCCGTAAGGCATCAACAGCGTATCGCCCAGGTAAAAGTACTCGGCTGGTGGCAGCCGGTCCAGCAGGCGATCCAGAACCGTGAGCCCACCCACGCCGGAATCGAAAACCCCAATACGCAGCGGCGTGTGTTCAAAATCTCTGGAAGAGCGATAAGTAGGCGATGGAACCATAGGGCTGCCTGAACAATTCATCCACTGTTGGGCCGCTGCCCACGGTGCTAACAAACCAACTTAAAAACAAGCAGCTAAAGTGTAGCACAGAAAGCGCAGCACGGTCTGGTAGCGATTTTTCCGGCACTAGAAGTGATGAGATTGCTTTAAGGTTCCGCAATGTTGGTCATATCGCTGGGTGCTTGGGCCGTGGTAGAACTTCGCAAATAATCCACCACGCCATCGGCAATGGCTTCGGCGGTGTTTTGCTGGCGCTGGCCGGTGGTTAGGTCTTCTCGCTCGTTGGGGTTGGATACGTAACCCACCTCGCACAGAATGGCTGGCACATTGGTGTGATGAATCACGTAGAACATGGCGCGTCGCGTGCCACGGTCCGGGGCGCCCACGGTGCGTACCATTTGCTTATGAACGCGATTGGCCAGTGGTAGGCTTCGAGAGGTGTAATAGTAGGTTTCTATGCCATAAATGCTGCTGTTGGTACTGGCGTTGTGGTGCACACTCACAAACAAATCCGGCTGAATGCGGTTGGTAATGGCCGTAATTTCAGGCAGTGGCAAAAATACATCGCTGCTGCGGGTCAGGTACACTTTTAAACCGCGGGCTTCCAGGGCTTTTTTAAGGCGCAGTGCCACCTGGAGGTTGAGTTCTTTTTCCATCACCCCGGCCCGAGTGGCGCCGTTGTCTTTGCCGCCATGGCCTGCATCCACTACCACGCGGGCGGCATAGGGCGCCTTGCGTCCGCTGGTGGAACGGTGGTGCGAATTGCCAATCACAATGGAGGTGCCTGCGGCCTCATTGGGGTCATCGTCATCCTGCCAGGGGTTCTCTTGCGGCATGAGGGAGAGTTCCAGACCGCGATGATTGTTAATGGACTGTGTATCCAGTTCGACCGGGCTTTTGAGATCGATAATCAGTCGGCTACCCGGTCGGCCAGCAGGGTTACTTTCCACCCGCACGCTGGCAAACTGGGGGAAGCGGCTCACATCGTACTGCACATCGCCAGCCGGGTTGGCCAGGTTGCTCAAATCCACCACAATGCGGCGTCCGTAATGTTGCAGGCGGTGGGCAATGGGTACGTTGGATTCCACGAGAATGCGACTGACCCCTTTGTTATCGTGAGGGGCCACGGCAATGGTTTTAATTAGCCCGGCAACCGCCGTGTTGGGCACCGTGGCAAAGGTTTCATCTCCCTTAGACAGCGAGGCGTGCTGAAGGACCAATGTGGCGCGATCTTTTTCTGGGTACACCGCATGGAAGCCGAGCGGGCTTTGCGTATCCATGACAATGCGTACCGTGTCTTCGTCAAACTGGCCCACGCGAATCTGGCTGGCTTCGGGTCGGCCAGGGTTAATGGGGGCCAGCAGGTCTTTATTGACCAAGACGGCGTTCTGAATATCAATAACCAGTCGGCTGGGCTTTTCCAGCCCAAATTGTCGTTTAACAAACAGTTCGCTACCCGGTAAACCGGCAATGGTCAGCCGACCATCGCGGTAGTAGATATCTTTAATGCGTTGGCGCTTGTCTTCGCGAGTCGTGGCTTCCACCACGGCATTGGGAGGGGCGGCGGTGGTTTCCGCCGTGGCCGTGTTTGGCAGTGAGGGTGGTTTGTTGGCCGGACTGGCTGCGGCTTCGGTTATTTTTTGTGGAGAATCGTTGAGTGTTAAAACCAGGTTGCGGTCATCGTAGGCCGCTTTCAGCTTGTTCAGCGTGTCAGAACCATCCACATACAGCGTCATGCGAACCGAACTGTAGAGGGTGCCGCGGTTCTCTGAGACGATGGCTTCAATCAGTCCGTTTTTGCGTAACGGAATCACCCGTTCCGTGAGGCGCGGGTTAAGCCGGGCGTTGGGAAAATCGATAATCATCCGGCTGGGGTTGGGCAGCTTCATAACCGTGTAGGGCAACACTTTGGGTGCACCCAACGGGCCGCTGCTTTGTAGCTGTAGGGTGCGTCCATCGGCAGAAACGCTAATGGCCTGAATATCCACCACTTCTGGCGTGGCTGCCACGGCGCTGAATAACACACCGGCTGATGCGCCGGGCAGGATGGCGGATGCAGGCGTATTGGGTGAGAAAGGGGCCAGTTCCGGTAAAGACACGACGAGACTGACCAATAGGCCAATGCTGGCACACAACGCCTGACTCAACCGCCTAGAAATCAATCGAAACCTCACTTTCATTGTGTCCTGTCTCACCCTGATACCTTGGTTCTAGCACCGTGGTTCTAGTCTGGTGTGTTCCGGTTGGAACCGCCCGTTTTAATCCTGGTTCTCATTTCTTTTATCGCTGGCGTTATCGCTTAGGAACACCTGTTGCCAGAGGCCAATGGCTTTGCCGCGGACGGTGGGGCTTCCCTGCGGCAAGCCTCCCTCTGGCGGGGTCTGGTGACCCTTGGAACAAGATACTTTCCGTTTAACTCTCTACTGGCGTTTGGCTTGTCGGGTTATCATTTCGGCGGAAAGGAGCCATTGACTCCGGCCGTTGTTGTCAATAAAAACGTTGTCTCCATAGTCATCGGCCAGAGCGGGCCCGGGTTGAATCTTTCTGGCATTGGTCCCCGGCGTATGTGTTTGGCGATGCGCTGTGACTCTGTTTCCATCATACAACCTCAAGCAGTGGATGGGTAATAACCGCCCCCGGTATTTGGGTTGTTTTGGCAGGGTAGCAGCGACTCTTTGGATAACCATTTGGATTACCGTTGGTACGACGCTGCCATCTTTATATTTTGAACGCCATGGAGGGAATCCGTCAACGCATCTTGGGCGGAATTGAACGCATCCTCCACTATAAATAGTATAGTATAAGCGTTCAGATTTGAGAAGCCTTTCGAAGCAGTCTTGGGCGGCTTCTGCTACTGGGTTCCGTGATAGAAGCCGCGGAGCATTTGCTGTAGCTCCAGCGGTTCTTGAGAAACCCGTAGCGCTTCATCGCCTGTAATCAGTCCGTTTCGGTAGGCCCGAAACAAGGCCTGGTTCAGGCTGCACATGCCGTCGTATTCGCCTTCGCGCAGCAATTGGTAAATTTCGTCCATTTGGCCTTTTAAAATATAGTCTCGTACGGCCGGTGTTACCATCATAATTTCCGCCACGGCCAACCGGCCCTGTCCGTCGGCCCGCTTGGCCAGCCGCTGAGACACGGTTCCCATTAGAACGGCCCCCAACTGTTGGCGTACCGGCTCTCGTTCGTGGGGTTCAAACACGTTGATAATTCGGTTAATGGTCTGTACGGCATCGGTGGTATGCAGGGTGGAGAAAACCAAATGGCCTGTTTCCGAGGCGTGCAGCGCGCTGTTAATGGTTTCTCGGTCTCGCAACTCGCCCAGCAAAATCACGTCAGGGTCCTGGCGCAGGGCGTACTTCAACCCGTGTGGAAACGAGTCGGTATCCGTGCCCAACTGCCGTTGAGAAATGACCGACTTGGCATTTTTGTAGACAAACTCGATGGGGTCTTCCAGGGTCACAATGTGGCGCGATTGGGTGTGGTTAATGAGGTTCAGCAACCCGGCCAAGGTGGTGGACTTCCCGGAGCCGGTAGGGCCCGTGACGAGCACAATGCCTTTGGGAAGTTCGGCAAACTTTTTAATGACGGCCGGTATGCCCAACTGCTCAATGGTGGGAATGTGTGCCGGAATAACGCGCAACACCAGGCCCATGCGGCCCATTTCGTAAAAAAGGTTTACCCGAAACCGGGCGCCTCGGTCCATTTCCACCCCAAAATCCAGGTCGGTTTGCTGTTGGGCGCGCTCTTGCAATGCTTCGGGCAAAATATCCTTAAGGAAAGCTTGCATTCCCGCTTCGCTCAGCGGGGCCAGTTTGGTAAAGAGAATATCGCCGTCTTTGCGCAGCATCGGGGGCGTACCCACCCGCAGGTGAATATCTGAGACGCCCTGGGCCAAGGCCATGCGTAAAAAGGTAAAGCTTTCAACAAAGCCCGCTTCCACGCTCAGGGTGACGGGTTCGTGTGGCGTAAGGGGTTGGGTGGGATCGGGGCCCAGCTCCACGTTAATACTGGCGCTCAGGGTTTCTCGAAAAGACTCCAACGGCGCTTGGCCGATTGCCCCTGCTTCTGTCTCCAAAAGCGCACAATCCGCCGATGCTTCGGCTTCGGGTGGTAACACGTTGTCTTGCGTAATGGCGCAAACAAGCTCTGCAGTCGGTTCATCCGGGGTTTCATCGTTTGGCGCCAAGGCCAACACATCAGCCGGATTGACTACAGCAGGCTGAAACTCAGGCAACGGGGCAGGCGTCGTCAAGGCAGCGTAGTACCTCGGGGTTATTTCGCAAATACGGTTTTAGCGCAGCGGGCACTATTACCTCGTTATCGTGCGCCTGGTAATTTTCTAAAATGGCGGCAATGGTTCTTCCTACAGCTAGCCCAGAACCGTTTAGCGTGTGCAGATAGGTGGGCTTTCCCGTCTCGCGGTCGCGATATTTGAGGTTGGCCCGCCTGGCCTGGAAATCGCCAAAGTAGCTGCAACTGGAAATTTCCCGATACACGCCTTGGGCGGGCATCCATACTTCAATATCCACACACCGGGCCGCGCCAAAGCCCAGATCTCCCGTGCAAAGTTCGAGCAATCGATAGGGAAGCTCCAATACTTGTAACACCCGCTCGGCGTCAGCAATCAGCTTTTCGTGGGCGGCGGCGGCTTGCGCCGGATGAATGAGCATGACCAGCTCGACCTTGTCAAACTGGTGCTGACGAATCAGCCCTCGGGTGTCTTGTCCGGCGCTGCCCGCCTCCCGGCGAAAACAGGGCGTATAGGCCGTTAGTTGTACCGGTAGTGCGGCTTCTTCCAGCAGTTCGTCTCGGTAAAGGTTGGTCAGGGGCACCTCGGCGGTGGGAATGAGAAACAGATCGTCTTGCGCCGTCTTGAACATGTCTTCTTCAAACTTGGGTAGTTGCCCCGTGCCTTGCATTGCCGCCCGGTTAACCAAATAGGGGGGCAGAATTTCTTCATAGCCGTGGTGGGCGTGCAGGTCCAGCATTAGGCCCACGAGCCCACGGGCCAGTTGAGAGCCCACGCCGCGGTAGACGGAAAACCGAGACTTGGCCACTTTCACGCCGCGTTCAAAGTCCAGAATGCCCAGGTGATCGCCAATTTCCCAGTGAGGTTTCGGGTTGGCGAGGGTTCGGGATTTGAAGTCGTCTCCCCAGGTTTTGATGACCCGGTTTTCTTCGGCGGAACTTCCGGTGGGCGTGCTGTCTAGCGGAATGTTGGGAATGGTGAGCAGGAGTGTGTTTTGCTGATGATCCAGGGCCTCTTTCTCTTGCTCAATTCGCTTAATGCGGTCCCCCACCGCTTTGGATTGCGCCAATGGTTCGGTGGCGTCGTGCCCGTTTTTTTTAAGTTCCGCTACCTGTTTGGTCAGTTGGTTTCGCTCACTGCGCAGGGTTTCTTCTTCCTGGAGGAGTTTTCGCCGTTCGACGTCCAGCGCTAAAATGGGGTCCACGCTGAGGGTTGGGTTTCGTCGCTGGAGTGCGGCGTTGATGAGTTCTGGTTCCTGACGAATGCGACGAATATCGAGCACGGGGGGTGTTCTCCTCCACGGATTGTACAAACCGAGCACAGGCAAACTGGCCAAGGCGTGGGCGGCCTGTTTGGGCCGAAGCAGCTTCGTCTATTATATCCAAAAGCATTGAGTGGCAGGCATTATCAACACAAAGCCCGCGGGCAGGCCCCTTAGGTTGTTGGCGAGGTTACCTTGCCGTGGGTGGGAAAGCTGGGGTTGAGCCAGGCTTCTATTACCCGAGTTTCCGGGTGGTTGGGGTTGGCCTTAAAAAACCAGTGTCGGGTGCCTGGCGGAAATTGACTGGTTTGGTAGTGGCTCTGCTGGCCGTAGTTGTACACCTGCACATCCTGAAGAACAGCCACGGATTTAAAATCTGCGCCGTTGAGCTTGGCTCCGGACAGCTGGGTGCCGTCGAGTATGGCGCTGTTCCAGCGGGTATGGCTGAGGTTGGCGCCGTTGAGTTGGGCATGGGTCAAATCCGCACCGCTGAGGTCGGCATTTTGCAAGTTGGCGCCGCTTAGGTTTGCCTTGGCAAGGTTGGCTTGGTGAAGGTTTGCCCCTTGAAGATTGGCTTGGCGAAGATTGGCTTCCCGAAGATCGACTCCTTGCAGGTTTGCATATTGCAACTGGGCCTGCTGCAACTGGGCTTGGCTTAAATTGCTGTGGGCCAAACAGGCCGATTGCAGACGCACCTGGTTGAGCTGGGCACGGTGAAGGTTTGAACCCTGCAACTGCCGGTTGTTTAGGTTGCTTCCGGCGGGTATGGCCACGGGGGCGTTGGGGTTGGCTTTGTCGGCGTTTTGGTTCAGCGCCTGGAGCCACTGAAAATCATCGGGGCTGCCTGCGGGTGCTGCCGGTTCGGTCTGCCCAAATTTTTGTGCCAACGGGCTTGCTAGCCGGGGCCCTTCCGAGGGGTGTGTGGCCGGGCTAAACACATCTTGCCCAAGGCGACTATAGAACGGGCCTTGCTGGAGTGCGCCACCCGGGGAAAAGGGCTGCTGTTGAGGTTGAGGTACCTGCTCTGTCTTTACAAAAAACGGGTGCGAATGTCGCGCAAATACGCCCAGCGGGTTGTTTGATAAACGCATGGACCCCGGCTCCTTCTTTCAAAGTCTCTATCCAACCTCCTTTAGGTCAAAGCGGGAGATGACACCATCGACTTGAGGGACGCACCCTAATGACCCAGGAAGTCCAATCGTAGAAGTGCAATCGTATGACTGAGAAGGAATAAAGGTAGCACGAGTGTCAGTATTTTGTTTTTTATTATTTAAATTGAGATTTGTTGCCACAGGCACGGCCGTGCCTTAGCGGATGTTCGGCCTAGGGGCTGGTGGCCATTTTGTACACGCCAAAAACACTAAAGCCAATCATTCCGATGAAGGCGGCAACCAGCAAGGCGTTTAAAATATAGGCAAGGTACTTGTTGACAACCACGGTAAGTTCTCTAAAGTCCATAGTAGATGCGAACCCTCCCAGCGCTTAACGGTGCTGAACCAGACCGAGACCGAACGAGACCTCCCCCCCCGCAGGGGTGTGAACCGAAACGGAAGCCTGTTTCCTTAGCGATTTATTGTAAGAGCTGCGATTGCGGGTTCGGGCAGCTATGAGGTGTATTTCGGCTATTTACAGGAGTTCTGCACCCCCCGTGAGGAAACACTGTCCAATGCTTCTCCGTAGACGAACGATGTTGAATGCCGGTGGATTTTTACCGATTGTACTCCTGCTTTGGCTGGTATTGCAGGCCGTTGGCTGGGCACCGGTGCCCGCGCCCGTCCTACTTGCGCAAGAATCGGGGGGTGGAAATGATGACGGCTGGTATACCCTGCTGGAAGACAACGATCCGGCGCCCGCCCCACCGGTTATTTACCCGCCAGGACACCCAGCCAATGCCCGGCGCTATTACGCCCCAGGCGAGGTGATTCCGTACCAGCAAACGGTCAGTTCACCCACTCCGGGCCAAGCGCCGGTGCAATCCCCCGCAAAGCAGGGGCAGGTTTTGTCTCCTTCCGGTGTGCCGGGTGCGCTGAACCTTCCTGCCGATCATTCGCCAACGCCTCAGAAAAACGGCAGAAAATGGTGGCCGTTTGGCAACAAAAAGCAGGCCGAAGCCCCTCCGCCCAAGGAAGAAGATATTGTCAATGTGGGGCCACGGCTATCTGTGGCAAGGCCGGACCCGCTGCTGCGACTGCCGGTGGCGATTCGGGTGGATGAGCAGTTGATTCCGGCAGGGTTTTACCTGGTTCGACAGACAACGCAACCCACCATGCGACCCACCATGCAACCAACGATGACGACCACCGCCTCTGCAAACGCCAACCCTTCGGTGGAGCGGCACATTTCTGTATGGAAGGGGTCTTTGCGCTTGTTTGAACTGACGCTAACCGCAGCCGGAAGCACCAACGAACCGGTCACCTATTACAGCGAGGCTAAACCAGAGAAAGTTTACCAGCAGGAGGAGTACATTGGCGATAAAAAGGAGCCGGTTCGTAATCCCTACACCCGAATTCAGACCGAACCGCTTAGCCAGGGCAGCCAGCTAAAGGTGGTGCTGTTGGAGGCAAACCAGCGCTTTGAAAGCCCGCCACTCGATACCGTCTACCCGCTGCGGCCGCGTTAGACGCCCACGGTGGGTCGTCGGTCGGTGGGTTGCTCTTCGTGCGCTTGTTGACCGTTCCACGCCAAATCTTCTGCTGTGTCCGTCTCTGTTGGATTGGCCAGCGCCTGGGCTGTTGTTTCTGGCAGCAATAGCGCTTTTAGCCGCGCTTGTTCCTGAACCGGCAATAGCGAGAGCACTCGGAGCGGTTTATCTGTTAGGCCAATGAGTAAATCTCCCACCAGGCAATCGGTCAGCAGAATGCGTGCGCTGCTAATCTGATGGCTGACACTGGCCTCAGGGCGGTACCTTAGCGCAGTAACGGCCAGTTCACTGCCACGCAACGCTTTGAGCAAAGCGCTTACCGACTGTAGAAATAGGCTGGATGTGGATAAAACCAGAACGAAGGTGCCAGAGGGCAATTTGCGCAAGGTGTCCAGGTCGTTGGGGCACCAACTGGATTCGACCCCGGTAATGCGCGGGTCGGCGCCCAATAAGTCCTGCAAAAGGCTAACTTGGTGCTGTTCGGTTAAAAATCGGCTGTTGGCCGGGCATTGGGTCAGTCGCTCTTCGGTGGGGTTTAGCGCAAGCACCGGTTGTTTCAAAAGACGCTCCAACTCGGCAATGTAGAGTGGGCTCCAATCGCTGTTGGCACTAACCCAGTATAGGGTGGAAGGGCCTTCGTGCTGAAGGTGTAGACGATTTTGTTCCAAGGTCTCTAAAATATCGGGCCAGGTGTAGCCCATTCGGTAAGCGTGGGTTAAAAACTGCTGTGTTAAACGATTCAACCCGGTACTGGTCAACTTGGTATCTAAGGAAGATAGCAGTGCGTTGGCAATTTGGGCCTTGTTTAAAACGATCACCCCGCTGCCTTGGCGAATTTCTACCAGGCCGGAGGCTTCCAGTTCCTTATAAACCGCCAGACAGGTGTTGTAATGAACGTTTAACCGGCTGGCCATTGCCCGAATGCTCGGCAAGCGCTTACCTTCGGGTAGCCTGCCCGATGCAATTTGTAGAGAGATTTGGGTGACCAACTGGTGGTGGATGGAAATAGGCCCACCGCGCTGAATGGAAAGTTCAAGCATAGATTGTCGCGTTGTGTGTTTAGATCGGCGTTGTGTGTAAAGAATTAAACGGCGTTCAGTCAGAGAATGCAAAAGTTGCTCGAAGAGGAATGGCCTTATTCAACTCAATAAATAAAGTTGAATCTTTGGCATCGTATCTGTCAAGTAGGTCCATGCACAAGGACAATTCGTGGATTTGCTACATTCTGTAATGTTAAGCCTCACGGATCGTTTTGAATTCTCGGGCGTATGCGGCGTTGTCTTGTGGCAAGCCAACTTCAAGAAGTCTACCGCCATTGTTTGCATCAGCACATGGCAAATGCTCGATTTGTCTCCTGACTGTTTTACGGGTTTTAGCCTTTAACGCTCAAATGAGACCCAGTAGGTTTGTATGCCGCACGTTTGTGTGCCGCTGGGCTCTCTCTCTGTGTTAGAGTGCTGGCTGGTATAAACTTACAGTGGATGGATGACGAATGCCCCCAATTCAGCGATTTTCCTGCTTTGTACTGGTTGCCTATTTTCTGCTGGGCACGGTTTATTTGCTCTCTTGCGGCAGTCTGGCGCAGGCCGTTTTGCCGTCTTCAACACAACAGGCAACACACATCGAAAAAGCAGTTCGGCCCAAAGCCAGCGCTGTTGCTAACCGTCGGGAACGGGGTTCTTCAACAAGACCCGTCCCTCATTCGGCTTCCGTGGATATGGCGGTGTTTGGCGATATGCCCTACGTGCCCGAAGACGGAGCGAAGGTTGAGGGGTTAATTGGGCGAATAAACCGTTTGGCGCCCGATTTTGTGGTGCACGTGGGCGATATTAAATCGGGCACGGAGCCCTGTGATCGATCGCTGTACGAGGCCAGACTGGCGCAAATGCAGTTGGTCTCTGCGCCATTATTTTACACGCCTGGCGATAACGAATGGACAGATTGCAGTCGCTTAAGGGCGGGCGCCTACGACCCTTTAGAACGCCTCCATTTGCTGCGCCATGTGTTTTATACGGCGGGCCTGGAAAAAACACACAGGCTGGAGCGTCAAGGGGCGTTTTTGGTTTCGGGCAATGCGCTGCCCACGGTGGGTGCTTATCGTTCCGGCCCCCATGCCCCCTATGTGGAAAATATGCTGTGGCAGGTAAACGGCGTGGTGTTTGCCACCCTCCATGTCGTGGGGAGCAATAACCATTTATCGCTGGCAGGTCTGTCGGAATTTAAAGATCGGCAGTTGGCCAACGAGGCCTGGCTAACCCACGTGTTTGAGGTGGCCCGGCGCGAGAATGCTCCGGCGGTCGGGTTGTTTTTCCATGCAGACCCGATGTTAGAGCAGCCCGAGGCGGTGCGTGCGGGATTTTTACCGTTTACCGAAGCGTTAGTTCGGCTGGTAAAAGCCTACCAAAAGCCGGTGTTACTTGTTCATGGCGATTCCCACCTGTTTCGGGTGGATCATCCGTTGCGCGACCCACAGACCGGAGGGCTTCTGTCGCAAGTGACCCGGGTTATTGTTTATGGAGACAGGGACGTGTATGGGGTGCATATTCGCTTTAGCCCCAAACAAACCACGCCGTTTACCGTAGAAACCCTGACCCCGGAAGATTAAACCCAACCTGGGTTTTCTGGCGAAAAGCGCCTGCGTTGCATCGGGTTGGCAATGGAAATAAATCGGCATCCACTCCTTCAAAGAGTGGATGTTTTCCTTAAAAGCGCTTTGTTTAAATTACCACCCGATGATATAATCAACCTATCACTTTATACCCCTTCGATTGGCCGGACTCTGGTGAGACAGTCCGGTTTTATTTTGTCCTTTTTTTGAAAATTATTGTTGGGGTGGTTATTGTGTTTGTTTTGGCTGTGCTTAATGGATGGGCGTTTGGCGTAAACTGAGGCAGGCCTTTATTTATTTTGCTGATTTTTTTACGAAAAGGTTGGTGTGCTATTGACTGGCTCTTTTTCTTTATACCACGATTTGAATTCAGGATTCTATTCAACATCGGGAGGATATTTGACCTGGCCACGCATGGCCGCCAATACAAATAGCCTGGAATGTTGATCCCAGGCTATGTTAGGTTCTCAATTTTATTTTTTAATTGTTCAGTTACGTGATGCTAGGTAAATCAATGCAGTACCACCTCGGGCATTTCCCTCGGGTGCATTCCAAGAGCGTGTCTCTGGCTGTGTGCCTCACGCCTACAAAAGCTTCGCGAAAACATTGTAAGGTCTGCACGGCCTAGTATTGGCTTAAGTAGGGCAGGCACTTGCGTACACGCTCCGCATCGGGCTCGCCAATTTGCTCCAGCAGCACGGGCACCACTTTGTTCATTTGGCACACAAAGGAATAGTTTCCGCGAGGAATGGAGCAGTTGGCGCAATCTGCCTCAGTCAGGTAGCATTTAATGGCCTGGTCCGTCCAGGTTTGGGTAATGGAATGCGAGACGTTGTCTTTTTCCTGCGGGCTGATGCGGTTGTGCCAGTTGGGCTTGCTAACGCCATAGCGGCTGAGTAACCCGTGGCTGGCCGTGTCCTCTGGCGTGTCCTCTGGAGAGAGTGATTCGCCTGCCCAATTTTCCAAATGTTCGTCCTCCGGTGGCAGTGCATCGGCGTCTTCCGCTGTTGGATTTTTGCTTTGCATCAGTTGTTGATACTTTGCGCGGACGGTTGCCATAAACCCTAACTTCCTCTCTCTTTTCTCTACTTGGTGTTCAATGGGTGCTTGCAGGAAATGAATCTCTTTCTTTTTCTCTTTCTTTAAAATTTAAAAATGGAGTGCTTGCCATTGCATTCTGGAAAAAAAATATTTAAAAAATATCAGGCGTTCCTAGATATCGGGCGTTCCTAACGATAGCGCTCCCTGAAAAATCTACAGGTTCTATAAATATTTCCCACGGGTGTTGTTGCTGTTGGGTGTTTGGACGGGTGGCTTTTAGCCTGTTTTTCAAATCAGCACAGATATCGGCTTTATCATAAAAAAAGGAGCGTTTATTGGGCTCCTTCATCTGTTGTAATTTTTGTATACCGCTTTTAAAGCCCTGGTGTAAACTACCGTATAATAAAGCTTGCTGTGTGCTTGTTAGGGGGCTTTTGGCGGTTAAATGCCGGATCAAATCCAACCCAAAAGTTTAATGAATACCCGACAAGGGATTTGACCATATTCAATTTTGCGGAACCTTTGCCGAAGCTGCACAAGTAACCCCGCGTTTTCACCCAATACCAGACTGATGTTGAGGATTGAAGTAATCCCATGGATGGCATTCCCACGGAAACGGTTTCCACTTCAATCTCGCTGACGCAAATGCCTAGCCTGAATGAAGCATCCTTGCCGACAGAGATGTCTGGGTTGTTTAACCTGTTTGAGCAAGGGGCCTCAGCGACCCTGCCTATGGTGGTATTGGGAAACAGGTTGGGCAGTTGGCACGCGGTGCTCCAAACGGCGTTGGAAGCCCAAGGGCAAACGTTATTAACTTTGCCGAGTTTAGAGGCCCTGACAGAGTGGTCTCAACAGCAAATGGCCGAGGCGGTGCTGCTGGGCTCGTCGCACCTGGATTTTTTAATTGCCAACCCGGCGTATTCGTCGCAACTGAAGCGCTGGTGCCAGGAAAGCCACTGTTCTTTAATTTTGGTGGAAATGGCCACGTTTGATGTTACCAAAGGCCTGCCGGACCGGCTGTATGCCGCAGGCGTGGACGATTTTATACTGCTGCCAGACAACTACGACTATCAACACGTCATTCTAACGCGTCTTCAGTGGAATATTCGTCAAAAACAAGCGTTGTACCAGTCCGAGCAACTGGCTTCGCAAATGACGGATTTAAACAACGAACTTTACGAGCGAAACCGACAGGTGGAAAAGGAACTGTACGTTGCCAGACAGTTGCAGCAGAGCTTGCTGCCCACTTTTATTGCGGATCCTGTGCTGGCTGCCGCCCAGGCAGAAGGACAAAACGACCTGAGCGCCCCGCCACAGTTTACCAAAACGCATTATCTGGACCATCGCATGCGGATTACCGGCATGTATCTGCCCTGCGACTCTCTGGGGGGCGATTTGTACGACATTGTGCCGTTTAACGATGGAACCATTGGCATTTCCGTAGCGGATGTGTCTGGCCACGGCGTACCGGCGGCCTTTATTACGGCCATCTACAAGTCTTCGTTTTACCGGATTGCGCTTACCTATGACCGACCGGATCAGATGCTCTACCACCTGAATAACGAGTTGGCCAGCATTATTAAAACGGGCGATTATGTCACCAGCTTCTATGGGCGTCTAACCGATGGTGGTACTCGCCTGGAATACAGTGGCGCAGGGCATCCGTACCCTATTTTGTACCGCCCGCGTAGCGGCGCCCTGGAGCGCTTGGCTGAAAATGGCACGCCGCTGGTGTGGATTCCGGATATGGACTACCCCATGGGGGAGCTGTACCTGGAGCCAGGCGATAAGGTTCTCATTTTTACCGATGGCATTTCGGAGATTAAAAACCCACTGGGGCAAATTTACGACGAACCGGCGTTGGAGCAGTTGTTCAAACGGGTGGTCGATTCGGGCGAACCCCGTATTTTAGACGCCTTGATTCAGCAGCTTTCCGACTACACGCAGGGCTACCCGCTACAAGATGATATGAGTATGGTGCTGATTGAGGTTTTTGAGGACGCGGCGGTGGGTGCTTAAGTGGCAAGCTTATTGCGATTTCTCAACCAGTGAGGCGTCTTTTTGTAAAAAAATGCAGCCGAGGGCAACAATGCTGCCGGTTGTTGTAACTTTGTGCTAGGATTTCATCGCTTCTGTCGCAAGCACCGTTTGTCATGAGCGCGCCTGAAGACGTTCTCCACAGTTCCCAACAACCGTGTGGTGAATGAACGTAACCCATAGGAAAGACGACGAACCATGAGTAGAAAAACCGATGTCTGCTGGATGATTGGCGGGCCACAGGGCAGTGGGGTGGATTCTTCCGCAACCCTCTATGCTCGTACAATGGCGGTTGCAGGCTACTGGGTGTATGGAAAACGGGAATACCATTCCAACATCAAGGGCAAGCACAGCTACTTTCAAATTCGGGTCAATACCGAGCCGGTCCATTCGTTTATCGATCCCATTCATCTGCTGGCCACGTTTGAAAAAACCACGGCGCAAATTCATGCCCACGAGTTGGTGCCTGGCGGCGCTTTGCTGTACGACCCCAACACGGTAGATCCCGATGCGTTGGAAATGGAATCGTCGGTCAAGCGTTTTCCCATTCCCTACGACGATTTGATCAAAAACATGGCGGATCAAACCGGCCAAAATATGGTCAAGCTGGCCATTACCAAAAACACCATTTCGGTGGCGGCGGCGGCACTTCAGGGTGTTCCGTTTGAAGCGGTGGAAACCGCCATATTGGAGCTGTTTAGTGGTCGTCGGGCCAAGGCCATTCCAATCAACGTATTGGCTGCCCGTCAGGCCTACGAGTGCGTTTCTCGCCTCGATGGCTTTGAGGACTACGGCTTCAAGCTGGTGGAAGTTTCTAACAAGCCTGAAAAAGGCTCGCGTTTGCTCATGAATGGCGCGGCGGCCTGCGGGGTGGGTAAACTGAAAGCGGGTTGCCGTTTTCAAACCTATTACTCCATTACCCCAGCCGTGGATGAATGCATCTACCTGGAAGAGCACCCGGAGTACGGCATTGTTGTGTATCAGGCAGAAGATGAACTGGCTGCCATTAACATGACCAATGGCGCCGTGCTGACCGGAGCCCGCTCCTCAACCGCAACCTCTGGGCCTGGTTTCTCCTTAATGGCAGAAGGCATTGGCTGGGCAGGCATTAACGAAGTGCCAACCGTGGTCTTCAATTACCAACGCGGCGGTCCTTCTACGGGCTTGCCCACCCGCAACGAACAGGGTGACTTGTTGTTTGCGCTGCACACGGGCCACGGGGACTTTCCGAAAATTGTGATTGCCCCTGGCGATATGCACGAGTGTTTTGAGGACGCGTTCTACAGCTTTAACTACGCGGAGCGCTACCAAACGCCGGTAATTGTGCTGGTGGATAAAGCCTTGGCCAACTCCACCCAATCGATTGCGCAGTTTGATGAGGCCAGCCTGCGGGTGGATCGCGGCGAGCTGTGTGGTCCTTCTCCCGACTTCAATCCAGATGATGTGAAGACGGGCATGCAGCTATACGAGCGGTTTAAAATCACGGAATCCGGTATTTCTCCGCGCCCCTTGCTGGGAGAGCCGGGCCGGGTACACTGGCTGACGGGTGATGAGCACGATCCGCTGGGTCACATTACCGAAAAGCCTGAAATCCGTCTCCAGATGATGGAAAAGCGGATGAAGAAGCTGGATTTGGCCTCCCAGGAAATTCCGGTGGATCGCCAGTACAACTTCTATGGTCCCAGCCAGGCCGATGTCACGATTGTGGCCTGGGGCTCCACCAAGGGCGCTGTGATCGATGCGCTGAAAGTGCTTGAGAAAGAGCACGGCATGAAGGTGAACTTCCTGCAAATTCGCATGATGAGTCCATTCCCTTCTGAGGCCGTACTGGATATCTTGCGTCAGGCCAAGACGGTTCTGTCCATTGAATCCAACTACAGCGGTCAGTTGGCACAGCTCATTCGCCTGCGCACCGGCTTTGATATCCAACACCAGGTGCTCAAGTGGACGGGTCGTCCCATTTCTGAGACCGAAGTGGTAGCCGCAGTGAAAGAAGTTGCTGAAAAAGCGTCCAGAAAGGTGGTGCTGACCTGTGGTCACTAATCTGCAAGAGAAAGCCCGGTACAAGGGCAGCTACAAGTTTTCTCAGTTAAAGGGCGACTACAGCCCGGAATGGTGTCCTGGTTGCGGCGACTTTGGTATCAATGGCGCCCTTCAGCAAGCCATTGCCGAATTGGGTTTGCCTCCCTGGGAAGTGGCCTTTTTCACCGGGGTCGGTTGCTCGGGTAAGGCGTCGCAAGCGGTGAACACGTATGGCATTCATACGCTCCATGGCCGTGTGCTGCCCTACGCGTTGGGTGCCAAACTAACCAACCCAAACCTGGTGGTGGTTGCCGCCGGTGGCGATGGTGATGGTTACGGCATCGGTGCGGGTCACTTTCTGCATGCGGGCCGCCGCAACGTGGATATGACCTACATTGTGTTCAACAATGAGGTGTACGGCCTAACCAAGGGGCAGGCTGCCCCGACGTTGGCGCTGGGGGCTCAGCCAAAATCGCTGCCGCTGCCTAACATTAGCCAGGCAATCAACCCGTTGGCCGTTGCGGTATCCTGTGGTTACACGTTTATTGCCCGTAG
Source organism: Candidatus Melainabacteria bacterium (assembly GCA_033763415.1). Lineage (GTDB taxonomy): Bacteria > Cyanobacteriota > Vampirovibrionia > Vampirovibrionales > JAJTHC01 > JANRKP01. The sequence goes on along the minus strand of JANRKP010000007.1, from coordinate 41,088 downwards.
CTACGCGTTTGATGGCAAACATCTGAAAGAAACCCTGATGAAAGCCATCGAGCACCGCGGTATGGCGCTTGTGGATGTGTTCCAGCCTTGCCCCACCTATAACGACCTCCATACCAAGGACTACTATTCCGGTGTGGTTTCCTTTGAAGGCGTGGAATACCCAAGAACCTACTACCTGGAAGACACCGGCTATAACGGCGTGGTGGAAAACCCCACCGACCCGGCGGAAGTCAGCCAGAAACGTCAGCAGGCGTTGCAAAAAGCCTACGAAGTGGAAGAGCGGGTGCCCTTGGGCGTCTACTTCCAGGTGGGCTTGCCAACGTACGATGAGTTGCTGAAGCAAAACCTGCCCCCGTTGCGGGAGCACTCACCGGTAGAAATTCCATACCACGACGATCAAATGAAACCCACGACAGACTTAACCTCTGCCCTGGCCTCGTTTGTGGTGTAACCTCTGCCTTATTTTTCTTTGCTGGACCGGCTGTCTGCTCAAGATGGCCGGTTTGGCTTTGTTGGAGGCTTCCCCTGTTTTTTAACGCTCGCCTTGGGTGAGCAAATCCACGATGCGATCCCCGATGGGGTAGCCGGTCATGTCTTCATCCATCAGAAAAACGGGTGTGGGATTGCCTTCGAAAAACACGTACTCGCCGTCTGGTGTTCTGCGCATATCGATACCGCAAAACACCAGGCCCAGCCGACGGGTAATCTCGATGCAGCGGGCTTCAATATCCATTGGAAGCTTTATTGCAACTCGCGTGGCGCCCGGATCGTCTCTAAAATCCAGCGTTTCGCTGCGAATTTCCATGGCGAACACCTCTTGGCCCACCACGTAAATGCGTAAGTCTGTTCCGTTAATCAGCTCCTGAACGGTAATGGGCATATTGCTCAGCCGCGCCAGGGATTCGTCTGTCAGGTGTTCAGGCATCAGCGCCTCGGTGCTGGCCCAACTGAATACGGGTTTGAAAATGGCCTGGCCGTTGAGTTGTTCGTAAAACGCTTTGACCTCCTCAGGGTGGTTGGAAATCAGGGTTTCTGGAACACGGATGCCAGCCTGTTTCAGTTCTTTCAGCAGCACGCCTTTTTGCCGGTGTCGGTCCGTGGCCTCGGCGGTATTGACCCATTGGCAATCCAGCAGGTTGAAAAACGTGTTGATGGCCGATTCCAGGTTTCGTTGCACCAGGCGTCGCCGCAAGGGGTCGGTCTCGTCTGCTGGAACCACCACGCCGTCGGACCAGCGACGAAACACGCCGCGAATGTCGCCCAGAGGAACCACGGGCTGATGGGGCGCCTCCTGAAAAACGCCTTCCGTGGGCGATTCGATGTTGAAGCTCAGTCGGGTTTTGTACGGAAACTGCCGGGTATCCAGGTAATAGGCGGGAATGCCGCGATAGGCGACTTTTTCCTTGATCACAATGGAGGTGAGATCTTCTTCTTTGCCCACAATGAGAATGGTCATGCCGTGTGTCCCTCCGTTCCGGGCCGGGATGGGCCGGTTGGGTAGTTGGGGTGCTTGCCACAGAGCCGTTTGGCCACGTGTTCGCTAATGGGGTAGTGGCAGGCCGCTTCGTAGGCGCCAAATTGCGGGCTGGGGTTGGCTTCAATAAAAACGTACTCTCCTGTTTGGGTTCGTCTAAAATCTAACCCGGAAAAAACCAGTCCCAACCGTTGTATAATCCGCTGGCACTGTTCGGCCAAATCGTCTGGCACGCTGGTGGCGCGCAGTTCCACCTGGCGATCCAGCACAAACGTCCAGTCCTGCGTGTGCAGTTCCGTGGCGAACAGGGCGTCTCCTATCGCGTGGATGCGGATATCCAGCCCTTGGATGTATTCCTGAAAAATGGCAGGCATCATGCTGCGCTGAGATGAATCGGCCTGAAGGTTACTGGCCAGTGAGGCGCTGGTCAGTTTTTGCGGAATGCCAATGCCCGTGTAGTTTTTAGAAATAATGGTGCCGCCCATTTGTTCGCAAAAGGATTGCAGGCTGCCAATATCGTTACTCACCAGCGTGTGTGGAGTCCGAATACCAAGCTGTGCGACCTGTTGTAGCTGATAGATTTTCAGTCTGTGGCGCATAACGGATGCGGGCGGGTTGACCCAGTTTGTTTGCCAACTGCGAAACAGATTGAGCAGAGAAACGTCTGCCTCCGGGTCTGTTGTTCGGCTGCCTGGGCGCACGCCGTGGTAGTGGTACCAGTAAACGCCCTCAATATCTGAAAGAAACAACCGCTCCTGGTGCAGTTCCAAACAGGATTGGGAAAAATCTCCCAGGTGCAGGCTAAGGCTGGCTTCCGCCGGAAAACTTTGTGTGTTCCAGTAGATGACGCGCTGGCCCAGGGTTTCCAGGTGGGCTTCCACGCGCTGGGTGTGTTCGTCTCGGTGGCCTATAATCAAAATCATCGGTGTTTTGCCCCCACGCCACGGATCAAGGCCTCTACAATGGCGTCACTAATCGGGTAGTGGTTTCGGTCTTCGTAGGCGGGGTACTGTGGGCTGGGGTTGGCTTCCAAAAAAACGTATTCCCCGTCCGATGTTTTCCTAAAGTCAATCCCGGCCAGTACCAGATTGAGTTTTTCGCACAATGTAAGGCATTGCTGCGCCAGCGCATCGGGAATGGAAACAGGTTGCGGATCTTTGAGATCGACCTTGGACACCCAATGATCGCTTAATACCTCAGACGCAAACAGGCGCTGGCCCACCACGTGTACCCGCACATCGGTGCCGGGTATAAACCGCTGAAACAGCCGGGTGGCAGGCTTACTTTCGCCATTTTTCTGCCATTGGCTTAGTTGTGCTTGGGTTAACCGGCTGGGCACCCCAGTGGTGGCCACACTTTTTACAACCACTTCGCCCTGGCAATCCTGGTAAAAGGCTGCAATTGCTTGAGGATCGTTGCTCATCAGGCTATCTGGAATGGTGAACCCCAACGCGGTCGCCTCGGTGAGCTGCTCTACCTTGTAACGGTGGTTTAGGACGCTGCCTGGCGGGTTAATCCAGGGGCAATCCATCAAGTGATAGGCTGTCAGCAGGCAGGCATCCAACTCCTGGCGCTGGCGTCGAGCGGCCTGCTCCGGGGTTTCTCCTTCGACAGGTGGGGCTTTCAGTAATGCCGGACCTTCATAAAACCACCAATAAACACCCTCAATTTCTTGCAGAGAGAGGCTTTGTTGCCCAATACCAGGTAGCCAGAACCGTCCTTTGGGGGGGGGGCCGGTTTCCAGCGCGACCCAGGATTCCAGGGGAAAACTGTCCGAGGGCCAAAAGCAGCTTCGGTGCCCGCGTGCGCGCAGCTTGGCGTAGAGTCGGTTGGTTAGGCTGTTGCTGCCGCCAATGATTAAAAACATAGTGGCTATTGTAAAACCCGTTTGTAATACCGGCGGAGTAGGATACCGCAGGTACAGTGCCTACATTGGCTCGATTTTAACAGGCGCTCGGGTGTTTGGGTTCCCCTGTCCAGCGGAAACGAGGCCATCTTTCCAAAAAATTTCTGCAAGACAAACCCTCTACCAAAATGAAAGTGGTGTCCTTTATCGGGGGGGTAGGGCAAGCTGTCAGCAAGCCCAGCGACAGGCCCTAAGCACCATGCAACGATGTAGGGCAGAATGCAACCACTGAGCGCGCCGCTCCACAAGGCTAAATACTTTGCCCAAGCGCTAAAGGTGGGTGTGTCTAGCACAAAAGCGGTTCGTTTCTACTTTATGCATTCAACCTGCATTGTTGCAGGTTTCGTTTCCGCTTAAAAAAATCCCCGTCAGGTGTCAAATATGCTTTGGGTTGCATCTCTTCGGGCTGCATCCAAGGGTTATCAAGAGAGAGAGAACTAAAACCTGTAAATAGAGAGTTAAAGAGCTGTGCTGGCGTGCATGAAGCAGTTTTCAGTAACAGATGTTACCCCGTTGCTTGGGTGACAGACTGAAACGTCGATGTGTTCGGTTTTTTGCCAAGCCAACATAAAAGATTAGAGAGCAGAGAGGTTTCGTTTTTCCTATGACAGATCGTTATTTCCTCAATTTTGCGACTAGCGGCCAAACCCCCCCGCAACCGTTGCCGCGCTTGGCCCAAGCCAACCCAGAGGGGCGTCAATGGATGGATGGCATTCGTGGTGAGACCGAAAAAGCGCCATCGGATAGTGAAGAAGGTGGCGTGGGTGGCACGTCCTGGGATTCGCCCTTATCTCCAGATACGGTGATTCAGACGATGAAATACCCCTCTGACAGTGAAGAGGGTGGTTCTAGCGAAGCGCCCTGGGCTACCCAACCCGGCGATTTGGGCGGTGGCTACCAAACTATGAAGGCACCTTCGGATAGCGAAGAGGGTGGTGTGGGCGAGCTGCCTGGCGATGGCGGTATTTTTCCCTTGCCCGACAGTGGCGTAGAAACGATGAAGTACCCATCTGACAGCGAAGAGGGTGGTGTGGGTGAGCTGCCTGGCGATGGCGGTATTTTTCCCTTGCCCGACAGTGGCATAGAAACCCTGAAGTATCCGTCCGATAGTGAAGATGGGGGCGCAAGTGAAGCGCCTGGCGATGGTGGTATTTTTCCCTTGCCCGACAGTGGCATAGAAACGATGAAGTACCCATCTGACAGCGAAGATGGGGGCTCTATGGAGCCTGGTGGAATTGAAGGGCCGATGCCGTGGGAGCCGTCAAACCCCAGTATTGTGGAACAAACGTTGGCATTCCCATCCGATGCTGAAACCGGGGGTGTGGGCGAAGCGCCTGGCGATGACATCATTATCGTGCCCGGCAACGGTCGCTGGATGGAGGAACTGCCGATCGAACCCGAGCCTTCCCCTGGCTATATTCCACCCGGTTTAGAGGTAGACGAAACCCTGATTCCGATGGGCCGCCAGGACTTTATTGACTGTTTTCCGGGCCTGATAGAAGAGGACGCACCCCATATGCCGCCTGCCGATGTGCAGGAATGGGGCCCTGAGTTAATGGAAGAGGACTTTGGCCATAGCATTCAGCCCGGTTCTTCCCAAGAGTGGCTGCCGGTAGAAGCGTTGGAAGAAGACGCGCAACCGCCCGCTATTCTGATGGATGTTCCACCCGAAGGCAGCTCGCTTCAGGCTTGGCAACGTCCTAGGCTGAACCGCGATATTCAGTAATTTTTTGACAGACTACGGATCATAATGAATTAGGCTCTTGGTTCTGCGAATGATCCAAGGGCCTGATTTTTCGTGAGGGCCTGATTTTTGTGCCGGAACGCGTGTAAACGCCATAGCCGGATGCCTGGGTTAAAGGAAGTGCCAAGCCGTGTTGACATTCAATGTCAATAAGGCTTGCGGCGTTAGGTGGGCTCGTGCTGTTCAATCGGCCTTGGCCACGGTATGCTAGGGCTTGTGTGATAAACCAAGCCAAAGGCTTTATGGCCGCTGTGCGGAGTGAAAGCGCTGTGGCAGAGGGTAGTTTATACAAGCCGGATTGAAGTATTAGCTGACGATGACAGACGTTCCACAGATTTCTTCCAAACTTTATATTCGTAGCGAAGTGCTCGCAGTGATGGGCGTGCTGACTTCGGTGGAAACACCGTCTCGTCACGACCGGGCCAAACAGTTTCGTCGTTTGCGAGAAATCGCCGATCGGGAAGCCGTGCTGCTCATTTTAGTTAAAGAACTCCAGCGCGCTAAAAAACCGTCGGATATTCAGGCCGTGGCCGAAATTTTAATGGAACTGGGCACCATTGCGCATCTTCAAACCCCGCTTTGGGAACTGATCCGCAACCCCAACACCACCGATGAGGTAAAGGATGCGGCCAACCTGATTTTGCGCCACTTGGGCGATGAAACCGACCCGGATCTGTACCTGGAGTATCTCGACGATCCCTTGGGGCTGATTAACCGCGAAACCGAACGCATGTTGGAGGTGTCTTCGCAAAACCCGGAAGCGCTGATTGATTTTATCGACTTTATTTGCTCCTTGCCCGAACCAGAGCAAATTCATCTCATCGAGTCCTTGCAGAACGATTACCGGCCCGATTACCTGATGAATATCTACATTCCGCTCATTCAGGCGGAGCCTCCAACCGAGGTGCGACAGCGCTTGATACGCAGTTTGGGCAAAAGTGGCCTGACCCCGGCCGGTATGTTTTTGGCGGACTGGTTGGCGGCTTTGCAGGGCAGTTACGTGGCCGCCTCTCCGGATTTGATCCGTGCCATTCAACGGGCCCTGAGTGAAATTCGCCTGTCTGGCGCCTTAAGGGAAGAAGCCGTGGAGGCGTTCCAGGAGCAGAGTGTTCGCCACCCACTGGTGCAGCAAACGGTTTTGTTTGACTGTTATGCCACGCTTCCCGATGGGGTGGGAAACCAGGGCATGGTGGTCAGTCGTCAGTGGAGTAATGGCGACATTACGATGATGAGCCTGGCGCTAAACGACCTGCACGGCATTATTGACTGCTTTGGTTTTTATCAGTTGGCCCAGGAAGACTTTGAGCGCATTTTGCAGAAGTTCCACGAGGGCAACACGAAAATTCGGGTGCCGGTCAGCTATTGCCGTAACAAAATTCAGTGGGCTGAAAAAATGAGTCGCAACAACGGCAGCCGCATTCCGTATGAATATAGCTGTTGGAAGGTCTTGCTGGAAGATGTTTCGCTAGAACCGATGGATTTAATGGAAACCGTGCAGCCGTGGGCCACCGAGGCGGGTATGGTGTTGGGCGCCAATTTATACCAGCACCCCGATTTTGAAACCTGGTTTTTAGAGCCCGGCGATCACCCGGAAGTGACGGAACTGCTGGGCCAGGTAAGCGCTATGCTAGAGGCTGCCGTGGCGCATCCGCCGGAATCCGACGCGGTATTTTTTGACCTGTTGGACACATTGTCCCATCAGGTAACCCGGGCTTTGGTAAATAGTGGATGGAAGGCCTTGCTGATTCCTCGTTTGACGGAAGCCGCCTATTTGCTGCACTGTCAGGAAATTCACAGTTTCAGCCAGCTAGCCGCTTCGGCGGCCGTGCAGTTGCGTCAGGAGGTGGACAACCAGAAACTGGTGGAAACGCCCGGCTTTTTGCAGCAGTATGGGCGCCGTTGTGTGGAAGAGGAGTTGCTGCGGGTCAAAGAGCAACTGAATCTTCCCTCGGAACTGCGCGAGCTGGTGGGCCGCCTATTGGCCCGCTGGGCTGTGTAAATAGCGTTGCAAATGGATATAGGCTTAGAGCAGAGAGGGATTTCTCTCACGAGGATTAGGGGACAGCGCCCTTGGACGAGTTGGACGAGATGAACCCTGACGACCACCGCAGCGCCAAAGATGCGAGTAACGAGCATGCGAGCGCCGAACCGGGTGCGTTATTGCAGCCCCAGGCCCCTGTATGGGAGGCATTGCCGCCCGATGTTTTACCGGGCCGTGTGTTGGCGATTGATTACGGCCTAAAGCGCATTGGCCTCGCCCTGAGTGATCCGGCTCAACTGCTGGCCCGAGGCTTGGAGACGTTGAGCGTGACGGCCAAAACCGATGTATTGGACCAACTGTGTCAACTGGCCAGGCAGCACGCCGTGACGGCCGTGGTGTTGGGCTTGCCGCGCCATATGGATGGCCGCGAAGGTGACCTGGCCGAAGTGGTGTACGAATTGGGCGATCTCCTGGCCGAAATGCTGGAGATTCCCGTGGCGTATATGGATGAGCGATTGACCAGCGTGATGGCCGAGCGCACTTTGCGGGAAAAGGGCGTGCAGCCCTCTCGTCAAAAACATCTGGTGGACCAGGAGGCCGCCCGCCAGATTTTGCAAGACTATTTGGACGCGCAGGCCCATCGTCGTAGCCGCCGTTTTACAGAGGACGCGTAGGCTGGTGGCGGTGGCCATAACCGAACAAATTCCCCCAGGGCGTTTAAGTAGCCTGGGGGATGTTTTGATCCATTGAATGTTTGTTCTCACGCCGACTGAATTGTGGCGTGTGCTCTCTCTCTTTCTCTCTGCTTTGCCCTCTCTCGTTCTGCCTGAAATTTAAAAAAGTGGGTGTTGCGTTGGGTTCGGCCTGGTTATAGTAGGCGTTCCGCCTTTAAATGATGAACCATTTGTTCAATAAACATTTCCGTGCTGTGGGTTGCACCCAACTGAATGCCCTCGTCCAACAGAGCGGCTTCTGCGCTCAGGTAGGCTAAATCTTCGTAGGCGTTGGCGCTGTGAGGCAAAGGGGCGCTAACGCTCAGGCGCTTAAGCATATCCACCGTGGAGTGGTGCAGGCGCTGTTCTGGGTTACTTTGGCTACTGGCCTGTAACAACGCGTCTTCTGTGGCGCTGCGCCGGTAACGTTTGGTTTCTTGGCCTACAATTAACTGCTCTAGCATTGAAAGAGCCTGGCTTGTGGCCTGATAGGAGGGGTTTTCTGGCGCAACCTGAAGCGGATGCCGCATCTGCGAAGCGCTGCTCTGCGAATCGTTTGCTGGTTGGCCCATTGTGAAAAGACTCCAAATTTTTTTGCCAGAAATAAATATCTAATATATATAAAAAAGTTATCCGATTTGAATTGCCTTTTGCGCTCAAAGTTTTAAGCAATCGTTACGGATGGGCTAGTGGGCAAGGTGGGGTTGTTTGGCTGCTCAGGATGGATTATCGGTGGCAGGTGTGTCAGGTGCTGGGCGCCAGGGAATAATCACCAACAGTTGATTCAAGGCGTCTTCCAGTCGGTCGTTGACCACCACGTGGTCAAAGGCGTCTGTCTGCGTTAGTTCGTGCTGGCTAATGGAAAGCCGCCGCTGAATGACTTCATCCGTTTCCGTTGCGCGGGTGCGAAGCCGTTGGGCCAGGGTCTCAAAGGTAGGGGGCACTACCATAATTAGGCAGCAACGGTCTGCCAAACGCTCCCGCACCTGGAGGGCTCCCTGCACCTCAATTTCCAGTAGCAAATCAAATCCTTGGCTTAAGGCCTGTTCCACCGTGTGGAAGGGGGTGCCGTAGCAGTTTCCGTTATATTCGGCCCATTCAATAAAAGCGCCCTGTGCCACCTGCTGCATAAAAGTCGGGCGGTCTACAAAATCATAGTGGGTTCCGTCTACCTCGCCGGGTCGCATGGTGCGGCTGGTGGTGGAAATGCTGAGTTTGAGCGCGGGCCGCTGCGGCAACAGCAGTTGGCATAAGGTGCCTTTCCCTACGCCCGAAGGCCCAGAGAGGACGTATAGACGACCGGCAGCATCGGGGGTCAGTGTGGTCACCAGGTGGGTTCCTTTTGTTAGCCGACTGTTCACCGATAAGGGGGCTGTGGAAACGGTGTGCTGTGGTATTGTAATAGAAGAGAACACTTTGTTGCGAGAGGTTGGGGGCAATCTCTGCGCCAGGGCTGAGTTCAAGATAGACCTCCTGGTGGTGGTTCGTCTCAATGTCCATCATCCCAGCCTGCCAAGTCCAAGCGTCTTTCAATAGCGAGGATCCTGTTTTGTGGTGGTACATCCCAAGGCACAAATAGCGGAAAATCACCAGGACAGCCTGCTTCAGGCCAGCTCCGTGGCTACGGTGCTGGTGGTGGATGACGAAGTAATGGTGACCCGAAGCATTGAGGTGTTTTTACGGCTGGAAACCGAGCACCAGGTGTTTACGTTCAACAGTCCGCAAGAAGCGTTGGCCCAGTTGGCGACTTTAAAGCCGGATGTAATTTTGTCGGATTTTTTAATGCCTGAGATGACGGGCATTGAATTTCTCAGCCAGGCACGGCAACATTTGCCGGATGTGACGGCCATTTTGCTTACAGGCTATGCCGATAAAGAAAATGCCATTCAGGCCATCAATCAGGCGGGTATTTATCGTTACCTGGAAAAACCCTGGAACAATCACGAACTGGCCTTGCACATTCAAAGTGGTCTGGAACGTTCCCGGCTGGTGCAAAATTTGCGCCAAACGGTCGGAGATCTCAGTGCTGCCAGAAACAGCCTGGCCCAATACAACCAAACCTTAACCCAGCAAGTTGCCGCGCGAACGGCAGACTTGCGCCAAACCCACGAGCTGCTCCACTCCATTATTCAAAACAGCGCCGATGGTGTCATTACGTTAGACGAGTCTTTTGCAGTTACGTCAATCAACCCTACGGCAAGGGCCTGGCTGGGCATGGCCCAGCAGTCTCCGTCGTCTGCGGCTAACCACAACGATCTTTTGCCTGGCGGCGGAACGGAGCCCCCTTTGGCCGAGGCGCCAGACCTGACCCCTTTGGTGACCGAGACCGCATACCAGGCCCTTTTACAAGCCCTTTCCCCAAACATGCGACCGTGGACCTGTGAGGCAACCCGAGACACGGCAACCGGCATTCACCAGGTGCTGGAAATCAATGCTTCCGCCCTGCCGGAGGTGCACGGCTACGTTTTGATTTTGCGCGATATTACCGAACGAAAAACGGTCGAGCGCCTTCGGGAAGATTTTGTGGCCACACTGACCCACGATTTGCGCACCCCACTGCTGGCGGCACTGCAAACGTTCGTGTTTTTTCTGGATCAATCCCTGGGGCCATTGACCGAAAAGCAGTCCACGGTGTTGCAGACCCTTCAGGGCAGTCACCAGGATTTGCTCTACTTGGTCAATACCTTGCTGGATGTCTATCGCTACGAATCGGGCCGACAGCGCCTCATTGTCGATCGTGTTCCGGTGGAAGAGCTGCTCAGCCAACTGGTGGATGAGCATCGGAGCCTGTCGGCGCAAAAGCAACAGTCCTTGTCGCTTTTCCTGCCGAAGCCATCCACGAAAAACGCCCATTTACAAGGCGATCGCCATGAGCTGCGCCGCGTGGTGGCCAACCTGCTGGCAAACGCCATTCGTTTTACCCCGGTGGGGGGCCAAATTACGCTTTCTCTTGAGTGGGAGCCTCCGACGCCGGAACAATCGGCCAGAGCGGTTATTGCGGTAACGGACAACGGTCGGGGCATTCCGGCAGAAGATCTTCCCCATTTGTTTCAGCGTTTTTCTCAGGGCACGCAGCAGTTGCGCAATTCGGGTTCTGGGTTGGGCCTGTACCTAAGCCGCCAAATTGTGGAGGCGCACCACGGGCAAATGACTGTGGATAGCCAAATTGGGGCGGGTAGTACGTTTCGGGTATATCTACCTGCTGTGTGGGAAGAAGAAACCCCGTTGGCGCCCTAGGACGTCTTGCACAAGCGCTCTAGCGGTAATGTGGATGACCCGGACTGTAATACGCCCTAGATTGTGTGGAATGCGGCTTGGTGCAACCGAACCCCGTGCTATAGTAAACTAATGCATGAGAGAGGCTTTTTGGCACAGCGGGTTCGCCTCACGGGTGGTTGATGCAAGCGCGCTGTTTGGCCAAGAAAGCCAACAGGAACATTCGTGGGGAGACTACCGCCGCTATGACCGATGCCAGCAACCAGACGACCAACCCAGCCATTCGCGTGCTGTTGGTGGAAGATCATCAAATGACCCTGATGGGGCTGAAATTATTGCTGGAACGAGACCCGTTTGTACAAGTGGTGGCCGAAGCCAGCGATGGCGTGCAGGCGCTTCGTTTGGCAGAGCAGTACCAGCCGGAATTGGTGCTGATGGATATTGGCTTACCGGAAATGGATGGCGTGGAAGCCACGCGGCAGCTCAAAGCGCAGCACCCGGCCATTAAAATACTTATGCTCACTTCCAAAGACAGCGAACAGGACGTATTTGCCGCCCTGGGGGCCGGAGCCGATGGCTACTGCATGAAGGGTGTTTCTGCCGAGGCCTTGTCTTCCGCCATTCGTGCGGTGAACGAAGGCACCGGCTGGCTGGATCCGGCAATTGCCAGGCTGGTGCTCGGTCGCTTCCAGGGGGTTGGTGTAGATGCCTTGCAAAATCATCCGCAGGCTAACGGTTCTGCGGTGGTAGACAAAGCCGCTTTGCCGGTGGACTGTCCGCTCACGGCGCGTGAAATGGAGGTGCTTGGCCTCATTGTGGATGGTTATTCGAACCCCGAAATTGCCGATAAACTGGTTATAACCAAGGCCACGGCAAAGGCCCATGTGCACAGCATTTTACAAAAACTGTGTGTGGATGATCGCACACAGGCGGCGGTGTTGGCCATGCGCCAGGGTTTTGTAAAGCATTAACCCCGCCCCATACCCACCACCACAACACCCCAAGTGCCTGTAGGGTGGTGCTGAATGTTTTGATACGTTCGCACAGAAGCCGAAGCCTGGGTTATGCGATGTTCCTCAGGGTTTCCATCAATTTTTTGTAAGCCAACCTAAAAATAAAAATGGTACCGGTGGTCAGACTCGAACTGACATGGATTGCTCCGTGCGATTTTGAGTCGCATGCGTCTACCATTTCGCCACACCGGCACACAAAAAGTGTTTTTTAATTTTCAATAAACGTTGTAAACGATTTTGCAACGTAACGGCTACAATACCACGGTCTCCCTCTGGCATTCAACAGTCCAACCTTGGTATTAAGCAAATTGTTTGCCATCGCGAAGCTGGACGCGGTTCAGCCGCCAAGGCGCGTGCGTGAACCGTTACCCTAATTGCTGGGCGGAATGGGGACCGGGGGCAGATCCATACTCTCTGGCGCAATGGGGGGCGCGGGTAAAGACGGAGGCGCCGGAGCGTTGGTATTGTTTGTCGCCTCGCCCTGGGAGGAATTTCCAGAGTCACTGTCCGGGCGCTTTTGGCCAGCCGCGCGCTGTTGGGACGGGCGGGTGGGCGAAACGTCAATAATCTGCTTGCTGACCTTTGTTACCTGCGGTGTCGGGAACGTCGAAGCCTGAATACGGGTAATCTGGTAGTAGGCGTCTGCAAAATCGTGCCATACCTTGGCCGCGTTGGAACTAAACACCCCACGGAGAGGGACATACTTTTCGTTGCCCATCCACACCACGCAAACCATATCCGGTGTAAAGCCCGCAAACCAAATGTCTCTTACTTTATCGGTGGTGCCGGTTTTGCCCGCCACCTGGCGTTTGGGCAGTTGTGCGCTTTTACCCGTGCCTTTTTCAACCACATCCACCAAAATGGAAACCAGGTTCCAGACGTCTTCAGAGTCAAACACCTGTTTGGCCGCGCCTCGGCGCAGTTCTACCGGCTCGCCACGGGTATTTTCCACCCGCTGCACGCCAGTGGGCGTCAGGCTCATACCGCCGCGGGCAAACGTACTGTAAACCGTGGCCATCTCTAAGGGAGAAATACCGGAAGAACCCAGCAAACTGGAAAAATTGGGATCAATTGGCGAGGTAATGCCTGCGAGTTTGGCGGTTTCAATCACCTCTTTAATGCCAACCTTCATACCCACCTGAACAGTGGTGGTGTTGCGAGACAGCGCCAAGGCCTGCCGAACGGTCATGGGCCCCATAAATCGGCCGTCCCAGTTTTTGGGCGTCCACACGCTATAGCCGGTGTTAAAGTAAACGGGTCGGTCCGAGATAATCGACTGTGGTGTGATAATCCCCATCCGAAAGCCCGTGAGGTAAACCACTGGCTTAAATGTGGAGCCTGCGGCCCGGCGCGCCTGGGTGACGTTATTGAACTGACTTTTCTGAAAGTCCTTACCCCCGACCATGGCCAAAATGTTGCCGGTCTTCACATCAATGGCCACCAGCGCCCCTTGCGTCACCATTGAGTACTTGGGCAAGCTGTTAATGGAACTCAGTAACGCCTTTTCTGCGGCCTCCTGCACCTGCGGATCAACAGTGGTGAACACTTCCAAGCCGCCACGCCGCACGAGATCTTCGCCATTTTGTCCGGCCCGGTTGAAGGTTTGAATTAAGTCCTGAATGACGTAAGTAACGAAATACGGGTACTTAGAAGGCTTGGGCGTTCGATCGTTAAAGCTGAGTTCCTCTTTGGCGGCGGCCCGGCGTTGTTCTTCGGTAATGTAGCCGTATTTCACCATACTGTTGAGCACTTCCTGCTGGCGCTCGCGCGAACGCTGCGGATAGGCGAATGGAGACAAGCCTTCGGGTGCCTTTAAAAGGCCTGCCAGCATGGCCGATTCGGCAATGGTTAAATCGGCGGCGGGCTTTTTAAAGTAACGACGGGCGGCTTTTTCAATGCCATAGGCCTGGTTGCCCCAATACACCTGGTTCAGGTACATTTCCAGAATGGTATTTTTGCTGTAGTAGCTTTCCACCCGCATGGCCAGTAGCGCTTCGGCCAGTTTACGGCCAATGGAGCGCTCCGGGGTGAGAAAGAGGTTTTTAATCAACTGCTGGGTCAGGGTGCTGCCGCCCTGAACGTCCCCGCCGCGTGCGTTTTGAATCAGCGCCCGAAACGTTCCGCGAAAATCGACGCCGTTGTGCTGATAAAACCGGTTGTCTTCAATGGCCATCACGGCCCGCTGAACGTTTGGCGAAATCTGGCTCAGGCGAACCACAACGCGGTCTTCGTCTCCGTGAATGTTGGCCACCAAAGAGCCGTATCGATCGTAGATGCGCGTACTTTCGTTGGGACGCCAGTTTTCCAGCAGCCGAATATCCGGCAGTGCGGCGGCGCCTTTGGCCAGCAAAAACCCCACGTTAACCGAGAGCAAAAACAGCAGAAAGACCATAACGGCCAGAATGCACAGAACGATGATAAACCCAATGCGGTTTTGAACAATTTCGGATTTCCGGGGCACATCCACCGGCAGTTGAAACGGTCGCATACTTAGCGGGTCGCCATTTCAGCCAACTCTACAGGGGCTATCAGCTTGGAAAATCGTGCCAGTTGATAGTAATAACCATTGACCACCGAAAGTAACTCCACCCGGTTGGCTTTTACGGCCACATCGGGGTCGTTGACCATCACGTGCTCAAACAGCGCATTCACCCAAGGGGAGAGTGCTTCCATATTGCGCAACAACTGATCGACTGAAGCCGGGTCGGACCAATGGACCGGTGGCTGGCTGCGCATGGCCAACAGCACGTTGAGCAAATCGTGTTCGCTGCCGTGTTGAAGCAGAGAAACATCCACGTTGTCTAACACATCCAGTGGCTGCGTTCGGCCTGCCAAAATCCGATCCACCCGATTGGCCGCCGGATAAATTTTGTGAAAGCTTTCCGTGGCAGTCAGTTGCGATAGCTTACGAAGCCGTTCGTAAAACTGCTTCAGATTTTCAAACGGGTTGCCTGCATCCATAACGGCTTCTATCTCGTGGGGGGTCGTCTCTAAGCCGCCCACCCAGTGGAGCGCGTTTTCCATACGCTGACGCAAAAAGCTGTCGCACCGGGCCTGGGTTGTGGGCCAGTCGCATTGTGCCAGGGTGCCTAATCCTTGATAGGCTTGCTCTAAAATACGATGCCAACTAAGCGGTGTGTCCATTAGCTCAACCAGTGCGCCTACACCCAGGCGACGTAACCCCAGCGGATCTTTGGAGCCGGTGGGTAGTTTGGCGTCCTGCTGGCTGAAAACGGCAACCAGGGTATCCGCCTTGTCCGCCAGGCTTAGTGCGCGGCTTACCGGTTGGGTGGGAGAGGGCGCGCCACTGTAGCGGGGGAAGTAATGGTCCGCAATGGCTTGGGCAACTTCCTCGGGCTCTCCGTCCAGTTCGGCGTATCGTTGCCCCACTTCTCCCTGGAGTTCCGTCAGCTCATAGACCATGCGGGTCACCAGATCGGTTTTACTCAACAAGGCAGCCCGTTTGGCGTGGTCAATAATCGCTGCACTCAAAGCGGAATCTGACCGACAGAGGTCGTTGGCAATGGCTTCTGCCAGCGGAATAAGCCGCTGGGTTTTGTCGTACAGGCTTCCCAGCCCTTTTTGGAAGGTAATGCCTTTGAGCGCGTCCACCCGGGCTTCCAGGGTCTGTTTGCGATCCTCTTCAAAAAAGAAGCGGGCATCTTCAAAGCGGGCCCTGAGCACGCGCTCATTTCCGGCCCGAATGGTTTCCGCCGCCACTGCCGTCTTACCGTTAGACACCACTAGAAAGTTTGGCAACAGGCTGCTTTCGTTTGTTTTATAAATCGAAAAGTACTTTTGGTGTGCCGCCATTACGGTAGAGAGCACCGCAGGCGGTAGTTCCAGGTAGCGTTCATCAAAATGGCCTACCACCACCGAAGGCCATTCCACCAGGTGGGTAACGGTTTCCAACAAGTCGGCATCGGGCCGGGACTCGCCATTCAGACGGGCGGCTGCCTGCTGAAGGGCCTCCAAAATGGCCGCCTTTCGGCGTGCAGGGTCTACCAGTACGAAACCGTGCTGCTCCAGCACCTGGGCGTAACTGCTTGCCGATGGAATGGAAAGCGCCGACGGACCGGCCAGTACCCGATGACCATAGCTAACGGTCCCGGATTGAATATGCTCGATGGAAACGGGAATGTGCTGCTCGTTCCAGAGAGAGACAATCCAGCGGATGGGCCTGGAAAAACGGGCTTGCGTGTTACCCCAGCGCATAAAGTGCGATCCGGTCAGGCTCAAAACTAACTCGGGAAGCGCTTCCGCCAGTAATTCGGGTGTGGCGCGGCCGGGTTGCTGTTGTTCGTAAACCAGGTAGTCGGTGCCTTCAATCGTCAAAGGACGAAGCTGCTCCGCGGAAATATTGTTTTTCTTGGCAAACCCGTGGGCGGCTGCCGTGGGCGTGCCGTTGGCATCCAGCCCTACGGAAACGGGTGGGCCTTTCAGCATTAACAGGCTGTCGGGTTGCCGCTCGGGCAGATGGTGAATGGCAATGGCCAACCGTCGCGGCGTGCTGTAGATGGTCACTTCCGGCTGGAGGGATACTTTGTTGGAGAGCAAATGCGCTTCTGCCAGAAATTTTTGTACTTTTTCCTGAAGCTCTTCGGGCGCTGTGGATAGGAAGCTGGCTGGCAGTTCTTCGGTGCCAACTTCCAGCAGGTAACAGTGGGTGTTCGAGGATGCGGAGGATTCAAGCATGGTGCCAAGCGCCTGTCTGTCTTTTGCTAGCTAACTTAAAACAAAAACGGAATGGCTCCATTATGGTACAACGCGGCCTTGACGACAATGCATTTTTGAAAAAACAGGCTTTCGTTGCCCGGCGCTGAAGGGGCTTCAACGCAATGGGCTTTTAACACAAGTGGAATAAATCATTAAATTAAGCGCAGCGGGGGTCTGTTTGGGTTCCGAATTAAAAAAAGCGGGGTTTTATCCATAGGCACGATCATCAGACACGATCTTAATTCTTGCTTATCTTGGGATCGTTGGTTCAGTTCTCATTTTTTATTGCTTCAGCCCTCTGTTTTTTCTGATTCAAGGTTTCGATCGCATAGCACCAGTTTGAGATGTTTGGCATCCAGGGAGAAAGAGTTCTCGTATGAGTGATTGGCTCAGCCGACCTGCGTTGGCGCCATCCAGTGCCACGCACGTTTACGGAAATCATTGGCAAGCACAAACCAAGCCTGAGCGGTTGCCGCAAGGCTCGCCCGTCGATCCCTTTGCGGGGGTCAATCCATTTCCGGCCCGGCTCGATCCGTTGCCTGGCAACACGGGGCTGGAAAGTTGGCTGACCAGCACCGAGGTGCTGAGACCAAACGCCAACCAATCCTCGGTGACCGGCCCACTCAGTCCGCCAACCGCCTCGCAAAGTTGGCGTGCAACCACCCCGACCACTGGCACCGATAACCGATCCAATCCGTTTGCACTGGCCGAACCTGCTGCAACAGACGCCAACAACGCAACCACCCCGTGGCAGCGGGTGTTTGGGCCTGCCAACAATTCCATTCAGCCCCGTGGCAGCAGCCCGGATCCCTGGAGTACGGAGGCTCTGGCAAGAGGTTCCAATCCGTTTAGCCTGGGCTAACCCTTTTGGGTTAGAGGTTGTTTGGCCAGTTTGTTTCCGTTTTTACGGCCCATAAAAGAAGGCGATAGATTGCGCGGTTGCAGTCTATCGCCTATTTTCGCTTTTTTAAGAATTGTTCGGGTATTAGAAAGTTTGCCGAGAGGATTGGACCGGCTTACGTTCGGCCCTGTTTATGCTCATTCCGGTTATGTTCATTCCGGTTAATGGAAGATGCAGTGTTACTCTGCGTGGCTCTTTGCCATTACTGGTTCAGTGTCACGCCAGTGGCTCGTACAAAGGTCATTGGGCCTTGGTTGCCAATGGGAGACCAGGCAATGACCGTTCCATCGCTCCGGGTAAAGGTGCGCAGTCCATCGGCGTGCAACACCCCGGCGCCACCCGCATCGTTAATGTAAATGGTGCCCGTGGCGTCTTGCACATAGTAGGCGTTGTCGCCGCCGGCATCGTTAATTTGGGTGTACTGGTTGTCACCTAAGTAGTAGTTGTTGTTGGTAT
Organism: Candidatus Melainabacteria bacterium; assembly: GCA_033763415.1. Taxonomy (GTDB): domain Bacteria; phylum Cyanobacteriota; class Vampirovibrionia; order Vampirovibrionales; family JAJTHC01; genus JANRKP01. Next base: position 22,968 of record JANRKP010000007.1, on the reverse strand, counting down.
TGCCATAGCTGTTGTAGGCAACGGTGTTGTTGTTGCCGTACAGGTAGGCGTTGCTGTCCTGCGTGCCGGGCCATACGTTGTATTCCGTTAGGGATACATTGCTGTTTTGTGCGTTTAATTGCACATCTCGCAGCGCGCCGCCGGTACTAATATCGTACGTGTTGCCGTTGCCGCTAATGGTGGTGTTGAAAATATCATCGGTAGACCAAACACTGCCGATGTTTCCATTGCCACGGGCGTTGAGTTGATCGATGCTACCCGCCGACAGCCAATGGAGGTTGTTGCTGCCGTTGAGCGTTGCCTGTGGAACGTTGCCACCTACGGAAAGCAGGTTGAGGTTGTCGTTGCCGCTGAACCGAAGGTTGCCCCCCAGATTGCCGCCAACATAGCCCAGGTTGAGGTTCCCCGTGCCGCCCAGTCGGGCGTTTCCAGAGATATCCCCGCCAACCCCAAACAGGTTAACCATATTTTCTCCGCCCAGCGTGGCGTTACCGTTGAGGTTGCCCCAAATGCCGCTGGCGTTTAATTTTTGCAGGTTGTAGTAGTCCGGGTTAATGCCGTCTTGAATCAGGTTTCCATCCACGTTGCCGTAAATGCCCGCCAGGTTTAGCGCGGCTTCGTTACGGCTACCGCCGGTTTGGTGCAGGTTTTGGAGCAAATTGCCGCCAATGCCAAACACGTTGCTGGGTCCAATCAGGCTGGCCTGCCCGTTATTTTGGAAATTGCCGCCTGTGTAAAAATTGTTCAGCCCGGTAGATTCTCCGTAATAGCTGCCATCAAAATCGCCATAGACGCTAAAATCGTTCAGCAGGCCATACTGGGTGGCCTCGCCATTAAAGTTGTTGACCGTGTAGGCGCCATTCAGCAGGCCTTCTTGGTAAAGGTCGCCATTGGCACCGGCTTGGTCAAAACCAGCCCAGTTCCACGGGCCAATCTGCATGGCGTCTCCACCAAACTGGTTGGTGCCAAGCACGTTTGCAAAACTGCTTTGTTGATACAAGTTGCCGTAGCGTCCAAATACATCGCTACCAAACTGGTTGTATCCATCGCTGGCGTTACTAATTTGCCAGCCGTTGCCGTTAAATCGGTTTTGAACATTGGCAATGTTGTAGCCATTGCCAATTTGTTCCCATTCGCTGCCGCGCCGTGCGGACCCGCCAATGGATAAATTATTCATCAGGCCTTCGAGGGTATTTTGTCGTGCCAGGCCGTATAAATCGCCCTGAATCGCACGGCTGTTCATTCCAGTTCCCATAACAATCCTTCCTCCCAAGTGAACTCTCTTGGAACTTCCATAGCAACCAATGTGTGTTAGTTAATTGAAGGGGGTATTATCGTAAGCAATATAAAAATATAAAAACAATTTAAAGGGCTCGCTTGCCTCTCTTGTTACGAACTGTTACTTGTGACCCCCCGACCCCCGACCGCCCAGGAAGGGTGAATTCTTAAACCATTGTTAACCGTAGCACTAAGGGAAACAAACAAAACTTTATACCCTTGGAATGCACGCGACTGTGTTGAACCTTTTGAAATGAATGCAGATAGTATCGGCCAAAACAAAGCCGTGAAGACCAACAGTAGCATTGGCTTTGATTTTAATTGGCGCGATGCGCAGTAGCACCCATTTTACCCGATAGACCCTAAACCCTAGACCCTAAACCCTATGCCTGCTTGGCTCCGCGAAAGACGATGCGGGCTAAGTAAACACGCTCGATTGGGAGGAGTTTTTACCCATGCCTGGAAATACGTACACTGGCACCAATGATATTCGCTGGCGCGGAAGAGATCTTCAGGACTGGTACAACCGCGCCCAGGAAGACCCTAACGCCAAGCGGCTAACCGAGCAAAACGGTCCGTTCCGTGGCGAAGGCTTTGCCGTAACCCAAGGCGGGCGAGAGTACCATATTTACCGCAACCAGGGCGATCGTAACACGTTTACGGTATACGACCCCAAGACGGGCCAGTTTGATGTCCATCGTTTTGGCTACTCGTTGTTTAACGAAGGTGCCGGTGGCAACAACACCAGCTTGGCGTTTGAAGGCCAGGTGAAGGATAACCAAATTGCCTCGGTCAATCTACCGCAAGGGGTGGAACGTTCCGTGTTTTCCGATGCCCTTCGTGAAGTGCCGCGCGACAGCAAGGTAACCGAGGTGGACCAAACCCAGGCCTCTGTTAACACGGGTGATGGCACTGGTGCGAATGAAATTACGGCCACCAAAGTAAACGGGGCCAACGTGGTGTTGAACTATAACAACGAGGGTCACGACTCTCGCACGGCCAGAACTGTGCGGATTGGTGAGCACGATGCCTCTGCAATAGGCGACAACATTATTATGACGCGCGAGGTGGATGGCGTACGGACCACGGAAATTTACCGCCGTAACAACGGTACCTACACCGTGTACCAGGACCGTGGTGATGGCGCACAGGTGCTCCAGCAAGGCAAGTGGGATGCTGCCAGCTACCAGGAGAGCACGCCAGAAATTGACACCACGGAGGCATCTGTTCAGTCCAGTGGCGTTTCCGGTACTGCCACCGTGCCCACACCCACGGCGGAAATTAAAATTACCTCTGCAACCGATGCCAGTGGCAATGAGGTGAAAACCGGCAAAGCCTTGGAAGTGGGTGCCAGCCAGGCGGAGCGTCCACCCGAAGTTCAGCCAGCCTCTGCCAACGCGCAGCCACAGGCCACAACGAACCCGGAGGAAACCGAGGACTAACCAGCAGCCAAGAAAATAGCTACTCGTTCTGGTGATTGCTGGCCCGCTTTGTTTAAGCCCGATGATGAACGAACCAGGACAGAAGCAAATCCAGAAGCCGACCCCTCCCTCAGTGTGGGACAGACCCGTGTGACATAACACTGCCACACAGAACCGTAGGGGGGGGGGGGCGGCTTTTTGGTGCAGGCTGTAGTGGCTTGGTGGGCTGCTGAAAATACCGGTGATGCGTCCGCTTTTTTTGCGTAGCGAAACCATGGCTTTGGTACAATAAACCAGTAACGTGTTGTAAGATGATCGAATCCTTTTTTGGTAAAAGGTTCTATCTATCGGGTGCTGGGGAGCGAGTTGGCGAGATGAATCCTTTATTTTCCGGGCTTTTTGTTTTAATGCCCGCTACGGTTTTTGTGCTGTTTGTACTCATTAGTTGGATTCGGATTATTAATGAGTACGAACGCGGGGTGGTGTTTCGCTTGGGACGATTGATCCGCAAGCCCTTGGGACCGGGGATTCAGCTTTTAATTGCGCCTGGATTAATTGACCGCTTGGTGAAGGTGGATTTGCGCACCGTTACACTCGATGTTCCTCCACAGGATGTCATTACGCGGGACAACGTTTCCATTAAGGTAAATGCCGTGGTGTACTACCGCGTGGTGGACCCCATTAAGGCGGTTATGGAAATCGAGAACTACAGCTACGCCACTTCGCAAATGGCGCAAACCACCCTGCGCAGCATTGTGGGCGAGGCGGAACTGGATGGCCTGCTGGCCTCGCGCGAAGAAATTAGCCATCGGGTGCAAGAGATTTTAGACATTCAAACGGACCCGTGGGGCATTAAGGTCTCTAACGTGGAAATTAAACACGTGGATTTACCGGCCGATATGCAACGCGCCATGGCCCGTCAGGCCGAGGCCGAACGGGAGCGTCGCGCTAAAATTATTTCTGCCGAAGGCGAGTTCCAGGCGGCGGAGAAACTCACGCTGGCGGCTCAAACCATGGCAACTCAGCCCATGTCTTTACAAATGCGCTATTTACAAACCATGACGGAAATGAGCGCGGAAAGCCAGAGCACCACCATTGTTATGCCCATTCCCCTGGAGTTTCTCGAAGCGTTTCAATCCTTAGCCAAAAAGCAACCCGCGGGGAATGGTTAGCCAACGACCCCCCGGCTCTATCCAGAGGCTCTAACCCAGAGGGCTCCAATTCATCAGGCAGAAACCCGTACGGTTTTGTCGCCAGTGCAAAAAAGCCGTTGCCAAAAATTTAGGAAGTTTGCCGCGTCTGGGTGTAAAAAAACGTTGTCCCTAAGCCAAGGGGTGGGCTGCTGTTGCCGCTTTCCCCATTCTGGCTCAGTTGGTTTTACTGCTCTCCTGGGTAGTGGTTCACCCGTTTGGGGGAATATTCGGGCAGGATAAAACCCACTATAATAAAGCGTTGTGCGGCCATGTTTTTTTAAACGGGCCGTTTGTTTGGGTTTTCTTGTGCATCATCAATAGAACAAAACAACAGACGAAAGAGGGGAGTGTTTAACAGTATGACCAAGTTGCTGTTTGGCAATAATACCAATGCGTTTGTAACGGGTGCGCTGATTGGGGCGCTACTGTGTGTGGGCACCGTGGCGAGCCTGTTTTTAAATTAAAAAATACGGCCCTACTGTCCATGTTGCTTTATGAAAAGCCGGGTATTTTTTGCGCCGTGTAAAAAAGCTGTTCATTCCTCTTGAATGGGGGTGGGCAGCTTTTTTGTATGGATGTTCTCCGTGCGGATATAGGGCAGGGCTATGTGGAGGTAGTGTTGTCTGCTGGCTGGCGCCAGTAAAAAAATTGCCTAAAAACAACCCCAAAAAAGAAAAAGCGCTTGTCCGTTAAAACCGGGCAACACGCAGGGGGGGTATCTGGCCATTGGCCAGACAGTTGGGGAAATGGTTTTCAGCACATCAGTATTGCCTGAGGCGCTGACAACAGGGGGAAAGGATGATGGGACAGGGGAGGGAAGGGAAGTTTGTGTAAACGGTTTGTTAAAACGGGGTTGAGTCAGCGGGCGGTTGTCGTTGAGATGGAGCAAGATTCTCGCTTTCCAACACAACGGGCTCAGCCTTACTCAACCCTGGCAAAGTTGTTTCAGGTTAGGGGGTAAGGGGGTGATACGGACATAACTGAAGGGGAATCAATAAATCAATGGAACACTCTAATGGGAACCAAACGACTCGATAACCGTTGGTTTAACGCTTTTGTTTTTTATGTTTCTTGCTTCTTTTTTGGGCTTTACGTCTGCTTTTTTTAAGGGGGGGAGGGTTTACTGAGGAATGGACGAATAAAACTAAGGAGGGGAAAACTTATACTTTGAGGTTTAATTGTAGGCCATTGCTGTTATCGGCCATCATACCGGTGGCCATTTGCCCGTAGTGGCTTCTTTGGGCGCCAAATACCGGGTTGTTAAACAGCGGTGCACTGCCTGCGGGCCTAAGGTTGGGTGCTACCGAGAACACGGCAGCATGTGCAGCAAAGGCAGCATTTGCGTTGGTTTTAAAGCCAGACATTGTGCTCTTCTCCGTGCTCTCTACTCCGTGTAATGCGTGAGAAGCTTTACCAACGCTAATGGGCTGTATATTGTGCAGCCTTTGCACTGGTTGCGATTGGGTGCTGATGAATTAAACTCACTCCACTTACTCGCTTTCTCTCTCTGCGGGGTTACTTAAGGTTTTCTTAAGGATTCCCTACATAGGCATAAAAACAGGATGGATCCATTTGATTTTAATTTGTTTGTATAGGGATAAAAATTAAAAAATGAAGTTCGAATGAAGAAATGCCTAAAATCCAATACCAGACAATGTTTTAGGAAATTATTAAAATCTTAAGACTGTCTTAATGTTTCTGTTACAAATTGTTGTCCAGGGTCACATTCAGCCTATTCTTCCAATAAATCTTGCAGAGGACAGCCCAATAGCCGGGCCAGTTGTACCAGGGTGGGCAGTCTGGGGTAGGTGCGTCCTTGGTTCCAGTACAGGACGGTTTGATGATCCACGTCCAGTTTTTCAGCCAGCGTTTTCATGGACCAACCCTTGCGTTGTTTCTGCAACAGTTCGTGAATCCGAAGTCGGAATGGTAGCACCAGAGATTCCTTTCTGTTTTTTGGTGGCGTACAATCGCAAACGCTTACCGCCTGAACGAGCTAACAGTGCACATCGAGCAAATCTTGCGCTATCCATCCATACATACTTCTATGGCAGCCTACAGAATGTGCGTTGCGCTACGCTACCAGAGTGGTGGCGCGTGTATTTCTTCCTCAACCTACAACAGCGTGATGAATACGGACTAAAACGGAAATAAAGAATCGAGCCAATATGAAAAGTTCAGAACAATTGCCAGATTTGTAATACAATACCATCAGTAAACGACGAACCCTGGCGTCTGTTTGTACGTTGCGTTAAACGCTTCAGGTACGAAGTCTTTGGCAATGAATTATAGCACGCCGGACCAAAAACCTGTCAATGCTGTTAGTAAAACTTTCTTTTTTGAAAGTTTTGTTTTTGAAAGAGATTGGTCATGAAGCGTTCCGAAAACAGTTTGGGGTTGGCCATTCAAACGCTGATGCTGCATCAGGGTTTATCTGTGGAGCGATTGGCCAGAGAAATGGGAATATCTGCCGACGGGTTGTCAAACCTGATGCACGGGCGCAGACGGTTTCGTGACGAGACGCTGGAGCGTTTGGCCAACACGCCGTCCTTTTCTCGGGCGGGCTTTACGTTGGATAAACTAAAGGCGTTGCGAGCCGCCGACGAGTACAGTTTATCCCAGCTTATTTTGGCCTTGGTGGAACTGGTCCGCCATGGAGCCATTGCCCAACTACCAGAGGACTTTTTCGATCAACTTCGGCGGGAATTGGAGGCGGGAGGTTTTCCGCCTGCCCATGCTCATACCAAACATGCGCTTCTTGAACTAGTGACAGCAACTCGTCCATAAAGTGCTCTAACTGCATGCGTCACTCCTGACCTACGATGGGCGCTAAATGCGGCTAAGCTAAAACGCGATAAAGGGTGCTATCAAAAAAGGGTGTAATCAAGGTGTGTGGCGCTTTCTCCCTCGGGGAAGGTGGCTTGTTGGCCGTTGGGCTGGATAATATTGGCTGATTTTTCGCGCCCGTGTATAACACGGACGGCCTGCTTGCCGGGGCGTGCCAACTACAGCCGTATTGCGCAGCGGCTGGCCATTTTTTCAGTGGCGTTCTCTCGTATAACATTCAATATCGAACGATTAACGGATTTTCTACAGTCTCACGGTGGTGGCTCTTGCGGGTTTTTTTAAAGATGTGGCGCGTGCTTGGCTTTATGCGGAGCAATGACCCCGACCCCACGCAACCAAAAATTGGCCCCATCTAAAGAAAGATGGATGCTCGGTTCTGCTTTTAGTTATACCCAATTGTTGTTCAATTGAGCTGAATAAATATTCGTTTTTATTTAAAAAAAATATTTATAACCGAATTCTATAAACAGTCTACCCAGAAACAATCCACCCAGGGCAAAGCGGGCCGCATGGGTGGATTGTTTTTTCCTATTGGAATCATCTGGGGCCAGCGGGTGGCAATGGCGGTGTTTATCGTTCCGCCAGGGCTAAAAAATGGCCCCCTGCATCTTGGAGTACCACCGGTATACCGTTTAACGAATTGGGGTAGGTGGTGTTGAGCCATTCCGTTTGTGCTTCCGGCAGTTGGCTCAGGTAAATGACGATGGTTTCCTGGCCCTTTTCGTCTTCTCCAATGCCAACACCCGTCACATTGGGCAGGCTCATCAGGTGGTCTTCATGGTCTTGCATCACATTGTAGGCATCCATAGTCGGCTGGTACCCTCCCACTCGTACAATATAACAACAATTAAAACGGCAACTGGTGGGTGTTGGACCGTTCCTTGGCCAAACAAGTCCACTGGAGTGCCACTTACTAAAACAGAGACGCCAACCCGGCCGAGAAGTGCCTGTTAGGTGACTGGAGGATTGCTTCCAATGCCTCTGTGGTGGTAATGGGTGCTAAACACTGCCGCCCAACGCAGAGACGAATTTCGGGGCCGGGGCGAACCTCATGCGGCTGATCCGGGCTGGTGCTGGGCTGCGGGTGTACCACCATTTTTCCAGGAAAAAACACGGAGCACACCGCCTGTTGCCACGCCTCCGGTGCGTTGCCCACCAATTCTATTTTCAGCGGCGGGGCGTGTTGCCAATCCGCCAAAATGCCCAGTGCGCTTACAAATAAGCCCAGGGGGGCCAATCCGCCCTCGGTGCGCAGCAGGTAGCAAAGCGTTGCCTGAACCCATTGTCCATAGCGACTGTTGGGCTGGTGTACACTGAGCCGGTAAAGGAGCTGGAGCGCGGTTGCATTGGCACTGCTGCTCGGGCTGTCTTCCAGGGGACGACGGCGGTATTTGAGCAGGCCAATCGGTGTTTCTTCCGTGGCTGTATCGAAAAAGCCTTGCACAAATGCGGGCACGGACTCCTGAAAATCGGTGGAGTCCTGTGTTTGGGGAGAAAATTGCTGAATCATCAGTGCGGCAATGTCGTTGGCAGCGGCCAGGTAGGTGGCATTGCCGGTGGATTCGTGCGCGCGGAGGGCTGCCAGGCCCAGCCAGGCATAATCTTCCAGCAGGCCGTGGATGCCTTCCGTGTGGAATACCCGCTGATTCGGCAAGTAAAACAGGTGGAGCATTCGCTCCAGTGAGCGTAGGGCCAGGGCTTGCGCCTCGGGCCGCTGGAGTAAGTCCGCCGCTTCCAGAAAGCCAACAATCATCATACCGTTCCAGTTGGTGTACAGCGTGGTATCAATAAACGGCACGGGCCGATGGGCCAACCGATGCTGGTACAATCGGCTTTTAATATCGGCGAGCTCCCCTACCAGTTGGTGGGGCGACATCCGAAAGCGAACGGCGACCTCCTCCAGGGATTGTTTGGCCCAAAGCACGTTTCTACCGGGGCGATCGTGCATATCTCCGGCTTCGTTGACATCGTAGTAGGCCATGGCCAGCTCGGCCTGTTCGGCGTTCAGGACGCTGAGAATTTCATCCCTGCTCCAGGTAAAGTGATCGCCGTCATCATGCAGGTCAATGTCTGCATCCTGCGAGGCGTAAAAGCCGCCCTGTTCCGTGTCTGACAAATGCTCGGTCACCCAGCGCAGAATGCCATCGGTAATTTCTTCAAAGTAAGCGTGCTTAAACAGCCGGGCTGCCTGGCTGTAGACGGTCAGTGCCTCTGCGTTGTCGTAGGCCATTTTTTCAAAATGCGGCACGTGCCAAACCCGATCCACGGAATAGCGATGAAAGCCCCCGGCCAGCTGATCGTAAATGCCGCCTCGGGCCATTTCTTCCAGCGTGTTGAGAACCAGGCTTTTTAGGGGGGCGTTGGGTTTTCCCTCCAGCTCGTGTTGCTGCACGCGCTGAATGAGCCACTGAAGGGTGCTAAAGTGCGGGAACTTGGGCTGCTGGCCAAATCCGCCATAAATACCGTCGTAGCGGCTAAGAATATGTTCCAGCATGGTATCGGTGGCGGTTTTCAGTTGGGCGTGCGCGTCCGCTTCCGCCAGGGTGGAAAGCGCCAGAATGGTGGATGCAATGGCGCTATCCGTCTTGTTGTCTGCTGGTTCGCCCTGGGCCTGCTCGGCGTTGCTGGCAAAAATGTTGGCTTTTTCCTGCTGATAGACCTGATGAATCTGATTCAGCAGAGATTTCATGGTTTGGGGCGGAAAGTAAGTGCCGCCATAAATAACGCGCCCGTCGTGGGTTAAAAAAGCAGTCAGTGGCCAGCCCCCCTGGCCCGTCATGGACATGACGACCTGCTGGTAGCGGCTATCCACATCCGGGCGTTGATCCCGGTCCACCTTAACCGCCACGTAGTGCTGATTGATGATCTGAGCAATATCGGGATCTTCGTAGGATTCCCGGTCAATCACATGGCACCAGTGGCACCAGACGGCGCCAATATCCAATAACAGAGGGCGGTCTAGCGTTCGGGCCCGCTCGAATGCTTCGGGGCCAAATTCGTACCAATCAATGGGTTGATGGGCGGCGCTGCGCAAGTAGGCGCTGCTTGCCACAGCCAGTCGGTTTTCTGCGTGTTCCGTGGAGGCGTGTTCCACACGGGTGGGGTTTTCGGGGTTTGCCATACTGTCTCTCCCAAACTAAAAAGGCTGTTGTGGATTGGCTGTGGAGGATACGCCCTCCATTATTCCTCAACCTGAATGACTTGAACAGGACAAGCCCGGGCTGCTTCCAAGCACGCGTTGGCGCAATGGGGAATCATCTCTGGCCCGCTGATAAACGCCGTTTCCGTAACAGTAAACACTTCTGGACAAATCGACTGACAAACACCACAGGCGATACATCCTGGAACAATTTCCACCTGCACAACAGCCGTCCTCCTGCGATGGGTGAGGGTGCCTTGGGATAATTTACTGTGAGGACACGCCCTACTAGGGCTGGGCACAGTGGGTTAACGCGTGTTGAAGCAAGGGGGCATCCACGTTGCCGCCGGAAAGAACAACCCCCACCTGCTGGTGTGGTTTCCACAGGGCCGCTTCCTGCATTAATCCGGCCAATGAGGCGGCGCCAGCCCCTTCCGCCACGTGATGCGTGCAGTGGAAGAATTGCGCCATCGCGTCCAGGATTGCGTCATCACTGACGGTAACAATGCGTTCCACCCCATGCCGAATGAGATCAAACGCCACCGGGTCCGGCGTTCGGCACGCAATGCCATCGGCCAGGGTATTGGCGGCTTCGGTACATTGCAACTGACCACTTGCCAACGAGCGAGCGTAGGCATCGGCCCCGCTGGCCACCACCCCGATGATTTGGGTGGCCAGGCCCAGCGCGTTGCGGGCCTGGATAAACCCGCAGATGCCCGACCCCATGCCAATGGGTACGTAAATGGCTTGCAAATGAGGCTGGGCTTCCAAAAACTCCAGGGCGTAGCTGGCCACGCCCGCCACCAGGGGCGGCGCAAAGGATGGAATGAAATGCCAGCCGTTGGCTTGTGCCAGGCTCATGGCGTGTTCTTTGGCGGCGACCAAATCGTCTCCGTGCTCAATCAGTTCGGCTCCCAGGGCGATCATGGCACGGTTTTTGCAAGCACTGTTGCCGTTGGGCACCACAATAACGGCATGTTTTCCGCTGGCTTTGGCGGCGTAGGCAATGCTTTGCCCGTGGTTGCCGCGCGTGCTGGTGACCACGGTTTGTACCTGAGGTTGGGTTTTCGCCAGCCAGTGCAAGTACACCAGCCCCCCTCGGATTTTAAACGATCCTGTTGGGGCGTGGCCTTCGTGCTTGACCCAAACCCGACACCCCACTGCTTTAGAGAGTAGTGGCCACTCGTACTGCGCCGTGGGAGAAAGATCTCGGTATACCCATTGCCGGGCTTGCTGAAGCGTTTGCAGATGAATTGGAAACTGGTTGTAGCAGCTCATGGCAGATTGGGCTCTCAGCAGGGTTTCTCGCTCCATTAATGGCCGCGCTGAAGCGATTGTAGCCAAAGCGGGCGAAACACTGTTGCTGGTTTGCTTGCCTGGTATCGGCGTCATACGGCCACCGGCTGAGGATTCGTGCTTTCCGGCTGTTCTCCTCGTTGCGCAACGCCTTGGGCACAAATTTGGGCGATCACCTGGTCGGCAACCTGCATCAGTGCTTGTGCGGCTGGGTTATGGGGGTCTCCCACCACAATCGGTGTGCCTTCATCGGCGTTGGCGCGAACCCGAGGCACCAAGGGCACTTCGGCCAGCAACGGAACGCCCAGTTCCTCGGCAGCGCGTTTGCCCCCGCCTGTACCAAACAGTTCTTCTCGTTCGCCGTGCTGGTTAATGTAGTGGCTCATGTTTTCCACAATACCAAATACCGGAATTTGAGCATTGGCAAACATTTTCAGCCCTTTGCGGCTGTCTAAAATGGCCACTTCCTGTGGGGTGGTTACAATAATGGCACCCGAAAGCGGCGCCGCTTGTACAATGGTCAACTGGGCGTCGCCTGTGCCGGGGGGCAGATCGATAACCAGATAGTCTAATTCGCCCCAGTCCATGCGGGTCATAAAGTCGCGGATCATTTTATCAAGCATCGGGCCGCGCCACACCACAGGCTGATCTTCCTGAATGAAAAAGGCCGTGCTAACCACTTTAACCTGGTGTCCTACCGGTAGAACCAGCTTGCCGTCTTCGGTTTGCTCTTTAATTTTTGCCTGCCGAAGCCCCATCATCAGCGGAACGTTCGGGCCGTAGATGTCGGCATCTAAAATGCCAACGCGGGCCCCGCGCTGCTGCAGCGCACACGCCAGGTTGACAGAAACCGTGGTTTTGCCTACCCCGCCCTTGCCGCTGGAAACGGCAATAATGTTTTTAATACCCGGTAGGGGTTCGCGGCCGGGTACTTTGGCGGCCAGCGTTTTGCCAGAAATAGACACTTCTACCTGGGCCACGCCCGGTATTGCCTGTACGGCGGCTTTGGCGTCTTCCTGTATTTTGGCTTTCAGCGGACAGGCGCTGGTGGTCAGTACCAGGTCAAACGCCACGTTGGCCTCACAAATGCGAATGTTTTCCACCATGCCCAGCCGAGTGAGGCTTTGGTGCAATTCCGGGTCGTTCACCTGATCCAAAGCTGCCAGTACGAGTTCGGTGGTCACGGGGGCGGGGTGAGTCATGAGGGAGTAATCTCCAAGCGCAAACGAGAACAATGGGGGGGAGGCAATAACTCTGAGCTTAAAAGGCGAAAGCGAAACATTAACGAACGGCCTATTAGTGTAGCAAAAACATAACCACTATTGAGATTGTCAGCACCTTGTCAACCTGATTCGCACCTGTCGCCCCCCATTTTTTAAACAGGTGGGCATAAAAAATCCCTGCAACCATTCGGCTCAGGGACACTTTAGACCAATAGATCAATCTGTGTACTGTTTTGCAGCGTTCATCCAACGAAATTGTGCGTATTGTTTGCCGCCATTTCTTCTCAAACTGTGCTTTGTGTTACTGTGCCGCGCAATGGCGCTGTGTTGTCGCCTGACCAATACCTACCCGATGCCTACCCAAATACCGACCCGAACCCGTTTTCCCCAACCGTTTCCTCAAAAAAAATGAAGTGTTTGCCAACCTACCATCCTGTTGCGTGTTGTTCTTTTCCCCAAACGAAGGTGTCCGTTGGCTGTTATGGCAGCCGTCGTCGTTCGTGTTGCCGTTGGTCCATCCTTTTGCGTGCGTTTGCGCAATGTTTGCCTGTATGCTTTGCGTGACGTTTGCACCCCCACCGTTTGAATGACGATGCGATGCCGTTTGGCATTGAAAAAATAATCAGCCAATAATGCCCGTATGCCGATTTGCTTTAGCCGTTATACAAAAACGATGGACGATGATGAATAACCCCTGAACCCCAACCTGCGACCGAACCAACCAATGAATACGAACGTGAACCCTGTTGAACGGACACCCCCAGCCCTATTAAACCCCGTGGGCTGGTATTTCCTCCTCCTCAAGTCAGCTATTGTTTAGCGTTGCTTGTTTTATTGCGAATGTTGCTTTTGTTTTACCTAGCCCGTTTGCGTTTCCCGCTTCCTCTCTCCTCACACTGTAATAAAAACATGCCAAACTGAAATATTGTTTTTTTATTAATTATTTTTTTAGGATTGGGTTCGTATATCTTTTGGGAGTGTCCGAAATCCTTGTCTGTTCTTTGTTCCGGGGTCATTCAAGCGCTTAACATTTGTAACATTCAACGGGTGCTCGGTGCTCAACACGGACCAGCGCACCCCCTTTCTCGGCTCCCCGGATGCTGGCGTGGGCTGTGTTCTTTTTTGCCATCCTGCCTGCTATTGGGTATGATTTGAAAACGCTTTTGCCCTCAATGAAATATGGATGCGTTGTGCTGAAAGGACGGTGACCCCTGATGCTTCGATGGCTGTTTAACCTGCTGGTGGTGGGGGTCATTGCGGCAGGCGGTTACGTGTGGTGGGTTACGCGCAACCTGCCTTCGATGGATGTGTTGCTAAGCGAGGATGTGAGCCGTCCACCCATTGAAACCACCCAGGTGTTGGCCGCTGATGGTTCGGTCATCTATTCCAACGGTCAGTTTCGCCACCGAAACGTCAAGCTGAACGATGTGAGCCCCCACTTTATTAACGCCTTGCTGGCCACGGAAGATCGTCGATTTTTTGATCACTTTGGGGTGGATCCCATTGGCTTGGCCCGTGCGTTGGCGGCCAACCTGTCTCAAAAAGGCTTAAGGGAAGGCGGCAGTACCATAACGCAGCAGTTGGTGCGGAATTTGTTTCTCTCCAGCGAGCGTTCCATTAACCGAAAGGTGCGTGAGGCCGCCCTGGCCATTCAGTTGGAACAACGCCTGAGTAAGGACCAGATTCTAGAACTCTACATTAACAACATTTACTTTGGAGAGGGGGCCTATGGCATTGAGGCCGCCTGCCGCGTGTTTTTCGACAAAGCACCTTCGGAACTAACCGTGCCAGAAGCGGCCCTGCTGGCCGGTATGCCACAGGCCCCTTCTCGTTACAGTCCGTTCCACAGTCGAGAATTAGCCCAGAAGCGCCGAGACGAAGTGCTTCAAAACATGGCCGAATCCGGCATGATCACAATGCCGGAGCTCAAAACGTATCGCGATAAAAGCCTTCGGGTGAGTCTGGCGTCTCAAAATCAAACGGCGGGCAACCGAGCTCCGTTTTTCAACCAACGGGTCCGAGAGAAGGTTCAACAGTGGTTTGATTTGGATGAGCAGGGCTTTTGGCAAAGTGGCTTGCGGATTTATACCACCTACCGCCCTCGGGCGCAGCGCTTGGCGGAACAGGCAGTAATGAGCCAAACGGCAGCGTTTGGCCGAACGGCTTACGGCCAGGAAGCGGCTTTGTTGGCCATCGATCCCCATTCGGGCGCCGTGGTTGCCTACGTGGGTGGTCGCAGCTACAAGCAAAGCCAATACGACCGGGTTTCGCAGGCCCTGCGATCGCCGGGCTCGTTGTTTAAAGTGTTTACCTACACCAAGGCCATAGAGCAGGGTTTTCCGCCCAACCGCATGTATCTGGATGAACCGCTGACGATTGGCGGCTGGTCGCCCACTAATTACGATAAAACCCACCATGGCTACCTCACGCTGGCCCAGGCGTTGGCTCAATCCAACAACGTGGTGGCGGTTAAGGTCATGCAGGAGTTGGGCTCAGATGCCGTGGCGGATGTGGCCCGTCGAATGGGTGTACAGACCCCGCTGAAAAGCAATTTGTCGCTAACGCTGGGGGGATCCAGCGTGACACTGATGGATATGGTGACGGCTTTTAGTGTGCTGGCCAACCAGGGCGTGCACGTGGAGCCGTATATGATTGAACGCATTACGGACGCCCGTGGCAATCTCATCTATCAGCACCGGAGCGCGAAAAACGACGCCCTGAGCCCGGCAACGGCCAACACGATGGTGACATTGCTCAAAGAGGTAGTGAATGCGGGCACGGGCCGTCGGGCGCAAATTGGGCGGCCTGCTGCGGGAAAAACCGGAACCAGCGACAACCACCGGGATGCCTGGTTTGTGGGCTTTACGCCAGACCTGGTGGCCGGAGTGTGGGTGGGTAACGATAACAATACGCCTATGCGCGGCACCATTACGGGCGGTACGCTGCCTGCTTCTGTGTGGCGGGCGTTTATGCTGGCCTATCTGGCGGATCAGCCCGCGAAAGAGTTTGACTTGCCCTACACCCAAGCGGTGGAATCCACCACGGTGCCCCTGCCCGGCGACCCGGCGCAAAATGCGTCGGCCCCCGGAAGCCCCCTGTTTGATGGTGTGACGGGTGGCGAGCCAGGGCCTATTCAGTCCCCAGAGCCTGAACTGCCCGACCCGGAACCGGAGCCTTCGCCCGCGTTGGATGCCGAACCCGCAGAGCCGGAGGAGCCATCTCCAGCCCTTCGTTCGCCCTCGGGTAAATCGGGCCCGGCGTCATCGCCCGCGCCCACGCCTATCAAATCGCCCGCCGAATCCTCTGCGCCGGTCCAGGCCCCCACGCCGCTGTAGTGTTCGCTTCCTGAGCAAGGTTCTTGGCCGATGGATTGCTGACGGTCTGCTTCTGCATTGGTGCGATTTTTTGCGGTTACTCGGTGTGCTCTGTGTAGCAATCGGCGTTTCTGTCAGTTTTTTGGCACAAAAAATCGCTTAAATGAGATACTGTCAAGGTATTTTGCCCCAGCTCATTTATAAAACGTTACGCAACCTTTCGTTTTCCAGAATTGATTTTTGTTTTCGTTTTTCACTATACTAGCCCTACCTCGTTAATCACCTGCATGCAAATTCAGGTGTTGTTAACTATTAACTAGGGTTTCAGGCATTTGGCCTGCTATGCCAAAGATACTTGCGCAATGAGTCTGTGTGTTTTTTTCAAAGCATGGTTCTTGCTGTTTGGTATTGGGTGCGGGCGGTCTGTCGTTTAGGGTGCTCCAGTGATAGTCAACAACACTCGTCGCGTGTAAGCCGTCAGGGGTGGTCTGGTTTTAATTATCGCCTTGTCAGTATGCATTTTTGGGTTCTGCTCAGGTCGGTTTTTTTAGCTGGTCCATAAACGGCTTAGACGGAGGGTGTTAACGTGGGTTGCTTTGTCAGTTAGACGAGTATTAGATGAAGCACATGGTTGTGTCGACCTTGTCGGAGGACGGTTTACGGATGGATCTGAAACAGGGTGATCTGGAAAACATCATATTGAACGCCCTCTGGGATCTGGAGGGAGAAGGGAGCGAGCAGATTTTTGTAGGAGATGTGCAAGAGAAGATTAAATCTCCCAGCAAAAAGTGGGCCTACACCACGGTTAAAACTGTCTTGGATCGCCTGGTGGACAAAGAAATTGCACTGCGCGAAAAGCACGGTAAAAAGTACCTCTATCGCTCGGTGATGAACCGTGACGATGCGGGTGTGTTGGCCATCCATAAGGTGTTGCGCCAGTACTTTAAAAACGATACCAATGAAATGCTTGGCTGTTTGCAGCGCATCCGAGAAGAGGCTGTGTTGGGCGCCGCCGCCGCGGTTAGGCCCCAGCCATCATTGGAGCGAGAGCGTCAGCGGGCCCAGCAACAACAGGCCGAAATTGCCCAAAGAGAGCTGGTGCATCGCTAGGTAGTGCCTGCCGTCGGTCTTCTCTCAAAGGCGCGTGTTGGTTGTTCAAGATCGTTCTAAACAGGGGTTCTTTGCCCAGTTTTTATCTGAATTCAGAGAACCTCTGTTGGGTACAGCTAAACTTCTAAGCCACGCAGACCGTGTGTTCCGACGGGGAGTATTTTCAACGTTGAACCCGTGGCTGTATCTGGTACAATGTAGGCCGTACTGTTGAAGTGACTGCAGGGGCTGTAGATTGGTGTGCTAGATGCTTGATGGCGTGGGTGCGTTCCAACTTGTCCGGTTTTCTGGGTAAATGGCGGGCGCAACGTGCGAAAACTTCATCTGGGATGGGATTGTGCTTGCAACTGGGTGGGCAAAGGCGTTTAGTCGGTTTTTGCTAACCTGCTTGTGGTTCGGGAACATTTTTGGGTGGACTGTCGATCTATACACTCACGATCGATACACTCGTTTAGTGCACTGGTGCAATCGTTTCTGTCCTATAGCCTTCATCCACTTTGTTTACGGCACACTTTAAGCCAAATGAGGAGACCCACCTTGGGCTCCCGACAGGGTTCTATCGATCAAAAAAATGGTGACAGGCCCGTTGCTTTAAGTTGCTTTAGAGAGAGTGTGTGTTTGCAGTACACGGAAAGTTCAGATGTCTTTTGTGATTGCTCGGATTGATATTGACTACGATTGAAGTGAGGTAAACGTAAACCATGATGATGAACCAACGCTCGCGCAAACAGGCGTTACTGTCCTTGGCCTTAACGGTGGGAATGCTGACCGCTCCGGCGACAGCCCTTTGGGCAGCGTCTGCCACCGCATTGAGAGATGTAAATGGCCACTGGGCCCAGCAGGCCATTGTCCAGCTCAACCAAAACGATGTCATTGGCGGCTATCCAGATGGTACGTTTCGCCCGGATGGCAACATTACCCGATCGGAATTTGCGGCCATTCTGGCCCGAGCCCTTCGCCTCAATGTGTCGCAAGGGGCGGGTGCGCCCAGCTCCAGGTTTAACGATGTTTCTGCCAGCTTTTGGGCGGCTCCCGTCATTGATGCGGTGACGCGTCAAGGCTTGATGAGTGGCTATCCAGGTGGGTTGTTCTACCCCAACAAAAACATCAGCCGGGCAGAGGCCATGACGGTTCTGGCCAATGCGGCGCGGCTTTCCACGCCCAATGAGGTGCGGGCCGAGGAATTGTTGCGTCACTTCCAGGATGCGGCACAGGTTCCGGCTTGGGCGCGTCGTTCGGTGGCGGCAGCGGTAGAAGCCCGGATTTTTGCCAACGATCCGCAAGAGAGCAACTGGATTGAGCCGACGCAATCGGCAACCCGTGCGGATGTGGCGGCCATGATGTACAACACGTTGGCTGGAAATCCTCAGTTGGCCGCGGATCAAAGCCGCGAGTACAATCGCACGCAGCAGCAGTGGCCCAACCCTACCCCCGCGGAAGGCGTCCAGGTGAGTCGGCAACCGGCCAATTCGGCTGTGGTGGCGCTTCCGTTGGAAGGGCCCGATGGCATGCCCCGAACCACCTTGCAGGGACGTGTTACCACGGTTCCAGCCAATACGCAGTTTGTCGGAACACTGCAAAGCGCCATCAATTCTGAGGAAAACCAGGTGGGCGACGTGGTTCGCCTGACGCTGACCGAAGGCTTGTTCAGTGCCGATGGTATGCCGGTCGTCCCTGCGGGCAGTACCGTGATGGGCCGAGTGGCGGAGGTGGTTCCAACGGGAAGAGCGGGCCGTAACGGTCGAGTGGGTATTGATTTTAACCAAATCCTCACCCCGGATGGCCGTCGCTTTCAAATTCAGGCGGAAGTCAACAGCGAGAATAACGGCGTGCTCGTGGGCGGCTCTGCTTCCGGTCGGGCGCTGAAGGCTGCTGGAAAAACCGCCATAGGTGCCGGATTAGGCGCTGCCCTGGGTACCGCCATGGGGCCACTCTCGGGCGGTAAGGTGGGTAAAGGCGCCATTTACGGCACGGCCATTGGGGCGGGTGCTGGTGCCGTGGCTGCCGCTGCCGGTAAGGGCCAGCCTGTGGAACTGACCATGGGGGAACGCCTGGAAATTAAGCTGGAGCAACCCTTAACGGTCGAAGTGGTCAATGCTTCGCAGCAACAGCCCAACAACATCGTTTCGCCAGGCTCGTCGGTGCAGTACGCCCCTTCGCAGCAAGGCCAATGGTAAGGTTATAAACAATAATATCGAAACACGACCGATTGTAAGCGGCCAAACGGTTCAGGTCACCAGAAATCTATTGAGCCGTTGAAATCGCTTTCTGAGTCCTTTAAAAGCACCTTCCATTGGCTGAAATGCACGGTGGGAGGTGTTTTTATAGGGAGTTATCGGGTTCTTGGTGCGTGTTGCCAGAGTGTTTTACAAATCTGTGTTGCAAATTCGTGCCTAAACCCTGCCCAACAACCGGATAGGTTTGTGATGCGCGGTGGTTCCGTGTAAGATAATGGGCTACTATTGGCTTCTTTCGGCCCTGTTGCAACCCAACCGTGGATTTTTTACCCTATGCTTCGTCACATCGTGGAGACTTACTTTCAAGAGGCGCTATCGGCCCTCCTGCCGCAATGGCAAGAGGCTTCTGCCAGTGCTAGTGCGGTTTCGGTTTTGTCGCAACCGGTGCTGCCGCGTTTTCAAATAGAACGGCCTCGACACCGCGACCACGGGGATTATGCCGTGAACGTGGCGTCGCTCTCCAAGTGGGCAAAGTTGCCGCCCCCGGTCATTGCCCAACAACTGATGGCCCAGTTGGCCCTTGCAGCGCAATCAACGGCCGAGACGAGCCCTCCTGCGCTCCCGGTTACGTGTGCAGGCGCTTTTCTCAACGTCCGTTTTACAAACGACACGTTGCTTGAGTCATTGGCTCAACTACTCCGTTCGCAAAAGCCGGGCTGTAATCATTCGCAGGGCTCGCTTCGGGTTCTAATCGAGTATGTGTCTGCCAACCCTACTGGGCCGCTCCACTTTGGCCATGGCCGTTGGGCTGCCCTGGGCGATGCGATGCGCCGAATTTTAGAACACAGTGGCGCCAGCGTGACCACGGAATTTTACGTGAATGATTTTGGCCAGCAAATGGGTCATTTGGCCCGCTCGCTGTGGTTTCGTTGCCTGGAGGTGTTGGGCAAAGGGAAGCTGCCCGAACCCGTAGCGGGTGAAAAGTACCCCTACTACCCCGGAGAGTATGTCCTTTCGCTGGCCCAGGAGTTTTTGGAAGATCCGGCGCGTCGCGCCTGGATAGAGGCCCAGTGGAACGAAGCCCAGCAATTGCAGGATGAGCAGCCCCTGCGGCTGTTTGCCAGAGAACGTATGCTGGCCTTGCAGCAGCGGTTGCTGGAGGATTTTCGCGTTCGCTTTGACGTGTGGACGTATGAATCGGAGCTGCACCAGGCGGGTGCGGTGGCTCGAACGCTAGAGGTGTTAAGGGCCAGCGGCCATACACGAGAAGAAGATGGCGCCCTGTGGCTGAAATCCGCCGATCTGGGTGATGAGAAAGATCGCGTGTTGGTCAAATCCGATGGGAGTTACACCTACCTGGCGGCGGATATTGCCTACCACGCCGATAAGTTTAATCGTCGTCAGCCCAATGCAAGCACGCCGCAGTTTAACCGGCACATTAATATTTGGGGGGCGGACCACCACGGCTATGTGGCCCGAATGAAGGCGGCAGTGGCTGCCTTGGGTCACGACCCGGACGCTTTGGAGATTGTGTTGGGCCAGTTGGTGAACTTGATTGTCGATGGCGAGAAAACCCGCATGGGCAAGCGCCGTCGGATGCTGACCCTGGCCGACGTGGTGGAAGAAGTTGGGGTGGATGCAACCCGCTTTTGGCTCGTGTCGCGCTCTGCGGACAACACCATTGACTTTGACGTGGAGCTGGCGGCCTCTGCCACGGACGAAAACCCGGTATTCTATGTACAGTATGCCCATGCGCGATGCGCTGGCATTATTCGTAACGCAACCGAACCCACGGTGCAGTCGGATTCTGGAGAGCGCCTGCCTCCCCGTGTGTCCCCGGAACGCTTTGCCCAAGCCCTTGAGCAACCCGAAGCGTACCTAAAGCCTTTACTGGACAGTGTGGCCGAAGAGCCCACCGTGGCGGCAACCTTGCGCGAGATGATTCTGCTGCTGGATGGCTTTGAAGATCGGGTGGCGGACGCCGCCCAATTGAGGGCGCCACACCTGGTGGCCCGTTATGCCCTGGATGTGGCCAGTCAGTTTCACTCGCTGTATAACGCCTGTCGCGTGCTGACGGATGATGCCGAGGTGACCTTAGCTCGCCTGCTGCTGATTGTGACCGTGCGGCGCGTGTTGGCGCAATCTCTGGACTTGTTGGGGGTTCATGCTCCCGATTCGATGTAGTAACCGGCCATTTCGTCCAGGAGGCGTCCTTCGCTTGCCTGCGCACTGGCGAACCAGGAAGCTGACCCAGTGCTTGTTGCTTCTGCTGTGTGTGTGTGTGCTGGGCAATGCAACCTTTGTGTGGGCCGACAGGGCTCAGTGGCAAAAGCTGGAACAGCAGGGGAAGCAGGCTTTTCAGGCGAAGCAGTTTGAACAAGCCGCCGCCTATTTTCTACAGGCCAGCGAGGTGGCGAAAAGCTTGGCGTCCTCTGGCACACTGCCCCCCACCGAGCTGGATAAAGCGCTGAGCTACCGTTTGGTGTCACTCAAACATTTGGCAATGGCGTATCAGCGTCAGCAGGCGTATCCTCAGGCGGAAGCCACATACCTGGAAGCCACGGGCGTTTGTATGCAGGCGGAAAAATTATCGCCGATTGCCTGCGCCAACCTGTTGAAAGAGCTTGCCTCCGTGTATCAGACCATGCAGCGCTACGTGGATGCCGAAACCGCTTTGCTCAATGCACAACAGGTGTATTTGACCCATGAAAAAACCACCAGCAAGGGTTATGCCTCACTGTTGGGAACGTTGGCTAGTCTCTACGACGCTCGACAGGAGTATGCCCGAGCCCAGGAATACTATCAGCAGGAACTGGCCTTGGAGCAATCCTTCTTGCCCCCGTCGGATAGGCAGTTGGGCTTGACATTGAACAATTTAGCCAGTGTGTACGTTCGTCAAGGCGATGACGCCTCTGCGCTTCCGCTCTATCAGCGGGCGTTGTTGATTCTAAAGCCATATTACGGCAATAAACATCAGGAACTAGCCGTGTTAATGAATAACCTGGCCAGTGTGTATCTGCGTCAAGGCCGAGAGATAGATGCAGAGCGCCTGTTGAATCAGCTATTTCAGGCTTATCCGCTTCAGTCGGCACCGCCTAGCTTGCTAAAAGCAACGACGTTGAGCAACCTGGCCTCTCTCAAGCTGCATCAGAAAAATTACACTCAGGCAATCGAGCTCTACACGCAAGTACTGGCCATTGAACGGCCGCTGCTTGCCCTGGATCATCCACGGCTGGCGGCAAGCGAAGTGGCCCTGGGCAACAGCTACGAACGCGCGGCACAATGGCCAGAGGCAATCGCCCACTATGAGAAGGCCGTGGCCATGTACGATCGAAACCCAGGACCCGGCTTGGAAGCCCTGCTGGACACGCTGAAGCGTTTGGAGGGGGCCTACAGTCAAGTGGGGCAAACGCAAGAAGCCGCTCGAATTCGTCAGCGGATTGCTCGGCTGGCGCCACTCATCCACTCGCCCGAACTGCCTTAAACCCGCCTTTGCGGTGTTTTTGGAACCAGGGTATTTGTAATAAAAAAGGCGCCGTTGCGGGCGCCTGTAAAATTGTTTTCCCCAATATTCCCTGTTTCCCCAGAAGATAAACTTGAAAAAAGCTTGTGATATTCGACGGTTGCAGCGTCCGGCCTAAAACCGGCGTATGCCAAACCAAGCCTGGCCGAACGCTGATGCCTACAGAACCCCGATGAAATGCAGCACAAGAACCCCAGAAACAAAAAGTGGACTTCCCGAAACCTCAAAACCCCAGTCTTGCCTTGTATAGAACCCCTTGAAAAAACCCTTTAAAATTGCGTCTACCCGAGAATCAAACTTGTGAAGTGCTGGTCGAGAGAGCGTTTCGCTTGTTTTGTTCTCGACCCTTCTGATATATAAAAAACAAACAAAATATAAATATTGCGAAAATATTAAGGAATTTTAACAGATATCTCTCCCGTTGCTTTTTTATTCTCTCCGAAGGGG
>JANRKP010000006.1:0-224476 GCA_033763415.1 Candidatus Melainabacteria bacterium | reverse complement strand
CGCCTTATGGCGTCCTGAGACGCAGCGGCGCTGATTTTGTTAAGGGGATGTGCAAGTTATAAAAAAATTCAGTTTTTTGGATACCGAATTGGCCGGAGTGGCCATGCAAGTGGATCCTGCCAGCGGCCTGTAGTTCTTTCTTTCTTTCTTTCTTTCTTTCTTTCTTTCCCCAAGGGGAGGCCTCCCCTTGGGAAACCCCCGCACGAGGGACGCCGTCCCCCGTGAACCCCTGGAAAGCAAGGCGACTATCTAACGCGCCTGCTTCACGGCCGCCTATGGCGTCCTGAGTCGCAGCGGCGCTGATTTTTATTAGGGGGATGTATGTGTTATAAGAAAGCCAGTAAGCCGACTTTAATCCCAACGGCGCTGATTTTTGTTTAGGATGTGTAAGTTATAAAAAAGCCAGCGAGCCGACTTTGCCACGCAGTGGCGGTGGAGGCGACGCGTCAACGGAAACCTTCTACCAACAGAAGCACGTACCCACATTGCCGGAAGCCTGAAACCACGCGCAGTGGTTTCAGCGGGGGATGCCCAAGGGGAGGCCTCCCCTTGGGAAGAAGAGAAAAACCGATCACCCAGAATTCTAACAGTCCCCCCAAGCCCCCGCAGGGAAAAACCGGCTGCGCTTTCCCGTTGCCTACGTGATATTCTAAAGCGTAGCAGGGCTGTATGAGAGGTGTTGGTCTGTGTTTAACCTGGATTTTTCGATAACAGCGTTTGTATTTGGTGGCCTGCTAACCGCCGGGCTAATGTATGGGCTCTTTCTCAAAGGCGCCAGGGCGAGGCAAAGTCAACTAGAACAGGAGCTTCAGCAACAGCAACAACAGGCAACCCAGGCGCAAACCGCGCAACAACTGTTGCAGCAGCAAATGGCTGTAATCAAGGATGAGGCGCAGGCCCAGTTAAACCAAAGAGAGGCTCAGCTTGAGGCTTTGAGAGTGGAGCTGGCAGAGAGACAGCAAGCGTATGCTGCAACAACGCGAGAACTGGACCTGCTAAAAACCCAACAGCAGCAATGGAAAGAGCAACTGGAAACGCACTGGATGACCCAGTTTGAGCTGATTAGCCAAAAAGTCCTGAAAACCACCCGAGAGGAACTCACACAGCAGGCGAACCAGGACTATCAGCAGCGCCAAGCGCTTACGCAGAGTAAAATCCAGGAAATGATCCAGCCCTTAAAAACGTTGGTGGAAAAGAACGAGCAGGAGATGGCCCAGTTGGGTCGGCAAACGCTGACGGAAACCGCCACGCTGAAAGAGCAACTTCGGCAAACGTTTGAAGCCACCCAGGCTTTGGTGGGAACCAATCGGCAGTTAAAGGCGGCGCTAAGCAACAGCAAGGGGCGTGGCGATTGGGGTGAGCTGGAGCTGATACGACTGCTGGAAGAGTCTGGGCTGATGCAGGGAATCCATTACGAATTTCAGCAAACCCAGGCCGATGCCGCCCGACCGGATGTGACGGTCAAATTGCCCAATAATCGCCAGTTGTATATCGATGCCAAGTCCTTGTTGGTACACCTGGAAAATATGGAGTTGGCCGAGAGTGAAGAATTGCAGGCAGAGGCCCGCAAAAAACAGCTCGGTTCGTTGCGAACCGAAATTGCCAAACTGGGCAAGCGCGCTTACCAGAGCAAGACGCTCGAAAGCCTGGATTTTGTGATCCTCTACGTGCCCCGAGAATCGATGCTGCGCGTGCCGTTGGAAGAAGATCCCGGCCTGATGGAGGAGGCGTTTCGTCAAGGGGTGGTGTTGGCAAGCCCCTTAATTTTGCTGGCCATGCTTAAAACGGTGGCCCAGGGCTGGAGTCAGGCCGAGATTTCTCGTCATGCCGAAGCGGTGCAAGCCATTGGTAAAGAGTTGCACAAGCGAATGGCCCTGTTTGTGGAGCGGATGGAAAAAATGGGCAAACTGCTGGACCAGCTCACGGGCGAGTATAACAAAACCGTGACGGCGCTAAACGGCCGCCAGGGCTTTATGAGTTCTGCTAAAAAATTGGAGGCGCTCGGCTGCCGCTCGGAAAAGACCCTTCCAGATGGCCTGCAATCGCAGGAGAAAACGTCGCCTCACCGACCGGAAGATGAGGAGGAGGGCTGGCTGCCGGAATCTGTGTTAAATGAACCGGAATCCTCATTGCAAGTGCTGGAAGACCTGGAAGCTCGACCCGTCTAGAGCGCGTGATAGCCTTCCTTGGCCTTTTGTAACTCTCTCCAGGCTTTCACCTTAGGCTCCACAGTAAGCGCCATAGTAAGCATTGCTTGGCCGCAATGGCATCGGCGTCTATGGCAACACCTACGGTGGCGGCGGAGTGCCTCCGCTGCTCGTGGTTGTCGTGGTTGTGGTGGTTTCGTCGGCCACTTCCACCAGTTTGTCTAAAAACACTTCCAGCGCCTGGGCTCTGCGCTCCTCTTCCAGTTTTTTGCGCTCTGCCTCGGCTTGGTTTTCTTCCGCGTTTTCTTGCTGTTGTCGCGCATATTCCTGGGCTTCCTGGGTAATCTGATCCAGCGCCTGACTAAACCCTGCTGCGGTCTGGTCCTGGCCTACCATCCATTCCTGAAAGACGGCTGGCCCACCGCCAAACGGGTCACTAGGCGGTGGATTTCCTGAGCCCGCGCCACCGCCCGGAGTGCCGCCTGGAATACCTCCCGGAACGCCGTTACCCCCGCCGGTCGGATCAAATCCTGTACCAAAGCCGCCAGGGCCGCCTCCAAAGCCGTTACCCCCGGTGGGGTCGAAGCCGTAGGTGACACCGTAACCGTTATTGCCACCCGGCACCGAGTAGTTTGGGCCGCCATTGCCGGTGTAAGTTGGGTAGTATGTTGCATTCGGATCCGTTGTTGTCCATCCTGGCATGCCGAGAATTCCCCCGCTCGTCTGTTATTGGCATTCGCCATGCCTGCACCAACGCCACGGCGTAACGAATGCGTTATCCATCTCAAGGTCTGTTGCAGTGTCTGCGCGAATCTCTGTTTCCGCTGAAATCCTTCTTTAATAGAATAAAAACATTTTATAAAGACTTGATGCGCTTCCGTGGATCAAAGCGGTCGGATCGTCGTTAGCTGGGTGGTGACTTCCCAAACGCCGCACGTTTATATATAATCTTTCGTGATGGTGTTGAATGAACACGATCACTGACCATTCGCCCTTTCTCTTCCTGCTCCTGCCCTGTCTTCTCCTCATTTCTCAAATGCCAACCCCATTACGGTGCCGTTCCTTCTCACAGGATGTTATTTGTCTATGCCATTACCTCAGCAACCTCCTCATGTTTCTGCTACGGGTTCCCTGCCACATATTGTGATTGTGGGCGGCGGCTTTGCCGGTTTGTACACGGCCAAGGGCCTTGGTAATCAGCCGGTTCGGGTCACCCTGGTCGATAAACGAAATTTTCATCTGTTTCAGCCCTTGCTCTACCAGGTCGCCACGGGAAATTTATCCCCGGCGGATATTTCCGCCCCGTTGCGAGCCGTGCTTAACCGCTATAAAAACGTGGAAACCCTTCTGGGTGAAGTGGTTGGTATTGATCCGCATGCCAAAACCTTAACCCTGAGAGATGGCAGCCTGTCCTACGATCAATTGGTGCTTGCCGCGGGCGGACAGAGCCATTACTTTGGAAACGATCACTGGGCTGAGGCGGCCACCAGCCTGAAGACGCTGGAAGATGCTATTGAAATGCGCCATAAGCTGTTTTTGGCCTTTGAGGCCGCAGAGCGCCAGACCGATGCAGTGTTGCGTAAAAACTGGTTGCGCTTTGTCATTATTGGCGGCGGGCCTACGGGGGTTGAACTGGCAGGATCGTTGGTGGAGCTGGCGCACAGCATTCTGCGGGAAGACTTCCGCCATATTCAGATGGAAGATCTGGATATTGTCCTGCTGGAGGGTTGCGATCGCCTGTTGGCGGCATACCCGGAAAAACTGTCCCGTCATGCCGAAGAAGATTTAACCCGTTTGGGCGTGCGTGTGTGCACCGGGGCCCGTGTGACCCATATTCAGCCCACCCGGGTATCGATTGAGCAGGATGGAAGCGCCTCTCACATTGCCACGCACACCGTGCTGTGGGCGGCAGGGGTTAAGGCGTCTCCGTTGGGGCAACAGTTGGCCTCGGCACTGTCTACGGAAACCGATCGAGGGGGGCGGTTAATCGTCAACCCGGATTTAACCCTGCCAGGCCACCCGGATATTTACGTGGCGGGCGATCTGGCCCACGTGAAGCAACCCAACGGTCAGCCGCTCCCCGGAGTGGCCCCGGTTGCCATGCAACAGGGCATTTACATTGCCAAACGCATTCGGGCTGGCTTAAACCAGCAGGTAACGCCGCCGTTTTCCTATGTGGATAAGGGAAGCCTGGCCGTCATTGGACGCAATCGCGCCGTGGCCCACATTGGCCCCTTGCAGGTGAGTGGCTTACCCGCCTGGCTCATCTGGAGCTTTATTCACATCTGGTATCTCATTGGGTTTGAAAACCAGCTTCAGGTGTTTATTCGCTGGTTGTGGGCTTACCTAACCCGCCACCTGGATGCCCGTCTGATCACGGTGCGGGATCCGTTTCCGCTATGCCAACCTCCGGGAGGGTCGTCTCCTCAGCCCACCGCGGCGGATGATGCGGAGGAAGCTGTCCCGCACAACCGCAGCGTGGCTTAAAGCGGCGACCAATCCACAGTGGGTAAACGCGGCTTTGCCCAGGTAACGCTGGGCGGTTGAATGTAGCAGGGCAACAGGTCTTGCCACGCCACCTGGTAGGCTTGTGGGGCCAGTGTCAGCAGCGCTTTCATCAGAAAGCCGCTATGGGTAGGCGTTTGGGCTGTAAAAACGGGAAGTGACCGAAACGTTTCCACGGATCCCAGCCGCTCCACAAACCAGTCGTAAAGCGGGGCTTCAATCAGCACCGGGTTGTTTTGGAACAAGTCTTCCGCCTGCTCTTCCAGCGTGGTTAACAACGCTAGCTGGGGCGGCTTGTGGTACTGCCACTGTTGTTCCTGTAGGACCATTTGACAATAGTACGCCTGGTTTCGTCGCGCATTGAGCAATAGCGTCAGTCGGGCTTCCTCGCGTGGCGGCGCTGTCTCCACAGAGGCTATTGACGCTGCAGAAGCAGAGGGAGGGTTGTGCTGTGTGGCCAGCATTTGGAAGGTATCAAACGCGTGAAGGCGCACGGGCAAAAACTGTCCAAGGGTCCGTACGGCGGAAAGCCCGGCCCGAATGCCGGTGAAGCTGCCGGGGCCCACGTTCACAGCCACATCGGTCAGTTGGGTGGGTTGTAGGCCCTGAGAGGCTAACACCGCACTGACTTGAGGGATGAGCCAGGCAGAGTGCGTCCGTTGGGAATCGACGGGGAGATCGACCTGGGCCAGGCAGGTTTCACCGGAAAATAGCGCCAACATCAACCGGTTGCCGCAGGTGTCCACGGTTAACAGTAGCGGCGTCATGCAGGGGGTTCCTTTGCTCCTGGCCAAAGAGATTCCGGCATTAGACCCGGACGAAAGGTTTTTAAGGTCAACGTTCGCGGGGTGTGGGCTTCTAGGGTAATGGCGGCCGTTTGCCAGGCGGGCATAAAGCTGCCGTAACAGGCCCATTCCACCAGCAAAATGCCCTGCAACTGGGCAAAACGATCCCAGAGTGCATCTGCAAACGCCTCGTCGGTGGGGCCTGCGTCTAGTCGGCTTGCATCTGGTCGGCCTGAGTCCAGTCGGTATAAGTCCGTGTGCAGCAGTGGAATGTGGCCGTCCAGATACTCGTGAATGAGCGAAAAGGTTGGGCTGGTAACGGGCTGCTGAACCCCCAAGGCCAATGCCAACTGCTGAACCAGAGTCGTTTTTCCAGCGCCCAGCGGGCCATCCAACGCAATGACATCGCCGGGTTGTAGCTGCCTGGCCCACGCCTGACACCATCGGCTCAGATCGTCAAGAGAATGCAGTGACCAAACCCGAGCGGCTTCTGAATGACCGGTGGAGTGAAGGGGGGATAAATTGGAGGTTGAGTTGCCAGCCATGTGTTTTTGTCTCAAAATTGGAGCAGTTTGGCTATTTGCGACCGAGGTGCCGGTGAGGCATTTCTCAAAAATGCCGAGGTTTTCAAACCGTTTTGCCTATCTCATCATAGTTCAAGGATGGAGCCGACCCAAGCCATGATTTCCACCAACGACTTTAAAACTGGTCTGACCCTTGAGATTGATCACGGCTTGTGGCAAGTGATCGAGTTTTTGCATGTAAAGCCCGGCAAGGGCTCTGCGTTTGTTCGCTCCAAGCTTAAAAATGTGGAAACCGGCCAGGTGGTTGAAAAAACCTTTCGCGCGGGCGAAAAGGTAGAGACCGCTCACCTGGAAAAGAGCGATATGCAGTACCTGTACAACGATGGTACCAACTACACGTTTATGGACAACAGCACCTACGATCAGATTACGATGACCAAAGAGCAGATTGGCGATGGCATTGTTTACTTAAAGGAAAATATGACGGTCAGTGTGATGAAGCACGGCGACCGCGTGATTGGGGTGGAGTTGCCCTACCACGTGGAATTGGAAGTAACAGAAACGCCACCGGCAGAAAAAGGCAATACGGCCTCTGGTGGAACCAAGCCCGCCACTTTGGAAACGGGCGCGGTGGTTCAGGTTCCGTTTTTCGTTTCTGTTGGCGACCGAGTTCGGGTGGATACGCGAACCAACCAATACCTGGACCGGGCCTAAGGGCGCTGAAAAACGACCCCCCATTGAACGATTCCATTGTTCCTAGCTTGTTGAAGTGGCCTAGCGAGTTGACGTTGCCTACCGAAAGGTGTGTTTGCCCATGACTTCCCATCTGGATCTGAGTTTGGATCAGGTACGTTCGTTGGTAGATTTGGCGGTTGAGCGCCAGTTGGCAGAACTGTTGGTGCAGGACGGAGAGCGTCGCGTCCTCATTAAGTTGCCTTCCGCCTTTCCGGCGGCGGCAGCAGCGGTGGGCACCACTTTTTCCGTGGCCGCTGGTGTTACGCCTCCGGCTCAAACTGAGCGCGGTGAGACGGCTCTTTCCTCTGGCAGCGCTGCTGACGGTGGGCTGGGGTCTTCCGTGCCGGAAGCCGCTGCCGCAGAGACCGCCCATACGGTTACGGCGCCCATGGTGGGGACGTTCTACCGATCGCCTTCTCCAGACTCGCCCCCCTATGTGGAAGTGGGGCAACGGGTGGCGCCCGGCCAAACCCTGTGCATTTTAGAGGCCATGAAGCAGATGAACGAGCTGGAATCCGAGGTGAGTGGGACCGTTTTGGCTGTTTTTGCAAACAACGGCGACGCCATTGAGTTTGGCCAACCGTTGTTTAAAATCAGCCTCACCTAAGGCAGGGCTTGCCCGTTCAACCACGCGCTGCGGAAAAAACGGCTTGATATGAGGCGCATCGCGTTTTTTGAGTAATTTTTGTTTGTCTCGCCCGTTTGCGGGCAACCTGAGGTCTTGTATTCGCAATGAATAACCTGGAAACCCTGGCCGAGTGCTATGGCATAGAACGCTCGTTTTACGACGCCTTTGGAACTTATTACGAAGCGCCGCCCGAGACGTTGATGCACTTGCTCGAAGCCATGGGGGTTCCCGCCTCGGATGAGGCGACCATTACGGACTCTCTCGACGCGTTTCGGGCCAGCTATTGGCAGCGCTGTTTGGATGCAACCCAGGTGATTCCGTCAGCGCAGTTTCCGGCGCAAATAATGCTCCGAATTCCGCAACGGTTGGCGGGCACCACGTTTTGCTGGCGTTTAACGCTGGAATCTGAACCGATGCAAGCGGAAGCAGCGGTGCAGACGGGAACGTTTACCCTCGAAACGTTAACCCACTACGACACCTGGTACGATACCTTGCAAAACCCGGCCAATGCCTCAGAGGCGATGACAGAACCGATAGGCTGTTATGGGTGGTATTTGCCGACGCAGCCACCTTTGGGCTACCACTGGCTTAGTTTAAGCAATACCGAGGATGAAAACTGGCTGCCTGAGCCAATGCGGCTTATTGTTACCCCGGATCAGTGCTATTTACCAGCAACCCTAGCGTCGCCCCAGGCGCAATCTTCAATTCCGGGGGATGTGCAGCCATACCCGCAACCCAATGAGGCAGCGCATCCGATGCAGGCTAACGAACAGGCTACTGACGCACACACTGGTGCTGCGCAAGCCGACGTCGCGAAAGCCGAAGCCGCTCTGGGCTGGGGGCTAGCCGTTCAACTTTACGGGCTGCGCTCGGGGGAAAATACCGGCATTGGAGACTTTGGCGACCTGCAACAGGTGGTCCGCTGGGCTGCACAGCAAGGCGCCTGTTGTGTGGGCATTAATCCCATTCACGCCCTGTTTCCGCACAATCCGTACCATATTAGCCCCTATGCGCCTTCCAGCAAGCAGTTTTTTAACCCGCTCTACCTGCACTTGCAGGGCATTGAAGAGTTTCAGCACTGTGCCGAGGCGCAACAAATGGTGGCGGAGGCCGCTTTCCAAGAGCAGCTTCAGGCCATTCAGGCGAAAGATCAGGTAGACTACCCGTGGGTGTATTCGCTCAAGCGACCCGTGCTGGAGCGACTCTACAGACAATTTCGAGACACTAGCCTGGCTGAAAACGGGCCTCGCGCGCAAGCGTTTCGGCAATTTGTGCAGGCGCAAGGGACGGCTTTAGAGCGCCTGGCGCTTTACGAGGCCCTGCAAGAACACTTTTATGCCCAAGACAACACTTTATGGGGCTGGCCTGTTTGGCCAGAAGCCTACCGGCGGCCTGATTCTCCTGCCGTGGAAGCGTTTTTGCTCAGTCATCAGGAACGGGTGATCTTTTTTCAGTATCTGCAATGGGTGGCGTTTGAACAGCTTCAGGCCATCCGGCAAACGGCTCAAGCGGTCCACCTTCCACTGGGGCTGTATATGGATTTGGCGGTGGGCTGTGACCGGGCCGGGGCTGACGTGTGGTATCACCAGGATTTGTACTCCTTTCAGGCCAGTATTGGCGCCCCCCCGGATGCCCTCAACGCGATGGGACAAGACTGGGGACTGCCGCCCATGATTCCCCGGCGGCTGAAGCAGGCGGGTTATCAGCCTTTTATTGAAACCCTTCGCCAGACGATGCGCTTGGCGGGTGCGGTTCGTATCGATCATGTACTTGCGTTATTCCGCCTCTATTGGATTCCACCTGGTTTGACCGCCCAAAGTGGCGCTTACATTAACTATCCTGCCGATGATCTGTTGGGGATAGTGGCGCTAGAAAGTCATCGAAACCAATGTGTGGTGATTGGTGAAGATTTGGGGACCATTCCAGACGTGGTCCGCGAGAAAATGCTCCAGTGGAAGCTACTGGCCTACAAAGTGCTGTATTTTGAGCAGAGCGGACCCCACACGTTTCGTCCTCCTGCTGAGTACCCGTCGGTAGCCCTGGCCACGATTTCTACCCATGATTTACCGACCCTGGCCGGTTTCTGGTCGGGAGAAGACATTCGGGTGCGCGCCCAGTTAGGCTTTTACCCAAACCCTGAGGCAGAAGCCGAGCACTGGGAAAGTCGGCGGCTGGATAAGCTGGGCTTGCTCCGGCTTTTGGCTGAAGCCGGGCTGTTGCCACCACCATCGGAGCAGTCCGAGCCCAGCCTGGAAGCCTATGAGGAGATGACACCCGCGTTGAGTGTTGCGTTGCATGCACTGTTGTGGAAAACCCCATGCCTGTTAAAAATGATCCAGTTGGAAGATTTGTTGGCGTTGAAAGAGCAGGCCAATTTTCCGGGAACCACATCGGAGCACCCCAACTGGTGTCGGCGGCTACCGGTGCCGTTGACGCAATGGCAAACCGATGCGGCTTTGGCGGCAAAGGTGCAGGCCATCGTAGAATCCAAGGTGCAGCTTATGGCGCAACCTATGGCATAACCTATGGCGCAACCCAGAGTGCAATCCACCCAGGTTTAGCCCACTCTTGCGGATCAGACACGATCGTCTGCCGCTGAACGCCAACGCTAGCCATGTGGGTTTGACACGCTCTTTCCACTGTAGTAGTTTAACCCCTTACCCGAAACGCATGGACGGGTTGGGAAAATACGTTATTTTTTTCAAGGTGGCTCGTTTTTACCAGACGGGCTAACCGCTTGTCTCGGCGTCTTGAGCGACCCATGGACAGACGAGATTATATGCAGATATTTAAGCCTAGGAGATTGTGTGAATGACGCTTCCGGTATCCGTATCCTCTCTCAATTCCACGCGTTTTGCCAGCTGGAAACAGGTGTTATTGGCAAAGCCCGATGGCACGAACGTACCCGCGGGTTCTGAATACCTGGAGCGTAATCCGCAAGGGTTTGCGCGAGACGCTGTTACCGCGCATGTTCGCGTTGACTCTTTTACCGAGGGTGAGCCGCCCGGACTTTTTCCCGTCCAGAGCCTGGTGGAAGACCCGGATATGGGCGAGGAAAGGGTAGTCTCTGCCACGGGTCAGCAGGCCAATCGGGTCATTGAGAAGTTCATTCGGCTGTTTCGCCCGGATACGCCGGATTTAGAGGCTAAATTAGAGCCGTTGAAAGAGACTTTGACCGATGCAATAGCTTTTCAACGAAAGTTGACCCGCAATCCAATGATGTCTCAGCAGCAGGCGGTTGAGGCGCAAAAAGACTATGGCGACTTGATGACGCAGTTTGGCAAAACGTTAGAGCAAGATTTTGGGATTTCCAGCCTGGACAGAGCGTTTAAACTGTCTCCCGATACGCTGAAAGCGGCGATGGCGCAAACCCTGGCAGAAGATCAACAGCATCCGGCGGACTTGCCCACACTGGTCATTCCGGAACATCCAACGCAAACGCTCCCCATTATGTTTCCAGACCCCGAGGACTGGCTGGCCGAGGGAACTCCGGGCGAGATTGTGGCGGACCCCGTTTCTATGCAGCGTGTTTTTCAGGCAAGCCAACTGATAGCGGACTTTCGTGGTTTATACGCACAAGTGCAAGAAGAGCTTCAGTTTATAGAGTCACTGAGGTCAGGCGGTGTGATGCATACGCTCCGTAAGAGCTTTGAGCAGCTTCTTCGTCATGATAATGACGAACCCAAACCGCCGACTTCCCTCTAGGAAACTAGAGAGACTCTTGCAATGGAATGGAGACCTGGTTTGACTGGTCTGCCTGAGTCGTTTGTCACCCTAAAGCGTTTGTCGCCCGGCCAGCGCCCGAGAAAGGGTGAGGCTGTCTGCGTATTCCAAATCGCCCCCAACAGGCAGGCCAAACGCAATTCGGCTGACGGTTACCTCAAGCGGTTTAAGGAGTCGTGTTAGATACAGGCTGGTGGTATCGCCCTCCGTTGAGGGGGGTAACGCCAGAATGACCTCCGTAACCGCTGGGTAATCGTTCCCGGCGGGAAGCTGTTGGCTCAAGGTTTCATCCAACGAGGGGTTGAGCCGTCGGATGAGTTCTCGAATTTTAAGCTGTTCGGGTCCAATACCGTCTAGCGGGGAGATTAACCCACCCAGCACGTGGTACAGCCCGCTAAACGTTCGGGCTTTTTCCACGGCCAGGAGATCCCGGGGATCGGCCACGACACACAACGCCTGTCGTTGGCGGTGCGGATTGACACAAATTTCACAGGGGCTTTGCCCGGACAAATTAAAGCACACCGGGCAAGGATGGACCTGCTCTCTTGCGTGCAAAAGCGCCTGCACAAACCCGTCCATAAAATCGTTGGGCTGGCGAAGCATATGAAACGCCAAACGCTGGGCCAGTTTGGGCCCAACGCCTGGCAATTTTTGAAATGCCTCCACCATACTGGCCAGCGGTGGGGTCAAGCTCATGGACAGTACTCCGCTTATGGCTAAAGCCTGGACACAACAGTAGGCTGCACTTCGTTTTAGCGTGCCCGATATTTTAGGCGTACTGGATGTTTTAAGCGTAACTGGGGCGAACCATTTTTGCCTAAACCTAAACTTGCCTAAAATGAGGTTTGCTTAAAAAGGCAGCTTCAGCCCCGGAATGTTCAAGCCATCGGTGACACCGGCCATTTTTTGCTGGGTCAGCTCCAGGACTTTCTGCGTGGCGTCTTTCAGGGCGGCCAGTACCAAATCTTCTAACTCTTCGGCACCGCCTTGCAGGGCCTCTGGCTTAATGACGACCGATTTAAACTCGAATTTACCGTTGCAGGTAACCGTGACCAAGCCTCCGCCCGCCGTTCCGGTTACTTCCATTTCGGCCAGCTCGTCCTGAACCTGGCTCAGCTTGCTCTGCATTTCCTGGGCCTTTTTCAGCATTTTTTGCATATCGAACATAGGGGCTTTGCTCCTTGGGCTACAGCATCGGGTGGGCAACGGA
Source organism: Candidatus Melainabacteria bacterium (assembly GCA_033763415.1). Classification (GTDB taxonomy): domain Bacteria; phylum Cyanobacteriota; class Vampirovibrionia; order Vampirovibrionales; family JAJTHC01; genus JANRKP01. The sequence goes on along the minus strand of JANRKP010000006.1, from coordinate 212,219 downwards.
CCCAACCTTCTGGCATACGGCGCGTACCGCCACATTCTCCCAAAGGAAACCGGGTGGCACACTGATTCCATTCAACACGACACACGAACCAGAATCAAGAACCCGCCCCTCTGACTTCGGCACGTGTGACGTTGCACAAAACAGCAGGCGTCGCGTCTGGGGTGGGCATCGGCGTTCATCGCGCAGTCTTTGCGGGCAATCTTGACGCCTAATCTTAACGGCTAACTTTAGAGCTGATTTTTATGTCTCACTGCTGCGGACCCCGCTACGGCGTTTCCACATCCAGGCCCAAATCAACACTTGGCGCCCCCAGCGTAATCTGGCTGGTGGAAATCACCTGGGCCCCGGCTTCGGCGTAGGCGCGAACGTTGTGCAGGGTAATGCCGCCACTCACCTCGACAGTGGCCCGCCCGTCAATAAGGGCCACCGCCTGTCTTACCTGCTGCGGGCTCATATTATCGAGTAAAATCACGTCGGCACCCGCATCCAGGGCTTGCTGAACCTGTAAAAACGTATCGGCTTCCACGCAAAGCTTTGCCATGTGAGACAACCGCTGCCGAACCGCCTGTACCGCCAAAGCCACATTTCCATTGGCCAGGGCCAAGTGGTTGTCCTTCAGCATGGCAGCCTGTCCCAGGTCTGTTCGGTGCAGCCGACCCCCTCCGTCAATAACGGCTTGCAACTCCAGCGATCGTAAGCCAGGCGTGGTTTTTCGCGTGTGCGCAATAATCGCCCCAGTGCCTTCAATGGCCTGCACAAAGGCCTGTGTGCTGGTGGCAATGCCGCACAAATGCTGTAACAAATTCAGGGCCGTGCGTTCGGCCTTTAAAATGGAAGCCGCCGTGCCGTTAATCTGCATCAGGGCTTCGTCAGCCAGGACCCTGTCAGCATCTGACCGGAAAGCAACACACTGAAGCGTTGGATCCACCTGCGTAAATACGCCCTTGGCAATGCCCAAGCCGGAAACAACACAGGCCGTGCGTGCGATAATAGACGCCTGCCAGCGCGTTTGCTGCCAGGCCAGCGGAAGCGAATCCGTGGTCACGTCCCCGTGGGAGAGATCTTCGGCTAAAAAGCTTTCAATGAGCTTGGCAGTCAGGTGGTTCATCGGTCCAACCGTATCCGTCTGATAAACTTAGCGCACCGTCCGCAACGGTGCTTGAGGCATTGCCACATCCGGCGCGTCACTACGAAAATGGGCTCCCACGCTCTGTTTGCGTCGGTGGGCTGCTCGGGCAATGTGGTTTGCCACCAACAGCTGATTGACGTATTCCAGGCCAACCGGCAGATGATACCGCCACCGTTGCGCCTCAGCCTCTTGGTGCAGGTTTTCCAGCTCGAACAGAACCCTTTCCAGCGCAGCTTGATGGCGAACAATGCCAACCGATTCCCACATTAACCGGTGCAGCCGGGCCGCCCGCTTTTCAATCGTTCGCTCCGGCCCATAGGTGTAAATTCGGGCAGATACTTCCAGATGAACGGGCAGTGCACGCAGGGAGGCTTCGGTGGGCTGTTGCTGACGAATGACTTGCGCCACCCGCCTCGCCAACACCACACACTCCAGCAAGGAGTTGCTGGCCAGGCGATTGGCGCCGTGGAGACCAGTGCAGGCGGTTTCTCCCACGCAATAGAGGTTGGGAACCGGAGTTCGCCCCTGTGCATCTACGGCCACACCACCCATTAAATAGTGGGCGGCTGGAGCAACCGGAATGGCATGCCGGGAAATATCCACCCCGTAGTGCTGACACTGCTGCGAAATGGAGGGAAAACGTTGCAGCAGGTACTCCGGCGACTGGTGGGTGATATCCAACAGTACGTAGGGAACCCCGGAAGTTTGAATTTCTGAGAAAATGGCCCGCGTCACCACGTCGCGTGGGGCCAGTTCGCCATCTGGGTGGTAGCTTTTGGCAAACGCAAAGCCCTGGCTGTTTTTTAAAATGGCGCCTTCACCACGAAGGGCCTCTGAGATGAGAAAGCGAACCTGCTCCTCGTGGAAAAACGCCGTGGGATGAAACTGAACAAACTCCATATGCTTTAAGGGCGCACCCGCCCGGGCCGCCATCGCCAAGCCATCTCCCGTGGCGATGGTGGGGTTCGTCGTCTGGCGAAACAGTCTTCCAACACCCCCGGTGGCTAAAATGGTATGCTCAGAGAGAATTAACCATTCCCGTTGCTGCTCCAGCGATACCGCCCGGGCCCCCATGCAACTGGCAGATTGCTCTGCACCTGGCCGATGCAGCAACTCCAACACGGAGCAGTATTCCATCACTTCAATCAGCGGGTGGGCCGAAACTTTTTCAATCAGGCGCATTTCCACCGATTGTCCGGTGGCGTCTCCACCCGCGTGGATAATTCGTCGCACGCTGTGGGCGGCTTCCTGCGTTACGGCCAACTGGTCCGCGTCGGTTCGATCAAACGGCACACCGTAGTGAAGTAAATCGGCAATGGCCGCGTAACCATCGGCCAAAATGGATCGCACAACGGCTTCATCGCACAGGCCCGCCCCGGCCTGGAGGGTATCCTGCACGTGCAACTCTACGGAATCGTCCGGGTTTGTGGGCAGTACGGCGGCAATGCCCCCCTGTGCGTAGCGAGAGTTGTTTTCCGCCAGGGCCGCTTTTGTCACCAACAGCGAGCGAATGCCAAAGCCGGCCAGCTTCAGAACGGTAAACAGACCGGAAATTCCGCTACCAATAACCAAAACGGGGACCCGTTTGGTTTCCATCCGAAGCACCTCATCAGTCATCACAAAACGCGCAAAAAAATTCAAAAAAACATCGCGAAACACAGTGAGATATTGAGAAACGAAGTACGCTGACGCCTGCAACAACCGGTTCCATCTGCCGCGATAGTTTCTCTAGGGCACGCGCTTTTTTTCAATGAGCATTGTATAACACGATTGCCAGAAACATGCAGCAAATTGCCGCCCGGCCCGGCTGTCTTTTTTCCAGGGTCTTCGCCGGATTCTGACGCCAAAGTCTTCTATGCGCCAGGGCCTTTATCTGGCGTAGCGTCTTGCGGCAGGCGACAATCTCTGGCATCTTAGGTACTTGGCATCTTAACGACTAGGGGGAACATCTCTAGTACGATGGGCATCTGTTCAATGGGATGGGCCGTCATCCCCCCCTTTGGCATGGCAATGAGGACCAACTCTGTGGCGTCGTCTGCTCCCATACTGGAAAGCCTGGTTATTTTAATGCTGGCATTAACCGGGGTGACCTACATTACCCACTGGCTGAAATTGCCGTCCTTACTGGCGTTTATTTTAGCGGGCTGCCTGGTGGGTCCTTTCGGGTTTGGACTGATTGAAGCCAAGGGCGCTGTGCAAGCCCTGGCGGATGTGGGCATTATGTTTTTGCTGTTTGTCATCGGGCTGGAATTGTCCCTGCACAAGCTGCGGCAAATGCGCACCGACGCCCTGACCGTTGGCGTGTTGCAACTGTTGTTAACAACGGGCGTACTTACCGTGCTGTTTTGCGTGCTTCAGGCGCCCTTTGCGTTGGCCGTCACCCTGGGCAGTATTGGTGCGCTCAGTAGTACGGCCATTGTGCTCAAAACCCTGGAGGAGCAGTCTGCGTTAGACAGTGTTCCGGGTCGGCTGACACTGGGCGTTTTAATTACCCAGGATCTGGCCATTATCCCCCTGATGACGCTTTTGCCCATGTTGCAGCAGCCTGTTCAGCCCGAACTCCTCGGTCAGGTGGCCTGGGTCTGTCTCAAAGCGGGTCTGTTTTTGGCGATAACCGTCTTGCTGAGCTTTCGGGTTATTCCACAGATGATGGACCGACTGGCAAAAACCCGTAACCGGGAAATATTTACGCTGTCTATTCTGTGTCTGGCCCTGGGCAGCGCTTTTCTCACCGGCGCGTTGGGGCTCTCTCATGAGGCCGGGGCGTTTATTGCAGGCTTGTCGCTCAGTGGCAGTTTGTACAGTCGTCAGTTGCTGGCCGACAGCCGCGTGTTTCGAGATGTCTTTGCCAGCCTGTTTTTCGTTTCCCTGGGCATGTGGGTCAATGTCGGCTTTTTGCTGGCGCATTGGCCGCAGGTGTTGTGCCTGACGGTTGGGCTTGCCGTACTGAAAACGTTGGCCGCAATGGGGGCCGCCAAACTATTTCGGTTTACGGGCAGAACGTCCGTTCTCACCGGCTTGGCGTTATTTCAGGTGGGAGAGTTTGCGTTTATTTTAATGCCTAAAATTCTCCAGCCGGGGCTGGTGCCTGGCCCGTGGCAAGCCTGGCTGGATAGTTGGCTGATGCCGTTGTACCACGCCATTTTAATGACCATGTTCTTAACGCCGCTGGTGGTGCGGTATGGCTTTCCAAAAGCGGCGGCGGCGGCGTCTTACGAAGGCTCGCTAAACCTGTCGGCGGCAGCGTCTGTTAAGCCAACCCACGAGGATGCGCAAGAAGAGCATGCACAAGCACAAGCACAGGCGACGAAAACCCAGCTCCCGCTCCCAGCCGCCCGGCAAGCCCACACGCCCTTGGGCAAAGAGGCGGTTATCGTGGCCGGTTACGGGGTGGTGGGCCAACAACTGGTGCAAACCCTTCAACTGCTTGGTCATCCGGTTACCGTTATTGAAATGAACCCGCACACGGTGAATCGGCTGCACACAATGGGCATTCCCGTTGTGTTTGGCGATGCCGCCAAGTACGAAGTGTTGAAAGCGGCGGGCCTGTATCAGGCGCGGTTGATTGCCATTACCTTTCCAGATAGTCGTTGTGCGGAGATGATTCTTCAGCAGGCCAAAACCATCCAGCCAGAGATACTGGCTCTGGTCCGCGCGCGATATCAGCCGGAAGTGAGCCGTTTGTGCCGAATGGGTGCCGATCACGTGATTTACGAGGAGTTGGAGGCTTCGGTTCAGTTTGTGCTGCAAAGTCTTCAGGCGCTCCAACATCCGCCCACGTTGCTGGAAGCGGCCTTGCAACGCTTGCGCAATACCGGGCAAGACCAGGGCTTTGCCAACCCGTGCGCGTTCCCGCAAGAATCCTCGGTGGGAAAGATGCATCTGCCCGGCGATACCCAAATCGAGTGGCTGGAAGTTTCAGCCAAAAGCCCGGTGGTGGGTCAATCGCTCCGGCAGTTAAACCTCCGCCAGGAAACCGGCGTGTCGGTGGTGGCCATTATTGAGGCAGAGCGCCGTCAGCAACTGGTGCCGGAACCGGACCGACCGATCCAGAATAACGATATCCTGGTGGTGTTGGGCAATGGCGAACAGATTCGGGCGCTGGAACAGTGCATTCAACCGGCCACGGTGGCATTGTCAACCGAAGGCGTGTAACAACAGACTTGAGCCCTTGTTGGCTTTGTGCTATTTTTTAGCCAGCTTCAAAATGACGAATCGTCAAGAAGTGGGTTCTTGTGACCCACTTTTTTGTTTCTGATGTGTTTAGCATACTCAGCAACAGTTACCCGGCAGCCGATTCGTTGGTGAAAAATCGGTTGTATTACCCCTTGCGTCATCGTTGCAACCCAAGTCAGGATTTTTTCGTATGGCGAAACGTCGTGCCCCCTCATTGAATCGAGCCGCCATTCAGGCGCTGGAACAGGGCGTTTTTGCGCTGGTGCAATCGTTGGTGGATGAGCACCTGTATGTGCTGGACGTGGCTTTGGAGCGCGAAGCCCAGCAGTGGTATTTGCGCGTGGCCTTGGAAGGCACCGTTGAGCGTGTTGGCCTGGATGACTGCGAACGGATCAGTCGCCAGCTTAGCCCGTTGCTGGATACGTTTGCGCCCTTAAACGCCACGTCGATCTCCTACACGTTGGAGGTGGGTTCACCGGGCGCGTTCCGTACGCTAAAAAAGCCACGGGAGTTTGAATTTTTTAAGGGGCGGCGTGTTTGGGTGCGAACGCAAAAGCCCAAGGCTCTGCCGTTTCGCTATGCCACGTTGGTGGATTTTCAACTGGAGCCTTCGCCGAGCGTGCTGTTGCTGCCAGAATGGGAAGCCGCCGAAAAGGCAGAAAGCCCTGTTTCAGAGCCCATTTCTGTTGCCCTCCAGGAGCACGGCGGTCTTACCATCTCTCTGGAGCCTGTGTTACAGATGCCGGATGAGGACGACGGCCCGATGGCGTCGCCGTTAGCAGACAGCGAGGAAGACGTCGCCAAGCTGGACGAAATTACGCCAGAAAGCCCCCCACTCCAGACAGCCGATTATTCGGAGTAGCCGCCGGGGGGCAAGTGTGTGTGTTCGTGGCCCGGCGCAGATGGCCCGGGTATTGTCTCAAGTTCCGTTTCGTTTGTGTTCATTGCCTGTGTTAATCGTCATTGAAATCCTGAACCAACAATTTTATTGTCTTTAGTACTTGCCATTTACCGGTAGTTTAAGGAGCCAGAACCCTCATGATTAAGGTTGGACCCGCATTAATGGAGCACGCCGATCAGTTGGAGCGTGAGCGTGGCATTCCTCGCGATGTGGTGCTGTCGTCCTTGCAGGAGGCGATGGTAGCCGCTTACAAGCGCTACGCCAAGCTCTCAGATACCACCGGGATTATTTGTAAGCTGCTGGAGAAATCCGGCGAGATTGGCATTTTTGAAGTGAAGTCCGTCGTGGCGGACAATTTTCAGCCGCCAGTCACCGAGGAAGAGGATCCCGAACTGGGTGAAGAGGCTGAAACAGAAGACGGTGAGCCTGCGTTCAACCCCAATTTAATTATTCGCCTGTCGGATGCGCGCAAAATTAAGGCGGATGTGGAGATTGGCGAAACACTGGAAATTGAGGTGACGCCCCAGGAATTTGGCCGAATTGCGGCCCAGTCTGCCAAGCAAGTCATTATGCAGCGAATTCGTGAAGCAGAAAAAATGCTGATTCAGCGAGAATTCGAGGAAAAACGCGGCACGGTGGTCACGGGCATTATTCAACGGGTAGAAGGCCGCAATGTTATTGTCAATATTGGCAAAAGCGAAGCCCTGCTGCCCCCGCGCGAACAGCTGCCGGGTGAATATTACCGCGTGGGGAACAAGGTTCGGGCCTACATTATGGACCTGCGCGATTCGGGACGGGTGCCCCAGATTATTATTTCCCAGGGCCATCCATCCCTGGTGCGCGAAGTGTTTGAGTTGGAAGTACCGGAAATTGAAGACGGCCTGGTGCAGGTTAAAAACATTGCCCGTGAGGCGGGTTTCCGCACGAAGGTCGCGGTGCATTCGACCGACCCGGATGTGGATCCGCAAGGCGCGTGTATTGGCAACCGGGGCAGTCGAATTCAGGCCATTGTCAACGAGTTGCGCAACGAAAAAATTGATATTATTCGCTGGTCGGAAAATCCGGTGGAATTTATTACCAACGCGTTGGCGCCTGCCCGCATTGTGCGAGTGATGCTGGATCCGAACCCTTCCACCCCGCCTCGGGCGCTGGTGGTCGTTCCCGATGATCAGCTCAGCTTGGCCATCGGTCGAGAAGGTCAAAACGTTCGTTTGGCCGCAAAATTAACCGGCTACAAGCTGGATATTAAAAGCACAACGCAAATGCAGCACGATCCGGTGGTATTTGCCCCCGCACCGGTTCCTCAAACGGAGGCGCCCTCTGCGGATGCCGCTGCCGATGCAGATGACGCTGAGTCGTTTGACGAGACACTGGACGAGACGCTGCAGGAAGCCGAAGCAGGCGTCTATGAGGGCGATATTCAGCCAGAACCTCCTTCTGATTCTGAGCTGGAAATTGCAACGGCAGCGGAAGAACAACCACTGGAAGATGCTCTGGAAGCAACGCCATACGATGAGCAGGATCCGTCTGAGGCAGAATCAGAAGTTGAGCCTGACGATGAGACGCTCGATCCAGCCGATCCGGTAGATGAGCCTTTGAACGCCTGATGGGTTCTTGGCGGCGTTGGTAGAATGCCCATGAACCATATTAATGGTGCCGTGTGGTTGAGTAGCCCTGGTTTTGAGTAGGCATAAAGGTGCCCAATGGACTCAGTACGCCTCTGTGTGGGCTGTCGGCAGGAAAAGCCGGTAGCCCTCCTGCACCGAATTACCTGGAGTCAGTCGCTGGAGCAGTGGTCTTTGAATCAGCAGCCGTTCTGTTCGGGCCGTTCCGTTTACGTTTGTCGGCAGGATGGCTGTGTGGAATCGGCTTTGGCTTCTCAGGGCAAGCGATTGCACCGAGCGTTGAAAAGAACACTCCCTGATGATATAGTGAAAGCCCTGGCGTATGCTCAGCACCAGTATGGCGTGGCGAAACAAGGAACAGAGAACGCGTGTCTTCCCCAAAAGTAAGAATTTATGAACTTTCCAAGGTGTTAGGGACCTCAAACAAGCAGATTATGGTGCTTTTGGAGAAAGAGTTTGGCCTGGATATTAAAAGTCACTCCAGCTCCATTGATCAGGATGTTGCCAATGCCTTGATTGAACGCTTTAAAGAGCGCATGCAAGCCAAAGCGCCCGCAACAACCGCAACTTCGCCTGCAAAGCAAGCCGCTCCCCCTGCCAGCCAGCCGCCAGCGTCTCCGTCGGTTAAGCCACCGGCTACAACTGCCAGCCAACGACCGCCTCAACAACAGCCGGGGACCTACTCGCCCCAGCGGCCACAGCAGCAGGCGCAGCCGCCCTCTCAGCGTCCTGTATCGCAGCAACAGCCCCCATCTGGTTCTCAGCAGGCAGCCGCTTCATCACGAAATCCCGTTTCACAAAATGCGCCTTCGCAATCTCATCCAGCCCAGGGCAATCGGCCGCCAGCCCCCCCGGCAGAGGCAAAACGACCATTTTCCGCACCACCTTCTGCTCAACCATCTTCGCATGCATCTGGTCATGCGCCTGGTCACGCACACGGTGGTTCATCTGCTCAATCGCCTGCCTCGAGCACTGCTGCCAATGTTGCAAAGCCGTCTCCGCCCTCGTTCCAAAACCCTAATCAGCCGCCCAAGCAAGGTTTGCAGCCCAATACGCCAACGGGTCGGCCTCCAGAACGCCAAGCTGAGCGCCAAGGAGATCGTCAGCAAGGGGATCGTCAAGCTGAGCATCATTCCGCCAGCCGTCCATTCTCATCACCGTCACCGCACACCGCTCCTTCGTCAGGCGCTGCCGGGTCGAGCTCGGCTCCCAATCGTCCCGCGCCTCCCTCGCGTCCTCAACAACACGGTGGACAGCACTCTGGTTCGGGCCGCTCAACCCATCCTCATTCTGGTCAGCCGCCCTCTGGTGCGCGAACGGCAACAGCGGTTCGTCCAAAACCCTCTCGCACCGGAACGCCATCGCCAGAGCGCCAGGCTGAGGCAATGGCTGCAAAAGCTGAGGCGGCCAAGCTGGCTGAAAAGCCTGAGATGGTCCGTATTGATCACCCAATGACCATTACGGAGTTGGGAAAGCTGCTGCACTTGAAAGAAACGGAAATTATCAAACACCTCTTTATGAAAGGGGTGATGGTGACCATCAACCAGACACTGGATGTGGATTTTTGCAAATCCGTCGCCAAGGAATTTGAAATTCAGGTTGAAGAAATCGCCAAAGTCAAAAACACCGAGGACGTTTCCACCCTGGTGGAGAAAAAAGACAAGCTCGATGAGAGCAAGTATCACAACTTGGAAGGCCGACCTCCGGTTATTTCCATTATGGGCCACGTCGATCATGGGAAAACGTCTTTGCTGGATGCCATTCGCGAAACCCGCCACCAAATTGTAGATACTGAGGCGGGCGGTATTACGCAAAGTATTGGCGCGTATTCGGTGGATCGAAACGGCAGTCGGGTGATTTTTTTAGACACCCCCGGCCACGAGGCGTTTACGGCCATGCGGATGCGGGGTGCCAAATCCACGGATATTGCTATTTTGGTGGTGGCTGCCGATGATGGCGTGATGCCCCAGACCCTGGAGGCGATTAGTCACGCAAAAGCGGCGGGCATTCCCATTATCGTGGCGGTCAACAAGGTGGACAAGCCTGGTGCGGACCCGGATCGGGTGCTGGTGCAGCTTTCTGAACACGGCTTGGTGTCGGAAAAATGGGGCGGCGATGTCGTTACCGTTGAGGTGAGCGCGCTACAACGTTTGGGTATTGATGATCTCCTTGAGATGATTGCCCTGGTTTCCGAATTGCTGGAGCTAAAGGCCGATCCGACCGTGCCGGGCGAAGGCGTGATTATCGAATCTCAGCTAGACCGGCGTAAAGGCCCCACAGCGACTGCACTGGTACAAAACGGAAAAATCCGCGTGGGCGATAACGTTTTGGTGGGTAGTGTTTCGGGTCGGGTTCGCGCCCTGATTAACGACTATGGCGAGCGGATTGAAGAGGCGGGTCCTTCCACTCCGGTTGAAATTTTAGGACTGGAAGATGTACCCAAGGCGGGTGACTTTTTCCGGGTGATATACGACGACAAGGCGTTTAAACAGCTTTCGCAAGACGAAAAAGTTCGAGACCGGGAGCAGCGCCTGGAAAGTCGTGCGCGTCAGGGAGTTCTGGCCCGTGGGTCGGATGCGATGCGCCAGATGCAAGAAGCCACCGAGCAGGAAGTGCACGATTTTAACGTTATTGTTAAAGCCGATACGCAAGGCGCTGCAGAAGCCGTGACCAGCGCTGTACAGCAATTAAGCACGGATCTCATTCGGGTCAATTTAATTCACAGTGGCACGGGTGAAATCTCTGAGGCGGATGTGATGTTGGCCTCTGCGAGCCAGGCGTTGATTGTTGGCTTTAACGTGAATGAAGCCCCCAATGCAGAGCGGATTGCCGAGTCGGAGCGGGTGCGAATTCTCAAATTTGATGTGATTTATCACATTCAAGAGCAGCTTGAAAAGCTAATGCTCGGCAAGCTGTCGCCTGAGACCAAAGAGGTGATGATTGGTCGGGCTGAGATTCGTCAGCTATTTACGGCGGGCAAAAGCGTGATTGCAGGCTGTATGGTGCAAGAGGGCAAGCTGGTGCGCAACTGCCGCAGCATTGTCACTCGCGCCAATAAAGAGGTTTACAGCGGCCCACTAACAGGCCTTCGCCGCTTCAAGGATGAAGTGAAAGAGGTTTCCGCAGGCTATGAGTGCGGTTTGTCGTTTGATAAATTTAACGACCTTCAAGTAGGCGATGTCGTTACTGGTTACATTACGGAAGCTCAGGAAAGAACCTCTCTGTCGTCTTAACCCTGCCAGCGTGCTTTCTAGCAGGTTGACGCGGAAACCGTGCGTTCTCTCCTCTGGCCTCTTTCTTCTCTTTCTGAGCAAACGATATTTTGTATTTAGCATTGACCAAAAGGACCGATCCACGTTATGGGCAGCCAGTCAGAATTTAGTCGCGTTGATCGGGTTCGCAAAGCCATTCTGAAGGAAATGGGAGACATTTTGGCCCGCGAGATCAAGGATCCTCGCCTGGAATCTTACGTCATTTCCGTCACGGAAGTGGTGCTGACCAATGACTTACGCCATGCCAAGGTGTACGTCAGCATTTTGCACGATGACCCGGACCAGCGAAATTTACTGATGACCATTTTGATGGAATACCAATCTAAGATTCGTTCGGCGATTGGGCGGCGGATTCGGCTGCGTTACACCCCAGAGGTGGAATTGGCCCTCGATACCTCTTTGGAGCGTGGAATGCGGGTGAGCCAGCTATTAGAAAAAATTTCTCGCGGAGAAGTTTAACGCTGACCCGGCTTTTTCGTATTTTTTCCATCTGGCTCTGCTTTATCTGAATCGGGCCGGGATTTGTCCGCCACGCTGGGCATTAAAAATCCGACAATAAACCCGCTTACAAAGTCGCAAGGCAGCATAATTGGGCCCAGTAGAATACTGATGGCGCAAAATATGCCAGAGGTCAGGCGGTTTGTCTCTCTAAACTGTTTCCAGCCCTGTCGAACCGAGTCGATGTAGTCTTTGCCGCGTTCCACGGCGAACAACCAGGCTGCCTGCGCGCGCGAGTGTTGAGGCGACCGACTGCTGGTGTAGGCATCAGATGCTTTAGCAAAGCGGGCAATATTTGAAGGGGTTTGTACCGTCTGCCAACCAACCGGCTGGCTGGGGCTGGAAGGAGCTGGGGTTGCAGACAGGGATGTTGGAACCGATAGGCGAGATGCGGTTGGCATCATGGTTAAGGCCTCGTGTGTGTTGGGGCGGGCGGGCGTGAGTGGCAGCGTGGATGTCGCCGAGAGGTAGTACTCAATGGCTAGTGTCACTAAAGCGGCTGATTGGGATTTGTTGCCACCGAAGGTTCTACGGCAAGCGTTGCCTGCTGGGGGTGGCTTTGCCACTGAGAATGATTGTCGTTGCCCGAGGTGTTGGCTGCAACCGTTTGTAACAGGCGTTGCAGGTAAACGCGAATGCTGAGCAGGGGAGCCTCTGCTTCTTCGGCGCGCGCGGTGGAAGCAGCGGAAACTGCTGACAGCGGCTGCTGTTGCCAAAACTGTTGCGATAGTTCGTTGAGGACTTCGTAAAACGGCGCCAGTTCCAGTACCTGAAGCCCTTCTGCGGGGGGCGGCTCTTGTTGAAAGTTTAACTCGCAAATACCCACATCCTTGCCCAACCGAACGGGCAGGCCGTACGCCCTGCAGATGGCGGGCCGGTGTTCGTAGACGCTACAGGCGCCCTCCAACAGGAACGGACAATGCTGTTCTGTCCCTGCTAATGGCGTGTTGAGCTGAAACAGAACTTGCTGTGCCGATTCAGGCGGGAGTTCCGTAAGGGCTTTTAGAAGGTACAGCGCCTCGATGTAGCGAATGCGAAACGTGGCGGTTTCGCAGCAGCGAGAGCAACCGCGACGACACTGTAAATGTTCCCGGTACAGTGTTTGCAACGTGTGGGTCTGCCGGTCCAAAGCTTCCAAGGTTTGAGTGAACAGAGACATCCAGGTTTCCATACCAACAGGCTAGCCGGTGTGGTCCCATCTGCCACCGTCTGAATGGAGGAGGCACGCCTGTAGGATGACTCGCGTCGGCGGCTCTCACGCGGTAATAATCACGGGAGTGTTATTCGGTTGGGATTTTATTGGCGGAGTCGTCCCAGCACGTCGTAGGCCACCCACAGCAGCATACTGGTAATCAGGGTGAGGTGAATGCGTCTGAGGGTGCTGTCGGAGAGTGTGACCGTAAGCCGAGCGCCCAGTGTGGATCCCACCACGGCGCTAAGGGTGATAACCACTGCGTACCAGAGTGGGAGATGACCGGTTTGGGCTTTCGCCACGGTGGTGAGCAGCATGTTGAGCAAAACCAGTACGGAGGAGGTGCCAACGGCCAGCGACATTGGCAGTTGAAAGGGACCGTGCAGTAATGGCAGCATAAACACGGCCCCGCCAATGCCCAACAGGCCAGATAAGCCCCCGACCATTAAGGCGACCAGGGCGAGTAATCCCCGGTTAACGGGCAGGTTGGTGGCCAGGGGGGGTGCGGGTGGATTCGGTGTTTGTACAGGAGATGTTTGTGGAATAGTTGCAGCCTGTCCGGCGGTCTGTGTTCGTTTCCATTCGCGCAGGAGCATGAGTCCCCAGGCGCTGAACAAAACAGCCAACAACAGGTAGGTAAGCTGATCATCAGACACATACACCGTTAGGAGGCCCCCGGCGTAAGCGCCCACTATCGAGAGAGGCGCAAGCAGAAAAACCCAGGGCCAGACAATATTTTTTTGTTGATGGTGGCTCCAGGTGCCGGCCACACTGCCCGCCAGACCTTGCACGGCCGCAATACCGGTAATGGATTTAAAATGCAGTAGCGGTTTGGCAAACAAAAGAGGGGGCAGATAGTGCAAAATGGGCACAATGAGCAAGCCGCCCCCAATGCCCAGGAGTCCCATCAGCACGCCAATGCTGCCACCAATGACGGCCAGAAACATCAACACCGCCGGATCGGCTGAGCCTTGCGCAGACAGCCATTCGCAAGTCGAAAACAGTAGCACGCCGTTGTTGCATAACATGGTGGGGGCAAACTCCATTTTTTAAGTCCTGGCGCTGAGGCATCGCACTGGATGGATGGCGGATACTCGTTGCTGGCAACAGACCTTTTTACCGATGGAGCTCGTTGCCAAGGGATCTCGCTGCCCATGGATCTGCTTGCCCATGGATCAGTGCCGCAAGCAGTGTTTCTACCACCGCAGTGCGCTACAGCACGCCCATCATACCCCAAATCCTACCTCAGCCCGCTAGCGCGACGCCAACGCTTTCCTCGGGGGGCATTAATGCCTGTGCCGTATGGACGCTTACGACCAGCAGAGACGTTTTCGCCCGCGTTTGGACGATCAGACGAACATATCCATTGGATACCAGTTTTTAGGAATGAAAAACGTTTGTGCAGAAACCGATTCACGGATTATAATCGTGTTTTAACGGCAGATGCGTGATAGTATCATCGTGTTTTCATTTCATTAACCGCGACATGGGGGGCACTCCGAGTTGACCACACTGGATAGCGTGCTGGATTCTCTCAAACGGTTCGACATTGACGAGGCACATTTGCGTCAATGGGAAGAGGCATTGGGGCTTAACATTCCCGTGGATGCCGAGGGCCGTAAACAGTACAGCCCACACCACATCAATCTATTTAAAAATATCAAAAAGCACCTGGCCTTGGGCCGAACCTTGGAACAGATTCGGCAAATTATTGCGTTACCGGCCATTCAGGCCTCCCGTCCAGGGGCGGTTACGGCGCGTAGCCTAACCCCGGTTTCTCCGCCCACCGGGCCCAGCCAGCCGGTGTTGCCAGGCCAAACGCTAGAAGCCGCGCCACTCACTCCTGTGGGAAAACCGCCCAGCATTACCAATCAAAAAAAGTACGCCTCTGTTCCCAGCCACGCCGGGGGCGGGCCGGGCCTGCGCCAGGATAACCTGATTCAGCTCGTTGAACGCTTAATGGCAGAAAAAGACCAGCTCAACGGTAAATTGGTGGAAGCCGAAAAGCTCAATTCCCACCTGTATAACGTTAACAATCTTTTCAACCGTAAGGTAAAGGAGTTGTCGGCATTGGTCACCTCACTGAAGGCCAAGTCGAACGAAGAGATTAACATTAAGCTGATGGATGACAAGGCCAAGCTGCACAAGCAGCTACTAGAGCTGGAAAAACAAAAGCAACTAACCGAAAAAGACCTGGTGAGCCGAGATAAGGCGCTCACAGAGGCCAAACATCGCTTGGAAGAGATTGAGCGCCAGTATAAGCTGATTGCCGAGAATTTCGACCCGGCGTTGTTCATTGGGAGCTGGACGGAGCGGTCTCGTTTGCTGGAAGTGTGTTACGACAACTTTGGCATCAACATCGAGTCGGAACGCGCTCGCAAGTTCATTATTGATGAACGGCCGCTGCATCACTTTGGCAATGCCACGGTCATCCACACCCAGTACGAGTATGAGACCAATGCTCTGTGGCGACGTAACGAAACGCTGTTTCTCACCTACTTGAACGAGGCGCGCCTGGAAGGCGAGTTAATTATTGAGTATGTGCTTGATGGTGTGCCGGTGGCCAAGGCGCTCTACCGTGCCCAATGCGAACGCAGCTTTGAGCCGGAAGTCCAGCGCTAGGTAAAACGCTGGCTTTCAGGGCGTGTGTCTCCATGTTTGTTTAAGCTTTTGGTAATAACGGAGCCGTTGCACGCGATGAGTCGCGCAGCGGCTTCTTATTTGTGGCCAAAAATAACAACCCCGCCCTTTTCGACAATGCGTGAGAGCCGTTTCAGGGCCTTATGGATGGCACCTCTTGGAAAAAAAACGGTTCCTTTTGTTAACCTTTGTTAGGAATCGGCGCATTTTCTGCCATGTTTTGAGTTAAATAGTACGTAATTATATCTTCGGGGAAACGATCGATTTTGTCGCTGAGGCTCTGCGGGGGAGTGGTTTTACCAACTTCCATTTTCCTTCCCAGGCAGCACCGATGGTTTTGTAGAATGCTTCATTAGTTGGAAGGAACTGACTGTCTATGTCCGAGCTGATTCTGCCCGCCTCTGCTACGCCCGGTTCCGGTCCTCGGCGGTTTGGGCTGAAGATGCCATCCTTGACGGCCCAGATCTTTATTGGCTTGCTGCTGGGTGGTCTGATTGGCGTGTTTCTGCCAGAGATTGGCGCACAGCTTCAGCCGTTGGCGGGTCTGTTCCTCCGAATGATCAAGATGTTGATTGCCCCGTTGCTGTTTGCCACGCTGGTGGTGGGTATTGCCGGATCCGGGGATCACAAGCAACTGGGTCGGCTTGGGCTGAAAACGATCCTGTATTTTGAAATTGCCACAACAGTGGCACTGGCCATTGGCCTGCTGGTTGCCAACACGCTGAAGCCCGGTGAGGGCATGAATTTAGAGCTGGGTCGTCAGGCGGCCTCAGAGCTTTCGCAAATTACGGCCAACGCGGCCCATGTGGGCGAGCACACTTTTGTGGATACCCTGTTACATATGGTGCCCGAAAGCGTGGTGGCGGCAATGGCCCAGGGTGAAATTTTACAACTGGTGGTGTTTGCCGTGTTTTTTGCACTGGCGATGATTGCCGCCGGTGACAAGGCCAAACCCATCATGAATGTGCTCGAAAGCCTCTCTGAGGTGATGTTTAAGTTTGTGGGCTATGTGATGGCGTTTGCCCCGTTGGGCGTTATGGGTGCCTTGGCGGCCACTATTGGCAAAAACGGCCTGGGCGTGCTGTGGATTTACGCCAAGTTGCTCGGCTCGTTGTACTTTGCGTTGGGCTTGTTTGTACTCTTGGTGCTGGTGGTGGTGTGTCAAATCATTCGGGTGCCATTTTTAAAAATGCTTTCGGCTATTAAGGAGCCGTTTTTACTGGCGTTTTCAACGGCCAGCAGCGAATCGGCCCTTCCAAAGGCGATGACCATTATGGAGCGTTTTGGCGTACCCAAGCACGTGGTGGCGTTTGTTATGCCCACGGGTTACAGCTTTAACTTGGATGGCAGTACGCTTTACCTGTCTTTGGCCACGCTGTTTGTGGCGCAAATGGCCGGTATTTCCCTTTCTTTGGAGCAGCAAATTCTCATCCTGCTCACACTGATGCTGACCAGTAAGGGAGTAGCCGCTGTTCCCAGGGCGTCTCTGGTGATTCTGGCGGGAACGCTCACTGCGTTCAACCTTCCGGTGGAAGGCATTGCCGTTATCCTCGGGATCGATCACCTGTTGGATATGGGTCGCACGTCAGTTAACCTGATTGGCAACTGTGTGGCCACGGCGGTGGTCGCCCGCTGGGAAGGCGTATTGGACGACCGCAAGATGCTGGCCTTTGACCAAACCGACGGGGACCAGACCGACGGGCAGACCGACCACGACGCTTCCACAGAGGAAGAGACGGAAGCCGCAGCCGCCTCCTCGGCCGGTGTGTTGGTGCCCTCTACCTAGCCAGGGCCTTTTCTACTACCTGAGGCGTGCCCTTTGTTAAAGCGTGGGCAAGGTTAAAGCGTGGGCAAGCATTGGTTGCATTGTTGTGCTGCTCGCTCAGTCATTATATTTGAGAGCAGGCGGCTCCTGTGAGCAAGGTTTAGCCTGGTTTAGCCTGTTGTCACATCCTGCTGTAGCGCCTCTAAAAAGCGGTCTACGGAATGGGGCGGCGTGTAGAAGTGGGTCGATAGACGAAGCCCGCCACCGGGTCGATAATCCACCCAAAAGCCTTCTGCCAGCAACCGTTTTTCAAACGCGGCGGCACCTGGCCAATCCAGGCAAACCACGCCGGAACGCTGTTTGGGATCCTGCGGTGTTCGCACAAGAACCCCCAAGGAAAGGGCCGCATCAATCACGCGCTGGGTTTGCACTTGTGTGTAGGATCGAATCGGGTCTACCCCTACCCGAAGAATCCACTCCAGGCCAGCTCTGGCGGACAATAGCGCCGGGATACTGGCGGTTGCCGTGGAAAAACGGGCCGCATGATCTGCGGGTTCAAACTGACGGTGGAAGGCAAACGGCTGTTGATGGCTAAACCAGCCCGTAATACTCGGCACGAGTGTCTTTAAATGTTCCGGGCGAATGTACAGCCAGGCCGCACCCGGGCCGCCGCACAACCACTTGTGCGATCCTCCCAGCACAAAGTCCGCCTGCCAGTCGGTCACATCCACCGGTACACAACCCGCCGTCTGGTAGACATCGACCAGGCTGTAGGCGCCTTTGGCATGCGCCAGTTGCGTAATGGCCCGGGCATCCTGTAGCGCACCGGAGAGAAAAATACCGTGGTCTACCAGGACGGCTAGCGTGTTCTCATCGATCGCGGCCTCCCAGTCTTGCAGGGCAATGGTGGCACCATCTCGGCTGGAAATTTCCACCAGTTCAATGCCAAACGGCAGCATACACTGCCAGTGGTAGAGCAGGCTGGGAAAGTTCAGCGTGGTGGCCACCACTTTCCAGCGGGTGTTGTTGGGCCGCACAATGGCGCTGGAAACAATAGCCAGCAACGTGGAAACATTCTGATGAAAGGTAACCGTGTTGGGCTGTGGCGCACAAATAAGCGTTTCAATCAGCCCTGCGTGCGAGGCAATCAACCGGGGCCATGTGTCATCCCAGGCGGAAATACCCTGGCTTGACCACTGTTGGAGGTAACTTTGCAAATAATCCTGCGCCTGTAGAGGCATCGCCCCCATGGAGTGAGAGGCTAAATAACTCCCTTGGGTTAAAATCGGAAAATGCTCAGCCCAACGGTCACTACCACAGTGGGGAATGGACGCCTGACTTAAAATGTCTGAAACCTCAGCATTTGAGGTAACAGGGGTTGAATTGACAGAAAGTTGCACAAGCCCGACCCCAACCCAAAAACTAAATTCGAACTAAAAAAACCGGTTAATCGATCCGTTTGATCGAGCAGTTGAGAAAGACAAAGCGTGAATGGTCAAAAAGATGGGGCGGATGATGGGAATCGAACCCACGTATACCGGAACCACAATCCGGGGCCTTAACCGCTTGGCGACACCCGCCATCTTGCACAGAATGAACTTAAGCAAAGCAACTGGTTGAGCAAAACAGTGGAACGAATCCGGCAACTGCGCACGGGTTTCGATCACTGCTTGGATTGATCGTGTTTGGATTCTACTGTAACCCGCTTTTAAAAGACAAGAGGCTGGGAAAAATCGCGAAATGCGCTTTAACAATCGTGTCTCCATACCGGTAAAAGAAGTAACCCGGCACGGGTCGGGAAAACAATCGATTTTTGGTGCAATGACTGGTCAAGAGATCACATCTTATGTATGCTAAAGCGTATGAAAACAATGCCTCATTCCGAAACATTTACCATTCCATTCCTCAAAGAACCCGCCCACCGCGTGGTGTTTGAAAACGGACATACACTTCTGTTTGTTCCACGCCGAGGCCCTGCGTTTAACGTAAGCACGTGGGTCAAAACCGGCTCTGTGCACGAGAACGATCAGAACAGCGGGGTTTCTCATTTTTTAGAGCATTTAATGTTTAAAGGCACCGAACGCTTTAAGCCTGGTGAGTTCGACCGCCGTATGGAATCTCGTGGTGCGGTGATTAACGCGGCCACCTGGAAAGATTTTACCTTCTACTACGTTACGGCGCCCAAGGGTACCGCGCCTAATGGCGAAGGCACCGACAACCTGAATGAGGTGTTGGATCTGCATGCCGACATGCTGCTGCATTCCACACTGCCCGATGCGGAAATTGGACCGGCCTACAACCCGGATGACCCCCACTACGCCGGAGAAAAGCGCGAACGGGCCGTGGTGATTGAAGAAATTGGCATGCGCGAAGATCAACCCTGGACGCGGGTGTTCAACGCGGTAAACCATCGAATGTACCCGACGGGTCACCCCTACCAGCGAGATGTGATTGGCACCCGGCAGATTATTGGCCAAATTCCTCGTGCGGAGATTGAGCATTACTACAAAACTTGGTATTCCGCCCCCAACATGACCACGATTGTGGTGGGAGATTTTGACCAGGCCTACGTGGTTGAACGCGTCCAAACCTATTTTGATTTTCATCGCCGCTCAAACGGTGTTGCCCCAGGAAAACGGCTTCAGGTGGCGGATGTTCCGCTCTTGCCCGAGCGTCCGGCGGATACCACGCTGCAACGCCTGGAAGGCGACTACCAGACGCACTTTGTAATGATGGCCTTTCATGCGCCACCGGTTACCAACTTGCGGGAAAGTATTGCCCTGGATGTGGCCAGCTACATTTTGGGTGAAGGCCACAGTTCCCGCTTGGTGCAAACGTTGTTGGAGCAGGTTAAAAAGCCAAACTATAATAGTGTAAGCTGCGGCCAGTCCACGTTTTCTTTGGGAAATACGTTCTACATTCAGGGCAACTTTCTATCCTCAGACGTAACGGCTTCTCTGGGCGAATTAACCGGTGAGTTGGAGCGCTTTTTGCATGATGCGCCCATGACGCAGGATGAGTTTGAACGGGCGGTCAAAAAGCTCAAGGTGGACTTTGCCGACACCTCTGAAACGGCCTCAGGCATTGCCGAGGCGTTGGGCGACGCGGTGACAGTGGCAAATTCATTGGGTCATTACACCCAGTACCTGGATACGTTAGCCTCTTTGGATTTGGAAACGGTACATCAGGTGGCTCGGCGCTATTTGGCCCCGTCTCAGGCGTACACGACGGTTCTGGTACCCAAGCAGGGCTCCGCACGTGGACAAGCACCAGCGGAGGAAGTCCATGTCAGCTAGAGGTTTTCGTCGAGGGGCTCGTGGCAGTCAGCCGTTTTTCGATCCGTTTTTGAACCCGTCCACGGCGCTGCCGCAGACGCCGATGGGCTCATTGACCGAACTGGCTCACCTGAAGTGCTACCCGTTAGAAAATGGCATGACCTGGTACCATTTGCCGCTGGAAGAGGCGCCCCGATTGGCGTTCTCCTTGGCGATTCCTGGGGGTAATGCGGCGGAGCAGTTTCCGGGAGTGGCCGATCTGACCGATAATTTGTTGCTGAAAGGTACGCACCGCAAAAATTCTGAAGCGGTTGCCATTGCCTTGGACAGTTTGAGCCTGGATTTGGATATTTCCACCCGACGAGACTATTCCTTGATGTCGGGCGTCATGCTGGAAGATGACCTGGAAGACTCCCTGGCGCTGGTGGCCGAACTGTTTTACGAGGCGTCTTTTCAAGAGTTTGAACTGGAAAAAGAAAAAATGATGGGTGAAATCCAAATGGAGTTGGATTCCCCGCGTGCCGCCGCCTCGGATTTGTACGTCAAAACGCTGTTTGCGGGCACCCCTTACGCCACAACCAACAGTGTGGTCTTGCAAAATCTGCCGCAATTAACCAGCGTGACCTGGGTGCAACAGCACTATACCCAACACTATCGGCCAGAGCGGGTGGTGCTGGTGACGGCGGGCCCAACGCCGGTTACGCGTCTTGCCTCGCTGCTGGAGCGGTTTTTTCCGCCCCGCAAAGAGCCTGTCATTTCCACCCCGCCTGCAACTGGTCAACCGCTGTTGGCCCAAACCCTTCAGTCGTTGACGGTGAACCAGCCCAGTCCCTTGGGTCTCTGTCGCCCAGATTCAAACCAGGCCCACATTTTTAAAGGCTGGCTCAGTGTCGCGGCAGTCCACGAAGATTACTATCCGTTGGCGATGATGAACACCATTTTGGGCGGTGCTGGCCTGAGTGCTCGCCTGTTTTTAGAGCTTCGTGACAAACGCGGATTGGCCTACAACGTGCGCAGCAGCTTGGAAGCGTACTGTCACCGGGGTATGTTTAGCCTCTACATCGGAACCGATCCCGCCCGTGTGCGGGAATGCCTGGAAGGCTTTGAAGAAGAGTGTCAAAAATTGATCGATATCCTGGTGGACGAGCAGGAGTTGGCCGATGCCAAGCAGAACATGCTGGGGCGTCGTGCAATTTTTATGGAAACCGCCCTGCAACAGGCCGCCTATGTGGCGAATAATCTGGTTTTAGGCCGGTCGATAGAGGCCATTCAAAGCGCACCCGATCGCTTCCGCGCTGTGACGGCTCAAGATCTGCAACGCGTGGCCCAAACCTATCTGACACAGCCTGCCGTGGTGGCGCTTGTTGGCCCCGAGGGCGCCCTTCAGGCTTGCAACGCGACGGTATTCAACGGCCCATAGAACAAACCTAATATAAACCCAATACGGGATGTCTCGCATTCGTTTTGGCTTTGTACCTGGCTGGCTTTTGTTATGCGTACAGGTTATAGCCAGACAACGCACTTTGCTCTTTGCTGTAGGCGTTGAAGCTGGCATCACCGTTGAGCATGCCATCGGATTGCACATCGCGAAGGAGCGTGTTGACCGTACTCACCTGCCCGCCCACGTAGGAGCCAATAAACCCCGCCAAAGAGCTGACGCCCAACACGGCCATAAGCGGAACACCACCCACGAACAGGCCGCCGGTGACCAGCGCCGTAACCACTGCCGCCGGAACGCCCGCAATGAGTGCGCCAGTCAGTGCGCCATTACTACTTTCATTGTCCACATTGAGTCGGGCCAATGGATTGGTGTAACGATAGGTGCTTGGGTCGTTAATAGAGCCAGTACTCGCCATAATTTAACCCCTCAACCAGTCAGAGTGTGTGCTTAAAGTGTGTGGTGATTTTTCAACAGCGTCGGTTCGTAGGAACAGGCCCTTGCCTTCCGCCGAACGGAACGGTTGTGGACTCTCGGCGGCGGTATTCATGCCATATCGGGGTCGCAGCCCGAGATTGTGACACGAATCGTGAGAACATAAAGGTGCTTCATTTATATAAAGACTTTCTTAAGCCTTTTTGTGCTAGGCCGGGCGGGTATGCGTTTCGAGAGGGGTGTCCTAAATTTTCTGGCCTGCAATAAGCGCAACACTACCCAAAGCCAATCGCCTGGCGGATACAGCGCGAAGTCCAGCCTGTTCAAAGCTCTGGCACAGCGCCTCGGGTGACAAAAACGTCTGCGTGGATTCGAACAAATACTGATACGCCTGACGATCGCGCCCAAAAAGCTGACCGAAACAGGGCATTACGTGACGAAAATACCAGCCAAAGAGCGGAAACGCTGGATCGGGACAGGTGTCCAAATTAACCACCCATCCGCCCGGACGAACGACCCGCGTCATTTCGGCAATGGCCTGGGCCACATCCACCACGTTGCGCAACCCAAAGGAAACCACCGCGCCATCCATCGCATTGGAGTCCAGCGGCAATTGCAGCGCATCTCCCTGGAGGAGTTGCACCACCTGAGACTGATGGGCAAAACGCTGCCGCGCCACCTCAAGCATAGATTCGGAAAAATCCACGCCCACCACCCGTCCGCTCGGGCCCACTTGCGGCAGCAAGTACTGAATTAAGTCTCCGGTACCCGTACACACGTCCAGTACGGAATCTCCCGGCTGAAGCTGCAAGGCTCGACAGGCCGCTCGTTTCCAACCGCGATGCATCCCAAAAGAAATGGCGTCGTTTAGATAATCGTAGCGTTTGGCAATACGGTTGAACATCGCCTGCACCCAGCGGGCTTTGTCCTCCGGCGGCACCGTTGTGGCCGGTGTTGACGTTGAGGATGCGTGTGATGCAGCTTGATGCGAAGCAGCGGAAGACATAACAACACTCCTTTGGGCCAGGGGGAACGCGACTGCCTGAGAGATAGGCCATATAACGCCGGGTGGGGATAAACGCTGAATGCTTGGTAGGCCGTCTAGTGCAACAGAGAGAGTGACATAGAAAGTGGGTGTAACGGTTTGGCATCGCCCCATTGGCTGGCAGACGTCGCTTAAGAAAGCCCTTAATAAAAGCGCTTAAACGACAGGAGGCTGCCAGGGGTCATCATCCGGGCTTTCTTCTGGAGGAAGGGGTGCCACCGGTTGGGCGGAGGGCGTGATGAGACCTTCAGAGGGCAATTTAGCGGCAGTGCGCGACGGGGGCAGACGAACCGGAAGCGTGGACGCGCTGACACCGTGGACAATGACCACATTTTTACCGTAACGCTTGGCCTCATACAGGGCGCTATCGGCACGCTCGACAAACTCAAAAGAGGTGTCCTGACGAAAATCCAACTGCGTAATGCCCACACTGACCGTCAGCGTCAGCGGGTTGTCCGGCAGGCAGAACACGGTTTTCTCAATCAACCCCCGCAGCCGCTCCAAAAGATCGAAGGCTTCCATTTGCCGGGTTTCAGGCAAAATCAGGGCAAACTCCTCGCCGCCATAACGCGCCGCCACATCCGATTCTCGAACATTCTGCGCCAGCAGACTGCCGAGTTCTCTTAAAATCCGGTCGCCAGTCGGGTGACCGTAAAAATCGTTTAGCTTTTTAAAGTTGTCAATATCAAACAAAGCCAACGAGAGGGCGGTTTGGTGACGGCGGGCCCGAGAGATTTCGCCAATCAGGCGTTGGTTGAACTGCCGACGGTTAATCAGTCCGGTTAGCCCATCGGTCGAGGCCAACGACTGTAAACGGGTCATTTGACCGCGCACATTTTTAACCTGGCCTTGCAATAGCCAGCCCCAGTGTAACAGCACCAAAATGCCCGGCAGTAAACACAGTGTGGCAGCAAAACCGGTTTGCGGCAGAATGGGCCAGCCCAACAGACCCCCCACCAACAGCAAAGACACGTTCCAGCCAGCCAGAACAATGCCCAGGCGGCCCAAGCCAAATAAATGGGTGGCGAGCAGCGGCCCAGTTAGCAACAATAACAGCCCCACCGCACCCAGGTTCAGCCCGTAGCAGAGACTCACTGCGACCGTGGCCGAAATGGCCCAGAACGCGACCTGCTTTTGCGCCTGCATTGACATGCCCCAGGCAACAAAGGCGTCCGGCTCCTGAGTGTGCAAGCCCGCCCGACGAATCGCCCACTCGCTGACCACACAGTGGAGCAGGCCCAAGGCGAGGCTCAATGTCCAGGCGGCGGGATGGACCGGATAGGCTAACAGGCTGGGGTGTAAAACGACCAGTTGCAGCAACAGTGCCGCAGCATGCAGGCGAATAAACCAAAATTCGCCGCTCGGCCGCCTGATTTTAGCGTGTGTTGCATCACTCATTGGGGCGAAGACTCCGGCTGAGAAGGGGAGGAAGACGCGTTGGGAGCAGAACCGGTTGGTGGCGGCGAAGCTGGCTGACGAAGACTTTCAATCCGCTTAATTCGCCGAATGGATTCCAGGCCAATGGTGTTGCCAATGGCGATGCCTTTAGCTTTTTCATAATAGGAGAGCGCCTCTTCCGGTTTCCCTTGGTTTTCCAGGAGTGTTCCCAGGTTAAACAGGCTTCTCTGGTCTTTGGGGTCTAGTTTGAGTGCCTGCTGGTAGGCCTGAACCGCATCCTCAAAGCGGCCCATCTTTTGAAGCAGGCTGCCCTTGTTGAAAAAGAACTGCACGTTGGAAGAGTCCAGCGTTGTCAATTTATCCACCGCGGCCAAGGCCTGGGCATTTTTACCATCCAGCCCATAGGTTGTCGCCAGTCCGTTCCAGGTGTTGAGATGATTTTCGTTAATCTTCAGTGCTTTTTGAAAGGCCTCTGCCGCATGACGGTAGTCTTTCAGGGTGAGAAACACAAAGCCGATGTTGCTCTGGGCTTCTACCAGCGTATTATCCAGCTGAAGGGCCGCTTCGAACCGCTTTTTTGCCTCCAGCAGGAGCTTCTTCTGGCCGGGAAGATTGCCCTTTTCTGCCTGCACCTGCGAGATTTTAAACAGCTCAACCCCCTGATTGTACAGCGTTCGCGCCTCCGCCTGTGGGGACAATGCCTGCTCCGGGGCGGGCGTTGTCTCCGAGGAAGCCGATGATCCATCTAACGGTGTTGTTGCAGGCGTGGTGGCATTCGGCTCCGTCACGGGTGTGTCGCTCGTTGGGTCGGTTGCCGTCACGGGTTCGCTTTGCCGGGGCCGTTTTTTGGCCTCTGCCGGAAGCATCCCTGCCACGTTGGCAAGCAGCAGGCAGCAGATTAAACACAGGCCCAACGCGCCACGGTGAGTGGGCGGCACGCTTGGGGTTGAGCGTTGAAATAAACGCAGCAGTTGATTCTTATACCACATCGGTCCATTCATCCTGGCTGTTGAGCATATCTCGGTTTAATTCGCCTTCACTGGCGGCTACCAGCGCCGCCACCGTGCAGCTACTAATCACATTAACCGTGGTTCTGCACATGTCTAAAACGCGGTCGATAGGCCACAACATAGCAATACCGGCAAACAGTGGGGTAAAGTTCTCACCAATACTGTTAATAACAATGGCCATAGTAATTAAACCCGCACTGGGCACGCCTGGGGTGCCAATAGAAGCGAACACGGCAAAAATCAGCACCAGCGCCACTTCGTACTCCGTTAGCGTAATGCCGTAGGCCTGGGCCAAAAACAGCACGGCAATCACTTCCAGCAAGGTGGTGCCGGTTTTATTAATGCTGGCCCCGGTGGGCAAAGCAAAACTGGCAATCCGGTTGGAAATCCCGGCCCGACGCTCACAGCAGGCAATGGTTACTGGCAAGGTGGCCGAGCTGCTGGCCGTTCCAAAGGCCACCATAATGGCCTCGGAAATCGCGCGGTACAGGTTGAGGGCATTTACCCGCGCCACCAGTTTAAGCAGTAGCGGAAACACCACAATGACCTGAATGAGCAAGCCGAGCACAATGACCAACGCATAGGGCGCCAGCAGATAGAAAATATGGGGACCGGCCTTGGCCACCGTAATAAAGGTGAGCGAAAACACACCCGGCACCGCCAGGACCATAATCCAGTCGGTGAGCTTCATGGTGGCGGTAAACACCGCCTCGGCCAAGTGAATGATCGGTCTGCCCGCATCGCCCACGCACGCCGTGGCTACGCCAAACAGAATGGTAAACAGAATGACGGGCACCATTTCCATTTTGGCCAACGACTCAATCGGGTTGGCCGGAATCATGTTGAAAAACAGCGTTTTTAGGCTGGGTGGTTGTTGCAGGGTTTCCAACGGCGCGTTCATATTGCCCGTGGCAATGAGCGTGGATAAACCGCTGTTGGGATCCAGCAGATCTTCGCGCAAGCCATCTCCCGGGCTAAAAAACAGGGCCAAGGCTCCACCAATCAGGGAGGAAATGACCATGAGCGCCAAAAACCACAGGAGCACCTTACCGCCCATTCGGCCCAGTTGGCGACCATCGCCCAGTGAGGCCATTCCAACCATCAAGGAGCTGATGACCAGCGGAATCACGATCATGGAGATCAGCCTGATAAATACCTGCCCGATGGTCTCAAAAAAGGTGTGTAAAATCTCGTACTGAGGATCTGCAAATAGCAGGCCCAACAATACTCCCAACACAATGGCGAATAAAATGTGCCAATGACGCTTGGTTCCCAGGCCCAACGCCACCAATAAAAGCCAGAAAAACCGCATGAAATCCTCGTCTTTAACGTCTCTTAAGCAATACGATGACACGCCCCGCTGCACGCAGTACCTGTTGGTTAAGCATTATACGTCAAATGAAAAGCCCCGGTAACCGCCAACTGAAAAAAACGAAGCTACTCCGTCTCTTTGAAGAATAACAAGGTCTCATTCCGTCAACAGCGGCGGGCCTTTATCTGACGCGTTTGCAGACGAACGAGCATTCCGTGGCTTGAGAGACTGAGTGTGTATTTTGGCAATTTTGTCAGAACTATCGGAGCCATGCTGAACCTTGGCCGTTTTTTTCGGAGCCGTTTTAGAAGCCCGTCTGGAGATACTTTGGGAAGACCGAAAGCGGGTTTTATGGCGCGGTAAACCTCTGGCAGAAGATTGCCACCAGTCGGTGAAGGCATCTGTCGTAATGTGCAGCAGCATGCTGGCCCAGTAGCCCGCCACCAACACGGCGCACTCTTGTGGATGCGTCTGAATGAACTGTAGTAACAGTGCCTGAAAGGACGGGCCAGAGGAACTTTCTGCTGGCCCATATGCTTTTTGTAGCTGTAAACCTATGTAAGCCACGCCCAAAAGAAGGCTGAGTAGATAGAGCCCCTGAAACAGCGGCCCCCACAACCCATGGTGAGACAACGTGGAACGATGCGGCACCAGGCGTTGGTAGGGCCACCACAGCCACCGAAACCAACCCCAGCGGTAGTAGGGACGACTGGCCGTATCCATATCCGGGGAGAGCAAAATGCCGCCCACCCACAAGCCCAGTAGCGCAAACGCCACCGTTACCCAAGGAAGACCCAGCCAGGCAACACCCAGCACCAGCACAACCGCCATGCTGGCATAGGTTAGTCGTTCGTGGGTAATTCCAGAAGCCATGGTTCTATGGTAAACCAAAGCGTTTTTTCGCCCTAGAAATAACTAGAAATAAAAAGTGTAAAAAATTAACAACTTACACACAAAAAACGATCAATTTCCTTTCATGTATTCGTAAGCGTTTTACTGACTTCACGACACAATCAATTTTGAGAGAGAGAGTTACATGGAAAATCTGTCTATTCGCCCAACGGCTCTTATTGTTGAAATTGGCCGTATTAGTGATGAAACAGATCGGCATCCTCAGCAAGTTCAGGATGCGTTTGAACTTGCTGGTGGTAACACCTCTTTACTTCAGCATTTGAGTCTTCAGGACTTTCCCGAGACGGTGAATCTCAATACAGGCTACGATGGTCAGCATCCTTATTTGGTTGAAGATCCCCATATTAGCAATGCACAAGATGTCAGAGAGTATGTACTTGGCTCCTTGGATTTTGAGCTGGGTCGTACGATCAGCATGCTTGACACCGTTCGAACCGATGAGCGCTATCAGGATGTTCAGGCCATTAATGCATCATATGCACTGACAGAAGGAATGTTACTCGAAGAAGTCATGAGCAAACTCACAGATGATTCGGAGTTAACTGCGACACAGATTGAAGAAATTATCGATCAGACACTGGATTCCGATAATCCACGGATTGCCGAACTGGAGGAGCGATTGAATGCCAGTGTTCAGTCTCTTTACGAGGATCAGGGAACTATTTTTGTGACCGGAAATGGAAATGATGGTGGTATTTTCCAGCGGATGGCAAGGCTGAACGCGTTTAGAGATCAATCCATTCAACCGGAAGCCGACGAAGATGACACTTTCTTTGCCCGGATGCTTGGAGAGCAGCCCAACGTATTTTTTGCCGCAGCCTCTGAGCCTTCTGGCGAATTGTCCGATTACAGTTCCGTGATTCAGGGAGAGCAACAGCAGTTTGCTCCTCAAGTCCCGTTTCGATATCGTGGTACCTCTTTCACAGCTCCCGTTATAACTGCCTTTATTCAGCAAGCTCGCGCTGAAAACCCGGATATTACCACGGAAGAATTAGAGAGTAAGCTTCGGGAAGCATTCCCAATGCCCGCAGGAAGCATTGAAAGCGGAGGATTTGATCCTGAAATATTTGAAAGACAGTCAGTGTCACCTTTCTAGGCAATGGGACGCTTTGATCACACAGAACGTCAATACTTAATGTGATCAAGGCACAGTTTCCGTTCGTGAGGAGTGCAACAACGAGGGACGAGAGCGGTATGGTTCGGGTTAGCATTATTACGCCCACCGGTAACCGAGACGGTTACCTTCAATGGCAGTACCACAACATTTGCCAGCAAACCTACGCATCCTGGGAATGGCTTATTTTAGACAACAGTGAGCAGCCTTCGGCTTTTTTTCTCTCTTTGACGGATCCGCGAGTGAAGTATTTCTATTTTCCCCAAGCAATGACGGTGGGTGCAAAGCGAAATCTTCTGGTGCAGGCAGCCAGCGGTCAGGTGATTGTCCATTTTGACGATGATGATTTCTACGCCGCGCATTATCTGGCACAGGCGGTTGAATCGCTTAAAACCGTCGATCTGGTGAAGCTGGAGAGCTGGTATCTGTACGCACCGGAGCACGATTTTTGGGGCTATTTTGATGCGGACAGCACCCATGTTTGGGCCTACGCCTTGCACATCTTGGCAGACAGAAACCAACCGATTGATCAAACACGGCGGTTTCAGTTGGATGAGACCATGCGTTGGGGGTATGGTTTTAGCTACGCTTATCGTCGCACATTGTGGGAATCGAACCCGTTTCCAGACCGCTCCTTTGGAGAAGATCACGACTGGATACTGTCTCGCTTAAGGGGCAAGGGGTACCGACTGCTTAGGGTACAAGATACACAGGGGTTGGCGGTCCATCTCTGTCATTCTGCCAGTAGTTCCCACGCATTTCCACAACACCGGCTCACGGAAGCGGAGGTTCCCACCCACCTAGTGGCTGGTTGCCGGTATTGGCAACCCATCCGCTTGCAGGCAGAAACTGCTCCGCTTGCGCTGAGCTAGTTTTGTGCTGAGTAAGTCTTGCAGTAGGTTAGTGTAGGACAACGCTCTGCTGGGATAACGTTTGGGTGTTTGAATGAACGGGGCCTGGCCCAGTAAACGCGGCTGCCTCTGCCAGATGAGCTGCCTGATGAATGGTTTGCCGATACGGATGCCACTCACAGGCGTGGAAGAAGCGTTGCCAGTACTCATACACTTTTAAATCGTTCGGCGTGCCCCAGCCAATGTAGTGCTCAACAGCAAAGGCTTTGACGGTTTTGCCCGACCGCAGCAGCACGTCCAGCAGGCTATCGACATAAAATTCGCCGTTAACGCGCTGGTTATTGGCCTGCAGGATCGCCAGCGCCTCGCGAAAATCGCCCGCCCGCCGAAAGTAAAACGCGCCCACTATGGCGTGGTCTTTCTCTGGCGTTGCGGAAACCGGCTGTTTCACCGAAACCCGGCTCACTGTTGCCTGTTCGTCTACGCTCATCCAGCCGTACATCTGCGGCTGACGGACAGCGCTTGGGTGGTTGACCACACTGAACGCAATGGCGTCCACCGTCGGGTCGTCTCTTAGGGCTTGGTAGGCCTGAGCGTTGTACAGCAGGCCGTTATCGCAGGCGCCAATGAATACAGGCGTATCATCGGAAACACCTTCTAGCCCAACGGCACAGGTACACGCCTGGCCTTCCGTTACCTGCTCCAGAGCCATCAGCGTGGCGTTGGGTAAGTCTTGCGCAATGGCTTGCTGAAAGCGTTCATCCTCCAGGTGGTCCGCCAAACAGACCAGGCGAAGCGCTTCTGAAGGCGGCAGGGCGGCAATGGCTTCCACCACCATGGGGCGGTTATTGACGGGAATGAGCGGCTTGGGTAGCGCGTAGTGCTCCTGGCGAAATCGCTCGCCGCGGCCCGCCATGGGAATGAGCGTCATGCTGCCTGGCTCCACTTCAGGTGGGGTTGGTGGCGTCATCAATGAACGGAACAGATCCGACCACGCCTGGTATTCGCGAAGATCCTTGGGCGTTCCCCACTGGAGCATGGTATCCACCTCGTAGACGGAAACCGGCAGTCCATCGCGCACCATCAGGTTATAGACCATACTGACGTAGTACTCGCCATTCAAGGCCTGGCCTTCATCCATCAGTTGTCGAAAGTACTTCAGCATCCATTCGCCACGGGCAAAATAATAGGTGCCGTTGGAGGCAAATTCCGCCATGCGGTTGTTGGTAAACGGTTGCTTTTCCTGAATGGCCTGAAGCCAGCCGTCCTGCTCACGGATAAACGCGTAATGGTCCGTGCCGAGCATATGCGGATGAAACCCCCGGTAAGCAACCACCGACCCGGCCGCCTGTTGTTGGCCTACCGCGGCGACAAACTGCTCAAACGACCAGCGGGTGGAAAAATCGCAGTAGTTCACCACGACCGGCTCTTCGGGATCGATTGCTTCAGGTTGTTGCCGGGCCCATTGCAACACGGCATGGACGGGCCCGAGTTTGTGCGGGGCAATGGCCACTATCTCGCCGGCGGGGCAAATGCGTCGCAAGGTCTCAGCCAGCGGGGTTTCTGCCAAATGAGTTTCATTGCAGATAAAGCTAAACCGAACGGGTTGCTTGGCCAAGGCCGGGAAGAGCCCGACCACGTGTTCAATCATCGGCATGCCATCAACAGAAATCAGCGGCTTGGGCTGAGTGTAGCCCGCTTCCTGAAAGCGCCGCCCCACGCCCGACATTGGAATGATAATGTGCATATGAATTGTAACTCCGCTGCAAACACCGTACGGATGGTTAAACCAACGGCCAGAATATCAAAAAAGACGCTCAGGAGCGACGCGCGGTATTGCCGAGCTAAGCAGTATGGCCCATGTCAAGGGCACCCAACCCAAATCACGCATTGGGAACAATTTTTTATCCGTCGCGAACTTTAATATCACAGCCCTAGCAGCACTGTCTCCATTGATGCAACCTAAAGTCAATGCAATCAAAAGCTTTGCAATATAGGGCTTTATGATAGGGCTTTGTGGTTGTCCCGTGTTTTTCCTATACTAACAACGTTCATACGCCTGGAGCTGTATTGATGACTCAAACGCTTACGTTTTGTTATCCTCACATTCCGACTTCGGTTACTGCCTGTGCCCGATCTGTTGCAAAACAAGTGGGGCCAAATACCCATTCGCTTTACGATCATTTAGCATATTCGGATCTAACGCCTGATACTGTGCCTTACGTAACGCTGGCGCAGCAGGTGGTTAGAAATCAAATTGCCATTCAGGATCTGTCTCGGATTGTGAATGTGATGCTCAAGCAAAATCCCGATCTGCAAAAAGAATACGGCTTAGATATTAAAAATGCCTAACAACAAGATGGTTTAAGGAGTCCCGTTGGAATGTCGTCTACCCCCATGTCTTCTACAAAATATATCTTTGTAACCGGCGGGGTTGTCAGCTCTCTGGGCAAAGGTATTGTGGCTGCTTCGTTGGGACGGCTGCTTTCCGCCAGAGGCTTTAAGGTGTCTATTCAAAAGTTCGATCCCTACATCAACGTGGATCCGGGCACGATGAACCCTTTCCAGCACGGAGAGGTGTTTGTAACCGATGACGGCGCGGAAACCGATCTGGATTTGGGCCACTACGAGCGTTTTATTGACACGAACCTGACGCGCATCAACAACATTACTTCGGGCAACATTTATCTCAGCGTCATTCAAAAAGAGCGCCGGGGCGACTACCTGGGCGGCACCGTGCAGGTGATTCCGCACATTACCGATGAAATTAAAAGCCGGATTCAGGAAGCCACCACCACCATTAACCCCGATATTCTGATTTGCGAAGTGGGGGGAACGGTGGGCGATATTGAGGGGCTGCCCTTTCTGGAAGCCATTCGTCAGTTTCGTTACGATGTGGGCTTTAAAAACACCTGCTGCATCCATGTTACGCTCATTCCCTACCTTAAAACCTCTGGCGAGGTGAAAACCAAGCCGTCGCAACACAGCGTTAACACGTTGCGCAGCATTGGCCTTCAGCCCGATATTCTGGTGTGCCGGAGCGACCGGCCCATTGGCCTGAGCGAGCGACGAAAGCTGGCCCAATTTACCAACATCGACCCCGATGCGGTTATTCAGGGTTTGACCATGGGCTCTTTGTACGAAGTGCCCTTGGCCCTGGAAGAAGAAGGCCTGCCAGCCCAGGTTCTTTCCAAGTTAAGCCTGCCAAACGAGGCGCCAAACCTGGACGGCTGGGGCCAGATGGTGGCCGCCATGCAAACCGCGCAGCCGCGCCTGACCGTGGCGTTGGTGGGCAAATATACGGGTTTGAGCGACGCCTACATTTCTGTGTACGAATCCATTAAACATGCGGCGGCGGCGGTTGGCGCCTCGGTGGATTTGAAATGGGTCAATTCGGAGCACTGTACCGATGAGGCGTCCGTGGAGCAGCTGGTCCACGGGGTGGACGCCATTGTGGTGCCGGGTGGGTTTGGCTCTCGCGGGATTGAGGGCAAAATTAACGTTATTCAGTATGCCCGAACCCGAAAAATACCGCTTTTAGGCCTTTGCGTGGGCTTACAGTGTGCGGTGATTGAATTTGCCAGACATGTGCTAAATTTACCCGATGCCGACAGCGTGGAATTTAACGCCGAAACCGAGCATGCCGTTATTTCCTTAATGGCCGAGCAAAAAAGCAAGTTAACCAAAGGCGGCACAATGCGGTTGGGTTCTTTTCCCTGCCACCTTACCAAAAATACCAAAACCTGGCAGGCTTACGGCGAGGTGGATGTGGTGATGGAACGCCACCGCCACCGGTACGAGCTGAACAACGATTACCGCGATGATTTGCAAAAAGCGGGTATGACGGTAGCAGGCACATCGCCCGATCGTCAGTTGGTGGAAATTGTGGAATTGAGCGATCATCCCTGGTTTGTGGCAACGCAATTTCACCCGGAATTCAAGTCTCGGCCAAACCGCCCACACCCGCTGTTTAAGGGGCTGCTGACCGTGGCCCTCCAACGCAGTACAGGCCATCTTACTCAGCCGGTGGCAGAACCCACAGGCATTTGTTAGCGCGCGTCTTTCCTCACGCTAATCAACCAAACAACGACTTGATCCTTTCTTCAAACATCGACCCTGGTTTGGCAAACAATGCAACCAGGGTCGATCGGTCTTTTAAGATGATTGCGGGCTAAATGCCTTACGGCCTGCGCCCGTTCAGCTTGCTAGGCTTGGGTGTCTATGCCAAGGGTCGGAGCAGCTACCAGCCCACCGAGAAGATTGGAAATCACTTCTGGAAAAGTGTTAGAAGGGTCGGTGCTTGATTCTTTGACAGCCGCGGAAGATTTTTCGGTAACGCTTTTGGGTGTAATGGTCTGTTGCAGCTCTTGTAAATGTTCTTCGAAAAATCGGGCGAGCATTCGCTTGGCCTTGGGACGCTCTTCTATGTTGGGAATCTCGCTGGTGTTAAAAAACGCAAAGGGCAAGTAGTTGGCATAGAGTGGTTTTTGCTTTTCAAGCAGGGTAAACGCTCTATCTGGATGGGTTAATTGATTGATCATTTGGTTTGCATTCATTTTTGCATGCAGCGGAAACTGGGCACTATCGTAAGCCAGCACTTGCATCCAGGGTTGTCTGTCATTGGATGTAACCGGCTTGAAAAAAATATGGACTGAATCACCTGCTGTGTGTTCAAGCTGGGTGCGCTGTTGGCGCAACGCTTCGGTAAAGGCATCGCCCGGGCTACGTTCTAAAATATGAACTTTTGCGCCAAACCGCGTTGCAGCCATTGGTAGAGAAGCGGCACTGACCATGGGAAGATCTCCTTGTAATCACGTACTGAGGGGAGGTTAAATAGACAAGATGAAGCTGTACTGGACAAGGTGTACTGGATGAATAGGCGAATAGAATGAACCGCCAACAACGCACGTTAAAATAACCGCCAACAGATACCCAACCAACGGTGGGCAATCCTATTGGAGCGAAAAGATAAAACAGCTCGCAGTGGAGGGGAAAGAAAACAGTGTGTTGAAAGCAGAGCGGAAAACAACGGTTTAAACAGCAACTTTTAAACGCATGCTTCCAATGAGAATAGCAATGATGTTAACACAAACATTGTGTGTGTCGAGTCTCCCCCCACACAAGCCCTCTCCTGGGGCAGAATGGACGATTGGGGAATCCAACAAACCCCGATAGTGATCTCTACGGATTGTTTGGGCAACGTTTTTCATTGAGCCGTTTTTAACAGAGCAACCTTGGTTAATCTTGGTTAATAATGTCAACAAGGTTTTGTTGCGCCTGGGCTAATTGCGTATGGACCATTGCGCGCCATTGAACCTGATCACGGCTCACCAGCCATTTAAAATTTATAGAAATCATCCTCCCCCTCACCCCCCTATCTTGCGCTTGTAAAGGATTGACTACCCCGATGACACAATGGCTTTTTGCAACACAAGGGCTTTCTGCCAACAATCTCCACGCTTCTGCTGGTATTCGTTTTGCAACACCGGCGCTGTCTCCTGCTCTGGCAATGGAAGGCGTTCGTTTTGCTGCCTTGCGTGGTCAGCCTCAGGGCCTTTCGGAAGGCGATCAGTTTCAGTCTGTTTTTGAACGCCTGGAGAAAGCCGATCCGAAAGATTACACCTACGACAAACTGTTAACAGAAGCCATAAGCGCTTACGGAAAACGGCTCAGAAAAATTTGCCAGCCAAGCGATATCAACGCGCTGGATGATACCGATATTCAGGCCTTTCATAAGGATACCTTTGGGGCTCACAAAATTTTGGTGGAGCAACTACTGGCGCCCAAATACACCGATGGCGAGGTGGACCGTATTAAAAGCCTTCGGTTTATGATGAATTTCTTGTCGGTGGTGGGCACAGAAGGTTTTCCGCAACAAGATAACGCAGAAACGACCCAGCAGTTTTTGAGCCAAACCGGGCGAATTGCCATGCAGAAAACAACCGCCCTGGAGGCGGAACGGGATCAATCGCCAGAACAGTTTGAGGGCCAGAAAGAAATCGACTACTGGCGAGCGATAGATTCGCGTGCCATTGCCCTGGCGGTGGACTTACGTCGGTTGGAAGAGCGAGCGGAAGGCATTGTGGAAAACCGCTGGTTAAGCCAACCGGAACAGTTTGCCGAATTTGCGATGCAACTCCGTGATGAAACCAACGGCTATGTGGCGCCGGATTATCTGGCCCATCTCATTGACTGGCCTGCTGGCCAATGGTCTCACTTCCATATTTTGCCCGAAGGCTGGGTCGGTGAAATTCGTAAAATAAAAGAGCCGGGCGATTACGCGCCGGTGGATGCGTGGTTGGCGCAACAGGAACGCTTTGTGACGGACGATCCGGTACTTAAAAAACAGCTTGGCCTTGGCCAGCAGGAGGGCTTTGTGACCCTGCCCGCCCATTATAAACCCGCCGTTCCGCCAGAAAAAACGCAAAAACCAGGTGGCTGGCTGGGGTTGTTTCGTTCTTAGGCAAGGGTTTGGTTTGCGTAATAGCACACCGGCATGCGTTACAATACGGACATGAACGCTCGGATCTTTCCATTGTTAGCGCTGTGTTTACTGGGGCTGGGAGGCTTATGGCCAGCGGAACTGGTGGCGCCAATAGCGCTTGCCGAACCCACGGGCAGCCCGCGAGAAACCTACCCTTACCGGGTGCCAGCGGCGGACCCCATGCATCCCAACGCCACCGAGTACGTGGTTTTGGGCCAAACCCGAATGCACGAAGAACGCTACTTAGAAGCCATTGAGTACTTTAAACTGGCCATCGGTCTCAATCCCTCTTCTGCGGTAACGGCGGCTATCTACAACAACCTGGGCGATGCGTATCTGGCGCTTGGGCAAGCCTACCAGCAGTATGGCGATACCCGTAACGCCGCTGTGTACTTTCAGTACGCCATTATTTCCTTTCAGTACGCCATTCGCATACAGCCACAATTTGCCGCCTATTTTCAAAATTTGGCGCGTACGTATCGCCTGGCGGGTTATCTCTCCTTGGCGGAAGGACACCTGCTGGATGCCTTGGCGCACAACCCGGCGGATGCCGAAGCCTGCTTTTTGCTGGCCCTGATTTACGGGGAGCAAAACCAGGCGCAACTGGCCCAGCAACGCTTGCAGCAATTTTTGGCACTGGCGCCCCACACGCAACTGGCCGTTGCCGCCAAGCGGTTAATGAATCAGCCCAAAAGACCCCGACGGCCATAAGGGTTAAGCAGCGTTTTGCGGCGTGTAACGGCCTGTAACAGCCTGCTGCCGGATAGACCCGTCTGAGGCGTCTTTCTGGTAGGGTAAGGAAGACTTTTTACGGTCCGTTCCTTTGTACACTCCGTACGTCCATTTTTTGTAACCCCCTTCCGTCAACTACCGGAAGCGAGTCGGAAGCGAGGCAGTAGGCTCCCCCCATGACATGGCTGTTCAATAGTACGTTTTGGATTATCTTGCTGGGCCTGACCCTGGTGGCCCGTCAATTGCTGTTTGTGCTTTCGGCGGAAAATGGCCGCAAGAAGGACTTGGTCAAGCGGCTTTACCGAGACAATCATCCGTTTACGCTGGCTGTATTAATTCCCTACACGGTTTCCGGTCGGTTGGCGCCTTTGCTGGAATTGCTCAATGCCATTCAGGGGCAGGATTATCCCCACGAGCGGGTGACCATTCATATTGTCACAACGCAAGAAACGATGGGCGAGCTGCAACCGGATCGGCTGGCCAATAACGTGCGGTTGTGGGCCTACCCGGAGTTTCGCGGCACCACGGGCCAGGCTATGGAATGGCTTGTCGAGCGCCTGCTGGCCGCAGGGGGAGCGGGTCTGTTTGTGTTTCTTAAGCCCACGGATATTATCAAGCCCGATTATTTTCAAAGCGTGGTCTCTCGATCGTTTGAACACTCGGTCATTCAAGGCTACCTGGCGTTCAAGCATCCGCCCCAGTCTTTGCTTACCCAATGCAGCACGTTAAGTACCCGGCTCTGCAACCGCTTGCACAATGCGGGCCGTTATCATTTGGGTTTGGGCTGCCAATTGCAGCCATCGGGTTGGGCTGCAACCAGCCAGGTGTTGGAAATGGTTCCCTACAAGGCTTCGGCTCAGCTCAATCATCTGGAATATACACTTCGCCTTCAGTTGGCCGGAATTCGCGTGGCCTGGGCTCCCAATGTGGTGGTGTTTCAGGATGAACCGCTCCATTTTACCCAGCTTTGTGAGCAGGTTGCCGAAAAACTACAAACTCGTCTCCACTGCCTGACGCGGTACAGTTTGCCGTTTATCTTTCAGGCCCTGACGGCCAGAAGGCTTGGGGCGTTGGATCAACTGACCGATCTGTTGAGCCCGTCTACTTTCTGGGTGGGCGTTCTGTTGCTGGGTTTGGCCTGGATGGACGCCAACGCCGTACTGGAAACCCTAACCGCCCAGCGGTTTGAACTGCCTGCCAACCCGGCCTGGTGGCTCAGCTTTTTGGGAATGACCCTGGCCATCCATGTCTTTGGCCTGATGGTGGCCCGCTGTCGCCGGGACGATTATTGGACGACGTTGACTCTGACACCAGTTGTTTCTATGGCGGTGGTGGCTGTGCTGCCCTGGTTTTTCGTGTCTTCGCTGGTAAAAACACTATTCCAGCCTTCCGCTATGCGACGATCACGACACAAAAATACGCCGGGCGTTGGAAAACGCTTTAATGAGGAGTTGGAGCCCGAGTTTTACCATCTACCCTCGCTGAACATTGTGGAAAACTGGGAGCAGGCACTCACGGAAGCAGAGGCCCAGATGTCAACATCTTCCTCAAGCCGGGATTATCGTGCTTCATCAGCGGAAACGCCATTGAACAGAACATTGGACAGAACCGCAGGGGATATTGCCACCGATGAAGATTCTCTGGCAGATTTGAGCAATCGCTCTGCGTTGGAGCGTGTAAAGCAGGTGCCGTTAACCAACGGGGATCGTCAGGTGATGTGTACCCTGCGGACCCTGACCAACTACAGCACGGCAGGCGAAGAGCTGCACCAGATGAGCCTGGAGTACAAAAATCATGCCTTTCATACGGCAGCTTACCGCATTTTAGACCAAGCCTTCTACGAGCTGCACGCCAAGCTGAAGGCCCGTGGCCTAACCATCGTTACCTGCGGAAGCTGTGGACAATTTTACAACCCGACGGCCGATATTCCGGGTGCGCTCAAGGTATCCTTGAAGAACGCCGGAGTGTGCCTGTTTGGCAAAGTGGGCCGAGAGGTGGATTTAACCGTGGATGCCGTTACGGTGATCAGCAGCGCGTGCCAGCACCACTGCCCCATTGATCAGCGCGAGGCCAATGTGCGGCGTTGGCAGGAAAGCCTGTACGCAATCCAGTCTTAACCCATCCACTGGCGGGGTGGCTGGTTTCTTACCGGATCGATTTGTTGCAGGGCCCGGTAGCGTCCGGGCAGTTGCAGCCCGTCAATAATGCCATCCAGCGTTTGGCCCGTAAAGCCCGGGGCGTTCATTACCGAAACATGCGCGGCGGCCCGGTCCTTTGCAGTGGAAATGCCGTTGGGCAATGCGTTGTTTCCACCCTGCATGAGCGCGGCGGTTGTTTGCAGTTCCTGCTGCTCCTGCGGGGTAAAGATGAGTCGTGAGAGGCGCGGGTCGCCAAATGCCCGAAGGGTTTGACTGAGCAAATGCCGAGGCGCATCCTGAAACAGAACAAACGCCGCGTTTTCCACGGTTTCCACAAAGCCGTTGCGGTTTCGGTCCAACAGGCGCATAAAATGCTGCGCCAATGGTACGTTGCCTTCAAAGGCCGTGGCCATTTCCGTCATATCCAGTCGGCCGTCGCGCTGTCGGCTGGCGCCGCGCCCATCAAACCGGCTGATTTCCTCTTCGGCGTATGAGAGCGCGTTTTGAATGGAATACTCTGCCTGGCCCGGGTTCTGGTACCCGGTGGGGGAGTATTGAATGGTGGCATTCAGCGCCGCCTGCGGGCTGAACTGCTCCAAAACGGCCATATTTTGCGCCGCATTACGACCGTACCCCCCTGGCCAGTATGCAGGGTACGGCCCCACGGAGCCTTCGACCCAAGCCTTGCGTTCATTCCATAAAATACCGCCCACAGGGGGTGTTCTGCCTGGCGGCATGCCAGGTCGGCCACCCGGAATTCCCGGTGCTGAAAAATAGTCTGCCATACAGCCCTCAAACAAAAATCAGGTTGGTCGCCGCAATCATAGGAGCTTGCAAAATAGGCCGTTTACCACGCAGTTGGCTCTGGTTGGGTAAACGCGCATTACTACGCTACAGGCATAAAAACGACAAACATTATTTTTTTGCGAGGATTGTGTTTTTGGCAATTAATCCAGGTTGGGCGCCACAATATTATCCACGTAGGTTTGGGCGGTGGCGTTGGTTAAATCTGGGTTTTCCGCGGCAACCATGCTGGCAAACGTCATTTCGCCGGAAGTCACCTGCCCGTTGGTGGTAAACACGGGCCGACCGTTAATCGTCACATTGCTGCGGCCATCTGCCGAAAAACCACCCTGGGACTGCACCAGATTGGCGTACTGCTGCGCGGTTGCCCCCACCAGCGGATCCTGGCTCATTTGCGAGTAGGCCAGGTACGGGTTATCTTCAATCATCATTTTGGCCACCAGTTCATTGCGGTCAATGATGTTGTCTGCCTGTCCATTGCGGCGGACATCGTAGCCTCTAAAATCCATTGCGGTTTGCGCCACCGCCTCTTGCTCCGTCATGCCTTGGGCCCGGTAAAAGGCCACCAGTTCGGTTTGTTCAATTCCATTACCATTGGTATCAATGGCGGCCATTTGGTTGGTGGCGGTTTGGGCCGCTTTTTGAATGCTAAACTGTCCGTTGGCGTTGCCATAGTCTACCAGCACGGTGTCGTCCTGGAGCAATTCCGCATCTGTTGGCTGACCGTCAGTGCCCGAGCTGCTGGCACCCCCCGAGTTGGTATCAGGATCCGAGGAGGTGGAAGGATCTGGGTTTCCGCCGTTGTTGTTGGTATCGCCCGTGGCCACCAGTACCTGGTTGGCGTTGGGGTTCGTCCCCTCTGGAACAACACTTGCAGCCGGCGAAGGGCTTCCTGTCGAAGCATCCGCCCCGGCACTGCGCGGGGTATCGCCCAGTAACTGCTTTACACCTGCTGTTATCAGCATTGTGGTGGTGGCATCTAGCTTCAGGATTTGGCTGGCCGCCATAACGCCAATATTAACCAGATCGTCGGTGCCCAAATTGCCAAAGACCGATTGCCCTGACAAGGGATTTGTCTGTGACGGGTCGCCACTGTTGGGCCCCCTGGTACTCTCTCTCTCAGGTAGTACAAAAGGCGGTGTGGTTCCAACCCTTTGGTTCTGGATAATAAATCCTGACATCCTTATCGTGTTTCCCCCGGTTTTATCTAACTCCCCTGCATCACACCAATGCACCAATGCGACTATGAAAGCTTCTGGTTGTGGAACCAACAGGCCGATGGGGCTGCTGGGCAAATGTTTAGCGACGGAACAACGGACAATACGACTTTTCTCTGGATGCTCCCACCGCACCTACACCCCTGTCGGCCTACTAGACAGCTTTAGGCGGCAGAGGCCTGTCTGGCGTGCTGACCAATTTGTCCGGCCACCTGGTTTACCAGGGGCATTGTGGCAAACTGCTGCATCATTCCGGCCAGTTCACCCTCTTGTTGGGCAATGCGGGCAATGGCCTGGTGAGAATCCAACCGTCCGTTAAAGAGCCTCATCAAGTCCCCTTGGGGCGGTTGACCGCTGGAAGGAATCACATCGGCCATCATAAAGGCTTTCATCAGGCCACTGGTGCCAATGCGTCCGCCAGAAAACTGACCGGCTGCCTGTAAGCCCTGAATCATTTGCTGCGAGGCGGCCTCTCCGAAACCTTGGCTAAGTAATACCTGATAGGCGGCTTCTGGCGTGAGGCTCAACTGGCCATTGCGAAAAGCTTGCTCGGCCGGAAGACCCAGGCTTTGGATTTGTTGCTGTAAATCCAACGCAAAGGTTACGTAACGGCTCCCGATATCCGGGCCTGCCGGTAGGTTTAAGGGTGTGGTTCTTACGGCGGTAGAAATTGCCGGGGCACTGCCTGGCTGACTGCTGGGCGAAGTTGGTTGCGTGGACGTGACACCCGCGGGTGCGTTGGGATCTGATACCGGGGCAGGCATTGTAATTTGCCCAGGGCCATTAACCGCGTTGGGATCCCCCGTGCCGGTTTGCGTTGGAATGGCCGTT
This sequence comes from Candidatus Melainabacteria bacterium, assembly GCA_033763415.1. Taxonomy (GTDB): domain Bacteria; phylum Cyanobacteriota; class Vampirovibrionia; order Vampirovibrionales; family JAJTHC01; genus JANRKP01. Next base: position 170,025 of record JANRKP010000006.1, on the reverse strand, counting down.
GGCACGTTGGAAGGAGTTTGGGGTGGGTAGCCGCTTCGTTGACCCACTTGGTAAGCATCATCCACCTCATTCGGTGAGCTTTCTCCAACCAGGGCCATAATTAAAAATGGAACGGCCTGTTGGAGGGCTTCCTCGGGCTTTTTGCCCTGAGCGATACTAAGCCCGGCAGAGACAATACCAGCAACCACGGCACCAAAGTTCATAACCTGTTCCTTCTCCTTCCCAAAAAACGCGCTTTACTCTTTCAATGGGTGATTTCGCTGGTGGCTTGGTAACCAGTACCATCGACCCCCTTGCAGTGATTAACACTCCTGGCTGATAAAAAACTCACGCTCTCTCCAAAGCAATTGCGCTCTGAAACCACTCGATCGATTCAATCCGCCTCATAGAAACGGTTGAGCCTTCCCTTGACGGTTGAAAGCAGATAGCGAATCACGGTGTGTGTCACCATGAGACCTCTCCCACTCGTATAAAAACCTGACGATGCCAATTGATGCTATGGCGCTTTACACGCACACACGAGAACCCACCTGGCGCGGGACCGGGTGGGTTCTGTGAATCAAGACATTCGCCAAACAGGGTTTAAAAAACCGCGTTCGGTCGCAGGGCATTTAACCGCCAAATAGACCGGCCACCTGGGCCACGGTGCCTGCAATACCGGCAATGGTCTTCAGTGTATCACCACCGCCGCCGCCGCCATCATTGGCTTCGTTTCCACCCTGGTTGGCCTGTCGGCTGTCGCCGCTCAGTTCATTTAGGCGCTCTTTCTGCGCGTCGGTAAAGCTGTTTAAAAACCGCTCTCGTAACTCGGGTGGAGCCGCTTCCAGGTAGGCATTGGCCTGCTCTGGATTATCCGCCAACAGGCTTAAAAACTGGTCCGGTGTTAGCGGTCTGGGCGGCTGTGTTGGCGCAGCGCTAACTAACTGCGGTGTGCTGGCAATGCCCGGCGGAAAAATACTGCCGCCCGGGGCTCCTAAACCAATGGGCGCCCCGCTTGTAAAACCGGTTCCCAGTTCGGTGGCCAATACCATATCCGTCAGGGATTGAATTTGAGCGGGATTGGTACTTACGACGCTTTCCAACTGCTGGTTGGCCGCCATTTGACGTCCCAAGCTCAGTGGATCGGTACTGCCCGGACTGCCAACAACGGGAATGTACGGCGCAGAAGATTGAATGGGGGCTGTTGAAGTTCCTGGAATAAAACCTGCCATGGAATGTAACTCCTTCCAACACACACGTGGGGTGTGTTGTGCAACCTACAGGGGATCGTGTGAAATTGGGGCGTGGGCGTGCAAATGAGCGTTTGCTGTTCTGGGCTTGGTTGTCGTTGTCTAAGGCAGTTGTCTGAGGCCGTTAAATTTGCCTGCAATACAGCACAAAACCAGACCACGACGGGGCGGCATACAGCAAACACCGGTTGTCTTGCACCGGTTATCCATGCACCCGTTGTCCTATCGCAAACCATTGGGGAAATAATCAGATCAATCACTCAACCACGTGTTGCGTGGTCGTTCATACTGTTATAAAACCCAACCCATCCGTCAAATTGTTTGTGTTTATAAATATTTGTTTTTTGTCGGCCTCTCCATTCTGCCTCCCCGCCGTTCTAAAAGCAAAATCACCCGCTTCCAAACCTGCTTGATGATATGGGCGCGAGACCCCGCGAGCCGACTTCGCCCCGTTGACAGTATCCTGTTAACGATCCTCTGTGGACACTGAATGAGCATGCAACGGACCCTGAGAAGAAGAAAAACCCGTTGAATGGATCAGGCAAAACCGGAGACGGCAAAAATCCGCTATCTTCAGGATACGCTGCAGGGGTCGAAGCGCGTTTAATACCAGTAGAGGAGCCCGGGTCAAGAGTGACTTGCGCACGGATTTGCTTTATGGGTCGTAACCGCCACGAGGAGAACGCAATGAGATTAGTCGAACCCCAATACCACCGGGATGGAAGGCGTCTTGGCCAGGCGTTTGTTTTACTCGTTATGCTGGCTGTTGGGCTGGGGTTGGAGGGCCGCGTTTGGGCCTATGCCCCAGAAGCAGACCTGATGAAAATTAAGGGCTACTCCCCCGAAACGATCCAATCGGCCTCGTTGCAACGCAGCCGCCAAGAGTGGCGACAGCCTGCCCCACCCCGAATGACGCCCAAAGAAAAGTTCTTCCATAACCTGTATTACAACAATTGGACGGGCGGTGTGGACGATTTTGGCTCGCAAATTATCCGCACGAATCCTTAACGAGAAACCCTTATTAAAAAGCCTCGCTAGTTAAAAAGCCTCGCTAGGAACCCTGGGCAAACGAACCCGTAACGGGCATTGCCTGCTGGTTGCTTTGGCGAAGCAGAGCGACCTGCGCCAAGGTAAGTGGTTCCGGGTAACGCAGGATCTCCCCCGAGGCGGTTGTGCAGTAGGCCCCGGCCAGCGGCGCAACCTGGGCACGAATCAGGTTGTATACTTGAAGATCCGTCATTGTACGCCAATCTATTTTGGGTGACTGGGGCGTCAGCCTGGAATTTACGGTGGCCTGGGCTTCATCTTGCGGCAGGGCCATCGCGCTTCCACAAAGCAGTCGCTGGGCCGATTCGGCCAAAAACTGAGGCAGAGCGTCGTTTAAACGATCGCGCAACGTGAGCCAGGTGTCCTCCAAATGGATGGGAACGGGCTGCTGATGGAGGATGGGGCCTGCATCCACGGCTTCGGCCATTTGGTGTAGCGTGTGTCCGGTTTGTGTTTCTCCACGAATAATAGCCCATTGAATGGGATTGGGCCCCCGGTTTTTGGGCAATAGTGACGGATGAACGTTGTACGCGCGGCCTTTCAGCAGGGCCAGCAGGTCGGGCCGTATGATCATGGCGTAGGAGTAGCACAGCAGGCTGTCTGGGGCCATGGCCGCCACGCTGAGTAAAAAATCCTGGTAGCCGGGGCTGCGAAAGCGGGGTTGTATCAGCAGTGGTTTATCGATGCGTTGGGCAAGGGCTTGCAGTGGCGGTAGCGCTTCCGGGCGATTGCTGGCTGCCAGTAGTCCGGCCACTGCCTCGAGCGGAATGACCTGAAGCAGTGCCGGAAGGCCCAAGGCGTCTCCTACCAGTAGCAGGCGACGACACGGCGGAATGGCGGTGAACGGGGCGGACATTGCACGCAACTCCCCAGGCGGAACGGGTACTCGATTCACTCAACACAACGGACAACAGTCGGGTAAACGACGGGTCAGAGCCAGCGCCTAATGTAACTGTAGCAGTGACCAAAGGGCAAGCGTTTTGGCATCCACAATTCGTCGGCTGGCAATGGCCTGTTGCAGTTCCGTGGGGGTTAGCGTCACCACCTGGATCTGCTCGTCGGCATCCGGCTGATGGTGGTTGGCCGGGCTCAGGTTCGTGGCCCGGTACAGCCACAACTTTTCGTCGCAAAAACCAGGCGCGGTGTAAATGACGGAAAGCTCCTGCCAGTCGGCGGCCTGATAGCCGGTTTCTTCCACCAGTTCTCGCTGGATGGCGGCAAACGGATCCTCGCCCCGCTCCAGCTTGCCCGCCGGAAATTCCAACAGCGTTTGCCCGCATGGGTAGCGAAACTGAGACACCAGCACATAGCGCCCGTCTGGCAAAAGGGGCGCCGCCACCACCCCACCCGGATGCTCCACCACCTCGCGGCGGGCAGTGCCGCCGTGGGCTAAACGCACCTCATCCACGCGCAGAGAAATCACTCGCCCGGTGTACAGCCGCTCGGACTGCTGCATGATTTCGGCATCGCCTAGCATAGGGCTGTTTCCAAAGGCGAAATGGGCGCACGACAAAACTCGCCAATAATCGCCCGAAGAATGACGGCCACTGCGGCCAGCTCCGTCACCTGGATTCGCTCCGTCAGCGCGTGGGGATCCACATAGCCAGCGCTCAGCACCACGCCCGGCAGCCCGCGATCGATAAAAATATTGTTGTCGCTGCCCCCGTTGGTGGTAATGAGTTGGGGTTTATAGCCGACGGCCCGAACCGCATCCACCACCCGCTGCACGCCAGGATGGTTCGGATCCATGGCGTAGGCCGGAAACAGCTCCTGATGATGAAACGTGTAGTCAGAGCCCGGCATATCCAAGGAGACTTCAGTCAGGGTTTGCCGCATGCTCTCCATCAGCTCTTCCAGCCGAATGGGATCGTGACCGCGCAGCTCGCCTTCCACTCGAACTTCATCCGGCACAATATTGGTGGCCTTGCCCCCGCGTACCAGCGCAACGTTGGCCGTGGTTTGCGAATCGATTCGTCCTGTGGGCAATTGAGAAATGACACGGGCCGCAAAAACGATGGCGTTGACCCCCTGCTCTGGGGCAATGCCAGCGTGGGTGCTTTTGCCCGCACAGGTTATTTCGTAATGAATATAGCTGGGCGCTCGGGTCACAATGGTGCCAGGCGGGCCGGTGTGGTCAAAAATAATCGAAAAAGCGGCATCCAAGTGCTCCGTGGCCACGGCTTTGGCGCCATCCATGCCATCCTCTTCGTGTACGGTAAAAATGAGCCTTAAGGCGGGTCGGGGCGCTTCAGCTTGCAGCAGATCTCCCACCACCTCGACAATGGCCGCCAAGGCGGCTTTATCGTCTGCGCCTAGCACGGTGGTGTTGTCAGATCGCACCCATTGAACGCCATCCACCGTTTCCACCAAAGGCTGCACGCCTATGCAAGGAGGAACCACATCCATATGGCCCGAAATAACCAACACCTGAGAATGCGTGCACTGGTGGGCGGGTACATCCACAATGAGATTTCCAACCGCATCGGCCTGGCAACGAACCCCTTGGGCGGCAAACGAGGCAAAATAATTGTGTAAATGACGATGCATGGCCGCCTCGTGCCCACTGGGGCTGTCAATTCGCACCATGGTCAAAAAGGCTTCTAACAGGCGCTCCGTTTGCGCCGGAGTGAGGGTGTTGGGCATGGGGGGGATGCATCTCCTCTGCTGTTTGCCTGGGATGTTTGCCCATCATACCCAGCTGGCAACCCAGAAACAAGCTGAGCCCCTCCGGCGCGTGTTAGCCGTCGAAAGACACCGTGGGTCGCACAACCGGAAAGCTCCAGACGAAGCTCTAGATCAAAGCCCAGAAGAAGCTGTATTTAACGCCCGTTGATGACCCGCCCGATGAGCCGCTACACCAAATGTTCCTTAATGGCTTTCAGGGCCGCGGCGGTGCGATCTTCCACCTCCAGCTTTTGGAAAATATTTTTGAGGTGCGTCTTAACGGTATTCAGGCTAATGCAAAGGGATTCGGCAATATCGTGGTTATTTTTGCCTTCGCTCACCAGGCGCAAAACCTCAATTTCACGCTCCGTCAACGGCACTTCCAACGGCAGCGACAACGTGGCTGGCGTATTGGAAGCATCCTGCGTAACCACGGTGGTTAACGGATGGCTCATTCGGCTAAGCACCACGCGGGCAATGCGCGGATCGATATAGCAGCCTCCGGCCGCACTGGTTAAAATCACCTCCACCAGTTGCTCTGGCGTCGTGTCTTTCAGGCAGTAGGAATTGGCCCCACTGCGAAAGGCGTCCAAAATGTCGTCTTCCGACTCATGAGAGGTCAGCATAATCACCACCACATCCGAACCGCATTCTGCGCGGATTTGTCGGGTGGCCTCAATGCCATCGAGCACGGGCATGCCAATATCCATCAGCACCACCTGGGGTCGGTGGGTTTTTGCCAACGAAACGGCCTGGGCGCCATCTTCCGCCTCACCCACCAGCGCCAACCGGTCACTGGCCTGCTGAATGGTTGTCTTCAGGCTGATTCGCGTCAGACGAGAGTCCTCCGCGATCAGGACGTTCACCTTTTCTTCGGTCACTGTAGGTCCTCCGATCTCGAACAACGGATACATCTTGCGGCAGTATAAAGTTCACCGCGGTTCCCTCTCCTTCGGTGGTTTCCACCCACAGGGTTCCCTGGTGCGCTTGCACCACCTGGTAACAATTGTACAACCCCAAACCAATGCTCATGGGGTTACGCCCCCGGTTGGCGGCAAAGCGCTTGAACAAAAACGGCATATCATCCTTGGAAATACCCACCCCGGTATCCTGAATACTGACCAGTAAATGGCCTTCCAGGTACAGTGGCCGCTCCAGGGTCGATCGTTCGTATGGACGTTCCGAACTACCCACGGTGGTGAGGCTGGGCTGGCCCCAGTGCTGTTCAGAGATCACCAAACCGGTAATGCTGCCGTAGCGGGGCGTATTTCTAACTGCGTTACTGAGTAGGTTGAGTAGCACGCGTTTGATTTCCTGTTGATCGGCCAAAACCAGTCGCTCTTCTGAATGATCCTCGACGCTGAGTTGAATATGCTTTTCTTCGGCCAATGGGCGAACCTCTTGAACCACGGCGTGCAGCAGGCGGCCCAGATTGGTGGATTCAATGTGAAGCTGACTGTTGCCGGAATCGTAGCGGTAAACCTCCAGCAGGCCGTTGACCATCGTGAGCGAGGAGGCGTTGGACGACTGCATCACCTCCAGCACTTCGGCCTGGGTATCGGTTACCGGGCCGTAAATGCCTTGGCGCATGTAGCGCAGCGTCTGCTTTTCGGCCAGCATGGGCACTTTTAAATCGTGCGTTAAGGTGGCCACAAACTGGTCGCGCATTTGGTGCTCCTGGCGCAATCGGTCCATCAGCCGGTTAAAGGCGTCGGCCAGTTGGTTAATCTCAAAAAACCCGTGGACTGTTACTTGGCCTTTCAGGTCATCCAGCCGACTCAGGGCGTTCACCTGCCCCATAAGGGCAAACAGGGGCCGGGTAATGGTGCGGCCAGCCACAATTGCCACAATGACGGAAAACACCAAAGAGGCCACAAAAATAATGTAAAAACCCCCATAGTACAGGTTTAAGGCCTGCTGATAACCCCGCATGGGCAACAGGGTAATAAACCGGGCCACGGGTGCGTGGGCCGCATCGAACAGGCGGGTGTCCTGGCGCTTAAACTCGTGGTTGGGGCCCGCCTGCAATAACTGTTGCAGTGGCAGTTGGCCTTCTCGATCCTGTTCCTTAACCGCTGCAGAAGGCGCTTGTACCGTGTGAGGCCGAGATTTTTCTGCCGACTGCTTTGGCTTCTTCGGCGCTGCATTCATCGATTCGCCATCGGGAAGCCAGTTCACCCAATGCTCGGTGCCCGCCGGGGTGTAGCGTGCATAAACGGCTTTTGGTTTTGCCAAATAATCGGCCGAATCCTGGGCCAAGGATGGTGAAGCATCGCTTTTAGGCTCAGGCAGGGTTTCAGGCACAATCCAGGTGGCCACCTTGAGGCCAGGATGATTGCGATACAGCCGGTTGATAAATACAGCATCCAGCGGCATACCCGCTAGCAGAACATCGCCCTGGGGCAGGGCTCCCTTTTCGCTCACGACCAATAGCAAGCGTGGCGACTCTGTCTGATCCTTCGTCCAGGGTAAAAAGAAGGAATCTCCTTGTTCGGGGGTGCTTTGCACGTCGGATGTGCCTTGCACGGCTGCCTCCAGTGCCCGGTAAATGGCCGGTGGCAACTGCTTTAAGGGTAGCTGGCGGCCATCTGCCAGTTCAATGCTTTGCTGCTTGCGATGAACGACCGCGCACCAGCGTCGTCCTTCCGCAGGGCAAAACGTGGCAAGAGAATGCCCACTGGCCACCGCCACGGAAATGACCCGGGCGCTGGTGGCCAGTTCTTGCCGCTGGTAGCGCAGGTTTAAATCCAAGAGGTTACTGGCCAATTCCAACTGGGCCTGGGCGGTTTTGTTCAGCATGCCTTGGATGAGGCTGGCCGAAAACATCACCAGCGAAAAGAGTGGAATCACCAGCACAAAGACGCACAGCAACAAGAAGCGGGTGGAAATGGTATCCAGCACCAGTGGCGAAGACTTTTTCCAAAATCGGAACCGTGGCTTGGGCGGTTTGTGTAACCCGGCGTTCACGCTTGTCAATCCTGTGGTTGCCTACCGTGGCGTCTCTACAAACAATAGACACGGCCCAGCTCCCCATCTTAGCAACCGAATCGATCCCGGCGCATCGTGCGGCTGACCGAGCCCCCCATCAAGGCAGCTTTTTCGCCTACTCCAAAAAATGCGTTTCGGCTAAGGGCGTCTTCATGCTGCGTGAAGACGCTGAATGCCGACACTGCCTCAGGCGTGCTCCAATGACGAGTTGGACGGCTTTGGTTCTGCGGCAGAGGGTGCCGCGTGGCCCATCAACGATTGCAGGGCTGCATCCGGGGTAAGTACCACGGTTTGCGTGGGGTAGGCAAATTCAATGCCTTCTGCCTGAAAGCGGCGAAACATTTCCAGGTTAATGTGTTGCTGAATATCCATATAGGTGTTGTATTCGGCATCCAGTACGTAATACACCACCTCAAAATCCAACGAAGAGCTTCCGTAGCTCTTAAAATGGGCCCGGTCAAAGCGGGTTTTTTCCTGTTGGGTAATAATGTCCTGCACCAGGGTTGGAATCTGCTCCAGATGAGCCACATCGGTTTGGTACACCACGCCAAAGGTAAACAGCACCCGCCGTTCTTCCATTCGCTTGAAATTCCGAATGCGGCTTTTGAGCAAATCGTTGTTGGAAAAAATGAGCTGTTCGCCACTCAGGCTGCGAATGCGCGTGGTTTTTAGGCCAATGTGCTCCACGGTGCCCATCAGGGTATCTACAATCACGAAGTCGCCGATCACAAAGGGTTTGTCCAGCACAATGGAAAGCGAGGCCAACAGATCGCTGAGAATATTTTGCGTGGCCAGCGCAATGGCCACACCACCAATACCCAAACCCGCCACCAGCGCTGTAATATCAAAGCCCAAATTTTCCAGCAAAATTAGCCCCAGTACGGACCATAGCAGCGCAACAGCAATAAACTTAAACGGGCTCATCATGGTGCGCATTTGCACCTGCTGCCACTCGGTCGGGCGGCTGCGGGTGTAGCGCTCCAGCAGGTAGGTCACCAAATGGTTGGCCCACAGGGCCAGTTGTAGCACCAACACCAAAAACGGCAGCTTGCCTATTAGCAGGTTGGCGGCAGCGGGCAGTTTGGCAAACAGGCTTCCGCCATAGATGCCCAAAGCCCAAAACACCATGCCGTGGGTTCGCTGCAACAGAGAGACAAGGAAGTCATCGATATCGGTGGGTGTTCTTCGGGCCAGTTGGCCCAGACGGCTGGCCAGTACGGAAACGCTCAGCCGGGCAACCCAGTAGAGTAACAGGGTGGCCAGTAGCGCTAAAATCCAGGTTTCCACCGTGTTGCCGTACAGCTTGGTTTGCAAAAACTGTACAACGGGTTCTGGCAATATGCGCCGCGCCTGCGCCACCTGCTTGGTTACCGGCACCACCACCGCCTTTCCTGCAGCCTGCTGCACACTATCAAGCGCTTGCGTGAGCGGCAGAGAGTACCCAAAAGCCAGGGTCGCGTGGGCGTATAAGCATATCCAGGAGAGCGTCATCATGGGGGGGAGGAACCGAACCTTATGAAACGACCTAAAGAGTGGCAGGGCGGTCGAGGCCCGTGTTGATGAAAATCCTAGCGTCTTGGCGTGTGGCTTGATGCTGTTTGCTGGCGCTGCTTAGCTAAATTGCAGCATTGGCTTGCGGCGCCAACAGTGCCTGGTAAGAAATAGGGACTGCGGCTTGGGTTAATTGTTCCAACGCGTGGGCATATTCTCGAATTTCAAACTGGGCGCCCGGGTGCTTGCGGAGCCGAATAAAATTAACCAACGCCTGAAGCGAAACCGTCCAGTAAAATTCGGTGTAGATGTTTAAAGGCAACACCCCGCGGGCCTGCTCTTTGGCCACACCGGCAGTCACCAGCTCCTGGTAAAGCTGTAGGGCAGCCTGGCTGTGGGTTCGGTAGGCCTCCATCAGGCGACCGTCCGCATCCGGCACCAACGCATCCATGGACGCCTGTTTGTTATCGGCAGACTGTTGCCGAAAACCGTCCGGCACGTAAATGTCAAAATCGGCGGCATTGACGTACCGCAGGCTAATTTCATTCCAGGCGTGATCCACCGTGGCGGCCTCGCTGTAGGCAATGCCCACCACGTGCTTGTACCACTGCCGGGCAACAAACTCGGGCACCTTGCAATGGAACTGCAACTGCACGTGCCGAAATGGGCTCCAATGCTCGTGCTGGGCCAGGTACCGCACCAATTTGGAATCCTTTTCGGTCATTTGCTCTATGCGCTTGCCAAACGAAACCCGCGCAGCGTTCACCACGGTGAGATCCGAGCCCAGTTGATCCACCAACGAAACAAACCCATGATCCAGCACAGAAAGCGTTGGTATCGTGCCAGCGCCTGCCTGAGGAATCTCGGCGGCCACGGTTGGGTTCGATAAGGCAGTGCCCTGAGAGGCAGACATAGACAAACGTTCCTTGTGCAAACAATATGGCGTGCAAACAGTACGGTAAAGCGTCATAAAGCGCGTGCGCTGCGAAGCGTTCAGCAGCACGTTTTTTCAGGCGGGATGGGGTCGGGGATCTGGTTCGGTGGCGTGGCGTGCTGGCACATCCGACAGGTGGTACTCGGCCTCGGTTTTGGCCAGTTCCGTCTTAAACACGTCCAGGGCCTGATCTTCCGGCACTTTTAAAATGCGCTCTTCGCCCTTGAAAATGTAGTACTGGCCCTTTCCGCCCGCAATGCCAATATCGGCATGGCCCGCTTCTCCAGGGCCGTTCACAAAGCAGCCCATCACGGCCACATTGAGTGGCGTTTCCATTTTGGCAATCAGGGTCTCTACCTCGTTGGCCAGCTTGTGCAAATCCACCTCGCAGCGGCCACAACTGGGGCAACTAATCAGGTTGGCGCCCTGTTTGCGCAGGCCCAGGCTTCGCAACAGCTCGTGCCCGGCAAATACTTCTTCCACAGAGTCTGCGGTGAGAGAAATCCGAATGGTATCGCCAATGCCTTCGGCCAGCAGCATGCCCAGCGCAAACGCGCTTTTAATTAAGCCGCGCTTCAGGGTGCCTGCTTCCGTAACGCCAAGGTGCAGCGCATAGGGTATTTGCGTTGCCAAACGACGGTAGGCGGCCACCGCCTCCATGGGATCGCTGGCTTTGACCGACACCTTAATCTGGTCAAACCCTTCATCTTCCAGCAGACGAATGTTGAGCAAGGCACTTTCCACCAGTTGAGTCACCCGGTCGTGAGGGTACTTTTCCTTGATGGGTTTTTCCACCGAGCCGCTGTTAACCCCCACCCGAATGGGCAGTTGCCGCTCCTGGCACTTTTGGGCTACGGCCTTTACAAATTCCTTGGGACCAATGTTACCCGGATTAATCCGTATGGCGTGCACGCCATTGTCCGCCGCCTGAAGCGCCAAACGATAATCAAAATGAATATCGGCAACCACGGGAATGGGCGAACGCGGCACAATGGCCTTGAGGGCCTCGGCGGCCTCTTTGTCTGGCACGGCCAGGCGAATAATTTCGCAGCCCGCCTCTGCGAGGCGTTGAATTTCACTCACGCTGGTTTCCACGTCGCGCGTATCGTTTACCAGCATTGATTGTACAGAAATCGGCGCATCGCCCCCAACGGGGACCGATCCCACCCATATTTTTTGAGACGCTCGTCGTGGGGCCACAATGCTGGTTGAGGCCGAAGCGGCAGACGAACAGGGTGGCGCATCAGACGATGAAACGTCCAAGCCCGTCATCGGGGCAGTGGCAGTAGCAGCAGCGGCGGTGGAATGGTCGGAAGCAACCGAAGAGGACATGGTGCGCAGTTCCTTCTGCAATGGTTCGGTCAAAATGGTTCGGAAAGTCGCTTCACCCTGGCGTTTACACCCTAACGTTTACACGCTGGCCACAAAACGGCCTGGTACATCGCATGCTTATTGTAATGCGGTTCCGCTTACGGATCCACCCATGCCCGCGCTTGTGGAAGCTCCCAGACCGAGGGATGCAGAACAAACGGGTTATCCAAAGCGTGGGCTGCCCCTGCTTCACGGTTCTGGCTGTAGAAATGCCCTGGACGCACTGCCAGCGGTGGAGACGATGGAATCGGTTGAGGCCGAGATGTTTGCGCAGGGAATAGGCCAGGCAGACACTGTAAAAATTGGCGAATCGACTGCAACTCCTGCTGAATGGCCAAAAGCTGTTGCGCCATGGCCCGTTCTTGCTCTAAAGTTCGAGATGATTGAGAGCGCGCTTTCCACCAAGTCATAACGATCCTTGTTGTTGCGGTTAACCAACACGACGAGACGGCTCCAGTTTAAGTTGTGAATCAAAAAAAACGGAAGCCAAACATTCGCCTCAGGCCCACCAGCCCACTCCTGGCTGGGTTGGCCGTATCAAAGGCGAATTCTTCAATGAGGTTGTGTTTTGCAAACGGCTGTCGCCAACTGGCCAGTGACCGCCAAACGTGCCAAAGGACTGTTGAATGGATTGCCGAATCAGCAATCGCAGACCTCCAAAGCTTTCAGAGCCTCCCGGTCGCTGAAGCAAGGGTCTCTCCTCCAAAAAAATGAACTGCGTTTATTATAGCAGAACCATCCACTCCTGCAAATGCCCGCCAACGCTTTAACGGAGGATACGCGTTAGCATTTTCCGGCAGCACAGGTTTGAATAGCCTGACTGTTGGCCAGGGTGTTTTGCACGTTACGCAGCGTGGCCACATCCGCCAGGCTGGCAATGGCCCCCCCCAACGACACCACTTGGGCCCAGTCTGCCCGGCTTAGATTGTATTGATTTCCACCTTGGGCAAGTGACTGATACTCCGTTTGAAAGGTCTGCGCCTGATTGGCCAGGTTTTTACTTGCAGCAGAAACAACAGCCACCCCGTCATTGGCCCAGAAAACAAAATCTTGTGCCCCAATCTCTTTAGCAAGCTGGGTCCACTGGTGGTCATAGCGTCGTGCGGCGGCGACATCCTGTTCCACCTGGGCGGCGTAATCGGCCGCAACGTTTAGCTGGAATCCGGCCAAACGCTTCCCGGTTAGGGCCAAATGTTCAATCGCGGCGGCGGCCTGCGGGTTACTGTTGCGCAGGTCATCGGCCAATTCCAGCAAATCGCTACTGTGGTCGGAAATTTCCTGTCCATTGTCTGCAAAGGTACTGGCGGTAAGCCCTTCCTGGCTGGTGGTGGTGGTGCCACTCCCCACCAGGTTTTGGCCATTCACCCCCGACAAGCTGGGACCTTGGGCAACGGGTGTTGCAACACCACTGGGAGCAGCGTTGTTGATGGAGACAGACAGGTTTGAGGTGTTTTGCGGCGCAGAAAGAGCGGTTTGGACCAGCAGACTGCCACGAACCGGCTGAAAGCGAGCGGCTGGCAAGCCGGATTGCGAACCTTGCAACTGGGCCTGAATAAACGCAAATCCATTCTGGAAACCACCGCTCATCAAACCAAGGGCCGGAATACACACCAACAGCACCACGCCCCCCACCATTGCATATTCTGCTACGGATTGGCCTAAATTGGCACCCACCCAGGGCCATTGGGCAACGGTTGCTTTTTCAAAGTGTTTTGCGCCTGGCAAGTGTGTTGGGGGCTCCTGATCCCGTAACATAAGATCTCCCAGTAGGGTGAGTGGGGTAACGGCTTGATTGTTTAACACTGGCCATCGTCACAGGATTCGATCGTCTCACTGTTTTTTAACGTCAATTGGCCATTTTGATTGGTGGTAATGGTGGCGTTTTTCAGAATATTATTCCCGAGCGCCTGCACTTCTTGTGCGTCCTCTGCGGAAAGGTAACGACTTTTAGCGAGTGAATCCGTGGTTTGCGATAATAGCGTGGAAAAAGTGCTCACTTCTGTTTGCAAAGTTTTACTGGTATCCACATAAGCTCTTAACGTATCGGTAGCGCCACTAATAATGCTCGAATGTTTCAGTTCCCGACCAATTTCTAATGAGAGTTGTTCGTATCGGCTGGCCACATTCGGGTTTTTTTCCACGTTATCTGCATAGTTTGCCGCCAACCGGAGCTGGGTTCCGGCCAATACTTTACCCTGATACGCCAGCGATCGGAGCTTGGATGCCATCTGTGGATCGTACGGTTCCACGTTAGTGGCTAATTCCGTCAGGGCTTCACTTTGTTCGTAAATGTCTCTGGCCTGAGTGGCAGTGTCTCTGGCTGTCAACACAACGCCTTCGGCGCTGGTGGTGGGCATGCCGCTGCCTACCTGCGCGTTGCCGCTCACCCCGCTAATGCTGGGGGTAGAACTGAGGCTAGAGTTTGGTATCGCTGCCGGTGTGGTTGGGTTGGTTGTTTGCCCCAAAGCAGTCTGTCCCACACCTGCCTGTCCCACTGAGTTTGCGCCCGTATTAACAGGAAACGCCACCATTGGTTGACTTCTTGCCAAAGCAGGTTTTGCAAACAGGCCGGTTCGGCCCCCAGCCAAAACGGCGGATTGGGATCCATTGAGTTCTTGGCGAATGAAGCCAAACCCGTTTTGAAACCCCTGCGACAGCGTGGCAACACCGGCAATGGCAAGCAATACCACCAAGCCAATGGCCACACTGTACTCCATGATTGTAATACCATCGGCGTGTCGTCGCGTGTAACGTGCTTCGTTCGGTCTCACTGACGATGCATCTCCCGGTTGTGTATTGATGAGGAGGGTATTGGCCGCAAGGTAGAGCGTTCGCTGGAGACTGCCCTGTCCTTAGACTTAAGCTTTACTGGATTTAGCGTTGCTGGGCTGTGTCCATCAGGTTGTCCGCAGAAATTTCAGTGACCACTTGCCCGGCCGCCTGATTGGTTTGAGTCGGACTCAGTTGGGTTTGCACCGTTGGGGCGCCAATCGTGCCTTGATCCAGACCGGCGGAGCTGAGAAACAAGTTATTGGCCACCCAACTCACATTGCCCATATTCACACTCACCAAGGTTTGCAACTGCTGGCGCTCGGCCGCCGTCAGCCCATTGCCGTCGTCGTCGTTTAATTCGTCTAAAAAGCCCTGGTAGGTGCTCTGCATGTTATCCAAATCGTTGGCCATATCGCTTAAATGGCTTTTATCGTTACCGCGTGAGGCCAATACTTTTGCCTGTTCCTTGGCAATCCGTTCCGCGTATCTGGCCATGGACTCAATTTCTTCGGACAGATCGCTATCGAGTGGTTGGCCGCTGGCTGTTTTAAAGGACTGGGCCAACTGCATGAGTTCTTGCGCTGCGTTTAAGGTAACACCCTCTGCACTGGTGGTGGCGGTGCCGCCGCTCTGTTGGTCCAGGTTGGCCACACCACTTAGCGTGGGTTGCCCGTTGGCTGGGGCCGATCGGGTTGGGGGTCGGGTTGCTGGCGCGGGGGTGGTTTGTTCCACCAACAGGCCAAAATTGCTGCGAAAAACGGGTTTTGGCCTTTGCGTACCCGGCGTTTGAGAGGCCTGAAGCTGACCGGTTAACCACTGAAAGCCATTGCTCAAGCCATCGCTGAGTACCGCCACCGCCCCAATGCTTAGCACTAACACCAGTGCTCCTGCCATGGCGTATTCAGTGAGAGTGACGCCTTTTGCACTTTGCCCAAAAAATGTTTGCCCAAACAACGTTAGGCTCAAATCCATGTTGCGTCGACATACGGTTCGAGGGTTGGAGATGATTTTCATCGCGTGGGTGTTCTCGCCTGGTTGCGGTTGGCTACAAAATAAGCCAACGGAAACAATTAAATATATTTAATATATCGAGAGGCCTTGCCCATTTCTCCAGAGCGCGCGACCCTGTGTAAAAAAACTGTAACAAGGTAAAAAAACTGTAACAAGGCAAGTTCAGCCAAAAAAACAGACACCACCCAAAAACCTCAAAAAGCACACTGGCCGACGGATGCAACAGCCCGTCGTCTTGATTAGGATAGACGTAAGCGCGCAACCATACCATCTCTGGAGCAAACGCCCACGGCTTATATAGCCCGTAACACTTGGGAGCCCAATGGGTATTATTGAAACATTTGAGCTAAAGCGCTACGCCACCCCGGTGATAGGACTTTTGTGTTGCCTGCTGGTCTTTATGGTAGGCCGAAGCCTGAAAATAGACGACATTTTAGACCGCATGGAGCAGGTCCTGCTGGATTTTCGCCTAATGGCCCGCTCTGAACTGCTACAGCCTTCTAAAGATATTGTCATTATTGGGCTGGACCAGCGGACGGAAAACGAGGCGCGCGCCCAGCCGGAGTTCGGACTCAAAAACCGGATGCTTCCGCGCAACCGGCTGGCGGAAGTGATTCGCTTTTTAAACCGCGAAGGCGCCCGGGCCATTGTGCTGGATATTGAACTAAAAACCCTGCGCGATCCGCAGGAGGACGAACCCCTGCACCAGGCCATTGCCGGTACCCACAACGTGTACTTGGCCACGTTTATGGATCTGCCACTCAAAGAGTTTGAACAACGGCAGGCTGAAAAAAACGCGTGGGAAAAGGCGCAGGACACCAGTCAGGCCATTCAAACCTACGTGCTGGAACCGCTGCTGGACGATCAGTTGCTGCGCTACGTGTGGCAACGATGGTTGCTAAGCAATCCCTCTCCAATGCGGTCGCCTGGCAGTACTTCGTCTAAAACGGTTTCTTCGGTTGCTCAAATTCCTCCCCCGCTGTGGAATCCGCTTTTGGGGCCTTTCTTTCCACCATTGGATGACGCCCTTCCCCAGCCGCCAGCAGAGCCTTCCTCGCTACGGTTTAATTTGGAAAACGCGCCCAATGGCTACAGTTGGCAAACAGGCAGTGCACAACGCCTTCACGGGCTTTGGTTTCGGTTTGGTCAGCCGCGTTCGGGCGTTTATCTGTCTGGCCAAACCTCGTTTTTGCCTCGCTTTTACGAAGATTACTGCTTGCATTGGGGCTATCAAAAAGTATTTCAGCAACGTCTGTCGTTGTTGGAAGCCATGACGCCCCACCGGTTAAACCACCTGCTCACCCAAGTCATTCCCAATCCGCTGGCTCGGGCGTCCAGCTACTGTAGCGTGAACCCATTGGAACCCTTTTTTATGAACCCGGCCCAAGGGGTGGGCATGACCGCCGTTAGCTACGACAGCATCGCCATGATTCGAGAGATTCCGCTGCTCTACCGTGGCCAGCAAGGCGATTGGTTTTCTTACCTGGGTCTCAGGCCCGTTCTGGATTTACTCCAGGTCCGTGGCATGGGCTACCAGAACGGGGGGCTGCAAATTCAAACCGATGTGCACCAGTGGCACATTCCACTCAACGAGGACGGACGGCTCATGATCAACTGGCGTAGCCCCAAACGCCTGATTGATGACATTTACCGGCAAACAGGCATGCCGCCCCGTAAACAGTTGGAAACCGGAAAAGCCCACTGGGAGCTGGGCTTTGGCCATCTGTACCGACAGGTGTCTGTCATTGATGTGCTGCGCTATTTGGAAGCCCCTCAGCAGGTGGAGCGCTACCCTTCTCTGTTTCGGCTCTACGATCATCCAGATTCGGGCCGGTTGTCCTTTCGCAATAAAATTGTGGTCTACGGCGATACGGTAAAAGATTTACACCGAACCCCGGTGGGCAACACCATCTATGGCCCGGAAGTGGTGGCCACCACTATTGATATGCTGCTCAACGATCGTATTTTTGTCCATCGGGCGCCGTCGTGGCTCTCTCTAGGAATTGTCTTTCTGCTAGCGGCAGCCATTGTGAGCATTCAGCTACGTACCAGCACCCTGCCATTGGGCTTTTTGGGCGGGCTGTTGCTTCTGTTGCTCTACTGGGTGTTGGCCTTTGGCTTGTTTTTGCACAACGGCCTCTGGCTGTCCTTGGCGCGTCCTTCCGCACTGCTACTGGGCAGCCTGATGCTCGGTAGCCTGTACCGTTACAGCGTGTTGGACGTGGAAAAGCGTCAGTTGGCCCACGTCTTTTCCAAATATGTATCGCCGCAGCTGATGGATCAAATTGTAGCAAACCCCCGTCAGGCGCTGGATAAACTTCGGGGCAGTCGGCAAGAACTAACCGTACTGTTTGCCGATATTCACAACTTTACCCAGACGTTTGAAAACGAGTCCGCCGAGGTGATGGTTCAGCAGCTGAACGAATTTTTTAACGTCATGATGAACGTGATTTTAAAACACCAGGGCACTTACGATAAATATTTGGGCGATGGATTGATGGCGTTTTTTGGTGCCCCCGCCCACCAGCCAGACCATGTGGCCCGTGCCTGCCACGCGGCCCTGGAAATGCAGCAGGCCCTAACCACGCTCAACCAGCACTGGGCAGCGCAAGGGCAAAAAGTTCTCAAAATTGGGGTGGGCCTCAGTACGGGCCCGGTATACGTGGGTAACTTTGGCGCCGACCAAATTAAGAACTTTACCGTAATGGGGCTTACCGTAAACCTGGGTGCCCGGCTGGAAACCTACACAAGGCAAGCAAACGTGGGCATTGTGGTTAGCCAGCGCACCCAAGAACTGGCCGGAAAGCACTTTGTTTTTGCCGACCTGGGCGTGGTGGATGTGAAAGGTTTTACGCAACCCGTTCAGGCGTTTTCGCTGGAGAGGTTGGCGTCTTCTCCTGCTGCTGGAACGGAACGCCTGGAGCCTGCGGCAGAAAGGTAAACCAAGCGGGCAAAATTCGGTTTTTAAGGCTTTTGGCCATCAGCCGGATGGGGTTTTGATCCCAGTAATTGATGTTATAGCGTGGGATTTCAAACGGTTGCGTCGTTGGAGACCACAGGCCTTTTTCGGTGGTAAACGCCAGCCGGTAGGGAGACTGGGCCAGTGCCTGCAATACCGCCGGGCTATAACTGCCAAAGGGGTAGGCCAGTGCGGGCAAAAAGGCATCGGGCAGGCGTTGGCTCAACAGGGCGTAAGAATCGTGCAATTCGGCCTGTAAATCTTCGGCAGACAGTTCTGCAAAGTGGCGATGATACAGCCCGTGGCTGCCCAGGGTTACCCAACCACTCTGGCACAGGCGCTCCATCTGCTCGGCGGTCATCAGCTTGTCTCGCTGCGAAGGGGGCAGGTGGGCCTTGTCCCAGTAATTGTCTCCACCCCACAGCCCGGGCAGCACAAACACGGTGGCCGGGGCCATTTCTTCTTCCAAAATGGGTAGCGCGTACTGGTAGAAGTTTTCATAGCCGTCATCAACGGTTAAAATTACCTGGCCCGGCTTGGGTGCTCCTTCTGGGCTATTGAGGACATCGCGCAGAGAGACAATTTCCAGGCCCCAAAAGCGAATGGCGCGTATCAGGCTTCGTAGCCCCTCTGGCGTCAGGCTATAGAGAAACTCGGTGGGGTTTGTGGGTGGGTGCGGCTTAATGTGATGCAGCATAATTGCAATCATCTTGAGAAACACTCCTGAACAGTCACTAAGGCAGTTCAAACAAAAAATCGGGCATTCCGGGGGTTGAGAAAGCCCAGGAACAGAAGAACCTAGGACCCAAAAACTGAGAAAACCCAGGTCGGAAAGAACCCGTGTTTGCACAGAAACAATATAGGATTGTTGTAGTAGAAACCGGCCGCCCGGCAAAATTGCTTGCTACAAAAGCAGGACCAACATTATTAAGCAATGCTCACATTTTTACATTGGCACCACTTTAGTTTGGCTTCGTTTTGGCCGATAAGTACTCATTACTGTCAATGCTTTGCTTCCATGCTCACACACCCGACACACCACGCTGAAAGCGGTTCTTCCATCGTTTGTGCAGTATTGCCCATTTCTCCATAACTAAGTAGTGGACACCCAATCCCGATGCGGCTGTATGTAACGCTATCCCAACCCGGCCAATCCATTGCAGAATACTGCATTCTGCTGGGCATTTTAAGCGCCATTGGCTTTTTTGGCCTAACCTTGTTTGGCCAGCAAATGGCCTTTACCATGCCCAGTTTGGTGCAATTTTCCGGCAGTAGCGCTGGCAATGCGCCCAGCCTATTAACCGGAGGCAGCCCCCAAGGACCGACGAGCAGTTTACCGACAAACAGTGGCACACCCGCTTCAGCTGCCGCCCAGGCGCTCCAGCAGCAGTTGGCTGCCGATTTGGCCAGTGCCGGAGTGATTGAAACCGGAGCCGCCAGCGGGCAAACCGCCAGCCAGGCCTACGCATTGAAGCAAACCGTTTACAACCTGCTCAACACCAATCAGATGGATCCGCAGCAGGCCAACGCACTCATAGCGCTGTCTAATCAGGCGTTAAAAATGGCCACCATTCAAGGCCTGTTGGAGCAAGCGGCGGTTCATCAGGCGCAACTGCCCCCCGGCAGCACCATGCAAATTCAGTTCAACGGGCAATATTACACCCCCGCACAACTGGCTGGCAGTATAGCGCAAAACAGTCAAGGAAACTTCGGCTACTGGGCTACTTTTGGAAACATTGGTAGTGTGCAGCAACACCCTAACCTGTTCGGACAAGACCTGGTACAGTTTGCCAACCTTTACCAACAGGCCACTGCCGGGTTACAGCAATCGCCAACCGTTCAGCAATACGTCAAAACGCTGTCCTCTCAGGTATTAAATTTGTCGCAAACCACCTCGCACAACTATTCAAAGGGCATGCTCCACCCTCAGTCGCCTCAGTTGTCCTACCAAACCACCCAGCACGGCAACCAAATTTGCTACACCGGCAACGGGTCTGTCAGCAACATGGTTTGTTTCTAAATACCACGGGCCATCTCGGCTATCCGTTTTTAAGCGGAACGCCCCAGCGGTTGCGGTGCGCCGTTATCCACGCCTTGGCCTCGGCTTCGGTTGACAGTTCTCCGAGGTGTCGCGCCTCTTCCACGGCGTCTAAAATGGTTCGCAAATGGGGGCCGGGGCCGCAATTCAGCAGGGCCATTACCTCGTTGCCGTTGATCAATCGCGGCTGTTTGAGTCGAGCTTCCATGCCGGGCGCCTGCTTGAGCAACCAGTGATGATTGGCCAGAGAGCGATCCAGATCGGTTTGGGTTAAAGCCGGACCCATGGCGCTCATTCGGTCGGCCATGGCCAAAAAAATGACATCCACGGCATGCGGACCCATACGCCGAAAAAACCGCAACAGCGAGCGGGGCGAACTGTCTGGCCCAAACTGGCAGGGGTAGAGATGCCAGCGCACCAAGTGCGTCACCCACTGGGCTAAATCGTTGCCCACGCGCAGGCGCTTAAAAATGGGCTTGCACATCTCCGCCGAGCGGGCTTCGTGTCCATAGAAAGTGACCTTTCCCGGCTCAGGGTGCTGATCATTCATCGTATCGGGCTTTCCAATATCGTGCAGCAGGGCTGCCAGCTTCACCAAACCCAGGTGATTGATGGCCGGGTTAAAATCCGCCTGTAAGCAACGCTGACTCTCCTGCGGCACCTGCGGCCACAGATGTTCCGCCTGGCGAACCAGCTCCAGCGTATGATCCCACAGCCATAAGTGGTGGTATCGGTTGGGTGGAATCTCACGCATGGGCGTCATTTCTGGCAAAATCGCCTCCAGCAAGCCCGCGTTTCCCATTTGGCGCAACGATTCAAAACAGTGCGGCTGGCTGAGCAGGCGAAAAAACTCGTAATGGATGCGCTCGGGGGCAGACTGAAGCAGCCGTGGCGCATGGGCCTGAACCACATCCAGCGTTTGCGGTTCCACCTGAATGGCCGCTGCCGGATGGCTGGCCAGTTGTGCGGCAAACCGAAACACGCGTAACAACCGCAACGGATCCGCCAACAGATTGGCCTGGGAAACCATCCGAATACAACCCTGGGCCAAATCCAACTGTCCGCCCAAAGGATCGCGAATCTCGCCAGTAGGCAGATCCAGCGCCATGGCGTTTAACGTTAAATCGCGACGGTGTAAATCCAGGGTCAAGTCCCCGCCCAAGGCGTCGGAAATATCCAGGGTTAAGCCTTCCGCACCCAAAGCGGCGCCACTATCGAGCACCACACGGTGAATGCCATGCTCGGCGTCCAATAAAACATAGTGGCCGTGCAAGCAATCGGCTAGCGTTTTGGCCAACCGTTCCGCCGGAGGATCCAGCACCACAAAATCCCAATCTTTGGGCAATTGGCCGGTTCGCAACACATCGCGCACCGCACCGCCCACCAGGTAAATGCGAGCGCCCAACGCCTGGGCCTGCTGCACCACGGTTTCCAGTACCGGGTGCTGTCGCAGTCGGGGCCAATCCATAGGGTTTGGCGTTGTTGCCTGTGGAAACTGGGTCACAACCTGCTATCTCCGTTCAAACTTCATTCACAATGGCGGGGATCCTCCGCTTGGCCATTCGTAGCGAATAGCGGCCAAAGCGGCCAAGGCGGCCGTTTCCGAGCGTAAAATGCTTTCCCCCAGAGAAACCGACTCAAACCCATGCGCCTGGGCCAGTGCCAGTTCATCGCGATGCCAGCCGCCTTCCGGGCCGACCAACAGGCAAATGGTCTCTGGAGGGGTTTGACCTGGGCTGAGAGGCGTCTCTACCGCATCATTCGCGCGCAACGCCTGCCGAAGCGATAGATGGCTGGAGGCGCGTTCCTGCAAAATAAAGCGCCTGTCGCCCGCCGAAACGGAGGCGACTTTCAGCCAGTGCGACAGGGTTTGTGGCCAATCCACCCGGGGGCAAAAGGAATTTTCACTCTGGGCGGCGGCGGCCTCCACCACGGCCTGCCAGCGCTGCTGTTTTCGCTGCGGATCGTGAACGGCAACCACGCTGTGCTCCGTTTGCAGGGGAACCACCGCAAACACCCCCAGTTCGGTGGCCTTTTGCAGCAGCCAATCCCAGCGTTGCTCCTTAATCAGGGCCATTCCCAAAAGGACTTTGGGCCCCTGTTGCATCCCCCTGGCCAAGCCGCGAGCTTCCAGCAGCAATGTGGCCTGGCGAGGCTGATACTCAACCAGGGTGGCCAACAGTTGCAGTGGGGTGGTTCGGTCTCTGAGCAGAAGCTTGCTACCCGGTTTAAGCCGCAAGACCTGCCGCAGGTAGTGTAGCGCATCGGCATCCTTCAGCGTGTAGGGCTGTGGATAATCTTCCGTTTCAGAGCCTTCCAGCTGCATTGCGCTTTCCGTTGGCAGAGACACAAACACGTGCTTGCGTGGCTTTTCAGGCGTTATGAGCGGTCTGTCGGCGGGTTGCATTAACTGGCATTTCTCGAAACAAGCGGAGCCGTAGCCTTGATGGCAAACCAGGGGCCTTCCTGGCGATGTTCCAACTGGGTGTAGCCCGCCTCGCGCAACGCTTGCTGAAGCTCGGGCAACGCGCTGGCAATAATGCCACTGGCCAGCAGGGTGCCTTCTAGCGCCAAGCGCCGTGTTATTTCCGGCAGCAGCGCCATAATAACGGGTGCGAGAATGTTTGCTAAAATAAGCCGGTACGGTGGCTCAACGGGCAAAGCCTCCAGCGGTTGGGCGCTCACGGTGATGTGTTCGCTCACCTGGTTGGCCGTCAGGTTCTCCTGGGCGGTGGTCACCGCCAGTGGATCGATATCAATGGCCGTAATGGATCGCCAGCCCAACTTGGCGGCATCAATGGCCAAAATACCCGAACCCGTTCCTAAATCCAGCACCGGTCCGTTTAACTCCTCCAACGAAACGCCTTGTGTCAGATCTTCGAGCCAGCGCAGCATCAGGCGGGTGGTTTCGTGCGTTCCCGTGCCAAAAGCACTACCCGGATCCAGTTTTAAAACAGTTTCGGTGGGGGTAGTCGGCGTGTACTCCTCCCAGCTCGGGCAAATCGTCAGCCGGTTGGTAATGTGCTGCACGTGCCAAAACTGCTTCCAGCTTTCTGCCCAGTCTGCGGGCTGTATCTGTTTGGGTTCGCCCAAAAAGTGATTGGCAGGAGAAAACCCGGGCAAGGTTTCCAGCAGAGACGCCAGATTTTGCAGCACTTCCGCCGAGTGGACAATGATCACACGCAGGCCATTCCATTGTTCCACGCCCTCGGCATCCACGCGGTAATCTTCGGTAATGGCCAGCAGGCCCTCCACCGCCCAGAGCATTTCTCCCAACCCGTCGGCCTGCTCGGCCTGACAAGCAATGGAAACTTCCAAAACCGTCGTTGCTGCGGCGTTACCTGAATTATTGCCAGATGGATTGGAAGACTCGAACGCTTGAGAGGCAGTTGGGGGAAGGGCAGGCACAGCGGTCATGGCAATAAAAGCTCCTAAAGATGGTAAAAAAGGGAGGGGTGAAACCTGGGGAAATCAGGTGTAAGGCGCGGCCACCCACACAGCAGGCAGAAGAAAAAATTATTTTCCGTCTATTGTAGTCAAAAAGTGCGGTAAAAGCGCTTTCCGCTCGGCCAAAAACATAGCCTTAACCATTTGGCCCCAAACTTGTTAAACCAGTTTGGGGTTGCTCCGATAGGCCTTAAAATGTCCTGTTAAAATATAGAGAGTATCTCTGTCCGTGTCTCAAACTGGAGGGCGTTCCTGCATGAAATCCATACTACTGATTGTGGGGGTTCTGTTAGCCATTGGCGGGGTTGCCGCGCTCAGCCTGCCGGGCATTACCGTCACCTCGCAGGAAAAAGTGCTCGATATTGGCCCACTCCAGGCTACCACCACCAAAGAAGAAACCGTGCCCATTCCCCAACCCATTGGCATTGCCGCCACCGTGGGCGGGCTGTTACTCGTGGTGGTGGCGCTTCGCCGGGGCGGTTAAGCCAACACTGCTCGTGGAGCACACTTACCTAGTAGAGAACCTAATGCCCTAGGGGACAAGATGCACGGGCTGACGCAAAGCGTGAAACGCCTGGTGCATGTGGTTGGCCGTCTGAAACCACTGCGCCATTTCGGGTTGATCCAAATCCTGCCGGGCCTGTTGAAGCAATTGCATCATTTCATCGAGCACCTGACGCAAGTGGTCTGCGTTTTGAGAGAAAATATCGCCCCACATTCCGTAAGGGCTGGCCGCCAGCCTTAGCTGATCGTCAATTCCCCCACCGTGATAGGTCAGCAGTCGAGCAGGCTCGTGTTTTGCAATCAGGTTGGTGAGCAAAATAGAATACAACTGCGGTAGATGGCTGACATAGGCCATGTATTGGTCATGGATCGTGGCGTCCAGCTCCGTGGGGCGAGCCCCCAAGCCTTGAATAAACAGCTTGAGGCGTTCCAGGGCCGGTGCCTGCTGGTTGGCTGGCGTTGGACACACAATAAAGGTTTTACCCGTAAACATCAGCGCGGTGGCGTGATCGATCCCCGCCTTTTCTTTGCCCGCCATCGGGTGAGCCCCAATAAACTGCCCCGGCAGCAGCCGGTCGCCCAGTTCCACAATGCGTCGTTTGCAGCTACCCAAATCCGTGACCACCACAGCGCGTCCTTGCACCCTCGGGGCCAACGCTTGCAGCGTCACCTCGTTCACCGACAGGTGCGACGCCAGCACAACCAAATGCTCTCCAGAAGCGTCGTCCCCCCAGTCCGTGGGTAGTTCGCCAAGCTGTACCTGGTTTACAATGTCGTGCCGCAGGCCAAACTGCAACGCCTCGGCATTGGAATCCACGGCGCGAATGACTAAATCCGGCCAGCGTTCCCGGGCCGCCATCGCCACCGAGCCACCAATCATGCCCAAGCCCACCACCGTTAACTGCTGAAACGGACAGGGAGAAAAATCCAAGTTCACGAGGCGGTCTGTGCTCCAACGATTGCTCAATAACAATGTTTGGCACTGTAGCACAGAGCAGGTTCATCCGCGAAGGGTTGGGGGGGTAGGGGAGACTGTTAGAATTCTGGGTGATCTGTTTTTCTTTCTCCCCAAGGGGAGGCCTCCCCTTGGGTATCCCCCGCTGAAACCACTGCGCGTGGTTTCAGACTTCCGTCAATGTGGATAAATGCTTTGGTTGGTGGGGTGTGGGTTAATAGAAGGTCTCCGTTGACGCGTCGCCTCCACCGCCACTGCGTGGCAAAGTCGGCTCGCTGGCTACATTTTCATTTTTTTGTGCCAAAGCTTGGTATCCGCGCCGTTGGGATTAAAGTGGGCTTGCTGGCTTTTTTTATAACTTGCACCTCCTAAACAAAAATCAGCGCCGCTGCGTCTCAGGACGCCAAAGGCGTCCGTGAAGCAGGCGCGATAGATAGCCGCTTTGCTTTTGGGGGTTCACGGGGGACGGCGTCCCTCGTGCGGGGGTTTCCCAAGGGGAGGCCTCCCCTTGGGAGAAGAAAGAAAGGAAGGAAGGAAGGAGAGAAAAGAAAGACACGATCACAATAGCTACCCGGCACCCAGCACACTCAAAACCCCCTGGTTATGCTGATTAGAAGCCTGGGCCAGGGCAGGGTACTGCAAGGCCCAATCCGTATGCTGTACAAAAAGCGCCTGGGCCGCCGCGCGCGCCTGCTGCAAAATGGCCTGATCTCGAACCAGATCGGTCAGCAAAAAGTCTGGCAGACCACTCTGACGAGTTCCCAGATAGTCGCCAGGACCCCTGATTTCTAGATCTTTTTCAGCCAGAAGAAAGCCGTTATCATATTCAACCAACCATTGAAGCCGCTCCAATGCCGCACTGGTTTGTGTACGAGCCACCAACAGGCAGGTGGAAGCATGCTGGCCACGGCCCACACGACCACGGAGCTGATGGAGCTGAGCCAAACCAAAGCGGTCGGCATTTTCAATCATCATCAACGTGGCGTTGGGAACATCCACCCCCACCTCCACCACGGTGGTGCTCACCAAAATATGGGTTTTTCCCTGGGCAAACTCGCGCATCACCGCCTCTTTCTCCTCGGCAGACAGTTTGCCGTGCAGAAGTCCGACCCGGTGCTCGGGAAAAATCTCTGTTTGCAGGTGGGCGGCTTCCGTCGTTGCCGCCTTGGCCGAAAGGGTTTCAGATTCTTCAATAAGCGGAAGGACCACGTACGCCTGTCGTCCTCGGGCCAGCTCCTGCCGAATAAGGCCGTAGGCGGTACGAAGTTCCGATGGGCGGATAATTTGGGTATGGATCGGCGTTCTGCCAGGCGGGCGCTCATCCAGGGTGGAAACGTCGAGATCGCCATGAAGCGTCATGGTCAGCGTTCGTGGAATAGGGGTGGCAGTCATGGTCAGCATTTCCGTGGCCTCGCCTTTGTCTCTCAGGCGGGCGCGCTGCCGAACCCCAAAGCGATGTTGCTCATCCACCACCACCAGGCCCAGGTTGCGAAAGGCCACATCTTCCTGAATGAGCGCGTGCGTGCCAATGGCCACATGAATTTGACCGTTCAGCAAGCCCTGACGTAGCGCTCGACGCTCCTTAGTGCCGGTTTTTCCTACCACCAAGGCCACACGAACGCCCAGCGGGGTAAACCAGTTCACAAATTTTTGGTAGTGCTGTTCCGCTAAAATTTCGGTGGGCGCCATAATGGCTCCCTGGTAGCCGTTTTCAACCGCCATCAGGAGTGTGAGTGCTGCAATGACTGTTTTACCACTGCCCACATCGCCGTGGAGTAAGCGATACATCGGCTCTGGGCTTTCCAGATCCTGACAAATTTCCGCAAAAACACGCTGCTGCGCCCCGGTTAGTGCAAATGGCAGGCTTGCCAGTAGTTGATCGACAAAACCACCCGCCTGCCTGTGCAGGCGTAACCCCTGTACCTGCTGCTTAAAGCGGGCCCGGGTGTTGGCCAGGTGCAGTTGCAGATAGAACAGTTCATCAAACACCAGACGACGGCGGGCGGCTTCCGCCTGGGGTAAACTATCGGGAAAGTGAACCTGTTGCAGCGCCTCTGCCAGAGGTTGCAGATTGTACTCGGCTTGAATGCTTGATGGCAAAGGGTCTTGTAGGCCGGGCAAGCTCTCTTGCAGCGTTTGGTGAATGAGTTTGCGAAGGCTTTTGAGGTGAAGACCTTCTGTCAGGGCGTACACGGGCACAATACGGCCCGCGTGCAACGAAGGGGAAGGGAAGAGTGTCCCGCCGTCGGCATCGTCTTCCGGGCTACTGGCGGCTTCCTGTAACACTTCCACGGTGGGTCGCTCAAAGGAAAGCACTCCCGTGGTGGCGTCGCGCCGGGCTTTCCCAGAGATCATCACTTCTGCGCCTTTGGGGTAGCGGGCCTGGGTGCTGTGGGCCAATGCGCGACTGCTCCCCGCAAAAAACCAGTGTGCTTCGGCTCGACCCGTGTCATCGGCCACGGTTATTTTTAAAATCGTCAGCTGCCGACGCTTGGCATCGTACACCGAGGCGGAGCGAACAGTGCCCACAATGGTGACATCCTGGCCGTTTTCCACCGAGCGAATGGGGCATCGGTGCTGATAATCCAGATAACGGCGTGGAAAGTAGTAGAGCAGATCGCCAGCCGTATGAATCTCTAATGCGTGAAGCAGCTTGGCCACCCTGGGACCCACTCCGCGAAGGGTTTCCACCGGACTGCGGGTATCGAACCTGCTCGCCAACTTGGTCTCCAGCTTGGTTGCCGAAGATCCGCCGGGGCTTTCTGTATTTTGCCCAGCAGTGGCGGCTGTTTCCTGCAAATCCCACTGGAGACGTTCTCCCCCTTTGGGAAGGGCCGGACGAACCAAGGCCTGTTTGAGGGCCAAAATCAACTCGTCCAGGGTTTCCAGGGCAGCCATGCGGCCTCCCATGTCCATCCAGGGGTAGCGCGTAAACCGCTGCAGGAGCGGTTGCCAATGCTCAGGGGCGGCCTCTGGCAGGGTTCGAGACAACTGCCGGAGGGTTTTTTGAATAAATTGATCAAACGTTTGCCGACGCCCCTGCACGTTACTGTAGCGGTGTTCCCGCTCAACGGTAACCGCCTTTTGAAGATCGATCACCAGGGTTTCAATGCTGCCTTGAGTATCTTGCAACGGCTGGGTACGCTCCTGAAACTGACCGTGGAAGAAAGGGAGAAACGGCGGGTATTTGGCCAATGGCCGCCGTGTTTTGCATTGTTTTCGATAGATTTTGACCACGGCAGGGGGATTTGCTCGGAACCCTGTTCTCTGAGGCCAGTCGTTATTATAATAAGCAAAGTTGGGTCTCCGCGAGGAGCGAACAGACCGTTCGGCGTCGTCTGGTATCTCTACCGTTTCGCATCCCATCCTCATCATACCGTGACAACAGCCCGGAGGATTACCGGTTATGACCCTTTTCATCAGTGCTTCTTTTAAACCGCTCCCTGCGGTCTGCCGCCTGGGGCTACTGGGCTTGTTGTGCGCCGGGCTACTCACCACCGGGTGGGTGCAGGCGGCCACGCCAGAAGCAACCCGTCTGTACGATCAGGGGATTGCGGCCTACACGCAGGGCAACAGTACGGACGCCATTCGCTTCTTTCAGCAGGCCACCCGCGCCGATGCCCAGTATTCCGACGCCTACTTTAACCTGGGTTCCGTCTACTACCAAACGCACGACTATGCCAACGCGGAGCAGTCCTTTTACAAAGTCCTGACGCTCAACCCTCAGGATCAGCAGGCCCGTTACAACCTGGCCCTCACCTACGAAAAGTTGGGCAAGTTTCCCCTGGCCATTGAGGAACTCAAAAAAATTCCGTCTCAGGATAGTAAATACACCCTGGCACAAAGAAAACTGGCCGTGCTTACGCAACAGCAGGCCAAAACGCAACCCAACAAACCCCTAACCCCGGCAAACACGACTGCTAGTACTAACAGCGGCAACAAGCCTACCCCGCCCACGGCCGGTGGCAGCCCCACGAGCCAAAAGCTTTCCGTAGAAACCTACGCCAGTGGCTTTGCGGGGCCTACGGGTATGGCCATGAGTGGTAGCGGCGATATGTACGTGGCCAACTATTCTAAAAACCTGATTTACAAAGTGGCGCGCAATGGCCAAAAAACAGTGCTGGTGGAAGGCGGCGGTTTAAACGGCCCCATTGGCCTGGTGTTGGATCCGCGCAGTGGCCAGCTGTACGTGGCCAACTACCTGCAAAACAACATTGTGCGTGTGGCCCCCAACGGGCAGGTGAACGTGCTGGCCTCTGGGCTTAACAAGCCCTATAACTTATTGCTGGATACCCTGAGTAATACCTTGTTTGTCACCGAGCAGGGCACCCATACCGTTTCTCGCATTCGTCTGGCGCCTTAACAGGCATTGGGCTGTATTGAGCACACCCATCCACGTACATTAATTGTGCGTGTAAAACAAAACCCCCGGTGACGGCTGTCATCGGGGGTATTTGACGCATCAATGTTCGTCAATAAATGGGCGTTTCTAGGTCACGCCCTCTTTTCCCCTCGTTCCCCTTGTCAATCTGTTTAATTCTTTGTCTGTCAACGGGTAAACCCAAGCCCCAGAGTGACTGAAACTGCAACTGCATCGCCCGCTTCCACAGCGGCGGCTGGGGAGCGAATTCCCCGTGGGATGACGTTCCGCCAGAAGCGTTGCATCGGGATTGTTTAAACCAAAATCCATCTTCATCCATCCCGCCCGCGTGCTGGCGAGTGTTAACCTACTTGTTTGGCAACCATTGTTCCCGAAAAGTCCTCATTTGCGCGGGTTTTCCGGCATTTTTCGGCCAGTTTGGTGTTTGTGTACAAACTGTATAATTGCTTAAGCGTCCTCAAGCAAGCCGGTTGCCTTTATGTAACCGAACTGTTACAGCATGGGGCTGAATCCCGCTCCAGCGTGTGTTTTACCTGCCTTCCGTTTAGCGCCGTATTTTCGTCCGCCGTGTCGTCTAAACTGGCGCTTGTCAGCCGCCGACAACTCCCCTACAATCAGGTTTACCTTTGAAATGAACGGCTATTCAAACGCGTGCTTGCACTCGCTGCGGTTACATCGTTCCGTTTTTTAAGGGGATATAGCTCAGTTGGTAGAGCACCTGCTTTGCAAGCAGGGGGTCAGGGGTTCGAGTCCCCTTATCTCCAAATTTTATTCTCATACAAAACGGACGTTAGCACCGCTGTTGCTACTGAAAAAACGAGCGATGAGGCGCATTGGCCTTAGTTGCCGGTCAGGGCGCTGAGCGCTTCGTAGACCGCTTGAACGTTAGCCAATGTGTGTTTGGCGTGCGTTTCAGCCAGGGTTTTGCCCACACAAACAGAAAGCCCTTGATAGGAATGCACGGCCAAAAAGGCGTCCTCATCGGTCAAATCATCGCCAATAAAGCAGGGCTTTAGTGTTGCTTGGCCGTTTACGCACCAATGGTTGTACAAAAATCCAACGGCACTGGCCTTACTGTAAGATTGAGGCACCAGTTCCAGCACTTCTTTACCAGGCTGAACCCTAAAGTGGGTGCTTAGCGTGGGCTGGGCGTTAAAACAGTCGTAAAAAATGGAAACGGCTTGCTCTTTAATGGTGGGGTTGGCCAACCGGTAGTGCAACGCCACCGATTGCGCCTTATCTTCCACCAGCAAGCCAGGCGGCAGCCAACCCGGCGCTTGGGAAAGGTTTGATTCAAGCCGCGCAAGGAGCCTTTGCCGAAACAGCTCGGCAGCGGCGGTGTGTTCGTTATTTGTTGCAGAGAGCAAATAGGCGCCGGTTTCCAGGGCGTAGATTTCTCCTCCGTGAAGACCACAGAGCAGGAGGGCTTCTCCTTGAAATCCAGGGCCCAAAAAACCTCGCAGTTGTTCAACCGAGCGACCGCTGACGATGGCAACCCGTATGTTGGGCAAACGACACAGCCGCACGAGAAGATCGTGTTGTGTTTGCGTTAAATGGGCCTGCTCCGGCTGGCTAACAATGGGCGTTAACGTGCCGTCGTAATCCAGCATAAGCCCCAGAACCCCCTGCGGCTGTTGCTGCCAGTAGTTAAGAATGATGGAGGACATTGGCAAAGGCTTCCATGTAGGAGCGCACCCAGTGTTGAATGTTATTTTGCTGAATGTGCTTGCGAAGGGCGCGCATTTTACTCTCTCGCACCTCAGGGGGTAAGTGCAGCGCGCTGTAAAGGGTATCGGCCATTTGTTCAATGTGGAACGGATTGATCTGCAGCGCCTCTTTTAACTCAGAGGCCGCGCCCGTAAACTCGCTGAGCATTAAGACGCCCCCCAAATCGACCTTGGCGGCGCAGTATTCTTTGACCACTAAATTCATGCCATCGCGCAACGGGGTGACCATCGCCACATCGGCAATCATAAAGTAGGGCAACACTTCCTGTAGCGGAAAACTGCGATAAAAGTAGTGGATGGGTACCCAATTATCCTGGGCGTGCTTTCCGTTTATCCTTCCAACGGCCTGATCGATCTCCTCTTTAAGCTTCTGGTATTCGGGCACTTCGGTGCGGGTGGGGGCCGCTATTTGAATGAACGAAAACCGTTTTTTGTAGTCGGGGTACTTTTCAAAAAAGACGTCCAGCGCCTCTAAATTCTCTAAAATGCCCTTGGTATAATCCAGCCGGTCCACACTCAGGCCAATGCGCTCCACGGTATACTGGTCTCGCAAGGCCCAGGCCTTTTCCTGCATGGTTTCACTGAGGGCAAGCTGCTCAATTTGTTGACAATCGATGCTAATGGGAAAGGCACGAACTTGAATGGTTCGTCCGTGGTAAACAATTTTGTGTTGCTCGCGATCGACCTGGGCTTCCGACGTGGGAATCAGGGCCTCAACGGCGTCTAGGAAATACTTTACGTATTCGGGCACATGAAAACCAATGAGATCACTGCCCAACATGCCCCTTAAAATAACCTCTCGTCGGGGCAGTACCTTAAACACCTCCAGGGCAGGAAAGGGAATATGGAGAAAAAAGCCTAAATTCCGCTCGGGAGCCTCCGCCCTCACCATTTCCGGCACTAGGAGCAGGTGATAATCCTGCACCCAAATCCAGTCTTGTGCCGTGGTGTGCGCCACAATGGCATCGGCAAACTTTTGGTTGGCGCTCTGATAGTTGGGCCAGTCTCGCTCATCGAAAAAATTACACCGAGACACAAAGTAATGGAACAGGGGCCAAATGCGGGTATTGGCATAGCCGTAGTAGTAGTGGTTAATCTCGGCCTCTGTGAGAGAAACGGTCTGAATTTCGTAGGGCAAGTCCAGATTATCCAGGTCAATGTCGTTTTCCAGGGTGGAAACATCGTCAAATTCGGCCACTTTTTTGGGCGCGCCTTCCCAACAGATCCACAGGCCGTTTCGTTCCCGCAGTACCGGGTCCAGCGCAGAAACAAGCCCTCCTGGGGTCTTTTCCAGCCACACTTCCTGGCCGTTGGTTTGTATACTGTAGGGCTCTCGGTTGGAGACAATAACCAGCCGGTTCAAGGCTTTGTCTGTTGTGGGGGCTGTGGGTGTTTGGTTGCACGGGACAACAGAAGCTGAGTTCATGGCAACATTCCTTTCGCACGCAGTCGCATTGTCTAACGGTCTGCCAATAACATGGCCGAGTTAATAATGGCCACATGGGTGTAACCTTGCGGAAAATTTCCCGTCAATTCCCGGGTTCTCTGGTTAATATCTTCAGAAAAAAGTCCTAACGGGTTGCCGTAGGCCAGCAGTTGCTCAAAGTACTGCCGGGCCTTGCGTTTCTGGCCCGATAAGGCCAGGGCGTCTATGA
The DNA here is from genome assembly GCA_033763415.1 of Candidatus Melainabacteria bacterium. Taxonomy (GTDB): domain Bacteria; phylum Cyanobacteriota; class Vampirovibrionia; order Vampirovibrionales; family JAJTHC01; genus JANRKP01. The sequence continues at coordinate 136,852 of JANRKP010000006.1, read as the reverse complement.
GCCAAAACGTGCAAATGGTAAAGGCATTTTCGGGCTTACCCAACTCATCGTCGTTGGTGTAGCGAAACATCAGCCCGTCAAACATCAGTTGCGCCTCAGAGCGCTGAATGGTGGCCAGCATACGCGGATCTTTGGGATCGATAAAGCCTAAAACCGGCATCAACAGGGTGCTGGCATCCAGTTCGTTACCGCCGTAGGCCTGGGTAAACGCCTGGAGAGAAGGGTTCCAGGCTTCCCGAAGGATTTCATCGCGCATCGCTTTGCGTTGGCGGCCCCATTTGCGGTAGGCGCTTACTTTTTTAAGCCGGTACGCAATGTTGCAGCCTCTATCCACCGCCACCCAGCAAAGCAGCTTGGAAAACGTGTGGTGCTCACAGCGGTCTCCAAACTCCCACAGGCCGTTGTCTTTTTCCGGAAATTTTTCAACGGCCAGCGCCACCAAACGTTCAATGCAGCGCCACAGCAGGTCAAAATCTTTACGAATGACGCGCTCATCCATAAATACCGGGTAAATGCTCAGCACGGCTTCTCCATAGGCGTCGGTCTGGTGGTGAAAGGTGGCATCGTTGCCAATACGCACGGGCGTGCTGTTTTCAAAGCCAGCCAGGTAATCCAGTGTGGAAACCCGGGGGACCTCGCGCCCTTCAATGGTGTAGAGCGGTTTGAGGTAATTTGGGTTTTCCAGAATAATTTTGGTCAGGTAGGCAATATAGTTTTCGGTTTCCTCAAACTTGGAGAGCTTTAAAAGGGCATTGACGGTAAAAAAGGAATCACGAATCCAGCAGTAGCGGTAGTCCCAGTTTCGTCTGCCGCCAACAATTTCTGGCAAACTGGTGGTAGGGGCGGCGATAATTGCGCCGGTGGGTTCGTAAATGAGTTGTTTTAGCGTTAAGGCGGAACGGATGATGGTGGATTGGTATTCATCGGGCAAATAGCAGTTTTTAATCCACCGTTGCCAGTACTGGTTGGTGCGCACCAGCTTTTCTTTTACAGAGGCCACCGACGCATCGTGGACGGGTTGCTCGTAGGAGAGGGCAAAAAAGGTATCGGCTTTAAGCCGCAGGGTGCTTTGTCCAATAATTTCCTCGGGCGGGCTGTTGGATACCAGAAAGAGCGATTGCTCACCGTGGGCGCAACTCAACGTGGATTCGTTCAGGATTAGACAGGGAGACAACGCCTCGGAATAACCGCTTTTGGGATGAAAATGCACCCGAACCTCGGGCTCTCCAGAGAGTATTTCAATGTAGCGATAGAGTTCTGCCGGGGTGTGGGATTGGTTTCCATCCCATATTTCCCAACGCGGGCAAAAGTCGTGCAGGGCAAACGATGCAAACTCGGACTGATAGGTGGTGACCAGTACATTGCTATTTTTTTCGTACTGTTGCGTTACCCGGTAGGCTTCCAACGGCAATGGCTCAATCAAAAAGTGGCCACCGTGCGCGCTGTCCAACAGCCGATCGAAAACAAAGGGACTGTCGAATGCGGGCATGCATAAATAGTCCAGGCTACCCACGTGCGACACCAACGCTGCGATGCGTCCATTGCCGATAAGGCCATAATTTAACGCCGCGGCAGGCGTTTTATCCGAATCGTGAGTGGTGGACATTGAGCCTGAATCCCCAACAACCTGAATCCCCAAAAACCTGAACCCCCCAGCAAAAAAGTGCAAGTCGAGCCAATGTTTCAGCATTGTGCACTGCCCACACCAGAGGGGCACAGTGTTTTCTTAAAGACTCAACATAGCGAGAGAAGTTCCCGGTCAGGCTTGAGTCACATGGGTGTCTCTAGCTACAATTTGCTTCGGTCGGGTGGGTGGAGGCTGTGGCCAGGCTTCAAACAACAGCAGCTCAGTAACATCCTGAGCTGCTGTGGGAAGCTTTGCATTTAAGGCTAAAAAGCTGGTGCGCCGTGAGGGATTTGAACCCCCGACCGCATGGTTCGAAGCCATGTACTCTATCCAGCTGAGCTAACGGCGCAGGCAAGCAGGTTACTTTTACTAAAAAAAAGATACCCCAGCATCATAGTCAAACCAAAGGGCTTCGTCAAAGCGGTGTTTCGCAGGGGATGTTCTGCCTGTGTGTGTAACGGACTGTTGCAACTGCAGCCGCGTGTATACAAAAGCAGGTATATATCTTTTATATTGTTTTTAGAGTTATAAAAAATATATGAATGTAACAAAAGATTTATTTGTTAGGTATATCTATCAAGTTTAGATCAAATATTGTTTTTATATACCTATAGCATAAAGCATAGGTGTCGTCCCAATTACTAAACCCCCTGCATATTCCTGTTGCACTTTAGGAGGCGAAAGAGCACGATGAGTCCAGGAGAATTGACTGTACGTAACTTACGCACACTCACTCGCAACGAGTTGGAAAATCCTGCCAATCGAACGACTATTGTCGAAGAGGGCACCGTCCGCTCTAGCACGGCCAGTTCCGACGTGGTGGTAACCGACAACAGCGCACTGAGAACCACCCACACAGATGATGTGTTGATCTCTCAACAGGGTGTGGCACAATTTGCCGCCGTAGAGGATGGTGCAACGGTCGACAACCCCGATGGCACCGTTAGTAACGTGAGCATTTTTGGCAACACTGCCACCGCCATTACAGAAACGGAAGGCGTTCAGGTGGAAACGGGTACCATTCAAGGTGGCACTGTTGACGATAACGGCAACGTGAGCGCCTTTAGCGATTCGGCTGCCCAGTTGGACGAACAGGTCAATGTTTCTGGCGCCACCACCACCAACACATTGGTGAATAACACCACTGTGAACCCCGATACGGGAATTGTGACTTCCAATTCGCTACTCAATAGCGATAACGCCACCGCAAGCTCAACGGCCATTAACACAGAATGGGTTCGAGACACCGAAGCCGGAACGGTTAGCGCGGATGGCAACGCCTTTGTGTATGCGGCCAACAGCCAGGATGGCCAAATTGTAACCACCAACGACAATTTTGCAATCAACAGTACCGAAATTGAAACCAGAGGCGCCTTAGACAGCAATACCGGCGAGGCCTTGGTCATCTCTCAGGGCACAAGCGACAGCTTGGCCGGAGACACCACCTCCGTGAGCGGCATTGTGAACAACGAGTTTGTGGCCGGTGGCAGCGATGGCCAGGGCAACAGCTTCGTAAGCGAAGGCACGTCTACGGATATTAACGCGTCTACCACATCCGTTTTAACCGGCTCTAGCAGTACCAACACCGGTGCCCTACTGGCCGATGGCAATGGCAATCTTCACCTGGAAAGCAATACGGATACGGTTAGCAATACCGTGGCAGCCACCGAGTTTGTCAGTGGCAACATTACCAACGCCACCCTGGACAGCCAGAATGCTAATGGCGACGTGTTGATTTCTGACAACAGCAGTAACACCCTCATAGAAGGCAACAGTGTCAGCGCCACCCAACTGAACACCAATGTTCAGGATGTGGGAGACGTGAATGCCGATGGTAGCGGTGTACGAACCACCCTGATCAGTGAAAGCGGTGTGGGCGCTAATCAGTCCGAACTGAACGTAACCACCGCCAACACCTCACAAGGCACACTGTTTGAAGCCAACGGCAACGTTACCGACTTTACGACCGGCCTGGTAACCGATTCCACGGCTGTCAGTAACACGGGAACCACTTTAGATAGCGCCACCCTGATAGAAACCACCGTGGACGCTGACGGCAACGAAACAACCAATTCCGCCAACCTAACGCGTAGCACCACTAGCACGGTAGCGCAAGGGCAAGCCGATGTGGCAGCGGGCAGCAGCTCGGTGACCACCCTGGGTGACGGTTCTGGAACGGTTGAAAATAACAGCACGCTGATTGGCACCAGCAACACGGTAAACACGCTGGACCAAGAAAACATTGTACTGAGCAGTAACGGAAGCTTGGTGGCCTCAGAAACCAACCAGGTGGGAACGTTCGCCAACACCAGCAGCTCGCTTGCCACCAGCGATAATACGGTTCGAGATGCGGATGGCAACGTGGTTAACGCTACCACTTCGGCCGCTATTTTAGATACCGCCGCCATTGGTGTAACCGAAAGCACGATATTAACCGATGAAAACGGTTCCAACCTGTCCGTTAATTCAGGCGCCATACTGGCCAGCCAACAGCAAACCGTGGATACATTCGTAGACAACGAGGCTGGTAGCGCCGGTGTTCTGGCAACAGAGACCGCGACGCTCAGCACCCGAGACGCTTCATTGAACGTGGTGACGGATGCCGATGGAAACATCACTGACACCAACGGCCAGGTCAATACCAGTGATGCGGTGGTGTCCACCAGCGAGGGCGTTGTCGTTAACCAAGACAGCACCGTTACAACGAGTGGCCTGTTCCAAGGGGCGCAAAACAGCTCGCTAACCTTTAACAACAACGGTTCGCTGTTTGCCTTTAACGGTGGCACCTACAGCGCCGCCAACGAAACCGTCAACAACAACGATGGCTCCAGCCAGGTGACGGATACGTTTGGACTAACCACCAACGACGGCGAGGTAGAAATGGATGCTCAGGGCAATGTGGTGAATAGCCGCGTGAACCTGTTCGCAGCCGATGGTCGCCGGGTTACCTTAACGGGCACCGATGGAACGAGCAGCACCAATACCCGGATTCGGGCAGACCAGAATGGAGATGGCATCCTCAACGATGACGGCAGCGAAGACGTTACGGATTCCAACCAGATTTCAAGCTGGAGTTCTCTGTTCAGCGCCCCTCGCAGTGGTGGCCTGGGAAGCCTCAGCAGTTCTCTGTTTAGCAGAGCCTAATTCAATACCGCTATTTTAGGACTCATTGTTTGTACTGCCTCAACAAAATGCCCGAACCGCAGGGGGTTCGGGCATTTTGACATGCTTGCTGGTGGCAATCGCAATACTACGGAAAGCAAGAAGGAACTGCGAGTGCTTCTGAAGTGCTTGCCGACAAAGCCGTATCTGCTGGATCCCACTGCCGGAGAGAATCCAAGGGTTCCAATTCCACCAGGCCCAGTTTGGCCATCCAGCCAAGGGTTCTCACCAGTCCAGGCCAGGGCTGCTCTGGCATGGTTTCGGCCAACATTGCTACCGTCAGCGTTTGGGGAGACTGGCGCGTGAGGGTGGTTAGCAGGCGTTGCCAATGCTCTGGAGACAAGAGCAACCGCGCGGCCAAGGTGTTCATTTCCGTTTCCGTGGCCAACCGAAGCGTGTTGAGGGTTAGCCCGGTACTGAGGCGAATGGGCGTGTGGGCGTCTATGGTGACGGTTGGGTAGTGTGCGAATAAACGAAACGGGTCATCGCGAAGTGGATTGGCCGGTTGATGTGCTTGTCGGGCGGCTACCAGGTGGCTTACCCCCTGGCTCTGGCGACAATCGCCCAAGGACTGCCATAGCGCTTCGTACTGACGAATAATGACGGGCCAGTCAAATACGGTTGCCGCGCGCTGGCGTCCGGCCGCTCCCATCTGTTGGCGAAGGGCGGGCTGGCTAAGCAATGTATAGTAGGCTTCCGTGGTCGCCGGAATGTCCACCACGGTCATTTGGCTGGCATACCCAATGTAGCGGTCGTAGCTATCTATTTCCGTTGCGTGCCGAAGGGCCAAATCTTCTCCGCAGCCGGGGGCAGGCAAGGCGGTGGGAATGGTAAACCCTTCCACCCCGTGGCGCACGGTCTCTCGGTAGCCGTCCCAATCGCTGACCACAACAGGCAGACCGGCCGCCATTGCCTCAATGGGCGTTAGGCCAAACGTTTCCTGAATATTATCTGAAAGCGAGGTAAACACATCTGCGGCGGCCCAAATGTACTGGCGGGTTTCTGCCGGACGACCGTCGATGAACTGGACGGTAACATGGGGGCATAGCTTTTCGGCGGCGGTTTTAAACTGTTTTTCAAGCGCTTCGTTGGCAAACCAGCCCACCATCAGCAAATGAACGTGACGATCCGGGTACGACTGCTGAAAACGACGCGCTGCCTGCTCCAGACCCACAAACATGGGGTAGGGGTGCGCTTTGGCATGGTAACTCAGCCGCCCCACAAACAGAAAAGCCACATCATCCGCGGCAATGCGGTAGCGGTAGCGCAATTTTTGACGCTGCGCCTGCCAGGTATCCGTTGCACGAAACAGGTGAGCTTCCACACCCAGAGGAATGACGGGAAGCTGCAAGCTTGGGGAAACCGGGTTAACGCCTCCGAATCGTTGGCCGAGGTACTCGCCCCAGTGGCCCAGCATGCCTTGCAACATGGTTTTAACCGATTGCGTGGTGCAAATCACCGCATCCCAGGGCTGTATTGGGGCTAGCAGCCAGTCTCCTACGGCATCCATAACGCCGTGAGAAGAGGTGGTATGCGTAATACCGCACAAGCTATAGGCCGCTTGGTCCGCGTGGCGGCGTTCCCAGGCATGGCGGGTAAGGCCCGGACCTGGCAAAAATAGGCATCCCGGCGCTTGTAACTGTTGCGGCTGATGAAAGGGAATCCATCGGACCGGAAGCTTTGCTTTGGACTGGCCGTCGGTCTGTTCGGTCGGTCGCTCAGCATACCAGCCGTTCACCTTTTGGCTAAAGTGTTCCGCGTGGACTTGCCGGGCCGCATAGCAGTACAGGGGAAGCTGTTGGTGGTGTTGGCTAAAGGCTTTTAAAAAGCCTTCGCCCGCAGCGTGCCGGCCCATCAGCTTTTGCTGGCTGGTGTCGTAACCTTCCGGGTGGTAGTAAATGGCGGCGTTGGCAAAATCGCGCTCGGTTTTGTCGCTCAACGCGGGTGGCTCACACGGTTCGTTGGAATTCATGGGTGGGGGACGTCATCCTGTAGTTTAGGCGGCTGCATTCACAAACAACGCAATAAAAAAAGCAACCTATACCCTGTGCCAGCTTGCTAATCCATATGCCAGCTTACTAAAAACAGACGCTGACACCACCCGGCCCACCCGGTTTAGTCAGGAATTGTTACAACCGAGCCGCGTCTCATCATCCTCACCTCGTAACGCCGGGGAGCGCTTCCAGGTGGGGGGGGCTTCCAGCGGGTCGCTTCTCTGCCTTACAGGCAGTTGATCGGATCCGTCCAGACACCGTTGCCGTTTGCGCCCGGCTTGGCAAAACGCACACGGTTACGACGCTGACAGTAGGGCACCCGAGACTGCTCGTCCTTGCCCTGCACTTCCATAGCGCCATTGCGGCCTATAAACAGGCTGTGGCCAATGGTGTCCATTCGGGTGACACCCGAAAAGCCTTCCACTGGCTGAAACGGTTCTTCTGGCGGCAGGGGCGGGTACATACGACCGCGCTGTTCAAGACGCTTGCTCAAATCCCACGGATCGGTCGCAAATTCATCCTCAATTTGTTTCATCGCCTGCCACACCTGCTGATAGGCCAGCAGGTCGTTACTGACCGGATCCAGGCGTTGCAGCAGGGCGAAAAATCGCTCGATTCTCTCACGCTTAGGCAGGCTGCGCTTACCGCGGCTGGGTTGCTGATTAAAGCACACTTCGGTTTGCGCAGGCTCTAACGAAACGGTGGCTGTTTCTTCGCCAGGCAACTGAAAGGCGTTTCGTTTGGGAGTAGGGGACGTAATGGGCGGCGTTGCAACAGATCCACCCGCCGGAAAACTCGCCGACGCATAGGCTTGGGCCTGATAATGTAAGGAAGAAAGACTGCCCATCGGTACCCCCTGCGCATGCCCTAAGCGCCTTTAGCTCCGTATTGCTGCGCCTCCCTATTATAGTCGGATTTCCTAAAATAGGAGCGCGCCAGAGAAATATGAAACGCTTACGCCAGGAATAACACCGCTGAAGCTGATTTTGTGCGTCGCTTTTTGTAAAGCGGTTATTGGTGCTGGCGCCGCGGGCCAGAATAGAATCCCGCACCCACAGCGCCAATACGCAAACGTCTCGCTAACTCAGCGGTCGGTACCAACGCCGCGCCTTGGAAGGCTTGGGCGCTGGTGGCGGCGGGGAAAGCTGTGGCACACGGCCATTGCTGACCACCGTGGCCGTGTCGGGGTGCGTATTGAACAGTTGCAGTCTGCGTTGGTCGATATCGTAGACCCAAACACCCAGAAACGTCTTGGCGGGTGGGGCATCGTCCTGCCGGGGCGGAAACAACTGCCAGGCCTGAATCAGCAACCGGCTATCGCTGTTGGCCTCCCAGCCCAGGGGTTGAATTTCAAACTCGTAGGGCTTTAGCGTGGGCGTTGCCGGGTGATAGCGCTCCACCTGGTAGGCAATCGCGCGGCGAACATCCGGGTAAATGCTCACCGTGCCCCGTTGGCGATCAAAGATCAGAATATCGGACGTGCGCAGCCCAATGTGCAGGGCGCCACTTTTTTCCTTAAACAGCAACCGCTGGCCAGAAGCGGACCAATCCACTACGGTTAGCGTGTTAAACGCACTGTGGTGGCTGCGCGCCTCACCCACGCCAGACAGTTGCTGACGAAGCTGTAGCGTCAGGTCAGGATCCAGAAAGGTGGTATAAACGCGGTCATCGGGTTTTAGTGGCGGCGCCTCGTTTCTGCCCAACGGCGGTTCTGCTTCCAGGTCAATTGTTGTCTTCGCTATTGTCTCCGTCGGTTTCGTGGTTGCGGCTTTTTCCGTGCTGCGGGCATTGGGCAAGACGACCTGCTGTGACTGCTGAAGGCGCTTTTGGTAGGGATCTACGGGAAAGCTGTACACATCCGATCGGGCCCCGGGGACGGGTCCCTGTGGAATATCCACCCAGTAGAGGCGGCTGTAGGTCTGCCGGTTGTGGGCGGTAAAAAACACCTCGCTGTACACCATGGCGTCGCACCGGGGAGAGACTACCACCGGGCTGCGGATAAAGCGTCGTGCTTCCAGGTTCCATAGGTCCAGCTCTTGCCGACCGTTGTTGTACAACGAGAAGCGCACAGTGGGCGGAAAACGCACTTCGGTACAGTGGGTGTCCACCGGCCGCCGATTGGGATCGCTGCCATTGCCAGAGAGCTGATTGCCCGTTGCGCCGGACTGCAAGGCTTGTGAGCGAAAGGGGCGCGGCACGGTGCGCTTGTTGCTCAAACTGCCACGAAGCCGCGGCCTGCCACGACGATCCTTGAGCGACTGTACCACCGGGTCGCCTTCAATGACAGGCGACTGATCCTTGGGAGCGGCTGAAAACACCGACTTCGGTACCAGGATGGGCTCCGTGGGCTGCGCACTCGTGGAGGAGGGCTGCTCTGTTTTCTGAGCCCGTTCTGCCGAGTGGCGAATACGCCGGGTGGACGTGGTGACATTCCTTTTGGGAGACACGGTTCGCTTGTGCCGCGTTGGCGTAGCCACCGAACCATGGGGGTGGGGCGCATCGGCCTGGAGTGGTGGAACCGCTAGTAAAGCAACGCCTGTTAACAGCACCAGCAAAAGCCCGGCAGCGAATAATGGTCGTTGCATCCAAAGGGCGTAACGGTGAACCACGGACATCAATCTCCATTACAGCAACCGCAGACAGCTTCCGCCCTCTGAAAAGGGAGCCGTTCGCCTGTGAGCTTGCCATACAAGTTTTAAACGAACGACCCGCTATAAAAATGCGTGTTTCAAAGAAACCGGCTGCAAACAAAAAGCTTCGTTAGTAAAGGCTTTCGACGGATTGCCTCGGCAATTAAAGCCCCGTTCCCTTGAACCGAGGAGATCGAGCACAAACTTCCTACAGACACTGTAGGCCAGATGGTTGTACTGTCAACGCCCAACGGGTTTTAAAATCCAAAGCAATACCCAGATTCCAAAACCAACAATCGGCGTCTGCAAACAGCGGGCTTGCGAGCGGCTACCGACCCGCCGACGACTGAATTTCTGTATCCGCCGTCATCAGTGGAACCGTAATTTCGTCCTGGCTGTAATCTTTACCCAGACCTTCCAGCGCGCTGGCTTTGGGCTTAAAGTGCAGTTCGTAGTTCTGTAAAATGGCCCCTTTGGGCAGTTCAAACACCAGGTAGCGCTCTACCGGTAGTTGGGGCCGAACCACCACATCCTTGGTGCCAATGAGCTTTTCTTCCGCCTCTTGGCCAAACTCTCGCCGAAAGTGGAAGCCTAAGTCCTTTACCGGTTTTTGCTCAAACTGTTCCTCTGGCTTTTCGGTAATGTTCCTCAGGGTAAAGTAATCGCCCTTCATGCTGCGATCCTGCTTGTCTTCGTTGGTCACCGCCACGGTGACCACTATAAATTCCCCATCAGACTTCTTTTTGCTGATCTGCGGGTAAACATCCAGCCGAACGGTTGAGACCTTGAGCCGGGGTTTCAGCTCTTCTGCGGTTTTCTTTTTGGCGCCACAGCCCGCTAAACTAAAGGATGCGCTTGCCAACATCGCCACCAGAACGGTGATCATCCACCACTTGTGCACACGGCCTTGCATGGAAGTCTTACCTGCCTCTCGCTACCGGTGTAAAAAACACCGCGAATACCCATTACATTAAACGAAACCCTTGGTCGTGAAAATGCACTGTTAAAAAAACAAAACGTATTGAAACGGCCAAGCCTATTGTAACAATAGTCCTTATTGTAACAAAGCCGAACGCGTTTCGGCATGGGCGCATCCAATCAGCTCCGACAGAGAGGAAAGGCCTTCTTGTTCGGCAAACTCGTGCAACTGTTCCGCCAGGCGAGGCAACGCCAACGGATGCCGAAAAACACCGGTGCCCACCTGTACGGCCGTGGCCCCGGCCATAATAAACTCCAGCACGTCTTCCATGCGGCAAATACCCCCCACGCCCACAATGGGCACCTGGGGAAAGTGTTTGTATAGCTGATAAACCGCATGAATGGCAATGGGCTTAATACCAGGGCCACTGTACCCGCCAGAGACCCTTTTTAAAAACGGTTTTCGTTGTCTAATATCAATTGCGGCCCCCAACACCGTGTTAATGGCCGTCAGGCCATCTGCACCGGCTTCCACCGCTGCTGCTGCCACGGAAACCACATCGGTCACATTCGGGGTCAGCTTGGCCCACACCGGTCGATCGATCACCGCGCGAATCGCGGCCACCGCCTGGCCCACCCAGGCCGGAACACTGCCAAAATGACTTCCGCCTGCCTCCACATTCGGGCAGGACAGGTTGAGTTCAATCGCCACAATGGAGCTGCCATTGGGGTGCTGCATAACGGCTTCGGCCATTTGGGCAAACTGCTTGCTGGAACCCGCCGAAATGCTGAGAATGACCGGCATTCCGTGTGCAGCGTACGCAGGCACATCCACGGCCAGGCAGTGGGCCAACCCGGCGTTTTGAATGCCAATACTGTTGAGCATGCCCACGCCAGGCAGCTCGACTGTTCTAGGCATGGGGTTACCCGCCTGCGCCAAGGGCGTTACGGTTTTGGTAACAAAGGCGCCCAAGCAGCCCGCAAGCGGAAAAAGTTCCCCCAGCACGGAAGGATTAAAGGCACCCGAGGCATTGAGCAGCAAGCTTTGCAGCGACAAGCCCGCTGACAGGTTAACAGCCAGCGACTGAGGAGCGGTTATGGCCGGAGGAATGGAAGTGGAATGCATCGGACTGGGTGCTACCTCCGTTTATCCATTACGGGAGACACACTACAGGCGGTGGTTTCCGTCGCTTTCGCAGCTTCCGTAGCCGTCTGGGGAGGGCAAGCCGTCGTCTCCCAGTCCGTGGCGGGGCCGTCTGCTTCCCACCGAAGATCAGTGGCGCGGTACACGGGCCCATCCACACAACTGCGAGAGGGCAGCCCACCGCCTGCCAACGGCACCACGCAACCAAAGCAGGAACCTGTTCCACACGGCATGGGGTTTTCCAAAGAAACCCACACGGTAACCTGAGGGCAAGTATCGTGGAAAAACCGAGTGACCGCCGCCATCATTCGGTTGGGGCCGCAAACAAAAACATCGGTCAGCGTTGTGGCCAGCGTATCGGTCAGTTGGGGCCGATATTGCGCCAACAGTTCTCCCAAATGGCCCTGAAAGCCAAATGAGCCATCATCGGTACAAATATGTAAACGGTTCCAGTCAATCAACTGGCACAGGACGTCGTGAATGCCGAGATTGTCTCGGTTACGGGCGCCATAAAAACACCAGGGCGAGACGCTGGAAGCCTTCTGTCGGTAACGATCCGCCACGTCTATCATGGGCGCAACGCCAATGCCGCCTCCCACAAGCAGCAAACCTTCCGGGGCAACATTTGTTGGAAATCCGTGGCCCAACGGCCCTAACACCGCCAAAATTTCCCCCGGCCGAAGCTGACTCATCCGCAGCGTGCCCCGACCAACCACTTTGTAAAACAGCTCAAACCGGCCCGTCTCCGGCTCCACGCGCATTACGCTAAAGGGTCGCCGAAACCCAAAGCCACTGGAGAAGGAATCCTCCGGCAGATCCAGCATCACAAACTGCCCGGCCTGACACTGAAAACGCACTGACGATGAAGGTTTTGGCTCCAGCAGTAACCGAAACAGCCCTTCGCCACAACGCTGCTGGCTCACCACCAGACACGGCCAATCCATGGGCGGAAATGGCACGGGGCGGTTAAAAGTGGCTGGAGGAGTCGTGGCGCTCACGGAGTCTGTCCCTTTGACTGCCTTTTGGCTGGAGTTTAGTCTGGAGTTTAGTCTGGACCTGGCTTATACTGGATCATCCATCGGGCAATGGCGTTAGAGAGTCTGCCCACGAGGTCCAGAGACGCCAACGGATTGAGAGACTTGGGGGGGAAATGAACTGTCAACGCGTTGTTTACCACCAAGGTATCTCCGTCTACCAGGGTATAACGCGGGTTTAAGGATGAAAACTGGTTTAAGTCCTCTGGCTCGCGTCGCTTGGAATAGCGGATGAAATGGTCCGAACTCTGCTGACCGGGAACGCTGAGGTTCCACAGGTCCAGGTGCGGATAGTTGGGATCGCGTTCCAGGTATAGGTTTGGGGTCTCGGGGGTTTTGAGGGTTAAGCTTTCGCCTGGCGCCATCGTATCAATAGAAATTTCAGCGTAAAACCGAAGGGCAGGCGGTGCCAGGCGGGGGAGCGCGGAAAACATGGCAGATGAAACTCCATTGGCTTACGGATGGGGGATTGCGTAGGGTTCGTGAAACAAGAAACGAACGAAAGGGCGAGAAAATGACCGTTGTGCGTCAAGGGCATTCCTGCGGCGGCGTACCACTAGCGTGGCACAGGTACCTGGCCTAAAATTTGTGTCAGTACTTCATTGGCGCGCAGGTTATCCAGGTCCGCCTCCGGGCTTACCATCATTCGGTGGCACAGGACCCCGGGCGCCATGGCTTTTACATGGTCTGGCGTTACGTAAGCCTGACCCTGAATGGCCGCATAGGCACGGCTGGCCGTTAGCAGAGACAAGGCCGCCCGAGGACTACACCCCAAGGATAGCAACGGCGTTTGACGCGTGTGTTGCACAATAGCCAGCAGGTAATCCATTACCGGGGCTTCCAAATGAACGTAGCGGAGCGCTTTTCTGCACGCCAAAATTTCATCTCGCGTGGTGACGGGACTTAACGTGCGTTGCTGGAAGAAACGCACCCCCGCCCCTTCCACAAACGCCTGGAGCATCTGCTTTTCGGCGTCGCCTTCCGGGTAGGACACCTCGATCTTCATCATAAAGCGGTCCAACTGCGCTTCGGGCAACGGGTAGGTGCCCTCAAACTCAATGGGGTTTAGCGTGGCAATAACCGTAAACAGCGGAGAGAGCAGATGCTTGACGCCATCCACGGTTACCTGGTGCTCTTCCATGGCCTCCAGCAGTGCCGATTGCGTTTTGGGCGGCGTGCGGTTAATTTCATCGGCCAGTAGAATATCAGTAAACACCGGGCCTGGACGGAAGTGAAAGCTGCGCTCGTTGAGATCAAACACGTTGGTGCCCGTAATTTCCGCGGGCAATAAATCCGGGGTTAACTGCACCCGACGAAAATCCGCCTGAATGAGCTGCGATAACAGCTTCACGAGTGTGGTTTTGGCCGTACCCGGAATGCCTTCCAGCAGCAGATGGCCCTCAGACAGTAGTCCGACCAGCAATCGATCGATCACCCGGGGTTGGCCAAACACCACGGTTTCAAGCGCGTCGCGCAGGCGTTTTGCAACGTCTGCAATGTGTTGCAACTCTGGCTGGTTGCTAACGGCAGGCTGGACTGGATTGGTTGAGTTCACCCGGGGACGCTTCCTTCACTCTGTACAACATCAACAACTAAACCGGTGGCTACTTTGGTTGTGGGAGCCTAAAAGTGGGTGTTTGGTATGGCTGTGGGCAGGCACCCTGGACTGTTGTTTAGCTTACCCTGAGCCGTCCATATTTTCCACCCAATGGACCAATGACTGGTACACGCGCATCAGGGTTGCATCATCCAGCGTGATTTTTTCAAGCACGCGTTGCCGCGCCTGCCACAAATGCTGAAGACGCGCCTCAGCCAATGATAACCCGTCCGCCTCTTCAGCAGAAGCATCGGGCAAGGTTGGAGTCCGGCCTGCTGTTGTGGCTAAGCTTCCGGCGGTGGCGCGCCCACCAAGACCGATGCGCGTTGTGCTTTGGAGCAACCCGCGTAAGCTTTCGGGGACGTCATCTCCAGGAGACCACGAGTCCAGCGTGTCCGTCAGGCGCAGGCGATATCGGCGCCAACACAGGAACTCCAGCCGGTTTAACAAGGGTTTTAGCAAAATGCTTTGCGCTTGTGCCTGATGCGCCAGTCGGGCGCAGGATGCCATAAAGCGCTGCTGAGCGGAGTACTCTGTTTCGCTTGAAAAATCGGCGCCTGCCTCACTGCTTGAAACCACAGCGGTTGAAACGTCTTGCAGAGGACGCGCAATGGGCACCTGCCAGCGTTGCAGGCTTGCCCACACCAGGCCCAGCAGGAGTAAGCCCAACTGCATCAGGCTCCAAATCAGCGGGGTTTTGTGGTTGTAATAGGCCATTAACGTGGAAGGCATCGGAGTGTAGCCGTGCACATATTCGTTAATAATAACTGGCGAGGGAAAGGCGCTTGGGGCCGATTGGGCGGAAACATCACCCGAGAAAAGCAGGTTGGTAAACCACTGGTAGTTGTCACGGTCCGTTTGATAGAAGTGGCGGTTACTGGGAAGATCAACCGGGGTGCCAATAATGAGCCGACCTTCCCCCAAGGCGACCTGTAGCAGGACGGGCTGGTTATTCTGTTCCAGGAGAACCTGAACGGAGGGCGTTTGCCACAGAAGCTTTTTTGAGAAGGGCAGCGCATTCTTTGGCTGGCACGGAACAAGACCCGCCGCAAACCCACCTTTAAGTGGCTGCCGAACATGGGCGTCTAGCACGGAGGATGGAAAAGCCTGCTGGTAGCGGTACTGCGCCTTTGGTTTCTTTTGAGATTCTGGTGAGGAGGCTTCTTGGACCTCTTTTTCTTTCAAGGCCGCGGCGTCTGCACACAGCCCCGCAATCCGCAACGGATCGGTCAGCGGCTGAATGGCAGCGGCTTTGGGCGGCTTTAGCGGTAACGTTGCTGGAGAGACTGTAAAGGCAGGCTCGGGCACCGCCTTCAGTAGCCGGTAAGCCGGTAAACTGTCGAGCGCTTCATCCAGAAAAACCAGGGTGTTTCCGGCCCGAACCCACCGTAACAGAGCCTCGGCATCCTGTTCAGTCAGGTGGGCGTTCAGTCCGTGATTGGAAATACCCTCTTCGGCCTTGAGTTCGGGCTCTACAATCAGCAGCGTGCTGCGTGCAGGCAACCGAAACAGACCCGCCACGGGTTCTCGCCAGACTGTTACGGGTAAACCGGCCTGCTTAACCGTATGGTACCAGCCCAAGTAACCCTTTTGGCCAGAATAGTAAACAGAAGGTACGCCGTTTGGGTCTCCATCCGGTTTTTCCAGTCGGTATTTTCCAAAATAGCCGCCTACGGCCAGCATTAGTACGAAAAAAATACCAAGGGCCAGCACCCAGCCCCGTGCCCCCACGCCGGAAGAAGACGGTCCAGAGCCCCTGCCGGAATGGGGAGAATCGTCATTGTGCGTCTTGGGCTTACCACTGGACTGGCCCCTGGACTGCTCCTTGGCCTGGCTCTTGGTCTTATCTTTGGTTTTATCTATAGCGGCAGACTGCCCCACGGAAGCCGAGGGCGCGGTGAGCTGGCTTAGCAGGTCCTGATGGATCTGTTGATACGTTTGCCAGCACTGCCGGTAGGTTGTCTCTTCAGGATGGTTGCCCCCGTAGCAGTAGCCTTCAAAGGCGGTGGCGATTTGTTGGAAGCCTTGGCTCACAAGCTGCGGGCCATTGGTGGAAAGTTGCCGGTAACACTCTCCATTGGTGTGGCTCTCTCGGTACCGGAGTAACCTGGTTTTAGACAGGCAGAGTAACAGCGCCCTATACAACGCCTGAAGCGCCGGGCCAAAAGCGCCCTGAGCAGAAAACGCCTGAGCCTGACCGAGCCAGTACTCTGCGGTTTCGTCGGTAAAGGCGGCAGCGCGCGGAGTAGAAACGGTCGTCTGCGAGGATTTTTGTCGCCAAGTTAGCTGCATTTGCCGCAGGTAGAACCAGGCCAAACAGGCCACAAAGCCAACCAGCAAAAAGACGCTGCCCCATATAACGATATCCGTGAGGAGTTTGCTCATTTCCGGGCTTACCGGCGGGGGCTTTGGCAGCGAGCCATTCTGGAGCCATTGCTCAAACTGTTCCATCAGCATTTTTTGCAGGTCAGACAGGGGCTTTAGCAGTTTTTCCAGCTCTTGGTTAATTGGGTTGGCTTCGATGGGTTTTGGCACCAGGCCAGCCTCTCGCACGGAATGCAGCGCGGAATGAATATCTGAGGGATGGGTGGCGGCGCCATTGGCGGCCACAAAACTGTTTGCAGCAGCGGCGACCATTGTATCTTGGCTTGCACCCCTGTTTGTATGCCTGGCAAACAGCAGAGGCCAGCCTTGGCTGTTGAAATACGCGGTGTTAAAATGCCGGTTGCTGAAGGAGCAATTGCTAAAGTGGCTGTTGCTAAAGCGCCATCCAGACGAAACGCTTGCCGCCAGTGGCATTTCCAGCAGATACTCCTGTGAGTGCAGCCGTTTTTTCAGCCACTTTTTGTACAAAAGCAACTCTTGCGCTAACGTATCAATGCGCAACCGGATGCGCATTCCGTGCCTTCCTAGCCACTGGGTAAGCAACTGCTTGCCGCTCCCATGTCTCACATCAGGACCATTAACAGGGCTCTCATTTCTAGATTGTAGAGGGAAGACGCCAAAAGTTGTAGCGATGTGTTGGAAAGACGGTCATCAATCAGCGTTATGGAGGATGAAAGCCTTGTCCATTCGACCGATTGTCATCTATGGCGACCCGGTGTTTCGCAGGCCAAGCGAACCGGTGCATAAACGTTCCGCCAAAATTCAGGCCCTCATTCAGGATATGTGGGACACTCTCAGCAGTACGACTGATATGGTTGGCATGGCGGCCCCGCAAATAGGAGTGCAACGCTGTGTGGCCATAGCACTGGGGGCCGAAGATGGCAGTATTCCCGCCCTGACGATGATAAACCCAAAGTTGGTGCAGTGTCGTGGCGCCATTCATAGCGAAGAATCCTCGCCTTCATTCCCAGGCGTAAGGTTAGCGGTTTGGCGCTACCAACGTGTGGTGCTTCGCTTTCAAGATCTCCAGGGACGACCCTGCCAGCTTGCGCTGGATGCGGAAGACCCGGCTCAGAACCTGCTGTGTCGAGTCGTTCAGCACGAGGTGGATCATCTAAACGGGGTGGTGTTTGTCGATCGTGCAGTCAACCCCGAGGAAGCCCGGATGGCGCTGAGCCAAAACCAACTGCCGACGGTGGAAGATCGTTACTGGCAGAGTCCGCCTGCGGAAGCCCGCACCGACTCAGAGGCCGTTACAAGCTCTGTTACAAGTTCGGGCATTGACTTATAATAGAAAGTAGGAAGTAAACGCATCATCGGTGCACGCCAGTAGTTGCGAGCACGCCCGCTCTCCGGGGTTGTAAACGCATTTGTCTGGCAACATCGTTCGGTGAGGGATGCACGGATTCCTTCGCTTTTGGCGTGATGATAACAACGTGATGGATAACAAGGATACCCAGGTTCTATGGCCGTCAAAAAAATACTCCGCTACGGAGATCCGGTGCTTCGCAAAAAGGCAGAGAAAGTGCACAAAATTTCTGCCAAAATCAAGCAGTTGGTGCAAGATCTGTTTGACACGATGTATGCGGCCGAGAATGGCGTGGGCCTAGCCGCCCCGCAAATTGGGGTTTCCAAACGGGTTTTTGTGCTCGATTGCGGCACGGATGAGGATCCACTGCCCCCGATGGTGTTCATCAACCCGGTGATTGTTCGCCGAGAGGGGGCTGTGCTTAGCCGAGAAGGCTGTCTGAGCTTTCCTGACGTGTATACGGATGTAAAACGTTACGGCAATATTACGGTTCGGTTTACCGATCTCAGTGGACGCCCCAAGGAGTTGACCGTTGAGGCCGGAACGCTCCTGAACCGCGCCATTCAGCACGAGTTGGATCATCTTGACGGGGTGCTGTTCGTCGATCACGTGGTGTACCGTGAGGAGGTGGAGCAGGCGCTAAAAGAGCAAGAGCTGCCGCCCATTGAGCCGGAACGCATTTTGCAAGAGCCTGAGTTGGACGCCGTACTGGCGACTCCGTTGCTTTCATCCTCCTCCCTTTCATCCAAAGAGTAGATTGAGACTCCCCACTATGCCTGATGAACAAGACGTCGCCAGTTTGCAGCAAGCAGCCTGCAACAGCCATTCACTGAACCCGCCTTGTGCGCCGTGTCGGGTTATTTTTATGGGCACACCCGCGTTTGCGGTGCCAACACTGCAAGCGCTGTTAGACACCCCCGATGTGACCGTGCTCGGAGTACTCACCCAGCCAGATAAGCCTGCCGGGCGAGGCCAGAAGCTGATGCCGCCACCGGTTAAACTGCTCGCCAGTCGCGCCGGTATTCCCGTGCTGCAACCCGTTCGGTTGCGCAAGGAGCCGGAAGTGATTGAGTGGATGGCTGAACAAAAGCCAGATTTTTTGGTGACGGTGGCCTTTGGTCAAATTCTGCCGCAAGCCGTCCTGGATATTCCGCGTTTTGGCACGGTGAATGTTCACGCGTCGTTGCTACCAGCCTACCGGGGCCCCAACCCCATTCAGTGGGCGGTTATTCAGGGCCTGAAGGAAACAGGCATTACCACGATGCTTACCACGTTGGGCGTGGATACGGGCCCTGCCCTCCTAGAGCAACGTCTGTCGATTGGTCCAGACGAAACAGCGGCCGAAGTGGCCGAAAAACTGTCTGTGACAGGGGGGCCCTTGCTGGTGAATACTTTGGCTATGCTGCAACAGGGCAGGCTATGGCCTACGGCGCAAAACCACCGCTTGGCTACGCATGCGCCCAAACTCAGCAAAGACGATGCGTGGATAGACTGGCATCGTTCCGCCGAACAACTGCACCATCAAATTCGCGGTCAGCAACCCTGGCCGGGTGCCGTTACCTGTCTGGAAGGCGATCTGCGCGTCAAAATAATGCGCACCCACCTTCCGTCTGAAGCCGAAGCCGCCTGCTCGTCCTCTGCCGTCGCTGTGTTGCCTGGCACGGTTGTACAGGTCCACAAGGCAGGCATCGGGGTGCAAACCGGCTGCGGCATTCTGGAAGTGCTCACCGTGCAGCCAGCAGGCAAGAAGGAAATGCCCGCCGCGGACTGGGCACGCGGCCTTCTGTCGCATCAGGAAATGACGCTGCAATTTTTGCCGCCGTCCGTCAGCCCAGCCGCTGCGGCACTGGCAACCCCTTAGGGCGTGCTTTCCGTGAGAACGCCCTGACAGGCATTTACAGCATTTTGGCTTGTGCGACACCACCCTGGTTGAAGGCCCTCCGACTTGGGCTTTCAAGGTCTTCATTGCCGCGCCATCGTCGGTGTTGTTTAGGGCGGGCACTGTCCAGTTTTACAAAATTTAGCATTTGGAAGAAATTATAAACCTTTGGCCGCCTTGGGCGTCTTCTATTGCATAATAAGAGGGTGTTATTCCCCCAGCGTTCTTTGCTTAATCCGGTACGAATGGGTTCCTTGAGGTAAATCGCTTCATGTTTTTCCACGATCCGCTCTTTCTGGTGCTAACCGTGGTGGGCGGTCTATTGGTTTTTCTGCCACAAATGTGGGTGCAACGCACCTATCGTGCTTTTGCGACACATTCCACCGCGCAGGGTTTAACCGGGGCAGAGGTTGCCACCCAAATTTTACGGGAAAACGGCCTGCATGAGGTATCTGTAGAGGTCTCTCACGGCCTGTTGTCCGACCATTATGACCCATCGGCCCGTGCAGTTCGCCTTTCAGAAGACAATTACTATGGCCGATCGGTGGCGGGCGCGGCCGTTGCGGCTCACGAAGTGGGTCATGCCATTCAGCATGCGCGTGGTTTTACGCCGGTTGTTGTTCGCAGCGCCATGTTTCCTGCGGTCAATCTTGGCAGTCAGCTTGGTCCTCTGCTGTTTATGGCCAGCCTGTTTATGGGGATCGGTTCCGAGTTGGGCTTTATGACAGCGGCGCTCGGCGTTGTGCTCTTCAGTCTATCGGTGCTGTTCCACGTGGTTACGTTGCCTGTTGAAATTGACGCCAGCCTTCGAGCGATTAAAATCCTCTCCGACGGTCGATATTTGACCACGCAAGAATTGCCGGGCGCCAAAAAGGTGCTCACGGCTGCGGCCATGACCTACGTGGCGGCAGCGCTCTATTCGCTAATGCAACTGATGTATTACATTTTTACGCTGCTCAACAGCCGCCGCGATGACTAAAAAGCTTTCGGATGACTGAACTGACGCCCCCTTCCGTCCTGCCTGGTGGCTCTAAGCAAGAAGCAAGCGGATTACAGAGCCGTCTGGCCGTGTTTAACGTGCTGATTTCGTTTGAACACGCCGCTAACGCCTGGGATGTTGAGCTGCTGGGCCATGTTGAGCTAGACCAAGTTGATCCAGGGCGTGTGCCTTCCAACGCCATACCTGCCAAACCCTCGCGTGCCACATATCGCCCAAAAGCCCCGTCTCGTAAGGGCGTGTTGAAAGCAAATCAACTGCTAGACGCCGCACTGGGCGGAAGCCCCATCAGCAACCCGCCGTCGCAAGCCATCTCTCTGTCGGAAAGTGAACGTGCCTGGATAAACCACTTGAGCTATGGCATTTTGCGCCGCTGGTACCTGTTGGAGCGCTGGGTGTCTCCGCGCTGTCATACGCCGTGGCGCATGCTAGAGCCTTCCGTCCGTCTGCTCCTGAGGATGGGTACCTATCAGTTGCTGTACATGGATGCCGTGCCTGCCTTTGCGGCCATTCATACCTCGGTGGCGCTGGCCAAGCAGCTCCATTTATCTGCCAAGGCGGTGAAACTCATCAACGCAGTGCTTCGACGCGTGCAGGCAAACCTGCCAAACACCGCCCTGCCTCCTCTGGAGAGATTGGCCACTGCTTCCAACGAAGCCCTGGCGGTTGAATTCGGCTGGCCTGTATGGCTGCTAAAGCGTTTGGCCAAGCAGTACGACCGTTCGACGCTACTGTCCATCCTACAGTACAGTCAACAACCGGCAGGCAACGGCTTACGGGTCAATACGCTAAAAACCACGGTGGAGGCGTATCAACAAAGACTACTCGCGCAAAATATATCTTTTTTACAGCCTTTTCCAGACACGTTGCCCGAGTTTTTTTGGCTGCCGCCCGGTTCTGGTGGTCCAGGCCGTTGGCCAGGCATCGACAGTGGTGAGGTTTATCCACAAGACCTGGGTTCCGGCTGGATTGCTCATTTGCTCGACCCACAACCCGGAGAAATTCTCCTAGACCTATGCGCGGCACCCGGCTCCAAGGCCAGCCACCTTTGGCAACGCATGCAAGGACAAGGGCGCCTCTACGCGCTGGACTGTAACGCTTCTCGCGTTCAGCTTTTACGAGAAACCTTCCGGCGTCTTGGGATAGACACGCCAGACGTTCAGTGCCTGCTACAGAATGCCTTGCAATTTCAACCTGACCCCGCCTGGATTGCAGACCGGATTCTGCTGGACGCGCCCTGTTCTGGCCTGGGTACCGTGCGCCGACATCCAGAGATTTTATTGCTGTTAACGCCCGGCCACATTGCCGCGCAAACGCTTCTTCAGCAGGCGCTCATTGAACAGGCGGCAAGCCTTCTGCGTCCGGGCGGCGTTCTGGTTTACAGCACCTGTAGTTTGGATGCGTCTGAAAACCAGGCGATTGTGGATCGTTTTTTAGAGCAACATCCCTCGTTTGTCTCTCAGCCTTCCCCCAAGCTGTGGCCCGAGCCGTTGGGGCCCTATACGGACGGCTTTTATCATGCGGTGCTTTCTAAAACCGCCTTGCATAACGAATAGCAGACGATTGAAAACACAACTCCCTCTCCTGGAGCATTTTTACCTGGCCCAATTTGGATGACGAGCCGTCTAAAAGTTGCTCGCATTGGTCTATAATGATAGCCATTGTGGCTTATAAGCAGGAGAGTTGTCCACCGATGCTAACACAGCGTTCCGTACTGGTTATTGCGGCAGTTGGCCTGGTGACGGTGCTTGCCCTGTTTTTAGCCTCTGTGCTAATGGCCAGCCGCGCCTCAAAGGCGTCTATGCCTAAGCCCCTGTTGCAATCAGCAGCTATGCAGTCCCATTGGGCTGAATGTCCACAATTTGGTTACTGGGCTTTTTTGGCGGTGCCGAAGCCTCTCGATCCTGCCAGTAAATCCAACCGGTTTGGATGAGCATCATCAGCGTGGTGACCACCAAATAGAGCATTACACCAGCGGGAATGGGGAAGAAGACCAAAAAGCCAAGGAAAAACAACGGCAAAAGTCGCATCATTTTGGCTTGTGGATCGTCATTTTTCTTAGCGCTCATGCTTGATTCCATTAACTTTTGGTAACCGAGCGTAAGTGCCGCATACAGCAGAATCAGGCTGAGGACATCCAGATTGAACGTGCCTTCCTGGACCGGTTGCGTTGGCACTGTGGCGGCCAAAGCGCGTTTGCCAGACAACGAAAACGCGAGCGGCTCCACCTCACGGGTCTGCAAGTCAATAACCGTGGTTTCTGCCCGATCGATAATACTGGCATAGTCTTCGGAAAGATGAAGCGATTCAAATGGAATGATAAAGCGAGCTTTTTCTCCCGGAATGAGTGGCGAAGGCCTGACCTGAAGGAGTTGATCAGGGTTGTCTACACGAAGCTCCTGCTGTTTTCCACTTTTCAGTATCAAAGTGACCACTTTTCCTGACTGGAAACGGGCGTCCGGCTTTACCGTAAACTGACCATCAAGCGGTTGACCACCTTGGCTTTGCAGGGTGTGGTAGAGCCGATCAATGAACAGAAACGACTCATTACCCGCCCGAATTAGAAATTCCGGACTGTTTAAAGCGCCATAGAGGGCGATTAGAATGGGAAGTTGAATGAGCATGGGTAGGCAGCCCGCCAGGGGATTAAACTTGTTCTCGCTGTAGAAGCGCATCATGGCTTCCTGCAGCTTTTGAGGGTTATCGGCGTGCTTTTCCTGAATGGCTTTGAGCTTGGGTTGCAGTTCCTGCATTTTTTTCATCGAGCGAGTTTGGGCGGTATTCATCGGCCAGGTTACCACGCGCAGCAAAACGGTAACGGCGACTATCGCCCAACCGTAACTACCCAAAACCCCTTGCAGGGTGTCGAGGAGATAAATCATTGCTTGGTTTAGAATATCCACCGGTTGATACGCTCCTTGATGTCATTGCCAGTTGAAACAGGGGAAGGGGAGGAGTGCTGTGAGCGCCGCACCGCATATTTTAGAGAGCGGATAAGGACAGCGCACAGGAATTGCGTGCCATTCAACACACTTGAGAAAAAGTGCTTGCATTATCCAACAAACACAAGGGCTTGTCAGCGCGTTTTAAGCGATTGCAACGGAACTGGATCCAGCCCGCCAGGATGAAGCGGATGACAACGCAAAAGCCGTTGGAGTGAGAGCCACAGGCCTTGGAGGGTTCCATAGCGCGTGACAGCCTGGTGCGCATAGCACGAGCAGGACGGATAGAAGCGACAGCTCGGCGTGCGCAGAAACGCAGTGCGCTGGTACAGCTCAATCAGGCTGAGCAAGGCTCTACGAACCCAAGCCCGTACAATGCCAAAAAGCTGAAACACCCGGACAGACAGTGGCACGATCAGCACTCCCTTTCAACCGGTGGGGTGGCACGGCCTACAGGCTGAAGCGGAAGGGGGCGGAGTCTCTGCGTGCAACGGTTTAGGGCCTCTCCCATTGCCTGATAGCTTGCGTGAAGCGACCCCGGGCGGGCCACGACGACCAACGCCGCGACTTGGGACAAAGCAGGAGCATGGGCCGGTAACAGTTGGGTACGAACCCATTCGCGCAGTCGACGTTTGATTCGGTTGCGGCGTACGGCCCGCTTGTGAATTTTTCGGCTGACCACAAAGCCGAAACGCGGACTGGGTGGTGTGTTGGCCCGAGGACTACCGCGATGACTGGCGCGATAATTGGGCAAGTGATAGAGCACAAAAACCGCAAAAAAAGAATTTGCGCAAAGGCGCTCACCGTGAAGTGTTCGCTTAAAGAGTCTATCGGAACGAAGGCGATAGGGGCGCGACAGCATGCAGGCTCTCATTTCGCATTGCCAGATTAAACACAATCGCCTCTGGCGATATTCCGAAGGCTGAATGGCGCTTATTCACGGGCGTCAATGGCAAGTTTTAGATGGCGAGTTTGTGACGTCCCTTGGCGCGGCGACGATTTAAAACCAACTTGCCGCCACGTGTTTTCATCCGGGCCCGAAACCCGCTAACGCGGCGTTGTTTTAGACGGGTGCCTTCTAAGGTGCGTTTCATAGTGCTTGGGGTCTCCACCAGTTGGGTTGTTGGCCGAGCTGCAAAAGTCTCTGACAACCCGTTATAATCACATCGCTATAACCACATCGCTTGGCGCATGGTTAACATATCGCCTGGCGCAGTTGCCATTTGTTGCGCTGCAACAGAAGCGACTGCAAATCTTTGCATACAGTAGCAAACTCGCGTTCAATCAACAAGCCAATCCAGAAACATTTTTCAACCGAGACCGTACCTTCTAGACGGACCCGTCTTCATTGGACGATAGGATGTTTGACTGTCAGCGGGCGTTTGTAGCAGGGCGAGTGGTGTTCACAGAGCGCCCGATGACCCGATAGCCGCAAGGCGCAAAGCGACACAGAGATAGAGGCCGGGCAAGGGATCTGCGAGTTGTTGCAAATTGTTACGTTGTAACAGCTTTGTGATGAAGCCACTGGGACGCTTTGGGCTGTGCTAAACTCGGTTGAGTCTGAACCAGAGAGGCTTTCCACAAAAGTTTTCGTACACGTTTGGCAACAGAAAGCTTGCGTGTCGGTTTGTGTAGCAGTTTATGCAGAGGTTTGCACAGACAGTCGGGCCGCTTAAACCCTGGATCAGCACTTGCTGTATCACGTGGGTCCGTATCCGAGCGCACACCTCCAGGACCAACCGCGCCTATCGGCCTAACTCACTGATTCGCCGCGCTTTCGTCGGTTTTGTCGATTGCTCTGCTCAGGGTTGCGTTGGGCTGACTCCGGTCCTTGTTTCGTATGCCTGGGCTCAAGGGCTTTGCTTTAAGGGTTTTGCTTCAAGGGTTTTGGCGGGGCCGTCATTTCCTGGATGCGGTTGCGTGAAGCCTCATCGTCCACCTTCCGTGTTCAACACGCCTTCGTGTTGGTTTGATGGGACTTCCCGTTCATTGTTGGCTGATGGATAGAAAGTAATCGGTTGAATGCACCCACTTGTTCACCTGGATGACAGTCACCTGGATAACAATGCTGTGAAGGCGACCTGCTTGCCCGCCGCGCTTGGGGCGGCTACTCTTGATGCGGCGCTCGACGTTACCCCGTACGCTGATTTTCAGGCCGACTTGCAGGCCGTTGTCGATTTCACCAGCCAGACTTTGCCTGTTCACAGCGCGCCTTCTCCGGCTAGTTCTGCGGTTCATTCCCCCTCGGCAATACATCAACGAGAGGATGATTCGCACGCCGCCTTTGACGAGCATGCCCTCTGGCTACAAGCCGTTACGCTGCTGCGCAAACGCTTGTCTCAGCCCAGTTTTGAAACCTGGATTCACCCCTTGCGCTTTCAGGGCCTTTGGGAAAAGCAGGCGCATTTTATGACAGACAGCGCCTTTATCAGAGATTGGGTGTTAAAAAATTATCGTGCCGTGCTGTTGGAGTGCCTGAACCAGGCGCGGGCTGCTTTGGAGCCTTGCGGTACTGACGCCTGCGCGTCGAACGCCGTGGAGGCGCTTGAGGGGCTCCATATTGTGTTGCGCACCACGCCGCTACAGAGCCCCCCTCACTTGGCAGAGCAACAGTTTGCGGATGCTAGCTTGATAGGCAAAAGTTTGATAGATGAAAGCTTGATAGACGAAAGCAGGATCCCCAACGGGTTCGGCGATTCTTTGCAAGATCGCCAGCAAGACCGCCAGCAGAGGCCCCGTGAGCGACAGTCTTCCGCGTATGACAACAGACTGGAGGGAGCGCCGGAACGCCTGGGAGAACGCTTGGGAGAACCGGCCCCGTGGACCCCACGCACGCAACAAAGCCAGCTCAACCCCCGTTATACCTTTGAACATTTCGTCGTGGGACAGCACAACCGCTTTCCGCACGCAGCGGCGCTGGCCGTGGCAGAAAATCCGGCCCAGGCCTACAACCCGTTTTTTGTCTACGGCGCCTCCGGGTTGGGCAAAACGCATCTGGTCCAGGCAATTGGTCATTTCGTACTGCGGCATCATCCAGACTTGCGCCTGCGTTACGTTACGGCAGAACAGTTTACCAACGAGCTGATCGCCTCGTTCGGTTCCGGCGGAAAAGGCATGGGCAGTTTCCGCGATCGGTACCGGAAAAACGACCTGCTGATTATCGATGACATTCAGTTTTTAGAGGGCAAGGAACGCACGCAGGAAGAGATTTTCCATACGTTTAACACCCTGCACGAGGCCGGTAAGCAGGTCATCCTCACCAGCGATCGGCCACCTAAAACGCTGGCGCGACTGGAAGAACGCCTGAGAAGCCGGTTTGAATGGGGCTTGATTGCAGACGTTCAGCCGCCGGACCTGGAAACCCGTTTGGCCATTTTACAGCGCAAAGCCGAGCGAGACGGCCTCCAAACCCGTATCTCGCTGGAAGAAGACGTACTGCTCTATTTGGCCGAACAGCACCCGCACAACGTCCGCGAGCTTGAAGGCGCGCTGAACAAGGTGGCCGCCTACGGCATGTTGACCCAAACGCCCATCAGTCTTCAGGTGGTTCAACAAGTGTTAGGCTTGGGCGTGGATCCTCAGCGGTTATCGCCCGCCGATATTATTGAGGTTGTGGCCGAGTACTACCACATGCGCCCTGGCGATATTCAGAGCCCCAGCCGGTCTAAAGAAATCTCTCATGCGCGCCAGGTGGCGGTTTATGTGTTAAGAACGTTAACCGAGGCCAGCTTTCCCAAAATTGGCGAATGGCTGGGCGGACGAAAACACAGCACCATTCTCTACGCTTACGAGAAAGTTCGTGAAGACATGGCGCAGTCGGCGCTGTTGGAGCGGCAGATTCAGGAAATCATTCAGCGGGTGCAGCAGGCGCCCACCCAGGGACGTCGGTAGCCTCCAAGTAAAACTTTTCAAGAAACCTTGAATTAAGACGGTGGCGGTACAAGATGGGTGACGATTCGGCCGGTTCGCTGTGTGCCTTCCGTTGGATAGGCGACGACTCCACTTGAATCTCGATCACCCGTTGGCGTATGATGAAGGCCAGGGGCGCTTTGGAGCAACGCAAGCGTATGGCCAGAATAAAAGCCGTCCACTCCCTGGGCTCCGTTTGTACTGTTTAAACCAATGGTTTGGGGACCGATGCCGTTATGGTAACTGCGCAAGATATTCGTAAAGAGACTGAAACCCGTATGCAGAAGGCCGTAGCCGCCACGCAGGGAGAAATGTCCAAAATTCGAACCGGTCGGGCCAACCCAATGCTGCTGGATCGGGTTCTGGTGGACTATTACGGCGCCCCATCCCCGCTAAAGCAACTGGCCAACATCTCGGTGCAGGAAGGAACCACTCTGGTCATCCAGCCGTTTGATAAAACCCAGATTGCCTCGATTGAAAAAGCCATTACCAAGGCCGATCTCGGCATGTCTCCCAACAACGATGGCACGGTCATTCGACTGGCCGTACCGCCACTTTCTGAAGAGCGCCGCAAGGAAATGGTAAAACTGGTTAAAAAGTACGGAGAAGAGGGCAAGGTGGCCATTCGCAACATTCGTCGAGATGCGGCCGATGACCTGGACAAACTTAAAAAAGAACTGAACCTCTCTGAAGACGAGGTTCGTCGTGAGCAGGACGACCTACAAAAGCTGACCGACCGCTTCATTAAGGAAATGGATCACTTGGTGGCGGACAAAGAAAAGGACGTATTGGCCGTTTAAAGTCATCTGCGGTTGAAAAATCTCTCTGCTATGAAAAACCAACTGCTATGACAGATACTCCAGATTCTGGTCCGTCTTCTGCGGCAAGTTCCACTTCGTCTCACTGGCGCAGTCGGGTTTTGGTGGGCCTTTGTATTGGCGGGGCCACGGTACTGGCTATTTTTTGGGGTGGCTGGTTTTGGACCCTGTTTTGCCTGAGTATGGTACTGCTGTGCACGCAGGAGCTCTTTGGCATTCTGGCGGTAAAGGGGCTCAATCCCTCCCGGCGTTTGGTGATAACCACCAGCGTCGTACTCCTGGTAATGGCTCAGTTTCAGCAGCGGCAGTACTTGTTGCCCACGCTAACCATTGGTACCATTTTAAGCTTCGTTCGCCTGCTGTTTCGCTGGCCCCAGGCTACTATTGGCGATCTGGCCGCGTCCTTGCTAGCCACTTTTTACGTGGGCTTTTTGTGCGCGCACTTTGTTTTGCTGCGCGAACTGGGCGCGGACGCGAGCCCGAATCCCTTTGAACAGGTGGGGCTGGGCTACGTGCTGATGACCTGTCTGGTGGTGTCGGCTTCCGATATTGGCAGCTATTACACGGGGAAACGCCTGGGTAAAACCCCGCTGTTTCCTAACCTGAGCCCTAAAAAAACCTGGGAAGGCGCACTGGGCGGTGCCTGCTTTGCCGTGCTAACCGGGCTGATTTGTACGGCGCTATTGCCCTTGCCCTGCTTTCATGGGCTGGTGTTAAGCGTGTTATTGGTCGCCAGTGCCCAACTGGGCGATTTGGTGGAATCCTTAATTAAGCGAGATGCCGGGGTCAAGAACTCTGGCGTCCTGCTCTCTGGCCACGGGGGTTTTTTAGACCGCTTGGACAGCTATTTGTTCTCTGGCGCGGTGGCCTACTACTACCTGCTTTGGTTTGTCCACCAGGAGGGGATTTACCGGGATATCCGCTCGATTATCGGCAGCTAGGGTAACCTGCCTCCGTTCCGATTGGGCGACGGCCTGACATAAAACGTTACTTTGCGTTCAGAGCGGTTGCTTTTCAGAGGAGGCTATTCATCGGGCTATTTTTTTGAAAAAATCTTGACAGGATCTTGACATTCCAAGGTAAAACTCAGGTTAAAAAACATCGAACTGGCTGTATACTAAGTAATATTACCGTCATTTGCGCTTCCACGGAGATGCCCAACACCTGCTACATGTGGCTTGGATCTCTTTCCTTATGTTTGTTTTCTGTGTTTAAACTTTGTCTGACGAACTGATGAACCGATCTTGTGTATGAATTTACCGTTTGAAACCACTCCGCAGGCTGTGTCTGACTACGCTGTGCATTTACAACGACGGCAGGAAATCGATGCCTTGCTCCAGATGCTGGGCTTGCCCTTGCCTGGGCGCTACGATCTGTACGATCAGGCGCTGGTTCACAGCTCGTTTACCTACGAAAACCGGCTGTCTCCGCTGGAAAATTACGAGCGGCTGGAGTTTTTGGGCGACGCCATTTTAAAGCTCATCGTCAGCGATTACCTCTTTGAGCGTTTTCCCGACTATCGCGAGGGAGATTTGACGAAAATTCGGGCGGTGATTGTCAGCGATAACCGTTTGGCCAAGTTTGCCCAGCAAGTGGGCCTGGGGCATTACATTGTGTTTGGCGCCAGCGAGGCCCGCAACGGGGGCCGAGAGAAGGTTTCTAACCTGGCGTGCGCGTTTGAGGCATTTTTGGGCGCCTTGTACCTGGATGATCACCTGGAGGCGGCCCGCGCCTGGCTGTACGAGTTGCTGGCCGACGAAGTGACCGAGGTGGACATGAGCGACACCAAGGACAACTACAAGGCCGTACTGCAAGAGCTGACACAGGCCGACGGGTTTGGTTTGCCGGTGTACCGGACCGTGGGCGATGTGGGCCCTTCGCACAATAAAACGTTTTTTGTGGAAGTGTTGGTCCACCACGAGGTGATTGGCCACGGCAGCGGTAAAACCAAAAAGGAAGCCCAGCAAAGTGCGGCCAAAATGGCCCTTTCGGTCCTGAACCAACTGCCTTCGGCAGAGACGGTAGCGGCCCTGGAACAACCCGAAGAAGCGGGCTGGACCTCTCAGGTGTCCGTACTGGAAGAGGATGCGGCAGATACGTTGCCTTAGGGTATTAACTGAGGGTATTCACGGAGAGCGTTAACGGAGCGCACGCCATAGGCACTCACACGGACACGCGGCGCGAACAATCTAACCCACCACCACCACCCGGCAGATGACAGCGCCTGGCGAATTGGTTACAATCGGGGGGTGTTCAAGGGCACAACGGCTGGCCTCGGTGCGGGGCTGGTTGTATATAACCTCTGCCTAGGTTCTAACTGGCTGTTGGGTTATTCATTTTTTGGGTTGCTGGTGTGTGCAGAAATGAGGAGCAAGGCGGGCAATGGCAGCAGATTCTTCCCTAATACAGGCAGAATACGAAGACGCCTCCTCTCAGGGGCCGGATAACCGAATTCCGGTAACGGTCCTGACCGGCTTTTTAGGGGCGGGCAAAACGACGCTGCTCAACCGTATTTTGACCGAACAGCACGGCAAACGCATTGCGGTTATTGAAAACGAGTTTGGAGAAATCGGCATTGACGACGCGCTGGTAATTCAGACCGACGAAGAAATTTTTGAGATGAACAACGGCTGTATCTGTTGCACGGTTCGTGGCGATCTGATCCGCGTGCTGGACAACCTGATGAAGCGACGCCACCGGTTTGACACCATTTTGATTGAAACCACCGGCCTGGCCGATCCCGGCCCCGTGGCCCAGACCTTCTTTATGGATGAAGAGATGCAGCAGCGCTTTCGTTTGGACGCCATTATTACCGTGGTGGATGCCAAACACATTTCCCTGCATCTGGACCATAACCACGAATGCCAGCAGCAGGTGGCCTTTGCCGATGTGTTGGTTCTCAACAAAACGGATCTCGTCTCACCCGAGGCGCTCCGTCATCTCCATCAGCGCTTAAAAGGAATCAACCCTCTGGCCCAGTGTTACGAAGCCGTCCAGGCTCAGGTGCCGTTGGAAAACATTCTCGACATCCATGGCTTTGATGTGGACCAGATTTTAAAGCGGCACCCGGACTTTCTGGAGCCGGAATACCCGTTTGTTTGGGGCGGCGTTTACCGTTTACCGGCTGGCGACTACCAGTTGCGCTGCGCCCCGACAGAAGAAAGCCTGCACCCGGACGAAGCAGATGCCCACGGTCATGCCCATCACCATCACGCCCATGTCGAGACCCATGCCGAATCTCAGAGCGAGGTTCAGACTGCCAATCCTGCCCACATAGAGGAGGGGGCCGACGGTCATCAACACAATGAGGCACATCCTGGGCAGGAATACGACGGACATGCGCACGAGGAGGACCATCATCATCATCACACGTTAACTGGCGTGCTCATTCCAGTGGAGGACAACGCCGCCGCCGTGGCGCAACCCGGCGCCGTGCTTGCCGCGGCCAGCATGCAGGCGGTTTCCGTATTTGCCAGCCTGGAAAAGCAGCCTGCCTTGGCTCCTCTGGATCCGTTGTCCCTGCCAGTCGATGGCGAACAGTCGGTGCCTTTTCAGCTAACCCTGTGTCCGTCGCACGCAACCGTGTGTAACATTTCGCTTTCGCATTCAGCCATGGTTGGCTTTTGGCTGGATCACGCCCCGCAGGTTGCGGGCTTTCAGCTAGAAACATCGGCAGGAGCGCGGCTGGAGCCTCAGGCGTTTCAAACGTACCGCATGGTGCATCAGCACGAGGACGCGGTGGGCTCTGTGGGGTTACAGTCCAGCACGCCCGTGCATGCGCCCATGTTTGTCAGCTGGCTGGGCGAGCTGCTCCAGCGCAAAGGGCAAGACATTTACCGGGTGAAAGGCATCTTAAACGTGCAGGGCGAAGACCAGCGCTTTGTCTTTCAAGGCGTCCATATGAACTTTGATGGCGGACCCGACCAGCCCTGGAGACCCGACGAGCTGCGCCGAAGCCAGGTGGTGTTTATTGGCAAAAACTTAGACCGCGCCGAACTGCTGGAAGGCTTTCAAAACTGTCTCATTTCCTAAGGAAAGCCGTTTGGCCCGGGTGTTTTATGCAGCATATTGAACAAAGGTACTGTTAAATGATGACGCCCCTCCCTCCGTCTCAATCGTCCACCATTTTGGTGCCCAACCTGTCTGCGAGTTGGCAAACCCCGGTGGATGAATACGTGGTTGCCCTCCAGCCTCTGGCCAGCGATCCCGCTGTTCTGATGGTTGCCACTGCCACGGGGGAACTGTTGGCGCTCCACGCCCAAACCGGCGAAATTCTGGGCCGGGTCCAAGCCCACCAGGAGGCCTGTACGCAGGCCTGTGTGGTGGTGTCCCCGCAGGGATTCGCAAATCCTCAGGAGGGATTGAGCGAGCCCGCGGTCCTTACGGCGGGCGATGGCGGCTTGCTGTGTGGCTGGCGCTGGCAGGCACAGGCAAAAACCTGGGAGCCCGTTTTTCAGACCCGTTTAGGCCGCCATTGGGTGGAACACTTGGCGGTGGCGTATCCGTACGTTTTAGCCGCTCTGGATCGTCAGGTGGTGGTGCTGTCGCTTACAGGACAAGAAGTTCGTCGTATCACACTGCCCAAGGCCGTATTGGCCCTGGCCTGGCAACCGGGAAGCTCCACCGGGGGCAATCAGCCGCGTTTTGCAACCGCCTGCTACGGCCAGGTTGCGCTGTGGCAGCTTGGCAATGACACGCCGACGCTGATCCGTGAAATGCCGTTTACGCCCACCCTCCTGCGATGGCAGCCGCGGGGTCGGTTTTTGGCATACGGCTGCCGAGAACGCGCCGTGTTCGTGATTCCCTTAGGCCCCCACACCACGGGCAGACCGGAAGACGATTTACGGATGGAAGGCTTTACCCACAAGGTTAGTTTACTGGCCTGGAGCGAAGATAACCGCTATTTGGCCACCGGCGGCGGGCCGGATCCCATTGTGTGGAGCTTTGCCGGAAAGGGTCCGGCCCACAACCCACCGCTGGAACTATTGGCGCACCGCGCCGTTTTAAGCGCCGGTGTATTTCAGTCGGGGAATCCATTGGCTAGCCATCGTTTGGCCACCGCCTCCGCAGAGGGCAGCATTTTAATTTGGAATTTGCCCACCGTCGATCGCCCTGAAGCCGTGGCGCTCGCTTCTCCAGAAACACAGGGGGGCGAAATCACGACGCTCCATTGGTCCAGCACCCACCCGCTGCTCTCTGGCGATGCCAATGGGCTGGTCTCCTGCTGGAACCTGTAGCCACACTTATTACTGAGCAGCAAGCCATCTACTGGGCGATACCCTATTCGGCCCGATTTTTACACGCCCTTGCAGGCCAATGCCTGAGCGGTTTTTTGTATTTTGGCTCTACTGGATGACACAAAAATCCCGTTGTCGTTTTTTATGCCCATAGACAACTTTGTTGAGGGCACTCTTGACCATCGAATTGCGACGTACACACAACAGAGCTTAATGCTCTTGTGGGGGGAAATATCATCCATGAGCAATCCTATTGCGACGTCATACCCTGCCAAGGGGATTGATTTAACCACGCAAAGCGTTCCGGGTTCCTACGGCGTTCCTGCTGCCAGGGTAGATGCGAACGGGCAACTGTTACGCAACGCTCAGGGGCATCAGTATATTCAAGATGAATTTCTAAAACCATTGCGAGAAGCCGTTCCAACAGATGGCGATTTTGTAGACATCCACAACCGTGCCTACCAAAATCGTACTGCGGACCCAATTAGCAAGACCCAGGCCTTTGCCCTAGAGCATGCCAGAAACGGGACAAAGCCCAACATGCTACCGGGCCAATATTTGGTGGCCGTAGATGGAAAGTTCCAATCTTTTCGTCTAAACGACATTGGACAGGTTATTAACCAAAGCGGCCAAGTAGTGCCAGAGGAGCAACTACCCGGTATTCTCCAGGGTAACCAATCACTCCAAAACAAATGGAGCCAGGTGCTGGGTGGGCAGGGAACGCCTCCCGCAATCGGCGCTCCTGCTGTGACCACGCCTGCGGTTATTAACGCCAGCCAGGTGGCCGATTATGGCACCAAAATCAACAATGTTTCCTACGGCTGGGATAAAGCCTCTAACCAGGCCGTCAAGCAGGTGAATGGTCAGTGGATTACTGCCACGGCAGATGATATCTCACTGATTCAGGCGCATCAGGGTGGTAAAAACAATCTGGTTCGACTGATGAACCAGCATGCTGCCTCTTCCGGGGCTTCGTCGGTTACGGCGGCCGCGCCTCAGGTGGTGGGCCATGAGCTGCGAACGGTGAAACTACCCGATGGGTCATACAAAAACATCATGCATGACGTACTCAGCGATGGCACGGCCGTGGCAGCCAACGGAACCCGCACGCCCGGGGCTGCCGCCAGCGGAACCACAGTTGCCGCAGCCGGTACGCCGCCCGCCGCCAATGGCACCAGCCCAACGGCTCCAGCCGCCGCAGCCACCACCAATGGCGGAAGGCTACAAGGCGCCCGGGAGTGGATGCAAAGCCATGTTTCCGATCCGTATAACGAATTTATCAAAAATAGAACCCACGATATTCGCCACGGGGTCCACTACCCGGTGCAAGAAATGGCCAGAAATCGCCTGATGGGTCCTAAAATTCATCAGACGAACCAGGTGGCCGCCAATGGCATTACCTACAACCGCACTCAGCTTGGGCAAGAATTAATTGAACAGGCCAATGCGGCAGCGCAAAACATTAACCGCGATACCATGCGTCAGATTGGCGTGAAAGCGCACGAGGCGGCGGTGAACAATGCCAGCACCATTCGTGAAGCGGGTCAAAATGCCTACAATGCCGCCATGCGGGGTAAAGACGCCCTCGCGGGTGATGCCCTGGCACAGGCACAACAGCAGGCCACCCGGGCACAAATGGCCGCACAAAATAAAGAGCTTCAAAAACACGTGGGGCAGGCCATTAAGCAGAACGTTCAGGGCTTAAAAGGCGCCGAAGCGGGCGCGGCTCAGGCGGTGGCTAACAAGTCGGCGGCGGCGGGGCTCAATGGAGCCGGTCAACTGTCGGATGATGCCATTCATTCTGCGGTCCAAATGGGAGCCCGCCGTGGGGTGTTTAACAGCAGCGCCAAGGTGGCCGGGGCCAGCCAAGCGGCCAAGTTCGGCAGCTTTATGTCCAAACTGCCTGCGCGTGTGCCGGTGCTGGCGGTGGCCACAGAAACCGTCTTCGACTTCTTTGACAAAGATGGCGTAACCCACAACCTGGGCCGAGGCGATGTTGGCCGTGCGGGTCGTCAGTTGGTCAAAAAAGGCGGTGCTGTCGCAACGTCCTTGGCCACGGCTGGCGCTGGCGCCAAAGCAGGTGCAATTGTCGGCTCCTTCTTCGGGCCCATTGGAACCGGTGTGGGTGCCGTGGTCGGCGGTATCATCGGTGGCGGTATCGGTTACATAGCTGCTTCCGGTGTTCTGGATGCCATTTTACCGGGTCGTAAAACCGGTCAGCCCAGCCAGCAGGATCAGTTGAACAACCAGCAGTTGCAACTGCGCCAGCAGCAGTTGGAGCTCACCGGCCGCATTAACAGCCTGTACGCTTCCTAGTAGCTTGGTAAGTGGCTTGGTAAGTCCGCCCCAGGCAACACGCTCCTCTCGTCCCTGAAGCAGACCGATGGATGTCTGTTTGGCGAGAAGACCGCCTGTAAACCGATGGCTCTCGTACGGGGAATGTTCCAGACGATGCAGGAGCATCTGCACGCTCTGAGATTCCCCTGCACACTGAGGTTCTCAAGACTTCACGCCAGAGAGTTTTCCTGTGTCCTGATCAAAACCGTTGTCTTCAAGCCGTTCCCTCCGATGAGTGATGTTCACTCTCGGGGGGAATTGGCCTGTTGGAGGAGGTGGAGGCTAACGCTGTCCTCATTGCAAACGCCTGGGCAGTTGCAAACGGGTTGCTGGGTGTCAACTCCGCCAGCGCCATAGACCCGAGTGGGTGGGTTGGGTATAATGAGGCGTCAACCTTCTTGGCGTGACACTCCTTTTTACGCTGTAAGCTCCGGTTGCAGAAAGACGGCATACAGCAGCAACGAGTCAAACGCACGCCACAGGAAAACGGGTTCCTAGTTAGGGGAGTTGCACGGTTTTCATGGCACAGGCAAACGCACCGTTTCAACAGCGCGTTTCACAGCGCGACTGGGTAGAATCCTTATTTTTATCCCCCGAGGAGAATAGAGCGTCTCTGGGCCAAACACTGCTGCCCAAGGCGGGCACGCCCCTCGTCCCGCCGGGTTTGCACGGTACCCTGCCAGGGTCGCGCACCCAGGATCGCCTGATGGCCACTGAAACACCGGTGGAGGAACTTCTGCCACCGTTTGATTCTTTTTCGGGCGGCGGGGCGTTTTTAACCTTTGAAGAAGCGGCGGCCCACCTGGGCTGGTCCGATGCCTTGCTGTTTCGTCTCTGCCATATGTTTCAGCTTCCGGCCAGCGAGTTTGGGCCCGATGCCAGTAATCCGCCGGGCGTACTGCCCGTGAGGGAAAGTCTGCTCTTTCACGAGGATGAACTGGGCTTTTTTCGTCAGGTTCGAGAGCGACTGCTTGCCGGAGAAACACTGGCGCACATTCGTCAGACCCTGCCATCGCCCCAGTTCGTCCAGCAAACCCACGTCGTTGTCGCTGAAGCGCTGTCGGAAGGGGCTTCCCCGGAAGATTTTCCTTCGCGAACTGTTTCCCAAGCCAGGTCTTCACAGGCAAGCAGGGCCATTGCAAACCAGGCCGTTGTAAACCAGGCCACCGTAACCCAGGAAAAATCCACAGCAGCCACCGGCACGACAGACAGAATGGCTCGGTTTGCTGCACAAACGGCGGATACAACCAGCCCCTCTCTGCCTCGCCACAGTCGGCCACGCTCTCCCTTGCAGGCGGCTGGCTTGCAAACTCCGTTTGAACGCGCCGCGCAACAGACCTTTCAGCGCTACAAGGCCCAGCGCCGCCCGATCTCTTTTTTCAAGGACTTGCTCAACCACTTGCGGCCCTCTGTGGAAGCCACGTTTGATCAAGCCCCCCCCGAACTTGCCGTTACGAAACAAGGCTTTCCGATTCTGTTGGCCCGCCGCTCAGGATTTGCGCAAGGAGGCCTTAGCCAGAGAGATTTAACGCACAGAAGCTTAACACAGGGCTTTTCCAATCTTTGGGGCGCTTTTCCTGTAGAAGCATCCCTGTTCTCGGGCCAGTCGTCCAAACCGGAATCAGAGCTCAATTCCCCCAGTTTAAGGCAGTGGGCGGGCAGCCTTCGGCAAACAGTGCTGGCTGCAAAGCACCGCATTTTTTAATGCACACGCGCCCGGCTTCTCTCCGCGCTGCTGGCGCAGGCTAATGTCATCTGCCGGTTTTGCTTGCCGCCTGCGCAAAACCATCCGCAGTAGGCACATTTTTTCCTGGACCGGTTTTTTTAGTCATAACCACCCATCCGCATCACCGCGGTGCTTATGGCACTGAATGAACAGATGGCGCGAGGTTAGCGCCCACAGGTTAGTACCCAAGGTTTAGCGCCCGACGGAATGGCTCCGTTGCGTGTACCAGCCTGGTGTGTGCTATGTGTCTGGTTTTGCCAGAAGACACGTGCGTGTGCTTTCTCCTCCTGCCTTTTAGCCCCCTCTGCTAGCCCCTTCTGCCTGTTTTTTAGGATTACCTGGTATCGTGTTTCCCATGGCGCCTGCGCTCCTCCATACCCGACTGCTCCCCCCGACGGCCGCACTGCTCGGCGCCGGAACTGGCTTTTGGCTGGCCGCCCAGCCTTCTGTCGTAGTGCCAAGCGGGGATACA
Source organism: Candidatus Melainabacteria bacterium (assembly GCA_033763415.1). Classification (GTDB taxonomy): domain Bacteria; phylum Cyanobacteriota; class Vampirovibrionia; order Vampirovibrionales; family JAJTHC01; genus JANRKP01. The sequence continues at coordinate 98,735 of JANRKP010000006.1, read as the reverse complement.
ATGGAAGCGGGAACGGTGCTCAAACAGCCCCCCGCCCCAGCCAGTGCCCGCCTGCTGGCGCTACAGTTTTTGGCCGTGCTGCAAGCACAACCCGGACTGGATGAAGCGGCCTTAAACGGTATTTTTAAAGCGGTGCACGCCAGACCCAACGGCAAACACGCGTTTGAGCAAGCCTTGGCCGAAGTTCAGACAGAGCAAGGAATCTCGGTGCGCGATCCGTTGGCGCTGTTGACGGAAAAGCAACAGCAACACCCCTGGCGGGCCTGGTGGCAAGCGGCTTCGTTTCAGGATTTGGCTGCGCTGTACGCCACGGGTGAATGTACGACCACGGGCGAAGCCCGGCCTCAAGCCTCTGCCTGGGAATATCGTCGGCTGGGTGTGGCCCATTCCGTGGGCGAGTTTGCCGCCTTGCTGAAGAACGATCCACTGCCGTGCGCGGCGCTAATGGGTGGCATTACCTGGGCCGGGAGTCGTTGGCCGTTTTTGGCCGCGTTGTTTGGTATGGGGATGCTAACGGCCAGCACCGTGGGGTTGGTTCGGCACGAGCGGGCCGCCCGGCAGCATTGGCCCCATTTGGCAGAAGAAGCGCCCGCCCCACTGACCGTGGAACAAGCCCACCATTGGGAGCAAAGCGGCCAAAACCTAACCGCCCTCGGGCTGACGCTATTGGGCGCCAAGGGCATTTGGGAAAGTTTAACCGGCGGAATCAAAATTTTGAAAGAAACGCTAACGGCTTCTAAAACCGTGGGTGGGGCGGCCACCTGGCTGCAAGGATTGAAGCAAATGATGCTTGGGGCAGACATTGCCGAGGCCGATCGGTTGGGCATGGTCATTGGCCTGTTGGATGATGGCTTACTGCCGGTTGTGGCGTTGCATCCCCACGGAACGGAACCCCCTAAACAGCAAGCGTCCGCCTCGCGCGTGCAGGTGGTTGGTTGACTCCACCGTATTTTATTTTTATGATGCCTCTCACCAAGTCATTAAGCCGTGTCGGGGTGGCGGAATGGTAGACGCGCACGTTTGAGGGGCGTGTGGAGCAATCCGTGAGGGTTCAAGTCCCTCCCTCGACACCAACTGTTTTTTGGATGGCTTTGGGGTGCTTCTGGGTGTCGGTTTTGTACCGCGTTTCCCGTTGGAAATTTAGGCCCGTAAGCACGAACGACCCTCAACCCGTTCTGTTTCAATGCAGTACGATGCAAAAACCCCCGGTTCCTTCAGTGGATGCGGGGGTTTTGTCTACTCGCTGTGTCCAATCGCCTGTTTAGGCTGGCTGCTTCAGGGGCGGCCTTCTTGCCACGCATTGCGGATGCGCGCGCTTTAGACAGAAGGGCCGTGTAAGAAACAGCGGGCTTTTTTAGACAATGGCCACGTGCTCAATCTGGTTCAGGTACAGGTTGGGATCCTGTCCGTGATGCACCAGTGCAAAATCGTTACCGCCGCGGCCATAGACGCTGCCGCTCACCTGGTCGCCGTAAATTACAAAGGCGTCGCTGTTCTGGGTTCCTGTGGCGTGAATATCCACGTTTCGGCCACCCAGTACGGCAAACAGCCCGCTATTGCCGTTGGCTGTTACCTGGTTGCTTCCGTTTACGGCGTACTGATTGACCCGATGCAAACCATCGCCGTAGCCCCGATACTGGTTGCTTCCACCGACAGTGGATTGGTTGGCCCACACGTTGCCACCGTCGTTCACAATGGCGTTATCGCCGTGGAAGGCGCGCTGGTGGATCCGAAGATCGCCACCCAGGTTCAGTGCCACGTTGTCGCCATAGGCGCTTCTTTGCACCGCCTGAGTTTGTCCGTGGAGGTTGAACAGTGAGTTGTCGCCCACCAGGCTGCGCTGGGAGAGATTGAGATAGCCATTGTGGTTGGTGGCCTGGTTATCGCCTAAAATGGCCGTTTGCCGGGCGTTGGTAACGCCACCCAGTGTGCTCAGTTCGTTGTTGCCCAGCAGGCTGTACTGGTTTAGCCCAAGGGCGCCCCACTGGTTGCGGGCGGTGTTATCACCAAACAGGGCGTTTTGATAGCCGCCCGTAACACCGCCCACGTTGCTCAGGCGATTATCGCCCCAAATGCTGTTTTGCTGTATGCCCATGCGGCCAAACGAATTGCGGGCCGTGTTGTCGGCAAACACACCGTTTTGTTGCACCAGGCTTCGGCCGCCGTAGTTTAGCCATTGGTTGCCCCCATGAATGGCATCCTGCCGACCCACGAGGTTGGATTGGTTGTTCCATACCGTGTTGTACCCGTGAGCGGCGCCCTGGTAAATTAGCCCTACATGACTCATAAGTGGATCTCTCCTCTGTGGTTACGCCAAGTCGTTTGTGTGTAAATGCCAACGCCATTGCCAACATCCTGATCAACAGGCTGGCTTACGCCATACCAATAGCGGCCTGCTGGCTAGTGTTGTCGCTCCTACCTGTGTGATTGCTAAGCCAGTCGCATCAACCAGTGGTTGAGGCAACCGTTGATGAACGATCGGTCACTCCGTCAATGAATCGGCTGACCATTGGCCCCATTGGCCTTGGCGTAAGCCAGCTTGCGTTAGTAGTTGTACGTGTTTGCCGCCACGGGTTGTTTGCTTTCAGGTGCAAACACGGGCGCCAATACGTGTACAAACTATTTGCAATGTGGCCCCACACCGACTTTTTGGGTTGCAATGGCGAATGCCAACACGCGTGGGAGGTTTGTGTATCAATGTCTCTTTCAGTCAATGGGAGTAATCGGTCGTATGGCGAGACACTGCTGAGCTACGTGTCATCAACCTCGCTCTTAAATAATTAAAACAATCTTAAGAACGCAATTGCGTCCAACGATAGAGAAGTGAAAAACAGACAACTGGGGCAACCGTGCTGGAATGGACTTAAAACCACGCCGGACGCGTTTTCATCCACGAGGGGCAATGTGTACATTTCTTAATATGGCGGCGGTAACAAACAGCCCATCCGGCGCGCTTAGTCTTTTTTAATGGACTCTTTTTGCTGTTGGGTTTTGGGCTAAATCAAGTAAGGACACCAAAAACACTTAAGGACACCAAAATACTGGCGCACTCACAAACAGAGTACACCAATAATGCACGCAACAGGATATACGCGCTTTTGAAGCGAACAAAAACGGCGTTTTGGCCCTAGGTGGGCGTGTTGCGAACGTTTTGATTCAAAAAGTCTTTTAGTTTCACCAGCAACTCCCCTGGAATAACCACTCGGGTATGAATGGGCGCCTGGGGCGTTTCACTGGCCTGTTCCACATCCACGTAACTAAATTCCAGCAGCACCGTATTGTTGCTGCGTGGCTTAATGTTCATTTGGTCGGCGTACACCGGTGCAGGGCGAACATCCAGCAATCCATCGCTCATGGGGTAGCATCCTCTTTACTCTCAACTATCAGGGAAGGCGGGTGCGTGAGCGCCACAACATCCCTGGGCTGCCTGTAATAACACACCAACAATACAGACTCACGCATTGCGCCACCATCATACCATTATTCCGCCTGCCTGTGCATCGGCGTTTGTAAGGATGTGCAGGTCGTGTAGACATTCCAATGTGTTCGCGGAGCAGTTTCCAGGCCGTAAGGAGCGCAACGACAGGCATTTAGACAGAACTCAATAACTGAGCGAGCAGCGCCACAGCACCGAAAATACCCGAGAAGACGCTGAATCTCGATACGGCCTAGAATGGTCCACCGTTTAAACGATGCTCCGCCTGAGCGCGGGACGAACGTGCTTATGGTAAGATACGGGCCTGTCACCGGGCTGACAATAATGGCGCAGTACGCCGGTTCCAGCGCTTTGCGGCTTCTCAATCTATTGCTTAAGGCGTAGAACCTTCCGTAATGTCTAAAATGGAGACGCTACTTTTTTATGAACGGACAGTCATCGGCAACAGATGCCCATACGCCGGAGTTAATATCGGCAACGGAAGCCACCGCCGAGTTGGCCAACACAAACCGGTTGCGCGCCAGCCGTATTGAGAAGCTGAACTGTCTGCGCGAAGAGGGGCTGGAGCCCTTTGCCTACCGGTTTGATAAAACCACTTCCAACGAGAGCCTGCAACAGCGCTATGCCACCTTACAGGCCGGTGAGGAAACACAGGACAGTGTTTCGGTTGCGGGCCGCCTGATGGCCAGCCGCAACAGCGGCATGTTTTTGGACTTGCAGGATGATACGGGAAAAATTCAGGTGTTTTGTCACAAGGAGCATCTGGCAGAGTCTTCGCAAGCGTTGCTGAAGCGGCTGGATACCGGAGACATTGTGGGGGCAACCGGCACAGTGCGCCGCACACCGCGTGGTGAGCTGAGCATTAAGGCGCATCAACTCACCCTGCTCACCAAAACCCTGCTGCCGCTCCCCGAAAAATACCATGGGCTGACGGATACCGAAACGCGTTACCGCCAGCGTTACCTGGATTTGATTATGAACGAAGACAGCCGACAAACGCTGAGAAACCGGGCCAAAATAGTGTCGGAAGTTCGTCGTTATATGGAGCAGCAAGGCTTTTTAGAGGTGGAAACACCCATGCTGCAAACCATTGCAGGCGGGGCCGCCGCCAAGCCTTTTATTACACACCACAATACGCTGGCTCTCGACATGTATTTGAGGATTGCCCCGGAACTGTTCCTCAAACGGCTGGTGGTGGGTGGATTGTCGGAAAAGCTGTTTGAAATTAACCGCTGTTTCCGAAACGAAGGCATCTCGACCCGCCACAACCCGGAATTTACCTCCATTGAGGTGTACCAAGCCTATGCGGACTACCACGATATGATGACCCTGACCGAGGGCATTGTGGGCCACGTGGCCCAAACGGTCCTGGGCACGCAAACCGTGGAATACCAGGGGCAAACCCTGCATTTACAGGGGCCTTGGCCCCGTAAACCCATGCTAAGCCTGGTGATGGAAGCCACCGGGGTGGATTTTATGACCATCGATTCGGCGGAATCAGCCAGAGCGGCTGCCGAAACGTTGGGCGTGGCTGTGAATGCTTCGGCTAACTGGGGACAGGTGGTGGAGGCGGTTTTTGCCGAGCGGGTGGAAGCCACCCTGGTGCAGCCAGTCCATGTGATTGATTTTCCGCGTGAGATTTCGCCGCTTTCGAAAGTTCACCGCCATCATTCCAGATTGGTGGAGCGCTTTGAAACCTATGTGAACACGTGGGAGATTGCCAACGCCTTTTCCGAGCTGACGGATCCGCTGGATCAGCGGCAGCGCTTTGAGGCCCAATGCCAACAGCGCGCCACGGGAGACGACGAGGCCCACGCCATGGACGAGGACTTTTTAACCGCCCTGGAGTACGGCTTGCCGCCCACGGGTGGCATGGGCATGGGCATCGATCGGCTGGTTATGCTGCTGACCAACGCGGCCAGCATTCGCGATGTGATTGCGTTTCCAACGTTGCGACCTCGCTAGGTAGCGTTATCGGCCTGGTGAGTGTCGGTTTCCGTAATTTGGTGTTGCAGAACTTGGTTTTGTACAAGCAGGCTGGTGGTTTGGGTGTTGGTGGGCGCCCCTGCCGGGATTACGGCGTGCTTGCTCTTTTGTTGGCGCATTTCTAAATCCACGGCAAACAAATACTGGTCCAAACGCTCCTGGCCCTCTTTTACATAGCAGCCCACCATGCTGCGAAAGCGCACCAATACGGGTTGAAGCTGATGATTGTGGCACAGTTGCAAGTAGTGGATAGTTCCCTGGATTAACTGTTGGGCATGATTGTTCAATGCGTGCTGGGCTGGCTCTGGCAAAATGTAGTGGTAGTTCATCGCACGATGGAAAGAGGGCGTACTATCGTAGCGGCGGCGCTTTTGGCTGGCCTGGTGCAGGCCCAGTATGCGGGCGGAACCCAGCGAGCGCTGATTGAGCAACAAAGTGGCCGCTCCGTAACGGTTTTCTGCCAAATCCACCAGGCCATCACCCAGTTCCTGAAGCAAAATTTTGGGCAAAACATTCAACTGCTGTAATGCGTTCACCATGACGGGCTGCTGATCATACCAACGGCGATCCGAGCCCGCTTGCGTGCGCTCCCACTGTTTCCCTGTCATCAAACCACACACCTATCGTTATCATCCTCATCGTTGCCGTGTGAATGCGTTGGGCAAGCATCCTCTGGACGGACTGTCGATCGTTTTTTGAAAGCCTGAGCCGCTTTGGCAAAGCCTAGCAAACCCACGTCAGGCCACAGCACTCAACAACCAAAAAACACAGCCAATCAGAACACCTATTCTATGAACAGCCAAACGGTTTGAGCGTTTGGGGGGTTACCAACACACAGATCCACGCATTCAAAGGTCACTGTCACTGTAACACTTCTGTAAACAGTGTGACATTGGCGTATGATAAATACAAGTCCCTTCAGTCTATTAAAAACAAACAATGGCTGTCTGGCAAACCCTCCGGCTTGGCAGTTTGGTGGGTGCGTAAGGTGTTTTTTCAGTAATAGGAGCTGCGAATCGATGACGGTTGAACAAGTTCGGCAAGCCATGGAAACGATCCTGGAAGCCAGTTACGTGCACATTGAAGACAATAGCTGGCAACATGCGGGCCACGTGGGGGCTACCGGCGCGGATGGCACGCACCTGGCGGTTACCGTGGTTTCCAAACAGTTTGAAGGCTGCTCCTTTTTGGACCGTCACCGTCTGGTGCATCAGGCCCTGAAAGCAATTTTAGGCAACGGCCTGCACGCGCTGGAACTCAAAACCATTGCTCAAAGCGAGTGGGAGGCCGAACAACGCCAGCGCCACCAGGCCGCTCAATAGCTGGTGCTGTCCAGCTTGACTTTGCCCCGAAAAACCCAGTAGACAATGGCCGTGTAGCTTAACACCAAGGGTACGGCAATGGCGGCAATAATGGCCATGGTGGCCAATGTTTGCTGAGAAGAAGCTGCGTTGTACATAGTGAGGCTATGTTGTGGATTCGGCAGACTGTACACCATATTGGGGAACATGCCAATGCCAAACAGCAGCATTAACAGTACAATACTGGCGCAGGAACTAAAAAACGCGCGCATTTCCTGGCCGTTGTAAACCTCTCGCGGAATGTTGGCAATGGCCAGCAGGTTTAGCAACACCACGGGCAAAAATTGGGGGTGCTCCCGAAAATGTTCCGTTAGGTTGGGGACGTAGAGTAAGGTGGCCATGGTGGTTAAAATATAGCCCATAATAAACCAGGCAATCGTATGGACCATCCAACCTTTGGCCTGCCGCTGGAGTGGACCTTCCGTTTTAAGCACCACGTAAATGCTGCCGTGCATAGCAAACAGGGCAACGGTGGTTAGGCCTACCAACAGCGCGTATGGGTTTAGCAGGTTCCAAAAGCCGCCCGCATACTCTCCCAGGGCGTTAAGCGGAACACCCAACGCAATGTTGCCCAGCGTAATGCCGATTAGTAGGGCAGCCCCCACGCTGCTGACGGAAAAGCTGATATCCCACCCGTGTCGCCACCAACCGTAGGGTTCCTTGCTTCTAAATTCAATGGCCACTGCCCGAAAAATAAGCGCGGCCAACAGGAGCATAAAGGGCATGTAAAAGCCGCTAAAAACCGTGGCGTATACGTCTGGAAAAGCGGCAAACAGCGCTCCGCCACCAGTGACCAGCCATACCTCGTTGCCATCCCACACGGGGCCAATGGTATTGAGCATCAGCCGTCGATGTTCATCGGTTTTGGTCAGCAGGTGAAGGCTTCCCACACCCAGGTCAAACCCATCTAAAATAGCGTAGCCCGTAAATAAAATACCGACCAACGCAAACCACAGCAGGTTTAAATCAACGTGGCTCATCAACCATTCGAGCATATCGAGGGTCAATCCGTCCTTTCTGTTGCGGTGTTTAATCCTGTTAACAACGGTCGATTTTTCATTGCCGGGTTGAACGCCCCCGCTGCTTCAGGAGGATGGATCTTGCTGGCGGCTTCATCCTGCGGACCTTTCCTTATTTTTTGAGTGAGCAGGTACAAAAAGAGGACAAACAACAACAGGTAAATGCCGCTAAACAGCACAATGGACCCCAAAACCTGCTCGGCCCCAACGGCGCGGCTGACAGCATCCTTGGTTTTTAGCAAGCCATAGACAATCCAGGGCTGCCGACCGACTTCCGCCGCAATCCAGCCCGCCTGGTTGGCAACCTGAGGCCCCAGCACACTCAGTACCATCGCCCACAACAGCCAGCGTTGCTCAAATAACGTACCCCGCCACCAAAAAAAGAGCCCCAACGTCGCTAAACCAATCAGCCCCATCCCAATGGCAATCATCAGGTGATATGCCTGAAAGGGTACCTGCACCGGCGGTTGTTCCTCTGGCGGAAAGCGGTCCAGGCCGGGAACCACCTGCTGCGGATTTGCCGACAGCAGCAGTCCCAATCCCCCCGGAATTTTGAGCCCCAGCACACGTTTGCCCGGCTCATCCACCACGCCCATCAGGTACAAATCGGCAGGGCCGGTATGGAAATGGCCTTCGAGTGCGGCGAGCTTGGCTGGCTGATATTTGGCCACCAGCATGGCCGAACTGTGCCCGGACAAGAGCTGCGTGCAGCAAGCAACCGCCAAAAAGCCCAGCGCAATTTTAACCCCCGCTTTGGCAAAATCCAGATGACGATTTTTTAGGTAATAGTAGGCACTAACACTGAGCACCAGGGTTGCGCCAGCCAACCACGCGCCAGATAGTACATGACTAAGCCGATCCAGGCTGGAGGGATTCAACACCATGGCCCAAAAATCGGTCACTTCCGCCCGGGCCACCCCGTGGTTGGAAACAATGTGAAAGCCCGCCGGGGTTTGCATCCAACTGTTGGCCACCACAATCCACACGGCACTGAACATACTGCCCAGGGCCACCATGAGGGTGGAAAAAAAGTGCAAGCCTTTGCCCACCTTGTTCCAACCAAACACTAAAATGGCCAAAAAGCCAGATTCCAGAAAGAAGGCGAATAAGCCTTCCGCCGCCAGGGCGCTGCCAAAAATATCGCCCACATAGCGGCTGTAGGTGGCCCAGTTGGTGCCAAACTGAAACTCCATCACCAGGCCCGTGGCGACGCCAATGCCAAAAATTAGCGCAAACACACTAACCCAAAAGCGGGTCATCCGGTGATAGAGCGGGTTCCCCGTCTTCAGGTACAGGCCTTCCATAATAACCAACAGCACACCCAGGCCAATACTCAGTGGCGGAAAAATATAATGGAACGCAATGGTCAACGCAAATTGAATGCGTGCCAGCAGGGTGACATCCATCATTAGCATGTGTACTCGATGTAAAAACGGTTATTTAATCCAGGCAGGAACGTACATTCATTATTTAGCATCAAGTGGGCTTCGCGCAGTATGTGTCTTATCAATCAATGAAGTTTAGCTTTTCAAGGACAACTTTAAATATGGGTTCAATGTTGATGATGGCTTTCAGTCAAATGGCTTTCAGTCAAAGTGAATCGCTTTTGCCATCGGATTTAACGCATGTGTACCCGAGTGTCCAGGCAAGATGACCTCCTGTTAGTGGTGTTACCCGTTTGCGAGTTGTGTTATAAGCAAAAAGATTATCTGAGTGACGTACCGTCAATTTATTTTGTTTTCCCTACAGTCGCTCTGCCTGCATTGAGTTTAGACCTCATGAAACCGATCATTCATTTTTTTAGTCAATTTTCTGGAACCCAACCCTGGAAAAAAATAGTTCAGGGCCTGGGCAAAGGAGATGCACTTTCAACTTCCGAGGTGTTAATGACCTGGCTATTGCCTTCCGTGGGAATACCAGCCGGTCGATTTTTGTTTGGAGACTCGCACGCCGACCGATTCAATTTGCTCCTTAGAGACGGATTTACCTACGTGACGGGCGCGTTGGTTTTTTTGCTGGGCAAGCCACTTTTAGAGAAAATCCTCGAAGTCAGTCGGTTGGTGCCAAACCCTAAAGTAAGGGCTTTTAGCGCCTTTACTGGAGCCTTATGCAGCAATATTGCCTTTGCCAGTTTGCTCGCTCCCAGGGCGCCGCAACTGTTATGCAATGCTTTTTCCTCACGCAATGTTGATACGCCAAATGCGCCAATGTCTTTGTCTTCAGCACCACAAGGCGTATCGTTTAATAGTCCAGGAAACCGGTTTAGTGGTTCGGGCTCTTATTTTTCAACCCAGGCTTTGGGCAGTTCGGGCTCGTGGGTTACAAACACTTCAGGGGCAAGCACGTTCGATTACACTTCTTTCGATCGCGCCTCTGTAGATGACACCGCCGTGGCGCGTCGCGCCTATGAAACAACCCCGGCTCAATGGCTTTACCCTGCAAAGGATTCAAGCAACCCTGCAAGCGAAAAGCCATTTGTTCAGCGTTCTTTGTTATCCGTAAACCGGTCTGCCTACCCACTGTTCAATACAATTTAAATAGCCCTGTCCGGTTTATTGCCTGAGCGGTGTTGATAAAATAGCCAGCGGAGGACTCTTCAATTACACCCGGAATCAAGACGCAAGGACATTTTGCCCAATTACCCGGATTGTTTTGGCAATCTGTGTTTTTAGTGGGAATGGTGGCGATTTTGGCCTGCTGTTTTGGAAGTGATTTTTATAGCGTATTATGTCAATTCAATCAATTGAGTCTTTCGAGCTTTTCACCCTTCTATCTGATATTGGTGTCGTTTATCCTGGTTATTTTTGTGGGGTTGGGTTTTTCGCCACTGGGTAATATACGTTTTGGCGGCAAACACGCAAAACCAGAATTTAGCTGGCTATCGTGGTTCGCCATGCTATTTAGCGCCGGTATGGGCAGTGGCATGCTATTTTGGGGCGCGGCAGAGCCACTCTATCATTTTAACCACCCGCCGCTTCAAGGCACCGAGGGGACGCTTGCGCAGGCGCTGACGGCCATGCATTTAACCTTTTTTCATTGGGGCGTGCATCCTTGGGCTATTTATGGTTTAACAGCAACCACCTTGGCGTTTTGGGGGTTTAACCTCAAACGCGGCTTCCATGTGGGAACGGTTCTGCTGAAGCAGCCGCGTTTAAACGCTACGGCAACAGAAATAAACCGTTTTGGCAGGCCGCTGCTGTATGCCGGAGTGGAACAATTGACGGTTATTGCTATTTTATTTGGCGTATCGGCCAGTTTCGCCATGAGTGTTCTTCAGTTGGAGGCCGGATTCCACACCTTGCTCGGATGGTCGCCTAGCGGATTGTGGCACTTGTTTTGGGTGGCGCTGTTTGCGATCAGTTTTTTAATGTCGGCAATCAACGGACTCCATCGGGGCATTCGTCTTTTAAGTTATTGGGGAATGATTGGCAGTGTATTGCTTATGTGCAGCGTGTGCGTTTACGGAGAAAAATTGAATTTCTCGGTCCCTTTCGTGCAATCATTGCTCCAGTCTCTGCCGGTGTTTGCAGGCAGCTTGCCCTCTCTCAGTATGGGCTTGGCCAGCTTTACGGATCCCCTTTGGGTGCAGCAGTGGACGGTTAAATACTGGAGCTGGTGGATTGCCTGGACGCCATTTGTGGGCATTTTTATTGCGCTTATTTCAAAGGGGCGAAGCATTCGCGAGTTGATGCTGGCGTCTCTGCTAGCGCCAAGCCTGTTTTCTTTTTTGTGGTTTTTTATTTTGGGCGAAAGTGCCATTGCCCTACAAATTCAGCAGGGCAACGGGTTGGCCGTGGATGATAATGTTCAACAGGTGCTGTTTCATTTGTTGGCCTCCATACCGCAAGTTCCGCTACTGTCCGTGCTGGCAATGGGCTTAATGGCGCTGTTTTTTATCAACTCTGCCGATTCGGCCACCTACACGCTGGCTTATTTATCCGTGCCACAGGCCACCATTAGTACGGTGCCACCCGGTATTTTACAAATTGCCTGGGGTTTGCTGATCGCCCTGCTGACCCTGCTGTTTCTCTGGATGGGGGGCGTTCCACTGATGCAGGAGGTGACCCTGCTGCCCGTACTACCATTTGCCATGTGGTTGGTGGTGGTGTTTGGGTTTACGTTGCGCGCCATGTGGCTTTATTACAAAAGAAGCAGCAATGGAACGATTCCTCACAAGCGCTGAGGACACGCCCTAAACCTCCCCTCTGGCCCGGCACTGCCCAAGTTTTTTGGGTTTGGACCCCAGCGATCTTTCCACCGATCCGCTTGGAGGGGAGGACGTTCGCTTGGGTTTCGGATACAATTCACAAAAGGGTAACGGATGCGGGTTCTGCTTGGCCCAGTTTTTGGGGCCAATGGGCGCCGTTACACGCATATCAAAATCCGGTCTGTTGAAAGTGGGTCGTTGGTTATGATCGAATTGAAAGTCATGGGCATTGCGCTGGATACGCGCACGGGAACACCGATTGTGGTGCTCAACGATACGGAAAATCGTCGAGCGCTGCCCATTTGGATTGGTACGGCTGAGGCGAGCGCCATTATTCGCCAGCTGGAGAACATTAAATCGGCTCGCCCTATGACGCATGACCTGATGCACAGCATGCTGAACACGCTGGGTTACGAGATTGTCAAAATCGAGATTAACGATCTCAACTCGGATACCTATTACGCCACGATTTTTATTACCAACAAGGCCGGGCAAACCGAGCAGATTGACGCGCGCCCGTCAGACGCCATTGCGCTGGCCTTACGGGCAGACGCGCCCATTTACGCAACCGCCAACGTGGTGGCCGATGGGACCATTTCCACCGACCACGAGCGAGACGAGCAGGAGACGGAAGCGTTTAAAAGCTTTCTGGAAGGGCTGAAAGCTTCAGACTTTAAGTTTGACAAGGACATTGAGTCCAACCAATAGGCCCTGCGTGCCCCAAAAGTTACAGAACGCCAGTTAGAGACGGAGATTTTGTTTGCATCATGCAGGACGCCATTCGCTTCCGCCAGGAACATCGGGGCCTGATGGCCATTGCGCCCAAGCTGCCGGTCAGGGATAACCATCGCCTCAGCTTGGTGTACACGCCGGGGGTGGCCGCGCCGTGTCTGGCGATTGCCGAAGACCATCTGCGCTCCTTCGATTTGACCATGCGTGGCAATACCGTGGCGCTGGTTTCAGATGGGTCTAGTGTCTTTGGCTTGGGTTCGGTGGGTCCGTTGGCCGCCCTGCCAATGCTGGAAGCCAAGGCAGTGGTGCATAAAACCCTGGCCGGGGTGGATGCGCTTCCACTGGTGGTAAATACCCAGGATGTGGATGCACTGGTGGAGACGGTTCGGTTACTGGCCCCCACGTTTGGCGGCTTTCACCTGGATGGAATTGCCTCTCCTCGGTGCTTTGAGGTGGAAGAGAAACTGCGTCGCGCCGTGCCGCTGCCCATTTTTCAGGCCAGCCAGCACGCGGCGGCAGTTTCTGTTACCGCCGCCCTGCTCAACGCCCTCAAAATTGTGGAGAAAGCTCTGCCGGATATTCGGGTGGTGATTAACGGCGCGGGTGCGGCCGGGGTGTCGATTGCTCGCCTGTTGAAGTTTATGGGCGTGGGTGATGTAAAAATTTGCGATCGCTACGGGCTCTTACACTACGACCGTTCGCACAACATGAACTGGCTAAAGGCGGAACTGGCCCGCCAAACCAACAAGGAGCGCTTAAAAGGCTCGCTGGAAGATGTACTACCCGGTTCGGATGTGTTTATCGGCGTCTCCGTGGCCGGGCGGCTCACCCAGGAGATGATTCGCACGATGGGGCGGGATCCTATTGTCATGGCGCTGGCGCTGCCGGAGCCGGAAATCCATTACGACGAGGCCAAAGCGGCCGGTGCCCGGGTGGTGGTCACCAGCCGGGGAGATTTTCCGAACCAGGCCAAAACCTCGCTCGTGTATCCGGGTATTTTTCGTGGGGCGTTGGATGTGCGGGCAACCGATATTAATGCCTCCATGTTGCGCGGGGCGGCCGAGGCCATTGCCGCCTTGGTCAGCCAGGAGCAGTTGAACCAGGGCCGCGTGTTGCCCAACCCGCTGGAAAGTCCGGTGGCGGCCAGGGTGGCTTTTGCAACAGCCGAACAAGCCATTGCCACTGGGGTTGCCCAGCGAAACATGCCTCCAAAAGATGTTGAACAGCGTGTTTTATCTTTTATGCAGCACGGAGAAGCCGCCTGGATAGAACCGGCAGACCCGGCCATTACGGCTGACTCGCCCGTGGATGAGCAGGCCATGGACTTGCGTCGTTGCTACCAGGGTGTGATTGTCACCCAGTCCAGCTTTCAAACCTTGACGGATGAAATCTACGATGCGATCCATTCGCCGCCACAGGCCGCGCTTCCCTCACAGCTCATTCAGGCCGAACCGGACCGCGTGTACGATTTAACGGCCAAAAGCAACCTGGTGGCTGTAATTACAGATGGCAGCGCCGTATTGGGCCTGGGTAACATTGGCCCGGCGGCGGGCTTGCCCGTCATGGAAGGGAAATCCGTTTTATTTAAAACCTTTGGCGGGGTCGAAGCGTTTCCCATTTGCCTGAGAACTCAGGATGTGGATGAGTTCGTCGAGGCGGTCAAGCGCATTGCGCCTTCCTTTGGCGGCATTAACCTGGAAGACATTGCCGCGCCCCGTTGTTTTGAGATTGAAAAACGACTGATTGCTGAAACGGACATTCCCATCTTTCATGACGATCAGCACGGAACCGCGATTGTGACCGTGGCGGCGGTGCTGAACGCCGTCCAAGCCGTGGGCAAGCAAATGAACGAGGTTCGCGTGGCCGTCAGCGGGGCCGGAGCGGCCGCGTTAAGCGTGTCTCAACTGTTGCTTCAGTGTGGCATTCGAGACATCCTGATCTGTGACCGGCAAGGCGTCATCTACCAGGGACGTGAAGAGGGGATGAACCCCTTTAAGGAATCGATCGCGCAAGTTACCAACCTCACTGGCTTTAGGGGTACCTTGGCCCAAGCCATGCGAGAGGCCGATATTTTCATCGGGCTTTCCGCCCCGGGGATGGTTACCGGCGAGATGGTGCGCAGCATGGCCAAAGATCCGATTATTCTGGCAATGGCCAACCCCAAGCCAGAAATTATGCCCGATGAGGCGCGAGCGGCTGGGGCCAAAATTATCGCCACGGGTCGCAGCGATTTTCCCAACCAGGTGAATAACTGTTTGGCCTTCCCCGGCTTGTTTCGAGGCGTATTGGATGTTCGAGCCCGCCTGATTACCGATGACCTGAAGCTGGCGGCGGCTCGGGCCATTGCCCAACTCATTACGGAGGCGGAGCTGTCTCGCGGTATTATCATTCCCGGCGCGTTGGACTACCGGGTTCCGCCCGCAGTGGCCCAGGCCGTTGCGCAGGCCGCCATTGAAACCGGCGTGGCAAGGTGTCCGGTTCCCGCCGAGCAGGTGGCGGCGTCTCTCAAACAGTTTATTTTAGAAGGCAGCCTTGCCAGCCTTGTTTCAGGGGCCGTCGTTTCAGGAGCCGTCTAAGGGTCTTCTATCGCGCGTCAATGGCTCTGTTTTGCCCAAGCTCAATATCCTAGGCTGTTTTCAGGTCACCAACCCCGCCGTATAGGACGGGGTTGGCTGCGTGTTTTGTGACCGTATGCTCAGCTGTGTCGCCGTGTTGCAGGTCCAGCAGCTTTATGGATACAACCGGTCCATCAAACGCGGAAACGGAATGGTCTCTCGCACGTGAGGAATTCCGCAAATCCAGGCCACCGTTCGCTCAATACCCAAACCAAAACCGGAATGCGGAAAAGAACCATAGCGACGTAAATCCAGATACCACTGGAAGGCGTCTTCAGGAAGTTGATGCTCGCGAATGCGGGACAGAAGCTGATCCAGATCGTCTTCGCGTTGGCTGCCGCCAATAATCTCGCCGTAGCCTTCCGGGGCAATCATATCCACATTGAGCACCACCTGAGCGTTGGCCGAATCTCGCTTCATGTAGAAGGGCTTAATGCTGTTGGGGTAGCGGTGGATCATCACGGGCCGATCAAACTGCTGAGAGATCACCGTCTCCTCATCTCCGCCAAAATCCTCACCCCAGGGAACATCCGTTCGCCCTTGCTGGTGTAGTAGGGCAATGGCCTCATCGTAGGTAATTCTCGGAAACGGAGACTGTACCCGCTCCAACGGGGCCAGATCCCGCTCCAGCGTTTGCAGTTCCAGTTTTCTGTTTTGCAGCACGGTTTGAACAATAAATACGATCAGATCTTCGGCCAGTTGCATGTTTCCGTCGTGCTCCAGGTAGGCCACTTCGGGTTCCACCATCCAAAACTCGGTCAGGTGACGCCGTGTTTTGGATTTTTCTGCCCGAAACGTAGGCCCCAGCGTATACACTTTGCCAAAGGCCGCCGCGCCTGCTTCTGCATAAAGTTGGCCGCTCTGGGTCAGGTAGGCTTTCTGGTCGAAATAGTCGGTTTCAAACAGGTTGGTAGTTCCCTCGCAGGCGTTGGGGGTAAAAATAGGCGCCGTCATTTGAATGAAGCCCCGGCCGTTGAAAAAACTCTGGATGGCCTGCATAATTTCGGCACGAATGCGCAAAATGGCGTGCTGACGGGCAGAACGCAACCACAGGTGACGATGGTCCATCAGGAAGGCGACCCCATGTTCCTTGGGCGTAATGGGGTAATCCACCGCTTCATGGATGATTTCAAAGCCGCTCACACTCAACTCATAACCCAGCGCGGAACGGGTATCTTCTTTCACCACACCCGTAATGCGAACCGAGGACTCTTGTGTGACCCGCCCCGCCGCCTCAAACGTCGCCTCATCCACATCGTTTTTAAACACCACACACTGAATGACTCCGCTGCCATCGCGAAGTTGCAGAAAGTGCAGCTTGCCACTGCTGCGTTTATTGTACAGCCAGCCCTGCAAAGTGACGGTTTGCCCCGCAAATTGTGCAATGGTTTCAATCGATATCCCCGGAACATGCCGTGAATCCTGTGGATGGGTTACGCTCATGGTTAGTAGCACGCCTCCTCGTTTAAAAAAAATCAAGCCTGTACATCGTATCGGCCACACAAGCCGGGTGCAAGCGTTGGGGCGAGAACACAAAATTTGTTTTTTAAAAGATAAATATAAATTTTTGTATCAAGGCTAACATCAGCCCTCAAATAATTGTTTTTATGCAAACACAAGGAACAAACACCCACACTCACTAAAGCAGTTGAAGCAAGCTCAAACGTATTTCAACTCAGTGATTGAACCCACCCCTGTTTGAACCCAGATTTTTTCTTAACTCACTCACTTACTCTCTTTCTCTTCTCCTTGATGACCCTCTGCGCCTGACGCAGAGGTTTTTTTTTGAATGTTCTTTCAAGGCCGGGCAAAAACAGCGTTCATTGACGTGCGAAAACGTGGAACTGTGCTATGGTATTGGCTGGCATTTTTGTAGTGATACCCTTCCATCTGCCCGAAAGATACCCAGCAACAGTGTTTATAGTGACGCCTGGGCTTTGGGTTGGGATGCTTCATTGAGGTTGACGATTTCCCTGTGCAAGTGATTTTTTCCGCCATCCGCGTGTTCCATAGCAGCCAGGAGCCTTGTTCTGTAAAAACGCCTGGGGCGCCGTCCGCTCTGCCATCGGTTGATGTATTGGTCTCTAATGAGTCGGCTTCTGTCGACCGATCGCCCAGCGTCTATTCGTCTCCAGATCCGTATGGTTCGCTGCGGTTTTTAGGCAAAAAGGCAAAAAACGACCAAGGCAACTCCATACAAACCAGCGACAAGCAGAGAAAAGCCTTGCAGCAGTTTTTAACCCAGGCCAACCAGGCGGATAAACTGGCGAAAAATGCGGAGCCCCTGCCACGGGTATCGGCACCCTTGGCCTACCTGGATAACGGCGGGCGAAACCTCAAAATTCTGGTGCTGCAACCCTCAGAAGGCACGTCTCCGCCACCGACTGCGCCTGAATCGAACACGGCAAAAGCAACGGCCACAGCTTGTTCGTTACAAGCTGTGGCCGTTGATGCTGCGCTGGAAAGCCGGTTGGAAGAGAGCGATTCGCGCCCAGACGAAGGAAAAACTCGTCGAAAGACCCTGAAAATTCCGCTGCATTTAGGCCTGTGGATTGAACAACACGAAGGACGCTTACCCACAGAAGCCTACCAGGAGTTGGACGCCGCTTACGCGGAAGCCAGCCGGTTTTTAGACCGCTGTGGCCTCCATTGGCAAGTTAATGGCAAGCCCGTTACGACCGATGCGTTTTTAACCCAGCCAGAATACAAAAACGCGATTGGCGAAAGAGCCGTTACCATGATGGCCACCGGCGGCATTCGCAGCGCTAAAAACGACCCGCAGGCCCAGGCGATCGCGCTGGCCTATGCGGCCAACACACAACTCGATCTGACGGATCCATCTATTGCGGCTTCCCTAACGGGGGTTCAGCGGGTTATTGCAGCCCTGGCAAACAAATATCATCTGCCGCTTACCATTATTTCCGGCACGCAGGAGAGTGAGCTCCTGTTTCTGTCGGCCACCCGGAGCCAGGAGGCACATCAGCGTGCGGCGGGTAAACCAATGGGCTTGCTGTGTGTGGGAAGCACGACCAGCGAGTGGGTTCGAGAAGCCTTCAAACAGCCTGCCACGGCCGATGCGGAACTGCCGGAGAATTCGCCTCAGACAGCAAGACTCGCGCCCGCAAATGTCACCTTGGCAAATTCAGCGCCGTTACTGGCAAAAACCTTGGAGGTGGGCGCCACGCGAACACGGCTTGAAAATCCGTTGGACGCCGAGGCGTTACTGGCCGATCGCACGCACTGCGAGCGCATGATTCGGGATCAGTTTACGGATGAGGACCGGCAAGGCGCGGCTGAAAGCTGCTTTTTTGTTTCCAATAACGCCACCACCCGTCTTTGGCGGGCCATTCATTATTTGCTCTACCAGGAAGGCTTTTTTCAAAAACAGCAGAAAGCCGATCCAAATTTTGCGGCCGACCTGTTCGAGATGCCGGTATCTCAGGCGCTGATTGAAAAAATGTTGTCTGCCAAAGGGTTGCGTCGGCTTCAGTCCATTTCCGAAGACACCCCCTTGCGCACACTGCTTGCAAAGCAGCTTTATACCGGCTACGGCCAATCTGCCGCCGAGAAGATGCTCGCGGCAGACTGGCAGATTTTTCCTGTCAAACTGTCGCGCTACCTCAGCCTGATGCAACTGGGCGAACGTCCCCAAAGCCCTCCACGTCCCGTGGCGGAACGAACGATTTCTGCTGAAAAAACGAACCCGACAGCAACGGGCATTTCGGCCTTTTGGGTCGGGGATCGTGGCGGGCTGAAAGACGGCATGATGCGCCAACAGTTGGTGCTTGCAACAAACAACGCTCCCTCAAACGCGGGTAGCCCTGCCCACGAAGTCAGCGTCTAGGGCGTGTCCTCCGTTAACGCGCTGGCAGGCATTTGCGGCGTTGTTGTGCTGCTCACGCCTTGCAACTCCTCGATCATCCCCTCAACTGAGAACACGCCCTAAGGGGCATTTTTGCCAAAGCGCCCCCGAAGGCCCCAACGAATCAAACCGTCGCGCCACGCGGCAGGAAGGTGATTTAGCCAGCGATTTCGTTTCGCATCCGCCCCCAACAGGTAGCGGGCCTTGGGCCGAGGATGAGACACGGCATGGTGAATGGCTTGAACCACGGCGCTAACGGGCATACCGGTTTGCTCACAACGCTGTGCCAAGCGATTAAACCGCTGAAGATCCGCACCATAATCGTGCCAGGCTTCGGCTGGAAATTGTGCCGAAAGCTGCTGCGCCTGAGTTTGAGCGCGCTGCCAAATGGGCGTTTGAACGGCGCCCGGCTGAATGACAGAAACGCAAACCCCCCAGGGATCAAGCTCCACGCGCCAGGCATCGGCAATGGCCTCCAGCGCGTGCTTGGAGGCGGCATACGGGCCAATGTAGGGCAGGGAAATCCGACCGGAAATAGAGCTCATCATCACCAATCGACCGCGTTGGGCCCCCTTTAACAGCGGCAACAGTGCCTGGGTTAGCGCAATGCTCCCTAGTACGTTTACCTCCAACTGGTGCCGGATTGCTTCAATGGGCAAATGCTCCAGTGGGCCAGCCAGCGAATAACCGGCGTTGTTGATTACCGCCAACACGTAGGCTGGCGACGAAACCGCCTGTTCAGGTTCTGCCTGTTGTCCATTCGGCGACGGCGGCTGTTGGCGGCTCAACCAGTCCTGGGCTTGGCGCCGAACCCCTTCAATGCTGCTGGCATCGGTTATCTCCAGCATCACTGGCATCAGGCCCGTAAACCCTTGGGTCACGCTGTCGTGGCGCAATTTATCGGCATCTTGCGGGGTACGCACCCCGGCCATCACCTGCCAGCCCGCTTGTGCTAAATAAAGCGCTGCGGCGTAACCAATGCCGCTGGAAGCACCCGAAATAACCGCTAATTTAGGAAGCACTTTTTTGGGGGGCCTCAATTTGTATCGCAATGTAAACGCACTGCCCGGCACACGCTCGGCGGGCGGGCCATGTTTGCATATAATAATTCAGCCATTCTAAGCCAATGATAAGTAAAAATGTTGAAGTCGTTTCAGTCCGTCCGTTTTTTAACTTGCTCATTGATTGAATTTAAAGATCTGCCTCATTTCTAAATACGTGCAAATGAAATGACTGATGCAAAACAGGGTGTGAGGAATTTAAATCATGTCTATACAACCTGCTGCAAGGTTTGCCGCCACCTGGGCGTTTCGCCACACGGAATACGAGGAAGAAGCAATCCCGATGGCGGAAGAATTTGTCAAACGTCTCCAAACGCCAGCAGAGGATATGCCTGCAGGCCATCTGTTTCCGCATGCAGATTTAAGCCGGGCGCCAATTGCTGCCCGGTTGGAAGTGGTTACGGCTGAAAACAAACACGCACTCCAGCAGCGGCTTCAAACCGATGCCTATCCAAGCCTGGATTTTGAACCGCTGGCAGTGGGAGACCGGGTGGTGTTGGCGGGCAAATCCCTTAAGAGGGGTTTGGGCGCTATGTTTAGCGAAGATACCGCAAGCCAGGAGTTTAACGTGCTCAATCGGGTTTGGGAAGGCTGGCGCCAGCGGATGGAGCAGGCCATGGAAGGACTAAACCTGGAAATTCAAGCCAAATTAAACGCCTTGACCGCTTCCGTCCGTGCGTTTAACTCCAGGGAATCCCGGCCACCTTCGCTGTAGGTTTTAGACCCCAACGCAAGCCACCCAACGACCAGAATAAATCCCTAGAAGCCTATAGGAAGCATCGTTGCTATGAGACTTGCCCAGTTCCAATCCACTGACAGTAGACGTTTATCAACGTTAGCGTCCTCAAAATCCTCTGCGCCTGAGGGCAGTCGTTTCGGGTTGCTTCAGTTGGTGTTTGAACCCGATACGGATTCCGTCAGTTTTACCTGGAAGAAGAAATGCCCTACAGAAATGGACTGGATTTTGGCCTGGCCTAATACGACAAGCCAAACCCACGGCCACGAAAAACTGTATGGCAACGTAACCATTGACGCGGCACTTCAAGAGCAGCTAGCCCAAACGAGTCAGCAGCTCAGCCAGACCGGTCAGTTGAATTTGGGGCCTTTGGGCGCGTTTGATCTGGCAACGCTGAGCCAGCAACCAGAAAAAGCGCTCCTGCCCAAACTCACCTGGAAACAGGAAAAAGAGCAACCCTTGACTCCGTTTCAGTCGCTTCGCGAAGCCTTACGTAAGTGGGTTGCCACAGACACCGTGAGCCCGTTGGAAAATTTATACAAAACCCACCCGGATTGGTTGCACCTGACAGAAGATGGCGCCTTGCGGGAATTACGCCGGATTCGTGGCCGCATGTTAAACACGCTCAACAACCTGAACACATCCGCCCAAATGCAGGTGCATTCCAAACAGGAGTTGGATGGCAGCCAAAGTTACACGGTGCGCATACAGCCCGTTGCCGCCAGCAATGCCGCTACAGATTCGTCCCGCCAGCAAAAGAAGGTCCTGGCCTAGGGCGTATTCTCAATGAACGCTCTGAGTGGCTTGCGGGTGCGCAGGCTTAGCGCTTGGCTTTGTGCCGACGGCTACTGTTCTGTTTGCCCAGTTCTTGCGTTCCGCCACTTAAGGCCACTCGGGCCAGGGGCTCTCGGGTATACTGCTTGTAAAACACCAGGTAGTGCTGCGCTTCCGGGTTATTCACATTAAACGTCAGATTGCCGGAGATCTGGCTATTGGGCACCAGCTTGTGGAACCACAGCCCCGTGTCGCCAAAGGGCGAGGCGTAATGAATGCCGCCGTATTCGTCTTCCAGGGCAATATCAAAAAAGGTAAACGTATGCTCGGTATGGTTGGTCAGTTGCACGCTGACTGTCATCTCACGGTCTTCTCCAAAAGGGTCTTTCGTCAGGCGAGAACCGGTAACGGTGACCTCTAGCCCTTCCAGCGCCTTGTTGTTGGCGTCGTTGTCTGGCATGTTTACGGTGGGTAACTGCATTCCATCCTTGAGTTTAATTTT
Source organism: Candidatus Melainabacteria bacterium (assembly GCA_033763415.1). Classification (GTDB taxonomy): domain Bacteria; phylum Cyanobacteriota; class Vampirovibrionia; order Vampirovibrionales; family JAJTHC01; genus JANRKP01. The sequence goes on along the minus strand of JANRKP010000006.1, from coordinate 76,444 downwards.
GAGCTCGGCACCAGGCTGGATCATGGCGTGCTGGCCTTTGGTTACCATAGCCGCCGTAAGGCCAATGGCTCCACCCACTGCGGCGCCTCCGGCCAGGGCATACCCTTCGCTGGCCGCCACGGCCGCCACCCCGCCGTATTTGGCCACCATCAGCGCACCGGCCACCCCGCCAATCCCGGTGTACAGGGCACTGCGTCCAACCACTTTGGCCGCCGCCTTTAGCGCGCCATCCTTGTTGGTAAAGCCTCCGTCAATGGGTATTTCACGGCCGTCGGGTGTTACCATGTAGTCAAAATCCAGGGTCACGTGGCCGTTACGGCCCGCCCACTTGGGGTCGGTCATATCGTTGACCTTGCCGTGAATGACCGTGCCTCGCGGAATGACGACCTGGCCATCCACGGTGTAGTTTTTGGTAACGGTGCCAAAAAACTCGTCGCCTTCCCCGGTTAAACCGGGCGTAATTTCTGTGGAAATCCGCATGTTAAGGTAGGTGCCTTTGTCTACGGATTTTAAATCTTCCGCATTGACTGTGGGGTAGCGTTTGTCATCCTCAGTCACCACAACGGAACCTTTAAAGGGTTCTGCTGCAGAAACAGCCGTTGCACCCCCCAAGCCCACATGGCAAAGAGCCACCCCGCAAAGTGCTAACAGGCAAAGGGAGCGGCTAACGATTGAGCGACTGATGATTGAGCGGCTAACGACGATGGAGCGTGCGCCCTGGGGTTGGCGGGAAGAAGAGGCTAAAAACACAGCGACAGGCTCCTTAGGTTATACCGGTATTGCAAGTAACCATAGTAGGGCAATTCTTTACACAGAGCCAGCAGGACCATTTTTTATAAAAAAGACGGGCTGTTGGCCTCAAGGGCGTTGCATCCACAGGGGTAAAAAACCACTGAATCGGCTTTGGTGCCAGCACGGGCTCGGGAACACCCACCCATCCCGGAGACGTTGTTTGTGTTGATTTGTTTTCATCACGTCCCTTAATTTCTTTTTGAAGAATGCCAAAGCACCGAGCTTTGCCCATCTCATTGTAACTGAAGTGCAAGCCCGATAAACTCCACCCAACACAGGAGCCGAGCACCAGAAGCGCCGCTTGTATGAAGATGTGTGGCCAACACAGGTGCGTGGCGCGTTTGTTTACGGTACAGTTTTTTGCAGTCAAGCGTGTGGCTCCAGGTTTATTCCACCCAGCAGAAAACTGGGGATGCTGGATAGGCCAGTTCGGATGGATGTCCTAGCTGCCCTGCTTGCTTGTTTCTGGCACAATTTTGTTTCTGGCACGATGCTCTAAAGAGCCCGCGATGCCCCCCTCCCCAAAAAACGAAATTTTTTTTAGGCGCAATTTAAGGAGACTCCATTCCTCATGAAGTTGTTTGTGGATACCGCCGATTTAAATGAGATTCGTCAGGCTGCCAGCCTGGGCGTGGTGGCGGGCGTCACCACCAACCCCACACTGCTGGCCAAAAATGGTGCGGGCGATGTAAAAGGCGTCATTCAGGAAATTTGCGCCCTCATTCCCAGTGGGCCGGTGAGTATGGAATGCGTGACCGACACGGCGGCCGACATGATAGCCGAAGGCCGAGAGTTTGCCACCTGGGCCCCCAACGTGTGCGTGAAGGTGCCCTTTGGCGTGGAAGGCATGAAGGCGGTCAGCGTGTTGTCTCAAGAGGGCATTCAAACCAACGTGACGTTGGTCTTTTCCGCCAATCAGGCCATATTGGCTGCCGCCGCCGGGGCCACCTACATTAGCAGCTTTGTGGGTCGGCTGGATGACATTGGCCATGACGGGCTCGCCATTATCGAAGAGATTGTTCAAATTTTGGCCAACTACAACTCTGAAAGCCAGGTGCTGGCCGCCAGTATTCGTCATCCGCTGCATGTGGTGCAATCGGCGCAAGTGGGGGCCCATGTAGCCACCATTCCGTTTAAGGTGCTCATGCAAATGTACGCCCACCCGCTAACGGAAAAAGGCATTGCCGCCTTTACAGCGGATTGGCAATCGCTAAAAGCCACGGCCGGTGTGGTTTAAGCAATAGTGGCTAGAGCAATTTCTGCGTGTGTTTTTTAAGCCCTCCTAACCTTTAGGGAGTGTCCGTGCGATGCGTCTCAAGACTCCTTCAGTCCAACCCATGGTCCGGTTCAATGGCATGGTCCTTCAGGGGTTTACCCCCCAGGCGGAGCCTGCTCGTGCGGTCGAGCGCTCTATTACGTTCTATCAGCACGAGGTGCCCATTGGCAAGCCGCTCAAAACAGCCGATGGTATAACTCAAGAGCAACACGTTCTGGGGGCCGATATGCTGGTGGCTGATTGCGGCGATCATTACGAGCAGATTGTAACAAACGCCGACTTGCTGCCTAAAGATGCGCCGTTTAAACAGCCCGTTGCTGGCTTATCGGCCTTGATGATGGGTACGTTTTTCCCGATTGCGCAAGACATGCAGCAACCCGCTGAGCCCAACAAGCCTTCTGCCTCAACAGGCCTACCCAGCCCAAAGCCCTTACCGCCCACTGGGGTCAGTATTCGCCTGACGCCAGAGTATCAAAACCTGATAGACAAAGAACTTAAACGCTCTCTACTGCCTGCTATTCAATCCGAACTGATCCGCAGCACCTTGAAGCAATGGCTTGGTCTTTTCCTTGAGTGGAAAGAGGCGATGGTCTTTCCAGACAGCCCGCTAACCGCGTTAAACAACGAACCCGCCCACGTGGTCATTCGGCAAAAAACCTCTGCCTAGAAACTCTGCCTGGCGCTTCTGTCCATAGAACGTCCTGCCCTCATTGAAGCCGCCCGTCCTGTAGGCAATCCGAAACAGGATTGCGTTTTTTTAACGGAGCGTGGCGCAATGGTCTTCCAATCCTTTGAGGAGGCCCGGTGTTTTTCTAAACGTTAGGAGTTTTACCCCAATGCTACAGCCGTCTTCGCCCGTGGCCGCCGCCCCGCGATTTTCCGCCATGGTGCTACACCCAGCCAGGGGAAAAGAAGAGCCCCTGACGCTGACCGTCTATCGGCCTTTTCTCGGTTCGGAGCAACTGGTGGGCAAGCCGGTTTACACGGAAGATGGTTATGAACACGTCCACTTTAAGCCGGGCAACACCGTGTTACAGCCAGACGATCTGGCGCTCGATCAAGGCGATCAGATGTCTCTGATTGGCACGCGAGAAAGCATTTCTAAGCCTGGTGAACTGGATCTACCAAAACGAAAAACGTACAACCAACGCATTAACTGGGTGGAAAACCTGAGTACGCTTGCTGACCAGACAAAAGCCAGCGACCAATGGAAAGCCCACTGGTTCCATCGGCTAAAAACCCAGGTGGCCGATACCCTAAAGCCTTCCAACGTGTTGGATGGCGGCGTGTTAAAAGCTTTTCAAAAAGCACTCGCCAACCCGGCGGGCTGGCAGCTTGCCGAACGAACTGATTCCACCGCGAACCGTTCGCTCCAGTTGGTTTACCGACCGCAGTGGTCCAATTTTATCGAAAACTGGACCCACCGTTTACGTCATCCTGGGTTGTTTGATTAGACCGCCTTTATGTATGTAGCCAATCGATAGGTTTTGCATGCACACTTTCAGTTGTCATTCTGCGTTCAGTGACTCTAGCCGCTTTGGTGGTCTTGTCATCTCGCTGGCATCGGCCACAACACCCCTTACACTAACCGTTTTTTCGCCAGACGCTTCCGCCTATGCGCTAGACTTTTATACGCCAGATGATTCTGATCTGGATTCTTTCGCTAAAGACCGCCTGTTGAGCCGAAAGGCCCCTTACGCCACCCGTATGGATAAACCGGTTTACACGGAAACGGAGCGCAAGCAGGGACAAACGCTTGGACTAAACGATCTCGTGGTTGAGCAGGCAGACCGGTTCATCTTAATTGGAAAGCGGGACCCTTCTGCCGACAGAGCGCTGGAGGCGAATGCCCGGCGTGGAGAAGCACTGTATACCGAACGCGTATTTCATTTTGTTCCCAAGGTGTACGATCAGGCCATTCAGATGCTAAGCTGGGTAACCGGTATGTTGGATAAACCTGTTGCAAAAGCGACGACTGAAGAGGCCTTGCCAGTGCCAGCACCCAACCCGTCAAGCTGGTTGACTTTTTTTAATCAGGCCGTTGTAAGCAAGCTTGTTGCCAGCTCAGCGCTTTCAGAAAGTTCGCTAAACACACTGGGCAATGCCTTGCAGGATGTGGACCATTGGCAGATTCATCACCAAACAAACGCCAATGCAAACGCCAGCCAAGGAACGCCACGAGATACATACGTATTAACGTATCAACCCGCGCCATCTCAAACTCTACCGGTCCATAGCGCCTTTTGTGGAGCAGAAGCCCGATGTTCGTGACGGATGGGTCTTTTCTTCAGGACGAAATCGCCCTCCCGCAGTCCACCAACCTGGATGCAGCGGCTAAGCTGCTGGCTCAGGGTCAGTTGGTGGCCTTCCCCACGGAAACCGTCTACGGGTTGGGGGCCGATGCATTGAACGAAGTGGCCCTGCAACGACTCTTTACCGCCAAGGGGCGACCGGCGGACCACCCGGTGATTGTTCACCTGGCAAAGCAATCTCAGCTTCCGCAATGGGCGGTTGAGATTCCTGATCGCGCCTGGCGGTTGGCCGAAGCCTTTTGGCCCGGCCCACTGACGCTGATTTTAAAACGCGCCGCCCACGTGCCCCTTGCCGTAACAGGCGGGCAGGATACGGTTGGGCTGCGTGTGCCCAACCACCCGCTGGCCCTGGCCTTGCTGGAAGCGTTTGGCTCTGGCGTCGCGGCCCCATCGGCCAACCGGTTTGGTAAACTAAGCCCCACCACCGCGCAGGCTGTTCTGGAACAGTTGGGCGAGCGGGTGCACTGTGTGCTGGATGGCGGTCCGTGCTCTGTGGGTATTGAATCGACCATTGTGGCGTTTTCCGCCACCCAGGAGGTTCGGGTGTTACGCCCAGGGGGCATTTCTCTGGCGCAACTGGCGGATGTACTGCAGTGCCCTGTTGAATGCCTTGCTTATCCACCAACCGCTGCCCAGCAGCAGGCAGAACCCCGCGTGTCGGGCTCGCTCCCCAGCCATTACGCGCCGGAAGCCTCTGTCTATTTGCTGACTCCCCAAGAGATTGAACAAGCGCTTCTACAGCGGCGCACACACCCTCAAGCGTCCGATGGGAAAACCGTGGCCATCCTCAGTTATTCACTGCCCACGCCCGCCGATCTGCCAAGCGGGGTGTTATGGCAAACAATGCCTGCAAACCCAAAGGACTATGCGCGTTGGCTATACCATCGTTTGCGCCTGCTGGATTTAAGCGGCGTTGGCTGCATTTGGGTGGAATCAGTGCCTATGGATCGGACGTCTGCCTGGCAAGGGGTAGCCGATCGCTTGGGGCGTGCCGCTGCCGCCGCCCGACCGCTGCTTTCGAACCCTTCTGGCTAGTGGGGCGAGAGAAATATCACCCGTTACCGCTTGCGTGCGACAGTGGTCTCTTGGGGAAGCAACCTGCTATGATGGGCCTGTGATCACGCTCGGTTGGTCTATGTTTCGTATCCTGTGGCTTCTTTTTTCAGGGAGAGGAAATTGATCGGCAATGCCCCGTTACGACTATCAATGCATGTCCTGCCAGCACGTGTTTGAGGCGCTCCAGTCCATTCAGACAGTCGCGGACCATTTACCGTGTGAGCAGTGCGGGAGTTTTGCAAAACGCCTCCTAAGCCAACAGGTTCAACTGTCTCGGGCGGGAAAGGTTTCACAAGCTTCGCAGTTGCAACAACTGGGACAACAAATGAAACATTTGGCCTGCGGCTGTAGCAATGAAACCCAGCATGCAGGCGGATGCGCCATGCAGTACCCACGCCGCTACTTTGAGCAACGCACCCAAACCACGGCGTCTCCCCCCGATGGATGAAATGCAAAGCTAGTGCGTGTTACCGGCTATGGTGGCTGGCTTGCACAGGTTGAACTAGCGTCCGGCAGTAGTAGCAGGGTTAAACCCGTTGGGCGTGGGGGTTGCGGTACCTGCCACCAGTTCCTGTTGGGCCTGCGCCTTGGCCATCCGAATGGTGTTTGGGTCGCCCACCTGACGCCCATGGAACGCATCTAACCCGCTAATGGTTAGCGCGGCCAACAGTGCAACCAAAAGCACCCGCTCGGGCCAGCTCCACTGGGCACCGATTAGCGTACGCAGCACCCGTTGCCCGTAGCTGTTCGTGCGTGTAAAATGCCCAGACGGCAATCGCTCGCCTGCCAATGTTTGGAATGACCCCCCTGCACTCACCGCTTGAGAAGATGACGCCGACTCCAGCATGGCCACTGATTCAGACCCTTTCCGCCTCACAGGCGCTCGGTAACAAACCTATATTATGTACAGAATGCGTTAAGACCCGTTGAGCGCGTTGCAGCACGCGATAACACGCAGCAAACCTGCCCGACCAGAAACTCAAAAAACCGACTGGACTACTTGCCGTGATCAATCCCCGGCAAGCATTGGTAGCAGAAAGCAAACACTACAGAAACAGCGGCGTTTGTGATGTAACCCATTGCAGCAGACGACCCGTCAACCGAAACACGCTTCCATTTCTCGCCCTGTTTTTATTATACCTAGTGTGGCTATCGGGTTGGAGGGGGTAATCTTAAATTTTTTGGGGGATTTTTTAAGCAACTTGAAGAAAATTCGTTTGTTTACACCAGCCCGACCAGGTGAGTTGTTGCCAAACAAGCGGCGGTTGAACGTTCAATGGCAAGCGCTTCCACGCCGTGGGGCTTGCTTTTTAGCCAAAATGTGAACGAGGGCCTGCCGATTTAGCAGCACGAGGTGGATAACACGGTCTGGATCTAAGGTGCTGGTAAAAAGGGTTCCAAAAATAAAACCGACCGTTTCGGGTCGGCATGGGAAGGATACTTTGCTTACGATGCAAAAGGATGGGAGGTTGGAGTTACTCTATAATAAAAACAATCAATGAAATCAAATTGCTATTACAAAGAAATCCAAAAGATATCTTTTACATATTTTAATGATTGGTTTTCTAAGAGCTGCTTAGGCTCCGTTTCCGCCAGCGCTGTTGTAGGTGTCGCGATCAATTTGATACGTGAGTGTTTTACCGTTTTGGCTGTAGCCGTTGATTTTAGGGGCGGCGGAAGCGTCAACGCGGGCCTCTGTTGTGCTGGCCAAAGCCAGTGGTTCTGCAGCAACCGCCACTTGGGGCGGATTGCCACCCAATGTATGCGCTTTTCCGGGCCAGGTGTATTGCCCCACCCCGGGGCGATCGTCGCTGGTGAGGCGCCAGGATCCGTTGGGTTCAAACGCACCCATAATCTGGCTCAAAAGATTTTGAACCGCCTTGTCCACGGTGGGATGGTGATTTTCTGCCGCACTGTCGCCGGTAGCCACTGCTATATGAAACGCGTTGTTGGGAATGGCGACAAAAACATCCGTTTTTTCCACCGCTCCGCTGGCTTGGGCTAGGGCGGCTGTTGCGTGGGCACGGGCTCCATTTAGCCTGAAAACGCAGCTATCTTGGCTTGTTTCATCCTTTGGGGTGAATACCGCCACTTTAAGCGCACCAGAGCCGCCCATTTCCTGACGGACTTTTTCTCGGATGGCCTGACGGGTTTCCGGGGATGTAGCGGTTAGATCAATTTGGTGCAGGGCATTAAACCGCAACGCAGACGTTGTTAAGAGGGGATTTTGCATTTCAAGTCCTTTCTACTGAAACGTTTCAGCACACGAACTTTTTAAAAATCGATTCACAACCCACGCGCTTACAAACGCACGTAGGTGGCTCCGTGAATGCCTTCAATAGCCACCATGGCCGATAAAGCCTCTTCCGGCAGGGCGCAGTCCAGGTTAAAGATCATCACCGAGGCGCCATCACTGCCCGGCCCGTTGCCCGGGCGCTTGCCCACCTGAAGCGCGCTCACGTTAATGCCGCGATCGCCCAAGACAGTGGCCACTTTGGCAATCATCCCAGGCTGATCCTTGTGCGGGGTGAGTAGAATGTGGGGTGTGGGCTCCAGGCTGGCCGGGTAATCGTCTACGGATACAATTTGGAACCGATCGCCTGCTATGAGCGTGGCGGCCACCGTGTAGTGACGCACCCCGGTTTTTAGGGTCACGGTGAGCCGGTTGGTAAAGTTGCCGGAATGTTTACTGGTGGACTCCTGTACGCGCAAGCCCAGTTCTTCTGCCAAAAATGGTGCATTAACATAGTTAACGCCTTCTCTGGCTGTGGAAAGCAACCCTTTGAGCACGGCTAGAGTCAGTGGCTGTGGCTTGTGTTCGGCCAGTGCTCCTTGTGCCACCACTTCCAGCGATTCCGGCGGGCCTTCGGCCAGTTGGCGAACCAGTCGGCCCAGGGTTTCGGCCATCGGCATGTAATGGCGCACCGGGTCGAGCATCTCTTTGCGCAAGAGTGGAATATTCACCGCACTGCGCGCCACCCCATCTCGGAAGAAATCGCGGAGTTGTTCGGCCACGTCAATGGCCACGTTCACCTGGGCCTCTTCCGTACTGGCCCCCAGGTGCGGCGTAACCACTACCCGCTCGCCCAAAGTCAGCAGGGGATGATCCGCAGGTGGCGGTTCCTGTTCAAACACATCCAAGGCCACTCCGGCCACGTGGCCCGACTGCAACTCGTCGTAGAGCGCCTGCTCATCAATCAGCCCGCCACGGGCGCAGTTAATAATACGAACCCCACGCTTGCAACGCGCCAGCGTGTTGCGGTTCAGCAAATGGAGCGTCTCTCGGGTTTTGGGCACGTGAAAAGTGATAAAATCCGACGCGCGCCAAATGTCATCCAAACTCACCAGGGAAACGCCCAACTGCTGGGCCGCGCTTTCGGAGATAAACGGGTCGTAGACCTGCACTTTCATGCCCAGCGTCAGGCAGGCCTTTGCCACACGCGAACCGATTTTACCCAAACCCACCAAACCGAGGGTTTTGCCAAAAAGCTCCACGCCAGTCAGCTCTTTTCGCTTCCACTGGCCTTGTTTTAAAGAGCGATCGGCCTCTGGAATATGCCTTGCCAGCGAGAAAATCAGGCCAATCGTATGCTCTGCCGCCGCAACGGTGTTGCCTTCTGGCGAATTGACCACAATCACCCCGCGTCGCGTGGCGGCCGGAAGATCAATGTTATCCGTTCCTACCCCGGCCCGGCCCACAATTTTCAGTTTGTTGGCGGCGCTCAGCACGGATTCCGTCACTTCAGAGGCGGAGCGGATCATCAGTCCGTCCATCTCGGCAATTGCCTCGGTCAATTCCGCTGCAGACAGTTTGGGCTGATACACCACTTCGGCCACACCCTGGAGAATGTCGCAGGCTTGCGGGTGGATGTTATCCGTAATTAAAACCTTAGGCATGAAGGACCACCTCCCCCGGCTGACGCTGAAACTGAGCACTCACCTGGCGGGCCGCCTCAATGGGAGCCCCTGGCGTTTTCACCGGGTAACCGATCTGTAGCAAGCTTTGCTCCAAGCCCACCAGGGTCGTGTACACGTCTCGTTCAGACACATAGCCCAGGTGGCCAATGCGGAAAATTTTGCCTTTCAGCTCCTTTTGGCCATCGGCAATGGTAATGCCAAACTGCTGGCGCAGGGTGTTGCGCAGCGCACTGACTGAAAAATCTTCCGGCATCCAAACGGCGGTTACCGCTCGGCTGGCGTAAGCGTCCTCTTCCATCAGCAGGGATAGACCCATTGCGCGAACGCCTGCGCGAACCATGGCCTGCAACTGGTGGTGCCGGTGAAGAATGGCGGGCAGTCCTTCGGTTCGCATCATCTCAAAGGCCACATCCAACCCCTGAATAATGTTGGTGTTGGGCGTATAGGGCGTGGTCCACTCCGCCTGACTTTTAAGGTAACGCTTAAAGTTAAAGTAATACCCCGGGTGCTTGCACTGCTGGTGGGCCGCCAGGGCCCGCTCATTGAGCGCCAGAAAGCTGAGCCCGGGTGGCACCATAAAGCCCTTTTGGCTGCCACTAATGGCCACATCCATGCCCCAATCGTCAAACAAAAACTCGGTGGAGGTCACACTGGTAACCCCATCCACAATGGAAAGCGCCCCGTGGGCTTTAACGGCGGCCACCAGGGCTTTCACCGGGTTTAACACCCCGGTGGAGGTTTCGCTGTGAATGATAGTGACGGCTTTAATCTGCTTTTGGGTATCGGCGTCCAACGCGGCCTGTAGCGCTTCCACCGTGTTGGGTTGCCCTGGTGGAACCACCAGTCGTTCGGCCACATAGCCTAAACTTTCGGCCATATCGGCCCAGCGCTCGCTAAACACGCCGCAAATCAGGCTCAGCACTTTATCGCCCGGGTTGAGCGTATTCATCAACGCCGCCTCAAAGGCACCGGTGCCACTGGCGGTGTACAGCAACACGGGGTGCTGGGTTTGAAACGCCCACTGCAACGCCGGAAACACCCGTTGTAAAACGGCTTTAAAATCGGGGCTACGATGCCCGATTGCCGGTTGGGCCAGCGCGGCACGCACCGCATCAGGAAGGGGAGTGGGACCCGGAATCATCAAAAGGTTTGCAATATCAGCCATGGGGGGAGCGCCTACCGTCGTCATACGAATGTCAAACTATTTTGGGAGCGTGAAGCACAACGCAAACGCTGTATAAACCTGCTATTTCGCTTGAGTGGAAGCTGTATCCAGGTTTGCTTGCGTGGTGGTCGTCCCCATTGTATCCAAGTTCAGGTGTTCCGCCAAATGCTTCCTGCTATCTCCGCCGGGCTGGCTTCTGCCAGCACCGCAATGCGCCATTCCAAACCGTGGGTTTTGCCGCCGCAACACGCCCAACCCGCTGAACGATTTGGACATCAACCCGTCGGCGCATCCAATTGTTTGGAGGGGCTGGACCGCTGGCAGCAGCAACTGAGCCCATTTTCCAGGGTTCCGCTCCTGTATCCACACACGTTACCGGCTGGCGTTGTGAATGAAACCCTGGCGCGGGATTTACTCAATCAGGCCTACCAGGCGGCCTTGCGGGTCAGTCGGGTGCCACGGCCGGATTCTTTTCAGGTAATGCCCTACGGCATGTACGGGGCTGCGGTCAAGCTGGCCGGTCGGCCTGAGATTTGGGCGCAGGGCAACCTGAAGTTTAACGATGAAGGCGATGGCGTTTGTGCAGAACGGCGTACCCTGGCCGAATCCCTGGAGTGGGGCGTTTTGGATGCCCAGTGGATGCAGAAAACCCAACAGCAGTTTCAGTTGGTGTGGCAGCCGGTGGAAGGTTCCTGGCGGCCGTGGTCTCGCACGGCGGTTTGTGGCCCTTCGCCGTTTGAGGGCCTGGCCCGCTATGCCAACCAGCTAGCGCAGTGGTACCAGTCTCATCCAGCGCCCCCGCCACAGGTCCAGGCCATTGCCATGGTGCCCATGAACCCGACCGATCCCCAGGTGTTGCAGTTTGGCTTTTGCGCCGTTTGCCTGGAAACCTTGCAGAACGAGTCTGCCGTGACACGAAACACGGTGGCCTTAATGCCCCGGTTGCTAAGCCCGCCTCAGAACCAGCCATCCACCACCACCCAGCCCAACAGACCGCCCGCTCTGGTGATTGAGGCGCGGCCCGTTGCAGATTACCTTCCCTTTAAAGACCGGATTGTTCCGGCCTGTGTGCCGCCCGATGTTGCGTTACCCGCGTTTTTAAAGCAAACCGAAGTTCGGCTTTCCAACCGGGCAAAGCAGGCCGCGTTTTCCCTACACCTGACCCACCAGCAGGTTTGCCAGCTGGCCCAAAAAACCATACTGGCCGCGGCCACTGCCTGCCAGGAGGAAACCACGTTTCAGCGTGTCCACCGAAATCCGTATCAGGCGGGTGCCGCCCTCCTTTTTGCCGCAGATGCGTCACACCTTCCCTACGATTCCTGGAGTCCTTTGGCCAACAATCCGATTGTGAAGGGCAGTAATATCTGTTTTTCAGGCCGAAGTTGGATTCGGGCCATCCCCGATGCGCTTTCCAAAGCCCTTAGTGCCGATGGTGGCAATATCCGTCACGGAGAGTCCTTGCTGATGGCTGCTGTCTACAGCCCGTGGGATTCTCTGCTGGATCATCCCGAAGATCTGGACGCACTGGCCAAAGTGGCTGGTCACGAGGAGGTGCTGCTGGCCACACTCTGGCGAGATCCCTTCATTGCAAGCGATCCGCTGCATGTGGAAATTTTAACCGTGGCCGACTGTCTGCCCATTCGTTACCAAAAGCGACAGGACTTTCCCCGTCGGCTCAATGACCATGACCATCGCGCCAATGTGGATTCATAGAGCCGCTTGCTAGGGTTTTTTCGGACGAACCTTTCCCGTTACGGCATCAAACCGGCCTGCATCCAGGTGTTGGTTCACTTCATCCACATGGTAGGTGGGCGTCATCCCCACCCCGGATACCAGTCGATACCCCGCCTCCACGCAAGATAGCAAAAGCAGTCTCAGCATTCTTACGGCCACTTTGGCAGGCGACCACCAGTGTTCCACCACATTATGCACGGCTTCTTGCCCAAATTGCCGTATTTTTTGAATCGTCTCCAGCTTGGCCTCGTCCGCCTCGGTGGTGGCCAGCATATCCACCACCCGCTCATCCGAAAGTTCCGTGGCGCGATGACGCACCAGCGTATCCATGTCCATTTCCACCAGGTAGTGCGCCATCCGTTTTCGGTGTGTTTTGCCCTCTCCGGGCAGCTCGGCAAACAGTCGGTTGGTTGTCTGCTCGACCGATGCGCGGTCTGGTCCCTTAACGGTATAAATCCCCTCAAAGCGCAAGCCGCTCGCCATAGGAGCGGGCGAGCTGGGCGACGAAATCGGAGAATGGGTCGGATTCATACCAGAGTCCTTTACCGGTTGACGGCTACCTGTTGGCGGCGGCTTTCCGCTAAACATGAAACGTCGCTCAGGCAAAAATGTTGCGCGAGTCGCAAACAATAAAGGCCATCAACCCGCTATTTAAACAACCCGCTAGTTAAACAACGGGTTGGCGGATTAAGACCCCTGGTTCTGCGCCTTAACAGAGGAAACGCGCCCTAGTCCGTGTATGTGACCAGCGCCTCCAGTAAGTCCAAGGGCGGCAACTGAGACCGACCGTTGAGAAACGCCAGATCCACCATAAACAATGCACCCACCAACCGGCCCCCCACCTGGCCAATGAGATGCGAGGCCGCCGCCGCCGTGCCGCCCGTGGCAAGCAAGTCATCGACCAGCAGAACCCGTGCGCCGGGTTCAATGGCGTCCACGTGAATTTCCACACAATCGGTGCCGTATTCCAGTTGATATTCGTACTGGGCGGTTTGGCCCGGCAGCTTGCCCCGCTTGCGAATGGGAATAAACCCCGCCCCCAGCCGATACGCCAACGGTGAGCCCAAAATAAACCCGCGAGACTCGATACCGGCCACGTACTGAATGTTGGCCTCTTTGGCCTGTTGATAGAGCGCCTCAACAATGTCTGCAAACAGTTGGGGCTGACGCAGTGCGGTGGTGATGTCCTTGAACAGAATGCCGGGTTTGGGATAGTCGGGAATGTCTCGAATGGCTTCGCGTAACCGGGTGGATAGATCCTGAACAGTGTGGGAAACGGTCGTCATCGTAATGGAAAGCTCCTTGCATCTCACTGCATCTCACGGAAGAACGGATAGGTCGCCGGGTTCGCCTCCCAGCGAGCGATGCTTGCCTGGCTGCGCGTTTAAGCCCTATTCTACAACAAATAGGCGCCAACAAAGCCACCCCTTCGTGAGGGAGCGTTACGACGACCCATAGAACTTCCTAGACCGCTGCCACCACCCGAACCGCTTCCGGCAAGGTTTTCGCCAAGGCGGGCGATACGCCAGAGGCTGCTTGGGCCGAATCCAGGGTTGAATCTAGGACCGAGGCGGCAATTGCATAGGTTTCCAGCCAGGGATCTTCCAGCAAGGCCATGTGCTGAACGTGCTGCAAGGGGGTCTGTAGCAACCAGCTCCGAAACTGACTGACCTGCCCCAATGCCTGACGAAACAACAGTGTGGCGGCCCCGGTCGCTTCTGTCGCTGTCGTGGTGGCCAACGCGGTTTTTAAATCCGCTTCGGGGGCGCATCGCCGAACCAGAAGGGCTGTTTCCGCCGCACTTGCAGAAAGCGGCACGGCCGCTTCCGGTAACGAACACTGAAGATGCCCCATTTGCTGCAATAAAACCAGGCCTGCCAAAATAACGGACGGGGTGGTGCCCAGTGTGGTTGCCAGGCGGGCAGGCTGTAACAGCACCTCGCCGCCCTCCTGGATGTTTACCGCTTGTGGGCGGGTGGCCTGATAGATCAGCCGGATAAAATCCTTGGGTTGCGGAAACAAGGGCACCGTATGGTATTTCCCCCCCGCCCAGTGAACAACGGTTGGCTGTACCTGCTTTAAAATGTGTCTCAATGTGGCCTCATCTGGCGGAAGATCCCAAAAAATCAGCGCTTCGGCCGGTTGAAGCTGATGCCGAGCCCGCACCCATTGCGGATCCAGAAACGGAATGGCCGGGGCGCGGCCTTCGTGAAACAGCACCATGGTTTGCGATGTGGCCGTGGGCAAGAGCAGTTGGCTCACAAATGTGGATAGATCCTCCCGACGGCGATGATCCACCCACTGGGGCCCTTCCGAAAGTCCCAGAGGCTGGGCGGTGGCGGTTGTGCTGGTGGGCGCTGAAGCCTGAGACGGGCCGCCCGCTGCTGCTGGACGCGATGGAGAAGAGAGAGAAGACGGAGATATTGGCAACGAGGCGGCGGGCGGCCTCGACACCTGGACGGTGCTTGTCACGGTGTTTGTTGCAGTGTTCATCAATGGGGCTTGCCCTGCCACAGGGCTCTGCCGCCAGTGATCGACCACCAAACGAACGGGGTTTACCGGCTTTCCGTAGGTGTTGCGCTCCACACTCACCAGCAAATCGTAGCGATGTTGGGCGTCCAATCCGCCGCTATCGAGCCCGTGGTTCCACAGCAAGGCGTCTATGGGTTTAGAAGCGTCATCCGGCGGGAGCAGAACCAGCTTTAAATGCCTGCCCGAATCGCCGAGCAGACGCTGCGCCCCCAGTGTGACGCGCTCCAGCATAAATTTAGGCGAAGGGTTTTCCTGACCAAACGGGGCCATCGCCTCCAACAGATCGATCAGTTGGGGCGTGAGTTGAGACCAACTGAGCGTGTCGTCTACCCAGGCCAAGGGCACGGTTTGCGCGTCGGTAATTTGCGCGTTCGTCAAACGGTACCAGTCGGCCTTAAAGGCTTCCAGTTTGGCTAAGGGCAGGCTAAAGCCCGCCGCCCCGGCGTGGCCGCCAAAATTTAAAAAATAGCCGCTCAGTTCACTCAGCGCGTCGTGCAAATGAAAATCGGGTATGCTGCGGGCCGAGCACTTTGCTACCTGGGCCGCCTCGTCCACGGTCATTAGCAGGGTGGGCACGTGGTACTTATCAATGAGCCGAGAGGCCACAATGCCGACAATGCCAGGCAACCAGTCCGGGCTGGCCAGCACAATGCTTTTACGCCCGGCCAATCCGCCAGACATGGATAGAAACTGCTCGGCTTCCAAAAAGGTTTGGTCACAAAGGTCTTTACGCTTGCGATTCAGTTGTTCCAGGCGGGCTGCCAGGGCTTCTGCGCGTGCTTCGTCTGTGGTCGTCAGCAGCTCCACGGCTTCCGTGGCGTTGGCCAAGCGACCGATTGCATTGAGACGCGGGCCAATGGTAAAGCCAACGGTTTCGCTTGTCAGTGGCGTTTCAGGGGCCACTGCCGCCTGGGCCAATATGTGCCGAAGTCCGGCTCGTTGGCGACGGTTTAGGACTTCAAGCCCCTGGCGCACCAAGGCGCGGTTTTCCCGCTGGAGCGGCACCAAATCCGCCACAGTGCCCACGGCCACCAGGTCCAGCAGGTCTTCGGGCGGAAGCGAGGCATCCTCGCCAGTGGCTTCCAACAGGAGTTCGCACACCTTGTACGCCACCCCGGCCCCGCACAAAAACGCCAGCGGGTGGTCTGCGGGCAAGCGCTGCGGGTTTACGCTGGCAACGGCTGGGGGCAAATTTTCCGGCAAGGCATGGTGGTCGGTAATCACGGTATCCACACCCAGGCCGTTGAGCAGGCTAATTTCCGTAAAGTTGGTAATGCCCGTATCGGTGGTAATGACCAGCTTTAGCTGTCGGCTGCTGACCAAACGACAGAGCGCCGCCGTGTGCAATCCGTGGCCTTCCGTAACCCGGTCTGGCACGTAGTAGGAAACCTTCATGCCCAGGTGCTTGAGGGTTTGGTAAAAAATGGAAGTTCCGGTCTGGCCATCCACATCAAAATCGCCGTAGATCAACACGGGCTCTTCTTTTTCGCGGGCTTCTAAAATACGCGCCACGGCCTGTTCCGCATCGGGTAGTTCCAAACCGCTGCTTAGCCCGGCGCTGGGCCCGTTGAGAAATTGCCGCATGGCCTCAGGCGTTTGAACCCCGCGTTGAATCAGCAGTTTGGCAACCAAGGCAGAACCGCCAGCCGCTTCCACTTGTGCAGCCGAGGGCCGAAAGGCGGGATCTCCTCGAAAACGCCATGTTCTACCGGAAGAGAGTGGGTTGGCCATTGCGCGGGGGGATCCTTGGTGACACAAACGGAAGACACGGACAGCACAACCAGCAAAAAATACGTGAGATCCAATCGGCAAACCTACCGGCAAGGATTAAATAAAAAGGGTGGTGTTGTGCAAACGTCCCAAGTGGTACGGAGGTTATCTGTTAGCTTTTGTCTGTTAGCTTAGTGAATAAGCACCCACGATGCAATGACTGAACCGCGCCTGTTCAGCAGGAAATCGGGCAGGCGCGCTATGGCGTGGAAAACACTTGCTGGTACACCTGCTTGAGGTGTCGTTTGCTAACCTGGGTGTAAATCTGTGTGGTGGCAATGTCGTGGTGTCCCAACAGTTCCTGCACTACGCGCAGATCGGCGCCATTCTCCAGCAGGTGCGTTGCAAAACTATGCCTAAAAACGTGCGGATGCAGTTTGGGTTTGCCAATTCGCTGCCCTAAGGCTTGCACCACACGCCAAACCTGCATGCGGTTTAGCTTTTTCCGGTTCTCTGGCGCACGCAGCAAATGGCCCTCTTCGGTGTCGGCTTGAATCCAGGGGTGCTGGCTCAGATAGGCTTCAATGACCGCAATGGAGGCGGGCCCCAAAGGAAGCAGACGTTCCTTTTGGCCTTTGCCTTTGCAGCGAAGGTGCCCGGCCTTCAAGTCCATATCGGCCCGTTTCAAGTCGCACAGTTCGGAAACCCGCAACCCGCAGGCGTACAGTAACTCTAAAATGACGGCTTCCAACGGGCTTAGGGGCAACTGGTACAAGCGTTGAATTTCCAGCGGCGTTAGCCCTTTGGGCAGGCTTTTGGTGCGTTTGGGCAGATCAATCAGGGCAAACGGGTTGCTATCGACCAGTTGCTGCTGCTGCAACCAGGTGCACCAGCCGTTTAAGCTGCTAATTTTTCTTAAAATACTCCGTACCGATTGCCCCCGTTGGCGCAGCCAGCCCAAATAGCGCGTGACCAACCGCCGATCCTGGAGCGTGAGTTGCGCCTCCTCCAAAAAGGATAAAAACTGCGTCAAATCCAGCGCGTAGGCGTCGGTGGTGTGTTTGGAATAACCCCGCACCTGGCCCAGTTGGCCAAGGTAGGGCGAAATGGCCTGATGAAGCCACGCCGCCTGGGCTGAGCGTTCGTCATCGGGCGGGCGATTCATCGGTTGTTTTGCATCTGGAGGCGCTGCTTCTGCCATGGGCGGCCATTCCTCTCTCTTTCTCTATCCGTAAACGTTCTGCTTGCTTCCAGTTTTTACGCGGCGGCCCCGGAGTATGGATGAAGCCTTTACCAGGTCTTTACTTATGTCTTTACTTAGGCCTTTATTGGGCCTTTATTGGGCATTGATGCGGCGTTTACAGCGACGGCTGCGTGGGGCTTAGGGTAATATCGGAAACCAACACGCCTGCAGGCTGCCGAAGCACAAAAGCCACGGCCTCTGCCACCGTTTCCGGACGAAGCATGCCGTCTCGCTTGGGTTCTGAGCCCAACGTCGCCCGGTCCAGGCTGTCCCAGATGGCCGTATCGGTGGCGCCAGGGTAAATGCCCACCACCCGAATACCATTGACGCGTTGCTCCTCACTCACGGCCTGGGTGGCGGCCCTGAGGCCAAACTTGGTGGCGTCATACACGCTCCAGTAGGGAAACGCCTCTTTTCCGGCAATGGAGTTAATGTTGACGATGGTTCCCCGTTGCCGAGCCACCATTGCAGGCAATACCAGGGTCATGAGCATCAGGGGCGCGGTTAGGTTAACGGCAACCGTCTTTTGAATATCCGCCAGAGAGGTTTCCTGAATCAGCCCGATTTTACCCGCCACCCCGGCATTGTTAATTAATACATCAATCTGGCCAAAGCGCTCCAGGGTGGTGTTTACCAGGGCACGCAGCGCCTCGGGCTCCTGTACATCCGTGGGCGCCACCACTACCGGAAGCGCTGGGTACTGCTGGCAAAGCGTATCGGCCAGTTTTTTCAGCTTCTCCTCCGAGCGAGCCGCCAGCACCAGAGAGTAGCCCATAGCCGCCAGCTGAAACACAATCGCCTGGCCAATTCCCTGGCTGGCGCCAGTGACCAGTGCAATGTTAGGCATCGAGTTGTTCATCACGTTGCTCATCGGGCTGGTTGAAACCTCTCTCCTTGGGCGCGCGCTATCATTGGGACACTTCCGCGTTGCCTCTGATTGTAGCGGTTCAGCCCGGTTTCGGCAATCCGGTCTGAACCAGCAGGCTATAGAGTTGCTGCATCGCCCACTGGCAGGTCTCCGGCGTGGGCCGATGTCCCGTCCAATGCTGAAAAGCTGCCGCACCCTGATGAACCAGCATGCCCAAGCCCCCCACCGTTACCAGAGAAAGCGCTCTGGCCTGATGCAACAGCAGGGTTTCCAGTGGATTGTAGACCAAATCCACCACGGCGGCGTCTTCGGGCAGGGTGCGCAGTGCCGCTTCACTCAAAGGGCTGTGGTCCACCTGCGGATACATGCCAATGGGCGTGGTGTTAACAACCAGATGGAAACGCTTGAGACAGGACAGGGACGCACGATCTGGGGCGTCTGCCCTCCACGGAATAACGTGTAGCTCACTCGTAGTTTGGTAGTAGTCGTTGTACCGATGGACTGCCGACTGGAGCGCGATTTTCTGGTCTGGATTGCGAAGCGCCAGCGTAATACTTGGCGCGTTTGCCCGAACGAGAGCGGCCAGCACAGCCCGGGCAGCCCCGCCGCCGCCCAAAACCAACACGGAGCCATTAGGCACCTGTTGCTGAAGACGGGCTGGCAGGCTGGCCCAAAAGCCTTCGGCATCCGTATTATGGCCCGTGGTATGCCCTTGGGCGTTGGTGGTAATCGTATTAACCGCCCCCAGTAGTGTGGCTGTCTCTCCCAAGGCGTTTAACAAGGGCAGTATGGCAACCTTGTGCGGAACCGTCACGTTCAGCCCCTGCACGCCTTGGGCAAGCAATGTCTCCAGTTGAACGGCCAATGACTCTGCTGGCGTGGCATAGCAGGAGTATTCCCCTTCTAGGCCCGCCTGCTGAAGAAACAGCCCGTGCAACTGAGGCGAAATGCTGTGTGAGAGCGGATAGCCCAGCAGACCCAATCGCCAAAAATCAGCCACGGTTTTTAAACACCCGAAGCCGCCGTTTGGTGGCTGTTTTGCAGGGCTTGCATCAAGTCCTGCTCCAGGTCCGCAACCGCCTCAATGCCCACAGAAAGCCTGACCAGAGAGTCGGTAATGCCCAACCGTAAACGAACATCACGGTCCACGGAGGCATGGGTCATACTAGCCGGGTGGCACACCAGGGATTCCACCCCGCCCAGGCTTTCCGCCAGGGTAAAGTAGCGCAGAGACTCCAGAAAACGCTTTGTATGAGACACATCGCCAGCCAACCGAAGGGTAATCATCCCTCCCGCGTTCAGCCGACCGTCTGGGGCCATTTGTTGGCAGGCCAACCCATACTGGGGATGACTTTCCAGACCCGGATAGATGACCTGCTCCACCGCTGGGTGTTGTTCCAACCGCCGGGCTAGCTGCAAGGCATTGCTTCCGTGCCGTTCCAGGCGAATGCCCAGGGTTTTTAGCCCGCGCAGGGTCAGCCAGGCCGCATGGGGATCGGCAGACGCGCCAAGGCTACAGAGATGAAACTGAAGCGTCTCGTGCAAGGCGTCGTCATTAACCACCAGCGCGCCACCCACCACATCGCTGTGGCCACCCACGTATTTGGTGGTGCTGTGCAGGACAATATCGGCGCCCAAAAGCAGCGGCTGCTGAATGGCCGGGCTGGCAAACGTGTTATCCACACACAGCAACACCTGCCGAGACTGCGTGATTTTGGCAATGGCGGCAATATCGGCCAGTTTCATCATCGGGTTGGTCGGGGTTTCCAAAAACACCAGGCGCGTGTTTTCCTGTATCGCCTGGGCCACGGCCTCGGGCTGGGCGGTATTCACATAGGTGACCTGGATTTGATAGGGCACCATCACCCGGTTTAGCAGGCGAAACGTGCCCCCGTACACGTTTTCTTCCACCACCACATGGTCGCCGGGTTTTAACAGCGCAACAAGCATGGTGGTGAGTGCGCCCAAACCGCTGGCAAACACCAGCCCGTGCCGTCCACCTTCCAGGGAGGCAAGCGCCCCGGCCAGGGCATCCGTGGTGGGGTTGCCGCAGCGGCTGTAGTCGTAGCCACGATGCGTTTGAAACGACTCGAATGCAAAGGTGCTGGTTTGGTAAATGGGTACATTCACCGCGCCAAAGCGGGGTTCTGGGGCCTGATGGCTGTGAATGGCCCGGGTCTGAAGCCCGGGAGTTGTGCTGCTGTGCGCGTCCGCTGTGGGCAAGCCGTAATCTGGGGTGAATGTCATCGGGAGCAATCCGCCTCTGTTTGCTGGTTTAATTGGTATCACACTGTTCTACGGATTTTCTACAGAGCTTTTTTTTACACAGACTTTTTTCACACAGAACAGTGCGCTGTTTCTTGCAAGACTAACCAAACACCTGCTAAAACTCAACTAAAATGCAACTAAAATTCAACAGGCCCACTTCCCTTTTTAAGCCCTTTGTATAAGCCTTTGTTTCAATCGCTTCCACCGCTTTAAAAACGCGTATACAACCCGGACGATCAACAGTCATGCGCCTGCGCACCATTTCGTTTCAACCGCCAGCAGCCTCCTTTCATCCATTGGATGGAAGCCGGGATACTGTTCGGCAAAGCCCGTGGGGGGGGCATTCCACCAATTTGCATCCCACCGGTCTGTATCCCGCCAACCTCTCACACGGGAGGAGCGCCCCGCTAGCCGAGGGTTTTACCAGCCGGTTTACTGGCCTTAACGACCGCACGCAACGAACGATATACGACATCATTCAGCAAACCAGGATGCCTGCCGATTTTTTTGATTTAGACGCACTCCGAGGCAAACGGGTACTGGATCTCGGTTGCGGACACGGGATGTTGACCCTTCAGCTTCGGGGGCTCATTCCAGCGGAAAGCAATTTGTTTGAAGGCCGAAACGCGCTGGAAAGCTTGGCCAAACACACACTAACCAAGCCCAGCCCCTGGCGCAATACGGCGGATGTGTTACGTACCGCGGAGCCCTTTAACCCACAGGCCAACATCGAAGCCATTGGACTGGCGCCAGATAGCTCTCCATTTTGGCAACTGTTACCCAACGCCTTTATTCAGGGCCGTGCCCAGCAGCTTCCCCAGTATGTAGCGCCCAATTCGGTGGATGTGATCTTCTCCACGTTTTCTGTCTTTACGTTTGCGGAAACATTCGACATTCAAAATACGCTAACGGCTGCCGCCCAGGTGCTCAAGCCCGGTGGCGTCCTGCGCATTGGCGGCAGAAGCGATACCCAAAGTAAAATGCAAGCCCTGCTGGCCACCCATCCCCAGGCCAAAACGCTGGGATTGGTGGAATCGCCCCGCTCCTTGCAGATGGCAAAGCATCCCCATTGGATTGAATTGGTTAAGCAAAGCCCGGATAACCCTTCCGCCGCCAACGACAGCACGGTTCGGGATTCTGGCATGCCGCGGCGCTCCTTTCTAAAGGGGGCTTTCGGACAAATCGCCGAAAAACTCGGGTGGCTTCCCTCCCCAGTGGAAATACCGCTCGAAGTGTTAAAGCACTTTGTTCGTCAGGATGAGTTCTGCAACGTTTTTCATGGAAAAATTCCGTGGCTGAAGCAAGATGTGGTGACGTTTGAGGCGGAAACCATGGCAGAGGTGGCAAGCAGCGCAAGAAAATCAATGGCGGCTTATGTGGATTTTTGCCGAGATCTTGCTCAGGAAACCGATTTTAAGCGCTACTTTTCTCTGTGGGAGTTCGCCAGAGATCTCGGCGTTCAGGATTTAACCCAGGTGGTGGAGCTGGCCAGCCTGTATGCGGCCCACCCTCGCTTTTTTGAGCAGTTGGGCATTTCCAAAGCGATGGTGGATCCTTTCCTCAAGCCGCTATCGCCAGAACAACCCCAAAACTCCCCGCCAGCGAGTCCCTCTGCGGCGGAACCTACCGAACAGCCTCCCTCCGAGACACTGGCATCGTTGGAATCGAAGGTGCTTTACGAGCAAGAACCCCAAGACACCCCGGCCACAGCAGCCAAAACACCAGAGGCTGGCCACCGGCGAAAATCCAGACGCGCCTTACTAACCGGTTGGTTTCAGCCGCAGCAACGGGAGGTAGCAACACACAACGCCTCTGCGCCGACCGTAAATCCATTGACCCATTCGTCCTCATCCGGCACGCCAACAATCCCCGATCCGGCTACGCCAGAAACTGATTAAAATTTACATACCGCTTTAGCCCAGATAACAGCCTATTCCAAGAACGCATCAACAGGAGAAATAAAACAATGCTTCGGTTTGGGGTCCTTCATAAAAGCGATGTTCAGCCCGGTGTTGGAATTCGGGCGCTACTGAGCCAAACGGAAAACACGCAGCGCTATGCCTACGCCATTCCTAAAGAGGCCCTGAGCGAAAAAAACCGGAAACAGCCAGGCTTTACAAGTGGAAGCGCCTACTACTTTGAACAGGACGAGTTTGTGGTAACCACCGATCGCCAGGGGCACTTACTCAGTAAAGAATCCATTTGGTCGCCGGGTTTTATGGTGTTTGACGACCAGACTGGAAACAACCATTTTTACGAACTGGCTCCCAAAGAATGGCTGGCTTAGCCCGTGTGGAGCGGATCCCTATGGGGCTGGCTTTTGTTGTCAGACCACTTCTCATCAATTTCTCAAAAAAATTTTCTTAAAATCTTAAAATAAAGACACCCAGCCATATTCGGCTGGCGTTCCATTTGATAGACTAAGAGTATATGGTTGCTGACCACACTGCGTTTAACGATTTAGCTTGAAATATCCTGCTCGACAAAGGCGTTTTGTCGCTCCCCGATTCACCGTTCCCATCCCGTTTGATCCCTCGTTTGATCCCTCGCTTTCGTCTTGCCCCCTGTTGGAATTGGTACCCCTCCCGCTATGGCTGTTTTTAGTTTACCGCTTAAGCCTCAGGCCGCCTTTTTGCAAACCCCTCGGGGGCTGCTGTTGCGTTTATCCGCCGGTCACTTTCTGGTGGATGGCTACGCCGGGTTTATCTATCCTATTTTGCCCCTGCTGGCCGAACGGGATGGCTTTGGTCTGCCCACTGCCGGGCTGCTCCTGATGCTCTCTAGCATCAGTTCGTCGGTACTACAGCCGCTCTACGGGCTGTTTAGCGATCGGTGGCCGCGCTTAAACTGGATGTTGATCGGGGTTGTGATGGCCGCCGGGTGGATCAGCCTGCTGGGCTTTGCACAGGGTGTTTACGCCCTGGCGGTGGTGATGTTCTTCGCCTACATGGGCGTGGGGTTGTTTCACCCATCCGCCACCCGAACGGCCCATGCCCTGTTTGAACGTCGGCATAACCTGGTGATGAGTTTGTTCCTGTCTGCCGGTACGGTGGGCTTTGCCCTGGGGCCTCTTACGGCTTCCTGGCTGGTTAAAAACAGTGGGCTCAGCGCCACGCTTTGGTTGGGCCTTCCGGCCCTGTTGGTTCTGCCGGGGTTGATGCAACTCAAGCTTCAGCCAGGCCAGGCTCAACCGGTCCAGGATTTTTCGTCCGATTCTGAGGAATCCCTCGCAAAAGCCGCCGGACTGCACGGTGTGCAAAAAGGGGCGGAAACTCGCTGGTTGGCGCTCATGCTGGCCCACAGCATCAGCCGAGCCATTGTTCTGGTGGCAATGCCCGCGTTTTTGCCATTTTTGTGGCGTCAACAGGGCTACGACATTACAACAGTCGGCCTGGTGATTGGTCTTTCTGCCGGGGTTTCCGGGGTGTTTGGCATGCTGAGTGGCTGGCTTGCCGACCGTTGGGGCGAACGACGGGTCATTTTATGCAGTTTGGTTCCGGCCTTGGGGCTGTTACCCCTAATGCTTTGCACCACAGGGGCGGTAACGTTTACCGTATTTGGCCTCATGTACGGGTTGGTGGCCTCTTCGGTGGGGGTGACCATGGCCAGTACGCTCAGCGGCATTCGATCCAAGGCGGGTTGGGTGGCTTCTTTAATTGGAGGCTTTAGCTTCGGGGTAGCGGGCCTGCTCATGCCCGCCTTTGGCAGCCTGGCCGATCGGATTGGAATTCAAAATGCGTTTCTTGGGCTGTTACTGCCTTTGGGGCTTTCCATTCTACTACCTTTATTGGCCAAAAAGCCCACGGCAAACGCCGCGGCTTGCCCTGTTTAACACGGGCTGATTTAACACGGGCTGACGGCAACGCTTGGCAGTAACGCTTGCTCGTCAGTAACGCTTGACAGGGTTACCCCAACGCCGTTAGCATAATGACAGGACAAAAATTCGGTTTTAAAAATTTGGTTTTTTAAAAAATTTGGTTTTATAGTATGGCGCGTTCTTTTTCCAAACGCCCGCACAGAATGCAGCCCATACCAAGGCGATTCACGAACTCAATCACGGACGAACCCATAGGAAGGCATCTGTAGTGTTTTTGGCCCCGGTTTTACTGTCAGTTGCTGCGCAGCGCTTAAACGCTGGGTTTCAGTCTCAGCAGTTATCACAATCCATCTTGGGCAATGCCAACCAGGTGGGACCTAACCTCTCTCCAGTGCAACTGGCGGGTGTGCAGGCCACGGAAAAGCAACAGGTGCTGCAAAAGTTTGGGGCCGATATCCAGCAGGAAGCCCTTCAAACCTGGGAAGGCTCCCTTCGCCAAGGACTTAAAAAAGAATCAGAGCGCCGTCAGCAGGCGATTCAAAACGGCTGGATCTTCGCCTAAGCGTCTTAGCTCATGGCTAGCATCCGCTCATTGCTAACATCCCCCTCCTTGGGGTATCGCTTTCTCCTGCGGTAATTGGTTGTATTTCTACCTATGCTAGCCGCCTGTGACGGCCTCTTCGGCATCCAAGGCCTGCTGCTTCACCTGGGCCAGCTCACGGTCCGCCAAAACCCGCTGCGGATTTCCGGCAATTTCATCCGGGCTGAGGCTGGAAAGGGGTGGCGGACCGAGCGGAACGTTGGATTGCAAGCCACCCGGGCTTTGACCGGGGCCATTGGGTCGCCCTAGAGTAAGGTTGCTGGTAAGGTTGCTGGCCGCGGGAAAGCCGCCTTTGGTGGTTGCTAAACCTGGTTGCAGTGGCTGCGGTTGGCTTTGTGGCAAGCCGGGTTGTGGACTTCGCTGGAACTGATCTCCAGCCATCATTCCCATTGCCGCGGGGTTGTTTGCAGGGTTTGCACCGGCTGAAAGGCCCGCCCGCAATTGTTTCTGCTCCATTTCGGCTTTTATCACGCTTTTGGGCTTGCCCAACAGCAAATCGCAGGCGCTTTCGCCCATTTTTTGGAACAATCCGCCCACCACCAGCATGGAGCCCAATTCCACCAACGGACCCACCCAGGTTAGGTGCCGAATAAACGGCATTTTCAGGCCAAACGGTAGCACGTGCCGTATGGCCGCCTGCCAGGGCACATGCCGCACCAGAGGTTCAATCCACCGTTTACCCACTTCCCAGCCCAACCAGGAGCCCAGCCCGTAGCCTACCGCGTGTCGTGTAAAGGTGCGTAATTTCTCAAAGGGACCGCCCTCCGCCTTGGCGGCCTCCACGCCCCCTAGGCCAAAAATAACAAAGCCGCTCAAGGCCAGGCTGAACCGCTGGGTCATAAACTGGCTGATTTTTCCGAAAACGCCCGTGGATTGTCCCGGCAGGAGGGTGTTGGCGGTTTCGCCCGTAATCACCCGCTTGAGGGTATTGGTAAAAGACATCAGCGCGCGGCCCACCGGTCGAATGGCCGTGGGTTTGGCCTGTGCTGCCAGCCGAACCGCATCATCCAGATCGTTCATTAAAGCCGGTGCGGTGGAGGCCAGGTTTTGCTCCGTAAGGAAGGCACGAACCAGCACCCCGGGGTTCTGATGGTACGCGTGCGCCAGCAGGCCCTGGTTACCCACCCGCGCCGCATTGTGAATGGCTGCTTTGAGGGCGTCATCCACCGTGTTATTGGCCAAATCCAGCCCGTGCTGTTGAACCAGTTTTTGCAGGCCCTGCTGAATTTGTCCGGCCAACTGATCGTCCAACTCGCCCGCCATAATTTTGCCGACGGAATCCATCAGTTTTCGTTTGCCATCGGTGTTCAACACCTGGCTGTGCTGGCTTAACACCTGCTGCACCAGTCGTTTTTCATGCTCCACCATGCCGTACAGGTTATAGGTGGCGGCGTAGGGTTTAAGCAGGTTGTTTTCCATCTGTTTTACGCGGGCCGCAAACGGTTCAAAGCGGCGGTAGAACTTCTCGTACTGGCGATAGTCCTTGAGCAGGGCTTCTTCCACGCCATCCAGCAGTTTTTTCATCTGTTCCGGCTTGCCGTCTGCCACGGCTAAATCCGCCAAAAAGGTTGGTTTTAGGCGCTGAATGGTGGCCTCTAGGCCTTCCTGCTGTAGTTTACGGCGAATTACCTCGGCAGATTCTGGTGTTCGGAACAGCCCACCCACCAGCGGCAGACCACCAAAGCCGGTTTTGCCACTGACCTCTTTCAGGTTTTCCAGGCCTCGGCGGGCAACATCCACTTCACGAATAAGCTGCTGAATACGGGCCCCTTGAAGCTGTAATTCTCTAGGGGGAAGCGCCACGGAGGCCGTTTGCGCCAAAGCCAGCGGGTTGCCGGAAGGAATGGCGCCCTTCCACAGGGTTTTGGCCGCATCGGGCACGTCGCTTTCGGCCAGGCCTTTAAACGCCTCTTGAAACAACCGGTGGTAGTCTTCCAGCAACTGAGAACTGAGACGATCCGGGGACACCTCTCCGGCCAGCCGCATGGCGGCCCGAGCGATCGGTTGTTGGGCGTCAGTGGGAACGCGGCTCAGACGGTTTTCCAAAAAGGCGTTCAGGTGCTGCACGCCCCACAGGTTATCCAGTGTTTGGGCCAGTTTAACCAGTGCGCTGTTGGGTCCGGCGTCGCCCATCAGTTTTTCCAGGCCGTGGTTAACGCCCAACGCCATGGGAAAGCCCACGCCCAGGCCAATGGGTAAAATCAGTAGCGGGTTAATGCCGCCAGTTGTCGGGTAGCCGGGCGGTAAAGCACCGGGCGGAACGGATCCGGGCATCACGGGGCGTCCGGTTTGCGGATCGATAACCACGGCGCCGGGCACCCTGGCTGGTCCGCCCATAGGCGGAAGCCCTGGGGCTAGAAAGCCTGGAGGAGCGTTGGACAAGCCTGCAACAAGCTCTGGTGGCAGTTGTCCTGTGGCGGCCATCTGCTGAAGTTGTACCGGGTCTATTTGCCCGGTCATCATTTGCTGCATGAGTTGCTGCTGTTGCGGCGACATTTGGGCCATTTGCTTTTGGGCCAAATCCATCAGCTCGCGCGGATCCACCTGACCACTGAGCACGAGTTGTTCCAGTTGGGCCGGGTTGATCTGTCCAGTCATGACTTGTTGCATGAGCTGTTGTTGCTTTGGCGAGAGCCCTGGAGGTATGACTGGCGAAAGCCCTGGCGGCACTGTTTGCGCGGCAGGGTGCGAGGGTAAGCGCGGGCTCGTAACCGGCTGCCATTGGTCTGTGGGTAAGCCCGCTTGCATACCCGCTTGCCTGCCCGTGGCCAGCAACCCCGGTGGGATTGGCTGGTTTTGCACCACCGACGGCGACAACGGCGCCGACATCGGCAGGCGGCCAACGGGTGGTGTGGCTCCAGCAGACAACAGTGGTTGCGAGGGTTGCGTGTTTGCAGAGCCCGGCAGCGCCGAATTAAAACCTTGTGGTGGCATGGTGGTGTCGCATCGCCCTTGTCTGTGTTGTACCTAATCAGAGTCTCCCACTGTGGGGGCTACTGAGTCATTTGCACGCCGGAACTGAAAATTTAAACCGTTGAACACGCTGGATACGTTTTCCCACTCGGGAAGATGGTCGCCATCGGAGTGTTCAGCTTTACATCCCGTGAAGCGTGCTTCGGCTTAAATACATCAGGAATCGTCGGTCGCCGTTGTGCGGAGTCTTTGATCGTTAATATTCAAGACGGGTTGTGTTCAAGACTGATTTTTATAGCCTAAAAACGCAACGGATTACCCAAAAGTGCCAAATCTGCCAAAGGAAATCTACCAAAGGATAGTGTTGTTGGACTTCATGTGGTCGCAATTCAACTATATAAAACCCAAATCTTAATAAAAGTTTCGCATTTGTTAAAAATCCGTTTCTGCGCGCGTTCC
Organism: Candidatus Melainabacteria bacterium; assembly: GCA_033763415.1. Lineage (GTDB taxonomy): Bacteria > Cyanobacteriota > Vampirovibrionia > Vampirovibrionales > JAJTHC01 > JANRKP01. Next base: position 47,780 of record JANRKP010000006.1, on the reverse strand, counting down.
TCGATCGAGAAAAGGCCCTTGGCAGGGATTGCTTAAAATCCACCCCAAAATGCGCTACACTTTAATAACTACACTTTGGTAACTACGCTTCGGTAACCCGTGACTCTCCCGTAATACGTTACTCTCTGAATAATGCGCTACATTTTACCAAAGGATGTGGCACTTTAACGGAAAGTAACACCTTGAGCGCGTGAGAGAGTAACGCCTGCCCTTGCCGTTTGTGATTGACCAACCACCACCGAGAACCATTCCAGTGATTGAGGGGTTGCTTTAGCAAACCATGGTATCCGTCAACCAGCAACCATCCAGCATGCCGCAGCCACCATTACCGGAAGATTTGATTTTTACCGAGCTAATGACCCTGCTTCAAGCACAGGAGCGAACCGCCGAGCAACTCCAGGCGGTTACGGAGACCTACCTGTATGCGCGGCAAAAGCACGAAGGACAGATCCGAAAAAACGGAGAAAACTACATCACGCATCCCGTGGCGGTGGCTTTAATGCTGGCCCAAATGGAAATGGATACCCCCACCGTTCAAGCCGCCCTGCTGCACGATGTGCTGGAAGATACAGACGCCAAGCCAGAGGAAATTAAGGCGCGGTTTGGTTCCGTGGTACTTAAAATTGTGGAAGGCGTCACCAAGCTGGGGAAATACAAGTTTTCTTCCACCGAAGAGCGCCAGGCCGAAAACTTCCGTAAAATGTTCCTGGCCATGGCGGATGACGGCCGGGTGATTATTCTCAAACTCACCGATCGTTTGCACAACATGCGCACCTTGGACTTTTTAAAGCCGGAAAAACAGCGCCGCATTGCCCAAGAAACGCTTGAAATTTTTGCCCCCCTGGCCAACTGGGCCAGCATGGGAAATTTTCGGGCCGAACTCGAAGATCTTTCCTTGCAATACCTTTACCCGGAAGCCTACCAACAGATTCGTCAGGAACTGGAAGCCACCCGGCAAGAACGCGACCAGACCATGGCGATGATCAAAGAAAAAATTCAAAGCCAGTTGGCTCAAATGGGTATTCATACAGCCAAAATTTATGGCCGGGTTAAAAATTACTACAGCATTTTTAAAAAAATGCAGCGGCAAGACAAAGGCCTGAATGATATTTATGACATCAGCGCGCTGCGGGTCATTGTGCCGCAGGAGCACGAATGCTACCAGGTGCTGGGCATTATTCATAACGCGTTTCGGCCAATTCCCGGACGCTTTAAGGACTATATCGCCATTCCCAAAAACAACGATTACCGCTCGCTCCACACCACAATGATTGGACCGGCGGGTCGCCCGGTGGAAGTGCAAATTCGCACCTGGGACATGCACCGCCAGGCCGAGGAAGGCATTGCCAGCCACTGGAAGTACAAATCTTCAGGCTCCGTCAGTACCAGCGACCGCGAAGCCGAACTGATTACCAACCTGCGCAAGCGCATTGAAGCCGCCCGCGAGTCGACCGATTCCGCCAAGGATTGCGTAGATTCCATTACCGACCTGTTTACCGATGAGGTCTACGTGCTCACCCCCAAGGGCCAGGTGTTGGATCTGCCCAAAGGCTCCACCCCGGTAGATTTCGCCTACCGCATCCATACCGAAGTGGGCCATGCCTGTAGTGGCGCCCTGGTAAACGGGAAACTGGTGCCACTGAGCTACCTGCTGAGCACGGGCGATTTTGTGGAAATTATTACCAATAAAAAAAGCACCCCCCGGCTGGACTGGATTAACTTTGTTAAAACCAACCAGGCCAAGGGGCGCATTCGGCAGTGGTTTAAAAAGAACTTCCGCGAGGCGCACGAACAGCAGGGCCGTCAACTCTTGGAAGCGGAACTCACCCGCGCCAAGGTGGACGAGTGGGTTCGCAACGGTCGTTTGCTGGCCGTAGCCCAGGAGTTGAATTACAGCAACCTGGAAGATATGTTTATGGCTCTCGGCTACGGAGAACTGACCCTGAGCCGAATTACCAATCGCTTGCGGCGGGCCGAACTGCTGGCGGATCAGTCTCATCGGCAAGAACAGCGACTAAAAATCCCGCCTGCCGGTGCCCACGCCTCCCATTCGGCGGCCAAAGCGGAACAATCCATCGAGGGGCTGAAGGGGCTTTTGTACAGCTTAGCCCGCTGCTGCACGCCTGTGCCGGGCGATCCCATTGTGGGGGTGGTGACCCGTTCGCGGGGCGTAATGATCCACCGTGAAGACTGCGGCAACCTGGTCAATGCCAACCCCAATCGCCTAATGGTGGTTTCCTGGGAGGGCGATGTGGATATGAACAGCACCCACCGCGTTACCTTGGAACTGTTGGTCATCGATCGCATGGGGGTCTTGAAAGATGTGCTCACTCAAATTGCCGACGCCCGCACCAATCTCTCTGGCGCGCGGGTCAAACAAACCAACACCGACCATACAGTCGTCATTGAGGTGGTGATTGACATTCGAGATCTGGACCACTTGGAGTCTGTCAAGCGCGCCATTCTTTCCGTATCGGATGTTTTATCCGTCAAGCGTCAGCATTATCGCCCCAACCGTTCCTAGTTTTTTTCGCTTCGCGCTTTGTTTACCAGGTTAGCTGGGTGCGCTTTCTTCTCAGCTTCTTTCTCCACTTTCTTTCTTTTCTTTCCCCAAGGGGAGGCCTCCCCTTGGGTATCCCCCGCACGAGGGACGCCGTCCCCCGTGAACCCCCGGAAAGCGAGGGCGACTATCTAACGCGCCTGCTTCACGGACGCCTATGGCGTCCTGAGACGCAGCGGCGATGATTTTTATTAGGGGGATTATGTGAAAGTGTGTGGGATGGGTTATAAGAAAGCCAGCAAGCCCACTTTAATCCCAACGGCGCTGATTTTATTAGGGGGGATTATGTGAAAGTGTGTGGGATGGGTTATAAGAAAGCAAGTAAGGCGACTTTGCCACGCAGTGGCGGTGGAGGCGACGCGTTAACCGGAACCTTCTATCACCCTACGCCCTCACCAACAGAAGCACGTACCCACATTGCCGGAAGTCTGAAACCACGCGCAGTGGTTTCAGCGGGGGATCCCCAAGGGGAGGCCTCCCCTTGGGAAGAAAAGAAAAACAGATCACCCAGAAAACCCTGGCACTGCACCTCCCAGCCCCCGCAGGGAAAAAACCTTCTATCAACCCACATCCCCACCAACAGAAGCATTTATCCACATTGCCGGAAGTCTGAAACCACGCGCAGTGGTTTCAGCGGGGGATACCCAAGGGGAAGCCTCCCCTTGGGGAGAAAAGAAAAACAGATCACCCAGAAAACCCTGGCACTGCAAAATCTACCACCGTGCCAGAGCCTTCAGACAAACCACCAAACGTTCCGCGGCACCGGGTTTGGCTAAGAGGCGACAGGCCTGACGCATCTGGGCAAGCTGTGCAGGATCGTTTAATAACGCGGTTAAAAGGGCCAACATCCGCTCGGAGGTGCATTCCGCATCCGGCAATAACCAAGACGCACCCGCATTGAGCGACGTTTGCGCATTTTTATACTGATGGTTGGCCGCTGCGTAGGGGTAAGGCACCAAAATAGACGGCACCTGAGCCAGGTACAATTCGGCCAGGGTCAGTGAGCCCGCCCGACAGACCGCAACATCCGCCAGAGAGAGCGCAAGAGACATATTGGCGTAGTAGGGCTGAACACAGTAGTTTGGATGCTGTTGCAGGGCCTCGGGTAAATTGCGCCAATAGTCCTCATACAGCCGGTGTCCGGTTTGATGAATGACCTGGAGCTGGAGCGATTCCAACAGGGCAGGGAGCGCACCAGCCAGGGCCCGATTAATACGCTGGGCTCCCTGAGACCCTCCGGTTACCAGCAGGATTGGACGATCTAGAGACCAATTGGCTAGAGACCAATTGGCTAGAGAGCAGTTGGCTGGAGAGCTTTTTGCCAACTGCGAATGCAAGGCCGCGAGGGCCTCGGCGCGTTGTTGCTGGCGTGTCTTGGCGTCCGTGGTTAAAGTTGCGTGCGGGACCTGTTCGGTTAAACTGGCCCGCAACGGATTGCCCGTCGCCTCAAACCGGGCCGCGTGCAAGCGTTTTCCACTCACTTCAAACGCGCCCGTTGCCATGGTCGCCCCGTAGGACATCAAGCGGTTTACCAAACCGGGCCAGGCGTCAGGCTCGTGCACCAGGTAAGGGATTCCCTTGAGCCGAGCCGCCATTAAGACGGGGGCCGACACATAGCCCCCCGTACCCAACACCACATGCGGACTAAAGCGATTTAAAATGCGCAAGGCGGCCAGCACCGCCTGCGGAATGGATAACATCCACTGGAGCAAGGCCCAGGGCTTGAAGCCGCGAGGCATGCCTGTAAAAACCACAGACTCAAACGCGAGGCCGGTTTCTGGAATAACCCGCTGTTCAAAGCCTTGCGCATTCCCGACATAGAGGATCGATTCCACCTCGGGATCTCGCTCAAGGCGTTCACACACAGCCAGCGCCGGGTAAACATGGCCCCCGGTTCCGCCACCCGTAACCAATACCCGAAGCCGAGAGGGGCGTTCGGTATCCGAAGAGGGGCCAAGCGGCGAGGATGCATCATCAGCAGGTGTCATACCGAGGCCGTGGTTTGCTCCATCACATCCAGTAACGGGCCGTACAAGGCCTCACGAACCGAATCGCTCAAGGTGGATTCCAACGCCTGAAGCAAGGCCTGGTGCTGCTGGGTAAACAGGCTTCCTCGGGCGCGAATGGCCAGAGCCAAAGCCGCCGGTAAATGGAGGGCCCGCAAACGTTGCCGGTTCTCTGAATACTCAGCCAGATCGTCTGGCGTGACCCGCAGCATCCAGTTGGTTTCGTTGACAATACCGGGTTGGTTGTAACAGTCTTCCAAACCAAACAGGTCGGCCATAAACACGCTGATGTTGGCAGCCGGACACGCAAAGAGTTCCGCCAGCTTGGCATGGACCATGACGCCTGGGGTGACGGATGCCTGTTGGCAAAGGTGTTCAACCCACACCGATCGGTGCTGTGGCGCGGCGATGAGGCGCTCTGCCAAATAACTGGCATGGGCCTGCAACTGGCCGGACTGTTGCCAGCGCTTGACCACCAGACGAATAGGCGGGGTGTCGTGGTTGCCCACCATCACCCAGTCGGCGGGCTGAGCGTTCTCACTGCGGTAAACATCGGAAGGATCGGTCGGGTTAACCTTTTGTGTGACCCGAAAACGCCCCATCTCGTGGCGTAACATTACTTGGGCCAACGGATAGGGCAACGTGCTGAGCACCTCGCACAAAATATTTTCTGGCTGGCGGCCCCGTGCGCGAGCAGTGGCAACAATCACATCCACCACCGTGCTGTAACGGCCCACCTGCTCCGCATTGAGCGTGGTAACCCAGTGATCGGCGTAGCGAGACACGGTGCTATCGGGGTTAATTTGCAAGGCGGTCGCAATGGCGTAGCGGGCCAGCTCAGGATGATCGGCAAGTTGCGGCGAGCAAAAAATACGCGCCCCCTGCTGCACCGCCTCAAACGCGTCTCGGTAACGCTCGGGGGCATCCACCCGGTAACCCCACGGACACACCAGCCCGTGCGGATGATCGATGCGTAAGCCATCAAATTCCGCCAACAGCTTATTAACACGCTGTTGCACCAGTTGCAGCGCCGGGCCCAATGGCTTTTCTGGCGTGGTTAATTGCCCGGGAACATTCTCGTTTGCGTGGGTCGCATACTGGGCTGGGTCTAAAATGGGGTAGTTCCAGGGCTGTCCCTCTGGGTTGGTTCGGCTCGGAGGCGCCCCCATGCGGTAATGCTTGAGAAACACCGACTGATAGATCCATTCATCGCACAGAGAGAAGCCGATTTGCAGATCGCCGTAGAGTTTGAGCCCCAGGCCACTGCAATGGGCCTGAAACGCCTGGTGCTGCCAGTGCACCAAAAACTGAACCACGGCGTAGCGTTGAAGAATCGGGGCATATTGCTGCTGAAGTTCATCCAGGCGTTTGGCTCGCAGGGCCTCGGTGGCGTCATCCGCCGCCTGAACCCACAGGGCTTGATCCAGTTTGTTGGGCCAGTGCTTCCAGACCGGTGTGCCATAATGTTGGCTTAGCGCCCCAAAAAGCGCATCCGGCAGCAACCAAAACCGATTGCTTTCCGCAAACGCCAAATACGCCTGGTACAGCGGACTCTCTACCGGGCCGCTTAAAAAGGACTCGGCCACCGCGTCGATGCAATCCATCCAGCGCGTGTATTGCTGAACGTGTGGCACCCAACGAAGTGAAGCGGTTTCAATGGACGCGGAAAAACCCCTCGGAGAACAGTCTGGAGTCTGAAAATCCTGCCAGGCCGGATCGAGAAACAGGCTGTGCACGGAAAGATTGAGGCTATTTTTAGAAAAAATGGTGCCATCATACGGCGAGGCGTTACCCTGAGACACCTGGCCTTGGGGGCCAAACTGAAGACCGTTAAACCCCAGTGAGGCAATCCAGGCGGCAAAGTCTCTGCCACCCTGGCTGTACGGGCTGCCACGGCCAATCTCTTCCTGCGGATGGCTGGGGTAGGATTGATCGTGAATGGCGAGCACCAGGTTCTGTTTACCCAGCGCCGCTAAAGCTTGTTGTACCAACGTTTGTTCCGAAGCGTTTGCAGGCAGGACCGACATAGGAATAGTGAGAATCCTTTTTACTGACACAAGCGCCTTTATAGCGCGAACCATTGACAACACGGGAGAAAAAAGGGAACCGGCACACGCGGCTTGTGAATCGAGACACGTTCATTCCGTTCGGTTGGGGTTCACCACAAGCAACGCGCGCTTACATCTCTTGCCTGGCAATCTCGTACCTGGCGAATCTGGTACCGAGGCAGACCTGTACCGGGACAAATCTGTAGTGATACAAACCTCATACTGGTGTCACGGACCGATCGGGTTCATAATATATGGAGTAGCGTAAGAATAGAATAGCTCTGCAATGAGCGTTTACCCCGTTCATCATAATCGGAGAGGCCTGCACAATGCCAGCGCAGATTTGCTTCAGCCAGTTTGTATCTCAACCCAACCATAAGCCCAAACCCAGATTAAAGGCTCCGTTTCGGTCCCTATGCTTAACGGTTGTGGCTTTGTGGGTACTGTTTGTGTTTTTCTCAGGCAACGCAGCCTTCGGTTTTGGTGGTCCCACCAAAGTATTGGAATCGATGGAAAAAATGGTGGAGCGTCTGCAAGCAAGCGAGGAACTGACTGAAGAAGAAACCCGGCAGTGGCAACGCGCCATTGAATATTTACGCGGGCGCGTTCAACAAAAACTATCGGACAATCAACGCCAAGGAATGAACGGGCTGAACCCTCAGCGAGACAAAGACCTGTACGATGAACTGGATCGGTTTAACCGGCCGCTGTATCGGCTGTATCAACAGTCCAAAGCAAAGAACACAGAACCCAGGATTGAGTACGAGCCCACCGGCGGCACCTGGCAAAAGCCCACCGAATAAGTTTTTTGCAGCAAATTGGAATTAACGTTAAGTTAAGCCTACTGAGCAGCAATACGTGTTGGCTACCGAGACCACGCCAGAAGAACGCGGCTGAATGAAGGCCATTCGAGGACTGGTAAGCCCAACCGCCCGAAGACGATCGGCTTCCTCCGGTGATTCTCAAACATCACCCAAAATATGTGTGTGATGACAAGACACCTTGACCGAGACCACCCCATATCCCTGCAAACTGTCGTTTGAGATCCTGGAGACCAGTCCCCGAACACGACCGATGGATCGTCCCGACTGTGCTCGGAACGAAAATGTATCCCCCTCCCCCCTGTTTGACGTGTAGCTTATTTAGCACTTTCCTTCCCTGGAAAGCCTGTCTAATTCTTGATCTTCCCTTGACTCCCGACTCTCTTTTGAACCCTTCTGTCTGTATAAAGTGAAGAAAAAAGAAAACTGGAACAGTTCAAATATAAATTAAACCTTAAACTTGAAGAAAGCATTAATATAGGCTATTTGGGCGATTTAACGCCACAATGCCCGAAGCCGTTTTATATTCACATACAAACACCCGCCAGCTAAAAGGGTGCGGCGGGTGCTTGATGGTATTCTCGATTCGATTCGCTTTTTAAGAAGCGCAATACATACTACGGGTTTAGCGGTACGGGACCATTTGCCGGTGGGTCAATCTGCGTAGCATTGCCAAAAATACTGCGCCCGGCGTACTCACCATAGCTTAATGTATCGCTGCGGAACGAGCCTTGAAAGTTGGCATAGTCATCTCTTTGACGAAATACGTCACGCGTCTGAGTGACATCTCGGCTAATGAATGTGTTGTTCCACTCGCCTTGCGTACTGTTAATAAACAGGTTACGACCTGCAAAAACCTGATCGCCTACTGATACAGAAGTTAAACGTCCAGCCATTGTGTTGCTCCTCCAGTGGTACTTCCCCGCACTCATGACAGCCCTGAGACGGCTTGTTGCCGTTACTGTTTAGCCGTAATTTTTGTGTGCGTGTTGCCTTTGAATTAGATTGCCTAAACCCGAACTCTCGATAGCGAACGATTGAGCACAACCGGGGTCTGTTGACTGACCGCTCGCTCAATCTATATTTAAATTAAAAAAGCAATCTTATGAAAATTGCGCGTTTTCTTTAGAATTTTTTTTCTTTTTGCTGGCTACCGTAAAATATCGCGCGCTTCAAGGAATTGGGGCTGTTTATATTTTTTAAATATTCCTAAAACGCCCAACGGAAGGGTCTTTTAAGCCCACAGAGTGCCAGAACATTGATCTAATGGGATCCACAACAATACGCACGGGAAAGAGCGCAGCTGAAAACGCTGAATGTCTACACGGCTACCTTCTACCGCCTAAGGCTGCACGGCCATTTGGGTTAAACGATTGGCTCGGGCCTGCACCTGGCGCAACTGGTAAGGATTGCCCAACTGATGCCAGCCTCCCATTGCTTTGCGGTAGAAGGTAATGGCCTTATCCAAATGCGCCTGCAGCAAATCCGCCGCCGCGGAAGTACCCGGCTGCTGGGCAGAGGCTTTGGCCAGCAGGCTGTACAGGTCGCCAATCGCAGCCGCCGCAGAAGCAATCAGCGGCGGGTAGGGAGTCTGCGTTACCCTGGGCCACAACTGCTCTAGGATGCGCCCGGCGGCCTTCACTTCTCCCAATGCCATAAGCGCCTGGGCATGCACCAAGGTCAGTTGAATTTCTTCCACCGTGTGGGTCACCTCTGGTTTTTGCGCAACCGCCAGGGCGCGCTCCGCCAACTCTGCGGCCACCGTATAGGATTCCGTCTGAAGCTCGATTTGGGCAAGCAAGCGCCAACCCAGTAAGGCGGCCGTTGCAAAACGGTAGTCGGCACTGTGCGTAATGGCTTGCTCTAGCAACTGTCGCGCTTCGGCCAACTGACCCATAAAGTACTGAATGAACCCGGCGTAAGCATTGACCTGTGTCCAGGTGAGAAAATCGTTACCACGCTCTGATTGAAACACCGTATTGGGCACCAGCATCGCCGCGTTGTTCCAGTCGCCCAGTTCGCAGTGCGTTTGCAAGGCCAACAGGCCCCACATTCCCAAATAGACCGCGGGCTTCTCCTGCTGCTCAATGTCGGTCAGTAACTCGTTTAGCAGGCTCTGACAGTCCGCATACTGGCCACAGGCCAGACGCTCGCGAACCTGTGTCAAGCCATATTCAAGGCAAAGCGCGTGTAAATCGTGCTCTCGGGCCATTTGGTAACCGGCTTCCAGTATGGATTTGGCCGAAGCGTCACACTGGCGAATGGCCACTTCGGCCAACAGACGCCGAGCGCGCAGAAATGACTGCAAGTATACCGAATCGCGCAGATCCGCTGCCGCATACAGGGGTTCTAGCTGCTGAACCATCAGCAGTCGGGCCTCTTCCAACCGACCCAAGGTTACCAGATAGTGCATTTTATCGGTCAGTAGCGCGGCTCGCTCCAACGGATACTCCAAGGGCGAGAGCAATTCCACAGCCGAATCCAAGGTTTCCAACGCCGGAATAAACGCCGCCTTCGACTCGTAACACTGGGCCAGGAGGGTTAAAATTTCCATCCGCTTGCCAGAATCCCCCACCTGCTCGGCATAGCGAGAAATGGGCTCCAGTATACGAACGGACAGATCCGGGTTTTCCTGCGCGTTGAGCGAGCCCAGCGTTTCCAACATCTGGCGTTGAATGGCGGCAGCTTCCGGCAGTGCGGCCTTGGCCAGGCAGGCAAGCGCGGCAAACAAACACTCGTTGAACGCCACCAGGCTACCCAACTGAACCGATTGCACCGCGGCTAAATTCCAGTAATGAAATGCCCGTTGATAGAGCCCGCCAAGTTGCGCGTGCTGCGCCACCCGATAAGGCGGCACGACTCGGCCACTGTTGTAGGCCTGATCGAGAAATTCGCTGACAAACTGGTGCAATTGCAGGCGAATCTCTTCGGCAAGCGTGTGGTAGACCGCCTGCCGTAATGCACCATGGCGGAACGCCACACTGCGGCCAATGTCGGGCAATATCCATCCGTGCTCCCACAGCTCTTGCAGGTGCTGTTGCAATACCTGCTCCTCATCAATGCGGCAGAGAATCATCAGGCTTTCCAAGCCCACCTTGTGGCCGCATACGGAAGCCATTTGCAGCACATAGAGGCTCTCTTTGGTAAGCGCCTGCAAGCGTTGCCGAACCATGGCATCCAACGCCGGTGGGGGTAGTGTTTCATCAGTTAGCGTCTGTGGATCCGATGGGCCGAGCTTTCCTGTTTCTGCGTTAACCGCCAACAGGCCCTGCAAATGCAACCAGCGCCAGGACTCTTCCAAATACAACGGCAAACCCCGTGACTGCTGAATGAACGTGGTCAGGTAGGGTTCAGGAAACTCTGTCAGATGCTCGCCAAAGGTGCCATCGGCTAAAAATTTCCGAATTTCCTCATCGTTCAGATCTGACAAGATCCAACGCTCAAAAGCGCCTACTTGCAACAACTGCGCCCAATCTCCCACGGGAACGGCTTCTCGTTGGTGTGTAACGAGGATAAACACCCGTTGGGTTAGTAAACCATTCTTTAGCAGGTGCATCAGCACTTCCAGAGAGGCTGCATCCGCCTGATCGAGATCTTCCAGCACCAGAACAACCGGCTTTTTCTGGCTCATGGCCTTTAGCAGCACTTCCATTGCCTGGGCCAGGCGTCCCACCTGATCTCGAACCTCGAGCCCCAAGGGCGCCAATGGTTGCAGAGACAGCATGACCTCAAACGTATCGGCCAATCCGGCAGGCGGAGGACCATCGAACAAGAACTGAAGAATATTGCCCACCTGCGTTTTCAGCGCTGCGGGTTCATCGTGTTCTACGGAAATGCCAAAGAAGTTACGAAATGCATCCTGCCAAACCCCCAGCGGCATAGGCGGCTGCACGACCGATTCCGGGGCGCTGCCTCCCAGCCAAAGGCCCTTGGGCTGCTGCGGATCTTCCGATTCTGTTTTGAGGCGAACCATCTGCAAAATGGTGGTTTTTCCCAACCCAGAGGTTCCCCCCACCGTAATCAGCGTGCCCGTCAAATGGTTCACCGACAAGGTTGGCGCCATTGTCTCTGGAGAGGCCGCATCCAAAAAGGGTTGTAGCCGGGTTGCAAGGCGCTGTACCAACTGCTCATAGGTTGTGTTGGGGGGCGGTAGGGCTTGCTTTTCAAAATAGACTGGCGCGACGTAGGGCTGCAACTCAACCAAACCATCCGCTTCAGAAGAGCCCCGTTCGGCCCGCTGCTGTAGCGACGCTTCTATTTCTTGCTGAAGTGCGGCGTCCAAGTCATGCTCAACGCCTTGCTCCGCCTGGGGAGGTTCTTCCTGGAACGCTACCTCTGGAGCAGCCGCAGGAGAGGAGAACGCTTCAGCGGGCTCGGATGCCTGTGCCTGCTCAAAGGGAGCAACCGCCTGCCGAGAAACCATCCCGGGTCTGTCTGCGACAGCGGGATTTGTGGCAACGGGCAAGGAAGCAGTCGGGTTGGCGTCCTCAAACGCGGGGACGGGCTCGTCATCAAACCCATCGTGGTATACGGCTTCCACATCAAAACCGGCTGTAGTGGCCCCGCTAACGGAAGCCGGTGGTGTCTGAGCGGCGGACTCCAGCGGCGGAACTTCCGATGACAGACTGCTAGGCGATACCAGGCTGGATGACACGCTGTCTTCCGGCGATGCGGGCTCAAACAACGCCTGCTGATGCAACGCGTCTGAAGGCGTTGGCGGATGGCCAGGGGTTTCAACGGAGGCAAACGCTTCATCCCACTGATGATCCCAGTCGGAACCATCCAGAGACACCTCGTGGGCGTCATCCGATTCGCCGCTATCCAACCCGCTATTAGCTTGGCCGTCACGCTGAAAGTCTTCTGAGGATTCGAGCGGCTCAAACAGTGGCTCAAAAACGGCTTCAGAGACAGGGGCTTCTTCACGCCATTCATCGCGTCTGGCATCGCGTGCATCGTATGCGGTGTGTGCCTGCTCGACATTCATGGCGGTTTCCGTTACGTCCACCGCGGGCTGTGTCGGCAAAAGCGCATCGCGCAATGGCAAGGCCTCTTCCGGCTCAGTGAGCTTTTCTACCAAACTCAGGCGCTCCCAGGGGAGCGTTTCGGCTGACGCCTCCACCACTGGCGTCTCATCCGAAAAGGACTGCGATGGCGGTGGATCCGAGGTTAGGCTGGAGGACTGACTGGCCGGGACGCCCAGCAAAGCCTGTTTCACCGGCTCAGGCATCGCGGCTTCGCGCAATGGCGGCGCAGGCTCCAACGCAATGGCGCTATGGCCACTGGCGGGCAGCATTGCCGCCGCCCCGAGAATTTGGTAAAAGTGAACCATCTGATCGCCGAGGCGGACGGGCCCGACGGGTTCCAGCTTGTAACGCTTGCCCCCCACTCGCTGATAGGCGCGCGTGCTCATCACCACGGCGTTTACCGCAGCCACGGAACGTTCCGTAACACAGGTAAGGGGATTGCGAGAGGCCGCCTCCTCTTCGTCAAGGCCCACCCGAACCTGCCACGGCACGTCATTGACCACAAACGGACGCTGAACAAGCTCCAGCGAAAACTGAATGGCCGAATCCAACGAGTCTACCAGCGTAGGATCGTAGGGAAAGGCCACAAAAACCACGTTATTATGGACCGTCTCGACCACGCCACCCCAGGCGGCAATGCGGGCCTCCAACGCCTGAGAATACTGCGCCGCCAGGGCCTTTAGATCCGAAACCGGATGGCCCGTGCCAGGATGGGCGGATAGATCCAACAATTCCACAGAAACCAGCGCGAAACGCTCCAACTGGACCGGCGCCAGTTCTCTGGGTAGGGCCCCCCCGGCCGGTAGGCTTGCAAAATCAAACCCGCAATGGCAGCAAAAACGGCCATCCAAAGGCGAGAAACCCTGACAGGCGGGGCACTGCTTGCCTCCCTGAGAAGCCACATCGCCCACATGGCTGTATGGTTGCTGTTCCATGGATAGTCGATCCATGTGGAATGAGGTCCCCCGTTGGGCGTAACCGTACACTAAGATAAACTTAAGAAGCTGGGATAAACTAAGAAGCTGGCAAACTGGCCTAAATAAAACTTTTGCCAAAATCATCTACGTTCTGTTTAATACACAAGCTATTATAATGCAAGTAACCGCATCATAAAGTATCAAACCGGGCCAGCAAACAACACCTCGGCAAAATGCACGGAAGATACAGCATTCAAGGGGTGTTCAAGCTGGTTACATTCCATTACAATGGGCTTGTTGACAAACTTGCAGTGGGAAATAGAGGTTGGCACGGACCCATGATTGCCCTGAGAATGGTCGATGACATTGTCATTCTAGACATGCCAAACAGTATTCAGTCCGATTTGCTCAACGCCGAAGTTCAGGCCCAACTCCAGGCTGGCCACAAGCAAATGGGAATTAACCTAACCGAACTGGCATTCGTGGAAAGCAGTGGCCTGGGCGCCCTGGTCACCGCGTATAAAACGTACCAGGCCGCGGGTGGCAACCTTGCCATTTACGCCCTTCAGCCTTACGTTCAAAAATTGGTGGAACTCACCAAATTAAACCGACTGCTCCCCATTTACGAGACCGAGGACGACGCCCTCAGTGCGCTGAAGCAGCCCGCCTAGCCGCTGTATTTCGAGAGTCAATCGTGTCGATAGTCGGCTGAGTCGGCTTCCGTTTCTTGAGCTTCATGGCTTTGTGTTACCTGAGCAACAGCCGATCCGGCCAGGACAACGCTTTCGGCCTCATCCTCTAGTAGGGGTGGTTCTGGCAGGGTGTCTTCTGGCAGCTCTTCCCAGTCCTCGGCAGAGAGATCCTCAGCCTGGAGGTCGTCGGGATGATACATGTCATCCGGCTCGTAATCAAAAACCGCCTTGCCTATCTGTACGGTATCTCCTGGGCGAACGCCTTGCCGCTGAAGTTCCGCCACTACGCCCATTCCCTTAAGCACCACCATAAGGCGCTGAATAGATTCTCGGTTGGCAAAATCCGTCACCGCAACCCATCGGCTAACCTTGCCAGAGCGAATATTGAACCAGCCCGGCTCACGAAGCGTAACCGTAAACGCGCTGTCATCGTTATCGGTGGCCCGTGTATCTTCCTGAGGCACAATCAGGCTCTTGGCAGGCGGCGGCAAAGACTCTACCCGCTCCATAAGCCGATGCAACAGCGCATCAATCCCCTGCCGGGTGACCGAGGCAATGACCCAAGCCGACTGGCCGGTTTCCGCCTCAAAATGCTCAACCAACTCGGTCAGCAAAGAATCTGGAATGGTATCGGCCTTGGTTAACACTACCTGCTGGGGCTTTTGGGCAAGTTGTTGACTGTAGCCAGCCAGTTCGGCATTGATTAGGCGATAATTTTCAGCCGGGTCGCTGCCATCCACCGGATCCAGCTCAACGAGATGCAGCAGCATTCGGGTGCGCTCCACGTGGCGTAAAAAATCGTGGCCCAAGCCCACACCTTGGCTGGCCCCTTCAATCAAGCCGGGAATATCGGCTACCACCAAACCATCGCCCGAAGGCTTGCGCACCACACCCAGGTTCGGGCTCAGTGTGGTAAAGGGATAATCTGCAATTTTGGGTCTGGCGGCACTAATCACACTAATGAGGGTGGATTTTCCTGCGTTGGGCAGACCCACCAAGCCCACATCTGCAATCAGCTTCAGTTCTAATTCCAGGCGCCGACGAATGCCCGGCTCGCCTGGCTCTGCGAAATAGGGCGCCTGCCGCCGCGAGGTGACAAAACGACTGTTGCCACGCCCCCCGCGACCCCCTTGGGCCACCAACACCCGTTGACCATCCTCCATCAGATCGACCAACGCTTGCTGGGTATCCGTATCGCGAATCAGTGTTCCTACCGGCACGCGAATGGTGATGGATTCGCCCGCCTTGCCGTGTTGGTTTTTCGTGCGACCGTTTTCACCTTTTTCTGCAAAAAACCGCGTCTGGTACTGAAAATCAATCAGCGTTTGCAGGTTTTTACAGGCTTCCAGGTAAACGCTACCGCCGCGGCCACCATCGCCGCCCGCAGGCCCGCCGAACGGCTCGTATTTTTCGCGTCGCCAGGCTACGGCCCCGTTTCCACCGGAACCGGATTCCACCGTAATGATGACTTGATCCAAAAACATAATGCAAACATCCCGGTTGCTGAGGTGGCCGCTTTCGCCAGACAATGCGGCTGTAGATAAAAAACGGAGCGGAACGACTTGCGCAATGGCCAACGACTCTTTAAAGACAAATCATTAAAACAATCTGCGTGTCGATTGGCAGGCATTTGATAAAATAAAAGCCTCATGGCTTCTGGAAGGATGGTGACACAATGACTTTACCTTTACAACCCGCTGGCGCCCGCAATAACCCTCAGCGTCAACGGCGGCTTACCGGCCTGGCGTGGGGGTTGCTAAGTTTGGGCTTTGGTTTGAGTTTGGGTTTGATGAGCCTTCCCGTGCTGGCGGTTGCACCAGCGGGCGGCTTTGTGTTGCCAACAACCTTTACAACAACCCTTGCAACAACCCTTGCAACAGCACCGGGCGCACACCGACAAATTTCCCTGCCCCAATACGACTTTACGCAATCTCTGGTCCAGCATCAGGATTTATCCACCCCACTCCAGGCCCCGCCACCGCTGCCGACCAAACACAACCGACTCTCCCCGCCGGTTCCAACCAATGGCACGCCTCCCCGGCAAGACACCTCCTCTGAAACACCACTTCCCGTTAGCCATACTACCCAAGCTCCGGCGTTTCACTTTCAGGCAGATGCACAGGTCCGGCAAGGACAGGTCATCCGCGTACAACTCCGAGATTCGGCCACAGCCCCATGGAAAGGCGCCCGGGTACGCTTGGGAAGCTACACGGTTCCGCTCTACGCGCAGGCTGCACTGCCAGAACGGGAAGGCGCTTTGTGGCAAGCCTGGCTTCCGGTGGGGGTGGTTCATCCCACGGGTAAGCACACCCTGGTACTGACGAATCCTGCCGGAACAACGGTGGCCTCCCAAACCGTAACCATCTTGCCCGGTCAATTCCGACGGCAAAATATTACCGTCAGCCGTTCTGTAGGAGGGCTAAAGCCACTCCCTGGCGAGTTGGAAGCCATCGACACCCTCAAAAAACTCTCCACCCCGGTTCGTTATTGGCAGGAACCGCTGCAACTGCCGGTGCCAGACTGCATGAATTCTCCCTTTGGCGTGCTGCGCTACCACAACGGCACCTACACCGGCGACTACCACAAGGGTCTGGATCAGCGGGCCCCCGCCGGTCGTCCCGTCAAGGCCATTGCGGCAGGTGTGGTTCACATTTCCAAAAGCTTTCGCCTTCATGGCGATACCGTGGGGTTAGACCATGGCCAAGGGGTCAGCTCTGTATACATTCACCTCTCCAAACGCACCGTCCAGGAGGGAGCCTCGGTAAAGCCCGGCCAAACCATTGGACTGGTTGGCTCTACCGGCTTTGCAACCGGACCCCATCTGCACTGGGGGCTGTACATGGGTGGACTTCCGGTAAACCCGCTACAGTGGATTTCCAACATGCCCCGTTGTGGAGCCTAGGCAACAAGCGACCCCGCTCAGGCCCTGTCCAGAAATAATTTTAGCCACATGGCTAGGCTTGGTTCATAAACTGAAACAACCCGGCTTGGCACCTTGCACCAACGGTTGGACTTAGATACTTTGTAAATCGTAGTAGATTACGACCCTCGCTCAAACACCGCGAGGGAGCTTTGTGTTACGTTTCTAAACGTTGGAAATCCCCTCTCATGTGTGTCATCACACCGTCAAACAGTTGGGCTAGCGTACTCACTATTGGATGTAGGTCTCTCATCGATCATGATTCAGCGTTACCGGAGCGTTTTGCCGTATGAGCAGCGTTGGGTGTCACGCACAATTTGTTTCCGGGTGTATACTGTCTGACCGGTGGAGGTCTTAACGGGTGTCTGTAATTGGCCAAACTCCAATTGCTCCGCTATCAACCAGGCTGCTCTCTGCCACCGCTTCGTCATCGCCCTGTTTGCCGTCCGTTCGTCCAGCGTCTCCTCTGTCCGCCTCCTCTCTGTCCACCTCCCCATTGTCTCCGTGGGCCAGCCCACCGGGGTTCGGCAGCCTGCCCCTTCAAACGGAGGGACTCCAGCCCGCATCCGTTCGCTTTGGTGCAGGCCTACTACCTGGGCCAAACACCTGGGCTCGTTCGGTTAACGGAATACTGGAGCGCAGCGGCATTGGGCAGCTAGAGCCCCGTATTTTTAATCTTTCGCTGGAAGACATGACCATTCGCTCGATGCTACTGGGCTTTTACGCCATTCAGTGCGGGTACGCCTTTGCATTTCAGCAGCATCCCTGGGAAACACTCAGCCGAAATATTCTAGGCTGGGTGATTGCTCTGGGCATTGCCATCTGGACAAAGTCCGACGAGTTTGGCTTAAACCCGGCACTCAACCATCTGATGAAGGAACGGAGTGGATTGAGCACGTTGGCCACTTCAGCCCCTGCCAACAAAGAAGGTTTCAAAGCCGTTACCGAGATGGCGTTTAAACCAATCGGGCGCTTCTTTGAACAATTTCAGCTTCGCGGCGACTATTTTGAGGACATTCTGCGGCCTGCCGGGGTTCGCTTCAGCGATTCGGACAAGAAAAAGGCGTTCTGGTCCAAAACCGTGCTGGCCGACCACAACATTGAAACGATGGTGGCCAACTACGATCGAGCCCTGAAAACACACTTTGCCATTCCGGCCGTGCAAGAACCACTGGAAAAATTGCTGCAACACTTTGCCGCAGAATTTAAGGAAGGCACCGCCCACAGCAAGGAGGCGTTGGCCGAACGCTTGAAGGCGGCCCAGGAGAAACTGGTGGATGCGTTTTTGAAGGAGCCTGCAACACAGTCCGCCTACGAGCAAGGGCAACGACTGCTCCAGGAGCGCTATGACCTGACGGAAATTTCCAAAAACCTGAAAAATAACCTGGAAACCAAAACAAAGCTTTTGCTGGAAGGCTTTTTTGGCAATGAAGGCGGAGAAAAAGTTCTCAACAAAGACTTTACCCAAGCCCTGATGGAACGAACCCGCGCGGCTCTGTGTCCTGAAAGCAAACGTGGTTTAATTCAGCAATTTACGAGCAGAATCAACCAGTTTAAGTTTTTGCAAACAGCCATGATTACTGCGCTGACCGCCGTGTTGGCGGGTCAGTTGCTTATGGTGCTTGTCTACCGGTTTATCGCCCCGTATGACAAAGACTTTGTTAAACCCGGTGAGGCGAAACCGAGCGAGGCAAAACCCGGCGATAAAGCCAAACCGACTGCAACCGCAGCAGGTCCAACATCTCAAACCAAGGTTTTTTCGTCAGCCATTCCGCCACAACGCTTCCAGGAGGCTCCTTATCCAAGAATCTACGCGCAACCACTGGTCTCTCACGCCACGGATATTCGTCCCAGCAACCTGTTTTGGGTACAGGCCCCCTCCACCGCCAATGGCCTGGCCGTAGCCAACCTGGCCACCCGACCGTTTAACACCTATTCGTTCAACAGCCCTATGCCCAGTCGCGTAGCCCCACCCGGTGCACTGCCGCTATCTGTTGGCGCCGTCTCTTTTGTAAACCCGCCAGCGTATTCGGGTATTCCAGTGGGTAGCGTACCCTTTCTTCCTGATTTGCCAACCGTTTCACTTCCAATGCCTGTGTTAGCGCCACCATCTGTGGGCCTCCACACCCCTGCCACTACTGTTTGGAACACGGGGGCGCTGCGTCGTGTCTAATTTTCTTGATCCCTCCTATTTGCTCAACTGGGTTAACGTTCACTCGGGGCACCTCAGCACGCTCTTTCGCGGTGTTTGGCGAATTTCCACCGCTATTCCCGAGGATCGCAAGGCAGATTACGCCGCACGGGATTATGCCAGTGTCCTGCTGACCGCCGTTTTAATGGAAGGGGGCTACCGACTGGCGCGCCAGTTCTATGGATTTCCCTACATTGACAAAGTGTTGGGCATTGGCCCGCAGGTGACCGCGGCAGACCACCCCCTCCACACGTATCGCATCCAAAACCAGGTGGAATTGCGCGATAAACTGGTGGGCAGCGTCATTAAAAGCGATTCCACCTACACGGTGCCGCACTTACTGAACCGGCAATATCAACAAGAGGCCGAGCAGTTGCGCAAAGCGGTTTCCAAGGCCTCGGGAACGTCAAAAAACAAACTTCAGGCGGAACTTCAGGCGCTGGAAGAAAAGCAGCAGACCCTGATTCCACATTTGCTTAAGCGGTTTGATTACGGCAACTACGTCATGACGGCACCCGTGAAATCGGGCGCCCTCAGCGAGGCGGAGGCGTTGTTGGTTCAACAGGCGCACCAGGGCTTGGCCAAATTTGGCTTTCATAACAGTTTGCAGTCCTTCCACGCGGCTATGGAGCAGTTGCGAGACGCCTTGACGCTTGAAACCGAGGACCGGGCCAAGACTGTTCAGCAGGCGCTAAAAACATTCGAACATCAACTGTCCCGCCCGGAAAAAACAATCCAGCCCGCGCTAAAAAAATGCGTGGAAAACGCCCTGGGCAGCCCAACCGTTTCGGGCAAAGGGTCTGAGATTAAAGCGGGCTGGAGCACTGAGGTACACGAGCATTTGAAGTCCTTGGGCGAGCAGACGGAAAAAACCCTGCGCGACGGCTTGAATCAGCTTAAAAAGCAGGTCGGTAGCGTTGAGGGATTGACCAACACATTGGATCGGGTGGAAAAGCAGTTGGCCACCGGATTTTTTGAGGCCGCTACCCGCATTAAGCCGGATAATTTTCCTGAAGCCCTTTTAAAGCAAAACACGAGCAAGCTGGGTAACCGGTTGGAGCCGGTAGTAGAACACGTGCTGGAAGGTTTTCAGCAAGAGCGTCTGGTGGGACGCCTTTCCTATTTGAAGAAAAATTTAACCTGGGCGGAAATCGCCCTGGCCACCGGCCTGTTTTTGGTGGGTACTGGGGTGGCCTTTAGCTGGCTGGATAACGCCGTTATTCAGCCCTGGCAAAGCCGTGCCGTGGCGCGGTATGGCAATGTAAACGGCGTGCCCGAAGCGATGTACCTGGGTACGCTAACCGGCGGGGCAGCCTACCTGGGGCTGATGAACGTCGCCAAGGTCAATCAATTCCTAGACAAACACCTGGGCTATGCGGGCAAGTTTATGGCCGCTTCCACCGTGGGGATGGGCGTTTTTACCCTGAGCACGGTTGCGCTATCCGCCTGGTTTTTAAACCGTAAACAGCCGCATCCGCCCGGCCTTGCCACGGAAACACCCGCGCTTTCCAACAACGAAGCGTCCGCATTCGGCCGTTCCGCCCCCCGGCTGGATCAGCTACAAGTTTCTCCGTTGACGGCAGTGACTATTAGCAGCCCTATGGCAAACGCTTTTAATGCGCCCGCAACCCCCGCCGCCGTGGCCTACCCACCCGTTTACAGCGGAAGCTGGCCTTCAGCCTCCCCGTGGAGCAAAATCGGCTAACCTAACTGGGTTGAGCAGCTCACTGGAGCTATGGGGCGCGTATGCGGATGGCTTTTCCGCCGAAAAACACACCCTAAGCACACTTTAAGCCGAACTTACAGCTTTTTTCACACCCTGAGCTCTTTTCACATCAGAGCAAGCCGTTTTTTCAGACTAATGAGCCAGGGCAACAACGACAGGCAAAAAAGCATCTCGGTAACGTTGTCTAGGTAACGTTTAGCGTGTTTAACACCATGTGATCCAGCGACTGGGCCTGCGCCAACGCCTCTGAGCCGGGCGCAACGTGCCGAAGGCGAACTTGCGTGCGAATACCGCCACGGGCGCTAAAATCCCCGCAAACTTCCACAAAATGAGGATTGCAGGCCGTTACAATATCTTCCATTACCTTGTTGACGACGTTCTCGTAAAAAATGCCATGGTTTCGATAGGCCAACAGGTAGTATTTAAAGGCTTTCAGCTCAATGCAGGTTTCCCTGGGAATGTAGCGAATGGTCAGCGTGCCAAAGTCCGGCAGGCCCGTTTTAGGACAGACAGAGGTAAATTCAGGCACATCAATGGTAATGAGAAAGCGTCGGTCCGGGTGGCGATTTTCCCACACGTCAATGGCAGGAAACGGCGCTGTCTCGGTCGTGCTCGTCAACGCGTCTGTCAAAGAGGAAGTTGCAGTCATTCGAGAAAAATC
This sequence comes from Candidatus Melainabacteria bacterium, assembly GCA_033763415.1. Taxonomy (GTDB): domain Bacteria; phylum Cyanobacteriota; class Vampirovibrionia; order Vampirovibrionales; family JAJTHC01; genus JANRKP01. The sequence goes on along the minus strand of JANRKP010000006.1, from coordinate 26,214 downwards.
CTTTGTATTCAACCGGCAAAGCCGCATATTTTTCGGAATCAAAAAAGAAACACGAGGGATTCTAACAAAAAACCCCTCGTGTTGGTATGGATAAATTGGTATGGATAAACAGGACAAGCCATCATACGGCTCGTTTTAGACCCATTACACTTGCATCAGAGAGATCCGCTCTCGACGAGCCGGTGGACGCCCTCCTGCAGCGGCAGAACGGTTTGTTGGCGACGTAGCCATTGTGCTGGACGGGGTCGTGTAATACCCGCCGCTTCCATAGGCAGCCTCGTCCAGTGTGGTGGCATAGTTACGTTGTGGAATGGACGCAGAGGCGGGTGGCGCGCCACGCCGCGCTGGGGGCAAGGGCTGCACCACCGGGGCGGCGGTGGTTGTGTTGTTAATGGACAGCGCCTCCATTGGCAGATAGGTGCCGGAATGTTCCATTTTGACCCGGCGCAACTGTTTGCGACCCTCGCGCACCACGGCCTGAAACTCCGTCAGGTTTTTGTCTAAACTGGCCAAGACCGATTCCACGTACTGATCCGTTTCCTCGCGCAACTGCCGGGCCTCTTCATAGGCACGCACACGAACCGACTCGGCCTCCTCATACGCTTTACGACGAACGGCCTCCAATTCGTCAATCACCTGCTGACGAACCCGTTCCGCCTCCTGGTGAACCGCACGCATCAGCTCAGACTGACTTAGCATGGCCTCGGAACGTTGTTTGGCTTCTTCCAGCACGTGGACCGCCTGCTGATGGGCCTCTTGCAACATTTCCTCGCGCTGGCTCAGTACCTGACGGGCCTGGGCCATTTCCTCCGGCAAAATCTCTCGAATTCGATCCAGCAGGGGCACCAGCCGATCTCCGTGAATAATCGTCCAGGGCGTGAGCGGAATGCCTATACCGGAGAGAATCAGATCCTCCATCCGTTCGATCATTTTGGCAAACTTGTTCAATGGTACATCTCTCCTTTCCGGCGCCCGATTCCAACATCAGGCATCAATGCGAGCAACACAAACCATACAAAAAAGACGGGTGATTGACACGGGTGATTAACAGGGTGCAACGTGTCAAAACGTGTGAAATCAAAATCGTGTACATAACGGGGCTTAAAACTTAACGGGTAACGGTGTCAGGAAACGCCGGACTGATCCGTCAAAGAGCCAAAAGAGGCTTTTAGGGCCTGTAGCACCGGCAAACGCACCAGGCTAGAGACGTCTCCGCCCAAGCGACAGACTTCCTTCACCATGCTGGAGGACAAGAACTGGTACTCGGTTCCTGCCATCATAAACACGGTTTCTACGTTGGGTGCAAGGCTCTTGTTCATCTGTGACATACTACATTCAAACTCAAAGTCAGACACCGCCCGCAGACCGCGAATAATAACCTGGGCCTGACATTGCTGGGCAAAGGCAACCGTTAGCCCTTCAAAGGAAGCCACGCCCACGTTGGGCCAAGAGGAAACGGTCTGCTGAATTAACTGCATGCGGACGGGCAGCGGAAAATGATGATGTTTGTTGGTATCCACCGCAACGGCCACCACCAATCGCTCGTATAAACGACTGGCACGGTCAATAATGTCCAGGTGCCCGCAGGTAATCGGATCAAAGCTGCCAGGGTAAATTGCAACTGTCACCCGTTCGGCACTCCGTTCCTTGGTACACGCTAACAACTGGCTAACTGACAGCGACTGATTGGGTGTAACGGTCTCTGCGCTTGCAGTTAAACATAAGTTTATGCTTAAAAACCAAAGCAGGGTTGCCATTGGCTACATTCAACGCAAAGCACAACAAATCGTTGATACACCTCCAATAGAATACTATGTGAAACCAGGAATCAACAATTGTATGAGCAATCTTGTTGCGATCTGTTACAATTAGTGGGGCCTTTCATGCGCCCGAATGCACCCAGTGATGCAGGTTTACACGAGCATTGACTTCAGTGAATGTTGGTCCTACTATAGCCTGACACTGCACTTTTTTGTCCTGCCTGCCAGTGCTGGTTTTGGCCTTGGCCGCGGGCAACAGTCAAAAATCTGGTCTGTTTAGCCAAAAAGCCACTGGCCTTGTTTAAATCAATTCAGTTTAAATAGGCCAGGCTTCAATACAATTGGCTGAATTTCAAAAAAATTGCTGAAGTGCATTGCGTTCTCAACATTCGCCACCCTACATCTCACTGAGGCAATGATTCCTATGGGCTTTTCTTCTCGCAAAACCGCGCCATCCATTACATTGGCCTGTGCCGAGTGCCAGGAGCGCAACTACGCCACTCACAAATCCGTTGCTTTAAAACAACTCCGCCTGGAATTGCGAAAATTCTGCCCTCGGTGCGTGCGCCACACCACCCACAAAGAAACTCGTTAGTCTTCAATTTCGTATCCTAGTTCACTTCATTCTCTGCGTCCTTAGTTCAGTGGTAGAACGTCGGTCTCCAAAACCGAATGTCGGGGGTTCAAATCCTCCAGGGCGCGAATTTCCACCTTTATTCAATCTCTTTCTGCAAAAACCCGGTGACTGTCTCAGCCCATAGCTTCTGTTTTTGCAGCGCCCTACACGCCATTGTCACAACCAAGACAACCCAACTAAAAGACAAGTCCGCAAAAGATAAGTATCAATAGTTTAGTCTGCTGCTGAGCACACAGGAGCGATTGGTGAGCCCCCGCACTATGACACAATCTGGACAAGAGCCGTCTTCAAAAGCCGCTGTCGCCAGCAAAGGGACTTCTCCTGCAAATGCTGCTTCCGTCAAAGAAAGCGCCTCTAAAAAAGCTGCATCTGCCGCGGGCGCTTCGGGTGGCGTGATTCACTATCTCCAGGGTGTTCGGGCCGAGTGGGGCAAGGTTATTTGGCCAACACCAAACCAGATTCTTGCGCAAACCCTGGTGGTTTTGGTCGTTACGGCCATCATGACCCTTGGGGTTTGGGGGGTTGATAACTTGTTCAGCCTGCTGATACAGTGGGTCGTACCGAATCGCTAAGCGCTGAGCGCAAGTACCCCGATGGCGTTTTGAATTTTATTTTCGTTCAAGTTTTTCTATAGCATCAGGAAATATGGAAATCATCCCACGCTATGACAGTTGCACCACACGATGAATACCTGTATGACGCTTCCAGTCAGATGACTGACAGAGAGCTAGGCGTTGATTCACTAGAGACGGACGTTTCGGTTCCCGATGCGTACGAGCCAGAGATGGAGCCGCTGCTTCCTGCTGCTCCCACGGAAGAAGGCGCAGGGGATCTGCCCGAAATGGGCCGAAGCACCATTAAAAAGCGTCGCTGGTACATTATTCATACCTATTCCGGCCATGAGAACAAGGTGAAAGTGAACCTGGAGCGCCGAATTGAGTCCATGAACATGGGCCACAAGATTTTCCGGGTAGAAGTGCCGCAAAAGCCGGTTACAAAAATTAAAGACGGCAAGCGAATGGATCGTGAGGAGCGTCTCTTTCCGGGCTATGTGCTTGTAGAGATGATTATGGACGACGACTCCTGGTACGTTGTCCGTTACACGCCCGGGGTGACCAAGTTTATTGGGGGGGATAAAAAGCCCATCCCAGCCAAGGATTCTGAGATCAAGCGCATACTGCTTCGCAGTCAGCCCACGGGCATTACCACCATTCAGATCGATCTCAGTGTGGGCGAGAATATTCGAATTGTCAGCGGGCCGTTTGCCGACTTTGAGGGCACGGTCACAGAGGTTTTTCCAGACAAAGAAAAACTCAAGGCCTCTGTGTCGATTTTTGGTCGAGAAACGCCTGTGGAATTGGTCTTCAACCAGGTTCAAAAAGTCCAAAAGGTGTAGCCGTTCGTTTTTACCACACAGCCGAGCTTCCTTGTGTTAAGACGTTCCCTTTGTTGGTAAACCCAACACGCTTGCAGAAAGCTCGTTAAAAAAACTCCATGGTTGAAGACAGGCCACTCTTGCGATTTAATGAAGTTCATCTGTCCCATTGCCCCTAAAGTATGGGACTTTTCTAGAGAAACGATACATTCCCGTTGGAGGACACGCAACCGTGGCAAAGAAAATGGTCGCCAAAATTAAACTCCAACTGCCGGCAGGTAAAGCGAATCCTTCACCGCCGGTAGGTCCGGCCCTGGGTCAACACGGGGTCAACATTATGGAGTTTTGCAAGGCGTACAATGCGGCCACCGCAGACAAAGCCGGGCAAATTATACCGGTTGAGATCTCGGTTTTTGAAGACCGCTCGTTCACTTTCATACTGAAAACGCCGCCCGTCTCTTACCTGATTTGTCAGGCGGCTGGCATTCCCAAAGGTTCCGCCAGGCCCAACACCGTTAAAGTGGGTACGATTACCGTTAAACAGGTAATGGAAATTGCCCAGGTTAAGCTTCAGGACATGAATGCTTACACCGTTGAAGCGGCTGCGCTACAGGTTCGTGGTGCGGCACGCAGCATGGGTGTTGACGTACTGGAATCTTAGTTCACTGAACACACTTGATTGATTGAGGATATTTGTTGTTATGGCCACGAAATTGACCAAACGCCAACAGCGCGCTCAGCAAATCTTGAGCGCTGTTGAGCAACCTACGTCCTTACCGGACGGAGTGGCAGCCCTGAAACAACTCCTTGCCGAACTATCCAAGTTTGACGAGGCAGTGGAAGCCCACATTCGTTTAGGTATTAACATGAAGCACGCCGACCAGCAGATTCGTACCACCGTGGTACTGCCGGAAGGAACGGGCAAAACGGTCCGCGTGTGCGTTATTGCCAAGGGCGAGAAAGTGCAGGAAGCCAAAGCCGCCGGTGCCGACTATGTTGGCTCGGAAGAAATGGTGGAAAAAATTGCCAAGGAAAACTGGCTGGAATTTGATGTTCTGATTGCCACGCCGGATGTGATGGGCCAAGTGGGTAAACTTGGTAAAATGCTGGGCCCCAAAGGCCTTATGCCCAACCCGAAGACCGGTACCGTGACTTTTGATTTAGCCGATGCGGTTCAAAAGCAAAAAGCCGGTCAGGTGGAAGTTCGCCCTGATAAACAGGGTATTGTTCACGTGGCCATTGGGCGTAAGCAGTTTAGCGAAGCCCAGATTATGAACAATTTTGCAGCACTGTACGATACGGTACTCCGCGCTAAGCCCTCATCGGCCAAGGGAACGTACGTGAAGTCCGTTTACCTTAGCTCGACGATGGGACCTGGCATCAAGTTGGATGTCTCTCGCGTAGGCGCAGACGTACGGGATTTGCTGGCCGCCGTTTAAGGGGGCTCCCTTAGCTGTTTTAACGCTTTTTTAAAACCAAGCCGGTGGCGCTATTCGCAAGCTGGCTTGGTTTTTGTATGTAAATATTTGTTCCAATTGAACCAAAAACGCTTTCCTAGAGGCTCTGTGCTTCATATAATCACGCACATAGAAATTCACCACTATAGCACACACTACTTTTTTCTCTTCTCTCTTCTCTCTCCTCAGATCGTCATAGATTTTGAGACTCCCTCGTTACTTAACGGGGGTTTTTTCTATCGGCAGCAAAATCCTGCGACGTCTCCGCCCTCTTTGTCTCAGCGGGCTTTTTACAACTGTTTAACGGTTGAACAGGTACTGAATACAAACGTGCTGGCTGCATAGGGGTCTAGCACCACCGTTACGCAGCCGTCTTCGGCCACTTTGTCAGATGCCAGAACGCGCCCAGCAAAATTGGTCCTGTGCAAATACAGGGATGTTTCCAGAGGGGCGCAGATGGGTTGGGGGACGGGCCGGGTATATTGAAGCGTGACCGACTGCTCTCGTCCGGTGGTGTTGAGCAGGCGAAACGCGCCAGCATATGCGACGGAGGGGTCGGTGTCGTCCTCTTCGGCAGGGGTTGGCAATGCATAGGGGGGTGTGGCCATTGCTACAACCGCCGCGTTGTCCCAGCGGCACAGAGCGGCTTCCTGTTGGGTGATGGCCGGTTGCGTTGCCGTGCCGGGAAGCGCCCAACTGTTACCATAAAACCGGTCCGCCAAGGTAAAGGCGGTGTGGAGTTCTTCGGGTTTAGGCGCCCAGGCGTATCGCGCCACGCAGGAACGACCCAGACATTGCGCCTCCGGGGTTTCAAACGGAGGGCCCGCAGCCCCTCCACGAACACCGGTATGGGCGGAAGAAATGGCCGAAAACCCCCGAAAAAGAGTGAGCGACACAGTATTTTCGTGCAATTCGTATTCGGTCAGACCCTGGCTCAGCAGTAAATGGGCGTCTGCAATAATAAAACGCTGAATGGGTCCACTGTTGGGCAGCCACTCCTCCCCAGAAGCTACAGGCCAGAACGCTTCGCGGCTGTCCAAGCGATAGGGGCTGTAAAAGCGCTTGACGGTGCCAAAGTGGGTTTCCGCAAGCACCGTATCAATGGGCGTTTCCGCCGGAAATACCACCTGAAGCTTCTGATTTTCCAACCGGTTGACCCATTGGGTCTCAAAGCGAAGCAGTTGCTCGCCCGCATGCAGGCTGACCGTGGTCAGAACCGTTTGCTCAAACTGGGGCAGCGCATACTGAAGGCGAAGAGATGAGACCAGCGGGCCATTTTCCACCAGGTGGACCGACTCCAGCACCGCCTGAGCACTGCCGGTGCCAGGAACCGGTGCACTGTTGTAGGAGTCGCCCTGCTCCGGCCAACATAGCCACTGATGCAGCCCCTTAATGACGTTCTGCGTTGTTGCGTTCCAAACCGTCAGCGTTCCATCGGCTTCGGGAGTGACCTGGAGCAGGCCATTGTCGAGTGTTGGGAAAGCAACCTCTGAAACCTGAACCCGACTGGGCGAAACCCCGGTTTGCTCAGAAAAGGCCGTGGCGGTCGTGTTACGCGCAACGCGCTGCCAGCCCAAAGAAGGAACATTTTGGACCCAAACCCAGCCACGCGCTTCCACCTGCTGTCGGTCCGACAGTGGCACCTGCTGATGGTCCGTCAAATAGTCGTCTTTTAAAACGGTGTTGCACCCGGCCACCTGGGTCATGCCCTGTGTTGCCGCCTCCACGGTTGCCCCTGTGGCACAAGCGGGCACCACCCCCGTGTAAAGACGGTCGCCCGTGTGCAGCACCAGCCAATCCGCGGGTGTGGCCAAGGCGTGCTGAAGCGTCCGTCGCGCCCGAACGCTCAGGGCATCGCACAGGGCCTGAACCCTCTCAAATCGCTGTTCGTTTTCCCGGTGCACCGCATCCACACTGCAACCGCAAATGCTATCGTGGGGATGATTGAGCAGAAGCTGCTGCCAAGCCTGTGCCAACACCGGTGCCTGGTCTGGAAAATCGGCACAATGGCTGTGAGCCAGCAGCAATAAAGGTTCCACCTCTCGAATCAGCCGGTGCTCCAGCGTGCGGTTCCACTGTTTAAGGTACATTCGGGCAGAGAACGTTCCCGTCAGCAAATAGGGAGCGCCTTGTCCATGATCACAAAGCTCCCCATACCACTGGCTGAGGGCTTCGGGGGGGGCATGTTCGGCCAACCAGTGCATAAAATCGGCAGCGGTTGTCTGGGTCTGATTTTCAAAGGTTTCACAGAGCAGTTGAACCATCGGTTCAGAAATCGGCCCCAGGTGATCTCCACCCACGGGCAGCAGAATGGAGGAGGCCACCGGCTCTTGCGCCAAGCGCCCAACGAAGGCTTGCAGCGCTTCCACCCGTTGCGGATCGGTGAGGGTGGAATCGTGGAGATGCATCTGAAAATAGCCTTCCCGCAGGTGGTATACCCGTACGCCAGAGCCATCCGGGCTTTTCCACCAAAACACGGGCGGGGCTCCCGCCGGGCGAACGCCTCGCCATACCATGGCGGAATCGATATCGAACTGACGCAAGAGCATCGGAATGCCATCGCTGTGGCCAAAGGTGTCGGGCAAATAGCCCGTGACGCGCGGTTGCGCCTGCCGAGTCCAGTGGCGGGTTTCCGCCAGGCCGCGCTGCAAGTTGCGAATGAGGCTTTCTCCACAAACCAGAAACTCATCCGGCATCACGTACCAGGGCCCCACAGACAAGCGACCCGATTCAATAGCGGCTTTGAGGCGCGCGCGCTGCTGCGGCCTGAAGGCCAGATAGTCTTCGAGCAGGACGGTTTGGCCATCCAGGGTAAATTGCTGAAACGCGCCGGAGTCCAAACGGTCCAAAATGGCGTCCACCACCTCGGCCAGGCGAACCTGGTACGTGGCAAACGGTTCGTACCACTCGCGGTCCCAGTGGGTATGGTGCATTGCAAACACATGAACCATGGCGGTCTATCCGGCGCTCTTTCTCATAGGATTCAACTCAGACGATTCTCAACTCAGACAGTCGAACTCAGACAGTCGAACTCAAACAGTTCAACTTAAACGATTCCACGACAGACAACCCGGCCCAAAGGCCACACGGGCCGTGAACCGTCTTGCTCTTTCATCATACCGGAAGTTGCCTGACCATGGCCATCGGCCCGGTGACGGTTTGTTCCATCCACTCGCCAACCACGGGTAAAACCGGTAACGGCACTTGCTGTAGGCTGCTTCCCAGGGCTTTAAACAGGGGCCACTCCGGGTCGCTGGCCGTGAGCAAGGCCAGTTGCATGGGGGTCAGTCCGCCCGTTTGGGTTTGAAGCCAGCCACGCATGGCCTGGGTGGTATTTTGGAGCGAATCCGGTTTCCAGTTGAGCCGGTTGGCCGTTGAAAATAACCGCTGAGAAAACGTGCCGGATGTGAGTGCAAACGGAGAGGTCGCATTCCCTGAGGATGGGGTTGCCTGGGCGGTTTGATTGGTTTCTGTGGGAATGAGGAGCGTTTCCGGGGCGGGTAATCCTGGTTCTGGAAGCAGAGTGGCATCGGTTTTTGGGGAAGAAGCAATGACTTCTGGAACCATCGAGGGTGGGCTAAGGGTCAGCGTATCCTTGCCCAGCGTGCCCATCGGCAAGACGGCCTCTTGCGGCGGCAGGTTGGCGGGTTTTGGCAGAACAGGCTCTGGCGCGACAGGCTCCGGCGGCGTAGACTCTGGCCTGACAGGCTCTGGTATGACAGGCTCTGGTATGAGAGCCTGGCCAAAGCGACTCCTTTCAGGCACGACGGTGCTTTGCACCGACAACCAGGCCCGTGCGGAGAGGGAAACAGGAGCAAAAGCCACCGGCAACACGAAACACCTTTCCAGTCAGTTGTAGCGTTCCATTCAAGAAAGTTCTATTGAAAGCGTCAACCCATCGGCAATCCATTGGCAACCTATGCCCCGGCCTTGCACAATCAGCCAACCCGTAAGCAGATTAAGTTGCCGGGCACGCAAAGGTTGCCTGCGGATGAAGCGCAAAAGGCCGATGATGATCCAGGAGTTGCTGTTGCCATAGCTCCAAACTGAGCAAGGCCCACAGGTTTCGGCCAAACGGGGTTTCCTTGGCCATGAGCGCTTCTGGCTGAAAACTATCTTGCAAGTATGGCCGATGCCGCGCAGACTCGCTCAAGAACGTATCGTGCACAAACTGACGCACCCCGGCATGCTGCTGCATCCACGGTTGCAACGGCACCGGAAAGCCCATTTTATCCTTGCGATCGCGAACCACGGCGGGCAACGTGTGAGGATAAGCGACCCGCAGCAGACGCTTCAGCTCGCCGTTTTTAAACTTAATGTTGGAAGGAATGGTCGCCACCAGCTCCACCACGCCATGATCCAGAAAAGGAACCCGGGACTCCACGCCGTGGGCCATGCTCATGCGATCTTCCACGTGGAGCAGGGCGGGCAAAAGGGTTTTAAAGTCAAAGTGGGTCATCGTGTCAAAGTAGGATTCTTTTTCCACGTTCTGGCCCCAATAAATCCGCTGGAAGTCTTCAAACGCAGAAGGTTGATCCAACCAGGCCCAGTTCACCACGTCGGTGAGAGCCGGTGCCCGGTCAATCAGGCTAAAGTAACGCCGATCGCGCTCTTCAAACAGTCCTTTGGACCAGAATTGCTGAAGCATAGGTTTGTACTGCCGCAGGCTCTGCAGGTTGGGAATAATCGACTCATAGGTCACAATAAAATTGCCGTGGCGCATCGTGCCTTCAATGGCCGCTTTGAGGCATTGTTCAAAGTAGGCCACCAAATAGCGGGCGTAGCCGCCAAAAATTTCATCGCCCCCCTGGCCGCCCAAAACCACCTTCACCCCAGCCTCGCGCACCAAACGCGACACCATAAATTGTGGAAACGAGCCCGGACCGGCCACCGGTTCATCCAGGTGGTACAGCACGGCGGGTAAATGCTGAATGAAGTCCTCGGGCGTTATCGCCACCTCGTGGAGGCGAATGTGATTGGCCTCGGCCACTGCTCGCGCGTAGGCAGACTCATCAAAGGCGCTGCCACCGTCAGGCGCTCCAGGCTCTGCTGGAAATTTTCCCGTAAAGCCTTCAAACACATTTGTCGTGGGGGTGTGTTGCCGGGCCCAGCTCGCCACCAGGCTGGAATCCACTCCTCCGCTAATGTAGGCGCCCACGGGCACATCGCTGCGCAAGTGCAAGGCCACGGATTCCGCCAGGCGGGCTTGGAGGGCTTCCACAAAATATTTTTCGGTATGCTCCCAGTCCAGTTGGTATTGCACTTCCCAGTAGCGCCACACATTCAACGCGCCATCGGGTAGCACATAGCCGCAATGGGCTGGCTCCAGGCGATGGATCCCTTCCACCAACGTTCGGGCGTTGAGACAAAACTGAAACGTAAAGTAATCCCTCAGCCCAGGCCGATGGAGGGCAACATCCTCCAGGAATGGCAGCAGGGTCTTCATCTCAGAGGCGAACCAGAACGCGCCTTGCTGCTGTGTGTAGTAAAACGGTTTAATCCCAAAACGGTCGCGGGCAATAAACAACTGCTGGCGGCGGGCATCCCACAGGGCAAAGGCAAACATGCCACGAAAATGCTTTACGCAGTCTGCGCCCCACGTTTCATAGGCACGCAAAATGACCTCCGTATCCGAGCGGGTTCGGAAACGAGACTCTCCCAGTTCGGCGCGCAGCTCTCGGTAGTTATAAATTTCGCCGTTGTACGTCAGCACATACAGCGGCGAGGCGTCATCCGCCTCATCGGAAGCAGACAGCACCATAGGCTGGGCCGCTTCGGCAGAAAGATCCAAAATGCTAAGCCGGTTGTGGGCCAAACCAACCCGGGCTTGTGGGTGCAACCAGGTGCCTTCATCATCCGGGCCGCGGTGCCGTTGGCGCGCCAGCATAAGGGCCAATGCCTCTTCGGCGCGCTGAGGCACCGGGGTTTGGGATGTTTGGGTAAAAAATCCGCTAATACCGCACACGGCAGACGGGCCACTCCGGTTCAGGAAGGAAACCACCGCCCCAACCCGCCAGGAACCACCTAATCCACCGACGCAACAGGGACCTTTTGGGGAGATCCGTGAAGGAGGAGGCAAGGGGCTCATTTCCACAGAAGGGGGGACAGAATGGAGGTATTATGACACAACCAGAACGAGCAACCGCAGGCCCAGAACATTTCTGTAACATGGCTGGCGTGGCGAGCACGGTCAATTTTGGCAAACAGAAACAATGACAACCGGAAGCGCGGCAGCCAGGGCCTTAGCCATGAGGATTGCAGGCAACCGGCGGCTTCTGATTGTTCACCTTGGCAAGCACGTCGCGTCGAAATTCCGCCGGAGGACCAAAGCCATCCTGTCGGTAAACAGCCTGCCCCTTGTGGTTAAATAAAATGAAGGTGGGCGTTCCCGTGACCCCCCACTGCTTCCAGAATCCCATGTCTTCCGGGGTTTGGATTTGTAAACGACGAACGCTGGCCCGACTCCCCAACTCGCGTTTGAGAGAATCCACGTAAGGATCCGCCTTTTGGCACACACCGCACCAAGGATTGTAGAACACCAGCAGCACCTGCTGACACGGCACCTGATACTGCTTGGGCAAGCCTGGAGATTTGGCCGCCGCCTGTACTGCTCCGGCCAGCACCGAAAGATGCATCCAAGCAGCGCATAAAATAACAAACAGCACGGCCAACCTTTTTTGGGCACTTTGCCCGAACAGATGACTTTGCAAACGCTCGCCATCCATCTTGAAAAGTCCCGTGGATTGCACAGGGCTACTCAGCCGGGCTTGTGGCATCGGAAACTCCTTTCTGCTTTGGGTGGGCCGAATGTCGGCACTGCTTAATAGCCTTTTGATTCGCTTTCACCTGCGCGAGCACATTCTGGCGCAGGACGGACGGGCTGATCTGTCGTTCCATTTTGTAAATGGCCTTGCCCTGGGTGTTAAACAGAATAAACATCGGCGTGCCCGTGACCCGAAACGTGGGCATCAAACTCCGAATGACCGGTTCATCCACATCGAGTTGCAACACGGTGGCAGTCGGGGCAATTTCTCGCTTCAGGGCCTTCACGTAAGGATCCACATACTGGCAGGTTCGGCACCAACTGGCGTAAAACTCCAGCAACACCAACTGGCACGGCTGCTGAAACTGAGAAGGAAGCGCCGGTGTTTGCTCCAGGCTAAGCGGGGGCGGCACTACAGGCACTACAGACACTGACCGTCGCTGCTGCTCGGCTGGATGCGTCACATCATTGGCAATAGCCCGGCCGGTAATGAGGCAAACGAACAGGAACGCACAGGCAATTCCTGTGAAACAGGCGGCGCTGTAGTGGCTGATGTTATATTGACTCATGCAGGCGAGCCCAGACGCGACAAAGCGTTTAAAGTTTAGTGCCATTTTACGGTGCTTCCTATCCTCATTTGAACAGGTTGGCAGACAAGACGGTCGGGTTACGTTTTGCTTGGGCAATTCCTTCTGCCATCCGTATCGACCAACCTTTGCCGGGAGTTGAGTGTCCGGCGGCGGCGGGCAAAAAACGAATTCCAGAAGCAATCTACCCTACTTTGAGGTTAAAGCCGCGAGAGCAGTGAGAGCCACCTATCCGTTTTATCCGAGCGGGAACGCCATTGGCCGTGGTTTAATAATGGTAAATTTTCGCGGTTTTGGCAAGTGCTTGCCACAGTCTCTTGCCAGGGCCTCTCTTGCCAAACCTCTTGCTAAAGCCTGTTATCACTGGGTATCAACGGGCACCGCTAACAAACGCTTCTGTCAACAGGGTCCTGCGCTACCCGCTACGACCTGGTGTTACCCGGTGTTACCAAGCGCCACCAAATGCCATTCAACGCCCCGCCATCCCAGATACATCGATTCCAGGAGCCCGTGCTTGCTGTGTTATCTCATTCTCAAGAACCGGAGGAACCCATGGCGCCAGTAGTTTATTCAGCGGCCGAATCGCTTCGCACCTCTGCCAGCCTAAACGATGCCCTCACCAGCGTGGACGGCTCGCCCGAGGGCAGTCGCTTTTGCCTGACTGTTCCCACCTACCCCAGCCATACCGATCAAAACGGCTTTGCCAACGCTGGCTTCGTACTGGAGTTGATGGATGTGGGCGGATGCATTCCGGCCAAGCGCCACGTGGGCTTTAACTACCACATTGTCACCGCCTGCCAGGACCGAACCGATTTTCTGCACCCGGTTAGACCCTGGGATATTTTGAACGTGGAAGCCCAACTCACCCGGGTGTGGGGACGCTCTATGGAAAGCCGCGTGTGCGTCTGGGTTTGGTCGTTCGAAACGGGCCAAAAACGGGTGATTGCCAACGCCTACCAGGTGAACGTGGTTTTGGATAAAAACCTGCAAAAGGCCAACCCGGATGACATCCCTCCCCTTTTGTCTCAAACCGAAAAAGATGTTCGTGAGGCAGAGGCCGCAGATCGTCGCAGGCAATACCGCCAGCAGGAAGACGCCCAGGCCATTCGCATTCCCTTTACCGCCGAAGACCAACCGCTGGTGCGGAATCGTATTTTAACCCCGGCGGATGCCAACACCATTCACCATGCGTTTGGCGGTATTTTACTGGCGGAAATGCACCAGGCCGCCTGGGATGTGGCGCAGGCTCACGCCAGTTCCGGCTGTTCCATGCTGTGTGTGCGCCAAGAGCGAACCAATTTTTTAAAACCAGCCCCCATTGGCAGTATTTTGGTCAGTCGGGCCCAGGTGGTTAAATCCTGGAATACCTCGATTGATGTGCAGGTGGATCTAGACGCCTTTTGTCCGCAAACACAGCAGGTTATTCCCGTTGCCAGCAGTTTACTGGTGTTTGTGCAAACCAACCAACAGGGCATTCCCACCCCCGTGACGCCCTGGGTTCCTCAAACCCACTCGCAAGAACGGCGGGCGGAACTGGCCGTCATTCGCCGACAACTGCGCGAGCAGGAGCAAGGTCATTAAATCAGGAGGTATGTCTCTGGTTACGTTCTCAAGTACCGATGCACCGAGACCGAGGCCCCGCCGCCGCCCACCAAAACGCCCATCAGCATCATGACCCCCGAAACCACCGTTAGGCTGTAGCCGGACGCGCCAAACTGAAAGAATTTAAACAGCTCAAAGATATAAAATTCGGCCAGCGCCAGCGGCACAAAGGCCAACAGCGCCCCCATCAGGCCGTAAAACGAGCCTTGAAACAAAAACGGCAGGCGAATATACCAATTACCCACCCCCATCATGCGCAGAATTTCAATCTCGCGGCCCCGCGCCTGAATGAGCAACTGAATGGTATTGCTGATGACGAACATGGTCAGCGTGCCAAAAAACAGCGAGACGACCAGCCCGACAATCGTAACCCCTTTGGAAAGTTTTTCAATCAAATCCAGCACCTGATGTCCATCGTTCACGTTTTCCACCAACGGCAACTCGCGGAGTTGTTTGGCCGTGTCTCGGATGTAGCTTTGCGAATCGACCGTCACGTGCAAGGTGTCGGGCAGCGGGTTTTCAATCTCTGGCACATCGTACATCTGCTTCATGTCTTCCCAGGCCGTATCTTTTTTCACCACTTCCACCCGGCTGACGTGTGGAAGGCCTTGAATGGTGCGGGCCAGCTCCGTTACATCAGCGTCCGGCTTGGCGTAGGCAGAAATTTCCAGACTAGAGCCCAAGTGGTGCACAAAAATTTGGCTTTCCATCACAACGGCAAACAGAATGCCAAAAATGCTCAAAATCGAAGCCATCGTCACCACAATCACGAGGTTCATCCAGCCGGTGCGACGAATCCCCCCAAACGTTTCCTGGAGAATTCGGCCACTAATGCGCAGCTCTGTCTTTAACGATTCGATGAAACTGGGCTGTTGCATGGCTTAGTCGTAAGCTCCCTGTACCACATCGCGCACCAACTCACTATTTCGCAGCGCAATCACCCGCTTGTTCATTTGGTTAACAATTTGCTGGTTATGGGTAGAGATTAAAATGGTGGTGCCACGGGCGTTAATTTGCTCAAGAAGGTTCATAATATCCAAGGAGGTCTTGGGATCCAGGTTTCCTGTGGGTTCATCGGCAATGACCAACGAGGGACCGTTGACAATGGCGCGGGCAATACCCACGCGCTGCTGCTCCCCGCCAGAGAGTTCCTCGGGGCGGGCATCCACCTTATCAATCAGGCCCACCACCTTTAAGGCGCCCAGCACCCGGCGTCGAATTTCATCGGGCGCAACACCCAGCGCACGCAACACATAGGCCACGTTATCAAAGGCGGTTTGGCCGGGCAACAGCTTAAAGTCCTGAAAGACAATGCCCATCCGTCTGCGCAGTCGTGGCACCTGATGCGGTTTCAGCTGAGACACATCAATTCGGCCCACAAGCACCGAGCCCTGCGACGCCACTTCTTCTCGGTAAATCAGCTTCATGATGGTGGATTTTCCGGCGCCGGAAGGGCCCACCACAAACACAAACTCGCCCATCTCAATTTCAAAACTGACGTCGCGCAAAGCCACTGCACTGTCGTACCGTTTAGTGACGTCCATAAATTTGATCATATGCCGGAAAGGTCCGCCTCTCTGTCGTCTACGGCACGTCGGTTTCTGGCAAAGAGGTGTCCATTTGTTTACACACCCGCAAACCGTGGCCGATTCGCCATACTGACACTATTATGCAACAACCAGGCGATCGGGCAAGTCTTCACCTCTTCCTCCAGGGTGCAAGCGGCCCGGCTGGCGGCGGTTGAAATCTTAAAAAAAGCTGAAATGATTGATTTTATAGCAATAAATTTATTTTATGGGTTTTTATTGAAGGTGGAGTGGTGTTTCACGCATTGCCACACGGCCATTCCTGGCGCGTTGGCGCGCGCTCCATGTATTCGCCCGCCCCATATTTGCGCAACGTATTTGCCCCGCCAAGGCTTCTCACTGTTATACGAGTCTCCCGCTCAAAGCGCCCAAACAGAAGCCCTCTTTCGCTTCACGTCTCATGCTGATGATTTTTTTACGGAGGTGGAGTTGCCATGACCACGTTGGATCCTCGTCTGTTTCAGGAATTAACCGTCCTTCGACTCAGCCCGGATGCTGGCCAGCCAGAGCTGGAAACCGCCCTGTTGCGCAGCAACGATCCTGGCGTTCGACAGTTTTTAAACCAGCAACTAAGCCGCACAGAAGGAATTGCAGAAAACAGCGCCGCCATTGGCCACCCCCTCGCCAAGCCAGGCACGACGCAAAACACAGGCACCTACCCGGGTGGGTACAGCCCGCTCAGTGGCAGCTCATCAATCAGCTCGTTCCAGGCCATTGCGCCCCGTTTTGGCACAAACCTGCATTCCGCAACAACGGATGACACCGATCTGCCGCCCGACTTGCTCAGCATTCTTCAGTCCAGTGACGGGCAAGCCCCTCGGTTTTCTCAGCCGGAAACAGCCTAGGCCGTGTTGCCATTGAATGCCTACCCTACCGAAGGCTTGTGTCCTTGGGTAAAGCAACACCGAACAGGCCAAGAAGCCCTACAAAGAAATGGGTTTGTATAGGCGGTTGTAGTACTCAATCACCATCCGATCCGAGTGGAAATACGACTCGGCAATCTGAATGGCGTGGCGCATCAGGTTGGCCCACTGGGTGGGATTTTGGTAATACATCGGAACGACGGTGTTTTCCAAGAGATCCATCATCGACTCGTAGTCGCGACGATGGCGCTCCTCAATGGGCAAATGCTCCAGGGTGACCCGCTCGTTAATCGTAAAGCCGTTCAGGCCGTGATAGGTGCCCTCTACCGCCCAGCCGTCAAAGGTGGACATATGAATGGCGCCGTTCATATTGGCAGACATGCCCGACGTGCCCGAGGCTTCCAGGGGGCGCAATGGCGTATTCAGCCAAAGGTCCGCACCGCGCTTGAGCAGGCCACTCATGCTCAGCTCGTAGCCGGGCAAAATAACCACGTTGTTAAGCTGCTGAGAAAGCTCCAAGACGCGATTCCAGGTGTTTCGGCCCCAGGTATCCAACGGGTGGAATTTGCCCGCAAAAACAAGCTGAAGCTTCTTGCCATCCAACAGGCGCTTAATGCGCTCCATATCGCTGAAGATGAGATCCGCCCGCTTGTATTCGGTAAAGCGACGCGCCCAAACCACGGTCAGCACTTGGTCGTCAAACGTCTTGCCCGTTTCGCGCTCAATGGATTCAAACATTTCCCGCTTCATTTCTCGTTTAACCGCCAGAAGCTCTTCATTGGTGTGCACCTGCTTGATGCGGGCATCCTGCCAATAGTGCAGGTTTGTGGAGTTAGTAATTGCCACAATCGGGCAACGACCCTCCACCCAGCTCCACATGTTGTTGGCCACCTGGCCGTGCAGTTGGGAAACGCCGTTGGCCATCCGGCTCATTCGTAGCGCCGCCACGGTTAAAGAAAACTCGTGCCCACCCAAGCGAATGGCTTCCTCCACGGAGGTATTGGCAAAAAAGCCGGATTCGGCCAACAGTTGGACCGGGTGGGTCTCATTACCCGCCGCAACAGGCGTGTGCGTGGTAAACACCATTCGTCGGCGAACTTCATCTATGTTGCCGTTGAGCTGGCTGAGCAACTCAAACGCAGCCGGAAGGGCATGCCCTTCGTTCAAGTGCACCACATCCACCGGTTCTTGCGCCGCCTGAATGGCGCGAAGGCCGCCGATGCCAAGGATAATCTCCTGGCTGATACGCACCTTCTGGTCGCCATCGTAAAGCTTTTGGGTTAAATAGCGGTGTTCTGGCTTGTTTTCAGCAATATCCGTGGTTAAAAAGTACACCGGCACCGTATTAAAGGTTTCTGGTTCCAGTTTCAGCGCCTTGACCTTTACCACCTCTCCAAAGACGGAAACATCCACCGTAATGCCCGTTTCTTTCAAAAACGGGTAGTTGCGGGCTCGGTAGACAATATCCACCTGATTTTGCTCGTTGATGACCTGATCGCCATAACCTTGAGTCCAGAGAATGGTAACACCAATTAGGGGAAGCTTTAACGCGCCTGCCGAAAGCATGTGACTGCCTGCTAAAAACCCCAACCCGCCCGAGTAGGTGTGTAAAGACTGATCGATCGCCATTTCCATAGAAAAGTAGGCAACATGCGGTAATGACATAAGCTAGGTCCTATTCCTTAACGAGACGAATTGAATGGCTCTAAACACGCGTAAATGAAGAGGGAAACATCAACTCAGAAGGCCATTCATCGGGCTCTGTCCATTGACAACACTTGAGACTGTACACTGACCCAAATATGCGGTGCCAGACACAAACCATCACAAAACGGAAACGTTGGTATTATACATAAAGTGGAAGGGGTTCAACGACCGGAACGGCAAAAAGCTCGTCAATATGGATGGGCCTGCCAGCGGCCAAGCCCCAATCCGCAGCGGCTTTAGGGCGCATTGCCTTGGCAGACGAAACGTTACACATTAAACCGAAAATGCACCACATCGCCGTCTTGCATCAGGTACTCCTTGCCTTCCAAACGAAGTAGCCCCTGCTCGCGGGCCGCCTTTTCTCCGCCACAGCGAACGTAATCGTCATAGGCGATCACTTCGGCGCGAATAAAGCCTTTCTCAAAGTCCGTATGGATAATCCCGGCGCACTGCTTGGCCGTATAACCTTGCGGAAATGGCCAGGCCCGCACCTCTTTCTCCCCGGCTGTTACGTAGGTTTTAAGCCCCAACAGGTCATAGGTGGCGGCAATCAACCGATCAACGCCCGAGGTGTCCACCCCCAGGGTTTCCAGGTACTCTTTTACCTCATCAGGATCGGTCAACTGGGCCAGCTCCGCCTCAATTTGCGCCGAAATGGCCACAACGGGCCGACCTTCTGCTGCGGCGCGCTCGCTTAACGCCCTAAAATGCGGGTTGGCCATCGGGTCAGACAACTCGCTTTCTGCCACATTGGCGGCGTACAGCAGTGGCTTTACCGCCAACAGTTGCGACTGACGGAGCAGTTCTTGTTCTTCTGCGGAATATTTTTTGGGGTCCGGGCATTCGCCGCTCTCAATCAGCGGGCGAATTTGCTCAAACAGGCCCAGGAACGCAAGGGCTTCCTTATCCTTTTGCTTGGCCAGTTTTTCCAGCTTGGCCATGCGCTTTTCCAGCGAGGCAGCATCGGCCATGCACAGTTCCAGCACAATGGTATCGATGTCTCGGTTGGGGTTGACGCTACTGTCCACGTGTTGGATGTTTTCATCCTCAAAACAGCGCACCACCTGCACAATGGCGTCCACTTCACGAATGTTGGCTAAAAACTGGTTGCCAAGCCCTTCGCCCTTGCTGGCCCCGCGCACCAGCCCGGCAATATCCACAAACTCAAACACGGCGGGAATTACGGTTTGCGTATTCACCATTTTTTGCAGCACCCACAGGCGGGCATCCGGCACCTTAACCATGCCCACGTTGGGCTCAATGGTACAAAAGGGATAGTTGGCGCTTTCTGCGCTGTAGGACCCCGTAAGCGCATTGAACAGGGTTGATTTTCCGACGTTGGGAAGCCCCACAATTCCGGCCTTGAGCATGAGTTGAATCCTTTACGCACCGCTATTTGAGCATGACGATTGGTTCCGCACGGCTGACTGTGCAAAACAGCAACCCAGCCGAAGGGCTTGAGGGGTTTCCCTAAATCAGTCGCTTACCGGCTGGCCAAACCCATTGGGTTTAGGACGATTCCAGACTACAATAAACACTGGCGTCTTTCCAAAAGGCGTTGTTCTGGAAAAAAGAAACAGGAAACCGCTTGTATCTCGTCCTGTATTTCGCCTTATATTTCCCGATTGGCTTTGGGCCGTTGTTGCCTGCGCGTGGTTGGGCCTCTGTTTCAGTTTTAGATTTGATTTGGGTTTGAATCGTAACGCCATGACCGAGTTTCAGTCGTCTTCTCTCATTAGCCAGTATATGAGCCAGCCCGCCGCCGCCAGCCGCATACAAGCAGGCTTGGGCCAAAAATGGCTGTTTGTGGGCGTGGACCTGGCCCCCACCGAAATGCTGGAAAGTGGCATCACCGTCCTGGACCGTCATCGTCGTTTGGTGCGAATGGACAAACTTTACAGCAACGATAGCATTGTGACCCTGCTTCAAAGTTTGGCGCCCGCCCAAAACCTGATTATCGGGCTGGATATGCCCAAGAACCTGGGCGTGCCCGGAAAGTTTCGCCAGGAAGAAATCAAACTGCATCCGCTTCGGCTCAGCCGCCCGCAGGACCGGGTGGAAACCGACCGATTTGCCGCCCGCTCTCGTCAGCTTTACGATACCTTGCAGCGCAGTGGGTTGCTTTGCTTTCTCTACTTCAGTTATCTGTCAAAACTCCACTACGATTTGTTGATTCCCTACAGAACCCGAACCCCACAAGGCTGCCGAGCGTTGCAAAATGCCATTGGCGAAAAACTTAAATTGGTGGATATGCCTGCCAACCTGGCTGCCAGTTCGGTACTGGATTCCATGATTTGCGCCTACACGGCCTGGTTGCTTTACAGTGGAGAAACCGATACACACTACGAGCTGTACGCCGATTCGGCAGAGCGGTTAATTGTCAAGCCGCTCAAACGTTGGGAATCCACCCAACCGCACCGCCGTAAACGCCTGAAGCGACGCTATCGCTAATGCGCTGCTTGGGGTCGTTAGGCACGACAACAGGATTTAACACAGGATTTAACCACCTGGCGTGCCACCGCAACCAAAGCCCAACTTGTTGAGGAGCCCGCAGGGCGATGCCACCGTTTCCCTATCTATCGCTGCTTGAAGAAATTCGCCCCGGATTGGTTATTGGGCTATGGCTGGCCTGGGGCCTTTTGGCGCTTACATTGGCCAACTGGCGACACGACCACCCAACCCCGCGGCTGCTGTGGCTGTTAGGTATTTTGGCCCTGCTTCCGCTCTTGGCGCTTGGCTGGCCTCCACTGCAAGGTTGGTTGGATCTGCTCAGCCTGGGTTTGGCAAGCGGGCTTTGGCTGCTGTTACTGCTGGACGCCCTGTGGACCGTGGCCCCCAAACACCAGATTCAGGCTTCCGTGGACATACCGCAGCGAATGTCCACTGGCCAGACCAGCGTGATCTCTCTGCAGTTGTCCTGCCAGTGGCCCTGCTCTGGCGACTGGCTGCTGACACTGCCTGAAACCCTTCGAGAGAAGAGCCATCCGACGGGTGCTTTTCGCCTGCGTGCAGAAGAACCGGCGTTGGTAACCCTGGCGGTTACGCCCAAACAGCGCGGCGTTTGGCAATTATCTCAACTACGGCTGCGCATTCACAGCCAAATGGGACTGCTCTACCGCCTTTACCCCATATCGCTTAGCCAAAGCTTCCACGTTTACCCCAACCTGGAGCGCCTGCGACAGATGCGGCTGTTGTTTTCCAAAAACAGACTGCCGGGTGAACTTCGTAAACGAAAGCTGGCCAGTGAAAGCACCCGTTTTGACAGCCTGCGCAACTACAGCCCCGGAGAAGATGTTCGTAAAATAGACTGGAAAGCAACTGCCCGCCTGGATACACCGGTCATCCGAACGTTTGAACTGGCCGTGGATCAGCCGGTGGCGATCCTGGTCAACGTCGGTCGGCAAATGCTGCAACCGCTGCGGGTAGGCGCACCCGCAGCGGAAGATCCCAAGGCGCTTGAGGCGTCATCGGTTGCAGGCCAGGGTATAAGTAAACCGGGGGCAACTAAAAAAAGCCTCACCAGTGGCGCGCTCACCCGGCTGGATGTGGCGTTGAACACGGCACTGGCCTTTGCCGCAGTTTGCCTGGATCGCGGGGACCCCGTGGGCTTTTGGGCCTTTCATCAACATATGGTGGCCAGCCTTGCACCCCGAAGTGATCGTGGACAGTTGGCCAAGCTGATGGAAACCATGCTGACGCTTGACCCAAGCCCCATAGAACCCGACTACGAAGGGCCGTTCCGACAGTTTGCCCGGCAGTTTAAGCAGCGCAGCACGGTGGTCGTTCTAACGGATTTATCCGATCCCGCCCACACGCAAGCGCTATTGGACGCCCTGCCGCTCATTAGTCCGCAGCACTTGGTGTTGGTGGTCACCCTCAAAATGGCTGAACCGCCTCGGCGCGGGGTTGCTGCCCGCTCTGGGGAAAAGGCTTCCGTGTTGTTAGCCAAAGCCTATGCGCATGCCCTGCAAATAGAACAGGTGAACGAACGCACGCGGCTGTTGACCGCCTTGCAGCAAAAGACACACGCCATTGTGATTGACAGTACACCGGAGCAGTTGGATGAACATCTGATCCACACCTACCTGTCGGCCAAATTAAAGGCCAGCGTGTAAGCCCACGGTGCGCCGCATACCAGCGGTCGAGCGAGCCGAAATTTTGTATCCGAGACACAGGAGCCTACCCACCCCCCATGTTACCGCTTTCCGCGTTACGGTTTGGCCGCATTGCTTGCGAACTAAAAGCGTCGGCGTGTCACAACATCCAGCCCATTATCGAGCAGGTTCAGCAAATGGCGCAGCAAAGCGACACAGACTGGTCGGTGCAGTACAGCCCTCAGGTCAGGCAACTGACCATTGACGGTCAGCAACACGCAGGCCGGGTTGTATACGATGATACCGCAACAGACCGGGTGGAAATTTCCCAAATCGTCCGGCCCAGCCCCATTGCTTCAGCCAGAGACGAAAGTACTCAGGCAGCCGAAAACCACGAAAACAAGCTTGCACAGTGGCTTTACCAGCAGCCCTATACGCTAAATATAGAGTACAGCACCGCCAGATGGCCTTACCTGTAGTTGATGGGAATTAACAGCTCATTGGTAGGCCGTGTTGTCTAGGCGCCACCCATCAGGTTGGCGTCAATAAAGTCTGCCAGGGCCGGAATGCGAATATCCTTACCCTGGAACAACAGAACCGCCAAAACCACCACTCCGAGCAACATGCCAAGCGAAAGCGGAATGCCCAGCAGGCCAAACACAATGCCCACCCCAGGCACCAGGCTAATAATAGAGAGGGCGATGTTGATTAAAATACTGGCAATACCCAAGGCTAAGGCCTGAATGCAGTGAAATTTGACGAAACGCGAATCGTTAAACTTCAGGACCAGGACAATGACCGTCGGCACCATGCAAAGAATCAGGCCCAAGTAAGCCACGCCCGCCAAGGCGTTATCGTTACTGTTCTGTGTTGTCATTGGAAAAATTGCCTCTTATAAACGCCAACCACTCTCACGCCACGGGATTGGTTCATTATTGGCCAACAGTCCGTCAACCCGCCTGTCTCCCGATCGTTTTTTTATCATAACAGTTATCATAACAGATCGTGCCGCATTTGAGGCCACTTCTCCAGAAAACGATGGAGTTTGCCCCCCAGGCCACAAGCCGTGCTCTAAAAGCCGTGTTTGGCAACAGCAATTTGGCAACAACAAAAAGGAGCCGCTTTCGGTAAAGAAAACAGGCTCCTCTTTGAATATTGCATTAAAACAGGCTGGCTGTCCGATTTTTTTGCCGGAGAGACGTGGCCGCAATGGCCCCAACTAGCCTTGACGCGGAACAGACGCCGAACTGAGCGCCTCTTCGGCCACCAGCTCATCATCCTCGTCCAGGTAGTAGACATCGGCCAGGGCTTCTAAGTCTAAGTCGCTGTCATCGTGGCGTTCTGCGGGCGTTGTGTCCGTTTCCTGCTCAAACCCATGACGACGAATGGACTCTCCGCTGTGGCCGGACTTGTTGCGGTGCAACAGTTTGGTTTTGTGCTTCTTTAAGCCGCGATCAATTTTATCCACCAGCGCATCAATGCTGGCGTACAAAATTTCAGACGAAGCCTCCATGCGTAAAACAGCGCCCCGCACATGGACGGTGGCCTCTGCCGTGTGACTGTCTTTAATCCGTGGGTTTTTTTCGACGCCTAAGAACACGTGCACTTCCAGAATAAAGTCAAAGTGATGATCCAACCGCTCCAACTTTTCAGCAACGTAGGACTTAATCGCGTCCGTGAGGGGAATGTTACGTCCGTTGACAATGATTTTCATAAGGTTTCGGACCCTCCTCGAACAAAATATGCTGATCGTCTCCTTATTATAAAGGGTGTTCTCCAGAGTTGCTATGCGCGAGCCGAAGGATCTTTAAAAGACCCTTCGGCTCAGATCGTTTCTGCGTCAGAGCGGTCGTTGCATCCGCAAACGGCAGGAATCAAAAAACAAGACCTGCCACAGGCCCTTAAACCAGCGCCGCCGGTGCGGATTTTTCCAACTTTTGCGCCTTAAACGCGCTAATGCCAGCGTACCGCGCCACGGAACCCAGCTCTTGTTCAATACGGAGCAACTGGTTATACTTGGCCACCCGTTCAGAGCGGCACACCGAACCGGTTTTAATCTGTCCTGCATTCACGGCCACGGCCAAATCGGCAATAAACGTATCTTCCGTTTCGCCCGAACGGTGGCTGACCATCGTGGTGTAACCGTGCTGATGGGCCAAACTAATAGTGGCCAGCGTTTCGGTTAACGTGCCAATCTGGTTCACCTTAATCAGCACGCTGTTCCCACAGCGACGACGAATCCCCTCGGCTAAAATCTCGCGATTGGTGACAAACAGGTCATCACCCACCAGTTGGACCCGCTCGCCCAGGGTTTGTGTCAGCGATTCCCAACCGCTCCAGTCGCCTTCAGCCAAGCCATCTTCCACGGAAACAATCGGATACTGACGGCACAGGTTTGCCAGCAGCTCAATCATCCCATCCGAATCCACCGCCTTGCCTTCCCCGGTCAACTCGTAGCGACCCGCCTTATAAAATTCACTGCTGGCCACATCCAGCGCCAACCGAATATGCTCCTGCGTGTTAAAGCCAGCCTTTTCAACCGCCTTCAGGATCAAATCCAAAGCTTCGGCATTGCTCTTGAGGTTGGGCGCAAACCCGCCCTCATCTCCAATGCCTGTGGAAAGTCCCTGCTGCTTTAGCACGGATTTTAGCGAGTGGAAGACCTCGGCGCCCATCCGAATAGCCTCTGAAAAAGACTCTGCACCGACAGGGGCAATCATAAACTCCTGAAAATCCACGTTGTTATCCGCATGGGAGCCCCCATTGAGAATATTGATCATCGGCACAGGGAGCAGTGTTGCGGTAACCCCGCCCAAATAACGGTACAACGGCACATCCATTGCACTAGAAGCCGCACGGGCAACCGCCAGGCTAACCCCCAACATGGCATTGGCGCCCAGCTTGGACTTGTTGGGCGTACCGTCCAGATCCAGCAGCACCTGGTCAATTTCAGCCTGCTTGTAGGCGTCCTGATCCACCAATTCGTTAAAAATGGTCTCGTTAATATTCTCGACCGCCTGCAATACACCTTTGCCGCCATAACGAGAGGTATCTTCATCCCGAAGTTCCAGGGCTTCGCGAGAGCCGGTGCTCGCGCCAGAAGGCACACAGGCGCGACCCGTTGCCCCTTCCGAGAGGATTACATCCACCTCAACTGTCGGGTTTCCACGAGAATCCAGAATCTCACGCGCTTTGATGTGCTCAATGTAAGACACCATAACGATTTTGCCTCCTACCGCATCACGAGCCAATTGATATCTGATTGTAGGACAAGCCTGTGTTGCAAACAATCCTTGCTCGCAGTGGCGGGGGGTGGGGGGGGTACTGTTAGAATTCTGGGTGAGCGGTTTTTCTTTTCTTCCCCCGAGGGGAGGCCTCCCCTTGGGGATCCCCCGCTGAAACCCTTTCTCATGGTTGATGGGCGCGTGGTTTCAGGCTTCCGGCAATATGGATAAATGCTTTGGTTGGTGAGGCGTGGGTTGATAGAAGGTTTTTTCCCTGCGGGGGCTGGGGGGACTGTTAGAATTCTGGGTGATCGGTTTTTCTTTTCTCCCCAAGGGGAGGCCTCCCCTTGGGTATCCCCCGCTGAAACCACTGCGCGTGGTTTCAGACTTCCGGCAATATGGATGCGGGTTTCTGTTGGTGGGGTGTGGGTTGATAGAAAGTCTCCGTTGACGCGTCGCCTCCACCGCCACTGCGTGGCAAAGTCGGCTCGCTGGCTACATTTTCATTTTTTTGTGCCAAAGCTTGGTATCCGCGCCGTTGGGATTAAAGTGGGCTTGC
>JANRKP010000005.1:0-88495 GCA_033763415.1 Candidatus Melainabacteria bacterium | reverse complement strand
TCATCCATCGACAAGGCTCCCGGGTTCTGCTTAAATACGAAAACGCGCTGTTCCATGATTTGACGCAAGCATTTGACGCACGTGACAGCGCCACATTCGTAGAGAGACACAAGGAGTATTGTTCCTCATGAGCGCATCGGCCTACGCCTTCGGCACCTCAGGGTATCGCAGTAATACGGAGGCAGGCTTTAACGAAAGCGTGGTGCGCCAGATTACCCACGCCATTGCCGATTACCTGATTGAGCAAATGCACCAAAACGGCCTGGCCAAACCCGTGCTGATTGGGGGAGATACCCGAGAGAAATCGCAGCAGTTTATTCCGCACATTGCCCAATGGCTGGTGGAAAAAGGGCTGGACGTTTACCAGACCCAAGGCGAGGTGCCCACCCCTGTGTTGGCCTACGCCGCCGCTTTTTTTGAGCAGTACGAACAGCCCCATATGGCCTGTGCCGGAGCCATTTTGATGACAGCCAGCCATAACCCCTGGGATTACGGCGGCTACAACTTCCTAACGCCAGATGGCGCAGTGGCCCCGGCCAGCATGTCTGCGGAATTTGAACGATTGCAGCAAAGCCCTTTAAACCTCACATTGAACCGAAAAAAACTCGGGCTGCAAGAGCCTGCCAGCATTCGCACGTTCGATCCCTACTCGCCCTATGCCGCCCACCTGAAAGAAAACCTGGATTTGGACTACGAAACCATTCGCGAATCCGGTGTCGCAATTCTCTACGATCCGATGTACGCAACGGGACGACGCTTTTTCCCGAGGCTACTGCAAGAAGAAGGCCTGGCCATTGACGTGTTGAATGACACGGACCAACGCCCAGCCCACTACGAGGGGATGCCCAACCCGGGACAAACCGCACTTGCCGAGCTCTCCAGCCAGGTGCAAGCAATGGGTAGACAAACAGAGTTGGTGCTAGGGCTGGCCAACGATGGTGATGCGGACCGGTTTGGCGTAATGGATGAAGCGGGCCGTTATCTGTCGCCAAACGACGTTTTGTTGCTGACCCTCTACCACTTGGTGAACCATCGTCGGCAAAAGGGGGCCGTGGTTCGCTCCCAGGCAACCTCTCACGCGCTGGATGCGTTGGCTGCCCGCTATCGATTGCCGGTCATCCAAACCCCGGTGGGCTATAAGTACATTGCCGAAACATTTATTGAGCACCAACAGGCAGGAAAAACACCGGTTCTATTGGGCGGCGAAAGTTCTGGCGGGTTAAGCATTCAAGGGCATATTCCTGAAAAAGACGGCCTGTTGGCCAATTTGCTGATGGTGGAAATGGTGGCGCAGGCCGAAAAGCCGTTGGGCAAGCTGCTTGAAAAAATTAAATCCGAAATAGGCGCCCATTACCGCTTTGAGGAACTTTCCATTAAAACCGAGGCTGGCCCCACAATCCTCAGCGACTTTGCCCAATACCGGCAAGGCAACGAGACAGCACCCACACCATTGCGTGTTGATTTGGCCAAAACCCAAAAGGCGGCCAAAACGCTGGAGAATCACTACGGTACCACCGATGGCGTTAAACTTTACCTGGAAGGCGGTCATTGGCTACTGGTGCGCGCCAGTGGAACCGAGCCATTGGTTCGGTTTTACCTGGAAGCCACTGGCCCCAGCGAAGAGGCCGCCCAGGATATTTTGGCGGAACATCGGCAAACCATTGTGGACCTTTTGGCCACCAAATATGCCGTGCGCCCCGAAGCCATTGCCGTCAAGCATTAAGTTGTTGTGACCCCCTAAGTTGTTGTGGCCCCTGAGCAACATTGTTCAAATCATCAAAAGCCTGCTGGTTTCAGCAGGCTTTTGGTTGGTGAGCCATCAGTTTTCAAATGCTTGTTTGTGCCTTTAAAACCGGCTGGGAACCTAAAACCGATCCCGGATCCAGACTGCTTCCAGGGGCAATGAACCACTCCGAGGCCAGGCGGGCTTGGCCGCTTTGCCAATGGTCAGCATCATTGCAATCACGTGGTCCTCTGGCAGTTGAATCACATCGGCCACCGCGTTGGGATCAAAGCCCACCATCGGGCAGCTATCATAGCCCAACGCCTTGGCAGACAACATCAGCGTTTGCGCCGCAATCCCGCAAGAACGCATAACTTCGTCGCGCTGAAGTTGGGGCTGGTCTCGGTAAAAGCCCTGGATCATCGGCACAATTCTCTCGCGTTGGGGAGCCGGAGCATCGCGCCAGTAGCGTTCTGGCTGACGATCCCAGGCGTTGAGATCGCCACATAAAACAACCAGCAACGAAGCCTCCGTCACCTGGGCTTGATCCCAGGAGGCCGCACGGATTTGCTGACGCAGATCGGGATTTTGCACCAGAACAAAACGCCAGTTTTGAATGTTAAAGGAAGTGGGCGACCAGGCGGCAAGCTGCATCAGTTGTTGAATGTGCGCCTCGGGCATCTGAAAATCCGGGTCGTAATGCTTAATGGAACGTCGCTGTTCAATCGCAGTAAAGGTATCCAGTACCGACGAGTGTGACAGATGGGCAGACGTTTGAGCAACAGTGGTTTGATTCACGAGCAGGGACATCCTCTATCTATGGCCAAAACAGGACCGTTAAAAAATACAAAAAAACAGGTTAAAACAACACACTAGCACAGCCCGCCACAAGGCGAGATGACAAAAGCCACAGGCGCACAAAACATAGCCAGGCGGCTAGGCCCCGTGATGATGATGGTGATGGCCATGGCCGTGCTCATGCCCAATTTGGTGCAGCACCGCGTGGAGATCGTCTTTCATTTTCTCCACCTGGCCTTTTTCCAACGCTTCAATCACTTCGTCCAGTTTGTCCTGGTTCTTCTTGTCTTTCATCCACGGGTATTCCTGCTTGTTTTTACGCAGCTCTTTTAGCGTTTCTAAAATGGTCTTTTTTTGCTCTGCCGAAAGATGATTGGCCTTCAGGTGTTTTTTAAGGGCTTCTAGCGCAAGGGCAAAGGAGCCTGGATTTTTCATATGGCGCGTGATGGCATCGTCTTTTTCAAAATTGCTACTGGCAAACAATTGAGCAGGGTTCTCTTTCAGCAATTTATCAAACGCGTCTTCTCCCCCCTTAAATTTTTTGCCCAACAAAAAGCCCAACAGAAAGGTAGTCGCGGCTTGTGTGTTAATTTCTGCGGCTTCTTCAAGGGCGTGCCAGGCGGTGGCAATATCGCCCTGACCCGCCAAAATTTCAAATCCGGTTAGCTTGGTTTGCTGGTTCACACAGGCCCCAAAACGAACAAACGCATCGGCCGTGGGCTGCAACTGAATGGTGGGCGCAGGCTCAAAGCCAGTGGATTGGCCAAGAAAAGCCGCAGGCGCAACCGCCGGTTGGAGTACTTGGGCACTGCGCTGAGACTGCACTTGCTGACTGACTGAAGACTGACCGAACAGACGAATGGTTTGCATTGATAAAACGTTCAACCTCCCAAATGGTTTTTGTATTGCCCACACGTTAAGGCTTGGATGTGTCACTTTTCACTGATTGGTTTTCTCACTTATTGATTTGGACGTAACATCAGCGCTGAAAGCGCGTTGCGGTAACTTGGATAACGACGCGCCAGGGTTTGTGCCGCCAGCAAGGTCTCACGGTTCTGGATTACGGGCTCAGGCAAATTTTCCAGCACAGCCAGGCCCAGCTCCAGCTCCTGCGCGTTGCTATTGGGCTGTGTTAGCAAAGCCAGAACGGTTTCGGCAACTGCTGCACTATACCGACTGTCCAATGACACCAACGCCAACGACTGGAGACAGGCCGTACGTTCTTCTCGCGTCCCTTCCGGGCGCTGAAGCGTCTCCAGTAAAAACCGGGTGGGCCCAGAGCCTTCCGCATACGTTTCGCCCAAAGCAAGAATCAAATCCAAACGGATTTCCGGCGGCAGATTGGCCACATTCAGCATTGGCAGCAGCGGGCGGCTATCGCCCACCGAACGCGCCATCTCCACCAGTGCGGGCCATACCGGTTCCCACGCCGGATAACGCACCGGGTTAAACTGATAGGCCTTCGATCGGCTCCAACGGGAAACGCGCTCAATCACATCCTCCGTGCTAAAGGCCGATATCGCATCCAGGAGCGCAACAATGACCGTTGTATTGTCTTCCGTCTCCAGACGATTCAGCAGCAGAGGAACACTTTCCGAACCGGCAAGCGCCTTAACCACGCGCAACACCTGAAGTTGATCCGCAACCCCGTTGACAGAGGTCAGTAACCTCAGCACGCCAGCAACCGTTTCATTTTTTTCTTCCGACTGGGCGCGAATACCGCTGCCCCGAACCAAAATACGCTGTCGGTACGATTCCGCGTTAAACACCAGAGTATTGAGCGCCGCCTGATAGCGGGTGTCTCCCGGGGGTACATTGGCCAAGGTTTCCACCGAGCGCCGGATTTGAAACAGGTAGGGATCCTGCCCCTCGGGGGCCGGGGTGTTGATGCGGTTGAGTAAACCCTGGAGCGAAAACACACTGGCCGGGGCATTCCCCTGTGCGGGTTGCGTAGCGGATGGATTCGGCAGCGTTTCCACAGAAGAACCTTCCTGCACAGGCATTTCAGCAGGCGACTGTAACCGCTGGCGCAAGCCCTGCCAGGGCAAAGCAATCAAGTTGGCCGCCCCACGCCCCTGCGACGGTTGTTCCGACAGCGCGGTGGAAGCC
Organism: Candidatus Melainabacteria bacterium; assembly: GCA_033763415.1. Lineage (GTDB taxonomy): Bacteria > Cyanobacteriota > Vampirovibrionia > Vampirovibrionales > JAJTHC01 > JANRKP01. The sequence goes on along the minus strand of JANRKP010000005.1, from coordinate 83,865 downwards.
AACATATTGTCTGGTGGATTGTCTGGCAAATACCCTGGCTTTAAAAAATCCGGCAGCAGCGCACGCTGAATTCCAGGGTTTGCATCCAAAAATTTGTTGGGCGTTTCCAACATGGGTAACAGCCGCCGTGCAAAAGCGCTTCCGGCAGCAGATAGCGCTTCTGGGTTTTGGGTCAACGTTTCTGTCAGCACATTGCGGGCATAGGGCCCCAAACGGAGCAACGCTTCCACCAACTCAGACTGTTTTCGCAAGTTGGCCTTGGCCGCCGTTTCCACCATCGGCAACACGGCCTCATGAATGCGGTACCAATCAACCATTTCGGAATAATTTCGTCGCAAAGCCTCGTCTTCAGTGGCCATGGCCTGGTTTATAAAGTAGGGCTTGCTTAAATGACGCACCAAAAAGGTCTCATCCGCATAGGAATTGTCTCGGACGCGCAGGTAATAGTCGTACAGCGAACGGCTGGCAGGTCCAAACCACTTCGGGTCGTTACTGGAAGCCACCAGATCGAGCCAGAGGTTGGTTTTTGAAATTGGCTGCGTCGTTGCCCCCATAATCTGCTCTCCCAAGGAATCAATCCAGCAACTGACGCCGTACGGGTTGGCCCGCTCCAACGATTGGGGCACGCCCACGGCTTCCGCCATTTCAGAGAGCGCGTTTAAAATTGGGGCGCGCATTCCACTGGTCGTCAACGGCTGCAGGTTTTGCAGCAGAACCGAAAATAAAACCCCGTTCCACTCCGGTTCTGGCCGCAGTGCCGTGTTGAAATGACGGATTGCCGAATTAAACGCGGGCCAGGGCCAGTGCAGGTTGGCTTCGGGCAGAGGCTTAAACGCCTCCTGCGTTAAATACAACAATTTAGCCCGGTTCACCGAGGCGGGAAGGACCTCTGAATGCAAACTGACAAACTGCGTCAAACCTTCCCAAAAACCTTTGGAAGCTTCCAGCGAGCTGGGCACTAACACCGTAAGCAGGCGATAGGCGGCAGGGTTTCGCTGCTCCAGCCAGCGTTGCGTCAGTTTGGAAACGGCCTCGGAATTGGGAAACGTTTGTTGCAGTATCACCATTGCATTGTTGGGCACCGGCGTTTTTTTCAGCCCGCGCCAAAATAAATTTTCTTTGGGTAAGGCCGGAAAATCAAAGCCCAGTTGATCAATATCCGTTCGGCTGACATCTCGTCCGGTGGGTTTTAGCAAGGCCGTTTCGGGTATTTGGGGTGACTGCCAGTGGATTGGCGAGGTCTCGTACGGGCTCGGTGGAATGTTTACCGAAAGCGGGTCAATAATATAAGACCGATAAGCCGCCTCTTGCGACATGGTTAAGTGAGCCGGAAACAGCCGAAAATCCGTGGGGCTTAGCTCGGGTTGCTTGGTGGGCCGGTAACTACTGGGCGGTATTTTGTCCTCCGCCATACGGGCAAAAATGTTTAAGCTGAGCGGCCTATCCGGCTCAGCCTCCTGGAGGGTTTCTTCAATGGTTAGTTTTAAGTTATCCAGCGCCGTTAACTGTTTGGGTTCAAAATGTTTGTTTACCAACTGGCTCTCCAGGTCGTGGCGGGCAATACGGCCTTCCGTGGCCAACCAAAACAGATTTACCAACAGCCCTTTATCTGAGATATGAGATTGAACCAGCTTTAAATAGCGATTCAATGCTTGGTCTCGGGCATTGGTATCATCCAAGCCCTCAATCAGGGTAGCAAACGCCTGGCCGTACCTATTTTTTCCTTCTGTCCCCGGCGTTTGAAAGTCTGGAAAACGTTCGTACACAGTAAACATGGCATTCAGCCAGGCCAAGCGCTGCGCATCGGTTAACGTCTGTAACCGAAATGGCGCATCCGGCAGGGTGGCCGCCAACCCCTTGTAGATATAACTGCGTGCCTGGGCTTCCACATCGGCCGGTTTTTCAGACTGTCGCTGAAATGCCTGAGACGCTTCTTGGTTCAGCGTAACGGCCCGCTGCGGACCGTTCAGCCGCCATACAATAGCGCCAATGGCATGACCCGACATTTTACCAATGTAGTTATTGGCCAAATTACCATTCGTCGTCTCCGGGCGAAGCATCCGACACCACAGAGCCGCCACATCATCCAGCGTGCCATACTGAGAGAGCATTTCCGTGGCCACGTACCGGCCTCGTTCAGCCGAGGTCGTGCTCATGATGCTTTCGCGCATCATGGTTCGAATGCGCGCTTGATCTGTCTCACTGAGGCGATTGTAGGCATTGGCCAATACGTGGGCCCCGTACAGGGTCACCTTGGCATTAAAGCCAGAGAGTTCTCGAAAGTTCCGTGTCAGCGCCTCGCAAGCCTCGTAGCTGGGCGGGCTGGCCTCCAGCCAGCGGTGGAGCAACCGCATGGACCATACCCGGTTCCAGTTACGCCCGTCCTGCGTGTCTCCACTAATGGAATCCTCAAAGTACAGGTGCCGCGCCACTTGACGCATAGCTTCTGAAGAGGAAAGCGGTGGCTGCCCTATCAGGTAGCGAAGCGTTCGGTTTCGCTGCTTTAAATCCATGTGGTTCAGCGTTTTAATCAGGTAGTTTTCGGTTTCCGCAGTGCTCCATGCGGCCTCCGGCTTGTTAGGACGCGCATTGGGCGGTATTGGCGTTGGCACCGGAGACATCGGGTACAACGGATCGGCGGCAAAGCGCAGGGTCTCAAGTCCCCCCTGGCGCTGCCAGTCATCTTTCTTTGGCGGCAAGGGCAAGCCAATGCCCAGAGCGGAGGGGGCAATACCGCCCCATCGCTGGGCTAACAATGGTTGCTGGTGCCCAGGCGCGGGAACCGCCCCGTCCCATAAACGCTGATTAAACCATCCAATCGGAAGCAAAATTCGTTAGCTCCCCTGGCTGTCTTTTTGATGCCACTGCATCAACATGTCGCGATCAACCTCCACGGCTTGGCCCGGACGCAGCTTGCCGGTTAAGTGCAGGTTCGATAACTCCGTCACGATGGTGTGGTTAATAAAGCGATTGATCGGACGCGCGCCCATCGCAAAGTCGGAGCCTTGCTCAATCAGGTACTCTTTTGCATCCGGCGTTAAACTCACAGAAATACGCGAGGGATGCGTGGCCAACATTTTATTGAGCCGTTGCAGTTGGATTTCCACCACCTGCTCAATGTGTTTTCGCGTCAGTGGATGACAGGCAATGACTCCATCCATCCGGTTGAGCGTTTCGGGACGAAACATACCGGAGCGCTTCAGCGCATCGTACGCCAGGGTGTTAATATCCGACTCCAGATGGCCAAAGGAACGCTTGGTCGGATCCAGCTCAAAGCCCCCGGCGGCATTGAGCTTTTTCTCGATACGTTTGCCGCCAATATTACTGGTCATCACAATCAGGTTTTTGTTAAAGGAAACCGTGCGCTTGCCGTTGGCGGAAGTCAGTCGACCGTCATCGAGTATTTGCAACAACAAATCGAACACCGCCGGGTTGGCCTTCTCCACCTCATCGAACAGAATCACCCGGTTGGGATTTTCGAGCATCTTATTGATGAGTTCGCCCCCGTCATCGTAGCCCACATAGCCTTGCGGCGAGCCAATGAGACGACTCACCATGTGCGGCTGCATAAACTCGGACATATCAAACCGAATAATGGCATCTTCTGACCCATAGTAGGCTTCCGCCAAGGATTTAACGACTTCCGTTTTGCCCACCCCGGTTGGGCCCAACAGCAAGAAGGAGCCAATCGGTTTATTGGGGCTCATGACCATACCCGACTGATGCCGACGCAAGGCGCCCACAATTTCAGATTTTGCCCGGTTTTGGCCCACCACGCGCTTGTCTAGGGCGTTTTCCAGGTCTAGCAGGCGTTCGCGGTCACTTTGCGCCAAAGCCCTAACGGACATACCATATTGGCTGGCCAGCGTTTCGTAAACGTCGGTTTCGGTTAACTGGGGAGTCACTTTGGGGGGAGTGATCAGTACTTTCTCCAATTCCAAGCGCTTTTGCTGCAAAAGCTGCACGTCGTTCAGCAACAAATCCATCTGCTTGCTGGCATCGGCCACGTTGTCCCACAACAACTGCAAACGCAATACCTTGCTACGGTATGGCGTTTGGTTCTCTGAGCCAACACTCATTAAGGGCAACAGTCCTTGCGCCAACGGGTCGGTATCGGCAACCGGCTGATTTTTAACCAGGGTGGCCAACACCGCCTTTAACGCCTGAAATTCGTTGCGGCTGGCGTGTTGCTGCTCAGACTCTTGAATGGCCTGCTTCCAGGAGTCCTGGGTAAACGTGGGTAATGTACCATTGGCACCCGATATTTTAATATCCGTGGTGAGTTCTTCCAGAGATTTATCAAAAGCCGTTTCAGCCGCCTTCAGTCGGGCAGCAATTTCCGCACGGTTAGGGCCATCTTCAGCGGCCAGGTTAATGGCCACGTCGTTTAGGTTGGCCCGAGCTTCGGCCACGGCCGGGTGTCCTAGTTCAAGCGCAATTTTCTTGCGGCCACAGGATCGATCTAACAGCGTAAAGGCGGCATCGGGCAGCGCCACAGAAAGGTGCTCCTTGCCCAGTTTTACAAACGCCTTCAATGCGCCATCTTCTATGCCAAAGCCGTACTTCTGCTCCAGGTACTCCCGCGAACCGCGCAGGGTGGTCAGGGCTTTTTCTGCAGACATGGCCTCAATGGGCACGGCAGAAACCCGACGGTCCAAGGCCCCGTCGGCATCAATGTACTTTCGTTTTTCCTCACTGGTGGTGGCGCCCATTACTTTGAGGTCTTCTCGGCTCATGGCCTCTTTCAGCGCGTCGCCATTGGCCGCCACGCGATGAAACTCATCGAACCACAAGATGGCCTCATCTTTGCGAGCCATCAGCTCTTGTGCCAGTTGGTCCAGCAGGGCACTATCCACCTTAATCGGGTTTTTAGAAAGCCCTTCCAATCGACTCCAGTTGAGCTTGAGCAGTTTTTTACCCCGGTAGTTTCCATTGGGAAGCGTCACCCGATTCCCCTCGGTATCGCGCATCAGCAACTCATCGGGAATATTCTTTTTCGAGCCATCGGCAGGGTTTCCTTCCGCTAACAGCGAAGCCACCGCTTCGGCCACCGCGGTTTTACCCACACCGGGCTCACCCACCAACAATGGCAAGGACTTTTGCCGCTGCTGTAAAATTTCCAACACGGTGCGCACTTTGTCTTCTCGGCCAACAATGGGCGGACGACGCTTATCGCGGGCCTCAAAGGTCATATCTTCCGTTACAACATCCAGTAGCGGCGGCTCCGGGGGGTCACCTTCCATAGTCTCTTGCTCCAAAACCGTTTGCCGCAGATCGCGACGGTCCGAATAGCGTTGCAAATCCGCATACAACGGCGCGGAAGCTGTAAACAACGCCGCCCGCAAAAAGCTGGTTTCATCAATCGTCACGCCGGGTGGTATCGTCTCAAGAATATTTTTGTACGTAATGTGGGCCAGTGGCTCCAAGCCTTCTGCTTTTCGGCCATTTAGCTGACCACTACGAATTTGCCGCTCCACTGTGGCAGTCAAACCCTCTTTAAAGCTTTGCACTGGTATTTGCCAGTTTCGCAGTTGGGCTTCCAGTCTGTTTTTAGCGCCAGGATAGTCCAGGGCCTCCAGCAACACCATTTCCGGGGTCACAAAAAACGCCTCGTTGCTCATGGCTTTCATCACCGCGTTATTGGTAATTTGGGCAAACGTCGGAGAAAAACGATTCCAGTCAATCTCGGGTCCCTCATCAGAGCCCTGTCCAAAACGCAACCGCTGGGCAGAAGAGGTTTTAGCAACGGTGGTTAGGCCATGAGCGTTGAGCCTGGACGTGGCGCTCATCTGCTCCATCAACAGAGCATTCACATTGTCAGCGCTGGAACCAGACACAGACGCCAAAGGCAGCGAACCAACAGCGCCATACGCCACAGAGCGACGTGATGGGTGCGACTGAATACTAAAACCGGAAGGTGGATTAAAAACCTGCATACAAGCACTTTCTCCCCAAAGTTGGGCTTTAATAAACCAGAAAAATTCTGCCCGATACTGACGAAGGAAACCGTTCTAAAGCCTTGGCCGCTAAAAAGACAGGCTCATCTAATTCCAGCGAAAGCCAAGGTCGTTGCTTCGACGCATTCGAAATTGCTCCAGTGCGGTTTTCCAATGAGACAGACCAACCAAGCCCGTCTCTTTTGCAGTAGGCTCCTGAAGAATGGCCATTCGCTGCGCCGCCTGGGCCAAGGTTTTCAGGTCATCTGCCAACAGGCCTTCCATACCACTGAGCCCGGCCACTTCGTTCAAATCCAGTTCGGGGTTGTTCAACGGAGGGTACTGCGCCTGTAACGCCCGGAGCACTTCCACCCGTTCGGCTGCCGTTGGGCGATGAACCACCAGGTGATGGTCGGCATGGGGCACCAACTGGCCTTTTTCGATTGCCGGTTGCAATTCCGGCTGATGGTTCAGGCCCACCACAAACAGTCGGGCGCTATGATCGTCGCTAAGCTGTCTCAAGCGTTCATCGAACAGATGAAACAGCAGGGGCTGAGGCTGTTGCTGGCCACCGCCTCCTCCGTGCATCACGTCCAAGTCATCCACCAGCACAATAACGGGCGGCAACAAGGCCGATGTCCCTGCCTGTTGCGTTTGCTGTACTTGCTGGCTTTTCTCTATAGCGGCCTTAAACGCGTTGTCTAACAACTGATAGACGGCCATTGGCTGGCTACCCTGCAAGGCCTTGCCAGACAAATACACCACCTCTTCGTGGCCACGATCCTGAAACGCAGAGAGCACGCTGGCCAACGTACCCTGTCCGGGTGGACAGGAAATAACCGTCTTCAGCGAGGGGCTTAGGCCCGCCTCCTGTAAAAGCTGCGAACGCTGGCCGTAATCTTCCAGCAGTTGCTGCACCTGGCGAACGGGTTGATTGATTAAAGGCGGCGGCAAAGTCTGCAACAACTGTGGCACATCTTTGGAAGGATCCAGGCGGTAGAAACGCGGCATCGGCGACTGAACCGGATGCTGAAGCGTGACCGATTTTTCTAAAGCACGGGCGGCCTTTGCCACGTGCTCGGCGGTCACTTCCGTTGCGTCTGGCAAAGCAAGCTGATGCGTGGCCAATAATAATAGCTCCAAAGCGGCGGTGGCAATGGGCTCCACCCCTTGCGAAGCAATGGTGACGGCCTTGCGCAACGCCTCCGGTGTGGCCGTCAGGGTTTTATCTTCCTGCTGCATTTTTTGGCTAAAGGCCTCGCCCAAATAATGCTCCCAATCGGCCAAGCGCGGCGGATGAATTCTCACGGCAGTGGCCTGAGGCAGTTCAAACGGCAACACAAGCAAAAAGCGCACCCGATGATCGCGGTTCAGGCTTTCCAGGGCTTGAGACAGCGCCCCCACAGGATCTTGACCTCGGGCCAACAGATCGGGGTGTCTGAGCAAAATCAGTGGTTTTTCCACAGAGCGATTGGCAACGTCTTTAATGGTTTTTTGCAGCGCTTCGTAGCCTTCGGCATAACTGCGAAGATCCTGCGTAAACAAATAGTCGTTCAGATTGACCTGATACACATCGGGCAGGGGCTGGTTGAGCCAATTCCCGTGCTGCTGCTTTTGCTGCTGAGATTCCAACGCCTGACGCCATTGCGCCACCAATTCTCGGGTCACCTGCGTGGTATCCAGGGTGGAATCCACGTGCACCACAACCGGGGCATGGCTATGAAGCCCCTGGGTATGGCGAATGGTGTTCATCAGTTTGCCCACCTGCTGATGCAGCGCTGGAAAACTCGGGCCGGGTTCCGCCAACGCATCCATATCCGTCAGCTTAACCGGTTGGCGGTATTCGGAAGCCGCGCTGGAAATACCCGTCGCCTCGCCCGGGTTCAGGTAGTCATCCACGGCCACAAACTGCCCTTGGCCATACTGGGCCATGGCCTGCTTCATCAGCAGTGCCTCACGGCTGGCCACCCCACCTGCCATTCTGGCAATAAAGTCTAGTGCATGGCCCTCGTGGGCCAGAAAAATCGCATCCTCTCCCTCGCTTTCGCGCAACGTATGCTGCACCGTTTGCACCCGTTGCAGAATTTTCTCCATCCGTTTTTGCTGGCGCTCTTTATCGGCATCCAGGCCACGAATGGATGCCTCAAGCGCGGTCTTGCGATCTTCGATCCAGTCCGCCAAGGGCTGCCTACGGTTACCAATGGTTCGATCAGACAGTACGCCTAAACTTTGGGCCATCGGTGTAGACGCCTCTTGCTCGGCCAAATCCTTCCCATATTCGTTTAGCATGGCCAGCAAAAAATGTTCAGGCGCTACCACGTTCCCAACACCGGCAAGGGTTTTGGCCTGTCGCCAACATTCGTTTAACGAGTGCGCGCCGGTGCGAACAAACGCCTCTGTATCCAAAGTAGCGACTGACGAGGCAGTATCCGTATTGGCCGAGAACCGAATTCTGGAACGCCAGACCTGAGAAGGCACCTCCATCATGGAGAGACTGTAAGCCTGCTGTTGCAAAGCCGGTTTCCCCAACAAGGCCGACGGCCCCTCGGGTTTCGGTCGTTTGGGCACATTCGCCATTGGTGCGGCAGAATTAAAGCGATTTAACGGCAGTGCAACAACACCCAACATTCCAATCAGTCCCCTGGCTCTGCAACAACGCCGGTGGCAATGGTCTGTGTAATTCACCCAGACCCAGCAACGCGGTTACGAGTAAAAATAACAACAAATCGTGCACGACCTCATTGCGGAAGTGCACCCAAAGTTCGATGATTCCCAACCAGAAAGCGGAGGCGAATGGCATCAATGAGAAAGGAACGTACTAAAAAAGAACTACAACTGTCAATCCCGACATCTGTCTAAGCGCATTGAAACACGATCAAAACAGACTCATATCAAGAAGAGACAGCCCGTCTCCAGGCTGTCTCTTACTGTTTACAGAAAGAATGAGAAACGAACGAGTGGCCTATGCCGTCACCGGAAGCTTTTGGGCCACCATATGGGCTGCTTCCGCCAGACGGTTGCTGTAACCCCACTCGTTGTCGTACCAGGCAACCACCTTGCCCAATCGGTCGCCAATCACCGAGGTGAGGTGCGGATCGAACACCGCGCTATGGGCATCGCCAATAAAGTCGCCGCTGACCAGTTCGTCTTCCGAGTAGAACAAAATGCCCTTGAGCGGGCCTTCTGCCGCCTGACGGAACGCGGCGTTAATGGCCTCCACCGTCATGGGCTTCTGGCTGGTAAAGGTAAGGTCTACCAGGCTTACGTCGGGGGTGGGCACCCGAACGGCAAAGCCGTTGAGCTTGCCCTTTAACTCAGGCAGCACCAGGCCAATGGCCTTGGCCGCACCGGTGGAAGTTGGCACAATGTTCAACGCCGCCGCGCGCGCCCGGCGGGGATCTTTGTGCGGGGCATCCAACAGCATTTGATCTCCCGTGTAGCTGTGAATGGTGGTCATTAAACCACTTTCAATACCAAATTGTTCCTGCAACACTTTGGCCACAGGCGCCAGACAGTTGGTTGTGCAGCTTGCGTTGGAAATAATATGGTGTTTGGCCGGGTCGTACAGATGCGCATTGATTCCTAGCGCAATCGTAATATCCTCACCCTTGGCAGGCGCACTAATAAGGACTTTTTTGGCACCTGCCGTAATGTGCTTAGCGGCCTTATCGGCATCGGTAAACAAGCCGGTACACTCCAGAACTACATCCACGCCAGTGGCCTTCCAGGGCAAGTTGGCCGGATCCCGCTCGGCATAGACCTGAATGCGCTGACCGTTAATAATCAGGGCGTCGGCCGTCACATCCACCTCGCCCTTAAAACGACGCATCGTAGAGTCGTACTTAAACAGGTGGGCCAACTGCTCCGGGGAGGTTAAATCGTTAATGGCCACCACGTTTAAGTCCACTTCCGGGTGTTCAATCGCGGCGCGTAGCGTCATACGGCCAATGCGACCAAACCCGTTAATTGCAATTTTAGGTTTCATAACCACAGAAAACCTCCACGGCTTACCAACACGGTGATTCAAAAGCTTTCAGAACGCCTGTAAGGCTGGGCGCTAATTTGCCGCTGCCTCTTCGCGCAACACGGCCTGGATGTCTCGGGTCAGATCCAGCGCTTCATCCATAGGACGCTGCCACATGTTGCGACCAAAAATTAACCCGGCGCCACCGGCACGAATGCCCACACGCACCTGCTCTAGCAACTCTTGCTGAGAAATTTTGCCGCCACCCGAGAAAATAACCAGCGTTTTACCGGCCGAATGCACCACGCGGCGGACCATTTCCTCAAAACCAAAGTTGAATTCGTTGTACGGCTTGGGGTACTGCTGGCGTTTGGACTCTGTGACCTCTGGGAAGTTTACCTTCACCACGTCGGCGCCCAGTTCACAGGCCACACGGGCAGCATACTGCACAGCGTAGAAACTATTCTTGCCGCCTTTTTCGTTAATGTACTGCCCACGCGGGTAGGCCCACACCACCACAGGCATGCCAAAGCGCTCGGCATCGCGGCGCACTTCGTTAAACTGCTGAATGTCTATATCCTGAGCCGGAGAGCCCACATACACAGTGTAGCCAACCGCATCCGCACCCAGGCGAACGGCATCTTCCACCGAGGAGGTCATGGGGGAAAATGCATTGTCATCCGGCGGAACACACGTTTTACCGTTCAGCTTTAAAATAAGCGGCACCCGGCCCGCATAGCGATGAAAATACTTTTCGGCCAAACCAATGTGCACCGCAATGGCCGAATAGCGACCCTCTAGGGCAAGCTGGAATTGAAAATCCGGGTCTTCTGAAGGCGGGTTGTCAAAAAAATCAACCGGCCCATGCTCTAAACCTTGATCAATCGGAAGCACCATCAGCGTACCGTTTCCGGGGCCGTATTGGTACAGTAAACGGTGTAACCGGGCTTTTTTACCGGGCGACAAAGTTAAATCGTCTAACCGAACACGGGTATGCTGCGCCTGAGGGGCTGTGGCTGCCATAGCGGATGTGCCTCCTTAAAAAGTATTGGTAAAACGCATGTTTTAGCGGCAATACCATAGCACAACCACACGTTGCAATGAAGCCATTCCCTCGGCTCGGCACTTTGTTCAAAACCAAGGCTCAGTGGCCAAAATGTTCGGGTCGCCCACAACAACCCAAATGCCGCTGAGATTGCACGTATTTTCTACGCCATTTTTTGGGTGGTGCGAGCACCATCTACCCCGTAGCGGCTGCTAACCGAGCGGCGCACCGCCTCCGACACACTTCGTGGCGAATGCAGCAAGTACTGGGTTGCGTTCACCAGTGAGCTGTCCTCTCGCTGTGGAGCAATGCCCCGGGCCGACCACTCGTTGAATGACGTTGAAACGGATTTCCGCTGCCGTTCTGCCAAACGAATTTCGTCTATCTCGGCAGCAACGCCCGGCGGAATTCCAAACGCTTTTGGGCCAGATGTTTTTGAGCCAGCCTGGACCACAGCAGGCTCTTTCAATGTGGAAGCATCCAAAGGTCTTACCGGTTGAGCCCAAAGCCCCCAGCGCAACGCCCAGCGGGCCGTAACCACCACACCCACCAACAGCACCGCCAAGGCCACAAAGGCCCCCACTGCCGTTAACAACCCAGACAACCAACTCCAGTAGGGTGAGAAATCAAAACCTGCCACCAATGCAGTCGTTTGTTGAGATTCTGGCGATTGCAAGATTTGCTGAAGCTTTTGTGGCGTGGGTAAATCCGAGGGTGTGGGCAACGTGTAGCGCAACAAGCGGTGCATGGCCGTTGGCACGGCGTAGGCTACCGAGGACGAAGGGTGCGATAGCATTGACAGTGCAGCAAATTCTGGTGTTTCCAGTTCGGTTAAAATGCTCGGCGACGTTGTTTCCGCAGGGCTTGTATTTGTCTGCTGTGTGCGGTCCTGTACCCGATGCGCAGGAGCCACCAGCCAACGGCGCGCACCACTCACGGAAGCACCCGCGCGAGAGGGGGGGCGAACCATCGACGTGTTTCGGGGCTCAAACGGGCTTGGGCCACCGTATACCCCGTAAGGATTTGCCCAAGGAAACGCGTAGGGAGAAGGCGACATTGGGTTGGGGTTAAACCGCGGCTGAATACCGGCATAGCCGCCCCCGCCCGTATAGGCGGAAGAAACCACCGGTTGGGGCTTGTTTGCAGAAGACACCGCACTACTAGCACTACTACTCCCTGGAGCGCCACCATGGGCACTGGGGGCAATGCGTAAGCGGCCGTCCTGGTTGGCGCTCATCGCGGCAGACGCCTTGGCGGAAGCCTGAATTTTATTGGCCAGGGCTTCAAACTGACTGCCAGACGAAGTGGCAATAACCCGGGGCGAGGCCACTGGGCTGGATGCAGCCGCAGACTGAGCAATAACGCGTGGCTTTGCCACTGTGGACGACGAAGCCGTATTGGCCAACAGCCCAACGGCGGCGGCGGAATGGACTGGCGGTTTCTTGAGAGCGGTTAGCTGTTTTTTTTCGGGCGATTTGGTTGGTTTTTCCACCTTAATTGGCTTTACACGCGCACCGATCGCCCCGGCAGATTTTGACGGCTGAACCACGGAAACCGAATACTGATCCGACGGCAGGTTGGGCAGAATAATTTTGACCTGGTTATCGCCCACCGGCACAGCCCGACCAATAAAACGATTTTCGTTATCCAGCACAACCGGCAAACCGTTTTTCATTTGCTCTGGCGATAATCGGGTATCTTTCAGGGTTACGGAAAACACCCCGTCCTTGTTTTCGGTTGCATATTGGGCCCGCGCGTTGGTTTTAAGCTGAATTTTAACCGATTGGCCTTCCGTCTGAATATCAAAGCCATCCAAGGTTACGTTGGCCAAGCTGTCCTGCCACAGACAAACGGTGCCCAGTAACAAACCACCGGCCACAAAGGCCAGCCCCCCTCGACGGGATTCAGCAAAAAGTTTACAAATATTCATAATTGGATTGTACCGGCTGTTCGGCTATTTGTAAATGGGTCAATCCGCCCAAGCCCCTCATGCGGTGGAGCCTTTACCAACGGGCACCCAAGCAGGGCCAAACACCGTAAACGTTTTCAGATTCCTCAAACGAGTGCCGCAGTAGTTTTTGGGAGGATGGGTGTTGTTTCTACGCGATGGGCACACCCGTTTGGCCACTGGCCGCCGGTTGTGTTTCTGTCAGTTCCTTGGGGCTAAACACGGGCAACCGAAAGCCAAAGGTGCTACCCGTGCCCACAGCGCTTTGAACAAACACCTCTCCCTGGTGATGATTTTCAATGGCCACTTTCACCAGGTGCAGGCCCAGACCGGTTCCCTTAACGGTATGCACCTTGTTCTCCACCCGGTAGAAGCGGTCAAAAATAAAGGGCAAATGCTCTTCGGAAATACCGACGCCCGTGTCTTCGACGGACACTTCCAGCCAGCGGTTGCCGCGCACCACTTCGGCGCGCACCTTAATGCGTCCGCCTTCGGGGGTGTATTTAATGGCGTTGCTCAACAGGTTCCGCAACACGCGCTCTATGCTTTCGCTGTTCATGGACACCTTTGGCAAGTTCGACTCCAGGGCTGTGGTTAGCGTGAGGTTTTTCTTTTCCGCCAACACTTTGACCGATTGCACCGTCAGATTAATGACCGGCGTAATCTCCTCAAACGACTTATCGAGCTGAAACGTCCCGGCTTCTAGACGCGAGAAATCCAAAATGTCGTTCACCAATTTTTTGAGCCGATCGGTTTCCAGGTGAATGGTTTCAATAAATTCCTGGTAAGTATCCGCATCCAGCTCCTTGCCGTGGTTATAGATGGTATCCACATAGCTTTTAATAGTCGTTACCGGAGTTCGCAATTCGTGGCTGACGTTGGAAATAAAGTTGGTTTTCAACTTATCCACCTCGGCCTCTTTGGTAACGTCGTGCAAAATCATCACTCTGCCCAACACATTCCCGTTGGCATCCTGAATGGAAGAGACCATCACTTTCACCGTCACCTGGGACAGATCCAGCATGTAGGAAAACATGCCCGGCGGATCTTGTCCTACCCGCTTGGAGACCGCCGGTTTGGCGTGTGAGGCAGACAGCCCTTCAGCCGCGTCGGATAGTTCCGCCATTTTTGCCTCGTAGGCGGCCAACAGGGGCACAAAGCAGCGGTCGCCTTCAATCGTTACATAGTCTCTAATTTCAGCCCCCATTAACACATCGGGGCTCCCCACCCCCAGCATTTGGCAGGCTGGCTGGTTTACAATGCTTACCACCCCGGCCGTATCGCACACCAGCACGCCATCCGCAATGCTCAGCAACATGGCCTCCAGCTTATTGCGTTCAAAGGTCAGCGTATCCAGGTTTTGGTCTTCGTAGGCGCGTAGCCGCTCAGACATATCGTTAAACGCCTCGGCCAAAACCTTGAGTTCGCCCCACAGTTCGCCATCGGCAATTTTGTAGCCAAAATCTCCCGTAGAAAGCCGCTGTACGCCACGCACCAACTGCCTTAAGCACTTGCTTTGCACATAGGTATTGGAGAGCAACGCCAAAATGGAAATAATCCAGGCAAACACAAACACCACCACCACGATGGTTTTGGTGGCGTTGGCCAAATCTCGCATGGTTTCACCGGTTAGCTTGACATGGACCTGACCCAAGGGGGCCTGGCCCGCCGTATTTTTAATGGGGGCCACAAAGTCCAAGCTGTTGGCCAACAACTCCGGCGAAACATCTCGGTAGCTCTGGTAAATGAGCGTGCCTTGCGGATCGTAGAACTCAATGGCGGCCACATCCGTACTGACGGCAATGACGGAGTCCACAAAGGATTGCAGGCGCAATTCCGGGCTTAAAGTGGTGTTCAGCCGCATTTCTCCCCCGGCAGAGACCACGGCGGTAAGAAGTTGCCCAAACTGTTCGTAATGTTTTTTAAGCGTCACCTGGTATTGGCCATAAATGACCATGGCGCCCACAAAAAACGCGACCGAGATAAACAGAATGACCAGCAGGAGCACTTTATTTTCTAACGAAATTCTCAAAAAGCGGGACCATAGGCTCGGGGTATCCCGCTTAAAGCCAGCCATGTCTGTCTGCGTCATCTCTTCCGTAGATCCTCATCATCGCCACCCGCGGCCAAACCATCATTCTACGCATCGCACGGGTTGTTTGTAACACTATATTACAAATGGGACGGGCTGTCGTCCAGGGGGAAGCTGTTACTCCATCAGGCGACCCTGCAAAATCTCAAGGACGTACTGCTTGGACTCTTCCCAAACGGCGGGCTCTCCCTGATGACTTACCGGCGGCTGAGCCACTGGCGCTGAAACGGGTAAGGCCTCCGCCACTGCAGACGAGGGCCCAGAAGCGACCGTCGAAAGCGCAGGCTCCGGGGCGGTGGATAGTTGGGACGACGTTACGGCGGGCGTTTGCGGAAAAGCCGGAGAACTTTCCGCCGAATGGCTGGCCAAATAACTATCCGGATAGGACTGAGTGACTGGTGGTGGGTTCAACAGCCCCGAGGGAGGGGGCGCCATCGGCTTTTTTTCAAGCACAAGGGCCACCTCCATCGCTTTACCGTAGTACTGTTCTGCCGCCTTTTTAAGGTGTAGTAAATGGCTGGAACGTTGCAGGGTTGCAATAATCGCCTCCGTGCCACAGGCCACCACCAGGCGGTTGGGCTCTACAGCTTTTAGCGTTGCCTGCTGACCCAACAGCGATTTGGTAGACAAACTGGCCACCCGCTGCACAATGGCGGCAAACTGCGCGGACAAGTTTTCATCCCCCGCCGTACGAACTGGCGGAGGCGCAATCGCTTCCGGCATGGGCGGCTCAAGCAATGGTACAGACTCCATCTCCGTTGCCGACGGCGCTGTGGAGGAATACCCTTGGGAAGCAACCGGAGCAGGCGGTAAGGCGGGAGATACGGCCACACCCGCTGGAGATTCCGGCAGAGAGGGCGAAGCAGTGGCCACCAATGCCTGAGGCGCAACAGCCTGAGACACAACAGGCAGCGTAGCAGACAGCGCACCGGGTTGTTGGGCCAACAACGCTTCCAAACGCTCTAGCCGGGCCAGCAGCTCGGCGTAACAATGCACATCCTCTCGGTACGCCAGCCCAACCAAGCCAATTTCCAAGGCCAACTGGGCTTCCTGCCCCAAGCGAATATCGCGCTCAATGGAAGAAAGCCGCTCCAGAATTTGTGGCAATACTTCCGCCTCATAAGCAGCCGATTGCGCCTGAAGCGCCTGAAAGAACGATTCCGACACATCAAGCACTTCTGCACGCACCTGGCCGCCAGACGCCTTGATAATCAGCAGGTTTCGGTAATGGTGGGCCAATTCCCGCAAAAGAGGCAAGGGTTCCATTCCCTGCTGAGACAACTGCCCCAACTGGGTCAACAGTCCATGGGCGTCTCGTTGCGCCACGGCCTGAGAAATCGCCAGAAGCGCATCTTCTGCCAACGCGCCGGTAAACAGTTGCACATCGGCCCGGCTAAGCACACGGTCCGGCTGGCTGCGCGATAACACCCCTAATAAGTCCAACAGGCCCAACGCATCGCGCAAACCACCCCGCGCGTGCCGGGCAATTTGTGTTAGCGCCTCCGCATCAATCCGAATTTGTTCTTGCTGGGCCACATAGGCAAGCCGGTCGCATATGTCCGCCGTGGTAATCCGCTGAAAATCGAACCGCTGACAGCGACTGACAATCGTCGGCAGTACCTTGTGCGCCTCTGTGGTAGCAAACACAAACACCACATTGGGCGGAGGCTCTTCCAGGGTTTTTAGCAGCGCATTAAACGCGGCAGAAGACAGCATATGCACTTCATCGATAATATAAATCTTAAACCGGCCCGCCAGTGGGGCAAACTGAACCCCTTCAATGAGTTCTCGGGCGCTTTCCACACCGCTGTTGCTGGCCGCGTCAAACTCAATCACATCCAGCGCATTACCCTGGGCAACCCCCACACAGGTGGCGCAAACCCCGCAAGGGGTTACCGTTGGTCCCTGCTCGCAGTTCAGGGACTTTGCCAATATGCGGGCCATCGAAGTCTTACCCGTCCCTCTGGGGCCGCAAAACAGGTAGGCGTGGGCCACTTTTTCCAAGCGAATGGCGTTAGACAGCGCCTGAATGGTCGGCGCCTGGCCCACCACATCGGCAAAAGCCTGGGGGCGATACTTACGGTACAGTGGCACGTAGGCTTCTAACATCGGAAAAAGTTAACCTTAACAACCGGAAGTAAACAACAAGAACCACGCCCATACGCCAGACGAAATAGCCCGCTATGCGCCGCCGTCGCCCGCTGGGGGCTGAGCGTACGTTTTCTTTAAAAATTCGTAGAGGGAACGGGCCTGCTCATTAGAAATATCCTCTGGGCCAAAGCTGGGCATCCCCATAGAAGGCTCTCGCAAATACCGGGTAAAGGTTTCCAGGTTGGCCATTTTTGCCGAACGCGGCACCAGACGATCCATGCCGTTGGGCAAGCTGCCCGCCCGATGACAAATACCGCAGCGCTGAAAGAAGAGCGTTTGGCCCGCACTGGCGGCATCGGTGCCAGTGCCGACTTCTTGGACGGATAACGTGTTCGAGCCATCCAGGTCCGGGGTGACTGAGGCCTGACAGCCAGTTAACACGCCACACAGCACAAGCAGGAGGAGGATTTTTCTGGCAGCAGCCAAGGGGCAGAACGGCATCCAGGAAAGCATGGTGGAACAACAGCCTCATTGACGAACACGAACGCGATTTTAGCCCAAAGATACCCCTAAAGACACTCTGCCCAAAATACATAAAAGCACCTTAACAGAATACGGAACTTTACCTCCACAAGGACGTCTAAGCTATTTCAACTAAGACAAAAGAAAAGCCCAAATCAAACAAAATATGGCCAACATACGCTTACAGAACCGCTTGACTTAGAATTAACAAACATTTTTATGAAAAAAACAATACTGACTCCACTACAGCAGAAATGGTTTACCTGGATCGCTCTCGCGTGCGTTTGCGTGAGTGGCGCCTTTGCCATCAATTCATTGGCCCCGTGCTGTCAAGAAATCTCATCGGCTCAGACGGTTTCTAACTGCATTATTCAGCAAGGCGCCTGCTGCAGTCCTCAGAAGCTTCAGACTTCTGCCAGAGCAGTGGATACTACTGCCGTATTATTCGCTCCCCAAAAATCTGCAGGCTCAGGCAAAGAACTATCTGCAGTAGAATCTTTTCCGCTCGCCTTTCGGCTCTCTTCCTCTCTCAATCGGAGTTTAACGCCTTCATGGGAAGCACATCAGCACCAGATCAACCATCGAGAGCGTTATTTAACCCTTCAACGACTCCTGAACTAAGTTTGGACCGATCTAACTTGGACCGATCTAACATCGTTATACAAACTTTAAAACAGGAGTGTTTACCAATGAAAACACGCTTTAATCGCTACGGTTTAGTGGCATTGTTATTAACCCTGGCTGCGCTTACCCCTGCAGCCATGGCCTTAAACAGTTGCTGTCCTGGCCCTTGCTGTGGCGCCGGACAAAGCTGCTGCGGCTAAGGCCACCAGCAAATACTCCGTTTTTGTTTAGGCGGCTTTAGGCAAAAATAGCGTTAAGCCCAACCCTAAACAAAACAGAGCCTTTAACACGCTAACAGCACCCCAGGTTGCGCTAAACCATTGAGCACCTCGGGGTGTTGTTGGTGTTTATGCACCAAATAACCCATTGACTTGCGCCTGCGCAATGCGTTGCCCCGCCACTTCCGTTACACTAATTTTGGTGGCGAATACGCTCGCCGCCCCACTACCGCGTTGCTTGTGTGTCACCGTCTGTGCTTTCTGCAAATCACCAGGAGATTGCCTGCCCCTATGTCATTGCCGCCCCCTGTCCCAGCCGAAACATCCCACGATACAAACCGACGCCCCGTGGTGGTAGGAGTCACCGGCGCTTCCGGCAGTATTTTGGGGCTACGGCTATTATTCTCCCTTTTACAGCAGGGAATTCCGACCGATGTGATTTTTACAGAAAAGGCCGTTCTGGTCATGCAGTCCGAAACAGGCTTTTCGCTCGGCGGGGGCACATCCGAAGAGAAAGCCTCTCGCCTGGCCGCGTTTCTTCAGCTAGCGCCGCAAACCGCCGAACGCATTCGCTGCTTTCCCAACCACAACGTGGGAGCCCCCCCTGCCAGCGGCACCTATTTACACCAAGGAATGGTCATCACACCCTGTTCCATGGGCACTTTGGCCAAAATAGCAGCCGGATTTTCCGATAGCCTGATTACCCGCGCGGCAGATGTGACCCTAAAAGAGGCTCGCAAGCTTATTTTAGTACCGAGAGAAACCCCACTAAACGCCATCCACCTGGAAAATATGCTAAAACTTAGCCGATTGGGCGTGCGGATCATTCCCCCGATGTTGGCCTTTTACCAGCCGGAATTTATGGAGTCGATCGAGGGTCAGTTGGCCTACGCTACCGGCAAAGTGCTGGATCACCTGGACTTGCCGCACGCGCTCCACAGTCGGTGGGGACAGCAACCGTTTCCTGCTGCCCCCTGAGCGATCTGCTGGTTGCTATGGCACAAACTGGTTATGGCTTGGCGTTTTTGGCGGCAGCAGCGGCTGTTGTCTTCTCTGCTTGGGCGGCTTCCTGACCCCGGCCAATGTCCACAAACGCCTCTTTAAACGCAGCAATTTTAGTATTGAGGACTCCAATGATTTGGTTCAGTTGAGCAATGCTTCTGTTTTTGGATTCAATGAGCTTAAAAAGCGCGCTGGCAAAACTCGGGGCGGAATAGTACTGGCTGAGTGGGCCGGATGCTTCTCCGTACTTTGGCTTTTCTGTGGTCGTTAAGTCGTAATAGTAATGGCTATGGCCTGTTTCACGATCATGATCATAGAAAGTACCCACCAGGTATTTTTTGGTTTCTCCCGTTGGCAGTTGCAGGGTCAACATGTCTAACTTGTCATCGCCTTGCCGGGTACCCCCTTCTCGGGTAAACGAGTTTTCTGGGGCCACTTTCCCAAAGGAGTCCGCCTCACCATGGTGGGGATCCAGGGAGACCACGGTTCCCAACACTTCATAGGGCTGTGCTTCTGGGTTTTTGCCAGCACGCTCAGTGCTAAATTGAATTAAAGTATCCCCAGCCTCAAGGGCATGAGGGTTGTTTTCGGTGAGACCATAAAATTTCGGGCTTAAAGGCGAAGTTAGGGTCTCTCGTCCTGCAAACCGAAGCAGCGCCGCAGCTGGGTTGGCCGGGTGAATGGGGGGTGTCATCAGCAATCGATCCTTCACTTCTACACGACATCATTGGGGCAAAATATCATAGGGCCCCATCCTGGGCAAATGGGTTCCGTGGGGCTTAACCCCTCACCCAGAAACAAATAAAAAGGAACAAAACCACTGACACGATTGCCTCAGATATTGGATATTATTATCCATTGCAAGGCGCAAGTAGTTGCAGGTAAGCTCCCTGGCGGCCCGTTTCCCCCCGCCGATGAGACCAGAATTGATCCACCTGCTGATAGGTACAGTCTGTCATCACCTCAATGGAAACCACCCCCAACGCCTCCAATTGTAGCCGATTGACCTGGCGAACATCTACAAAATGCTGTTCCGCCATAGGGCCGTTGGCAAATATTGGAGCGGGTGGGCACACGCATGCAGCCTCAAACGCTCGTGTATCGGCAACAGTGCTTTTTAAAGCCTCCAATACCTCTTTGCCTACCGGATAGTAGGCCCCGGTAATGGCAGGACCCAACACCGCAATGAGATCCGCAGGGTGACTGTTTGCCCGTTGCCGCAGCACTAAAATTGCCTGCGACACAATGGCCAGGGACGTCCCTCGCCACCCGGCATGCACCACGGCCCCCACATGCCGCCGGGGGTCGTAGAGCAATACCGGAACACAGTCTGCCGTAATAACCATGGCAGGCACTTGTGGCGTAACCAAGACCACGCCATCGGCCTGGGTAAAATCGGCCTCGCTATCTACAGCCACTCGGTTGCCATGAACCTGATCCGGCACAATCAAGCGCTCGTGGGCCAGCCCCGCCTGCTGGCAAAGCACCCGACGGTTTTCCAGAACCGTCTCCCGCGCCAGGCTTCTGTCGGAAACTGCATTGGGCTTGACCGTAAACCCATGGAGCAGGCGGTCTTGGTAGGGTTCTAACAGGCTAGATTGCAACGACATCATATCCACTCCACACCCAACACCATACGGCACTAAAGCCAAACGCAGCAAATTTGGATTGCATTGATTGTAGATTCCATCGATTGCCGATGACTCACTCAAAAAGAGCATCCAATCATACGCATCCGAGCCTATAATTTAAAACAAGAATTAAAAAACGAGCATAGCACCACAAGCACGTTGTTGGGAGGCCCTTGAAACACCCATGAGTTTTACAGAATCCATTCACATTGTGGCCAGCAGCCAACCACAAGCCGCCGCGCTACAAACCAGCATTCAACTTCGGGGCTTCGATCGGGTGCGTAGCTACGCCTTTAGCGAAGCCAAAGCCCATTTGGCCCAGGATGTTCCGGCTCTGGTCATTGTCGATGGTTCCAAAGGACAAATGAACACCGCCATGGCCGTTATTGAGCAACTCTCCAAAGAAACGCCTTCGCTGCTCATTGCCGATGCCTTTGAGGAGGAAGCCTTTCTCACCTGCCACGATGCGGGCACCAAGGCATTTTTAACCGTTCCGGTCAGCACCTCTTACCTGATTGCCCACATTATTGATATTTTGAACGAAAACACGCTGCGCCAGCAGCTCACCGTGAGAGACGCCCTTCTTCAGGAACTGGGCGCCTTTTCCGCCGATTCTGGCCTTTACCAAACCGAACACATGATTCGGCTGCTTCAGTATCAAATCCGGCAACTGGGGCCGGATCGCAATCGCTCACTGGCCGTGGTGCTGCTGGAAGTGGGCGGGTTCGATCGTCGGCTGACGCTCAACCCCAGGTTTCGCCGAGCCTTGTACCAGCATCTGGCCGCCGCGCTCAAAACCTGCTGTCGTGGGTCGGATTTACTGGGCGAATACTATGAAAACAAGTTTTTGGCCATTCTGCCCCACACGGGGCTTGATGGCGCCCAAACCGTTAGTCAGCGAATGCACCAGGAACTGGGCGGACACCGCTTTAGCTTTGAAGGACAGCAAATCACCCTACAGCTACAAACGGGTAGCGCCCACTTTGAAAATTGCCTACACTACGAAGACCTGATTAACAAGGCCATTGCCGCCTTAAAAACACCCACCACGCCTTCCCTTGGCAACCCGGCAGGCGCATAGAGGCAACACGCTACCCAAACGAATCACAACCCGTGCGACTTTGCCCGGCATGGCCTTTTGCACGTAAAGTCCGTGGGCGGCAGGGGTTTATTGTGATTTGTTTGCGCACTACAATAACAATAAAGGTGTTGGCGGCTACAGCGTTTTTCGTCAGAAACACGAGCAGCCCACCTGCTGTCCATTTTTTTTGATAACAGCGTCGCCGCGTTCGGATTTCCAGGGAAACCAAGCCCGCTCAATTGGGCTTTAGAGGCGACAACACATTTTAATCGTCCGGTGGGGTCAGGAGGCATACAACAACCATGACAGAACACGCGATGCTACACGCACACAGCCCAGGGCAACAGACCGCCGCCGAGGATCTGCCCCATCTCATAACCAGCCTGCCTGGTCCTAAAACGCAGGCGCTCATTGCTCGGGATCAACAGTTTCTATCGCCTTCCTACACCCGGGGCTATCCGCTTTCCATTGAAAAAGGCGAGGGAGCCATGGTGATTGATGCCGATGGCAACCGCTTTCTGGATTTTTGTGCGGGCATAGCCGTGTGTTCTACCGGCCACAGCCACCCGGAAGTCGTTCGAGTGGTCCAGGAGCAGGCAGCCCGGTTCTTGCATATGTCTGGCACGGATTTTTACTACACCGTGATGGTGGATTTGGCCGAACGCTTGGCCCGCCTCACGCCGGGAAGCCCCGATAAACGCGTGTTTCTGTGCAACTCTGGGGCAGAAGCCAACGAAGGCGCCATTAAGCTGGCGCGCTACCATACGGGGCGCAGCCATATTGTTTCGTTTTTCCGAAGCTTTCACGGGCGCACCTTTGGGGCCATGTCGGTTACGGCCAGTAAAGCCGTGCAAAAGCGCGGATTTTTTCCGATGCTGCCCGGCGTCGTGCAGGCCCATTACCCCTACCCCTACCGAGACCTGTTTAACAGCTGCTGTGAATACGAATGCGCCCGCAACTGCCTAAAATATCTGGAAGAGCACGTGTTTAAAATGCTGGTACCACCCGAAGAAGTGGCCGCCATTTTGGTAGAACCCATTCAGGGAGAGGGCGGCTATATTCAGGCTTCTGCGGAATTTTTACTGGGCTTACAAGCCATGGCGCGCAAATACGGCTTTTTGATCATTGCCGATGAAGTGCAGTCTGGCATTGGGCGTACGGGTAAAATGTGGGCCAGCCAGCATGTACCAGGCTTTGTACCCGATATTATTACCAGCGCCAAGGGTTTGGCCTCCGGCCTGCCATTGGGCGCCTTTATTGCCCGGGCCGAGGTAATGAGCTGGGTGCCTGGGGCCCATGCCTCCACGTTTGGCGGCAACCCCGTGGCCTGTGCCGCAGCAGTAAAAACGCTGGAACTGGTTGAAAATGGCCTAATGCAGCACGCTGCCAGCGAAGGCGCTTACCTGAAAGCCGAATTGGAAAAAATGGCGGCCACCTCGCCCGTGATGGGCCAGGTGCGCGGAGTGGGCCTGATGTTAGGGGTCGAAATTGTGAAGGATAAAACCTCCAAGACCAAAGCCCCGGATCTTCGCAACCAAATTGTGGACGACTGCTTTGAGCACGGACTGCTCATTTTAGGCTGTGGAGAAAACAGCATTCGCTTTAGCCCGCCTTTGGTCATTAACCGTCGGCAAAGCCAGGCCGCTCTAGACATTTTTGCCCGGGTGCTAAAACAGCACACGGGTTAAGCACTGGAACACTTTTTTGAGTTTCCACACAATTTGAAAAAATCGTATATAATAGTAGTAATTTAACCCTGTCCCAAGCAGGGTTATTCGTCGGGGTCATTTCTTTGAGCCATGCTTTTGGGTTTGGCCACAGAGAGAGCGCTTTGATTTGCACGTTCGTGCACAGTCCCTCGTTTCAACTGATTGTGTACTGCTCGGCCAACGAGTTCGCATTCGTTCAATCCCTTTGCGCAAGCCCACCTGGGTCCAGGTTTCCAAGGTCCGGTCGGCAAAATTCCGCATGGGATATTGGCTTGGCAGTATCCTTTAACCACTATTCTACGCATGCAGTCTCGTCATTGGTGTATTGAACAGGGCGGCTATACCCGTTTGCATCAACGCAAGCGCCTCTCTGCCCCGTTACTTCGGTACACCGTGGCAAAAAACCGAGAAGGAGTTTCTGGTTTTGGCCCATTTACCCACCACCGGGTACCACAGCACCAAGCGCTGGTACGACCACATTGAAGACTTAAACCAATCGCTTAGCCTTATGAAGGACCTGCCCGTCGACGTTCAGCTTTTGGTGGCCAATCACCTCAACACGGTCATCAATCAGCATTTACGCAAAACGCGTGGCGGCTTAACCGATATTCGCAATATTGGAATTACCAAAATTTTAGGACTGTACAACGCCAGCAATCGTCGGCGTTGGTACGACCGCAAACCAGCGGTTCGGCGAGCCCTTACCATGATGGTGACACTGAGTGAAGAAACCCTGCAAGAGTTTGCCACCCGCCTGAGCCATATTGGCAACTACATGGTTGGGCACAAACGCTTATGGTCGCCTGCGCCCCAACACCACAGCCTGGTTAAAGCCGTGGACCGACTGCTGACCGAGCCGTTGGATATGGTAACCACCGATGGCAGCGTTAAACTGGTTGCCAATGGTGGCAACCCGCCGAAAAACCTTCCCAACAAAACCAGTACGGCTCAAAAACCGCCTCAGTTTAAACAAAATCCGTCTG
Organism: Candidatus Melainabacteria bacterium; assembly: GCA_033763415.1. GTDB lineage: Bacteria > Cyanobacteriota > Vampirovibrionia > Vampirovibrionales > JAJTHC01 > JANRKP01. Next base: position 59,019 of record JANRKP010000005.1, on the reverse strand, counting down.
GCCCCGGTTGGGAAGAGCCCCGTTAGGCAAATTTGCGCTAAACTGAACGGTATTCGGGCGTGATGGGGAAGCCTCGCCAATGTCCACTTCGGCCAACCAATTTGTTGTTCATACCAAGGGTGCACAACACCCAGTACTTCAGCAATTTATCCAACTAGTACCCATTGCCAACCCTTCTGGGAAAGAAGACACCCTTCGGCAGTACGTTTCCAACTGTTTACACGCGCTTGGCTTAACCCAGCAATCGATGGATGCCATGGGTAACCTGCTGGTGCGCGTGCCGGGCAACCCCAGCCAGCCCACCCTGCTGCTCTCCGCGCATTTGGATAGTGTCCCTCCTTGTGAAGGCATTCAACCGGTAGAAGATGTTCATCCACACACGCGGCGGTCCATCATCCGCTCGCAGGGCAATACCATTTTAGGAGCAGATGACAAGGCCGGTATTGCCGTAATACTGCATTTGGCCAAACAACTGGCCGCCGAAAACTTTGCCCACAACGCCCCATTGGAGTTGTTGTTTTCCGTGCAGGAAGAAATTGGTCTGCTGGGCGCGCGCGCGCTGGATACCCAGCAGTTGGTTGCCAAAATGGGTTATGCCCTGGATGGCGACGGCCATGCCGGGCTTATTTTTACGGCAGGCGCCAGCCAACGACACCTCTACATTCGTTGCCAGGGACGGGCAGCCCATGCAGGCATGGACCCCGAAGTAGGCACGAACGCTATCGTGATGGCCGCAACGGTATGTCAAGCGCTACCACAGGGAAGGATCGCCGACGATACCACCGCCAACATCGGCACTATTGAAGGTGGCCAGGCACTTAACATTGTGCCAGATACGGCCACGATTCGTTGCGAAATTCGCAGCCACCGCTACGACGCACTGGACCGGCTGGTTTTACAGGCAGAAGAAGTGGTCGCCAAAGCGCAATACGCGTTTCCCAACGGACAGATTCACCTGGAGGTTCTCGATCGCTACCCGCGGTTTGCACTTGTCCAGGAGGCGCCCGTTATCGCCCGTGCCCAAAAAGCCCTCCGCCAAACAGGGCTAACGCCCCACACGACGCCCATGGCCATCGGCTCGGATGCGCACTGGCTAAACCATTATGGCATTGAAACCGTCGTGCTGGGCATGGGGTTTTACCATTCCCACAGCCTGGGCGAATACCTGGATTGTGACGCACTGGTGCAAATGTCTCAGGTCGTCTATCGGCTGGTGTGCGCCGAATAGAGACTTAACAAGCCGCCTCTGTGTGATACCAAACGACAAAACGCCTTGCTCAAAAGGTCCGAAAAAACCAAACGGCCACGCTCTAAAACTGTGTCAAGCGCAGCCGTTGGTTAAAACGTTGGAACCCAAAAGTACAACCCGGCAAGAACCGCTACCAAAAAACGCTAGTAATTGTAGCCGCCATTATTATTGTAGTTGTAGTTGCCATTGGTATTGTTGTTGTATGGCGTGCTGTAGGGGTTGTTATAGCCGTTGTTATTATATTGGGGGTTGTTATACTGGGCATCATAGCCACTGGTGGGCTGCTGCGGCATCGTATACCCGCTGTTCATCGCACCGGCATCGCCAGAGAGTGTCAGCGGCTGTTCCAACACCAGGTTAATCGGCTGACCCGCAGGCAAAATGGCTTCCTCGCCTTTGTTTGCCAACGCGCCCAAAGCACCCAAACCAGCACCCACGGCAGTTCCGTAAATGGCACCACGGCCCACACGACCGCCCGAAAGCGGTCCTAGCGCCGTACCCAATACGGCACCGGCCGCAGCCCCACCACCCGTGTACAGGGCGGAAGTGCCAAGACGGCCGAGCTTGGTGCCGCCTTTAATCAAGCCTGTGCCGTCTTCGGTTTGAATTTTGGCAGACAACGGCACCCGTTGGCCCGTGGGCAACATGGCCGTGGTAAACCGAACTTCTAGTTGGCCATTACGACCACCGCGGCCCGCTTTTACCGCAGAAACCACCTGACCTTCCACCATACTGCCAGCAGGCACCACCACTCCGGCCCCAGAAGCCAGAGGGTTTCCCAGGGTGGCGGTAATCCGATCGCCAGGGCGGGCATATTCGCTGGAAATTTGCTGCTGAACGGTCACCATCATCGGCGTACCCGCCGGAACAGTACTAACCCGGCCCTGCAGCGGCGGCAGATTTTGACTGAGCTGTTGTGGCGGCGGGGCATAGCCACCGGAATAGCCACTACTGCCATTGGCTCCATCTGACAGGGGTCGCAGAATGACGTCTTCTGCAAGGGCTGCGGGCACACCCACCAGGGACATACCCACTGCAAGCGTCAAAGCGCTTTGTAGCACACGATGAGCGCAACCACCAGAGAGCCACAGCAACAAGCGCCGCGTTGCCTCGGCTGGCCGAGTGGGTTGATTGGTCGCACTAGCCTTCCGTTTACTGGCCTTCTGTTTACTGGTCACCGTGGTATCTCCTCTTGTGTTACAACAATGGTTGAAGTCGCTAAACAGAAAAAATCCAAAATCTCACGTGGGGTGGCCTAAAGCTGAAAAAACCCACGGACACTTAATTATCAGTGTTTAGGACCTATTTTAGCAGGAAAAGTTCCAGCAAACAGCAATTTCGGCCCGCAGGCAAGCGCCTCATCACAACAGAGGATTTTCGTCGGCGTCCTCCAGGCCGAGGGTGAGCCAACCCCGGGGGCTCTGTCATAATGGCAGGTAGAACGTTCTGACTGTTATCGCCTCGTGCCGTATTGTTGTCTCCATTTGCAGCCGGAAACAGTCAACGGAAAAAAATTAGTGCAACAGGAAAAACCGCACCACACCATGAGCCACTCTGCGCAAGCACCCCAAACACCACTCGAACAAATGATGGGCCAGATCCGAGACTTACCGCTCTGGGTCAAGCAGGTCATCTACAGCGAACTGCGCAACGAGCTGGATAACTCTTTGGCGCGCAGCACCATGGACGCCTTTACCGGCAGTGATGCCCTACAACTCCTCATACCCAAAGTAACCCCCATTGGCAAAAAGGAGCTGGAACAACCCAGTGGCCAAGTTTCTGCCGGGGCGCTTAAGCTGGTGTATTGGGCGTTGGTACAAAAAAATATCGTCAACATTTGCATTATGAACCAATGGACCCTGGAAGATTGCGCCACGGCGCTGTTGGAATGCATTGATAAGCAATGCGTCACGGCGCCCACCTCCGGCATTTTGGTGGCCACCATCCATTACCTGGGCAACCGCATTCGGCTAGGAGAGTACTTGGTTAAAATCGGTCGCCTCTCTGTAGAAGAGCTAGACCAAGCCCTACGCACCCAACGCTACATAGAAGAAGCGCTGGATGAACGCACCGGCATTGGTAACGTCCTGATTAACCTGGGCTATATCTCTAAAGAGGATGCCGAAGGTATTTTATTTTTAAAGGAAGAGAGCAAAAAAACCTTTCAACAGGTCGTCGAAGAGCGTCGCCAAAAGGGTGCCCCGCAACAGCAAAGCATCCCCAACCCTGCTACGGGCGTGGCAGCCACATCTCCAGCCACTCGCCAGGCGACACCAGGTGCTGGCGGCAACCAAGCACAACCGGTTAAAGATTCGTCCTGGCGTTCCCCTCAAAACCGCTAACAATATCAACACGGCTAGCCCGTTGGCTTACGCATTGGGGCGGCTGATGAAAGTTGCTCCCCTCAGGCTTGTTACAAACCGTGACGAGTGCTTGATTAATTTACTATATAAAATATAATATTTATATACACTAGGTCCTATTGAGCCTTGTCCACAAAGTACTCAGTAATAAGCGCATCTCTGCTTGCCAATAGCGCGATATGCTTCCCCATGCGCTTTAAGCCTACATTGGCCTTAAACACACCACCACCAACCCTGCGTAGAGAGAGAGAATAGCAAGAGGCTTTGCCTGCACCGTGTTTCCAAATTTTTTTCAGAATTTTAACCCAGCTTTTTCATTTTTCGGGCCGCAGTTTCCTGGCTTTTCAGGCGTTAACCAAACGTTTGCACCAGGAGGCAATGGCTTTGGGTTTAATTCGGCTTTCTTTCCAAACGCCAGTCCAACATTTATTCCCAATTTTACCTTTAACGGCTTTCCTGCTCCGAGCAACATTGGCCCGATTAATCCGGCAGCCGCCACCAACCGCAACGATGGCCTGACCACCATTGCGCTGCTCGATGATTGGTTTCCGAAACCCGACAACAACGACCCGACAGGGGGGCTAGGCTTTAACCATGGCATGACAATGGCCGGAATTGCCCAAGGCGAAGGCGCCAACCGCATTATTGGCTACAATACGGGCTTTCCGAACGTTGATCGTATTCAGCAACTGACCTTTGCCGCCCAGGACATTAACCGAAGGCTTGATGCGGGCGAAGATATTGATTCGGTCGTCATTGCCCAAGAGGCCAGAAACTTGACGCCCGAAGTGGCCAATTTACACGTGGAATTGCAAAAAATTATGGCCAAAGGCGTTCCGGTGGTCGTCGCTTCGGATAATTTTAGGGACGGAACCCCCAACGCGCTGGCCCCACAAGGCGCCATTATTGTTATGGCCTCAGACCGGCAAAATCGGTTCAATCCGGTGTCGGGTCCGGGCAACGTTATGGCCGAAGGTCGCTTTACCTCGCAGGCTTCCGCTGCGGTTGGCGCCATGGCCGCCCAGCTAGAAGATTTTGGCCTCAGTAACAGTCAAATTTTAGGCTCACTGCAACAGCGGGCATTCAACCAAGGCGGTAGCCTGGATACCCGAGCCTACTGGAACTTTTTTGGGGGCGGACCCAACCAGCCATTTGCTGTTCCGTTTTTAGCCAACTTTTAAACCAGGCCGGAAGCGCCCAATAAGGCCAAAATTCCTAAGCCCAACAGCAACACCACCCAGGAAATGGCGCTTAGCAGACCATAGGTTTTGCGGGTCAAGGCTTCATCGTTGGCCGTAAGCGCCTGGGCCAGTTTTGGGGTCAGGCTCAAGGTGTTGTATAAGGTCAGCAACACCATCACCAAGGCCAGGGTAATTTTAATGTGCACCGGCACGGGCAGCGCCTTCATACCGCCCAGGCCCATAATTTGCAGCAAACCCGTCAGGGCAATTAAGGCCAACGCCCCCCACTGAACCCAACGAAACCCCATGGCTGCATTTACAAACAGAATCCCCGGAAAGCGATCGCCTTCCAGCTGTTTGGCAACCGGGGCCAACACTGCCCACTGGAACGCCAGCCCACCCAACCATAGGCTCATGGCCAACAGGTGGCATACCACAATTAGGCTGTGGGTCGTCATCATGCGCGGGCTCCTTTGTGCTTGTTGAAACCAGAAAACATTACAGATTGTATCTTAGCAAAAAGGCACCGGGCTAAGGTATACAAGATTTTAATAACAAATCTTGTTTAATTCTTAAAAAACACGCTCAAAAATCTCGCTCGTGGGTTTTATGCATATACAAAGATGTAAGGGGCAAAGATGCTAAGGGGACGATAATCAAAGGACACTGAGAGGGATAACGCCATATGGGGTTTGCCGCCAGTACAGCCAGGCTACTCATGCTGGTTGCACGAAAAACGGACCTCGAATTCCAGCTTCAGCTCATTCAACAGGCGCGGATGCGACTGGCCAACGTCATGGACCGGTTGTTTCTTACGCTGGGTAACCTGGATCCGAACAGTCCGCAAATTCGGCAACTAGAAATTTTACAAGAACGCATTAAAAACCAGGATAAACGCCTGGAGGTTATTGCCAACCGCATTACCACCCAACACCAGGCCGTGGAAACCGAAATTCAGGCGGTACGGAAAGTTATTTCCAAAAACATTGCCAGCTCCTTCGGGTTGATGGGCGATGCTTAAGCTGGGAAATACACGACGAGTCCGCAGCCAGCAAGAACCGGAAGCACAATCAACAGCACTGATTTAGAACTTGCAAATTAGGCACCGGAACAGAGACGAACACCAAGATCGCCCTATCAAATCTGAAACTATCCTCAGCAGGTATCACGCGGGTGCGGATACTGTCTTCAAAAAAAACACCCATTGGCAGACACACAGAGAGACACGTTTGCTTTATTTCTGCCCAGAACAACAGGCCCACACAACGGGTAAAGCAAGGTCTTCAATCATTCATCTACTTGCATAAAGCTTATTCGCAGAAATAAGCCAGCACAAAATATCCAGGTGTTGTTTTTATGCAACTAAGATGGCAATTTATTGATACCTTTTGAATTTACCCACTTAAACAATAGCACCTTATAGGGGGGATACTATGGGGTTTGCAGCAAGTACAGCCAGGCTACTGATGCTGGTTGCACGCAAAACGGACCTTGAATTTCAACTCCAGCTAATCCAACAGGCGCGGATGCGACTGGCCAACGTGATGGACCGGTTGTTCCTCACCCTGGGTAACCTGGACCCGAACAGTCCACAAATTAGACAGTTGGAAATTTTGCAGGAACGCATTAAAAACCAGGATAAACGCCTGGAAGTTATTGCCAACCGCATTACCACCCAACACCAGGCCGTGGAAACCGAAATTCAGGCGGTACGGAAAGTTATTTCCAAAAACATCGCCAGCTCCTTCGGGTTGATGGGCAACGCCTAAGCAACGGGCAACACAACGCCTCATCGGCGGCAGTCCACACACACACACACATTGTCTTGATCTCAATACTTGCTCTATCTCGATACTTGGCACAACCTTTTTGACACGATTCATGCTTTTTTAAAACACCCAGGGAATCACACACTCTGTTGTGGCAGCAGCACCCAAACGGCGCCTGTTCTACCAGAACACGCAAGGCTGGCTGGTCCTTTATTTTGTTTGCGACGACAAAATAATGAAAGCAATGCCCCTGCCACTACCTGACGGTGAAACTGGAATCGTGCGAATACAATGGCATTTGGTTGCGACAATGCACAAATATTAGGTAACAGTGCCCTGCCCCACGGCTGGGTAGGACAATAACCGCGCACCGCCAAAACGGTTGTGCGGTAACCAACCCAGGCAAGCGGCCCGCGCCAAGCACCTGCTTTGGCGTTACAGGCACCTGTTAGGGGCGCCTTTGTTAAGTTGCACCTTGTTATTACAAAGTGTGGCTTGTACGAATTGTGGCTTGTACGAATCGTGGCTTGTACGAATCGTGGTTTCTACGGAGCGTACCCCTTCCGCCACGCTTTGGTAACAATAAAATTTAGCAATGCTTAGGGCCTACCTCACCTTAGGAAGGGCTTTCAATGGCGTTTAAGGGAATTATAAGCCAGCTATCGTTGCCCAAAAGCCTATTGGGCGTTCGCTACGAGAGAGTCTTGAAAACGGGATCGCTGGAAACGGACCCGATTGCCCACCTCTGGGTGGATATCAACCGAAAGGGCTGTGCCATGGTGGATCACATTGGTGTTGCCCCCAGCCACCAAGGCCAAGGCCTGGGCACCCGACTGCTCCAAGAGTTTATTGCCTTTGCCCGTAAGCACCCCAAAATAAACCAAATTGTGCTGCAAGACGTAAGCCATTCCGCCAGAACCGGCCAGCGCAGCAGCCTGTACCAACGCCTGGGCTTTCTTCCGGGCAAGCAGCCAGGGCACTGGCAGTTGGATGTCACCAGTTACAGCGGCATTCGCCCTGTCAGATAAACCTTCGGCAGGGTCGGAACGCCCCTCGGCAGGGTAGAGCATTCAATGTACTCACTGCCTACTTAGGACACATCGTCTTCCGACATACCCAATGAGGCGAGAATCTGCTTAATTTTGTCCCAGTTCTCTTTACCCTGCTGCTCAAAGCCACAGCCCGGATGATAAATGGTATTTTTGTGCGGAAATGGATACATACGACAACCCACCGGTCGATCCTCGTGCACGCCACAACGGCCATCCGCTTGCACAAATCGGCAGTGGAACAGGCCAATGTTTTCTGGATGGCGACCCCCTTTAACGGCCTGGGCCTGCACCCGCTCCACAAACTCGGGCGCAATGGCGCGCACTTCATCCAAGCTGTTGTAGGGCAAAAACAGGGCGAGAAAATCCCGGGCCATTTCCGCCTCAATGGTATCGCCCTGGGCCAGGGCCCGAATTTCATCCACCTGCATGAGGCCCTTAAACGGCGCCACCTTGCAACAAATACCGCGCTGCTTGCACAGGCGTTGCGGCATTTTCATCAAGTTTTCTACCTGCTTGGCCAAACCCAAGGGAGAATCGGGTGCGTTTCCCATCAAAGTTTTTCCTTCACTCGTTGTTTAAAAACAATCGTATCGGTTGGGCGTCCGTTGCACAACCTACCAGTGATCGGCGCCAAATTGCTTCCAAGGGGCAATTTTTTCTTCCACCATTGCCTCCATATCGGCCAGGGTCACCCCAGAGCGCGTGGGGTGGCTCACCCCATCGGGCGACATTTGCGCCAGCAGGTAGGCCGTACTTTTTAGGTCCCGAACCATGCGTTTTTGTTTTTCGCGCTGCTCAAACTGCCAGCCTTCAAACCCACAGCCTGGCGGCATAACAGCCCAACCATGGCCTGGGGCTTCCTTACAGCAGCGGGGCCGACGCTCATAGATGCCACACAAGCCTTCCGGGGTTACAAACCGGCAATGATAAAACGTCAGCTCGGCCTCATCCATATCCACGCGCTTGCGCACCACATCCAGCACCTGCTCCACCTGCTCAGGCACCGCTGCAAGGGCAGCCTCCACCGACTCATAGGGCTCAAAGATGGACAGAAAATCAATGGCTTCCTTGTCTCCCTGGCCAGCCAACTCCAGCAGCTTTTGGTAGGAGTGGTACGTTGTGGCCGAACGACAGCAACGGCCGCACTTATGACATAAGTCCGGCAGGGGTTCTTTCTGCTGATTTTCAAACTCGGCCTGTGTGCCGTGGTAGTTAAGGTCAAACATAACAACCGCTATCCGTCTATTGCGTATGCACTTACCCAAGCGGGTTTGTCTCTACTTTCTATGATAGACGGTATTGGCGGGCACTGCATCAGCCGGATGGTGTTAGTGTGGCTAAACTTTTTTTCTAGGCAATAAAAGACGCGCAACCCAATCTGAACGGGCCGCACGTCTTTTAGGACTTTGAAAGAAAATTTTATTCCCGATGAATTACATTGCCCTGAGAATCCTTCACAACTCGACTGCCATCAAGCGTATCTACAACGTTACCACCACTCGGGCAAGCATAATTATCTGCACCCGAGCGGCTGCTCGCCCCTGTAAAAGTACAAATCTCGCCTGTAACCGGATTTTGAGTGGTTTGGCCAGAGCCGCCACCCGAGCCACCGAGCTGCTCATTTATTTGACGACGATTGTCAACATTATCCTTCATGCCGCGCCCCCATTCATCCAGGGTACGAGGGGCTCCATTTCCCTGAGGTCTCTGCAAACCACCTTCATCCAAAATGCCATCTACGCGCTCGTTAAGCCCGCCACCCGTACCAGAGCCACCGCCACCGTTCTTTTCCTGAATGCACTGGCTGTAGGGCTGGCCGCCTTGCGGAAATTCTGCGGCACAGTTTCTCTCCGGCTGGGCTTCGCAACCACCCAACGCAAATGGCAGAGAGATCACGTTACCCGCCGTATCTGCCAGACGTCTGGTAACCTGTCCTGCCCCGTAGGCAGGATTTCCCGAGACACTGTCTGCAGGATCTGGATTTTGGAAACCATTACCAAAGTTTGTCACCGCCTGTGAAACTGGGTTGCGCGGCTTCGTAATGGTGTCTGGGTTTTGGGGCGTTACCGTCGCTCCAGAAGCTTGGGGCGAGCTAGACAGTTGCACCGGCTTACCGTCTTGCGGGTAGAATGTTCTTCCGTGGCGAACGCCAACCTCACCGTTCAGCTCTGCCAAGACTGGCTGCCCAGCCGTATACTCCCAGTCCGATGAAGCATTATCTCGCATATTGGTGGGCCTGGAACCATTGTCGCCCAAGTCTAACTGGCCATTGCCGTTGGTATCTGGCACAAAAAACTGCCGCGATTGATCGTCACCCACAATGGTACCCGGCTGATCATTTAACACCGGCAGTGTGCTAGCCGTTGTGGCAGCTGTGCTATTGTTGCCTCCCGCTGTTGGCTGGCTGGATTGCCGTGTGGGCGGCGGTAGTATGTTTTCTTGGGCAGGACCCGCTTGGGGATAGAAATTATCTCGCCACTGAACCCCAACCTCACCGGTTCGGGAATTACGAATGACCTGGGGATTATCAAACGGATATTCCCAGGGAGAAAGCTCATCTGGTCTAAAATTGGTAACCCGATCGCTTGTGTCTAAACGACCATTTCCATTATCTCGAACGAAAAACTGCTGTGGAGAACCCCCAACACTGGAACCACCCACAATATGCCCCTGATAGCCGCCCAATTCCGGCATAATATCCACCCTCCCCTTTGTATGTATATAACTATTACCGCTTTATCGCAATTTTTTTTGCTCTAAAACGGTAGGCAAACGAAATCCACTGCAAGTTACACACAGTAGACTTTTTTATTTTGGTTCATCGCACGTTAAAACATTAAAGTCGCTACAGACTGATTGCCGGTACCACCCAAAAAAGAAAATTAGTATTTTCTATTCTTTAATTCATGGACTCGCAGCAATGAATCTATTTATTTTATACAAACCTGTCTACGCCACTTGGTCCTGCTGAACGTACCAAGGAATCCAACTGGGCGGAATGTCTGAAAGATCCACACCCGGTGGTAAGCTGGAAGGATCGAAACCAGCGGGTAAATTGGCCGGGTCGGTAATCAAAAAGCCATCCGGGTCAGTCGCCACGGGGGGCAGACCTTGGCCTCTCATCAAGCTCATATCGCCTAGCGTGGGATCAACATCGCCGGTCAGAGCCATGAGCCCTTCCAAGCGCGGAAGCTCCACCCCAAACCCTTGGCCCATGGTGCTTAACGCACCAGATTGCCTAAGCCGCTCATATTCGCCACGAACACCATCTAAGGCATTCTGTCGCAGGGGACCTTCGGGCAGGCGCATCGCTTCTTCATAACGCGTTTGAATGGAAGACACCTGCTGCGCAATTTCTCGCTGGGCCGCCTCGCGTTGCTCTACCAGAGAGGGAATATGGGTTCCATTGGCAATAGAGTATTGGTTACTGTTTGAGCTCGAGCCCGTGTATTGGCCAAAGCCAAAGTAATCGGTCACTGCCCCGGTAAAGTCGCCCGCAACCCCACTAAAAAAGCCATTGCTATTAAAGCTAACGTTGCCCCCATCAAAACTGATGTTATTCACCAGGTTGGTGACAATTGAATTGCCGAAGTTAAACTGAAATCCCGCCATAAGACGCTATCTCTCTCTACTCCCCAATATCTCCCTGCATCGACGCTGAACTTGCCAACAGTCCGTTGGTAAGCACGCAGGCAGAACGTAACTCTCTTACTCCTTAGTAGAACACACCTTGGGAAAACCGCGACGTTGAATAACGCACAAACCGCGTTCATTCATTCGCAATTTAGAATCTCTCATTCTCCCAAATGGATAAACGTTGTTTGAAGAACTTTTGTGCCAGCATCATTAAAAATAAACCCGCTAAAGAAAGAATTTATAAAAATTTTGTTACATTTCCATGTCCGATCAATCGATTTTATTCGGGTTCGCCCTTACTTTTTTCTGTCCAGCTCAGCGTTTTCGGCACGCTTTCGTGCATCGGCGGCAGCCCCGCGAATGAGCACCGCATTGATTAAATTACTTGGGTAAGCATCGGCCACATCGCCTGCAATGGGCAACACCCCTGCGGCCAAATCAATGCCCGTAGATAGCACAATGGCCGCCAACCAGGGAATAAACCGGGCGTGGTAGGCTTTGTGTTTAATCAGCAACAACACCGTCAGGGCCACACCCGCCAGATCGCCCGCAACCGGAAACGCGCCAATGCCCACATCCACCAGATCGGCAATGGTGCTACCGGCCACAGACGGTTTACCTGGAAGCGCTGACTGTAATTCACGCTTAAATTCATCCACCTGGCGTTGCTGACGGGCCCCCCGTGACGTTACTTCCTGCGGGTTGGGGTCTTCCTCCTGTGGTTTAGAGGGCAACGGCTTGGCGCCAAAGCGCAAGGGCTCCAGCAACGGCATCGTGATCTGGCTCGTGTACAGCATGGAGAGCGGTATCCTCTTTAGTAATCCCTCTTGCTACTTGTGCCCATCAAGGGCTTTGGGCAGACGTTTTTCCATCTTCCACCGCGCCATCCCACTCGGCCATGCCCGCTTCCAGGTTATATAACTGGGTAAAGCCCTGGCCGGTTAAAAATTCTGCGGCATGCACGCTACGCACCCCGTGTTGGCAAACCACCACCGTGGGCAGCTCTGCAGACAGTTCCGTATACAGGTTGGGCAACTGCTGCAAGGGCATGAGCACCGCCCCAGGAATGTGGCCCAGCATATGGTATTCCATCGGGCTACGCACATCCACCACCTGTACTGTTGGTTGCTCGGCTAACAGTTGGGCCAGGGCTTGGTTGTCTAGTTGCTTCACCGTTGGGTTCTCCCGCTCTGTATAAAAATTTTAACTAATGACACAACCAACACTGCCCGGGGGTGGCAGCACCTGGTTAGGGCAGGGACGATCTGCCAGCACACAGGACAGGTTGTTTAGCGTGGTTTGGGCAATATTCTCCAGCGCCGTGCGCGTAAAGAATGCTTGATGGCCTGTGATCAGCACATGGGGAAACGTCAGCAAGCGGCTAAACAAATCATCGTGAATCACCTGCCCAGAGAGATCTTCAAAGAACAGGTGCTCTTCTTCCTCGTAAACATCCAAGCCCAAATAGCCAATTTGTCCGTGCTTCAAGCCTTCAATCACAGCCGCCGTATCAATCAAACCGCCCCGGCTGGTATTAATCAGCATCACCCCAGGCTTCATTTGGTTAATAGCGGTTTCGTTCACCAAATGGTGCGTTTGTGGCGTTAACGGGCAATGCAGGCTAATCACATCGGACTGCTGCCAAAGCGTTTCCAATGGCACATAACGCGCATAGGCATTTAACGCCTCATTCGGGTAGGGATCAGAAGCCAGCACCTGGCAGCCAAAGCCATGCATAATGCGCGCAAAGCACTGACCAATTTTTCCGGTGCCTACCACGCCAACCGTCAACCCATAAACATCAAAGCCCAGCAGACCCGCCAAACGAAAGTTACCCTCTCTCACACGGTTGTAAGCACGGTGGGTTTGCCGGTTCAAGGTCATGATTAACGCCACGGCATGCTCGGCAACCGCGTGGGGAGAATAGGCGGGCACACGCACCACACGAATGCCCAGGCGTTCCGCCGTGGCTAAATCCACATTATTAAAGCCCGCACAACGCAGGGCAACCACCCGAACGCCTCCTTGCGCCAGCAGATGCAAGGTTTCCGCCCCAAGGTCATCGTTCACGAACACACAAACCGCATCCGCCCCATCGGCCAGCCGAGCCGTCTCTGGCGCCAGGTGCGATTTAAAAAACGTTAGCTCAAACCCATACGGTGCGTTGGCTTCCTGTAAAAAGGTTTCATCGTAAGAATGGGCACTAAAGACCGCCACTTTCATCAGAGATTGCTCCTCATTCGCTGCTGCGCTGCATGTTGGCACGCCCATTAAAGCACCCGCAGCAGCCAAATCCAAGCCGTTGGCACAACGCAAACCCAGCCGTCTCGATAACTTATCTGCACCGGAGCTGAAACCAATTTACAAAAGCGCTATGGTTTGATGCGCCCTATAAAATAACCGACAAAACAGGCGGCCCTTGTTTACCATCTTCACTGATCGTCTGATTCTTTTCCGCCAGGTATTCGTCTAAACCCCGATCAAACGCCTGGGCAATGGCTGGGTTGTCAAAATCCAAACCGGCAAACGGGTTTTCATCGTGAGACATGCCCAAAGACTCAATCAACGCGGTTCGACTCACCCGGTCAGCATATTCGGTGTTACCGGTTGCCGTGGCCAAGGAAGCGGCAATTTTCCGCTCCAAACCGCCAACATCCTCTTGGGTTGCGGCAACCACCCAACCCAAGGTGCTATGCGGAAACAGCGCCACCAAATGATTGTTGTCTAAATACTGTTTTTCTAAATCCTGAAACCAGGTCACCTTGCCCTGTTCGTCTTCGGCGGCCAGAACCCGGGTCATGATCGGATCAAACACATCTTCTTCGGCCAAACCGTACAGTAGTATACTGGGGGTCGCCGGTGATGGTTGCTCGCCACCCAGTTTAACGCGATATAATGAGCCAAATTTCGGTAAAACAGACCCAGACACTTGACTCAACGGCCCCATGGACTGCATGACATCCATCCTCCTGCTTCATCGTGGGATTACTTCCCAGCCAAAACCTACCAAATAGCGCCTGCTCATGATCAACCAATCCGCAAACCAATACAAGCCCCACCGCATTCGTTAACCTCAACCACCCCAGAAAGCACGCCACCTATGGTTAACAGCAACACCACGCGCCCCATTCTACGCTGGCTGAAGCCCGGATTACTGTTGACGGCGCTGTTACTCACCGGGGGCTGCCGGTCTGTGGCAAATACACACCCGACGCCCTTACCACCACCCAACCTGGCTGAACACGCGCGCGTGCCCTGTCGGGTACTGCTTCTCTACGATGGGGATACGCTGGGCTGTGACCTCAACCACAACGGCCACATCGATAGCGCTGCGGAACGCATTCGGCTCCTGGGCATTGATGCGCCAGAGATGCACTACTCCCGCAAAAATCGATCGGGTCAGAACGAGCCCTATGCGCAAGCGGCAATGGATTTTCTGGCAAAAAACGTACACCAGCGAACGGTTTATCTGGCCTACGATATCACCGAATTCGATCGCTATGGTAGGCGATTGGCGTACGTGTACACCACACCGGATACAACAACATCCATCAACGAAGCACTCCTCAGCCAAGGCTTGGCCCTGACGCTCTTCCTGGGGCAAAACAGACGGCTGCAACTTTCGTTTGAACAGGCGCAAACCTTGGCCCGCAAACACCAAAAGGGCCTATGGAAACCATAGCCCCGCTTTGGATCATTCGTGTATTGCGTAACTGCCTTAAAAATCTTCGTCTAGCGAGAAGGCGCGCTCTTCTTTGCTGGACATTACACCGGCTTTTTGGTACGCACCCACCCGGCATTCGAAAAAGTTGGATTTATTTTGCAGAGAAATTTGCTCCATAAACGGAAACGGGTTTTTGGCGTGATACACCTTGCTGTAACCCAATTCGGCAATCAGCCGGTCAGCCACAAACTCCACGTACTGGCCCATCAGGCGAGAGTTCATTCCGATTAATTCGACTGGCAGCGCGTTGGTCACAAATTCTTTTTCAATATCCACTGCGCCACAAATGATTTCTCGCACTCGCTCTTCCGGCAATCGGTTTTGCAGCATGGTGTACAACAGGCAGGCAAAATCGCAGTGCAGGCCCTCATCTCGGCTAATTAACTCGTTGGAGAAAGTGAGCCCCGGCATTAAGCCGCGTTTTTTAAGCCAATAAATGGCGCAAAAACTGCTGGAGAAGAAAATGCCTTCCACGGCGGCAAAGGCCACCAGCCGTTCGGCAAACGAATCGGTATGATTGATCCAGCGCAAAGCCCATTCCGCCTTGGTTTTAACGCACGGAACCGTTTCCAGCGCGTGCAACAGGCGGTGCTTTTCATAAGAATCGCTGACGTAGGTATCGATCAGCAGGCTATACATTTCCGAATGGATGTTTTCAATGGCAATTTGAAACCCGTAAAAACAGCGGGCCTCTGGAATTTGAATTTCGTGACTAAAGCGGCTTGCCAGGTTTTCGTTGACAATGCCATCGCTGGCGGCAAAAAAGGCCAGCACATGAGAGATAAAATAGCGCTCGTCGTCGGTCAGGTTTTTCCAGTGGTCCAGGTCCTGGCTTAAATCCACCTCTTCGGCCGTCCAAAAAGAAGCCACCGCCTGCTTGTACATATCCCACACGCGGTTGTGCCGAATAGGAAACAACACAAAGCGCTCTTTGCTTTCCACCAACAGAGGCTCCGGTTGGTGATCGACCACCTTAATGGCTTGCTCTTTCGCCGGAAACGGCGGCTTTTGAAAATGGGATTCTGCAGCAGACATAATAATAGGAGCCTCTCTAACGATGGTGTATCACTTGGTTTGGCGTGTTATAACCGACCTAAAACCAGCTGGGAATAGAATATAGGAAGTGCAACAAATTAGGCGCGCTTTTACCAGAATAAAAACAAACCAGAAGCTTTTTTAAACCAAACAAAAAATGGAATCGAACCAAACTGTTAAAACAGCACGGCCTTGCGGCTACTGTATATTTTAATTTCGCCATCCACCACGCGGGCCAACTCGGGCGTCAGCATGCCGTCATCGCGGCTACTATCAGCAGGGCGCGCGTAAATCCGATCCGGGCGCCGCGCAATACGGTCAGCAATACGCAGTTGCAAGGCTTCTATTTTCAGGGCGCGTATTTCAGCATCGGCATTGCCCGAAGCACCCGCGTGGGCCAAACCGCGCAACTCACCCCAGATAGAAATATCTCCGGTGGCGGCCACTTCGGAACCCGCATGGCAGTCTCCCACAATCACCACGTGGCCATCAAACTGAATCGACTGGCCCGAGCGAAGCGTCTGCTTCAGGTAAAGGGTTTCCTGAAAATTCCCTTCATTCGCGTACTCTCCAGGCCCCTGCAAGCTCTGACGAACCCGCTCCTGCTGGCGCATTTTTCCAGAAAACGCGGCCAACGAGCCCGGCAACTGAAAATTATCCAAAGCGTTTAACGCCTCGGAAGTGGCGGCATCCAAACCGGATTCCACCGACAGCCAAACCGCCAGGGGAACCACCGCCGTTGGCTTTTCTTTGACGTAAAACCCTTCATCTAAAGCAGCCTGCTGCGTTTGGGGAACAGACGTATAACAGGTCACGTGGGTAATCTGCTCTTTTTGCAACAGCTGACGAATTTTAGACAACACGCCAGGCGTGAGCAACAGACGGCCCGCCACAATGCCAAGACCGGGCAGACCCGCAGCGGTTGCAGAGCCCGAACGTTTCAACTGACGCAGCGCCTCTTCCAGCAGTTGAATGGCCTGGGCAGAGTTAACCGCCGCAGAAACGTCTATCTGCGGAAAGACCTGAGGCTCTCTATCCTGAATGCCTACCATGTAAATCAGAGACTCCAGAGAGATGAATGCCGAACAACTACACAACAAAACACATCAGCAACAAGCAAGGTTACTCTAAGGTTTTGGGTGTATTTTTATTATACCGGAACAGGGAACCGCCTGAAGCGGTTGTAACATATTCTGCGTGGGGTTGTAACGATATTAGCCCTGTAACAAGGCGTGAGCGCCATCGACACGCATTTTTCGCCGGGCTTAGGGGTACAAGCCGCGTAGTTTTTTGGCTTCGGCCACCCGGCCCACGCCCAGCATCATGGCCGCCATCCGCGTATCCACCCGCTTTTCCTGAGACAACTGATATACGTCGTTAAAGGCTTTTTCAATCAGGTAGTACAGCTTATCAATCACCTCTTTTTCGGTCCAAAACAGGTGCTGAATGTCCTGTACCCACTCAAAGTAAGACACCACAACCCCTCCGGCGTTGGCCAAAATACCAGGGATTAAAAACACGCCTTTGTCGTTCAAAATACGGTCTGCATCTGGGGTTACAGGGCCATTGGCCCCTTCGGCCAAAATTTTACAGCGCACATTGGGCGCATTTTTACCAGTAATCACATTGGCCAACGCGGCGGGAACCAAAATATCCACCTCTAAGGTCAGCAGATCGCTATTATCAATGGGGTCGGTGTCTTCAAAACCAACCACCGTACCGCGGTCCCGCGCATGAATCATCAGCTCTGGAATATCCAGCCCGTTGGGATTGTAGACTCCGCCTCCCACATCGGTTACGGCCACCACCCGAATGCCCTGCTCGTGCAAATACTTGGCCGTAATGCTACCCACATTGCCAAAGCCCTGCACGGCCGCCGTGGGCGTATCAATGCCCAACTTCAGTTTTTCTAGCGCCAACCGTACGGTATGCGCCACCCCTCTGCCCGTGGCTTCCGTTCGGCCCAGGGTACCCCCCACAGCCACCGGCTTACCGGTAACCACACCCGGCACCGCATAGCCGATAAAATTACTGTAGGTATCCATAATCCAGGCCATAATTTTCTCGTTGGTGTACATATCCGGGGCCGGAATGTCTTTTTCCGGGCCAATGATGCTTAAAATTTCGGTGGTATAGCGCCGGGCCAGACGCTCAAACTCGTTTTCGCTCATCTCTTCAGGAAAACAGCACACACCGCCCTTGGCGCCACCGTAAGGCAAGTTGAGCAAGGAACACTTCCAGGTCATCCACATGGCCAAGGCAGCCACCTCGCCCAAAGACACCGTATGGTGAAAGCGAATGCCCCCCTTGGTCGGGCCCAGGGTTTGATCGTGCTGCACCCGATAACCGGTAAACACGCGGGTTTGGCCATTGTCTAGCTTAATGGGCACAGAGACAATGAGAGACTTGCGCGGATAGCGCAACCGCTGATGAATGCCGGTATCCAGGTTCATAATCCGGGCAACGTCATCCAACTGCTTTTGGGCCATTAAAAACGTTTCATCGGAAAACTCATGCATTGCAATTACCCTCTCCGGTCATCGTTAACACTGATACCGGAATACCACCACACTAAACTCTAAATCGTTGTATCGACAAAATACCCCTGTAAAAAACACGCTTTGCCATGGTAGCCATTGCTTAATGAACAATACCCCTTGAAAAAACAGGCACCTGTTGAAAAAAAGCGGAAAAGCGTTTTTTTAACACTGGCCAATTCACAACGTCCCATTTATTATCGTACGGTTGCCTTCCTCTCCGCAACCGTGTAAACACAACATCACCTCTCTCTCTATCAAACGTCCCCCCTCTCAACCTGGAGCCTTCCCGCAGCCATGCGACTGGACAAGTTTTTAAAAATGACCCGCCTCAGCAAGCGTCGCACCGTGGCCAACGAGCTCTGCGACGCGGGCCGGGTAAGCATTAACGGTAAAACCGCCAAAGCCGCCGCCACGGTGGCCATTGGCGATGTGATTGAACTAAAAACCGGCGCTCGAAAACTCAAGGTGTGCGTGCTAAAACTACCAGAACGCGCCTTGGGCAACCAGGCGCAAATGCTGGATTACGTCACCGTGCTGGAAGACACCGCGCGCTCGGCCGCCGCCAGCCCCGCTTCCAGCGGCATTTTACCGCTGGATTAACAGGTCAAACCGGCAAACCGGCGAACCGGTTTCTGCTTGTTTGCTACTTTTTGAAGAACTGAGGACACGCTCTAGCCAGACAAACGGCCCTGGTTGGCCTGTTTCCCGGCGTTAGCATCGCCTTGGGCAAAGCGAGCGACCACATCGGCCGTGCTGGGCTTTGCTGCTGTTTCTTCTCTAGGTGCCTCAGGCTGTTGAGACGTGCTGCCACTGACACGGGTTTCGTTCAACATTTGCCCGGTTGCGGCATTGCCCTTGGCAAAGCTTTCAACCGTGTGTTGCGTTAAATGCTCCCGACTCCCGCCGCCAAAGCGCTGAAACGTATCGACCCCAATGGGGGAAAGCCCCAAAGCATAGGTAGCGCCAGGCAACGAGGATAAGCCCGTGGGTGTTGATACACCAGACGACAATGCAGCCGAACCAAACCGCGCGGATGCGCCAGTAGAAATACTCATGGATGAACCACTCCTGTAGGTGTTGGGTATCGAGCAAGAGGATTTGCGCAGAGAAGCAATAGTCTTTTGCGAACTGCGCAAGCGATAAGCCCAAAACGTCTTATCGAAACCCTCATCTAAAATGCAATCTGAACTGACTTTATAAAACAGATGAAGCTTTGTTATTGCGTTTTAGCAAGCTTGCCGTATTAATCGTGGGCATCCGGAAAGGCGACTAAGCCCATAATAGTTGGGCGGGCGCCTCCAATACATCTTTAACGTGGTTCATAAAGCGCGCAGCCACGGCCCCGTCTATCACCCGATGGTCTGCCGCCAGTGTCAGGTAGAGCATCTGGCGGATTGCAATGGCGTCGTTCACCACGGCAGGGCGCTTGGCAATTTTATTGACGGCCAGAATGGCCACCTCCGGGTGGTTGATAATGGGAATGCCAATCATCCCACCAATCGAACCAATAGAACTAATGGTAAACGTTCCGCCACGGGTATCTTCCAGCGTTAAGCGGCCGGTTCGTGCCCGCTCAGAGAGATCGCGCAACTCAATGGCCAACTGTCGAATGGGCTTCTGATCCACATCGTGCAACACGGGCACCAGCAGGCCTTGTTCGGTTTCCACGGCCACGCCCAAGTGGTAGTGGTGCTTTAACACCAACTCCTGCTGGCGTTCATCGTAACTGCTGTTAAAGGCCGGGTACGCCTTTAGGCCACTCACCACCGCCTTCATCATAAAGGGCAGGTAAGTCAACGGAATCCCTTCGGCCTTGACCAGTGGCTTGAGTTGCTGCCGCAAGTTGACCAGGTCGGTCACATCCACCTCTTCCACATAGGCAAAGTGCGGCACGCGCTGCTTTACCTCCGTCAGGTGTTCTGCAATTCGCCGACGAACACCACTGAACGGTACCCGTTGCTCTCCGTTGGCATCCACCAGGGGCGCACGAAGAACCGGAGAATCCGCTGTATCTTCGCTAGCAGCATCAGCATCCGCTAGAACCACTTCAGAACCTATGGAATGAGCGACAGACTGCGGAAGTTGCAACCTTTCTAAAACCGCATCCGAAGGGTCCGTCTCTGAAGGCACTGGATCGAGAGAAATAGGAGTGACCTCCACCAAGTGATTGGCCGCCCAATGCCGAACGTCCTCTTGTGTCACGCGTCCATTGGGCCCCGTGCCACTCACCTGCTGAATTTCCACGCCCAAATCGTGGGCCAGGCGTCGCGTGGCAGGAGTTGCCAACACCCGTCCCAGTGGACGGCTGGGCAAAGCAGGCTCTGGCTCTGCAGGCAGGTGACTTTGGGCTGTCTCGGCTGCTGTTTTAACCGTTGCTTCGGGCTGGGCATTGGCAGCACAAGCCGAAGAGGTCACCTGCAGCGTCAGCGATGGGGCCGGTTCGGCAGCGGATGTCGATTCCGACACAGCGGCTTCCGTATCCAGGGTCACCAACACTTGGCCCACCGGCAATCTTTCACCCGGTTTCGCGTGTAAAGAGACAACCCGTCCTCGCATTGGAGACGGAATTTCGGCAGTCACCTTGTCCGTCATCACCTCGACCAAGGTTTGGTCCTCTTCCACCCAGTCGCCAGGGGTTACCAGCCACTGAACAATCTCGCCTTCTGCCACCCCTTCACCAATATCGGGGAGTTTAAATGCGTAGTGCATTCTGGAAAGAGTCTCCTCACTGATTGTGCGACCACAACGAAGGTCGGCTCACGCTCGTACCATCTGCCAGAGTGATTGTCTCAGGAAATTGGGCCTGCGCCAAATGCTCTTCTGTAATTGTTTTAGAAAAATTGGCAGCCTTGATTAGTTCCGTCCCCCGATTTCGCCGGTGTCGCAACACACACACCTTTTTTCGCACATCTTTACGAACCAGGCGCACCGCTTCGACCAAGTCAGAATCGTTCGAAATCACGATCGCCAGATCATACCGGTTCAAGTGGGCATCATTCAGCAAATGAACCGCCAGATTGACATCGGTTTCTTTTTCGGTTGTTTCAAAAACGTCTACTTTATAGTGAGGCGGCACAACCAATCGCCGCGCTTGGGTACGGCTCACAAATTTTCCTTCAATAATACGGAAGCAAGACAGGCTCTCTAGAGCCTTCCAATAGGTTTTTTGCCGCTCCGGGGCGTGAGGATCGTACGGTAGCGCCTTAACCTGCGCACTAAAATATTTAATCTCAACCAACGTGTTTTTTTCCTTTGGAAAAAAACAATACACAAGGGCTTCCGGGTTCAGCCACTTGTACTGAGGCTTATCTACCAACGCGCCATAGTAGAAGTTAAACCCATCAATATAAACACACAAACGCGGCGGCATGCACTTAAAGGCCCCAAAAACAACAGAGACCGCCTCAGTAAAGAGCCGGTCCTGCACCTAGTTTATTAATAACTAGGAGAGATATGCCTTTATTCTTTCATTGGCAGGGAAACAATACAATCATTCTTTTGTTGTACAACAATTCACATAAGCACGTTCCCGTTAAAAAATTCGTCCCCCTCCTTACCGATAGGCAACCACCTCTTGAATAGCCTGGAGCACACGCGCCGGATGCGGCATATAGACGTGCTCCAAGGTGTAGGGAAACGGGGTATCCAGGCCAGCCACCCGCCTAACCGGCGCCTGCAAACAGTCAACGGCCTCTTCGGCAATCAGAGCGGCCACTTCCGCGCCAAAACCGGCGGTCTTCGGCGCTTCGTACACCACCACGGCCCGACCGGTTTTACGTACCGAGTTGAGAATGCTCTCCGTGTCCAGCGGGTTGAGCGTTCGCAGATCAATAATTTCAACAGAAAGCCCGTTTTCATCCGCCGCCTTGCGGGCCGCCCGCTGGCAAACATCCACCATTGCGCCATAGCAAAACAGGCTAATCTCTTCTCCGGCTTGCACCAAACGCGCAGGGCCAATGGGCACCACGTGTTCCCCATCTGGAACCTCTCCCTTGAGCGAGCGGTAGAGTTTTTTAGGCTCTAAAAACATCACCGGGTCCTCGCCTCGAATGGCCGCCGTCAACAAACCCTTGGCATCCGCTGGCGTAGAAGGAATGACCACCTGCAAGCCTGGAGTATGAGCATAGTGAGCCTCTGGGCTTTGCGAGTGATAGTGCCCCCCACGAATGCCTCCCCCGTACGGGGTACGCACCACCACGGGAGAGATGCAATCGCCCCCGGAACGATAGCGCATTTTCGCCAGCTCGGAGACAATTTGATCGAATGCGGGAAAGGTGTAGTCGGCAAACTGAATTTCCGCCACCGGCTTGAGGCCATAGACAGCCATGCCAATGGCCGCGCCCACAATGCCCGTTTCACTTAACGGGGTGTCCATTACGCGATCCGCGCCAAAGGCATCGTATAGGCCTTCCGTTGCGCGGAAAACACCTCCATTCACGCCCACATCTTCGCCCAGGACGACAACGCGATCGTCACGATCCATTTCCTGATGAAGGGTTTCGTTAATGGCTTGAATGAAGGTTTTAACACTCACGGGCTCGCATCTCCGTTATGCAGACAAGACCTTATGATACCCGGGAACATCGTCCGGGAAAAGCATGTCGTTGGCACGAAACATGTCGATCACGCTTCGCAGAGCGTGTCGGCCTCGCGCTCCCAACGCCTTTAGTATGTCAGGCGTTTCCAATGCTTGTGACATAAACTGCTTCAAGGGTTGTTTATCCGCATCCGTAACGGCAGAGAGCATTACCACTAAAAAATGAGAGAGCTTTTGCTCCTGCTGTAGTTCTTCCAACACACGTTGACGCCCCTGCATTTCTCGCCGTAAATCCACAAGCAAGTCTCGGTAGGCATCTTCTGGCTGTTCAAATAAATGCGGATCTTGCTCAGGCCCCTCTTCCAACGTATCGGCCAGGGTCTGAAAGTAATCTGCCACGGTAAAGTGGGGGGCTTGGCCATACGTCTCCAATTGAAGATAGGGTTGCAGCGCCGAGCCAGAGACCGGCATCCCCAACACATTACCAAAGCGGGTCTGTGGCTGTTTTTTTTGAACCGTGGTGTTGACAAAGAGGTACATTAGCAAACAAACTCCAACGAGGGTTAAACGACGAAGCAACACGCCCTATTCAAGCAAGGACAGGGACGCCCTTACAGCGATCCCTCTCAATGAACGGGAAAACCGCCTCAAAATTGCCCCGCGCAACGGCAGACCTTAACCCACCACATCCATTTGCGGGTTAATCACGCGCAAGTACTGCCGACGCTGATCGGCGGTGAGGCGGCCCTGAATGGCGCAAGTCGTCACAATGGTTTCTAGCTGTTTCCGGCCTGTGTCGCCAAGCTGCTCGGCCACTTTAGGAAAGAATCGCTTGCCCAACAGTTTCTGAAACACGCCCGAAACCGCCTCGCTATGGGCCTGGGGCAGGGTGGCAAAAGCGTTCGCAAATGGCGTTGTTTCCTGCATAGCGCGTAAAAAATCGGCGGCAAACGTTTCAATGGCAATTTTTTTCCGCAGATCCTGCTCTACCGTTTGCAACCGTTGGGTGTCTTTGTCCGCAAAGTCGCGGGCCACATGCTCCGTATTTTTGTACCAAGGGGTTCGGTTCATACTGTTTGCAAACTGCATGTAGTAGCTTAAGCGGCCCACATAGGCGGCCGGGTCGGCCTGAAATTGATCAGGATCACTTAAAGCCTGAGCCAAACGCGTTTTAGCTTCCGCATAGGGCACGCCTGTTGGATTGGCCGGATCCTCTGGCCGTTGGTAGGCATTAAAACGCACGGTATGGGTCAATAGCGTCGCATTCATTAAAATGGTCCCCTCGTCGCAAGCGCACTCAAAAATAAATTTCTATAGGGTTCACTACAGCGGAAATTCTCCTTCGCCATGCAGCGCCCAACCAGATTCTCGGGCCAGGAGCGCCTGCTTTTCCCGCTCTAGCGCCTCGGGCATCTGTGCATAAACGTCTTCAAACAGTGTTTCCCAAGCCGGTTCGCCTTTGGCTTCCGCCTGATTGGTGGCCTCGTTCACCCAGTCTCTGGCCTGAGACCACACCTGGGCAGACACCTCTGCATTCCACAGACCGCGAGCCTCCAACTGCTGCTCTAGCACGCGAAGGGGATCCCGCTCCAGCCACAGCGTCGATTCTTCACGGTCGCGGTAACGGCTCGGATCGTCTGAGGAGGAGTGCGGCGCCACCCGATAGGTGAGCAATTCCAGCAGAATAGGGCCTTTCCCAGAACGTGCATACTCCATCGCGTAAGAAGTCGCGCGATACACCTCAATGGCGTTGTTCCCATCCACCTGAAGCCCTGGCATACCATACGCTTGCGCCTTACACGCAATGGAAGGCGATGCCGTTTGACGGCGAACCGGCAACGAGATGGCATACTGGTTGTTGATACAGACAAAGACCACGGGAGCCTGGTAGACTCCGGCAAAATTCATCCCCGAATGAAAATCGTTGGCCGAAGTGGCCCCATCGCCAAAGTAGGTCAGGGTCACCGCGTCATCCTTACGGATTTTAGCCGCCATGGCCGCCCCCACGCCTTGGATAATCTGCGTGCCAATGACGCTCGAAATACTCACAAAGCGGTGATCGTGCGCAGAGTAATGACAAGGCATTTGACGCCCCTTGACAGTATCCGCCGCATTCCCAAAGAGTTGATCCGCCAGCCGGGCCAACGAGACCCCACGATACAACGCCAACCCATGCTGTCGGTACGAGGGAAACACCCAGTCCTGCGGGGCCAGTGCCGCCGCCGTGCCAATGTTGGCCGCCTCTTCTCCGATAGAGGTGACACAAAAGCTAATTCGCCCAGAACGCTGTAGCTTTAAGGCGCGCTCATCAAATGCGCGAACCAGAATCATGGTTTCCAGCATTCGGCGTAAAACCGCCTCGGAAGGCTCCGGCACCTCGGCCCACACTGTTGAATCGGCCTGCATGGCCTGTGGGGGAATGGATTCAGTCATCATGGCAACGGGGCCTCCTGATTCACTCGAACAGCTTGCTGACGATCGGCCTCAATGACGCCGCGCATAAAAAACTCCCCAGCCCGATACGAACTGCGCACCAATGGACCAGAGGCACAGTATAAAAAACCCAGCTCCTGCTCGGCAACCTGTCGCCAGGCATCAAATTCATCGGGCGGCACGTAGCGCACCACCGGCAAATGCTTGGGGGTTGGCTGAAGGTACTGACCCAGTGTCACCATATCCACCCCATGCAAGCGAAGATCTCGTAAACACTGAAGAATCTCCTCTTCCGTTTCTCCAAGCCCCAGCATGATAGACGATTTGGTATAACGACTGGAATCCAAACGCTTAATATTGGCCAATACAGTCAATGTTTGCTGATACCCGGCACGACGATCCCGAACCGGATGCGTGAGACGCTCTACAGTCTCTATGTTTTGCGCAATCACTTCGGGTCCAGAAGCCACGAGCACCGCAAGGGCCTGCACATCTGCCTGAAAGTCA
The DNA here is from genome assembly GCA_033763415.1 of Candidatus Melainabacteria bacterium. Lineage (GTDB taxonomy): Bacteria > Cyanobacteriota > Vampirovibrionia > Vampirovibrionales > JAJTHC01 > JANRKP01. Next base: position 32,993 of record JANRKP010000005.1, on the reverse strand, counting down.
GGAATGAGGGTTTCCACAATAATGGCGGGATTGGCCTGCTTAATGGCATTTACACAGCTTGCAAAGTGGCTCGCCCCGCCATCGGGCAAATCGTCCCGGTCCACTGAGGTAAGCACCACGTAACGCCAACCGGCCTGAAAAATGGTGTCTGCCAACTTTTGGGGCTCTTCGGCATCCAACCAGCCTTGCGGGTTGCCCGTATTCACCGCGCAAAAGCGACACCCTCGCGTACAGGTATCCCCCATTACCATAAATGTCGCGGTGCCCTCGGCCCAGCATTCACCAATGTTGGGGCAACGCGCCTCCTGGCAAACCGTGGTCAAGGCAAGCGAGGCCGCCGTTTGCTTTAACTGTTGATACACCGGCCCTGTGGGAATCGGTACTTTCAGCCACGGCGGTTTCCCCTTGGGCGAAGATTCGGCAGAGGAGGAGGACAACATCAACAGCGAAAAACCCCTTGTATTATTTTGTATTATTTCGGCAACTCAAACAAACGTTGGTCCATTGATTGAACGTTGGTCCATTGGTATTTAACCAAACCCACAACTAGAAATAAACGCTTCAGACACATTTATTCATTGCCGGTGGATGGACTGCCGGGGCGTGTTGCTTGGCAAAATTCAACTTAGCAAAGTTCAGCTTGGCAAAGTTGAACCCGCTATGCTACAAAATACATAGCAAGAGAATTCCTGAGTGTTGCAACCCACCGCAGCAAACCACCACCGACCCACGCGGTTAACCAAAGACTGTGGCTTACCGCCACACCGCCCACAGCAGCACAGAGCCCTAGATTGAGAGGAAATTGTCCTTTGGCACGCAATGCCTTTTACACAAAGCTTTTAAGCCCCCTCTACAACGTCCTTCCATGGGGTAAACCGCATCTTGCGTTGGGTTTGTTGCTACTTGGAATGATGACCTCACCAGGAATCGCCGCCTGGGGCGAACGCCTGCAAAGCCTTCCAAACCCAGCGCTGGCACCAGACGCAAACCTGCCGCCAACAGCCAGAACCGATGCCGATGAGGCAGAAAACGTCCAGGTTTATGAACACGCCGCCAAAGCCGTCGTCACAATCAACGCCTTTGTGGACGGCCATCCGGCCAGTGGGGCGGGGGTTATCGTGGATCCGCGCGGATTGGTCATCACCTCCAGACACGTGGTGGGCATGGCCCCACAGGTTAGCGTGTCTTTGGAAAACGGCCAAAAACTACGCGGCACGGTGGTCGGTCGGATTGAAGACAATATGGATTTGGCCATTATCCGGCTCAACACAAACCAATCGCTGCCATCACTGCCCTTTGGCAACTCGGATCACATTCGTGTGGGGCACAAGGTGCTGGCCATTGGTAATCCGTACGGCTTTGAACGCACCCTCACCCTGGGAATCGTCAGCCGGATAGACCGTCAACGCAACCGCATTCAGACCGATGCAGCCATTAACCCAGGAAATTCCGGCGGTCCTCTGCTCAACCGCCAGGGCGAAGTCATTGGCATCAGTCAGTCCATCTTCAATCCCGATGGCAACCGCTCCAACATTGGCATTGGCTTTGCCGTTCCGGCCAACACCATCCAGCACTACCTTCAGCAGTGGGCCAAGCAGCCAACGCTGCCACACGTGGCCAAGCAACAGCATTTACCAGGCCCGTTTTACGCCACCAGTCAGCAAACGCTCAGGCCGGTAAGCTTGGCTCCCAACCTCACCAGCACAAACCGAACCGTTCAGCAGGCCCAACCGACTAGCCACTAAAGTAAAGCAAATCCGGCAGGGGAGATTCTGAAGCCGCCGCTTCATCCGCGGCGGGCTGAGCAGCCGAACCGCTACCTGAAGAAGAAACCGGACTCTTGCCCGATTTACCGGAGTGCTTCGTCTGGTCTTTTTCCTCACTCAACGGGGCTGTGGAAGCAGAAGACGAGTCGGACGACCGCAACACCTGGCAGTCTTCCAGCAAAATGCAGCGGCTGACATTCAGCAGGCGTTGCCTGGCTTCGGGCAAGGGATAGTGCGCACGGGGCATTAGCGAAAGCAACAACGGTTGCGGGCGAGGATTCCAGTGCTTTGCCACACCAAACAGCCCCCGTAGCGTTTCCGAAGAAATGGTTACCTGCGCATCGTCGGCAGATGCCGCAACAGCACTGCGGTGCGGGGCCAGCAGCGGAGAAAATTCACACGCCGCCTGCTGCCAAAAACGCATAAATTCCGACGCCTTGCCCTGTTGTTCCGCCCGCTGAAACTGCGACTGCAACTCTTTCGCCAAGGCGTGGGCTTTTTCTGGCTCCACACTCAGGCCATTGGCCACCGTTTCCAGCATTTGGGGCACCTGTTGCTGACGATACCGCGCCGCCTCCTGCAGACGATTGAACCCCGCCAAAACACCCACCAGCACGCCCAAGCCGCCAACTGCCAAACTAATTAAGCTAAGCAGTGGACAGGTAAGCAGCGCCACAAAACCCACTGCCAAACCGGCACCACACCACTGACGGGCGGACGCTTTCAGGCTTTCGTGCTGTTTAAGCAAGCGATCGTTATCTAGAAGGCGTTGCTGCACCTGCCGATCGGTTAAAGACGCGGCACCCGCAACAAAGCTATCGGCGGCAAACTTGGGCTGCGTCACCCGGTCAAGCGAAGACAGCCGTTTGACAGCATCGGCGCTGGAAGGCCAATGGGAAGCAGTACTGGTTGAAGCCAATGACCACGGCAAGCGAAAGACAGTGGATTGATGAATCAACGATAGCCTCTTGAGCGCAATCGCTCAGGTCCAATCTACAGAATGAACCCTAGAGTCCGAAAAAAACACGGAAATGTCAACGAATCGTCACCATGCTGTTACGAAATGGCCTTTCCACTGGGCTCAGATCCAGGCCAGGGTACACCCACGCATGGGGTCTAAAAAACATTGACCCTGCCCTGAGCGGACAGAGTCAATGCCTGAGAGACATATCGATTGAAATGAAGTCGTTAAAAAGGATGTTATCTCAGAAGCCAGAAATTCAGGCTTTGTTCGGGATTTCTTCACCGTCTTTGGAATAGCCCAAGCCGGGTGTATAGCCCGGATGTCCTTCGCCACCATACCGGCCTTCAAAGCCCTGTTCAGGCTTCAGCTTAATGGTGTAGGAACCGTTGTCAATTTTGGTTTGCAGGTGTTGTTCGGCATCCAGGGCGATAAAGCGCTCGATGATCTGATCCATCACAGGAATGGGGATTTGGGTATCCACACCCACGTTGATTTCAATGCCATCAAACTGCTCGTGAAGCTCAGACAAACGCTTGCGGAATTCGTGCTGAAAGTCGCCCCGACCTTCGCGCGTTCCACCTTCAGCCATCACCCGGGAAAGATCCTGAATGCTCACTGCGGTACTGTTATTTGTTTTCAGGGCTTCTTTCAAAGCAGCCCAACGTTCACGAATCCGGCTTGCCTTCTCCGTGTTAACCGGGGCAGATTCGGGAGTCTCGGGTGCTTTGGCCGCTTGGGCAGCAGGCACTTTGCCGTCATCTTTGGAAACCGCGGCGGGTTGGGCGGCCGATTGAGAGTTAACGCCAGTGCCAGTGCCACCTGGGCCAAACAGCTCATTATAGGCGTTTCTCAAGGCTTCGCCAGAAGCACCGAGACCGACCGCCAGCAGTAGCGCAAAGCCATTCAACTGAGCCTCCACAGGCGTCATTGAATTCTGATTTGCTTCTGCCTTCGCAGGCGTTTTGGCTGGCGAAGTGGCTTTTGGAGCTTCTTCCGCTGCGGGCGTTGGCGCACTGCTGGCAGGAGCCACAACCGGTTGTTCCGTCACGGGTTTGGATTGAGGTGTAGAGGCAGCAGGTTGGGCAGCCTCAGGCTGAGCCGGTGCTTCCACAGGCGTTTTGGCTTCGGCAGGCGTTTGCGGATTTAAGGCCGCGTTGATTTGCCCGACTTGCTGCTTGGCCATATCGCCAATTTTATTCAGCGCATCGGCTGCATCATTCGCTAAGTTTTTGAACTTGTTGATTTCCGCTTCAAGCTCTTGCTTGGCCGCGTTTCGGGCATCCTCAGCAGCCTTGTCTTTTTCACTTTTCGGAATTAAATCGCCAAACAGTGGCCTTGCCAAATCCATAATGCCTTGGATAAAGGATTTTTTCTCCTCAGCCGTGGCTTCCAGCAACGATTTACTGATGTTGGCAATAACTTGAAGCTCGTTTTCATTGATTTTCAGCTTGGCTGCAATTTCACGCTCTTCAAGGCCTTGCTTGGTCATTAAACGGTAGCCATTCACGTAGTCGGTCAGTTTCGTCTCAAACTGCTTAATGGCATCAGAGTCTTCACCAGGCGCCGCTTGCTGGGTGGTTTGTTTTAAAACGGCTTCCTGCTTAGGATCCACCGGAGCTTCCGCCTTGGCTGGGTCAACGGCAGGAGCAGCAGGCGTGGAAGCCGCCGTACTGTCGTTTGCGTTGGTTGCCGAAGCGTTATCATCTCCTGGCTTGCCTGCAAATCCCCACAGGGCGGCAGGAATACCAATACCCGCAAAAATAACGCCCGGTAAAGCGCCAATAATGCTAACAAAGGCCAGTACGCTTAAGCCAATGCCGCCAATACCGGCAACGCCTGTCCAACGACGCGGGCTGGTGTACCAAGGCGCTTCTTCTGCCTGAGGTTGCTCGGCTTTTGGCTGCTCGGCCTTGGATTGTGCGTCGGACGAAGCGGGCGGTTGGCTTGTCGCTGCCGCATCGCTACCAAAACGCGCTTGGCTTACGGAAAAATGATCTTGACTTGCCGTCACAGACTGTTGAACAGCGGCCTGTGCCGATGACTTTGAGGCTGATTGAGCGCCAAAGTGTGGATTGGACGATGAACTGGCCTGCACCAAAGAACTTTTCAATAGGGTCGACATGTCCCTCAATTACCTCCGCAAACGTTGCGATATTGATGATAAATAACCTGGGGGTGATAAAGACTCTCAGGGGGGCGAACTAGAATGTAATGCTATTTCAAAAAGACCCCTCAACCGAAACGCATGCCATGATGTAACAGAACGTAAAAGTTTTGATGTTCAGGCGCACGCGACAAAACACAGCATACACCCGAAAAAACACCGCTCGCTTTTACCAGAAAACAGCGCCTGGCTAGCCAACAGACCGAGAGCCGGGCAGGGCGGTTGGCAAAGAAGTTTCGGCAGAAGCATGCCCGTGATGTGCGGTTTTATCCCACTTTAAGGGGTGCCCCAAACGGAATAAGACTTTTAAGACGACCCAGAACACGACGGGAAACCACACCAAAGAGATATAAATACTCACAAACGTGGCCCCAATAATGGATTCCGAGATCGATGGGCGCGTAAAGCGATAGATGGCCACACAAATGGTGGGCATAAACAGCAGAATTAAAAACGGCGCCATGGCCAACGACAGCAGCATATGGGTTTTCAGGGACGGATCGCCGGAAAACACGCCCGCAAGCATCACCCCGTAATCCAGCACCAACCACAACGGAAACAAAAAGTTGATGAGATAGACGACCAGATCGATTTTGGTGCGCACACTGACGTTGCCCGCAAACAGAACACCGCCCATAAACTGCAAATAACGAATCAAGGAGCCTTCCGCCCAGCGCCGACGCTGCCTGAGCAAAGAAATGAAGTCGGTAATCCCCTCTTCCCATACCGTGACATCGTGGGCAAACTGAATATCCCAACCCGCCATATGCAACCGTGTGGACAAATCCAAATCATCCGTCACAGAGGCTTCGTTCCAGCCACCAACAGCCGCCAAGGCCTGCCGTTTAACCAGTTGGCCATTGCCCCGAAGCTCCGTAGCCCCCTGCACCAAACTGCGGCAACTTTGAATATGGGCATCAAACGCATACTCGTAGGCCTGACAACGGGTCCACCAGTTGGTCTCTGCGTTGGAAATCAGCTTTCGAGCCTGGACGCCCGCCACCTCTTCATCGGCCAGCAGTGGAATGGTCCGCCTTAAAAAGTCGGGCTCCACGTAACCGTCGGCGTCAAACACCACAATCACCTCGCCCGCCACGTGGGTTAACGCTTCATTGAGAACGGTGGATTTTCCGTGTGCCGCTTCCTGTCGGCGCGTCAGCACCTTAAAGCGTCCACTGGTTGCAAACCGCTGGGAGAGACTGGCCAAAATCTCGGGCGTCGCATCCCGGCTGTTGTCATCTACCACCAACACGTCATAGCTCGGGTAATCCAAAGCCATCGCCATCATCACTGTGGATTCAATGACCGTGGCCTCGTTATAGGCCGGAATTATGACAGAAACCGAAGGCCAATAGGTGTTCTCGTGGGTAATTTGGCCCTTGCGCCAACGCACTAGCCACTGTTTGCCTTTATCGTTCAAAAACGCGGCGGTCAAATAGCCACAATAAAGCACCACAATTAGCACGGCAAACAACGTGGCGGGCGGGTGCAACCATTCCTGCTGAAACGGTGATTTTTGCTCAATCCAGTAAATAACCAACAGCGAGATGGCCAGTAGCAAGAACAGTCGCACGCGTAGCATTCGTTCCATTTTAAGCAGTTACCTTCACTCCACCAGGCGGCTGAAAATAGGGGGGATCGTGTTCATCACGCTGCAAGGTGGCCCTTCTACTGTCTTTGGGTCAAAAGCTGAGCTCCATTGGTCTCCGGCTGCAAGCACCCTCTTGAGAGGGACTTAGTAGGCCAGCAGCCGATTGGCGTACTCTCGCAGTACAGTGGCCGTGTGCGCCGCCCCATGAATCGCCTGCGCCTGGGCCGCCAGTACTTCTGCCTGTTGCCGGTAAGACCGATGAGTGAGCATCTGATCTATTGTATCGGCAAGGCTGGAGACACCCAAGTCTTGGTATTCCAGCTTACAGGAAACACCCAGTTCCGCCAGTCGTTGCGCATTATTTTCCTGCTCCGCCTGGCGACAGTCCGGCACCACAATCGACGGCTTACCCAGAGTCAACAACTCCATCGCGGTACTGTGCCCGGCCTGGGTAATGACCAAATCCGCACTTTTAAAGTACGGCGCGCAATCCAGCACGCGAGAGTGTAGCTTCACGTTAATGGGCAACGGTTCCACGGCCTCAAAGGTAGAAAGCACCTCAAAACGAATGTCGGGAAACTGACGCGCGACAGCCAACACGGCATCAAACAGCGGGCGGCGGTAACTGTGCCCGCCCAGTGAGGCCACAATGCGGCGACGCTGCGGCAGTGGCAAGGCTGGCAACACGGCAACGTCCTCCGCCTGCCAAGAGACCAACGGCCCCACGAAGCGCGTCCGTTTTTTCACCAGGTCTTGATCCGACAAGTTGGGCAAACAAACGGTATAGGGAGGCGGAAAATCGGGAATGAGGATTTCTTCCGCGCTAGAGAGCCAGTAGGTCATCATCCACTCAAAGGAAAGGCCCAGCAGCTTCACCAAGGCAGAGTCTCTCTCAAAAAAGGGATAGAAGGCGCTTTGGTTGGTCATTACCACGCAGGGCAAATCCAGCCGTGCGGCAGCCAACACCGGGCTAATGCGGCCATCGGCCACTACGAGAGAAATGCCAAAGTGCTCCATCAAATCCATTTCATCCTGCACGCTTTGGTTGAGAATAATGGGCGTGGTGGGATTTTTAAGAATGGTTTTTCCCACGTCAAACGAGCCCTGATCCCCAAAAAACTTCACCTCCTGAGGCACCGGCACACACGGGTAGCCCAGCGACTTAACACGCTCCAGTGCGTAGCTGTAGGTGCCAATCAAAATCTCATCGGGCGTAAACTGGTTGGCAATGGCAATAGCACGGCTGGAATGACCGTAACCCTCACTGCTGACCGACAGATACACCCTTGGCTGACGACGCATGTGCTGCGTGCGCTTTTTTTTACCACTGGGCAGGATGGATATCAGAGGTTTTCGCATCCGACGCCTGCCTCCATCGCTGATATAACCCCACAGAGCCCAGTAGCAGAAACGGCATGGCCATGGCCAGCAGCATGAGCTTGACCCCTAAGAACTCGGCCCCAAGACCCGCCACCAACACAGGCAACGTGGAGCAGGTGCTCAGCATCGTAAACTGGACGCCCAACACCTTGCCGCGCTTGTCTTCAGGAATCAGCTCGTGCAAGGTTACCTGGAGCGGAATAGCCACCGCCGCCGCCGAAAGGCCCATCAGGAAAGACAAACCATAGGTATAGCCCATTCTCACGGTAAACGAAAAAGACTCCAGAAACATCGGGCCCACATGCATTGCCGGAAACCCAAACAGCAGGCCTTCCACCCGGGGAGAAACCTGCTCTACCAAACACAAAAAAGCAAGCGATAAGCCCAGCAGCAGGTAGCCGCCATACACTAAAAACCCGCGCGGCACGGCATGCAGCGGTTTACTGACCAACACCGCCCCTAGCGCCATACCCACACCACTCACGGCAATAATGTAGGCGAATTTTCTGGCCGCCACGGCCGCATCGGCATACAGGTAGGCTTTGGCAAAACTCACGAACAAAATACACATGGCCACCACGGCGGAAAACAGCAAAGACAGTTTCCAAATAGCCCGCCAAATCAGCCCGTTTTGCTGAATGTAGGAAATCCCGTCCTTAAGATCTTCCAACAACGCCCGGAGGGATTGCCGAACATTGGGCGGTGCGGCCATCTGTTGGTGCGTCTCGCCATAGCCGGAGACGTCTTCCGTGGTGAGCCGAAGACGTGGCGGCACAACCAGACGGCTGAGCATCAGGGCCGAGAGAAAAAACAATCCCACAATCGCCCAATGCACCTGCTTGAGGGAAAACACGTTAATCAACGGGTCGCCCAACGCGAATCCAAAAATAACCGAAGCCATCATCGTGGTGGTAAACAGCGAGTTGGCCGAAGTAAGCTGGTGCTTGGGCACAATGGCAGGAATCGTTGCCGCCTCTGCGGGCACAAAAAACTGCGTAGCCGCAGACAGTAAAAAGGCCAGCAGGTACAACGCCCACAAGTGACCTTCCGCTGCCCAGGGGGTTAAGGCCACCAACACGCCTCTGGCCACATTGGTACTCACCAACACGGCACGGCGCGGCCAACGATCCACATAGACCCCGGCAATGGCCGTGAGCAAAATGGCCGGAATGGTAAAGGCAATATACAAAAAGCTGGTATAACGGTCGCTCACCCCATAGTGGAAAACGATGAGCGAGACAAACACCACAAACACAATGCGATCCGCCACCTGTGAAAAAATTTGACCCAGCCACAGCGTAATGAAAGACCGGTTTTGCAGCACGGCACGATAGCCCCTTGCCTCGGGAGGCAAGGCGGAAGAATGAATAACCGATGGCGACTGTGGCAAGGGCTGAACTGGCATAGGTTTAAAGATCGCTTACTTTCGAGAACTCAACAACGGTCAGTAAAAGCTGGCCTGGTAAGGAAGCTGAGAATGCAGAGAAGCCCAGAAAGCTATTTGTCTGGATTGCACCAAAGGCATGGGTGTGCCCGCTTATTGTACTTCAAGTTCGCAAGGAGACGCAAAATGCGCGGTGATGCTTGCAGTCGAGCAAGAGGGGGGTCGTCCCATTTTCATCAAACCGTTTCTCGCGGGCTGTCATACGCTGTCATACTGGCCCGGATACTGCCGCTTGGCGGGTAACAGAGAGCCCTGGAGGCGTTTGCATGGCCAGTTGATCGTTTAGCAGGCTTTGCAGCATCTCAAAAGCCCGTAGCGGCTTCTCCAACTGCTGCGTCCAGTAATAATGCAGGAATCGTTGGGATTTTTCCAGGGTCAGTGGCAAATTTTCTATCTGAAGAGCCCTTTTTGTTGAAAACAGTTCGGACACGGGGGGTGGGGTATGCAAAAAGCGCAGCGTTTGCGTGGAAATCCGGACCAGCCCGGTGTGGCTGGGAATCTGGGTCATCGATTCAGGAGCCACCACCCCACCCAGTGGCACGCTAAACGCGTAGTGAGGCTGCTGCCAATCCAACGGTGTTTGGCTCACAATGCAGGTATCCAACTGGGGTTCATAGCCCGCCACAGACAGCAAACGGGTTTGAAAATGCGTGAGAGCACAAACACAGGCAGGCAAAGCATTTCCAAAATCACACGCTGAAACCGCCTTCTCCAACGCATCCAGTAACTGAATCAACAACTCATACAAACGCTGGCTGTAGTGATCGTGCTCCACCAACACGGCCTGAATCAACTCTGCCGCCACCAACGCACAGGCCAACGCGGCCAAATCGCTGCGCAATACATCGTAACGACACACAGAGTCGTACTGACACAGGCGCTGAAACTGCCCCGAAGCACCCTTAAAAATGAGCGCCTCGCTCACATGCAGCACATCGCACGCACCAGCCAGCTTGCTGGCCGTTTTTCGGGCCCCTTTGACAAACAGACGGATCAGCCCGTGTTCAGGCGAAAACGCATGGACAATCCGATCGGCATCTCCATAGTCCCAAGTGCGCAAGCAGATAAACGTTGCCGGATACGTGGTCAATGCAAAACAGGCCCCTGTTCTTCCAAACAAACCCGACCCACCAGCAGGCCGTATCGACAGGGCGCGTTCAACTGAAAAAGCCGAACGTGCCTTACAATAAAGAAGCGTGCGATTCGCATTTCTTGATTGTACGCCCATTCGGCTTAAAGAGAAAAGTTAAAACCAACTTACGAAGAAGCCAGTCCGGCTTTGGCCTTCTCAATAATTTGCTGGAACGCCGCCGGTTCGCGCACCGCCAAATCGGCCAGAAACTTGCGGTTTAGTTCCACGCCCGCCTTTTGCAGGCCATTGATAAACCGGCTGTAAGAGAGACCCTCTTGACGGACTGCCGCATTAATACGAACAATCCAGAGGCGGCGCAGTTCGCGTCTGCGGTTACGGCGATCGCGGTACTGGTAGGCCAACGCCTTCATGACTGCCTGGTTGGCAACCTTGAACAGACGACTACGGCTGCCCCGGAAGCCTTTGGCGAGCTTTAATACCTTCTTATGCCGCTTCCGCGACACATTGCCTCGTTTTACACGCATAATTGATGGACTCCTCTTGTAAAATACCGGTCACGTATCTACTTCAGTCACTGCCAAAGCGCTTCAATCATCGTTACAGAGTGAACGCCTCACAGTGTTTCCGTGACGGTGGGATTACCAAACCATAACACTGAACACACAAAAAATGGGAACCTTAGCGACGCGCGTACTTGGCGTACGGTAATTCTTCGCTCAAAATACGGCTCATCATCGCAACGTGAACGGTCGTGTAACTATCCAAACGACGCTTACGACGAGAGCTCTTTTTTTGGTTTAAGTGGCTACGCCCCGCCTGCGCACGAATGAGCTTGCCGGTAGCAGTCAATCGGTAACGCTTGGCGCCCGATTTATGGGTTTTCATCTTCGGCATAATCCGATTCCTTACCTGTTTCAATCATTTCGGTCTGTTCTGCTTCTGGCAGTTCTGGGCTTGCATCCACGTCGGCCTCTGCCAAATCTTCCGCATGAGGCGCAGACGCCTTTGCCCGTTTGGCCGCAGCCGCTAGCGCAGCCTTGGACGGAGCCAATGTCACGGTAATCGTACGACCTTCTGACCGTGGCGGCGTTTCGGCCTGACCCGCGATTTCCAAGTCTACAACAAACCGTTTTGCCAAATCAAATGCCAAATTTTGATGCTGATTCTCACGACCCTTGAGCCGGATGGTCAACTTTACCTTGTTGCCATCTTCCAAAAACTTCTGCGCATGCTTAACCTTGGTTTCGTAATCGTGGCGGTCGATCCGAACCGTCATTTTGATTTCTTTAACATCCACGACGTGCTGGCGTTTTTTGGCCTCACGGGCTTTTTTTTCGGCTTCAAACTTAAACTTGCCGAAATCCACTAAACGCACCACTGGCGGGTCCGAATCCAGACTAACCACCAGCAAATCTAAACCGGTTTCCCGAGAAAGACGCTCCGCCTCTTCGCGAGAGACGATACGGTTTCCTTCGTCATCAATGAGGCGAACCGTGTTGGCACGAATACGATCCGACAGTACTTGCGGGCCTTTATTACGATTGGCCGGCGGCTGCGGCGGGCTGGGCTTAGAAATGGATGGATCCTCCAACTAGACAAAAAAACAGAAAACGCGACCGTCTACCTAAAACCCGTACAAACAGTACTTTACTGAAAAAACGGCCAAACACTGTTCTATAGCATACGCAAAGAATACCAACACGTGCAAGATTTCAGCAGGACCCTTTGGCAGCTTATTCACGGGCAGCTTGTTCACGAATTCACAACGGGGGCTCGCAGAAGAAAAACAATGCTGAACCTGCGCCCATTGTACACGCGAAGCCAAACATTTCGAACAAACAAAAGAGAATTTCATTTAGGCAAACCACTTTTTGTGTGCAAACCCTAAAACAGGCTTAGCTAAAATGGCGCACCCGGACTATATCGAAGACAACTCTGTTCATTAAGGATACAAACAGAGAAATGCGGAAGAAGGGACTTGAACCCTCACGGCCTCGCGGCCACATGCTCCTGAAACATGCGTGTATACCATTTCACCACTTCCGCAAGTATCCCGAACGGCCATGTTTACAACACATTGCCAATGGGTGGTTGATGGCTTTCGAGTTGTAACTATAGCCCGACGTTTTACGAGACGCAAGCAATTTTAGCGAGAAAAATCCAAGATCGCATCGCCAAAACGCACAAAACGTTTCCTTGCACAGCATTCTGCCCAAAGCGGGGGTATTTGCCCCCTATTTTCAAAAAAAGCTGCACAAATCGCGTGCCGCATTCATTTATATATATAGCGATTGTGGCGCGCGCTGGCCAGTACAGACCGACAAAAACGCCAATGGCCACTACGGACATAGAAACCAAACGGTAGCCAACCTTAACCTTGGCGTTACAAACAGCCACAGAAAACTTGCCATAACCCTATTGGCAAAGGGACAATGTTGTTTTAGATCGTTTTTGTTGTTTCATTCATTCTGCTCAAGTTCAGTTGTTATTTTAACCTTTTGAACTTTGCTCACAGCTATTCTCTGAAGTCTGCCTTGCCAAGATGCGCGTGCACGAACTCCTTTTGTCAGTCTTTCAACATCGATCCCTTTGCCTATACCAGAGCCGGTCGATCGCATCTTTGGCAAAGACCCTGACGAGTGTGACATCATCTCTGTTTTCATAGGCCGTTTCGCCATCTTTTGGCAATAACGCCTTCCATTCAGGATATTACCGATGGCATTTTCTGGTGATTTTTCAAGCCCAAGCCACAAAGTCAGTCCGTCTAACCGGCCTGATGCAACTGTCTATGATAAAGAATTGGCGGGCTCAGTCACCCATCCCGCCACGCAAATGGGCTTTAGTCTTCATCGTGCGCTTCAGCAGTCGCTCAATCCAGCAGACCGGCTTTCAGAGAGTCTTTTCTCAGCCCTCCTCTCTGTCGAATGGGATCCTCAGGGCTTTGCCACGCGAGAAATTGACGTGGCCCGGGCTTTTAGCTTTGAGCTACCCACCCAGCTAACTGAGGCCATCCAATGCCTGGAGCAGCGGATTGGCCAACTGACGCGTACCCATAAAAACGTCATTCTGGTTCTGGATGAACAATCGGGTGCCTACACCTGTATTAACGACGACCAAACCCCGGAAAAGAAACCGCGGGAACTGACCCGAATTGCGGACAATTTTTTGGAACACCTGCTGGAGGCGCCCGCCGTACTGCACACCTACCTGTTTGCAAAAGACGTGTTGGTTGGCATTGTGGCCATTGCAGAGAAAGAAGGCGGCCAACCGTTCGATCTTCAGGACGAACTGACCCTGGAGCTGGTTGCCCGCTATTTAGCCCCTCACGTGCGCAGCTATCAATCGCTAAAGCAGTCCATTGCGGTACCCTACATTCAGCGCACGCTGTTAGAAATGAGCCATCACCTGGTGGGCGCCGTAGACCAGGATGACGTGTTTACGGGCATTTTGCGTCAGTGCTGCGGACCGCTTCCATTCTCCGTAGGGCAGTACATTGCCTTAAAACCCAACCGAGAGGAAGGCCAAATTTTATACGAGTATGTGGCCGAAACCGTGCCGGCAGCCAATAGCACGGCGGGAAATCCGCCCAAACCGAATGCAACGGCCATTGGGCTTCAAAAAATCGGGCTTCGAAAAACCGATCGGCACCAGCGCCCGCGGCTGGTAAAAGATTTTGCCGCCCTGGTTAGCCTGTTTACCTCTGGCGCCTGGACCAGCAATCATCTGCTCATTCACGGCAACCGGCTGGGCGATAAGGCCCTAAAGGATCTGTTTGGCGTGCCCAACGCACAGGGCGTTCTGTTGGTTCCCGTTTTAGATAAGCTGTGCGACCGAATTGCAGGGGTTTTGGCCCTGTTTATTACCACCCCTGGCACCCACATTGCCAAAGAAACCATTGAAATTGTAAAAGAAACGGCCGTCCTCGTGGCCAAAGCCCTGGCCAGAACCCAGGTACTGGAACGCGCCCTGGCCTTAGCAAACAGCGACGAGCTAACCGGACTCACCAATCGTCGGGGCTTTTACGACCGGTTTGAAACCGAAGTAGAGCGAGCACGACGCAACAACAGTACTCTATGTGTCGCCATGCTGGATGTGGACCACTTTAAGCAACTCAACGATCGTTACGGACATCTACAGGGAGACCGCGTACTCCAGGCCTTGGCAGACTTGTTGCGACAAAACGTTCGGCGAACAGACGTCATTTGCCGCTTTGGGGGCGAAGAATTTGCATTGCTTCTGCCCGATACGCCCCTCTCTGCGGCGGTGGACTTACTAGAAAGAATCCGCCGCAAGGTGGAAGGCTTAACGCTACCCGTGGCAGAGGCAAAAGATTCATCTGGGGCGGTTAAATTTACAGTCAGTGCCGGGGTTGTGGCCTTGGGGGCAGGCGAAAAATTGGCTCTGCCCAGTGAGCAACTGATCCCCCAAATTCTTGCCGAGGCAGACGAACAGCTTTATCTGGCGAAATCTCGCGGTCGCAACCTGGTTTGTGCCGTCTCAACGCCCACCCTTCCCGCCGCCTAGGGCATGTGTTGGTATTGCTTAGCCAGTCAGCAACGCTGTTTTCATCAATTTTTTCCCCCACACACCCTGCCATGCTGCGTTGAGACCTTTCAGGGATTCAGCGGTACTTTATATTTGTTCACATAGGGTTTAGGATCCCTTCATCTTTTTGAATGAATATCCGATATACACAAAAGACATCTTATCTACCATGTGATAGGTGGTATGCCCATGATGCAGCGACGTTCGGGACAAGGCATTACAGAATACGCATTCCTGATGGGAATACTCGCTGTGCTGGCCGTGGCTGGGTTAACCATTTTGGGAGAAGACTTGTCGGCTGCGCTGTTAAACGGTGTGGGCTGGGGCAATGGTGGAAACGGCTCTGGTAGCAGTGGCCAAGGCAATGGAACCCAGGCCTTTTTACTGCCTGGCGGCAGTGGCACGGGCAATAACGGTTTTAGTTATACCGCTCCAGGCAGCCTGGCCGGAAAATCTAACTTTGGCCCCAACAGCCTCAAGGGCTTACCCAAGGGCAACTCTCTACCCAACCTGGAAACAGCCGCCTCCATGGGAGGCACACAGGTATGGGCCAGCGTCTTTAGTACCGTGCATCCTTCTGGCAACGGTAACAAAAACAGTAACAGCAACGGTTCGGGCGGATTGAGCGCGTTTTCTCACGGGCTATTGGGTGGCCTGATGGCAGGGCTAACAAAAGGCAAGGGAGGAAAAGGCTTTGGCGGTGGCGGATTTAACATCAGCTACAACAACAGCACGGGCAACATTCTCATTATAGAAACCACGCCAACCGGTCAAACCATTGAAAAACTCGTCACGCCTCAGGGTAAAGTTCTCACCAAGGTGAATACACAGCTCGCAAGCGCCAACATTGGTACGGTACTGAACGTGCAACAAAACGGCAATGGCAGCACCACCATTGGGGTTCAATCCACCGGGAACGGGTCTTCCAGCGGGGCGGCCGATGAGCTTTGGGTGGTGGTAGAAGATCTCAATAACGACAATACACTGGTCACAATCAACAACGCACAAACCGGCGTGGGCACCACCGTTCTGATTAACGATACCTCCAGCACCACGGGAACCCAGTCTGGCACGGTGACGATTGACACTACCCAAACCCAGGGCAACGATGTTCAAATTACCGTCAACGGGGCTTCCAGTGGCACGGCCACAACAGGCACTTCCTCTGGAAGTTCAGGCAGCACAGGCAATAGCGGCGCTGGCGGCAGCAATGTCATCACCATTCAAAATGTGACAACCGGAGGCAGTGGCGGCTCGGCAACGCTGTACAGCAACGGAAGCATCAGCACCCAAACCGGGGTACAGGCCGGAGTAACCGCCAGCAGACTGTTGGATTAAACCACAGAACGCTTACCAGCGCGCGCGCAGGCCCTTCCGGGATAATGAGACAGAAGCGCCCCTAACCCCCACGAAGCTTTCGAATGAAGCCCATCACCGGATCGTAGTAACGGTCCACAACGCGTTCTTTCAGCGGAATAATGGCGTTATCTGTGATGTGAATCTCTTCGGGGCATACTTCCGTGCAACACTTGGTAATGTTGCAAAAGCCAACGCCAAAGCGTTCCTTAATGTCAGGAATGCGATCGGCTGCATCCATCGGGTGCATTTCCAGGCTGGCCAGACGCACCATAAACCGCGGCCCGGCAAACTGGGCAAACTGATTGTGGTTACGAAGCACGTGGCAGACATCCTGACACAGGAAGCATTCAATGCACTTGCGAAACTCTTGGGCACGGTCCACATCTTCCTGTTTAACATCCCATTGGGCCACATTTTCGTTTGCTGGCGTAAAGGGCTTAATGTTTTGGTTCACGCTGTAGTTCCAGGAAACATCGGTCACCAAGTCGCGAATGAGCGGAAATGCCCGCATTGGCTTAACCACCACCGGCTCATCCAAAGGAAGGCTGTCCAGACGGGTTTTGCACATGAGGCTGGGCTTTCCGTTCACCTCAGCGCTACAAGAACCACACTTGGCAGCCTTGCAGTTCCAGCGAACCGCCAAGCTTGGGTCATACTGCGCCTGAACATGGTGCACGGCATCCAATACCACCATGCCATCGCCGAGCGGCACCTTGTAGTCTGTCATAGAACCCGTTGAATGACCTGCCTCATCAGGCTCCCCACGAAAAACACGCAGGGTAAAAGATTGTTGTCCGGCAGCGGCTTGGCTCATGTCGATGGCACCTCGTTTTCGTCAAACAGTTGCTTTAATTCATCTGGCATGATCGGTAGCGGAGAAACACCGACCTGAACTTCGCCTTGCGGTCCACGACGAATGGTGGAATTATGCTTGGCCCAATACGGATCGTAGTTAGCGTAATCCACCCGAGTATGGCCGCCACGGCTTTCTGTACGTTGCAGCGCGCAACGGGCAACGGCTTCGCTGGCAATTAACATATTTTGCAGGTCGAATGCCAAATGCCAGCCGGGGTTGTATTGGCGCGACCCGCTGATGGTGCAACGCCGAACACGGTCCCAATAGGCTGGAAATGCGTCAATGGCCTGCTGCACTTCCACCGGATCGCGCACAATTCCGCATTTGGACTGCATCATTTCACGCAGATCGGAATGAATCTGATACGGAGACTCGCCCCCTTCGCGTTCAAAGGGCGCCATCATTTGTTGAGCAAACGTTTTTACCTGCGCTTCATTCACCGATGGTAACGTGGCGTTGGCTTTGGCAAACGCCACCGCACCCACACCCGCACGACGTCCAAAAACAATCAAATCCGACAGAGAGTTCCCACCCAGGCGATTGGCCCCGTGAAGCCCTCCTGAAACTTCGCCACAGGCAAACAGGCCAGGCACCGTAGTTTCCTGTGTTTCCGGGTCAACGCGCAAGCCACCCATAGTGTAGTGCGTGGTCGGGCCCACTTCCATTGGTCCGGCCGTAATGTCCACGTCCGCCAATTCTTTAAACTGGTGGTACATGCTGGGCAGCTTCTTTTTAATGTAATCCGCATCCCGGTGAGAAATATCGAGAAAAACACCACCGTGCGGGCTACCACGACCGGCTTTTACCTCAGAGTTGATGGCTTTGGCAACGATATCCCGCGTGGAAAGCTCCATTCGCTTAGGGTCATAGTTTTCCATAAACCGCTCGCCCAGGCTGTTGGTTAAACGGCCACCTTCGCCACGAACGGCCTCTGTGACGAGAATGCCTCGCACGCCCGGAGGCCACACCATACCGGTTGGGTGAAACTGGATAAACTCCATATCAATCATCTCGGCACCGGCGCGAAAGGCCATACCGTGACCATCTGCCGTGTACTCCCAAGAGTTTGAGGTAATTTTAAAGGCCTGACCAATCCCGCCCGTTGCTAAAATGACGGCCTTGGCGCGAAAGATCGCAAAGCGACCACTTTCTCGCCAATAACCAAAGGCTCCGGCAACACGCCCCTCATCGGTCAGCAAGTCGGTCACCGCACACTCCATAAACACGTCAATGCCAGAGTGCACCCCTTTGTCTTGCAAGGTTCGGATCAGCTCCAAGCCGGTCCGATCGCCCACGTGAACCAAACGACGGCAGGAATGGCCACCAAATGCCCGCTGATTCACCTTGCCATCCGCCGTGCGATCAAATACAGCGCCCCAACGCTCCAGTTCGTGCACCCGTTCAGGGGCTTCTTGGGCGTGGAGTTGAGCCATTTTCCAGTTGCCCAGAAACTTATTGCCACGCATCGTGTCTTTAAAGTGGGTTTGCCAACCATCATGCGCATCCACATTGGCCATTGCCGCAGCCAGGCCGCCTTCTGCCATCACGGTATGGGCTTTACCCAACAAGGACTTACAAACCAGGGCCACAGAAAGCCCCATGGCAGACGCTTCAATTGCAGCCCGAAGGCCAGCACCGCCAGCACCAATCACCAGCACATCATGGGTATGGGTTTCGTAGTGTAACTCTGCCATTGGCGATACCACGCTTTCTCTGTTACTGCTCGTTTCAACACGATTCAAAAACTAACTTGCAGACACATTTCGGCACACGGCCAAGGGCTAATGCGCCGCCTTTAAAACGTTACCGGCTAGCAAACCCCAGGTGTTCCATTCCTGAAAAGCACCGGAAGCCACCAAGCGAACGTAAAAATCTGCAAAACCCACCGTAAACAAGCTTACCCAGGCAAAAAACATGTGGTGCTCATTGAGTTTGGTTTGCTTAAGCCAAGCCTTGTGACGCACCTTGGTAAAGTTATCGCAGGAGAAGCAATCCTTTTTACCCGCCAACAGGTGACGCCACGAATGGCACGAGAACACGTAGAGGGTGAGAAAGACCGCATCCAACAGGATAACGAAGGTGCCAACGCCCATACCGAACTGCCCTTGGTAGAAAAACGCCTGGAATGCATGCGTCCAATGCAGCAGCGCCAACAACGCAGCTAGATAGAAGAAATACCGATGTAGGTTTTGAAAGACAAACGGAAAGGCGCGCTCGCCCGAATAGCCCTGCCCTCGTGGCTCATCCACGGCACAGGCAGGCGGATCCCAGAAAAAAGCCCGGTAGTAAGCCCGACGATAAAAGTAGCAAGTGCCACGAAAACCGAGCGGAATCCAGAGCACTAAAAACGCGGGGGAAAAGGCAAACCAGTCCTTGATGGCGGGAAACATTTCCGCCAGGTTGGGAGAATAAAAGGGCGACAAATAGGGCCCCCACACGTAGTGGTTGTTTTGCATAACCGACCAGATTGCGTACGCCGTAAACAGCCCCAGCGCCAGGACCGTCAGTACAGGCTCCAGCCACCAGGCATCCCGACGATCGGTATGGCCAGCACCCTGATTGCGATTTAACATCATACGCGGGGAAACAGTACCCGACATGGAATGCTCTCCTGAATCCTGAAGCAACAACACCAAGCAACAATACTAAGGGCTTGCCATCACGCTATTGAACAATCAAACATACGACGACAAAACATAGAACGACAAAAACAAACCGTATGAAGCGAATGTTGAGTGCTATGTACACCGGACTCGTTTGGTAAAATCCAGTTTCATCCAATCAACGACTTTCAAAATTTGACCCTAGGGCAGTCCTAATTGTCAGAACCTTATTGATCAGAATTGATCAGAACCCTATGGTCATATCATAAAAGCGAAGAAAACACGCTTCTACGATTTTCCTCAATTGCAGCAAACAAGATCCGTTCGCAACGGACCAGGTTACTTTTTGAGCAAAATGCCGCGCTGCTCCAGCGCCTGCAAAATCGCCTCATCCGTTTCCGCAGCGGTAACAATCGCCTGAAACGTTTGGGCGTCAATGCCCAACTCATTGAGTAGGCTTCGATCAATCGGACAAGGATACTCCAAATCCAGGGCCGTAATGGTACCGGCCGCATCCAACCGTGCTTTGTCAATCATACGGGCCAGCCAGGGAATACCGCCAAGCTTCACATGGCCATTCCGGGGGGCTTGAGGACTCATCGGCAAACACACTCCAGCTTCAAAATGACGACTCTCACACAGACAACTGTCACACAGAAAACAAACGTGACCTTTGTCGGCAAACGCACAACCTGCCCATCCTACCGCAGACCCAAACACAATGGCCAGCCCCAGCATTTTCAAAAAGCGCCGCAAGCCCCCGGTGGGCTTAAAACCAAGGGCCTCCTGGTAAACAGCACCCAACATTAGCACGCATTTACCGACGAAGCTTGGGCCACCCGGAGAAAGCGCTCTTGAATGCAGGCCAGCGTCTGCTGATGCAGCTCCGCTACAGAGCGTGTGGCATCCAGCAACACCACCCGGTCGGGTGCGGCCTGGGCTTGGGCCAAAAACCCATCCCGAACCCGCTGATGGAAGGCCAGCGCCTCGCGTTCCAAACGATCCGCCGCCTGACCTCGCTGACGGATACGCTCTGCCAATAGCGCGGGATCCGCATCGTAAAGCAGCGTCAGTGTAGGCCCACCGCCTTCACACGCCATATGGTTCAGTTGCGCAATCATTTCTAAAGAGAGCCCACGACCATAGCCCTGATACGCCACCGTGGAATCCGTAAAGCGATCGCAAAGCACCCACTGGCCGTTTGCCAGGGCCGGTAACACCACGGTCTGCCAGTGTTGGGCCCGGTCGGCCATATACAGCATCAGCTCACAAAGCGGAGCCACGGGCTCTTCTACCACAGCGTCTTCTGGCAAAGCGGGGCCATGCAACACCAACTGACGAATGGCTTGGCCCAGGCCAGTCCCTCCTGGGTTACGCGTTAACACCACCGACTGACCCTTTGCACTTAGGGCTTCTGCCGCCAGACGCGCCTGCGTGGTTTTGCCACAACCATCGATGCCTTCAAACGTCACCATAAAACCGGAATGGAGCACCATTTTAAACATTCCTTGCCAACTGGAATTGAACCAACACCGCCTGACGCTTTTACCGCCAAAGCATCGCGCGCTTTACGATGAATGAACTCAAAATTAATGAAATCATAAGACAAAATTGGGCAACGAGTGCGTACCGTGTTTACTTTATTTCTATAGGAGGCTCTAGTTTCTATAGAAGGCGCTGGCATTCGGGTTCGCAGTAAAAACCATACCGAAACAAAGCAGACTCGTATCGATTTTTTAAAAAAACGTTGTTCAAAAAAGCCTAGTCAAGATCAGGGGATCATCAAGGAAGAGAACGGTTACAATGACATTGGATTTAAAGCGTTGGGGCAGCCAGCCTGTGCTCAGCAACTCGCCAGGCGGAGCAGAACCCCTTGCGAAACAGCACGGCGCGACCAATCAGGCAGCGCCTCTGCCGACTTTACCTGGGGCTGTACAAGCAACGGATAGCTTTTCCAGCCAGGATGTGACCACCGGCGTGCAAGGTTATGCTGGGGTTCAAGGCTATGAAAGCACCAGCAGTGCGGATTTGTTAGGCGTTCGCCCCATCTTTGCCTCGGCCACGAATGCCGCCAGCGATACCGCCACTCCCACAACCATTGTCATTCCTAGCCAGGCAGAGGAACTCGATCGGTTACTCCCAGCCGACCGACAAGCATTTCAGGTGGCTATGCTGCAAAACGCCATGCGTGCAAACCCGCAGGCCCCCGAAGGCTACAGCCTCATTGCCCCTTCTGCAGAAAGCACCACGCTGGCTGAAAACAGCCCACCATTGCAGCGACAAGCCGAACTGCAAGAAGCGCTTAACGCAATGGATGGCGTTTTATTGATCGACTCCGAGAATAGGGCCAGCCTATACCTGCAAGGCACCCGTGGCGGCAATTTAGACGATTTACAAGAAAACCTCACCCTTTTAACCAGAAACACGCAAGGCTATACAGCAGAAGCAATCGCCCATTACCGAACGGTGGTCGATGTGCTGGAACAAAACGGCATGACCGTCGCAGAAGTCGTGGGCTTTTCCCAAGGAGGCGCCATGGCCCAACTCCTGCCAGCCGAACAGATTTATACCTATGCCGCGCCCGCCATGGGACAAGCTCGGCTGGAAGCAGAAGCCGCCGGTTTGTATGAAGCCAATGGCTTTTCTAACACATTGCCCACGGTTGCGGTTCATCTGTTCGACAGCCGTGACCCCATTGGCACTAATCCTGGGCGAGACCTGACGCTTGGTGGGCAGATAGAATCAGGCGGACTGACAGAGCACGTAAGCGGTAGCCAGGATGGTGGCAGCTTTGCACTGGACCGCGGAGGCACCCTGTACGGGCCGCAAAATTTACAGCAAAGCCACTTTGGCAGCCTGGACGAACTGGGCAATGCGCGCAACGTGGAAGAAGGCCTACACAGCCTGCCTAACCTCTATGAACGAAACATTCGCAATACGCTTTCGTTCGATGCAGGGTTTGGCCTGCTAACCGACAGTGAGCGCGAACGACTCTCTAACCCCGAGGCGGGCGAGCAAATCTTGGGCGGCATCCAACTTCGGTTCTAACGCGTATCTGGCCTCTCAGGTATTCGCGAACCTTTTGGTGTACAGCAAGCGATGCACCAAAAGCTTTCCGCCAACCACCTGCATCCAACAGCGCGCACCGGCACAGCCCTTCTCTACTTGGGCGCCAGGATTTTCAAGCGTCGGTTGGGTTCGTCTCCCAGGCTAATGCTAACCAGGTTGTGCTTCTCCACCACCTCGTGCTGAATACGTCGAATATAGGAGCGGCGCGGGGCCAACTCCACAGAACGACGTTCGGCCAGCACGCGATCAATCGCCTCGTGGACCTCTCGAAGCGCCAGCGCAGTTTCATCGGCCGTGTGCAGGCCCTGAGCATCCTCAGCCAGACTTTCATCGCCACTGGTTGCAAGCAAGGTCATCTGGCCATCCACCGGCGTCTCCTGCCAGGACAACACCGACAGAGGCCCTTCCACCTTCACCACGGCAGAAACCGCATCGCGCAACGCCCGCTGAATTTGAGGCATCGTGTTGGTTTTGGCGTAAAAAATCGGCACTTCATAATCACTGGCCAACCGCAACACCTTGGACCCTGGACGCGCGTGCCCGCGCAAGGCCAACACCGCATGGGCATCGTGAATATTATTGGTCACGCTAATATAGCGCTTCAGATTCAAACGATCCAAAATTCGCTCGACAAAAGAGACCGTAATGGCGTACAAAAACACCCGAAACTCATCGGTTTCTTCCGCACGCGAAAGGCCCAGGCCACTCCCGGAAACCATCAAACGGTCCCCAGCCGCACTGGTTGCCGAAATTCCTTCCGGGGTCAGGCTGGCCTCCATTCGGTGAACATGACCTTGCAACACCTTGGTAGAGCCCGTTTCCGTGTCCACCTTGCGAACTTCTGGAAAGAGGCTCCAGCCCCTCAGCAGATGATCCACGGCCTCGGCCACATCCGGGTAAATGGCCAACGTGTGCCGGTCCCGAATTTCAATGGCCACGTCGAACGTAGGCTTTTTTTCTCGCTCTAACACCGTTTTTTGGGTGGAACGCCGCTTGGCCTCGTCATCACCCAGGGTAACCGATTGAATACCGCCAATTAAGTCGGACAACACCGGATTTTTAATCAGGTTATCCAGCGTGGTGCCGTGGGCTGTGGCAATTAACACCACTCCCCGTTCAGCGATCGTTCTGGCGGCCAGCGCTTCGGCTTCTGTGCCAATTTCATCCACCACCACCACTTGCGGCGTATGGTTTTCCACGGCTTCGATCATCACCTGTTGTTGCAGCTCTGGAGACTGCACCTGCATGCGACGCGCCCGACCCACAGCAGGGTGCGGAATATCGCCATCGCCCGCAATTTCGTTAGACGTATCCACAATGATGACGCGCTTTTGAAACTCATCGGCCAGCATTTTGGACACTTCGCGCAGTTTGGTGGTTTTGCCCACCCCAGGCGGCCCCAACAATAAAATACTTTTGCCCGACTCGATCAAATCACGGATCGGTTCAATGGTACCCGTCACCACGCGTCCCACCCGACAGGTCAGGCCAATAATCACGCCTTGCCGGTTACGAATGGCGCTAATGCGGTGCAATGTGCGGGTAATACCGGCGCGATTATCCGCCGTAAACTGGCCCACCCCACGAACCACGTGCTCAATATCGGCCTCCGTCACAGAGGCATCATCCAGCACCAACATCACCCCGCCCGCCAGACGCACCTCTGGCACACGGCCCAAATCCAGCACCACTTCCATTAAATCGGCCAATGGCAAGCTGTAAAGCTGCTGACGAATGCGCTCGGGCATCACATCTACCAGCAATTTTAAATCGTTATCCGCAGACAGGGCGGCTTCAGCCAACGGGTGTATCGCTCCTTTCCACAACAAACTCTCTACAGTATCGGCCAAAGTCAGCCGAGGTTGATGACCGCGCAAGGAATCCACAGCACGAACGAACGAGGTCGTCATACGACAAACAAGGCCTCACTCCCAACCTAACAGATGAACAAGCCCTTAAAAAGCAGAAAAAGCACACACGCCAACATATAAACAACAGAACGCCAGCCTGTTTTACAGAGAACCACAGGCATTTTTTAAATTATA
This sequence comes from Candidatus Melainabacteria bacterium, assembly GCA_033763415.1. Taxonomy (GTDB): domain Bacteria; phylum Cyanobacteriota; class Vampirovibrionia; order Vampirovibrionales; family JAJTHC01; genus JANRKP01. The sequence goes on along the minus strand of JANRKP010000005.1, from coordinate 8,114 downwards.
CCGAAGGATCAGGCAGTCTGAAAAGGCTTGACAAGTTCTGTGGCAAGGCTCAGCCCAGTTGGGTCATAAAAATTAGACGTTCCCAAGCAGGACCATACGGCTTGGCGAGCCATTGTACCCATCCCCACGCCACAAATCCCTTGGTACTGCGGCTTTTTAAGATAGCTTGCCGTTTGTCGGTTAATCCCGCCGGAAATGGTCACCCACGGCCATTGCCCGCCCTTCTCCGCAAGAAACCATCGCGCGGCCTCCAAGGCCGGTAGCGAGGCCTGCGGATCGTCACAACCCGACATCGGGTTGCCATCCACCTGAATGATTAATGGAAACGGGCTCAATGAATCTGCTGTTGCGGTCGGCTTCTCTAAAAATTCCGATAAACATTGCAGATAAGCCCGGAGGCGATCCGCAAACGCCGCATCCGACCCTAGGCGCCGAAAGCACAACGCCACCAGTTTTCCTGCCAGCAACTCACCGGAGGTACTCAAAAACCTTTCCAGATCCGCCCGATCCAGATGCTGGGTATGCAGTTCTACGGCACCAACGCGAGAATGGGACAACAACACCTGAATGGGTTGAGACAACCCCGGTAAACGCTCAAAGACCAAGGCCTCGACCGGACAATCGTCCACACAACGGCCACAACCGTAGCACAACGGAACGGAGACCTCTAGTAAGTTCGGGGTCAACGTTAACGCTTCTGTGGGGCAAAGCGGCACACACACGTTGCACAGCGTGCAGGCGGAAGGCTCCACCCGAACTTTGCGAAAGTGCGGATCTTCATCCAAATCCAGGCTCACCATCACCATCGGGCGGTTCACCGCTTCCGGCAGCGCATCCAGGGCGGCATCCACCGCCGCCAACACCAACGGATCCGGGGCAATATCAATGGCGTCTACCCCGGCCAGGCTGTAGAGCGTGGCCAGCGCCGCAACCTTAGGCGCATCCGTAAAGCTGCCACCGGCAATCAGCTTAAAAAAGCGATGCTGCTTCAAGGCGTCAAACGCCCGCTGCTGGGCCAAAGGAACTGCTTTATCCATCGGAAGCTGCTTTGACCAGGGCATCGTCGACAAAGGCATCGTCACGGCGCGGCCTCCACACTGGCTTGCCCAGGCAGTAAAGACGCTTTCTCTATCAACAGCCATTGGCTTCCTTCTGGCGTCTGGCGCTGCGCCACAATGCAATGACCTTCCTGTTGCACACTGTTGGGAATATTGATTGCCGAATCGCCATCCGTACGGATACACACGGCCAGTCGCTCGCCAGCCGAAAGCTTTTCCAGCGCCAGACGAGTTTTTACAAAATTGAGCGGACATTTGGTCTGGCGCAAATCCAGGTGCTGCACAACCGACCATTCCGTGGGAAAGGACTCTGTCATCATTGGCAGTAACAGCCCGGCTCAGCCAACTGCAAACGAGGGCAAGCCGTGGCATCAAACGACAGCCAGGGCTTCCGAAAGCAGTCTCGGCTCATCACGTATTCGCGAACGCGCTGCATTAATTCCAATTCGCTTAAGCCTCGGTCTTGGGCTAAACAGGAAAGCGAGTATAGCGCCTCTTCGTACCCCAAGGCCAAATTAACCAACTGCACGCGCTCGCACACGGGCTCTCCGGTCCGGTCACAGGTGTAGTCGAAAAAAGAAGCGGCAACCCTATCGGCAGGCGCTTGCCCAGGGGGAAGGCTCATCGGCAAACAACTCCAGCGGAAGAAACGACCCAACAGGTCTAAAAAACGACGGCATCAGCATTGAAACGCAAAAACAATATCCGACAATCGGCGCTGCAACGCCTGTGGAAATTGAGCCCAGCAAATTGAACTTTTGTTCGGGTTCCTATACTGTATCAAAAAACACCCCAAATCGCCGCATGTGCATGTCGTTGGGTGGCCAGTGTCTTAACAAAATATCTTAACAAATTGTTGCCAGTACCACAGGAGATTACCTCACCTATGTCACAGGACGCCATGTCACAAGATGCGCCTTCATCTACCCAAACCACGCCACAGGCAAAGCTCACCAAACTGGCGTTTCTCAGCGTCACGGACAAAAAACAGCTCGAATCGGTGGCTCGTCCGCTGGTGGAACACTACGGCTACGAACTGTTGGCAACGGGCGGAACGCGTCAGCGGCTAATGGCAGCCGGTTTGCCCGTGAGAGACCTTTCCGATGTGACTGGCTTTGTGGAACTACTCGACGGGCGGGTGAAAAGCCTGCACCCAGAAATTTTTGCAGGCATTCTGGCGGAGCGTAGTCGCCCGGATCACCTACAGCAGCTTTCTTTTGTTATCGATACCGTCATTGTAAACCTCTACCCGTTTGAGGAAGGGCTAAAGCAAGAACACTCCGCCCAAGATCTCAACGCGATGAGAGAATTGATCGATATTGGGGGAGTGGCCCTGCTGCGCGCCGCCGCCAAAAACTTTGTTTCGGTTAACGTGCTGTGCAAACCAGAGCAATACCCAGACTTCTTGCAAGCCCTACAAACAGGGCAAGGAGAAACCAGCCAGCCCTTTCGCCAAACTCTTGCCGCAGAGGCCTTTCGGTTAACAAGCGCTTACGATACCCACATTGCGGACTACCTAAGCCAAAGCAATCCAGAGCCGATGCACAGCGCCATGCCAAGCACCTTAACGCTGCCTCTGCTTAAAATTCAGGAAATGCGCTACGGAGAGAACCCCCACCAGCAAGCCGCCCTGTACGGCCTGAATACCACCACGGTGGATTTTGACTGCCTGCAAGGCAAGCAACTTTCGTTTAACAACTTGTTGGATATGGAAGCCGCCTGGAAAATCGCCTCCGAGTTTGCAGGCACCAATGCTTGCGCCATTATTAAGCACAATAATCCGTGTGGTGTGGCTATTTCAGCGCGCTCTGGCCTGGATGCCTTTAAAACCGCCCTGGATGCAGACCCGCTAAGCGCCTTTGGGGGCATTGTGGCCTTTAGCACCCCGGTAGATGAAGCCACTGCAAGCCATTTGAAAGATATTTTCCTGGAAGTTATTGTGGCACCGGCTTTTTCCACGGAAGCGCTACAGGTGTTGCAAGGCAAGAAAAACCTTCGCCTGGTCACACGACCACTCATTGACCGCGAGCAACTCGACTACCGGGAGGTGAAACAGGTGGGCGCCAATCGTTTCCTGGTGCAACAACCCAACCCGGACCAGGCAGCCCCGTGCGATTTTGAGCAAAGCCTGAATGTGGTAACCGAACGCAAGCCCACCGAAGACGAACTGCGTGACCTTATTTTTGCCTGGAAAGTCGTTCGGCACGTCAAGTCCAACGCCATCGTCCTGGCCAAAGAAGGCCGTACCGTAGGTATTGGCGGCGGGCAAACCAGCCGGATTGGAGCGCTGGAAAGTGCCTTGAAAACAGCCAGCGACGAAGCCACCCACGCGGTAATGGCTTCCGATGGCTTTTTACCCGCGGCGGATAACCTTCATGCGGCGGCACAAAACCGCGTAACGGCGATTATTCAGCCCGGCGGCAGCCTGAAAGACCCGGAGATGATTGAACTGGCCAACCGGTATCAAATGGCGATGGTCACCACCCAAATCCGCGAGTTTCGCCACTAGGGGCGGCTATTCGGAACGGATACTCAGACAGCCCCAAGCAACGCATCTGCTGCATCAACGCGCTAGCTACCAGCCGTAGAGGCCCGGGGGCGGGTTCGCTACATCGGGAATAGGCGTCCCGGGCAGGTTGGTTGCCGGTGCTGGCGGAGACAAAGGAACACCCAACAGGACACTGCCTGCCGTTCGGCCCAGCTTGCCCCACGTACCCTGGCCCAGCTTTTGGCCTGCGGCCTGCAACTGGTACGCCCGTTGAACTTGTGCCAAACGCTGCTCGGTCGGGTAGCCCGTGTAGTTTTGCCCTAACACCGCGGCTTCCAATCGATCCAGGCGATAGGGTAACGTGCCGGTGGTTTGCGGCTGGCCTAAAACCTGCGTTTCCAGAGACATTAACTGCTGTAAAACACTGGTGGCCACAGGATAGCCACCATAGGCGGGTTGTTCTACGGTTTCTTCGTACACTACGGAGCCACCGCCCTGGAGTTGCACCTGCTGCTGACGGGTGGTCGTGGTAACGCCAAATGGGGTCGCCACACTACCGGAGTACTGCTGCTGGATGGGCACCCCGTTGGAGGCGGTGCCAAAGGTCTGAAACGTGGTGGTTTGTCGGCTAACAGGCGGTAAAATAACCACGGAGGGCGCACTGAGCACCGTACCACCTTGAGAATAGCCACCCAACATCTGTTGACGCAGATGTGGCGGCAGCATCTGCAACATTTCCGGGCTGTAGGCACTGCCGAGACCAGTTGGCGCCGACGATCCTGACGCATAGGGCATTGACGCATAAGGCATTCGAGACAAAACAGCGGGCCTAGATTGTGCCCCCTGCGGCTGCATCCCTTGGGAAACACCTGGGGAACCCATCGCAGAAGCCCGGGGTCGTCTGGAATCCAGACGTTGTAAGCGCGTACTGATGGATTCTCCGTCAAAAGTTTGACCCAGCGCCTTGCGCTCCAGTAAGTCCAGACGTTCAGTCACCAACAAATCCGGGAACGTACGGCCAAACCAGTACTGCTCCATTGCCCCCAGGTTGGTAAACGCATCCGTAACGGGGTTGGCTTGGGTTACCTGCTGCGGACGCGCCCATTGGCGCTGTGTGGGCAAACCATCCAAAACAGAGCCCCCGGCAGGTGGGCCCACGTGCTGGCTATCGGCTGACTGAAACTGGCCACCTGGCCCCAAATGAGAAGACAGCCCGGAAGAGAGCTGTAAATCCAGCCGGTCTACCCGATCAACCAGGGCTTGCTGATCAAAAGTTTGACGAAACACCTGTCGTTCCAGCCGAGTGAGACGAACCTGGATATCTTCCGCCGGAAAACTTCGGCCAAACACCTGCATTTCCAACCGGCCCACCGCCGGATAATCCGTGGCATCGGCCCGTTCCAACGGGGGACGCTGCACCCGTTGTTCGAGTGGCAGGGCTTGCTGCACCGCAGCGGGCGCAGGATTTAGCACAGAAGAGCTAGGCACAGAAGAGTTCGACACAGAAGAGTTCGGCACGTTGGGCATTAAGGGACGCATCAACTGCTCCAGCCGGGCCAGTCGTTCCGCTTCAGAACCCGTTTGCGCCATTCCCAACACATACCGTTCCAGGCGGGCCAGGCGCTCTGCCGTGACCTCCGAATCAAAATCCGTGCCAAACAGGTGTTGCTCATAACTGGCCAACGGGCTTTCCGCCATAATCCACGCGGGTAGCCCCAGCATAACGGCGGCCACAACACACACGGCCAACGCAAGGCGCCGCAGTAGGGAAAAGTTCTTGAGCAGGCTCCATTTTGCAACACCACCTGTTGGCATCATTGCATCAGCTCCTCTTCCGGCAAAAGGGCTATCCTTGGCTTGAGCGTGGCTTGACGCCCATAAAACAAACTGTAGGCAATGGTGCCCAGCGGCAACAAAAAACTGGTACACAAAGACGCCACCAGCCCACGGGTCAACTCCACAGAAAGTTCCGCCCGGTACGCCGTTAGAAATTGATGCGCCATCTCAATCATTGGCAACCAGTTTTCAAAACCTTTGGGCGGATACGCCGGTGGTTTGAGGGCAACTGCAAAATCCGATACCAAATGCGTAATGGCCCACTGCACCGGAGCACCCAGGCCAGAGCCTTCCACCAAAAGGCCAATCGCCCCAGGGATAAGCAAGGCCGTTATTAGCCACAAACTCAGCGCCAAACCCAAGGCAGTCCAAAAGCGATCCTCTACCAGCCGGTAGCTTCGTCGCAACACCTGGAGCGGATTGGCGCACGGCGGTTCAAACGCCAATACCTGCAAACCAAGAGACCCAAATACCGAAAATACCGACAGCGCCACCAGGGCGCACAACGTCAGTCCTGCACAAATGGCGCCCCACATCCAGGCATTGTGCGGATCGGTTAACGCCAGGTAAAGGCACCCACCGCCCACGGCAAACGGTAACAACCACACAACGGCCAGCAGCATTAAAAAGTTTACCAACGGCCATACGGCCTGTGCGTTAAAGTACTGATAAGCGTCTTTCACCGAGACGGGACGCTCGGTCAGGCCCTCTCGCACGTTTAGGTTCAGCGAGCAACTCAACACCACGTACTGCCAGAAGCCGTTCACAAACAAATAAATACCGGGGCCAGAAACCACAATGGCAACCAACACCATCAGCAACTGGAGCTCCGCCTGCACGGGCCGAACCAAACTGGTTGCCAACCACTGCTGAAACAAGTTTGGCAGCCAAAGCGCCAAATAGATGCCCACCACTTGACTTAACACCGGCAGAATGAGCGGTTTGGTTAATGGCCAAGCCAGCTTTTGGTAGCCCAACACGGTTTGCCGCAACAACCCGCCCAAACCCACCGCCAGGCAATCGGCCGGAAAGCCGGTCAAGGACAACCCACCCGAAAAAGACGGAATGACCTCGCGAGCGGGTTGTGTGTTTAAAGAGGAGCTCACGCCGACATTTCCTTTCTGGCCAAAATTGAGTGCTTCCAAATGGTTGGGGAGCCGTTGGCCCTTGTACTTTTCAGGATATCATCCAAAAGTCCTTTCCAGAGAGACAGCAAAGGACCTACTGCTACTTTACTGGCATCGACAAAATGAACGTCCTCTTCAACCCCGCAAGCGGTTGGCAACAATGGTCCTGGCAGGCCAATCGGCCTCCTTGCCATGCATCGCTTGATTGAATGCGTCTTTCGTTTCGTTCGGTACGCTTTTATTTATCTGATTGCAATATGCTGATTCCAAATGTGTCTCCATCAAGGCGTTCACTGGCATTTGACGGGCTGTTACATTGCGCTCGCCATGAGAGCGCCTGCTTGATAACACTTTGAATTAAACAACACGCACTTAAATAAATAAGTCAATATGAGGCGATAAACTCTGACGCACTTAACCGATTGATACGTCCAGGCCTATGGATGCCTTTAGTATAACAAACCACTGGCCCAAAACTGTTCTCACAACACACAGATAAAATCCAGTCTGTACCTAAAATAAGCGCTTCCGTACAACGCTATTTTCAGCCATTCAACCAATGGCTTCGATCTCCTCCATTTAGAGGAGATCTCAACCAAATACTTGAAGACTCGACCCGGGCAATCCGAATGCAGGAGGAAGCACTCGTTACCAATCGTTTAGGCGGATCCTGACACCCCGCCTTGAACGAGGTTTTTCTAAGCACTGTCTCAATATCGTTTACGCAAACCTGCCAACAAGGCTGCACTTCCTTGTTAGCAGGCTGGATTGGCCGCACTCCCAAGGGCACACTTCAAGGATGAAGGAGCACGAACTACTATGAGTATTGTCGTTAACACCAACGTATCCTCCCTTAACGCCCAGCGCTACCTGGGCTTTAATACCATGTCCCTGTCTAAATCGCAGGAAAAGTTAGCCTCCGGGTTCCGCATTAACCGAGCCTCCGATGACGCCGCCGGGTTGCAAATCTCTGAAACCTTACGCGCTCAAATTCGTGGCTCGCAAAAAGCGCTCGACAACGTGCAAGACGGCATTAACGTGCTTAACATTGTCGATGGTGCCTTTAACCAAATTACTGAAAACATGCAACGGATGCGTGAATTGGTCGTGCAAGGTGCTAACGATACCCTGGCCACCGCACAACGCGCCGCCATTGAAGAAGAACTGGACCAGCTGGCCGCCGATATTACCCGAATTGCCAACGGAACACAATTTAACGGCGTGAACCTGTTAACCGGTTCGGCCACCACGTTCCGCATTCAGGTGGGTCCCAACTCCGCCTCCACCACCAACGTTATCGATCTGGCCGTTTCTGCCTCCACCAACCCGCTAAACAGCGCCACAGCCACCGCTTTGGGCGTAGACGACGCCACTTTAGAGGTGGGCAGTAACGCCAGTGCGTTGCAAACCCTCAGCGGTATAGACGGGGCCTTGTCCACACTCAACACCCGTCGCGCCATTGTTGGGGCACTGACCAACCGCTTGCAAGGTGCCGCCAACAACCTGGCCATCGGCATTGAGAACCTCTCCGCCTCCGAATCTCGCATTCGTAACGTGGATGTGGCCAAAGAAAGCGCCGAGCTCGTGCGGAATCAAATTCTGCAA
>JANRKP010000004.1:0-32562 GCA_033763415.1 Candidatus Melainabacteria bacterium | reverse complement strand
TGGGGTTGCCTCCTCCGTCACGGGCTCCACATACGCTTCCACAGAAGACAGCCCACTTGATTTCAGGCTACCTTTTACACCATCCAACCAGGTGCGGAAGGGTTTTTCGTAGTCCAAATCACAATCCACCCGGTCGTGGATGCGCTTGGCGCCACACGCACTGAGATAACGGTCAAACACCTTGCCACACTCGCAAAACTGCGGGTAAGACGTATCGCCCAAGGCCAGTACGCTGAACTGACGTCCCGCCAGTGCGACCTTCTGCTTGGCCATGCTTTCTACCAATTCCAATGCGTTGGAAGGGGGCTCGCCATCGCCCCAGGTGCTGGTGAGCACTAGCAGGTTGGCAAATGCCGGCAAATGCTGCACATCAATCCATTCGGCATCCAGCACCTGAACCGCATAGCCTTCAGCCTTCAATTCATCGGCGGCCATATCGGCCAAGCCTTTTGCGTTGCCGGATTCACTGCCATAGATCAGGCTCACACCTTGGGCGGCCGTGGTACGGTCAAATCGCACCGGTTTAAAGGCTGGTTTTTCTGGGGCGACCGCTTCATCAGCAGCAGCTTCTACAGGCACAGAAGAAGGTACGGCCTTCTCTGCCTTTGGCTTTTCCAGCCGAAGCGGCGGTTTTACGTGCAAAATGAAGAAGGCGGCCAAGGTCACCGCGGCCAAAAAATACACACTCAGTGACAATTTCCCGTCGTTGTAAAACACCTCTGGGTAACAGAGAAACACAACCAGAGCCACTGCGGGCACATACAAGCGCAACAGCCAGTGGAGCGTAAACGTTAAGGCCAGGCCCACCAGAAAGGCGCTTACAATGCCAAACACCTGAAGGGTTAAAAAGCCGGAAAACACCATTGGCATGGTCATCGTCAGCAGAAAAAAGCTACCAAACAGCACCACGGGCCAGAATTCCGCAAAGAAATGCTTTACTTCCGTAATAGAATGTTCCGCCTCGTTAGACGGATCGTGTGACGATTGCGGGGGCATGTCGGCCATGCACGCATCTCCTCAAAAAAACTGAATGGATAGCTCTCAACGACTGTAATTACAGCATAATGCGGTTTTAGCAGCAGCGCCTTGCGAATCCGCAAGTATCATCCTATCACACAGAGACCACACACCCAACCCACCAAGCACTGGGTTTTTAAGCGGGCGTATTCAACGCAAGATGGCCACATCCGACCGAAGCACGCCATCAGCCAGACCTGGATTGGCCAGATCGGCGCGAGCCGGACTGACAATCGGAGAGTCGCCTAAAAACGGCGTGTGTTTAAGCATGGTTTGTTCAATTTGCCCCAGATGCGCCTGAGTCCAAGCAATGGTGCGCGCCAGCCCCGCCTCCAAGCCCACTTGCGCGCAAAAACCCAGAACATCCTTGGCTTTTTGAGTACTGCCGTAGCGCTTGCCGGAACGATCCCAGTGGCGGGCAGGCTCAAACGCCAGCGGTGTCACGTTTTGCGTAAGGCGATTAATGGTTTCCGCCAAGGCCAAAATGGTCGTTTCCTGGCCGCTGGCCAGGTTGTACACCTCACCCGGCTCGCCCTTTAACGCACAGGCAATCAGGCCATCAACAATATCTTCCACAAAAATAAAGTCTCGGGTGGCAATGCCGCCGTTTTCCACCGGCAACGCCTGGCCGGTTAACGCCTTGTAAATAAAGGTTGGCACCACATTCCGCCATACAGTGGCCGGGGTACCGCGCCAACGGCCCGCACCCAGCACCTCGCCAGGACCATACACGTTTTGAAACCGCGCCCGAATGGCGGGCACGTTGTGCTGACGATGATAATAGTTGCAATAAAACTCCCCAAAGACCTTCGAAAGCGCATACGGGCTATCCATGCCTTTGAGGGAAACCATCTCCGTTTCTTCCGTGGCGCAGGCGGCGTCAAAAGTTTTTTCCGCCACACAACAGCCCGCCCCGGCATACACTAGCGCTTCCAGGGCCGGTAAGCGCTTAAGACGCTCCAGCAGTTTGAGGGTGGTCAGCGTATTGTTCTCATGGTCGGCCAGGGGATTGTGAATGGAGCTTTGGTTGCCGTGATAGGTCGCCAAGTGGAACACAAACGCCAAATCCTCGGGCAGGCTGGCCAAAACCGCATCCTCCGTAATGGAAGCCTCCACAAAGTGAATACGATCATCTAAGGGCAAATTAAACCGCTCGGAGGAAAGCAGATTATCCACCACCCAAAGCTGCTTGGGATTGAAAGCCAGCAGTTTGGCCACCAAATTGGCCCCAACAAAACCAGCGCCACCCACAACGAGTAGCGTTTTCCCTTGCAAAGCGCGCGGCATCTCCACGGGGGTTGTCATTGCGTCCAAAAAAAGCTCCTTTACTCCAATATGTCTTTTATAGCGCCAGCTTGCTGTTTTTAAAACAAGCCCCTGCCTACACGGCAACCACGGGTTTTTCTTCGTGACGCAGGTGAGTAAAGGTTTCCGTAATGCCATATTCGCGGTAGTAGGCAATGGTTTTTGAAATGCCTTGGGCAAGAGGCGTTTCGGGTTTTCGGCCAAACTGTTGCAGGGTCCGGCTGGGATCCAGCAGAATGGTAGCCGCATCGTCTTTGGAGCGGGGACGCACTTCCACATCGCCTTGCAACGTAATACCCATGGCTGTTACCGTGGCGTCAAAAAGCTCTTTAATACTCACATCGCTACCGGAAGCAATGTGGTAGGCGCCGGGCTCGCCCTGGCCATCCACCGCCAGCATGGCAATCTCGACCAGATCCTCTACGTATATAAAGTCTCTGCGGGTATCCACCACAAAGCAAGGTTTACCGGCACTCAGCCGCTGGAAGAAGGTGGGCAATGGCCCACTGATGTTACGAGGGCCATACGCGTTGGCCAAACGGAACGACACCCAGTTCAAACCGCTCATTTGAATGTAGAGCTCGCCTGCCGTTTTGCTAATCGCATAGCTGGTGGCGTCAATTTTAAGCGGGTGCGAGAGCGTAATGGGCTGTTCATCCGGCGTGCCGTAGCAAAGCGCCGTTTGAAAATAGATGAACCGCTGCACCTGGTGCTGCTGAGACTGCTTGACCACAACGGCGGTGCCGACCACGTTGGTCAGCGCATCGCCCACTGTATTATCCGGGTTTTTGTAGGAGGCCGCCGCATGGACCACCACCTGCGGTTTAAAGTCGGAAAACAGGCGCGTCATTAAGGATTCATCGGCAATAGAGCCTTCCACCAGTTGAAGCTTTGGGTGTGGCTGCAAGTTATCGCGTCGGCCCGTTTCGTAGTTATCGACAACCAGAACATCGTCGCCACGTTCCAGAAGCCGATCGGCCAAATGAGAGCCAATAAACCCTGCACCGCCGGTAATTAATACACGCATTGGCTCAAACCTCCACTGGTTGATGATTGCATTTTTCAGATGATTTTAATCAAAACAGAACCGCGCCGCAAATCGAGGGGCTTCACCAGGCACTGCCCAGTCCATTGCCTAGTCCACTGACCGGTGCAACCTCACTTCCTGCCGTCATTGCTCCATCAAGCAAGCGTGGAAGCCTCAGGCAACATCGCCACCATTTGCTGCCAGGCCAACGACACATGCGCCGGTTTTTTGCTCGAAAACGTTAAGAGCATGCTGGCATCCACCGAAAAAGCCTCCGACGTCTGGGCCAGGTGTTTGCGCAAAGTCTTTTGATCGGTTAAATCGGTCTTGGTCAGCACAATCAAACGGTTCATTCCCTGAGAGACCAGCCAGGCGTTCATTTGTTCATCCAACGGCGTCGCCCCGTGGCGGGCATCAATCAGGTGTAGCACGTACGCCAAAGCGCTTCTCTGTGTCAAAAATTGCTCTAGTTTTTTTTGCCACTGCTGTTGTTCCGTCTTAGAAACCTTTGCGTAGCCGTAACCGGGCAAATCCACCAACCAAAGGTCTCGACGCTCCTGCAACGTGGCAGTCTCTTTGGCCAGGGTCACCTCGTAAAAATTCATAAGACGGGTTTTACCGGGCGTATTGCTGGTTTTAGCCAGTTGGCGGCGTTGGCACAGCGCGTTAATAAACGAGGATTTTCCCACGTTTGATCGGCCGATCATGGCAATTTCAGGGCGGCTGGCGGAAGCTGGCGGAGAAAACTGGATCGACGGCGCACTCAACAAAAACCTTGCGTTCAAGGCACGAAAGGTAATCGGTAAGCCCGAGGGCTCTCCGGGCATTGGCGCTGTGGAAGCCAGAGGAATGTCCTCTGGCTGGGGGTCGGTGGCGGAAGTAAAATTTGTCATACTCCAAGTATTATGGTTCAGGCACCAAAGCGCATGCAAGCCGTCACCACTGTCATCAACACTGTCATCAACCGTAGAGTGTCACCCGCAAAACGCTTGAAGGGGAGAAACGCCTTGCCCAAGCAAACTCATTTTTCGCTCAGCCAGCCCCAGTGGATGCTTCGCTTGCAACGCGCGGCAGTTTTACTGCTGCTGTTGGTGGGGCTCGTGTTGGTAGACAGCCCCATTTATGTACCGGCAGCCCACGCTTACGGACCGGCACAGGGCTTTGGCCCCAACCAGTACCCGTCCACGCTTCCCTACGGACAGGGCGTTTACTTTGCCCCCTACCAAACCACCGTCTACGAACAACCGGAAGAATCCGCCCCGGTGGTTGAAACACTGGCCTGGGCCAGCAACAACACCAGTCTAATGGTCAACTCTCAAGAGCGCCAAGGCCCCGTACCGGCCAAAAGTGTCTTTTTGGCATTTTACCCCAGCCTGAACATTGCGCTGTTACCTGTCTTGGGCGAAAACGGCAACGGCTGGGCAGAAGTCGTCTACGATTTAGGCCGCAATAAAACCGGCTGGGTTCAACTGTCTGCAACCGGCAAGCGCCCCCTCAGTGAGAGCACCAGCACGCCGGAGCATTTCGGACAATATCAAACCTGGCTTGAGTTTATGAAGCTCAACGCCACCCGAAACGGCATTTACTGGTTGGGCGGCGTATCCAACTACCATCAATCTCCGCGCACAGCGCCGGAAGACAAGGCAAAAATGCTAAACCTTATGGTTAATAAAGGCATGAGGGTTCGACACGTCCGCGGCAACTGGCTGCTGGTGGAAGTTCGGGATATGGGCGGCCAAATGCCAATGGGCTGGATTCGGTGGCGCGATGAAGAAGGCCACCTAATGGTGTTTGCCAATTTCGCTCGTGTCCATCAAGGTGCTTTTCCAGCACTTCCGGCAGGGTACTAAACAGGCGACAACCCGCTTTGGAAACTTTGGCCGACAGGACCCACTTGCAAAAGCCCGGCACGTTTTTTTATGATGGGCGCGGATGCACCTAAGGTTCAACTGCGGTTCCAGGTTCCACTGAGGTTAAAGAACATGCCTCAGGCGGATGCTGTTTGTAAGCAAGCCACGATCCGCCACCTTCCATTCCCTCCCAAGGGCTTGCCCTGATTCCTACATTGCCCGCTGCGCGGGTGGAAATGGTCCTGCCTGTTAGCGCATACACCTCATATACTGGTATCCATCTCGTTGTTTTATTGTCAGGCATTTTGCCATCGGGGATTTTGCATTGAACCCTACCCTCCACCCTGCCACCAATACGGGCGATCTGGCCTGGGTTCTGGTGGCCTCCTCGCTCATTATGTTAATGACACCGGCCGTGGGGCTGTTTTATGGCGGTATGGTGCACCGTAAAAACCTGCTGTCTACCCTTATGCTCAGCTTTGCGGCCCTGATGTTGATTACCCTGCAATGGGTTTTGTTCGGCTACAGCCTCTCTTTTGGGCCAGATATTAACCACTGGATTGGCTCTTTGGAATGGTTCGGGCTGGAACATGTTGGCGCTAAGCCAAACCCTTCCTACGCTACCAACCTGCCACATGCCGCTTTTATGCTCTTTCAAATGAAGTTTGCCATTATTGCCCCGGCGCTCATTAGTGGCGCCCTGGTGGAGCGGGTTCGCTTCAGCACGTACCTGCTGTTTATTCTGCTGTGGAGCACCGTGGTTTACGCCCCTATGGCGCATTGGGTTTGGGCAGAAGGCGGCTGGCTCCGGGAGATGGGCGCACTGGACTTTGCCGGAGGTACGGTTATTCATATTACGGCGGGCGTTGGCGCACTGGCGGCCGCCTTGGCCATTCGCCCGAGAAAAGGCTTTGGCACCGTCAATACCGAACCCAACAGTGTGCCACTCACGCTACTGGGCGCAATTTTACTGTGGTTTGGCTGGTTTGGTTTTAACGGGGGCAGTGCGCTGGCAGCCAACGGAACGGCGGTCCATGCCATTATTACCACCAACGTGGCGGCCGCAGCCGCAGCCCTCACCTGGATGACGCTCAGTAGCTGGAAAGGCAGGCCCAGCGTTATTGGCGTTGCCACGGGAACCGTGGTTGGCCTGGTGGCCATTACCCCAGCCTGTGGTTACGTAACAGTGCCCGCCTCTATTCTTATTGGAATGATTGCCGCCGTGGTCTCCTACTATTGCATTCGCCTGCGGTACTGGCTAAAAGTGGATGAAACCTTGGATGTGTGGGCCTGCCACGGAATGGCAGGCACGTGGGGCGCGATTGCCACCGGCCTGTTTGCTTCCAGTAGCGTTAACCCGGCGGCCACCAACGGCTTAATTTACGGAAACGCCAACCTGTTATGGGCTCAGGTGGTTTCTGTGGTGGTGGCTTGGGTGTACGCGTTTGGCGTAACCTACGGCCTGGTGTGGTTACTCAACCGGTTTAGGCGTTTTACGGTCCAGGCGGCGGAAGAAGAAGTTGGCCTGGATATTTCTCAGCACGGAGAGGAAGCTTTTGCCATTTTGTAACGGTACTGTATACAAGCCTTTTATCAGGCGTTCGGTAACAGCCCCCATCGTGTGTGGTTACGGAGAGTTTTTGCCCAATGAAAAAAATTGAGGCTATTATCCGAGAAGAGAGCGTTCCAGCCGTAAAAACGGCGCTGGAAAAGGCTGGCTTTCTTGGAATGACGCTCATTAACGTAAAAGGTCGGGGCCGTAGTGGCGGAATACAGCTAGAGTGGCGGGCGGGAACCTATACCGTTGATTTTCTGCACAAGGTATTGCTCATGCTCGTCGTGGCCGATGCCGACAGCCAGACTGTGATTGACATTATTTTAGATATTTGTGGCGAGCCCGGCGCAAGCGGTTCGGGGAAAATTTTTGTGTCGCCGGTGGAAGAGGTGGTGCGCATTCGCACGCGCGAAACCGGTGAAGCGGCCATTTAGACAATGGTTTCCACAAGTGTTTGCCCGCGACAAGCTGTTCCCATTAGCTGGGAACCGCGGAGGCAATTTTGGCGTTTTTATTTTTTTTATTTTATTAACATTTCATCCCGTTTGACGGGCTTTGCCCAACAATGAGAGAATAAACTTTCAACACGGCTACGGCTACTCTTTTACGACAATGTATGTCAGCAGGGTCCGTTGCGTTCAGGCAATGCGTTCAGGCGATACGCTGTTTCAGTACAATTCGTTTCCGTTCGTTTGTTGGCGCAGAGATTTGTTGGTGCCTGGGCTCTTAACAGCAGTCGCGACGTATTGGCCAAACAGTATGCAGCTCCGTTTTCAAAACAAAGCGTAAAGAGATTTCGGATATTCTGGCGCAGGCTTACCCGGCGGAAGGAAGTGAGATGATGGCTTTTATGACACCACAAGCAGCAACACCACAAGCTGGCAAGGCCATTGCTTTCTATACGGCCAAGCTATCGCTGCTGGGCCTGGAATGCAAGGTGGCGCCTTGTACCCAAGCACTCAAGCGCCTGTGGCAATATCGTCATCGTACCCTGCTGGCGGGGCTGGTGTTGAGCCTTCCACTTGCCTCGTTGTCTACCCAGCCGCTGCTGGCCGCCCCCACGACAGATAGCGTGGTGGTCAAGATTTTACCCGATGCGCAACGAGCCAAACGGCTCCACGGCGAAGTGCTAATCCAGGCGCCACCGGCTTTTGTTTGGGGCATTTTAACCAATTACCGGCAATACCAACAGTTTGTACCAGGCTACAAGCAGTGCGTGCCACTGGGCGGTAAGCACTGGAAAATTGCAATGTCCATTAGCCGCGTGCTGCCCACATTGCACTACCAGGTACAAATTCAGGAAGACCGGGCTTCGCAAACCGTGGCGTTTCATCGCGTTTCTGGGGATTTAGAGCACCTTTCGGGTATCTACCGGCTCAAGTCACAAAACCAAGGAACGCAGACGCTCCTCTCTTACGATTTAACCGTGGATGCAGGCAATGTGCCTGATATTGGCCTGAGCGGACTGTTAAAGGCAAATACCAAATCCACCCTTCAGGCCCTGGAAGCCAAGGCCGAGTCTGAGCACCGTCAAACCATCATTGGAAAACGCTAGTCACGACCTGGGCCTTCCGTTTTTCCGTTGAAAGTTGCGCTTAGGTTGTTACTGAGATGCCCAGCAAGCCACTTGTGTTTATTTCCCATCGTAGTTCGGATCAGCCCATTGCCCGTGTGTTGCAAGAGCTGATTGAAACGCATTTTCTCGGCCATATTGAGGTGTTCGTCTCCTCGGATCAAAAATCGATTGAGGCCGGAAAAGACTGGCACGACAGCATTGAAGCCGCCCTCCGGCGCGCCTCGCTGATGATTTTGCTCTACGGCCCGGAAACAGTCCATTCGCACTGGGTGCACTGGGAAGCCGGTATGGCAGCAGGTTTGGGTATTGATATCATTCCGGTTTGCCATTCCGGGGCAACGTACAACGATCTACTGGCCCACCTGCACACGCGGCAAGGCACCACGGCCACCGATACCGCAGGGATGCAACGGCTGATTAAACGCATTGCCGACTCGAACCAAATGACCCCACCCAACATAGACTTTGACGCGCTTCAAAAGCAGATGTTGCAAGCCCAGCACACCATTGACCGCAACAGCCTCGATTTCATTCCCACCAGTACGGAAGTGCAAGGCGGCCTCCTTAAAAAACTGATTGACGCCTCGCAACAGTCCATCGTCTCGGTGGGGGTTCATTTTGAGTTTTGCGTTTCCGACTGTCGAGATCAATATTTAAAAGCCTTACAGCGCGGCGTTCACATTACCTTTGCAGCCGTTCTACCAGGCGCCCCGGCCGTGGACGCCATGGCCAAAGTGTACGGCATGCCAGCAGAAGAGCTGGAAGCCGAATGCAGTGCGGCCCATATTAAATACAAATCCTTTTTTGCAGAGTACCAAAAGCTAAAAGACCACACGCCCAGCAGTACACTCGGCCAGCTTTCGTTTTTGTTCTTTCAGCTCACCCCTCGCTACCGGGCCTACTCCTTCGATCCAGAACGCTCTTGCGGCACCCTGCTGATGACGCCCTATCTACACGCCAAACGTTCCAGCCAAAGCCCCACCTACCGAATGGGCAGCCGTCATCCGTTGGCCCAAACGTACCGAGAAGACATGCAGGCCCTGCTTGCGCAAAGCCAACCCGCGGAATGGATGGAACGGCTTGCTGCCTCCCCGGCAGCCCGTTAGCCGCGCTGCGGCGCGTGGGCTGGATAGAACGTTTGCACGGTACGGAACACCCTACGGGTGGCGTGCGCCACGGTACCGAAGTGCTCCCGGTGGGACTGCTGAAGCCGCGTGGCAGGCCCTGCCTGATAGCGCTCCAGTGCTGCTTCAGAGGCCACCCGGTAACGAATAACAAAAGTGGGCGTATCATCTGCCGGATCAATTCGTTGCTCAATCGTGGCGCCCCAAAACCCTTCTTGCGCCACCACATCTGGAATATGGGTGCTACGCATCCAATTCAGCCAGTCTTGCACGGCCTGCGGCTGAACTTGGACACAAACCTCGTAGGTCACCGCGACCGCTTCGGCAGAAACCGCAGCGCCCGAAGCCGGTTGCCAATCGTGAGTCACAGCAAAAAATCCTTTCCAAACACTTATACGGTTGATGAAGCCGACACAAAGGGATTATAGCGAAGTTCGTGCCCGATGGTGGTTTTTGAGCCATGGCCAGGAATCACGCTCAAGGATTCATCGAGCGTGTAGAGGTGCTGGCGAATGGAGCGCTGAAGGGTCTTGGCATCGCCCCCCCACAGGTCGGTCCGCCCCACACTCTGGCGAAACAGGGTATCTCCGGCGGCCACGCACCGAACCACCGGCAGAACAAAGGAAACAGAACCCGGCGTATGGCCTGGCGTATGCAACACCCACCCACAGGAACAGCCTCCAAGCGCCAACGGCTGCTCGTGCGCCAAGGAAGCCTCCGGGGAAGGCACCGCCTGGTACGGAATACCAAACATGGCGCACTGCACGGGCAGCATGTTCCATAAAAAGCGGTCCGCAGGGTGGAGCGCCAAAGACACATCCGACTCGCCCCGAAGATCGCCGGAGGCCAAAAAGTGATCAAAATGGGCGTGGGTGTGTACAATTTGGCTCAGGGTCAACTGGTTCTCCTGCAGGCGCTGACGAATTTTATCCGCATCGCCCCCCGGGTCAATCACCAATGCCTCTCCACTGGGGCGATGGCCCAAAATTGTACAATTGCAACCCAACGGCCCTACCGGAAAGGTTTCCAGCAGCCAGTCGGCCGAATCTTCCAGGGCGGCGGGGGTCGTTTCGTTCACCATCAAAACCTTATACTTGGTGGAATCTATTACCTAGCCTGAAAAAGAAGGCACTGACGCAGAAGCTAACTCATCCGGCAGTGGGAAGGCAACCGCCGCCACCTCCGTGGGCTGGGAAGGCGATGAATCCACCGCGCGTTCTACGGCACCGTTTGCCATGTTTTCCAGAGAAGGATTATCCTGTTTATACCAACGGCAGGCCAGTTCGTACAGTGGAATGAGGGTAGCCACCAGCTCCTCGCCACGATCGGTGAGCCCGTAGCTAACCTCTGGTGGGCGTGTGGGGCGAACATCCCGATAGATAATGTCGTACTCTTCCAGCATGCGCAGGCGTTCTGTTAGCACTTTGGCAGAGATGCCTTCGAGTTGGCGTTTCAGTATGCCAAACCGAACCGAGCCCCCAGCCCGCAAAATCCACAAAATATAGGCCGTCCACTGGCCCATCACCAACCGAAGCATGGCATCCATTGGGCAACCCAGCGGACTTAACGGCAATTTGACCAACGCGCCAGTCTCCTTTCAATAGCAATAGCCAACAACCTACTGTCCTATCGCTCACAGGCGTGGCGTACAATGAGGATCATAACACCATTAGTTACAAAAAAGTACCTACTTTTAAATAGTAACCAAAATAAGTATGCTATGATGACGGTTCATTCCACCGGGTTATGTACCGGGCTGTATAAAACCGGGTTGTATAGTGTGGGCGGAACCCACCCCGTGTTTCATACGTCCATTTAAACCCAATGGCTTGTACAACCAACGCCTTCACTAAAAAAATCTTTCTCGCAAAGCGTCATCCTTCACCGTCTTCGATTTTTTTTTAAGTTTTATATTTTTTAACGTTAACCTAAGGAACAAAGGAGCAATCTCCCGATGGCAACCACCAGCAACCACGTCACCGAAGTGACCGATAGCACCCTGGCCAGCATGCTACAGTCTGAGCTGCCGGTTTTGGTTAAGTTTTGGGCCGAATGGTGTGGTCCTTGTCGCGCATTTGCCCCTGTGGTCGAAAGTGTTGCCCAGGAGTTTGACGGCAAACTGAAAGCGGTCTCCGTGAACATTGATGAAAACCCGCAAACCGCCCAGCAGTACGGTGTGCAAAGCATTCCGACCACGCTTATTATTAAGCAAGGGCAAGTAGTGGAACGCTTTGTGGGTGGGCAATCTCAGGCCGCACTAACCGAAAAAGTAAGCGCCCACGTATAAAAACGAAAATCGGTTCTCAATCTTAAAAAATACCGCTTCTCCAAAGCCATTACCCCCTTTAAGGCAAACGGCATTTGTGGGGGGCGGTATTTTGATAGTCCCCCCACATACACAATGTTGGGTCACACAACCCCGGTTCCTTGCAAAAGACCCGTTTTTAAAACGCAATTTAAACACCCTCTCGTTTTTTTAACCGTTACCCCTCGCAAAGGCGTGTCCTCCGTGGAGGTTATGACAGAGGAGTTACAAGGCTTGAACAGCGCAGCAACAGGAGTTTAGACCGAACTCAAGAACTGAACGAGCTGCCCAACAACGCCGAAAATACCTGCCAGAACATTCACACGAAGGACACGAGCTAATATTTACTAACGGGATCCCTGTATCGTTTGTCTGCCACTGAGCCTTTTCCCCATGAACCCTTTTCCACAGACCTCCCTTGTAGACGGCATTGCCGTTGACGCTTTTCCCGACACGCAGGCGCTATTTCAGCGCATTTTGCACGAAATTGACCGCCCTGGCAGTTCTATTGTGGGCTATGTAAACGTGCACGTGGCCAACACCGCCTTTCGCTTGCCCGAACTAAAAGCCTTTTTACGCCGCGCCAGCGTGGTTTACTGCGACGGCGCAGGCATTGTCTGGGGCAGCCGTCTGTTAGGAGAACCACCGCTACCCACCCGGTTAACCGCCGCAGACTGGCTGTTTGAACTGTGGGATGTTCTGGCTCAGGCGAACAAAACGGTCTATTTTCTCGGAGGGAGCCCTGGCGTGGCGGAACGCGCCGTTGGGCGCTATCTTCAACAGCAACAGACGGAACAAGCCACCGCCAGGCCGTGCCCTGTCGTGGGGGTTCATCACGGCTATATCGGGCAAAATCCCGAGCTGGAAGCCTCCGTCCTGCAAGAGATCGAACGCCTAAAGCCCGATGTTTTGTTTGTGGGAATGGGCACCCCTGCCCAAGAGCGTTGGATTTTAAAGAACCGCCAACGGTTGAACGTGCCGGTTATCTACCCGATTGGTGCCGTTGCAGATTTTCTGGCCGGTGAGGTCTCTCGGTGCCCCGCCTGGATGGGCGCCGTGGGTCTGGAGTGGCTGTACCGCTTATGGGTTGAGCCCAAACGAATGTTTGGCCGTTACGTGGTAGGAAACCCGTGGTTTTTAGCCCGCATCTCCCTGCAAGCCCTGCAACGGCACTGGCTGCCCACACCAGCCCCCAAGCCAACCCAAACCCTGGGTTAGGGGTAGGGGTAGGGTTAGGGGTAATGCGCGCGCCCTCCGTTTTAACACCCGGACAGGCATTTTCGGGGTTTATTACGCGGGGGCCCCTCATGCAGTCGTTGCGTTCTGCCGCCTTTGTCCGCCCCAAAAAAAACGGACGGGGTTGCCGTCCGAACGAGATAACCTTTTGAAAGATAACCTTTTGAACAAGTACGATTGTGTGTTCGCGTGGAGAGAGAGAGAAAAAAGCTGCTTGGAGAAGGAACGCTCCGTAGTAAGGGATCTGCCACCTTTCCCCAACGATAGGAACAAAGAAACTCAACGGCTAACGCGGCTGCAACAGATGATGGGTTTGGCCAACAGCCGTCGCCGGGTCGTTGGAATGACCCGGTGCGCGTTGGCCCCCCATCAGCCCAGAAAGCGCATCACACAGGCGATCCACACCATAGCCGGTGGCAAGGGCGGCCACCCCGCCTACCAATACACCGCCTAAAATAGCTGGCCATCCCCCCGCCAACACCACGGGAACCAACGCTTTACCCACCACAAAGCCCGTGGTACCCATCAGCCAGGTGGCGCCATTGCGCAGCGTACGGCTGGCAAACGTGGTGCCCGTGGCCCAGGCCGTATTCAGCCGACTTTGCCAGGAGCCATCTTCCTGCTGTTGCGCGTGGTTGTGCGCCTTTGCGGTAGAAATCACAATATCGGCAGCGGAAGTAAACAGACCCAACGCCCAAAGTACTCCCGTGGCAATGTTTTTGCCAGAACTGATGGTTTCCGCCAAGGGTCGGGTAAAGGCTGCATTTAGCCAGCGGCCCATAAATTCGCCAGGATAGTGCCGAATGTAGCTCAGTAGCGGCAGTTGTCGCGTGTACTGGCTGGCTTGGCCCACGGCAGAAAAGTTACCCCGAATCGTCTCCCACAGCAGGCGCGGATTTTGATAGACCAGCCGGGCGTTGATCATATCCTGCTGAATCCCCGTCATTTGAGACAGCGACGGCAGGGCCGAGAACCGATCGGCCCACAAGCGACCCTGATGGCCAAGCGGCTCAAAGTGACGGGCCACGTGGCCTTCCAGACCCAAGCGATGAACACCATCATCAATGGTGTTGCCTACGGTGTTTTGTATAAACGACCGAGAGCGATCTTGGGCAAACAACTGTTGCACACTGGGCTCCTGAAGCACCGGAGACAAAGCAGCCATTGCCGCCACCCAGCGCCCATCGGGCAGTTGAACCGGAGTTAGATGAAACGGATTGTACGGGGTCTGTGGTGGGACAGGTTGTTGCACAATGTGGGTCTCGATATTCGCCCCACTGGAATTTACCCTGCCGGGAGTACCCCCCGTTGGAGTGACGGCATTTGGAGTGTCGCCCGTTACCAAACATGGCTGGCTGAAGTAATCCGCTGACAACCGCGTGGAGGAAGCCACAAAGCAGTCGGTCGAGCCTGCTCCCACCTGAGCAGCCGCCACCTGAGACTTTGCAGGCGAAGGCGCAGCGGCGGGAGGTAATCCCGAAAAGCGCTGCATGGGGGCACCCATGGCATATGCATAGCGTTCAATCGTCATCGGACTGCGCTGCCACCTTTCGTTCCATCATCACGATCATTGAAATCATCACCAGGCACCGACAGAATGCCTGGCCAC
Source organism: Candidatus Melainabacteria bacterium (assembly GCA_033763415.1). GTDB lineage: Bacteria > Cyanobacteriota > Vampirovibrionia > Vampirovibrionales > JAJTHC01 > JANRKP01. The sequence continues at coordinate 17,958 of JANRKP010000004.1, read as the reverse complement.
CGCCATAACACCAAGCACAACCGCACGCATCACACCGGCGGCGCGTCTGGGCGATTCACCCTCGAAAATTTTTTAAACAGAACACACCACAAACACCAAAGACAGAACCAACCCCGCTACGGTGCCAAGCCGTTGCGGCAAAAAGCCAGCCAGGACTTTACACAGCAGTTCTGCGCGCCAAGGCTTCCAAAGCCCCAGGGTTCCCTCTGTTATTTGTGTACGAACAAACCCTCAGTACAGCGTACAACCAATCATTACAATCAATGGCACTCGTTTTCCGTTGTTTCCATTGTCGGTAACCGCCCTATGAAGTCGCAAAGGCGGATTACAATGGGTGCCATAGGAATAAAAACGTATCTTAAGATTTTGATGCGGGTTTATTAAGAAAATATTGAGATTTTTTGGAACTCACAAGCTGTCCTGGCCGGGTCGCGGGTCGCCCGTCTCCCAGGGGAATGAATCCAACCGATCCACGCCCAACAACGCATTGGAAAGGTTGCTTGCCGAACGAAGGGTAGTCGCCTTTTTGTGGGGTTTTTTGCCTTCTGGCAAATCATTCCGCTGGATGGCCACCAGGCGATACTCTGCTTTACGATGGTACAGACTGCCGCAAGCAGCACATTCGGCGTAAGCATTGTTATCGTCCACATCCAGCACGTCGCCGCATTCGCATCGCCAGCCCAACAGGCGCAAGGGCGATCCGCCCACCATGGCGTAGTCTGGCACGGAGCGATCCACCACACTGCCCGCCTCCACAAAGGCAAACCGACCCAGCGTAAACCCACAGGCCACCGTACTATTAGGGCCAATACTGGCCCCGGTGCGCACCACCGTGGGACTAACCCGAGACACGGTTTGCACTTGGCCACGAACGTGGTTTAAGGTGCAAAACACCGTGGAAGGTCCGCAATAGACGCCATCGCCCAAAATAACCCCACTGACCAATAAGGCGTTATTGAGCACCCGCACCTGGTTCCCAATCAGCACGCCGGAACCAATGGTGACGTTGTGGCCAATGTGGCAATCTTGCCCAATGCGGGTATGGGGCATCACGTGGGTAAAATGCAAAATGGTGGTCCGCTCGCCAATATGGCAGGGGCTGTCCACCCAGGCGGAATCGTGCACGTAAACCCCTTCGGCACGATGATCATCAAACTCAGGGTTCCAGGACTGACTCATCCATCTCTCTTTCGTTGTCATTCAACTGTTACCCCAACATCATTGCGAAAAAATCACCCAACCCTCTCCGCCTAAAAAGGGGCGAGGGTTCGTTTTCCGGTTTTTCGGCAAATTCTGTTGGGACTTCAAACCTACTTTTATTATTATAGCCACTTTATTTTTATATCTCAAGTCATTTGACTGGTTGTGTACGCAGAATTAAACACCTTGAAAGCCCAAAAGCAACATTGACCACCCCAGACAGAAAAGGAACCGTAGCAAATAGACCCGCTCACTGCTAAAATGGAAGCCTCCCCCAATCAAATGGTTCCCCCAACACTCGGAAGGCTGTTCCGTCTATGAATATTTGCATTCGTTCCATTACCCCGGAAGATAACGCAGCCGTGGCGGCTCTCATTCGGGCAACCCTCACCGAGTTTAACTGTGTGGGCGAAGGGTTTGCCTACGCCGACCCGGAACTGGACACCATGTACGAGGCCACCGTGGCACAAGCAGACAGTTGCTTTTGGGTGCTGGAAAACACCCTGACCCAAGAGATCGTCGGCTGTGGCGGGCTCTCTCGGTTAAAGGGTAGCAGCGAACAAGAGGCCATTTGCGAGCTGCAGAAGTTTTACTTTTTGCCCCAAACCCGCGGCCAAGGGCTCGGCAGCCGGTTGCTTGGGCTTGCCATTGAACAAGCCACGGCATTGGGTTATCGCCGCATGTACCTGGAAACCGTTCCACAAATGGCGCAAGCGCTCCACGTGTACCGCAAATTTGGCTTCCAGGATCTGTCGGGTCCACTGGGCAACACGGGGCATCATCGCTGCACGCGGTTTATGGCGCTTACGTTAGGCGTACCCTGTTTGTCATCGGCCACCGTGGAATAAACCACGCGGGTTGCATTGGATGTCTCATGCGCACCCAATCGGCCTAAGCGTGCGGAAGCAGGGCTAGCAGCCAAAACAGCAATGAGCCCAGGCGATACAGACTGACAGCGGCTTCAAAGCCCACCAGCAGCAGGGCCAGCCATCGCCAGGGCTGAACGCCTTTTACTTGCGTTTGCGTGTTGGACGAACACCGCAGGACACACACTATCCATATTGCCAAAACCGGCAAGGTTAGTAAAAAATACACCAGCCCGGTGGTTTGCTCCAGCCAGGCACGGTCCAGGCTGGATTCCAGAGCCATAAAAGCCATTACCAAAGGCGGCAGTATTAACAGCCACTGCAACAATAAGCCCAGCAGACCCAACACCCAAAACGCCTGCCACAACGGGGCCCGACCGTGCCAACAATGGCCAAGCCAGCTTTTTAAACGATGATTCTGGCCCGCGACTTGCGCATCGGGCAAGTCCGCCGCCTGACAGTTGGCCTGAAGCGAATCGGGAGTCATGAACACATCCTATTGGCTTGGCAGCGTGTATGTGGAGAGAGAGGGGCACGCAGCGCTGCTTTTATCTTATCGTGAAAGCACCGCCCCCGCCTAATTGTTTGCCAGCCTGCGCTACAACACAGACGCCAACTGCCTTTTTGTTGCGGGTTGGACGCTGGGTTGCAGTGGCGCCTTTGGCCCCTGACGAACCCGGGCCAAAGGCCGATATTCCGCCTGGTATTGGCCGGTCTGTTCATTGGGAGCCAGCACCACAAAGTGTTGCTCTGGAATACTAAACCAGTAGGTATGCTCATCGGGCTGCGTTTCGGTAGCAACCGTATAGCCCAGCACTTCCTGCGACTGGGGCAACGGAATGTCTAAAGCGGGAATGAGCAGTTGCGCCAGGTGCACCAAGCGTTCCAGAGGCTCTGGCAGCTTTGGCTTTACGCGCACGCCCAGGTACAAACTGTGGCCTTCTCTGTAGGCCACCAAAAGGCGTCCATCCGTTAAAATAAAGTTTTTAGAAGGGGCCATCTGCACCTCTCCGCCAATGCGCCAGGCCTCCTGCTTGACGGGTCGAAACTGCAACGCGTTTTTCTGGGAAAAAGCCGCCGTGTTCAGCCTGTCCAACACTTTGGCACAGCTTGTCAGGTAGGCCGTTGTGGCATCCACACCCTGCCGACGAAGTACTGGGGACTGACTCATCTCCGCACTACTCAGGGTGCCGTAGTCGGCAATGAGTTGCTCTGCAATCAAGGCCAACGCCGCCTCCGAATCCGTCCCCCCCTGCGGGGCAAGGTGACGACTCTTAAGCTGATGCGCGCCTTCTACGGCGGCCAGCCAGGTTCCGTTGCAGGCGCCCGTTAGCTGATGCCCCTGGTATTCAAATAAAAAAGGATGATTGTTTCGCACATCGCCCGTTTGGCCAACAGTTGCATAGCGCTGATGCCCCAACACAACCGCAGAGCGGTCCTCTACGGCTTGTGTAACCGCCTTCGTAAAGGCGGGATCAACTGCAGCCTGCCTGGCGCTACGCACCACCCGGATCTCAGAGGCCTGACGCTCAGCAGAGGCGTTGCTCTCAAACGGATTGACCGCAACGCTAGCATCCGTCTGCTCAAACGGGTTTGGGTTGGGTTGAACGGAAGCAATACCCCACCCGTGGCGGTGGACGGCCCGCGTACCCCGGGGTGTTAACGCCAGACGTTCGAAATTATTCACCTGATCCGTTCGCAGTGGGCGATCCTCGCGGCTTTGCTCTCTCAATGCGTTATCGGAACGATAGAACACATCGGCCAGGTAGCCCTGTCGTTCCGCCTCAGTAGTCTGCTGCGGATTGGCCAAAACCGTGGCGGCCATAACACAGCCAAAACGCGAACGCACCGGAAACGCTACAGAAACATGAGTTGGAGGCACCATCATCTGATAAAATCCCTTGCGGCCAAAAAGCAGTAATCACACAAAAAGCACATTCATTCAGGAACGCAAACCGTTGTGCTAGCAGGGATTTTTTTGAAAGGAACCTTCGCTAAAGGGGGCTGTATACAATGGCGTTATCGTCGTTAACAGAAAGAGAGAACAAAAGAGACAGAAAGTTTGGCGTTTAGCTTTAGCGTGGAACAGCCCGTGTACGGAGTGATTGTGAAATAGAAAGGCCTACAGAGTTAAAAAAGTTTCACTAAAGTCACACAATCCCTGAAAGAAGCACTGCGGTTGCGTTACTGGCAACAACAACAGCAACAACACTGGCAGCACATCAACCGGCAGCCAGTACTGACAGAACAACAACAGGAATTGAAAGCGTGAAACATACCAAAAACCGAACCGTATTGAAGAGAAACACAGAACACGATTTTTTAAGATCAAGAACTTTTTATGATACTGGTAAAAAGGCAAAAAAGTCAAGAAACGCGTCTGCGCCTTAGAGTCTTACGCAGTGGCTTCCGTATTCTTGGGGTATAAAAACTCCATTGCCCCCCACTCACGGGCATATCTCTTTAAAACTGGTTCCAGGAGTCGGCCGAATTGAGAATCGGGGCGTTCCACAGGGCTTTGGCCTTGGCCTGTATGCGCTCTCGGTTGTAATCAAACCAGGGGCCGTCGTCTTTAATCTGCTTCCAATGGGCCATAAACTCTGCCCGGGTGCGGGGTTTGTCAAACGCGCGGCCCAGCGGGGTGTCAATGGTCGGAAAACCCTCGGTCAGTAAGCGGCCCACAATGGTTGCAGCCGTAAACGGCGTAAAGCCATTTAAACGCACCATTAAAGAGGCATACTCTGAGCAACTGGGACGGCCATACAGGTGCTTCTCGGCGCACTTGCCACCCGTTCGCTTCCACACCCAACTGGTTACAGGCATTTTACGGGTCACAAACCGGTAGGTGTCTAACAGGCGCAGGGCCAACCAATCAATGGGGTTTTGCCGATGCTTGGACTTGGCCAGAATGGCGTCGCGTGTCACCCCGGATGCGGGTGCTTCTTCGGGTCGAACGAACGCATCGGTCTGTGCAGGGTCGGATTTTACGGCAGAAGAACTGTGCCGACCCCACATAACCGGTGGTGTTGGCACAGCAACAGCAGAGGCCGTCTGCGAGATGCTGGCAAGTCTGGGTCCTGTTGGGTAAACGGATTGGACTGGCTGCATCGGTGAACGGCCCCCGCGTGATCTGGTGTATGGAAGTCTCTACCAAAAGAGCAGCGCTCAACACCGAGAAACAATGTTGGCGGCTCCTAACTTGTAGTGGCTAAACGCCCGTAAAGGTAAAAACGTGCTAAATCGGTAAGAAAGCGCCCGCAATTGCACCCGCAATCGCGCCAAAGCAACCGGTAACACAGCCGATTAGCTGACCAACAATAGGAATTTGACCCAGAATGGGAATGAGATGGCCCAGTACACCGCCACCCACACCACCGGCAACCGCGCCAATAGCCGCACCACCGCAGCCACCAAAGCGAGCGTTGGCCTGCGGTGCTTTACCCGCTGCCGATTTCAACTCAAAAGAATCGTCATCGTAACCAAATTTAACGGCAGGCGCGTTGGATTGAGCGGCACCAGCAGGAATTGCTGACAGAGAGGCCGACCGACCGGCTGTTGCAATACCGGGTTGAGAGAACTGGAGTGCTGTCGTCATTGCAATGTTGTCCTTCCTAATGGATGTGTACCCTGTGGGTCCTAAAGCGAACCGAGCTAAACACACACGAATCTAAAACACAGTAACAAGCATGGCCTTGGTTCCCGAAAAAAAATAGAGACTATCCTCAAACGAAGTACAGAAATGAACCTTTCTACACACCTTACGCCTTAAACATTTTGGTAAGGGCAGGCCACCATTTTGGCGCCGTGGCCGCAGCGGCGATTAAGCCAGTGGCGCCCACACAACAACCACCAATCACCAGTGCCGCCGTGGTAATGGCGTGCCAGGCAAAGGCCAGCGCCCCAATGGCCAAGCCTTTTAGGGCCAGCGCACCAGCCGTCATCGTAATGGGATCGAAGCCAAAGCGGGGCGCCATATTGGGCTGGAAAGAAGCCTTGGAAGCACCCATCAGCTGTTGCTGCGGAACAGCCGCCGTCATGAACGAGCCTCCTTGGCTTGGCAAGCCTTGCGCCTCCGTAACCGAGGCCGATAGAGACACTCCACCCACAGAGGCGGGTGTTGGCACAACGGGCACAGCGTAACGAAACGCCGTGGATTGATTTCCGTTTAACGAATATGACATAGGGCCTGACACTCCTGTCGGCGTCGGTCGCACAAAGTAGCACCGGTTATTCGGCAAAAAGAATCGCAAAATGGGCAGGGCCATGCACTACTCGTGAAAAGCACCCACCACGGGAGTCCACAGCAGCATTTTAACCCTAAAGTAACAGCCTAAACCGAAGGCTGGGTCTACCTGATAAAAACCCCTGAAGATCGTTTGTGACAGGAGACCTTAAAATGTAACTATTTATTACGCACATGGGTTATTACACGCCGCCTGCGGTGGTGCCAAAAGGGCCTGGCGCAAATATTGAAGCGCGTACTGACTGAACCAATATTTAATATCCGACCGGGCATAGTGCGAGTTGACCTGAACCCGGTGCACCTGGGTTCGGAAAGGCACGGCTTCATCGGGCAACACTTCCGAAAAAGCAAGCCCAACATACACCAACCCCACGGGTTTTTCCGGGCTACCACCGCCAGGACCCGCAATGCCCGTTAACGAGAGCCCCACCTGCGCGCCGGACCACCGGCAAACACCTTGGGCCATTTGTACCGCCACGGCTTCGCTGACAGCGCCTTCGGCCTCCAACACGCGGGGATCCACGCCCAGGTGCTGCACTTTGGCCTGGTTGCTGTACACCACCAGGTTTTGGCATACATAGGCGGAACTGCCCGCCACATCCGTGAGGCGGGAACTCACCAAGCCCCCCGTGCAGGATTCTGCCACCGCCACTGTTTTAGCCTGCTGGCGCAGTAGATCGCCGACCACTTGCTCCAGTGTGGTGGTGTCATCTCCAAAGTAGTAGGCTCCGCAACGGGCCAATATTTCCTCGCGCACGGGCGCCAGTTGGCGTTCTGCGGCTTGTTCGCTCTCTGCCTTAACAGCCAACCTAATTTTAACCTCCGCCTGGCCACAATAGGGGGCCACCGTGGGCGATTCCATCTCCATGAGATCCGATAAGATTTCTGCCAGCCTGGATTCACCAAGACCAAAAAAGCGTAGATGGGTGCTAAACAACCGATCGGTGGGCTCACCCGCCTTACGACGAATCGCCAGCAGACGATCTTCCGCCTGTGGCCACAGGGCGTACAGCTCTCGCGGAACCCCTGGAAAGCAGAACACATGGGTCGACTTCCCCACGCGCGCAGAGACATCCCAGTACAGGCCAGGGGCCGTCCCCATGGGGTTGGGCAAGGCCTCTGCCTGAGAGGGACGCAAGGCCTGTTTCAGGTTGCTAAGCGGCATGGTCATTTGCCTTTCCCTGAAAAATGCACGAATCGACGCTTCCGAATCGGGATCCGACACCATTGTTTCGCCAAAGTATTGAGCCAATGTACTCACGGTTAAGTCATCCGGGGTCGGCCCCAAACCACCGGTGAGCAACAACACGTCCGAACGCGCCAGCGCCTCGCCCAAAAGCGAAGACAGACGCGCAACGTTATCGCCCACCACGGTGTGGTAGTACACATCCACGCCTAAGGCCGCCAACTGCTTGGAAAGCCAACTGGCGTTGGTATTCACCGTATCCCCCAGCAGCAGTTCGGTTCCCACCGCAATAATTTCTGCCCTCATTGAAGACCCCACCGAACTCCGTTCAAAAAGCCGCGCCCCGTCCTTAATCCTGTATCATCATCTGACGAAACCGCCCCATTTGATCCGGGCGCAACAGCTTGCGCTTGGACAGAAACGTCTGGGTCGCCTCGTTGCGCAAACGCTCTTCGTTTTGATGAATACGGTTTTGCAGCAGCATAATGCGGTTGTCATCGCTATTGGGCTGGTTAATTAAATGGCGCAACTCCTCGCGATCGCGAATAATTTGAGGGTACACCTGCACGTAGGTATCTTTCCAGTCCTTGTCCAAACTATCGAGCTTTTGCCGCTGATCCACCGACAGATTGAGCATGTCCCAGCGCACCAGTCGTTGCAAGTTGTTGTCCGGGTTTCTGGCCTCAAAGGGCAGCGGTTGGGCCAGCCCTTGCTGCATAAAGCCCACAACAAACACGCCCAGTAATATCCAGCAAAATGGCGTAAGCGCCCACCGAAATGTAAGAAAACAAGCGAACATTGGCAAACAACCTTTACGAATAGAACAGGGCCGACGAAGGAAATGAACCAGAGAGGGCAGAGGCGAGAACATCGGAAACACGTTGACCTTAAAGCTCCATTAACACCACAAATTCATCCGAAGAAAGACCTTTTTCCTTGCAGGCACGCCACAAATATTCTTCCGCGCTAGGCACCGCCTGTTCCGGCAACGGTTCAGCAGCATCCCCGCCGGAAGACTCTACCGACGAATCCGCATCAAAACCGGTCAGATCATTCCACTGCCGCGAGGATTGAGCCAATGGCAGCACAGAAGTGGAATCCCCACGATAATCGCGGTGGGTTGCAACGGGAATCCAGCCATTTTCGTGGCGCTCATAGGCCGCCCCTTCGCGAAACGCGTCCCAGTCAAAGAGACCATCCATGCCGACCACTGCTTCCGTGGAGGCCAAACGGTCAACAGTAATACCCTGCCGCAAGGCAACCGCACCAGGCGAAGCCGCATTAAACAGAGCCCCAAAACCGCCGCCCGGGCCGCCCGCCATCGATAAAAACATAAGGGCAACCATGGCCACCGAAACCGCCGCCGCCGCCGGAGAGGAGCGCTTTAGCCACTCCGTCATGGAAACCACAGGCTGCGTTAGCCGACGGTAGGTGGGTACATTTTCCAGCCGGGCAGAGCGCCGACGCGACGCCATTGCCTGATCCTGAAACGAAATGGGCAATTTCGGCAAAATCTGAGACCAGAAATCCAACGGCGGCAAGGCCTCCACCTGTCTGTCCACCGATTGCTGCAACAATTCTGAAAGCGCCCGAATGGCCGCCAACGACTGTTGGCCTTCCGGCAAACGTTCTAGCTGCTGGCTGAGCTGCATTTGGGCTTTTGGGGCAAGCTCTCCATCCACATAGGCAGAGAGCAATTCAAGATCCACGCCATGATCGGACGACGACAGTGGCTGAGATTCATCCCACAGGGCCTGTTCGGCCCGAAAAGCGTTCATCACGTCCTGCGTTAGCCCGTGCGCTTGCGCGGGTGGCAGCAAAGAAGACTCCAAACAGTAAGAATACTGCTTGACCAGGGCTTGAAGCGCTTCCATATCCGCCAACTGCTGGCAAAGGCCAGACGCTTTTGGCAATTGGTGCAAGTACTGCTCAAACAACAGGCGCTCATTGTCGCCCACTCTGCCATCCACATAGGCAGAAAGGAACATTGCATCGAACAGTTCGCCCGTGGCGGCTTCCATTTGGAGCGAGTGGATGCTGGGAGGCAACGAATGATTGAGCGGTTGGGCTTCTGCCGTCGCCGACGGGGTCGTCTTTGCCAGAATGGGACCAATGGTCTGCCAAAAATTCAGCGGCGGCTCGGTCTCTGGCAAGCGTTCCAAATCGCAAGCACAGGCCTGTTGCACACAGGAGCGCAACTGACGCAGTTGCCCGTACCGGGCCAACCACTGCGAAGACTCCTTCAGCAGCGCTTCCACCTGCTCGGCGGCTTCGGGCGAAAGCTGACCATCCAGGTAGGCGGACAAGCTCTCATCCATAGCAGGTGTTAACAACCCAACGGCTTCATCTTCACCCTCGCCTTGGGAGCGGGCCTCTTCGTTGGGTGTGGCGTCATTCGGCGTATCGTCATTCGGCATCTGCGTTGTCATGGTCACCAATTCCACTTGCTTAAGTATTTCTTCGGGCGGGCATCTGGCGGGCATCTGGCGCTGCGTTGGAACTAAGGTTTGGCTAATCACGGTTCAGTAAAAAACAGTTTAAGCGCTATCGGTTGTCTCGGGTCATTGGCTGTAAGCTGTTGAAACGATTATTGCTGACCGAATGACACTCGACTGTGCATACAGATAGAGAGAGCAACTTAAAAACGAACGAAAGCGTACTTTGGACTCAAAAATAAGGCACTGTCTCTAGTTTATACAACTAGTCTAGCAACTCCAGGTAAGGCTTGAGCTGTTCCTGCAAGCGCAAGCGCGCCCGTGCCAAACGAGACTTAACCGTACCCAGGTTGGTGTTGGTTAGGCTGGCAATTTCTTCGTAGCTCAAACCCTGTACTTCTCGAAGGACGATCATCGTTCGAAACTGTTCCGGCAAATCGGCAATGGCTTGACGAATTTTTTCATCCAATTCGCCGTGCAACACCTGGCGCTCCGGGCTGGTGCTACTATCTGGAATATCCTGCGTTGGGTTGGCCCCATCGCCCTCATCTTCATAAGCGGGTGCGGCATCCATAGACAGGGTGGGCAGTTGACGCGGCACCTTACGCAACTCATCGTAAAACAAGTTGGTAATAATGCGGTTCAACCAATACTTAAACGTTCTCGGGTTGCGCAAGGACTTAATCGAACGACACATCCGAAGTAAGACATCTTGGGCCAGATCCATCACATCGCCCCGTTCCGGCAGCAGTTGATGCAGGGTAACGACCACCATTTTTTGATGCCGTTCCACCAGAATTTCCAGGGCATTCATATTGTCTTGCTGGGCAAGTTCTACCAGTTCACTGGTTTCCAGTTGCCTTAAAGCCTCTTTGGAGCGTGTGGGTGGAGATAAAGAAGTCACTCACAGTACCTCAGTGCCGAACAAACATCGGCCAAACAAACATAAAAGTGCCTGCAAAGCCGTTCAAAAGCGCCTACAAAACCGATTTTTTGGGTACCATCGGTCTGTAAACGCCCAGAAAACAAAATTCTAGCACAGACAGAACCCAAGCATCCGGTTGCAGAAGGCAAGCCGCACGCTGCTATGCGACAACGGCAAATTGCGCCCCAGTCTTCATTCTGTCGAGGAAGCGGTCTCCTCCGGCAGTGTTGTGCTTTCTTCAGGCCAGCCCACCTGCAGGTCATCGGCATAAAAGGCTTGCTGACTGCTTTCCACCTCGTGGCGGGCTTCCAAAAACAAAACAGAGAGAAACGCCGACGCACGGTCTAGCCCGCACAAATCCTGAATATCCGTCAGGCTCATCGTCGCGCCGGGCTCTGTTGGCAAATGGGCCTCCAACAACAGCCGAACCTGGCTTACAATCGATTCGCTAAACTCCTCGTGGGCCAATTCCGTAATTTCTTCCGTGGTCAGGTCGGTAAAATCCACCAACCGACGACGCTGATCAACGGTTTCCACCTTTCGTCGCAAAGCACGCTCTTGCTCTAACGCCTCGTAGCGCCGCAACTCACGGATTAAATCCTCCAGAGTTACGGGGCGAATCCGGGGTTGTTTGGCACTGGTTCTGCGCTCCAAAACGGATTCCAACGACTGCACCCGGCGCGGAAACTTGACCGGAATAGGCGCAAACGCGTCTGAAGAATCAGAAAAATCCGGGTCATCGTTCCATTCGGCCAAGTCCTCCGCAGAGGCATCTTGCAGCGCAAAGGGATCCAGGCCCGCCAACAGATCCGACTTCATTCGCAACAGAATGGCCAAGTACAGCAAGGTTTTACCCGTCACGCGCAAAGCGGTGCTGTCCAGGTCCGCCACAGGGCTGGTGGTGGGTGCCGTCACCACCGCTTGGGAATTCATCGCTTGGGCATCCACAAGTTGGCTGTCCACATGCTGAAAACCTCGCTGCTGGGCCACGGTGCGCAGGTAGTGGTTGGCCACGGATACCAGATCCACGTTCCACGGATCAATTTGCCCCTGGCGCGCCATGGTCAACAGAATTTCAATGCCATCATCATCGGCAGGCCCAACAGTCAAAACCGTCTCTCCCGGCGTGTTTGCCAGGCGGTCCACTGGTTTGGCTGCCGGGCTCGCCAGCCGGTTATTCAGCCGGTTGGCTGCCAGTTTGGCCGCCGCCATCGCCTAGCTGGCCTCCCGCATCAACGTGGACTCCTCTGGCAGTGCATCTGCGGGTTCCGTGGAAAGCCCCCCGTGCATTTGAATGCCCGCCACCTTGGTAATGCCGTTTTTCTTCTGCGTCACACCCACCGTGCGGTCCGAACGTTCAATCATCGGCTTGCGCAGAGAAACCACCATAAACTGAGCCGCCGCCGATTCCCGCTTGACCATATTGGCCAGTTTCTCCACGTTCAGGCCATCGAGGTTCATATCCACCTCATCCAGCGCGTAAAAGGGCGCAGGCATTGTTCGCTGCAAGGAAAACACAAACGCCAGGGAGGTAAGCGATTTCTCGCCCCCACTCATCGACTCCAAGCGCTGCAATTTTTTACCGCGCGGCTGGGCCTCAATGGTCAGGCCGCCACTCAACGGATCCGCCGGATTGGTGAGCAGCAACTGGCCGGTCCCATCCGACAGCTCGGCAAAAATGGTTTTAAAGTGCTGGTTTACCTGGTCAAACGCCTTGGCAAAGTACACCCGCTTCAGGTCTTCGTAGCCAGCAATTTTGGCCTGCAACGCCTCGGTTTCACGCTGAAGCGTCTCCACTTTCTCGGCAAGCTCCTGCTGGCGCTGGGTCACTTCGTCATACTCCTGAATGGCCAGCATATTGACCGGCTCTAGCGCCTGCATTTGCCGAGTTAGCTTCTGAACCTGCTCTTTGAGTTCCTCTTCATTATCCGCAACAGAGGGCCCGTTTGTCTCATCCACATTCGCCTGGGGCGCCACCATACCGGCTTCTTCCATCTGTGTTTTGGCCGCTAAAATCAGCGGCTCCAGCTCGCGGCAGCGCAACTGAAGGGCCAGCACCTGCTCGTCGCACTGGGCCACCTGGCGTTCCAGCAAGTGCTTTTGCTTTTCCTGCTCAATTAACGTGGCCTGCACCGCATCGCGTTCGGCTTGCAAGCGCTGGAGTTCTTCATCCAAAACGGCTGTTTGCGCTTCCAGTTCTTCAATTTGGCTCAGTGTGCGTTCAATTTCCTGGCGATGGGTCACTTTCTCCTGGGCAATGGTTTCGGAATTTTCTTGGGTCCGCACAATACGCTCGCGATAATCGGCAATGCCCGCCTCTTTATACTGGCGCTCCATTTGCTTGCCCTTCAGGTCCGTCTGGGCGTTACGAAGCTGCGTATCGTAATACTCCATTTGGAACTGCACTTCGGCCATTTGCTGACGCAACGCTTCGAGTTGCTCTGAGGGAAGTTGCTGTTCCACAGAAGCCAACGCCTGTTGCCATTCGGCCAAACGGTTCTGGGCCTGGGTTAAAGCTTTTTCCAGGGCAAGCAGGTCACGATCAATCCCCTTTAGGGCGGCTGCCAACGGATCGATCGAGGCTTTCCCTGGCGCATCCTTTGCATCCACAGCCAAAGCGCCTTCGGCCTGTTGCTCAAGCTGGTTCAGCTCACTAATTTGCACAGTCAGCGTATCCATATCGGCAGCATAACGGCTCACCTGGCTAACCAACGGGGTATATTCGGCCATAGCCTTTTCCAAAGCGGCCTCCAGGCTAGTAAGATGCCTGGCCAAGCGTTGTTTTTCCGCAGTTTTTTCATCCACATGGCGCTGCAACGTTTGCAACTCCTGCTCCACCCGGTTGGCCTGGAACACCTGCCCACCCCGACCCGGCTTGGAACCCCCGCTCATGGCCCCGGATTTCTCAAACAAACTGCCGTCCAGCGTCACCATGCGGTAGCGGTTCAGCAACCGACGGGCCGAATCAATATCTTCCACAACCAGCGTTTCGCCCACGGCAAACGCCACAATGTCTTCGTACAGGGCCTCATACCCCACCAAGTTAAGGGCATAATCAATAATGCCCCCCGCCAACGGGGTTGCCCCCAACCGACGCGCCGGTTGAATCTTATTCATTGGCAAAAAGGTTGCCCGACCGGCCCGACCCTGCTGAAGATACTGAATACACGCCTTGGCCACCTGGTCGTCATCCACAACAACGTTTTGCAGCCTTCCACCCAGGGCAATTTCCAAGGCCAGCGCGTATTCATCCGGCACGGAGCAAAGCTGGGCCAACGTGCCATGAATGCCCTCAATCCCGGACTTCAAAATCAGCTCCACCGATCGGCCAAAGTTCATCTCTTCGTAGGCTCGGCGCTTACTATCCAAGGATGCATGCTCACGTAAGAGCTGCTGCAGTTCATCCTGCACCCGGTTTAAACCGGCGCGCAGGCGGTTGGCATCGCTTTGACCTTCTCGAATTTCAGACTCCAATACTTCTTTACGCTGAAGCAACGGCTCGTATTCGGTTTGCAAAACACCCAAGCGACGCTCCAGAGAGGCCCGCTTACTGGCAGAATCCGACCAGGCCTGCTGTTGACGAACCTGCTCGGATTCAATCCGCTGGCGTTCGGCCTGCTTATCCAGCTTTTGCCGGTTCAGCGTGGCCAGTTCATCCTGAACCAGCTCTATTTGCTGGCGAATATCCGACCGTTGGCTGGTCCACTGGCTGCTCGCTCCGGTTAGCGTATCAAACTGCTGGTTCAGCTTTTCCAGAGATTGCTTTTCCTGATCGTAGAGCGCCTTTAATTCCGCCTGCTGTTGCTCAAACGTGCCCAAGTCCGCATCAATCAGCGCCATGGCCTGGGTCAGGCGTTCAATTTCTTCTTCCATTCGGCGTACATTACGGGCATTTTCCGCCACTTTTTCATCGATAAACTGAATCGAATCTTCTTTCCGGGCCACGTGGCCCTTTAAGCCTTCAATCTGGCGTTTAATGGCAATCTGCTGGTCCTCTCCCTTATGCTTAACCGCTTGCGCCAGCTCCAACAACTGCGCACGGGTTTGCTCGATGGTTTTTTGAAGCCCATTGAGCGACTGCTGACCGTCGCGCTTTCGGGTTCGGCATTCCACCATACCCTGGCGGGCATCCGCCAAGGATTGCTCCAGCCTGTGCAGGTGGGCGATGGCCAAACGCACTTCCAACTGCTGATGTTTCTCTCGAAGGGTTTGATAGCGCAGGGCCTTGTCGCGCTCACCCGCCAGTTGCTCCAGGCGAAAACGAATTTCCGAGAGCAAAATGGTGTTTCGTTCAATATTTTGATACGTGGCCTGAATTTCTCCTTGCGCCTGCTCGATTTTCCGGTCAAACTCGGCCACGCCTGCCAATTCATCAATAATTTTGCGTCGCTCCAGGGCAGACATATTGACAATGCCAGCCACATCGCCCTGCATCATTACGTTATAGCTACCGGGCGACACATGGTAGCGGGCCAGCGTTTCGTGCACCTCGCCCAGGGTTACCGGGCGGCCGTTAAGGTAGTACGTACTGGTGTAACCACTGCTTCCCACACGAATGCGCCGGGAAATCGTCAACGTTTCTGGCGGGCCCTCACTGGCCAACAGCCCGGAGCTTTCTCTGGAACTTTCTTCGGCAAGGCTTGTGGCCGTAGTTTGCGACGCATCTAAAAACTGCTGCTCCAACAGCCAGTCCACCGCAGAGGCCTCCGTGCCGGACTGAGACACCAACGGTAGTGACACGGGCCTGGTGGTGTTAAACACAATACTGACCGTGGCTTCTTTTTGACGAGAGTGGTTGTTGATCAGGTCTGTCAGCTTCTCGGCCCGCATCGTCCGAGAGCTGGATAAGCCCAGGCAGAACAAAATGCTATCAATAATATTACTTTTACCCGAACCGTTGGGCCCAGAGATTGTGGTAAAGCCAGGCAAAAACGGAATAACCGTTTTTCCGTGAAACGACTTGAAATTTTCAACCTCTATTTGCGCAATGTGCATGCCGTCAGCCATCTATCCTTCCGTTCAAAGTGCGGGGGGGCAAAAAATCACTGCCACAAACGCCAAGGGAACGAGTTTTATTATACCGGTATTTTGGCCCACGCATAGGCATCTCCGCCGCACCAGAAAGGCTTGTTCCACAATGGCGCCCGTGATGCTCCTTCATTGTTTACCACACACGGAGGCAGTACGACGAGCCTGCACGGTTAGCGGTTGGCTAAAGATTAACCTAAATGCGCCGATACCATAGAGCCGAGGTGCCCAAACACTCGCTGTTTACAGGGTTCGTTACATGCCCCGTGTTCATTTTACAGTACCCAGCTAAACGGCACCACGAAGGCGAAGGATTTTTCTAGCGAGGTTAGAATGCTCCGAGACTGTCGGCAATGCGGAAAAATGTTTGTGCCCGTGTTCGGCAAGGATGCGAACCACGAGATATATTGTGGCGACTGTTGCAACGTGCAGGAAAATCACTATCTGCAAATCCACCAGTTTTTACGAGAAAACCCCGGCTCCACGATTGAACAAATTGCCGAAGGCACCGGAATTTCCCTGGAAACCATTCAGCAGCTTCATCGCAGTGGTTACTTCCAGGAAAAACGCGGCATTTGCGCCCAGTGCAAAAAGCTAACCCCGGGTGGCGATAGTGTTAGCATTTGCCGAGATTGCCGAAGCAAAGTCACCAAAGAGCTGTTGGACACGCGCGGCATTTCTCACCAGGAAATGGCTGATAACTTAAAGCAAGGACTAAAAAGCAACCGGAATCGCAGTAGCGAAAAACAGTACGGGCTGCGCTCCGAATAACCCCACCCCCTTGATCGCCCGAATTTATTTACATCCTGCAACAAATAGCCGCCGCACAGACATTTTTATCATTAATATTGTTTTTATTTTTATATATAAATTTATTTATCCCAAGCACCTGCCCATTTTGTGGTACAGCCGTTATAAGCAACATCGTTTTTGCTGCGCCACGCTGAGGAGAGATTTGAGGAATCGTTTGCCATGAGTCGTTACATGCTTCAATTTGCGTCGTCGGACTACACCCGTTACGCCACTGCGCAAATTCTTCAAAACATCAGCCAGCAGCTACAGCAGCTCACTCAACAGTATCCCGGTGGTATTGGCGGGGGTGTCAGCACGCAAAAGTTCCCCTCCGATAGCGAAGACAGTGGCATTGGCAACCCGGATCCAGGCATCAGTTTTACGCAAAAATTCCCGTCCGATGGCGAAGACGGGGGCATTGGCGGCGGTGGTGGAACCGTCGAAACCCTCAAAGCCCCTTCAGACAGTGAAGAAGGTGGTATTGGCAACGATGGGGGCGGATTCAACTACACCATGAAAGCGCCTTCCGACAGTGAAGATGGCGGTGTCGGCGGCGACCCCGGTGGAGGCTTCGTCACCCTCAAAGCCCCGTCCGATTCCGAAGACGGGGGCATTGGCGGCGGTGGTGGAACCGTCGAAACCCTCAAAGCCCCTTCAGACAGTGAAGAAGGTGGTATTGGCAACGATGGGGGCGGATTCAACTACACCATGAAAGCCCCTTCCGACAGCGAAGATGGCGGTGTCGGCGGCGACCCCGGTGGGGGCTTCGTCACACAAAAATTCCCCTCTGATGGGGAAGACGGCGGCATTGGCGGGGGTTTTGAGTTTCCTTGCTTTCCAATGCCCGTTGCCCAAACGCGTAAATTCCCGTCCGACAGCGAAGACGGCGGCAGCATTCCAGATATTGGCGGCGGCGGTGGCCTTCCGCAAACTTTAAAATTCCCGTCCGATAGCGAAGACGGGGGCGGCGGCATTTACTCGTTTTAAACCGTTTTAAAAAGATTGAAATTATGCACAAACACAGCCCTCTCTATTCGATGGCTGTGTTTTAGTTTGAAACACCCTGTTGGCAGTGATCTTAGTACCTGTGTCATACTACTACCTCTAGGCTCAAATATTATTAGATGCGTCACATGGGCAAGCCAATGAAAATAATGACTGTATTGGGCACCCGGCCCCAAATTATTAAAGCGGGGCCAGTGAGTGCGGCACTGGCGCAGGCTGGCATTACCGAAGTATTGGTCCATACTGGCCAGCACTACGATAGCAACATGTCCGACGTG
>JANRKP010000003.1:0-6257 GCA_033763415.1 Candidatus Melainabacteria bacterium | reverse complement strand
TCGTTCGATTGATTCCCAATACTTCGGCGGCTTCTTCCGCCGTATAAAATTGCTTGTGCATTGGCTTGTGCGCTTGTGCGTTTTTTGTTACTTCACTTTTTGAAGGAATCAGCGGGCGACGGGATTCGAACCCGCGACCCTCAGCTTGGGAAGCTGATGCTCTACCAACTGAGCTACACCCGCACATGGCCACTACAACCGTTTGGCTCACCGTTCCGTTGACGCCGCAACCCGTGGTTGCGCTGATTTGAACTGAGAAGCCAAACGTCCCATCGTATAAGCATCCACACTCAAAGATGCGATGCAAGGGTCGGCGAAAAACGCGCGTCATTCTCGACTGCCCAAATCTCTGTGCAGAAAATCCTCACACTGGCAAAATCCTCACGCTGGTGGCGGTACCCGTAGGCGGATAACTGCTAAAATAGGACGGTACCGGCTGAACAGACCGGATGGAGATGCAGGGAGACAAACCGTGAGCCAGAGCTTTAAGCCCCCGAGAAACAACCGACTACTCACAGGGGTTATGCAACAGTTGGCCCCCTGGTTGTGTCAGTACGCCTACCAGGGGCTTCGTATCGAGGTGAGCCCCGAAGACCTGATCCGGCTGAGACAGTACCAGGGCCAACGGATGTTGCTGCTGCCCAACCACCCTTCCCCTGAAGATCCTCTGATTCTCTTTGATCTCTCCAGACGGTTACAGGAGCCGTTTTATTTTGTGGCGGCCCGAGAGGTGTTTAACTACGAGGGGGGCTTGCGGGGATGGTTGTTTCAGCAATGCGGGGTGTATTCCGTCATTCGGGGCGCGGCCGATCGAGACTCCTTTAAAACCACGCGGGATATTTTATACCGGGGCGATCGTCGCCTGGTTATTTTTATTGAAGGAGAAATTGCCTACCGCAACGATCGCATTATTCCATTCCAGCCAGGGGTATTACAGTTGGCCCTTCGCGCACAGGAAGACCTGATTGAGGAGGCCCGCAAACAGTCCACGGAAGCCCCCAGCCTGTGGGTTGCTCCGCTCGCCATTCGGTATCAGGTTACGGAAGAAGCGGCCGACGACGTACTGGATCAAGCTGTAAGCAACCTGGAAAAAGCGGTTGGCTTAACCGTGCAAACATCCGCCTCACGTTACGATCGCATTCGTCGGGTGGGAGAAACGGCGCTAAAAACCCGAGAAGAACTGTTGGGGCTAAGCCCTGCCAGCCATGCCACACTCACTGAGCGTGTCCACGCCCTGCAACATCGTCTCCTGGGGCGAATGGAAGCCTACCTGGATATTCCTGTCAATGAGCCCGACGCCTGGCTGGACCGTATTCGCGCCATTCGCAACCGAATGGACCGACTGACCCACGTGTACGACGACACCCCGGGCGGTAGCGACTATGAGCGGCAGATGCGTCGGGGACTGGCCGAGGTGTTTCGCCACTTTTACGCCGATCTGGACCGGGTGGTCAACCTGCTGACCTTTGAGGAAGGGGTTTTGCTAAAAGATACTCGGCCCGAGCGCTATCTGGAACTCATTCGTCGGCTGGAAAAGGATATTTTAGGCCAACGACGCACCCACTTAGCCCGAACGGCCAAGTTACAGGTAGGACAAATAGTGGATTTACACCCCCACGCCCTTGCTTTCGCCAAGGAAAAGCGCGGCACCCTTCAACAGCTCTGTCATCAACTGGAAACAGATATGCAGCAAATGCTCAACCCAGAAGAAGCCTCCGTTGCCGCGTTAACATAAATAACACAGCCCACTTTGTGCGTAGCTTTGGATTATTTTTGAGTTAATAGTTTTTGGGCGGAATCACCAGCCGCTGTTCCACACGAATGCTGTGGGCGTTGCGCAGGTTGTTGGCCCGCTGAATCTTATCCACAAATTCGGGGCCACTGCTGCCGTAAAACTGGGCGGCAATGCTGCCCAAGGTATCGCCCGATTGCACGGTGTAACTTTTGGCGTTAGGAATCACCTGCCCGTCCGCGTTGGTAAGCGGCACGGCACCCGTTGCAGCATTTCCGGCGGATGTTGGCGTATTCACGGCCGATTCCGTCACCTGGTTGCCAATTCCCGTGGCAACGTCTTCAACGGAGCGGATCAACTGGTTGTCCACACCCAGGGTGGGCAACTTGGGCTGAACCACAAACAGCAGCAACACGGCTGCGGTCAACACGCCACCAACCAGGAGGCCGGTTACAAAGTAAAAAATTGGAGCACGATCTTCACGCTGATAGGGGCGACTGCCGGACCACAGCATATCGAGCTCGCGGGGAGAATGCCCGTCTGTACGAACGTACACGCCCGGAGATTTTTCTTCCGCCACGGCCAAAATATCGTCCTGAATGTCGTTGCTCATGGTGTTGGTACTCATGGGCTCCTCATTTTCCGACTGAGATGAATGGGTTCCAGACATACGAACCTCACACAGTTAAACACAAACCCCACCCAACATGCCGAAATAGTTTACAGGGCGCTCATGGACTTTAACAATGGATGGGGGCAACGCTGGTTGCCTGTGAATCCGGCATAATCAGGGAGCCTTTTCGCCCGGTCCAGGACCTGGAGGGCCCGGTTCTGGAGGTTTTGTGAAGCGTTTCGGTCTATTTTATATCGGTCTATTTTATAATAGTTCGACACAATCAGCCAGCAAATCCTGTTTTTTAAAAAACCGACAAACCCGTTTGCCTTGTTGCCACAACACGTTTGTAGTTTAACAGTAAGGAACAAGCGCTCCTGAACAGAGGCTGACTAGCGGTTCAGGATGGACCAAACGCAACCGATTGTCAAATCCACCGACGGGCGGCTCGTTGGAAAGTTCCCTGCTTCAGGTCTTCCATTCTCCGCCCCCCCCAAGATTCGGTGCACCCGTCATTAGACTGTTTCATCAGAAAGTACGCCCACCCCATGACCACGCCTACCCTCGATCTGCCCAACGCCTTTCAGCCCGAGACGGTCGAAGCAGAAATGTACCGGTTTTGGGAGTCGCACGCGCTTTTTCGGCCAGAATCGCAGCCCGCCGTCCCCGCGGAAAAGCAGACTCAGGCGGGCAGCAATCGTTTTAGTTTGGTCATTCCGCCACCCAACGTAACGGGCACCCTACACATGGGCCACGCGCTGGATTACACCATCCAGGACATTTTAACCCGATGGCACCGGATGCGCGGGGATAAAACCCTGTGGATGCCCGGCTGCGACCATGCAGGCATCGCCACCCAAAGCGTGGTGGAACGCGCCCTGTGGGACGGCCGACTGGAAGGCCAGCCCGCCAAAACCAGCCGACACGATTTGGGGAAAGAGGCCTTTTTAAACCTGGTGTGGCAGTGGGCCGACGCGCGCAAAGTGGATATTATCAATCAGTTTAAGCGGCTTGGCATCTCGCCAGACTGGGATCGGCTGCGGTTTACCCTGGATGACGGATTGTCTCAGGCCGTGCGAGAGGCGTTTGTAACGCTGTATGAGCGCGGACTGATTTACCAGGGCCAGCGAATCGTCAACTGGTGCCCGCAGTTGCGTTCGGCCATCTCGGACGTGGAAACCATTTACCAGGAGGAAGACAGCTTTCTCTGGCACATTGCCTATCCGCTTACAGAAGCAGTTGAAGGCTTCCCCAGCGCACTGACGGTGGCCACCACCCGGCCAGAGACCATGTTTGGCGATGTGGCCGTGGCCGTACACCCCGAGGATGGGCGTTACCAGGCGTTGATCGGCAAGACCGTACGTTTGCCGCTAACAGACCGTTTCATTCCGATTATTGCCGATGAATCGGTTGAAATGGACTTTGGCACCGGCTGTCTTAAAATTACACCGGCCCATGACGCCAACGACTTCGAGGTGGGCCAACGACACGGACTTCAGCCGGTCTGGTGCCTGGATGAAGACGCCCGTCTGGTGAAAGACGACGCGGTTGTGCCGCGCTCGCTGCAAGGTGTAAACCGCTTTGAGGCGCGCCAGCAGGTGGAAGCGCTGCTGGAAGAAGCCGGATTACTGGTGGAAAAGAAACCCCACACACACCGTGTTGGCCATTGCCAGCGCACGGGCGATGTGATTGAGCCATTCCTTTCCACCCAATGGTTTGTAAACACCCAACCACTGGCCCAAGAGGCTTTAGCAGCGCTGGAACGGGGCGAAATTCGCTTTATCCCCGAACGGTGGACCAAAGAATACCTGCGCTGGATGACCCACATCCAGGATTGGTGCATCTCGCGCCAACTGTGGTGGGGGCACGCCATTCCGGCCTGGACGTGTGCAGACTGTGGCCACGGGCCTATCGTCTCTCGGGAAAACCCACACACCTGCCCGGTGTGCGGCAGCACCCACCTTCAGCAAGATCCCGACGTGTTGGACACCTGGTTTTCTTCCGGGCTTTGGCCATTTTCCACCATGGGGTGGCCCAATACCCAGGCGCCGGATTACCAAACGTTTTACGAGCACGCGCACGAATCGGCCGATTCGCCCCAATCCACCTACGGAACCGACGTGCTGGTGACCGGTTTTGACATTATTTTCTTCTGGGTGGCGCGTATGACCATGTTTGGCCACGCGTTTACCGGCCGCTCTCCCTTTCACACGGTGTTTATCCACGGGCTCATTCGGGATGAAAAAGGCCAAAAGATGAGCAAATCCAAAGGCAACGTCATGGACCCGGTTCAGTCCATCGAAAAATATGGCTGCGATGGCTTCCGGTTTGCCCTGACCAGCCTGATTGCCTACGGCGGGCAGGACATTAAAATTTCTGACGATAAGCTGGAGCAGGGCAAGCTGTTTGCCAACAAACTGTGGAACGCCTCTCGCTTTGTGCTGATGAACCTCTATCAGGCCGATCCGTCGGCATTAAAAAAGCTTTCGCCAGAGGCAATTATCCCAGAGACGCTCAGCCTGATGGATCGCTGGATCTTAAGCCGCTATCACCAAACGGTGGCCGAAGCCAACCGACTGTTGGAAGGCTTCCGGTTTGGCGAACTGGCCCAAACCCTGATGGATTTTACCTGGAACGACTTCTGCGACTGGTATGTGGAATACGCCAAAAAGCAACTCCGCGAGCCAGAGATGGCGTTCAACACCCGCTGCGTACTGCTCACGGTGCTTGATGGTCTGTTGCGTCTACTGCACCCCATCATGCCCTACATCACCGAAGCGCTTTGGCAAAAGCTGCCCAACCGCTCTGAGCTTTCCATCTCGATTAGCACCTATCCTGTGGCTAACCCCAGTTACGTTCAGCCAGAACTGAGCCAGCAGGTTGAGTTTGCCATTCAAACCATTCGGGCCATCCGCAATATTCGGCAAGAGTATACCGTTGCGCACGCAACGCCGGTTCCGGTGGTGGTCGAATGTCCAGATTCAAACGAACAAGCCGCCCTCCGCGAGGCCGAAGCCATCATTCAGCATTTTGTCCGTCTCAGCAGCCTTCAGGTAGTCGCCCACTTGGAAGTGCCCATCGCGCAAGCCGGTATCAATGTGGTGGGGCAATCTCGCGTGTTTATCCCTCTGGAAGGCTTGATTGACGTAACGGCGGAACGCCAGCGCCTGGAGAAAAAGCAACTGGAGCTTAAAAAAGAGCAACAAAAACTCTACCAAATGATGGACAATCACGAGTTTTTGCAGCAGGCTCCCGCCGCCATTGTGGAAAAGAACAAGGCGCGCCTCACCGAGGTTAACCATCAACTGAAAGGCTTGGAGGCCCAGTTGGAGAGTCTTTCCGCTTAGGGTTCCGCTGACAAAGTACCTGCTGATCTTTTCTTTCCCCAAGGGGAGGCCTCCCCTTGGGTATCCCCCGCACAGGGGACGCCGTCCCCCGTGAACCCCCAGAAAGCAAAGCGGCTATCTATCGCGCCTGCTTCACGGCCGCCTATGGCGTCCTGAGACGCAGCGGCGCTGTTTTTATTAGGGGGATGTGTAAATTATAAGAAAGCCAGTAAGCCCACTTTAATCCCAACGGCGCGGATAGCAAGCTTTGGCACAAAAAAATGAAAATGTAGCCAGCGAGCCGACTTTGCCACGCAGTGGCGGTGGAGGCGACGCGTCAACGGAGACTTTCTATCACCCTACGCCCTCACCAACAGAAGCACGTACCCACTTTGCCGGAAGTCTGAAACCACGCGCAGTGGTTTCAGCGGGGGATACCCAAGGGGAGGCCTCCCCTTGGGGAGAAAAGAAAAACAGATCACCCAGAATTCTAACAGTCCCCCCCCAGCCCCCGCAGGGCCCCCCCCTTTTTAGGAAGGCATATCATCCTGCACCAGGGCCGCCTGCACAAAGGCGCGAGCCAAGG
>JANRKP010000002.1:0-147972 GCA_033763415.1 Candidatus Melainabacteria bacterium | reverse complement strand
ACTTGAAAGGTGTAAAGCTTTAAACTACATTACCTTAAAAAACAAAATGGTTCTCACGGCTAAATCGGACGTTTTTAAATAGATAGAAGAACAGAGTATGAGACACGAGGTTTAAGGATTCATCAACAATGTGGCCGAGCGATCCCCTGAATCGCCGGAGCACTTTCAGTGAGCTAAGCAAGAGAGTAGAACAGACGTGTAGTGGTTCAAGAAAATGGTCGTATCGGTTTCGTTGGTAAGCCGTTGCGCCGTTTGTTGGGAGGAGACTGACATGCAATTTGAACAACCAGAAAATCTAAACAGTATGGTTGCTCTTACCGCAGAGGCCTACGAACAGGAATTAGAAGCCATCGAACAGACCGCCCTCAGTGCGCTGGAAAATACCGATGGACGACAAAGCGTGCCGCCCACTGGGCAGGAACATTTACCTTCACGCCGACTCATTGCCTGGTGGGAAAACATCCCAAGCTGGCTGGAGCTCGCCTATTACCATCCTGGCAAGCGTCCCGGTGCGGATGGTGCCCGAGAAGCCTCACTGGTTGAAGCCTACGTTCACGGATCAGGCTTTTGGTTTATTGCCTGTAACCAACTACCTCGCGGCGGAGATGGTGATGCGCTCTAGGGCGTATCAACCCAGCCTCTGATGAGGAGCAAGCCTTCAATACGACAAGGTATCGGTGTTTGTGCCTTTATAAAACGTTTACAGGGAGCAAGGGTGGGATTGAACAATCCGCCTGACATTGAACATTCGCTTTGGAAGATCAACTAAAAAAGTAGTGACCATCGTGCTTTGGAGCCCGTTTGTAGGGCTTGGTTTACAGGCTGAGCAACGCATCTCAGCGCAGTATTTCTGCCTCCAGCACGGTCTCATTTCAGCGTTTCAGTCTTTTTACAGTTGCCTTGGGGCAACCTTGGCAGAAAGGCTGGCCAGGCCTTCCAAACGGCTTGTCCGGGTTTGCCCGGCATTTTTAACAAGATTTCAGTCCACCAGACGCAGAGAGAAAGAACAAAAGCTAGAGAGAGAAAGAGAGAGAAGGAGAGGAACCTCAAGCAAGCCCAAGGGATATCGCTATCCATTCCATACAACGCCACCAGGCGGTCTGGGGAGACTGGTTACCAGTTTCATATCCCCCTCTCATTATTTTCCTAAGGCCAACCGGCTCTAGGAAATTTTTTTTAGGCGGCTAAAATGCTTTTTGCCCAAACAGGCCAGGCAAAGCGCATTACTGAACCAGCGCCCGGTAATCGTCCAGAGCCTGCGGGTTTTGTATCATCTCCACCGCGCGTTTGAGCAGCGTTTCTTTTAAATACACGTTGGCCAAATACGCTAGGGGCGATACGCCTAGAATTTGGCGAATAAGCTCCAGGCCAGCCACGCGGTACACGTTTCGCAAAAACGGATACATTCGAGCGTTAGCCAAAGGCTTTTCCAGCCCAGAGAGGTATCCCGACAGGAAAGGAACCGCATACTCGTAACCCGCATGCGCCAACGTGCTCAGGCAGTGTAAATGAGCAACCAATACACCAGGATCCCACCACGCAGCACCGGGTTGGCTGAGACCTGCATTTACCACCGTGATTTGAGGACCCGCTCCCATAAAAATATCTGCCCCGGTCAGCTGACCGTGCAACACCACTGGATCAGCGTCCGTCGTTATCTGCTCAAGCAGTGGAAGGGTGGCGCGCAAAACGTCGCCGTGTCGGGCTAAAAAGCGCTCCTGCAGGTCCCGCCATGCATCGGGAAAACCCTGTTGCTGCCAGGCCTGGCGAATGGCATCCGGTCTGCTGATGGGATCGGTATATTCAGCAACACGAATGGCGTTCGCTTGAGGATGACTCGAAAAATTTTGAGTCCATCTGCGACTTTCCGTATGAAAGCTGCCCAATTTTTGTCCCAGGGCGGAAAGTTGCGAAGGGGTAAATACCAAACCACGACGGGCGTTTGTTTCCAGCGTGTTGCGCGGCTTTGGATCAGTTTGAACCAGACAACGCAACGGCTCATCCTGAAAGATCAGTTTCGGCGCCCAAGCCGAATCCGGTTGGACTTGCTCGGCCACACGCAGGTAGTGTTGTTCTTGCATCAGGCGTGCAAGGGCACTCTCTACCGTAAACGCATCCGTTGCAAACAGCGGCTCAATCCATTGCGGAACAGTCTCCGAGGGGACAGATTTTACAATAATAGAGAGCGCTTCCGGCGCACCCGGCGCCTTCCACAACACACGGTACACCGTGAGCGGGAATCGCTTCAGCGTCTCTATTTGACACTGTTGATAACTATCTGGAAGATCAAAAAGCCCAGAGCGCACAAGCATTTGGGCAAGCGTGAAACAATCCTCGCTGGAAAAAACAAAAGACTGAGAAGCAGGAAGCAACAGACTAGACCCTCTAGCAAAGCCGTTTAAATACGTTAGAACATCAAAGGGGAAATAACTCGAGAACAGTTAGTCATCATCCAATAAATCCTACAGACTCTGGTATTCCCAGAGTCTGTAAGGGTTTTAACTTTCTCAAAAGCCCTATGGCTTCAAGTGGGGAGATTTAAACAGCCGATGGTTGACCTTTGAATTTGGCAATAAGCGCTTCTGCCAAATTCGTCGGCAGCGGCTCATATTTTTCAAATTCCATTGAAAATGTTCCGCGCCCTTGGGTTTTGCTACGAATATCGGTTGCATAACCAAACATTTCGGAAAGTGGCACCATCGAATTCACTTTTTGAATGCCTGTTCCTTCTATGGGCTCCATACTCTCAATTCGCCCACGACGACTGGAAATATCGCCAATGACATCACCCAAAAAGTCATCTGGAACTTCGATCTCGACTTTCATGATTGGCTCCAGTAGTTGGCCTCCTGCCTTAGGAACACCTTCCTTCAGCGCCATACTACCGGCAATTTTAAAGGCCATTTCACTAGAGTCCACATCGTGGTAGCTACCGTCAAATAGCGTGGCCTTCAAGTCGATAATCTCGTAACCAGCCAGTACACCGCCTTTGAGTGCTTCTTCAACGCCTTTGCCAACCGCAGGTATATATTCCCGCGGAATCACGCCGCCGACAATCTTGTTTTCGAAAGTAAAGCCAGCACCTGCCTCTTGGGGCTCCAAACGTAACCAAACGTGTCCGTATTGACCGCGACCGCCTGATTGACGAATGAATTTACCTTCCACTTCGACCGTTTTGGTAATGGTTTCGCGGTAAGCAACCTGAGGCTTGCCGACATTGGCCTCGACCTTAAACTCACGCATAAGCCGGTCAACAATAATTTCGAGGTGCAATTCGCCCATACCCGCAATAATCGTTTGTCCGGTTTCTTCATCAACACGAACTCGGAAAGTCGGATCTTCTTCTGCTAGCTTGATAAGCCCTTGAGATAGTTTATCCTGATCCGCTTTTGACTTGGGCTCAATAGCAACCTCAATTACTGGCTCTGGAATATGAATGGATTCAAGCACAACTTCAGCCGTATCCAACGCGCAGAGAGTATCGCCTGTTGTCGTATCTTTTAGACCAACGACTGCAAAAATATCACCCGCACGCACTTCGTCAATCTCATTGCGCTGATTGGCTTCCATTTGAAGCAAACGGCCAAAACGCTCTTTGCGGCCTTTGGTCGTGTTTTGAACATAACTTCCGGCTGGCAGCGTACCGCTGTAGCAACGACAGAAAGTCAAACGGCCAACAAACGGGTCGGTCATGATTTTGAAAGCCAAGGCCGAGAAAGGCTCGTCGTCTTTGCTATGGCGGACCACTTCGGCACCGTTTTTATCAACACCACGTATAGACGGAACATCCACAGGGGCTGGCAAATAATCCAAAACGGCATCCAGCAGGAGCTGAATCCCTTTGTTTTTGAAAGCCGTACCGCAAAGTGTCGGAATGAGCTTCACTTCACAACAAGCTTTCCGCAGCGCCTTTTTCAGTTCTGAAAGCTCAATTTCTTCACCGTTCAGATAGCGCTCCATCAGCACATCATCGTGCTCAACAATCGCTTCAACCAAGCTTTCGCGAGCAGCCTGAGCTTCTTCTGCGTACTCTGCCGGAATATCGGTCACTTCGATATCGGTACCGATATCGTTTTTATAAATGTAAGCCTTTTGCTCCACCAAGTCGATGATGCCTTGGAAGTTGTCCTCTGCCCCCATTGGCAGATGAATTGCGTGGGCATTCATCCGCAAACGCGAACGAATTTGCTCTACAACTCGCTCAAACTTGGCACCCGTGCGATCCATTTTGTTGACAAATACCATTCGAGGCACTTGGTAGCGATCTGCTTGACGGGCAACGGTTTCAGACTGAGATTGCACACCAGCCACCGCACAGAAAACAAAAATCATGCCATCCAGCACGCGGAGTGAACGCTCCACCTCAATCGTAAAATCAACGTGGCCTGGAGTATCAATAATGTTTACCTGAAAATCACGCCAGTAGGCCGTAATAGCCGCAGAGGTAATCGTAATGCCGCGCTCTCGTTCCTGTTCCATCCAGTCCGTAACCGCAGTGCCTTCGTGCACTTCACCAATTTTATGAATTTTGCCCGTATAGTACAAAATCCGCTCGGTCGTTGTCGTCTTTCCGGCATCAATATGGGCAGCAATTCCAATGTTACGAATCTTATCCAGGGGATATTTTCTGGCCACGGCGTGCATTCCTTGTGATTCTTGTTGTCACATCTGTGATAGCGTCTAAACAATGCGCTGTAAAAGCTATTCAAGCGCAAAATAAGTTAAAAACCAAGTAGCTTCTATCAATTTAAAAGAAACAGTGGGCAAGAAGCGCTTCTCGTTGGGTCTTTAATTGCAGAATGAAACAAAATTAGAAACGGTAGTGTGCAAACGCCTTGTTTGCTTCTGCCATTTTGTGAGTATCTTCACGCTTTTTGATAGAGGCTCCGTGTCCACGATAGGCATCCAAAAGCTCACTGGCTAACTTATCTGCCATGGTTCTTCCGGCACGTTGGCGCGCGTACTGGATAATCCAGCGCGAGGCAATGGCTTCCCCTTGATCCTCATCTACTTCCAGAGGCACCTGATAAGTAGAACCGCCTACCCGCCGCGCTTTTACCCGAACAATCGGACGAACACGGGTCATCGCTTTATGGAAAACAGCCAAAGGCTTATCATCCGTCTTCCCATCTAACGATTCCAGCGCCGTGTATAAAATATTTTCAGCAACACTTTTTTTGCCGCGCAGCATCAACCGATTGATGAACTTTGCAATTTTTACATCACCGTAAACTGGATCGGGAAGAATGACGCGCTTTTCGGGTTTATTTCGGCGGGACATAGCGTTGCTTATACTCCTGATGGTTAAAAACGATTGCTGAAACAGCAGTTTAATCGTGACACAGCGGGTTAGCTTCCTTAGAAAGGTGGTTTCTGCCCACCTGAGGCAAACAAACCGAGAAGCCTAGCCCTTAGGGCGCTTGGCACCATATTTGCTTCGACTTTGCTTACGGTTCTTAACACCTTCCGCATCCAGCGTGCCGCGAACGATGTGATAACGAACGCCTGGCAAGTCTTTTACCCGGCCGCCGCGACTCAGAACAACCGAGTGCTCCTGAAGGTTGTGCCCCACACCTGGAATGTAGGAAGTCACTTCAAAACCGTTGGTAAGCCGTACCCGAGCCACTTTACGCAAGGCGGAATTCGGTTTTTTAGGCGTGGTGGTATACACCCGGGTACACACCCCACGACGCTGTGGACAAGCCGCTAAAGCGGGAGACTTTGTTTTTTTAGAAACCTTGGAACGTTCGCGACGAACCAATTGAGCAATAGTAGGCAAAGGTTTATCCTCTTTGGACTTAAAAGCGGGATCATTCCGACGTACTGGTTTTTTGAATACAACACGCTAAATGAGTAAGACCCACTGTTGTATGAACTGAACACCACCTGGGCAGCTTCATTTTTATAAACCAGTACGGTTTAAGTTAAACAAACCAGAAAGCGCTGTCAACACGTGCCTAGGATTCTCAAAAAGCGTGAAGGAGATCCGCGCGGTCAATGGGGTACTTTGGGGGTGCTTTTAGGCAAAACCTTAAAACGAATCCCGTTCTGGCTACAATGGCGGCCGTGGCTGCTATTTGGGGGCCACCAGCAGCTGCGTTGCCGCAATATGACGAATCCAATCCGGCCCGCAAAAATAGTACACCACCCAAATGCTTCCATCCGCCGCACAAGTGGCCCATGGATAACCCAAATCTCCGCATGCACCATCGCTTCGCAGGATTAATTTCTCTGAATCCGCCAGATGTTTACACTCTGCATCAGTCAAGTAAGCATGAATGCCGTAGGGAGCATGGCGATAACCAACGGTTAGTAACAGCTGACCGTTGGGCAACAACAATGGATGGCACGGATGCCCAATCAATGGATGAGTAGAAGGCTCTTGCCACGTATAACCATCGTCCTCAGAAACAGCAGTGGTTAAACAATCCACACCAGGCTGGTTTGTAACCGCAGGCGCGGTTCTCAGAAAGGCAATCAGCTTTCCCGATGGGCTCCGATACAAAGAAGGTTCATAATACGAGATTTTTCCTTGTGGATCTTGGGCAATCCGGCTTCGATACACCCAGGAATTTCCCTGGTCGCTGGAAACCCACAGGTGACAATCCGAGGGTTTGGGGATCCTTGAACGCGACTCTACGTTTTTTTCAGAATTAGAAAGGGTTTCCGGAAGCACATACCGGTCTTGATAGCTGGCAAGATAGAGTTGGGCACCATCGGTGGTTAAACTACCCCGAATACAGCCGCCTGGTAGTGCGGGTCCTTGTGGGTAGAGTGGGCGTGCGTTGGGTAACGGCGGCAAAAACTGGTGAGAAGCCCACCGAACCGTAGCTTGATTGAGCTGATACGTTCCCTTCCTGGTAAAACCGCCCTGATACAGGTAAAGACTGCCGGTTGTCTCAGTGTTTCCAAGCACTTCCACCTGTGATTTGAGCAAGACGTCTGCAAATACGGGTGGAACCGGTCGGTAGGCAAAAGAGGCCAATAGAAGCTCCCCTGAAGGCAGCAGGTGTAAAGAGGCGTCCTGATCCACCGCGTCTGGCAGTGTGTCCAAGCAGGAAAAGCCGAAAGAAGCCTCGCAAAGAAGATCTTTTGAAGAGTCATAGGCGAAATCGGTCGGATCCACAATGATTTGTGACAGGGCAGAGCGCGGATCGATGTGATCGACAGCCCGTTGACGGAAGCGAAGCTGTTTTTGCTCAAAAGAAGGACCCAACGAAGAATCCTCCTTTCCAGAAAGCGACCCTGAAAAGGCATTTTCCCAGTTTTCAGGCGAAAGTTCCCGCAGCAGCCAAAACGGGTCCGGGGCACGACGGAAGACAACCAGTAGCTTTCCATCCGGCAACGCAGCCACCGAGGGAAACGCGGCGTGAAAGCGCGCATCTTTGTAGAGCGTAACGTGCCGTTGAACCGTAAGCGACATAATCAATTCCAGCGATCCAGATTGGGCCTTGATTGAACGAAGCATAGCAGCGTATTTTACACACAGGCAAGAAAAATTTGGACAGGCGGTTGAAACCCCTGACTGCTTTATTCTGTATCATTAATTAACAGAAACACAACGAAGGCATTTACGCCAATGGCAGAACTCCCGATTTCAACAAGAAAAGTGACGTCTCTCTGGGTGTTTTCTCAGTGGTATCCATTAAATAACGTAGATTATAACGGTATTTTCGTTCAGGATCAGCTTCGCGCGCTCC
Source organism: Candidatus Melainabacteria bacterium (assembly GCA_033763415.1). Lineage (GTDB taxonomy): Bacteria > Cyanobacteriota > Vampirovibrionia > Vampirovibrionales > JAJTHC01 > JANRKP01. Next base: position 140,272 of record JANRKP010000002.1, on the reverse strand, counting down.
AAATCCTGCACCCATACAACATTACCGTGTTTAGCGGAAAACCGTTTAAGCTAAAAATCAAAGGTCCGTTCAGCCTCTGGAGAGGACTTTGTTCATTTTACGCAAAATTAAAGGCTGTACGGCCAGAATTTCGAGAAGATGGACTAACCGTCATTATTTTCCCATATCTCATTAGCGGAAAAACAATTCCCATATGGCTTCACTGGCTTAGTTACCGACTTTCCTATTGTTGGATAATGGCTCAAACCTACTTTTCAACCTTACCTCAACCAGAGCTCTTGCATGCACACACCAGTTATCTGGATGGTTCTTTAGCTCAGTGGCTTTCCAAGCGTTTTAAAATCCCTTACCTACTAACTGAGCACACTGGCCCCTTTTCTCTCCTGTTAAAACATCCACTGATGAAGCAAGTGGTTCATCAGACACTCAAAAATGCAAGCCGGGTCTTAGCGGTTAGCCCCCATTTGGCCCAGGATATCCTTTTGCAAATGAACTGGAGCACGTTACCTCAGCTTAAAATCCTTCCCAACGGGGTCGATTCCAGCTTATTTTACCTAGAACCTAGCGCCTTTACTGGAGAAACAGACCCACCAACGGACGCACTGCCAATTCGAATAGTGGCCATCAGCTCCTTGGATGAAAACAAGGACCCCAGAACACTTTTAGAGGTAGTGAAGCATCTCAGGCAAAGAAACATCCAGTTTACGCTGGACTGGATCGGCCAGGGGCACATGGATTCAGTACTTCAGCAATGGATCCAGAACGAAGGGCTGGAAGCACAGGTCACGTTACTGAACTCTCTGCCAAGAGCTACTCTGGCAAAACATCTCCAGCAGCGGTGCGACCTGTTGATACACACCAGCCGATATGAAAGCTTTGGGTTGGCTATTTTAGAGTCGTTGGCGTGCGGAAAGCCTGTCGTTTGCACCCAATGTGGTGGTCCAGAATCGATTTTAACCGAACCCTTCCTGGGAAGCCTTTGCCCAATTGGAGATGTTGAAAGTCTGAGTCAGGCCGTCATTGACTGGGCAAGCCATCCAAATCGCATTCGTCTACAAAAACGTCGCTCACAATGGGCGTTATCCCGGTTTTCAATCGAAAAGCTTGCATCCGAGCTAAATGGACTGTATCAAGAACTCAAAATGCAAACCCAGAAAACGGAATCGCGCTAAATTATTGGCTCACTCACCCGGAAAAGCCTGCTGCCACAGGGGGAAATTGGCCAACTTGGTACATATCGCATCAGGAGCAAGTTTGTGCTCAGCGAGAAAGTCACGATAGGCTTCAATATGCTGAGGACGGCCTTGCAGTTCCGGTGAAACTAAACACAGGCGAAAGCCATAGTCTTTTAACTCGTGGTAAACCCGATCGGTAAGCGGCAATTGGCTAAAACAATCCACCCACACCCATTGCACTCGGTTTTTCAGCTTCAGGACGGTTTCCAGCGACTCCAACTCTGAAAAACGAACCGCTTGACGAGTTTCCCCTTTTTCACTTAGCTGGTACAGCATCGGAAATGAGGAATCCAGGAAAAAGAAGTTTGTAATTTCCAACTGTGCCAGCAGGGGAAGCAAACGCAGCTCAATACGTTCGCTTTTTATGTTCAGTATCAGGGTTCCTTGGACTTTTTTTGCGTATTGTTGCAGGAAGGGTAAAGCATCCTCCCCGTCAACAAACGGGTCGTGTTGCAGAATCAGGCGTTCTCCACGATCTCGAAAGTCCACCTCTACGCCCACAGAAGAGGGAAGGGCGTTTAATTCGGCTAAAGTATTGACCCGATGGGCAATGTAGTGCACCATTTTCAAATTCTTCTTTTCAAACAAGGTATGAATAGGAAATTGATGGTGAAAACAGCAGGCCAAAAACTATTTTACACATTTTTTGAGCGCTGTTATCGAATAGATGGCATGATCCGAATCTTGAAACGAGACAGAACAGGACTGAAAAGCTTTTGGCAGAAATGATATTTCAACCACCACATAGTGCAAGGGATAACGCTGTGAAATTCGAATAAAATCTTTCGGAGTCTGCATTCGATAGTAAGAGACCATCCGATCGACCGAAGGACGGTCTATTTTACCCTGTTGCTTGAAGCGGTAAACCCCAAACAACAGGTTTTGCCGATCATCCTGCTCGTTAAAAAAGTCTTCGTGAAAAGGAAATCCATGCCCAAGAAACGTGGACCTTTTTGCCAGCATTGGAATATAACTGTTTAGAAATGAGTAAGGTGCTGCAATAACTGCTTTTGGCTCTGTCTGGGTTTCAAGCCATTGATAAAAATTGGCTTTTTCAGAGCGAATCGTCTCTAAAGGTTTATCCTGAAGGCGAGATACCAAACCATAACTCACTAAAACAATCGCCAAGAGAGCGCTACACGCAGCACCCATCAGCCAAGAATTTTTCCAGTTAAAGCGTTTCGGTAAGCATTTCCGAAAAAACGCCTCTGGAAGGTACTGATTGGCCAAAGATCCCAGCAATAGACAGGAAGACAGGGCCAACATCCAGTAACCAAGCTGGGTAAAGCGAACTGGACCTAGCTGGGCTACCAGCTTGACCGGTACAAGCTGAATAAAGAAGTACTGCGCAAACAAGCTCAAGCTGTAATACAGTGTAAAAAAGGCTGAAAGCCACCGTAAGGGTCTATTTTTCCATACCAGAACACTAAAAAAGAGTAGAAGCAATGGCAGAACAACGCTCAACGCGGCAACCCACCACGGAAACGCATTGAACGAGGCAAAGGCATCCAATGTATAGTGAAAAAAATGGTTGTACAAAGTGTAATGATCAGCAAAATCTCTAGCAGAAAGAGGATTTTTAACCGGACACAGCACATTTAGAAGGAGTCCGGGCAATAAAACCCCAATCCCAAATGAAAAAGATCCGCTCTTTAAAGCTGAAATCATCACTGCAGTTGGTCTTTTTTCCACAAGGGAGGCTCGGCCCATCTGAATTATCAGATAAAAAATAAAAGAAGACACCCCAATGGCAGGATGGAGAAGCGTTGAAAAGAACCAAAACACGCTAGATACAAGCCTAGAAGTCCACCCAGACAATAGAAGGCTTGCTGAAATCGCCCACAGACTGATTAGCAGCGACACACTGTGCGCCGTGGCAAAATAGAACATTGGGCGCCACCAGGCCACGGAAAACCACTCTCGAACGTCATTCCCCAAACTGAGCAGACAAAATGCAAACAGCGTCAGCAGGCTAAGCGTTACCGAGACGGAAGAGCGCTGTAGTCGAATCGCGGCACTGCCCAAAGCAATTAAAAACGAGACAGGAAGTAAAAAACGCATCAGCAGTTTGATGTGAAAGAAGACCGTGTACCAATCGGTATGGAACAAGGCGGCCAATTGCAGCACGAAATGACCAAAGACCAGGCGTGGATTAGGCGTACTACTGGCGTTGGTGAAAAAATCGTGCGGTAAAAAGTTGGGATCAGCCTGGCGCAAAAAAAACGGAACCATATCGATGGCTGGCCACTCAAAGGCGGTGAACGTTTTCCGCGTGGCATACTGAAGCGTGCTCAGTGCGCAGATTGCGAGTAGCAACAACGCCAAAAATCCAAGTTGCCGAAGGGCAAATGGAGATAATCCAGGCTGGTCTTTAGTACTGTGAGCCTGAGCTGGCTCACTAGCAGCGTCACACGAAGAGGAGGAAAGCATTTCCGTTTGAGCCGCCGGGGAGAACGCGCCTTGCTGGATGACTTGCTTCATGGCTGAGGCCGATTGTAAGAAGACTTCGACACAGCAGGCGAATCCGGCGTTTGGGTTGTTATCTGGACGTTCGATTCAGTCTGGGATTTAATTTTCGGCGAAGAAGCGCCGGGAGTTCCTTTTGAGTTGGTCTTTTGGCAAGACACAACGCTGCCCAACGAGTGGCGTCCGATATTTTTGCGTAAAGAAAGGCTGAAACGAACCGTTCGCTGGATAAATTTCCATTTGGCCGCCAGGCCCGTATTCCAGGAGGATTCGCCGTGAATGCGCGGCGGAAACTGAACATTCAGGCGCCGCACCCGAAGCCCTTGACGCTTGGCCAGATAGTAGACGTAGAGATCCAGGGAAAAATCGTGCGGCGGGGCTTGCCAGGTCTCGTAAAAGCGGCGATGAAACAGGTTGGGCTGGGCGTTGATATCCCACAGCGGCGTTTGGAGCAACAGGCTCTCAAACAGGCTCATACCCAGTGTAAACAGGTTGTCAAACAGGCGTCGTCCTCGCCGTTGGCCCTTTACATAGACTGTTTCCGGTAAATAGAGCGTGTCCGGCAGTGCCGTGGGTTGCAGCCGGTCCAAAGCCAGCAAGACATCGTTGGGATCCGTCTGAAGATCCGCATGCGTCCAGCCCAAAAATGTTCCCTGGGCAGCGGCAAGCCCGGCCAAAATGCCGTAACCATAGCCCTGGTTTATCGGCACCTCCACACAACGCGCAAACGGGTACAGTGGCAGTAAATGCTGAAGCACCTCGGCGGAATCATCGGTAGAGCCATTGTTGACCAGAATGACCTCCACATCATCGCGCTGGATGGCGCGAGAAAAGCGCTCCAGCAACAGAGGAAGATTGGCAGCCTCGTTGTAACAGGGAATCACAATAGACAGGCGCTTCATGAATTCGGGTCTCCAGGGTGGGCAAAGCTTTGGTTGTGGCGCGGCACAGGCATTCGGCGCTCAGTGGAAAATGGCGGGGTTTCCACCGGTTGAAAGCCATAGTACGCGGAACAAGCCTGCGGGAACACCCAAAATTTTTGCCCCAAAAAGTTGAGGATGGTGCTGGTGGCCGTCGCCAGCAGGAAAGCGGGCCACAACCCCGTGGAAAGTAGCCCGATACAGCACTTGTTGACCGCCACGTTGGCCGCCAGTGAAAACAGATAGAGGGCCATAAAACGAAGCGCCTGGGCCTTGGCCGGGCCAACGTCAGCTCGGCGGGGGAGCTCCGTGTTGACAGCACCGCAAGATGAACGCTCCAGTGTTTTTTCAGGGAATGTGTTTGCAGGCGGCGTACTTGCAGGCAGCGTACTTGCAAAAGTCCAGCGCTTATTGAACACAAACGCCACCCCACTGCCCGACAAAAATGAAACCGCCTTTGCCCAGCCCAACCATGCCGAAACATCACTAGCCCAAACGCTTTGCTGCAACAGAATCCACAGGGCTTGATATACCAGAGCGTCGACAGCAACGGCCAAACTGCCCACTACTAAAAACCGGCCCAATTGCCTTCTGGTGCGAGACAAGTCACTCAATGCACGAGCGTCGTTCGTTCGATTCACGGCGTATTGGCACAACCCAAACAACAATGACACATTCGCTTCAATACAACTCAAATTTTATCTTTGCCAACAGCAAGCAGGGCTGTCAAGCCAAAAATGCCGGTGACATCCCTCCGTCACAGGTCGCCATACTCTTGCGTTACAACCGAGTGTGTCAGACAGGCGCTCTCTATCCAGCACGCGTTCCAATGAGCAAACGCCCCGGGTCTCGTGCGGACATTCCAGGTCGTTTAGACTTTCAATATTTTTACTGCCTACGGCTCGTTAGAAGAAAGCTTGAGCTCAACCGACTGTGCGGTCGGGACGGTATTGCTCTTGATTTCAATGGATTTGGACTGCCCGACACCGGAGCCGCTTTGCCCATTACCGGATTTACCGCTACTGGGGCTAATGACATAACTGTTTGATACCGACGAACTGCCCGTTGCACCACCGCTATTGGCAACACCCGTACCCGTGGATGGCGCCTGTAAGCTGTAAGAAACCATCATACTGGCCTGCTTTACGACAGCTTGTTCAGATAACGGTTTGGAAGGGGGAGGCGTCGGCAGTGGTTTTGGCGGCAGCGCCACCAGCACGGAAGATTGACTGGCCTTGATACTCACTCCGTTGGTCGCCGTAATGGTTTGTGGGTTGGCAGGCAGGGTAATATGACTGGCCTTACCGCTGGTGCTGATGGCCACTTTTTGGCCGGTTACGCTTTTTTGAATCTCCAAAGGCGCCTCACTGGCCCCTTTGGTCGCGAGGGTGACTGTGCCAGTGCCGTTTACGGTCCCTTGTGTTTTAAGGCCACTGCCCACACCGCGGGTTTCCAGTGTAATGGCAGCACCTTGCAGGCTATTTCCTGCAACCAGTTGAGATTGTGCCCCTTCCGTGCGCAGCGTTATGTTACTGCTGGCCGTGACCGGGCCCACTGCTTGCAGAGAGCTGTTTGTGTTGGTTGTTAACAAAGAGACGCTCCCCGCACTGGCATTGACAGTGCCCAGCGTTTTCAGCCCACTGTTGGTGCCCCGCGTGGTAATCGCTACCGACTGGCCGTTAACATCCTCTCGAACCGTGACGGCTGAACTCACGCCTTTGGTCTCTACTGTAATGGCCTTTCCGTTCAGGCTGGTTACATCCACGGATTTATTGGCCACGGTGTTGGTAATGCTAATATTGCCTGGCGTTTTAAACGTCAGTTGGTGCTTGCCCGCATCCAACAGGGCGTCTTTTACCGTAATGCCGCTTTTGCTCTCCACATTCAGGTGGTAGCCCAGCGGGTTTAAGCTTAAATCGCCCACCACATCCACATTGCCACTCAAGGTGTCGCTACCAACGCTCAGCCGGTTGGCGCTGATTTGGGCCAACTCTTGGGTGGATAGGTCAAAGGTGGTTCCGCTGGTACTGTTGGTGGCCGTCGCCAGTTTAATGGCCTGCCCCTGGTTGGCCGCAATGGATACCTGACCCGAGGTTTTGATGGCGTTGTTCAGGTTCATCTGGCCTGCTCTTAAAATGACATCGCCCGCTTTCGCACTGATGGCCCCGTTCACCGTCAGTCGGGCGTTGGTTTTGTCCTTAATACCCGCACTCAGGTTGAGCGTACCCACGGAATCCAACGGACCTGCCACGGTTAAATTTTTGTCAGACAGCAGACTGCTGTTATCAGCCGTTAACGTGAACGGGCCGCTCACCTCCACGGATTGGCTGCCTGCGGCAGTCAACATACCGCCCTGTCCCCCCGCATTGACCGTGCCAGCCAACTGAAGTTTTTCACTATTGAGCTGGATATTGCCCCCGGACTGATTTCCATTGCCACTGGCCTGAATGGTTCCGGTACTATTCATTAAGGCGGAACTGTTGGTGGATTTGGCCACCAGGCGAACGCTTCCGATACTGTTACCCAACGTATCGGCGGCAATGAGGCCACTGTGGTTTACCACGCTTTGAAAGACCTGCTTACTCACCTGCGCTTGCAGTTCTACCAAACCCCCATTGGCCCGCAGGGTGCCTGTGTTTTGAATGGCGTGTTGCAGGGCGGCCACCTGCTTAACCAACGCTTTGTTGACCGTAATGTTGGCCACCACGTTGTTACTAATCTGAACCGTGACTTGATCTCCCACCACCAGGTGGACACTGCCCCCATTGGCGCTTACAAGGCCACTGTTTTGAATGGCGGAACCCACCAGAACCGCGCCGCCTTTGGCGGTATCCACGGTGCCTGCGTTTAGAATGCTGGCAGCGGCGGCTTTGCTATCCGTTGTAAATTTATACTGGCCCTTTAAATAGTCCGCATAGGAGAGATTTAAAGTACTCAGCACCGCGCTGGCCGCCTGAATATTGGCCGACTGCGCCAGTTGAATGCCACTGTTGTTAACTAAAACCAACCCGCCGTTAGAAAGCACATTGCCTTGAATGAGGCTGGCCCCGGGGCCCACAATATGGTTGTAAATACTGGCCGTACTGGAAGGCAGAAAAAACTGAACCGTCTCCCCCTGGGCGACGTTAAAGCTGTTGTACTTTACCACCGCCAGGTCGCTGGTGCTGGTCACGTGCAAGGTGTTGGCATCCACCTGGTTAAAGCTTACGTTGCCGGATACCACCTCGTAGCCCGCTGGCAGTGCGTAGGCAGGAATACCACTGAGTGTTGCCAACAGGAGAGCCAGAGCTGTTTGCGGTGCCTTTTTCATGAAAAACTCCAACAAATCTACCGGGAATTTAAAATTGCAGCCAACCCAAAAGACCTCAACCGAGGGTTCAATCACGTCGGTGCACGACGCATTTTTTGAATGCTCTTTTTTTGAATGCTCTGTTTCAGCCGTCTCTCGTGCAAAGCAGGAATGAGTTAAAGAGGGGTCTGCAAAATGCGCTGGTAAGGGCTGCCGCAGATCGGGTTACTGTTCTCTTCGACCTTTCTTGGGTAAAGCTTGAGAAAGCCGAAAATATGTATAATTTATAATTTTATTATGTGGCACCACCAATGGCAGCCCATCCACCAATGGGTTAGGCCTTGCGCTCAACACATGGCTAAGCTGGATTTACCAGCAGCAACCCCGTCGAGGTTGGGACAAAAGCCTAGAGCGTTTAAAGTGCCCCAATAAGCGCTGTTTTTAAGCCGTTTTAAATGTAACAAAAAATTACAAGTGGATGTTGTCATTGACACACCAAGGGATGGTGTAGATAATACACATTGTAAGTGTTTTACGTACACTAATAGGCAACCCCCTCAATATTGCCGTTTGTGTTTACCCAAAAACCTTACCGTTCTCCCTGTTTCACTTTCGTGAAAGGTGCACGGTTATGTTTATCGCAGCCGTTTCACAACCCAATAGAACCCATTTGCCGCCGCACTTTCAGATTGCTGGTTCTGTTGCTGCTCCCAAGGCACCACCTTCCCCCACGCTTCAGGCCACTAGTGCTCCCCTGCGGTTTCAATCCGGCATGGTGGTGTTTGAAGCAGAAAAGTTTATGAGTGAGCCCATAGTCGTGCCCGGTATTTTCACCAAAGGTTTCGACTGGTTTTTACAAGCCCTCTTTCGATTGGCGGATCAACTGGCAGAGAAAACACGCCCTCAAACCGCGCTGCCAGCCAAAAGCACCCTGCAACACGCATGGACGGGCATTGGTGTAGAAAAGCCCTACCCGTCAGGAGATTCCGCCCATCATCGTTTATCTTACAAAGCTTAACCCCTCCTTCATATTCGCCTAATCAATAGCGAATGCGGGCCTCCCACAGCAACAAGAGGTCCTTTTTTTTGTCTTCATTTCCTTATCATTTCAGGCTTGTTTTTAAGCCGCCCACCAATCAAGGCCGTGGGGGTGCCCCTGCCCGACGCTCCAGCTCTCGCATGGCGGCCACTGGGTTTAAATCGCCCGCCCCGGTCCGGGTCGCATCTCCCTCTAACGGGTTGGTGGTTTGCGTCATAATTTGCACCAGTTCGCCAGGCTCCAGCGTATAGCCCAAATCCTTGGCCCGTTGTAGCATCAGGGCCGCTGTTGCGGCGGCAGCCGGGGCGGCAAACGAAGTTCCTTCATCCAGTGCTGGTGTTTCCGTTAAATCCACGTTGGGCCCGGCGGAAGAATAGTCCGCCACACGGTCTGGATCATGAATATCAGTGGCCCCCACCCCAACGGCCAGAGGGTTGCTGAGCATCGGACCGGTTTGATCCGGTACGGCTGAAGTCACCCGCTCCCCTTCGTTACCGGCCACCACAAACAGCGTACCCCCTTCGTCGTGGAAGGTCTGCAACGCCTGATCGTAAGTCTGGCGGGCCTGCTGAATGGTCGAGTCGTTGTTGTGGATGCGCTGAACATAGGCGTTGATTTTTTCATCAATTTCACGGCGGTTTGTCGGGATTGGATTGTTCCCAAACACCTCGCGTTGAACCGCCTCTTGGCTAATCCCCATCCCCCGAAACATCAACTCTCGTCCATATCCACCCGAAAGCCCCAGCATGTCGCGCACATACATCACGTAATCGGCATGCGTGGCCTGTGCGCTGGTGGTTACTACCTGAATATCTTCTGCTCGGGCGCGATCCAACGCCCCAGCGGCATCGGAATAAAAATTGCTGGACGTGGCCCTGACAAATTCCTGTACCGGCGTGTTTCTTAAGTTGTTTTCATTCAGTCTGTACGTATCAGGAATTTCATCATAGCCCATCTGAAAGACCTCTGCCCCAGGAGCAAGCTGCTGGATTACGCCTGTGGTTGTAGCCGCATGCGAACTCCGTCTGTAATCTTCTAAAGACATCACCCGAACCCCGCTACCCGTAATGCCTTGTGCGTGGAAATCATCCACATCCTTGTAAGGTTGGCGTGTTTCAAGCTCTTCTATTTCCCACGGCGGAATTTCATCGGTGGGGAATGGCCGAAACGAAATCCAGTTTTCCGGGTAAGCCCCGGTCGGCCTGTTGGTTAAGGTGGATGGGGCACTTGCGCCTACAGCAAAAGAGCTGCCAACATCTGAAACAATCCGTTGCACGGGAAACATCACCGCATCTGGGCTTCCAAGCGATCGACCTGAGGAAACGCCGTTGTTTAAAGTCATATTAGATACTCCTTCTTCTCTCCGCTCGGTTCTTCTCTCGCCCATTCCCTACCGCTGGCTTAAAACGCGAAAGGACAGCGCCTTGGTTGCGTAAGCAAATGCTAAGCCCCATTCCATTGAGTGGGGTGGCTTTGGTCCCGGCTGCTCTCTTCACCTTCTCAAAACGACTTTTTTGCGCGAAGGGGATCCTTCTCTGCTGGATCTTTGCCTGTCGTTAGGCTCCAAACAAATTGATCTCAATGCATAAAAACCATGTTTTTTAAAATGTGAACCGCATCACTGGCAGTCAGCAGCAAAACATGCTCTGTGCTACAGTAGGAGGGCACTTTTTTTAAACGGCTTGTTAACATACCCTGGTGGATTCGTACTGAGCTTCTATGCGCCTGCCAAAACTGCCCCATATTCGCACCAAAAAATGGCGTTTGCTTCGGCAAGCACTGCGTCGTCAGGTGTTCAAGGCTTTTCAGCCCGCCAATCAGTGTGTCGTTCGCCGACACACGCAGTCCGGCTTTTACGCGCAACCCGCCAAGCACAGCGTGCTGTTTCTACACAACTCCTACTATCATTTTTATTACCTGGCTCAAGCCCTGCGACGACGCGGCTGGGACGCCCTTTTGGTGTGCACGGAAAACCCGGACTCCAGCGACTCGTTGTTCTATCACGGTGAAGATCTCAACCTGTACCATCCCGATCCGGTTCAGTTTGGGCTGAACTTGGCGTATTTGACCCAACTGGCCACTGAACGCTACGGCTGGGTTCATTTTGCCAACGATGTCAACGGCATGCGACAAGAACCGTTCCAGGCACAACCGCCCGCGGAATTTATCACCTGGAAAAATGCGGGCGTTCGGCTGGCCTATACCATCACGGGTTGCAACAGCGGCATTACCCAAACAGCCCTGGCCCACTGGTCTCGTCAAGGCTTGGGCTTTTCTGTTTGCGATAAATGCAAATGGCAAAACCGACCAGACGTCTGCCACGACGATCGGAGCCGCCACTGGAAGCAGTTAATGGAAACCTACGCCGATATCATCTTTGCCGAAGGCCTGCCCGCGCTGGATTTGCACCAGTGTGGCCACAGCGTGCGAGAACCCGTGACAATGGTGTTGGATCCGGTGCTGTGGCGACCCAACCTGCCCATTCCGCCAGAGTTTACGGAGGCGAAGCAGCCCGATGAGTTGCTCATCTACCACGGCATGGGCAACTATCAGCTTCGCACCCGAGAAGATGGCGTCAACATTAAAGGAACGCCCCATATCGTACGCGCGGTGGAGCAGCTACAGGCAGAGGGCTACCCGGTGCGGTTTATTTTTCGCAGCCATATGTGGAACAAACACGTGCGCTACATCCAGGCTCAGGCCGATGTGATTGTAGACCAGCTCAACCTGGGACGTTACGGCGCTACGGCGCGCGAAGGCATGATGCTCGGCAAGCCCGTCATCTGCTGCATCAATCCCTACGAAGCAAACCCGAAAGACATCCTGCATTCGCTGACGGAAGCCCCCCTGGTACACGCCACGGAAGAAACCATTTACGCCGTGCTCAAAGCACTTTTGGACGATCCAGCCCAACGCCGGGCCCTGGGAGAAGCGGGCCGCCATTACGCGTTAAAATGGCACAGTGCCGATTCCGGCGCCATGCGTTACGAAGCGCTACTGAACCAAGTGGCCAGTGGCCAGGCCCTGCAACACCCCCCCACCTGGGAGTACACGGAGCCCACCATCCGAACCGCCACGCTCGCCCAGACGGTTTAAAGCCTTCTCTGTACCAGTGACACCCCCTTCACTTTACTAAAAGCTTTTATTTGGCCAGTTTTTTTGATTCACAGGAGCGCTTTGTTTATGCCCCCTCTCAACAACAGCAACTCAACCGTGCCCAACCCTCTACTGTCCATTCATCTGCTGCCTGATCATCTTCAGCATGCCCGCCAGGAACTGCTAGCGCTACTCACCGCAAAGTCCTTTCAGCGAGGCCACTTTGTGCTGGCCTCTGGCAAAACGGCGTCCTGGTATCTGGATTGCCGTATTAGTGCGCTCTCTGGCCGGGGCAGTTATTTAATCGGCCAACTTCTATACGACGCATGCCTGGAAGGACTCCATTTGGACGCGGTGGGCGGCATGGCGCTAGGAGCCGCCCCGCTAGTTACCGCGGTTACCTACCGCAGCGCCGAGCGTGGCAACCCACTGGACGGCTTTTTGGTGCGCAAGGAAGCCAAAGCCTACGGCCAAGGCCGCCAGATAGAAGGCAATATTTCTCCGTGGATGCGAGTGGCACTGGTAGAAGACGTGGCCACGACCGGCGGTTCCACGATTAAAGCCGCCGAAACCCTCCGGCGGCTTTACCCAAATATTGAGATTGTACAAGTGGTCGCCCTGGTGGATCGCCAGGCCGGGGCCGCCGAGGCATTTAAGCAGGCGGGTCTTCCGTTTCGCTCACTGTACAGGGTTGACGAAATTCTGGCGGAATAAACTTCATCCAATCGCCATCCAAGCCCTGGAAAAACTCGTGGGCGGCCAACACATCGTTTTCGCCAATGGGCTCAAACTGGGAAAGGCGCTCCAGTTCGGCTTCGGTCAGTTCGGGATCTTGGAACGGAGCGGCGGCATCGGCCTCTCCTTGCGCCTCCAAGCCCACCATGGCCACACCCACCTGGCGCTCACAGTTATTGCAGTAGACGGACACCACGTAAACGCCGTGGTTTTCGCGGATGAGCTGAATGCCTTCCGGCTCAAACTTATTTTGACAGTGGGTGCAGTTCATTCGGGTGAAAAAATGCTGAATGATGCTAAAACCGTCCATAGATCACCTGTGTCTTCTGTTGTTACTGCCACCATTGGTGCATCGTGCTAGGTCAAATCGTATTCGGGGTTAAAAAAATGACGCAACCGTGTCTCGATTGAAATAGATGAGAAAGAATCAATGGGTCACTTGTGCTCAAGGTCGTGTTTCCGTACTCTCATTATTATACCGGACGTTGCATTTTCGGGGCCGGGTTTTCATTTTTTTCTAAGAGTTCGGTCGGTGGAAATCCTTTGTATGTCTAAAAAATATTCTTTCGAGATGAATGTTCACATCTTTGATACAGACTGTTACGGACCCATGTGGCACGGCGCTTACATCAAATGGCTGGAAATAGGCCGGGTAGACTGGTTGCGAGAGCACGGCATCGTGTTGGAAAAACCCGGAGAGGGCACTATCTACCCGGTGGTGGAACAACACCTGCGGTTTCGATCCCCGGCCCGGCTGCACGACCGGCTGGAAATTAGCACCGAGCTAGCCCTAGACCGCTACCGCCTGGTTTTTAAACAAACCATTGCGCAAAAACAAAGCCAAAAGCTGGTGTTGGAGGCGGAAACCGTTTGCGTGGTGCTGGACAGCCAGTGGAAACCCCAGCGCCGCCTGCCCGAAGCACTGCTGGCTATTCTACAGCCTGCTTTGGCAGAAGAAACGCTAGCGGCATCGCCAGCATGCTAGAACACGCTAGGGCGTGTTGGACATTGAATGCCTGCACGGATTGAATGCCTGCACGGGCTGGCGCGTGCCCTCTGTTGTGCAGCTAGAAACCAGGGGATTGTTCCGGCAAGCCCTGATAGCCCCCGTTGCTTCGCACCAGTGCTTCCAGGCGACCCTGGAGCAGCGCCGACTCCAGTTGGTTGAGCCGGTCCACCAATGGAAATTTTCCTGGCGCAATGGCGCTTAGTTGCGGGTTTCGTTGCTTCATTTCGTGCCAAACGGTGGCCTCCACCGCCCACAGGGCCACCTCTTCGCGCAGAGAGTTTTGCGCGTCATCGTGCAGGGCTTCGTGGGCAATCAAGGCGGCCAGGGCTTCGGGGGGCGCCCCTCGGTGCCGAACGTGCACAAATACGGCGTGCTGACCATCAAACCCCAACCAGCTCAACGCATCGAAGGCGGCCACCGCCTTGCCCATTTCTCTAAGGTCCTTAAACAGAATGCGCGAAGGACGCCGGACCATCCGCTGCAGCGAGCGCTCGCCGGATGTGCCCGAGAGTTGGCGCATGGCCTCAAACAAGGCAGGCTCGCGGGTACAACGTAAAAAATCGCTGGTCGTGTAAACCTGCTTTGGCGGCAGCGTGGCGGGAACCCCAGCGGACCTGATGGCGGACGCAGCATTTTCCGCCCAGGCATTCGCCCCAGAAGAAACGCCCAGCCCCGGCAAACTTGGGCCCAAAACGCCAGCAAAAAACAAGCCTGAGAGCACTAAAGCACAACGCAAGCCCCAACCCAAAAAAGAGGGGGCATCCCCCACGGATGGTGCAAAAAGTTTAAGCCTAAATAATTGCATAAAAGCGAATACCGCCTCTGATGGCTGACCAAAGAACGGATAAAAAGAGACAGGGCAGCCTGCCTTACCAGTGTAAAAACTTAACCGGCGTTTGCAACGGCTAAACGACCGAAGCAACCCATCCAGTGTAATGCCAACCAGTGCAATGCCAACGTGTGCCGCAAACAAAAAACCGGCTAAAACGTGGGTTGCTCCTGAATGGGGAGACGCTGCCGGTGCCTGGGCTGTAACCATTTGAGCAAAGGGGGCGTTACAAACGTGGTGACCAGAACCGTTAGAATCAACACCGCGTAGGTAGTATGGTCTAGCACCTTTAACTGCTGACCCACCTGAATAAAAATCAGCCCGACCTCACCCCGCGGCACCATGCCTGCACCAATCAGCCCGTGTTGGTAAGCACCGGGCCGGGCGGCAAAGCCAGCCAAAAACTTGCCAAAAATAGCCACCACGGTTACTAAAAAGGCCAACCACAAATGGGCCTGATTGCTCACATCCAGCGGATTTAGCAAACTGGGATTGAGCGAGGCGCCAATGCTCACAAAAAACAGCGGCGTTAGCCAGGCCCCCAACGGATGCGTGATCTCATGCACTCGCTGAGCGTCTGCGGTACGGTGGAACAGCAACCCGGCCACAAACGCCCCCACCACCAAAGACACCTTCAGCCAGTCTCCCAAAACAGCCAGGAGAAAAATAATTGCCAGACTGCCACAAATAAACCCGCCCGGCACCTGCAAACGACCCAAAGCTTGCAACAGCGTGGCCAGCACCCGCGGCCCCAGCGTAAGGGAAATGCCCAAAAACAGGCTGGCCCGAATGACGGTATCGGCCACCGTCCAGGCGGACAGGCTGCCCTGTTGGATGAGCGCCGTCACCAACGCCAGCAGCAGTAAGCCCAAAATATCATCCAGGACGGCTGCCCCAATAATCACACTGCCTTCACGGCTGTGCAGCAGGTTTAAATCCGCCAGGGTTCTGGCCGTAATACCAATACTGGTAGCCGATAGCGTCGCCCCCAGTAAAATACAGGTGGTGCTTGGCAGGCCCAAGCCATACCCAACAGCATAGCCACTCGCAAGCGGTAGCAGCATACCGACCACGGCAACCTGTGTGGCCTGTCTCCCCGCATGGAGCAGCTCTTGCAGGTTGGTTTCCAGGCCAATTTCAAACAGTAAAAACAGTACGCCCAACTCGGCCAGCAGGTGAAAGTGAGAATCCACCTCAATCCAGCCCAAACCGTAAGCCCCAATAAGGGTACCAGCCAGCAATTCTCCTAAAACCGGAGACTGTCCCAGGCGCTGACAGGCCTCGCCAAACAGCTTGGCCACCACCAGCGCAACAATCAGGCTGGTTAAAAAGGGTTGGATGCTTTCTACCATATGAGGGGGGAGCCTCCCAACAACTGCTACGCTTAAAAAATGGATAGCGACCGAGAAGAAAACCCCAAGGGCTCCTATCCGTTGGACAGCGGAACCGCCACCGCCGGACGCAACACCGGCAGGAGTTGCCGCCACTGTTCCCATAGTTCCGTTGGCCCGGTTTGACTGAGCAGGGTAAAATGGCCCATTTTGCGCCCGGCACGCGCTTGGGCTTTGCCATAGAGGTGTAAATGCAAGTTGGGATGACTGAGCAAATAAGCCCAGTCTGGCGGTTGCTCCTGCTGCCAGCTATCGCCCAACAGGTTAACCATAAGCGCCGTTTGGTGCACTTGCGGGCTACCCAGCGGCAAACCACAAACGGCCCGAACCAGTTGTTCAAACTGGCTGGTGGCGCAGGCATCCAAACTGTAATGGCCCGAATTGTGCGGACGCGGGGCCAGCTCGTTGATCAGCAGTTCGCCGGTCGCTGTTTCAAAAAACTCCACACACAGCAAGCCCACCACGTCCAAGGCCTGCATCACCTGGCGGGTCATCTCAATGGCTTGCTGCGCCAACGGGTCCAGGTGACTGTCTGGGGTCACCAGGCTGGTTTCTAAAATATGGTGACGATGCACATTCTCCACGGGGCCGTAGGCGGCAAACGCGCCTTGGGCGCTCCGGGCGCCAATCACAGAAATTTCTCGCCGAAACGGCACAAAAGCCTCCACAATGGCCTGACCGCCGTATGTTTGGCTAAACGCATCGTAGGCGGCGCGGGCCTCGTTCAGGTTGTTGATCTTCGCCTGACCTTTCCCGTCGTAGCCAAACCCGGCGGTTTTTAACACGGCAGGAAAACCTACCGAGTCCAGAGCCCGCTGCAAATCCACAATACTACCCAGTGGGGCAAACGGGGTCACGGCAAAGCCCGCTTCTTGCAAAAACGTCTTTTCTCGCAGGCGATGCTGACACACGGCCAACACATTGGCCGAAGGGTGCACCGGTACCTGCTGAGCGAGCTCGCGCAAGCTTTCTGCCGGAATATTTTCAAACTCCACCGTCACAACAGAAACTTCTCGGGCAAAGTGTTCTAACGCCTGTGGATCCTGGTAATCGGCCACTATTTCACGATCGCACACCTGCCCGGCCGGAGAGTGCCTTTCTGGCGTGAGCACCACCACGCGATAACCCAATTGCTTGGCCGCCATGGCCGTCATTCGTCCCAACTGGCCGCCGCCCAGAATGCCAAAACTGGCGCCGGGTAAAATGGCGGGGGATAATTCGCAAGGATCCAAAGCGTCTGCTGGCGGTGTCATTGCTCAACGGATACCCACAACAACATCTTTATCCAAAAACTAAAAGAACGCCGTGCCATTGTATCAACGATTGCTCGTGAACTAAAGAACCACGCAAGAACACAAAGGCTAGAGGGGCAGATGCCGCTCGGCCAGTACCCGATCCGTTTGGGCCTGGCGAAACACCCGTAAACGCTCCCGCAAAATGGGTTGGGTTGCCGCCAATATAGAAATTGCCAGCAAAGCCGCATTCATAGCGCCCGCCTTGCCTATGGCCAGCGTGGCAACCGGCACACCCGAAGGCATTTGCACGATCGACAGCAACGAATCCATGCCTTTCAGTGCCTGGCTTTCCACCGGCACACCCAGCACGGGCAGCAGGGTTTGGGCCGCCACCATACCGGGCAAATGCGCCGCGCCGCCAGCGCCAGCAATAATGGCCTTCACTCCCCGATCCTCTGCGGCTGTGGCAAATTCGGTTAACCAGGCCGGGGTTCGGTGGGCAGAAACCACCAGACACTCGTGAACGACTTCAAACTGCTCCAGCAGATCGTGGGCATAGCGCATGGTTTCCCAATCGGACTGGCTTCCCATAATGATGGAAACCAACGGGTTCACAACCGTGTATATGGCATTAGACATCGCAGCCAATTGCTCCATCCAACAGCGGGTGAGGCCCGTTTTTTGCTCCGCCAGGCTTAGCCCAAAACAGAGCCAACCTCTTCGCCGGGCGAACCCCACCGTAACGAGGCATCAGCCTCTCACAGGCATAGCGTTGCGGCAAGTCTTCGCGAGGACCAAACGCCAAGGGCTCAGCAAGCCGGGCTACGGCAGAGTCAGTGGCCCTCCGGTTGCGCGCTTTTGGCCCAAGAGAGGCTTGGTTTAAGCCAGTTGCTGAACACCCAGGGCCTGCCTAAGTACGCTGTGGAGCGTAAGTTCTGTACTGCTGCCATTGCCGCTGTTGGTGTTTCCGCCAGTACCATTGGTGCTCGTACTCCCGCGAGACGCCCGGTAGCGGTCTTCCAGCAAGTTGTTATTTGCATTGGGGTTATGGGCCGTTCCCAACAGCAATTGCCGCAGCAGGTTGGAGCGATGATCGCCCAAAGCACCATTGGAAGTTAGTGCATTGTTCCCGTTGTTCAGTAGGGAGCCGATCAGTTGACGATCCCGTGGCTGATAGGCCAAGGCCAGAGAGCCTCCGGCACTGTTAGTGCTGGCATCATCGTTGTTGGAATTGTTTCGGCTCATCAACAGTAGCATCAGCATCATGGGATCCAGGCCACCGGTGTTGGAAGCGCCACCCGGGGGGCAAAACATAGACCCCTGACCATACCAGGCCGTGGAGGCAGAAGCGCCTGTTGGCTGAAAGAGCTTCAGCAGGATTTGAATAAGCAAAATTTTCTGGATCATTTCAACCGAATCGGAATCGTCACCAGGCGTAGGCCCAGGTGTGGGTCCAGGTGTGGGTCCAGGTGTGGGTCCAGGCGTCGGACCGGGTGTAGGCCCAGGTGTGGGTCCAGGCGTCGGACCGGGTGTGGGTCCAGGCGTCGGACCGGGTGTAGGCCCAGGCGTGGGTCCAGGTGTCGGGCCGGGTGTTAATCCGTCAACATATTCCTTAATGGCCTGATTGGCCACCATTCCCGTAACAGCCGGGGCCGAAAACGAAGTCCCCATCAGTCGTGGCACGGACTTGGCATTGACCACATTGCCCTGGGCATCCGCCTCAAAAATCCAACCCTTAATCATCGGGTCAAAATTCGTGCTGGTATTGCTGTCTAACAGCTCTACCGCCCAACGCAGCGTATCGCCATCCACAATCTTATTTTCGTAAATGGTGTTATCCAACAACGTTTGTACCGACTGTGGCAAGTTCTCGTACTTGTACAACTTGCCGGGTTGATAGCTGCCATTGGCCACGGCGGTGTACTCACTGGCGCTGGCTTCCACCGACGACAAGGGCTGACCGATGAGTGGATCCAGCTTTTGCTTGAGCGGTTGATACTGCGTTTTGTCCAAGTTCACGGTGCTGGCGCCCTGCATATCAATATCGGCATCCAGCTTGCTATCGCTACCGCGTGTAACCGTAATCTGTACCGTATCGGTATTGCCATCCCGCACCACCGTGCCGTCCACGTGCTCGGTGCCCAGGTTATAGTTACCATTCAGCCCAGAGACAATAAACACGTCCGAATTATTATCGGTACCCGTCCAAGGGCCGCCAAAGGCGTTAAATTCGTCATCGGCCACATCATTGTCGTTACCAAACGGTGGATCGTCACTATCAAACGTGCTGCCACTATCGTTATTACCTGCCGATAGAATGACCAACGAGCCCTTGCCATCGGCAAACGCCTCTTCCAGCGCCTCGGAAGCGGCTAAGCCATTCTGGGTCAAATATTGCTGGATCTCCGCATGGTGATCGTCCAGGTTGGCCGCCGTAATACCCGCATTGGGAAAAGCATCCTGGAGGGCCTTGACCGAAATAGCCACCCCGGCAGACATATTGAGTAAATCCACATCTTTGTTGGCCACCGGATCGGTCAGCGTGTTAAACGTCCAGTCGCTCACACTGTTGGGTAACGTGGTAAAGTCTTGCTGGGTAATATCCAGGTAGCTGTCGTATTGGTCTTCAATAAACGCATCGGCCACCAAGGAGGTCATCAACCCGTGGTCGCTCTGGCTATAATCGTCTATCCAATGCAAGTCCAGCTTGCCGTTGTCGCTCACCAACTCGGAAAGGTTGGTAACGCCCAAACGCTGCTTGGCTTCGTTAAACAAGGACTGATTGGTGCCACCGGGGGTAATGGTGATGTTACTGCTCGACATAGCCTTCCTATCCTTCCTTCCATGCGCAACGTAAGCTCTGGTGATCGAGAGGGGGTGTGAATGTGGGGGTGTATCCTTCTTGAAAATATAAAAACAAAATTAAGGCGTAAACTGTGTCTTTAAAAAGAAATGTAAAGTCCAGTTCACTCTAGGCGGCGGCAAGGTTTGTCATTCCTGCCGTCTAACAAGTCGCATCCATCCTCGTCTTTACGGGCTAAGCGTGCTATTTTAGGGGGGCAATATGTTGTTATTTCCTGTAGGAGCTGAATTGCAATAACCGTCAATTCGCCAACCACGCGTTTTGGTATTCTTCAAGATGTTCAATTCAACACAACGCCAAACGGCATTCACGCCACAGCCAATAGCGTGACAAAAGACGGCAAGCCCATCGGCCACGTTTCTGTAACCACCGCCACGCAACCCAAGAAAGAGACCTTTCAGGTTCGTGGCTGGCTGACTTTAGCGGCCAATACCGCCAGTGATCGTAAACTATCACCTGGCTTTACCGAAGACGCGCCAAAACGGGGAGGCCTTGTGCAAACCATGCACAATTTAGGCCACCTGCTCACACTAATCAGCACAAGCGGCGCCTCGGACAAGGCGATTGAAATACTCGATCTGCCTTTCAGCGAAGCCAGTCGAGACCTGTTCCATTTGGCAGGCCAGGCCAAACAGCAGCACCGCAACACATTTTTGGCTTAACAATTATAAAATCCCACCGGCTTCAAAAAACATTTCAAACCGGTGAGATTTTGATAAACTAAACGCTCATTTAGCAACTTACTGCGGCTGGCTGAGCTGTTCTTCAACTTGTTCGCCCGTGGCCACTTGCTGAAAGTTAGTCGATTCTCCAAATATAAGACCCACCAGTTCCAAGGCATTATTTCGGGTATTACTATCCGAAGCAACTGGTTCGCCATTAATACCTAAAGTTTGAATTTCGCCTTCTTCACCATAAATATTATTGTTACCCGAATCTTGAGTGGCCAGGGTTAGGACTTCTCCTCCTGGATGCACGAAGGTAAAAGAATCATTCCCATCCGTATTCACATACACCACTTTACCCAGTATTGGATGCTCGCCCACATAGGCGCCGTTTTCTCGTAATTCAGGCCGGGCTTGCATGGCTGCGTTAAGGGCCGCAGCAGCAGGATTCACAGGACCAATTTCTTGTCCAGGCATCAATCAATACTCCTTATTCGTATACGCTAAACTCTCTCTCTGCCGAATTAATTTTTCTCCCAAAATTTGGTATTTAAGCAAGCTACTGCTGCGGAACTTGCTGCATTAGCTCTTCAACCTCCGCCTCGCTGGGTATTCTTAAAAAGCCAGAATGTTGTGCCGCTTCCGAGAAAATAGTCGCAATGGTATTGGCAGCACCATCTTTATTCTCTTCTTCTACCGAAATACCCTGCCCGTTCACTCCCAGACGAATCGACTCACCGGCTTCTCCATAAATGTTATTATTGCCCGTGTCGTCTGTCTCAAAGTTAAGGGTGGCGCCCGTTTCTGGATCTAGAAAGGCAAAGCCATCGACCCCATTGGTATTCACATACTGAACCGGCCCTAACTCCGGGTGAACCGAAATATACGTGCCAGGCTCATTCAGCTCTGGGTGAGCACGCATTAAGGTGTTCAGTGCGCCAATTCCTGGGGAAACATTTCCAGTACCGCCGACTTGCTGTCCAGGCATAATATTAATACTCCTTTCAGTCTCTCTCTGTCGTTCTCTCTCTCGCGCGCGCGTGTGTTATTTTAATAAAATACGAGGTGGACCCAATTGCAAAATGGATGAATCATCCACTTTTGTCCGTCAAGCGACACCTCTTTTAATCAGTGTTTAATCGGTAACTTCCGCGAAACTATTCGTATCAATGTTTTGAATTTCGGTTTCGAACAGGTTAAATGCCTCAAGCCGTCGATTGGCATCACAATCGTCCTCTGACTGAAATGAGTAGGTATAGCCATTCCGGACCATCCCAGTCACTTCTTCAAGAACAATGATATTATCCTGATTACGATCTATGACTTGAACCATCGTCACATCGCCAACACTGGGATCGGCAATACCATCTCCAAAACTAATGACGTGGAGAGGCCCGTTTTCAGTGTCGCCAACCTCGTAAAGAATTTCCTGGTTATCAATCGTCGTGGCGCGATAGAGCCCCAAGCCAGAAGGAAGCAGCGGTAAGCTAACGCTTCTATTCACGTCCAATCCCGGCATATCAGTCTCTCCTTCTTCTTCTTCTTCGTTCTGTTGGCGCACTGGATTAACGAGCTCATTAACGAATCAGATAACCGCGATTACTCATAATCCCGTTGTGGTCGTTAATAAAGAACCTCTAGATTGTCTGGGTCCATGTTTTCAACCGCGGCTTCGTACAGGTTAAACATCCGTAGTTGTAATGCATCATCGCGATCGTTACCCGGTGCAAAATAATGGGTTTGGCCATTAATATCTGCCCCAAACACCTCAGCAGGCGTAATCTCACCATCTCCATTACGGTCTTTGGCGTTGATCACTGTCACATCGCCTTCCGCTTGACCAGGAATACTGCTGCCAAAGCTTAGGCTGTAGGCCGTACCGCTGCCGGTCTCTATAACACCGTAATGAATATCCTGATTATTGAACGTTGTACCGCGATACAACCCTGGAGCAAGCTGCGGTACGCTCACGCCCTGATTCACGTCTAATCCTGGCATATCAGTCTCTCCTTCTTCTTCTTCGTTCTGTTAGCGCACTGGATTAACGAATTCATTAACGAATCAGACAACCGTTAACTCTCAACAGACTGTTGCACATCATATTGCCGCTCACCATCAAAAATGAGCTGGAGATTGTCTGGGTCCATGTTTTCAACCGCGGCTTCGTACAGGTTAAACATCCGCAGTTGTAATGCATCATCGCAATCATTACCCGGTGCAAAATAATGGCTTTGGCCATTTACCTGCGCCCCAAACACCTCATCAGGCGTAATCTCACCATCTCCATCGAGGTCTTTGGCATTGATCACCGTCACATCGCCTTCCGCTTGGCCAGGAATACTGCTGCCAAAACTGATGCTGTGTGTGGTTCCTTCTTCGGTGTTGCCCACCCCGTAACGGATTTGCTGATTATTAAACGTTGTACCGTGATACAACCCTGGAGCAAGCTGCGGTACGCTCACGCCCTGATTCACGTCCAATCCTGGCATATCAGTCTCTCCTTCTTCTTCGTTTTATTCATTAGAATCAAGGCCTAAAAAATTAAAATCAAAGGCCCGCTATTCCCAGAGGAATTGTGCGCATCTAAGCCAAATCCTCGTTGAAAAACGCTGCCCTTTACCTACCTTGGAAAGACGCTCGTTTCTAATACTTCTTCTCTACCTCGCTGCAAACTCTGTAAGGATAAAAACGATTGTGAACCGGTTTCGGTTGCAATGTAACAACACATCACTATAGTTGCTTATAGAAACATCCGTCAGTCTGAGTTGCACCCAAACTGTAACAAATTGAAAGGACGGATTCCAGTTTGGTTCAAGTTCCGACTCTCCAACCCGATATCCGATGTATACACGCTGCTGCAAGCGCGTCAAAAGCGATCGCTGGCCGACCACCATGGTTGGTGAGGGGGGTCTGAGCAAACCACGGAGACCAAGAGGCTATGAAACAATCCGAATTATTCTCAAATAACGCCTACAATCCAACATCCATGGCGGTGCAGGAATCTATCTACACACTATTTAACGAGTTTAGCTCAATGGTATCGTTGCAACTGCAACCCATGCCGGTGGATGAAACCGAGGACGCGTAACGCCTTATTTAAAATCAATCGTTTTTTAAGGACGAAACCGCTTGCCTGTTGTGCACTCGCCTTTTTTAAACCTGTCATTCTCAAAGCCATTGGCTTCACACGGGCCTGCATTCCAGTTGGGAACGTCACAACGCCTTGCCCCCGCTCATTTGGGCGATATGCGCGCATTGGAGACAAAGCCAGACCCGCTCTTGCCCACCGGGGCGTTGGCTTCCAATACGTTAACACCGGCACAGCTTGTTTACCAGAGCGCCGCTGCAACAGTATTGTCGTCAAAATTAATGCCTCACTGGCAGTCGTCGATCCTGTTGGGCCAAGGTTACAGACAAGCTTATGGGGAAGAAGGCCTGCTCCGTTGGGCTTACGACTGTTTACCCATTGGCGTTCGATGGCACCGCTCGCGTTTTGACTGGTTGAATGAAGCCATGAGCACGTTACTGCCCCGGACCCTTCAGCAGTGGGAGAATGCCGCAGCCGGTAAACTGTCTTTTCAGGCGCCTGTGTGTATCAAGAATACAGGCATTGAGAATATAGACATTGAGAGCGCAACACCTTGTCTTTACAACGCGGGTTCAACCTCAACCCCGTTTTTACCCGGTCATATCGTCATTGGCTGGCGGCAATCGCCACTGGCTCACCATCCACAGGCCGTCGGGCAGGCGGATCGTCAGTTGAATGCGCAAGGGCAAGTGATGGCCGCCACTATTGTTTTATTAGAAGCGCCCGCCGTGGATCAAACACTCAGCCAGCCGCAGCGCCTACTCAGACTCCAGGCCACGGTGCTGCACGAATTGGGCCATGCCTTGGGGCTGGAACACAGCAACCAGCCACAGGATGTCATGCATGCTCAGGGCTGGCGAAACCCGGTACTCTCTGCGCAAGACGTCTTGCAACTGCAACGGCGCTACGGGCCCTCTCCACATTCGCAACGACTCGGCTAGGCCGCAGGCATTAAACAACCTGCATTAAATGGGGGAGCCCCGATTGAAGAAGCAACGCTTTTGGTCGAAGCGCTACGAGTAACGATCGATGTCCACCATCGATCTCGCTATGGGAGCAATCACCCCAAGGAACGTTGTTGTAAACACCAGCCCAGTCCGTCCGTAAAACCGGCTGTTCTTCGCTGTCAGCAAAAATATGGCAAAAACGCGTTGCTGTGAGATGAATGGCAAGCAGGCGGTTTCGTGTTGCTTGGCGCAGTGCTCAATGCAAAAAAAATTTATCCGGTAAGGCTGGCCAGAATATGGCAGACAGGATACAGCAAAAACCAAGCAAAAACGCGGAGCCACCTCGGGAGAGGACCCCGTTATCAATGGAAAATCTGTTGGCCAGGAGGAGAAACGCTTGTGAAGCTATGGCGCATGTTTAAATCGCAAACCGATTCAGCATCTTCATCACCAGAAGCGGCTTCTACAGCAGTTGACGACACCGCGCAAGCGGGTGTCGCCAGTGAACCTGGCCCGCCAGCCGAACCCAATGGCGACCCCGAAACCTCGACAAATGCCACCTCATCAGACGAAACCCACCCTACCACCCACCCTGCCGCCACAAACGCCCGGCAACAGGTTACACACACGCTAATGGGGTTTCCGCTTGCCAGTAAAGTGGTAGCGCCGGAAGACACAACCCTGGCGCCGACAACCTCCTCCAACACAACTTCCACCCACACCCATGCGATAGAAGGCACCCAAACCCACGTGAATACAACAACCGCAACAGACGGCACTGAAGCCGACCGTATGGAACAGTTCAGCAATGACGAGCCTTTCCATTCCAGCTATCAGGCGGAATCGGTCATGCTCCCCGCCCAAAAAAGCCAAGCCACCCCAACCGAGCCACAAACAAACCGGCCCCCAGCCAGCCACAATCGGCAGGCAGCCCAGGGCCTTTGGCACAGGCGCTTTAAAGCAAAGCCAACCACCCAACCAGAGACCGAACCAGATACAAGCCAGCCAGCAACCACGGCCAGCAATGCCGATCATGAGGCGGTCCTAGACATGCTAAGCCAGCCGCCCGCCCGTCCCTCTCTGTTTGTGGGCAACGATGCCCCGACGACTGTACCCGAGCAGCAAGCCTATTCTCACAAAACAACAGCCCCGCAACAGGCTGAAAAATCAGAGAGCGCTTCAGCAGGCGCTTCGCCAGTGCGCCCATCCAGCCGCAACCGTTCCACGGCAAACGAGAGCAGCCGACAAGCCTTCCGCTCCGTGCTCCAGGCCGCCGACTCTCGCAGCAACCAACAACCGGCGGCAGCCTCACCGCAACGCCCCCCACACACGGCAGCCATGCCCTACAACGATCTGCACTACGAATCTCTCTACGCCCACATTGAAACGCTCGGTGGCAGCGTTCTGCAATCGGAAGCCCATTTCGTCAATCACAGCATCAACCATTTGGTGGAAACCTACTTTCGGCAAAACCCTTCTTAATTTTGCCGCCAGCCCAGGCGGCACTCAAGCGTAGTTTTTCTGTCAGGCAGGCCGTTTTAGCCCCCAGGGGATGGGGGCCCAGGATGGGTTATTTGGGTTCGTGGGCCACGTGTATGTAACAATTTATGACCCATTGTTTAAAACTTTCTGTTCAACGTTCGATACAGATAGGAAAGCAACAGCAATTTGGTTTGTTTGGAGAAATGGCAGTATAAACGCGTTTTTTTTAAACGCGCACCAAAACGTTATTTCCAGAACGTTATTTCCAAACAGCATTTTCCACGCATTCCATACATTCCACAGGGCGTAGGGGGGTATCTTTCGTCTCCCTGCGGGTAGCGCACAACAGCCCTATTCCATAAACGTGGTCAGGAAGTATTCGGGTCGGGAGCCATTCATGTACGTTCAGGTGTCATTAGACGAGCTGATCGCAACGCCCGTGTTTGCGTTCGATGTGTTGACCGGTTCGGGCGAGGTGGTGTTTCAGGCCGGGCAAGCCCTTGCCAAGCAAGAGGTGCTTCGGGCCGCACGCATGCCGCTGTATCGTAATAACCAGGCACTGCCCTTTTTGCACGAAGGCAACGTCATTTATTTGTCTCGGCCACGCGCTACCGAAGCGTTACAGGAAGACGCCGACACGGGGCTAAATTCATCCAGCGAAGATTTAGCAGACAGTATGGCCCACTTTCAGCAATCCACCGACCCATGTGTAAAGGCGCTGGAAGCCTTTTGGCAACAGCTTAAAAGCGGCACGGCCCCCGATGTGGCCCTGCTGGAAATTGCAGGCGATCGGCTGGTGGCGGAAATTATTCCTCGGGTGGATCAAATGATGTACATGAGCCAAATGCGCCTGCGCGATGGCGTCACGTATCATCACACCCTGGAAGTAGCAGCCGTTAGCGCGGCCTTGGCCGCCTTTACCGGCATGGATCGCCGCAGCATTCAGGAAGTCACCCAAGCGGCGCTTCTACACGATTTGGGCAAGCTGCTGATTCCTAAATCCATTATGTTTAAAGCCGGTCGGCTCACCGACCAGGAATTTGACGTAATGAAACTGCACCCGGAATTGGGGTACCGCATTATTAAGCAGGAATTAAAACTGCCTGCCGCCCTGGCGCTTCCGGCCCTGGAACACCAAGAAATGAACGGCGGCGGCGGCTACCCGCACAACAAAAAGGGCGATGACATTCATCCCTATTCTCAGATTGTGAAAATTGCCGACGTATACGACGCCCTTACCTCACGGCGGCCTTACAAAGACCCCATTCCCTCGCAAAAGGCCATTCAAATCATGCGCTCGGAAGGGAGCAAGAGCTTTAACCCCCAGCTTTTGGAACAGTTTATGAGCATGGCCCACTATCAACCAGACCCGGCCGAAGGCAGCACAACACCCGCCTAAATTTTCAACAGGCCCTGAATTGACGCAAGGGGGCACGAGCGCCATTAGGCTATTGTGCTTTTTTTGACTCTTCCGCCTGCCCCAGGTGGGATTGAAACAGACTGAGCATCCGTTGCCAGGCATCCGCGGCGGCGGCTTCGTGATAATCGGCCCGCGCATTGCAGAAAAAGCCATGGCCTGCACCCGGATAACGCACCACCTGGTGCTTTGTACCCGAATGTTGCAGGGCGCCAACAATCGCATCCACCTGTTCGAGCGGAATGAGCGGGTCCTCATCGCCAAACAGGCAGAGAATTTCCCCGCGAATACCAGGCGTTCGGCAAACGGTCGGGTGTCCACCGCCGGGCGCGCTCACCGCAATTCCCCCACCGTAAAACGAGGCCGTTGCCGCAACCTGAGGCAACATGGCCGCCAGCAGATACGCCACATGCCCACCATAACAAAAGCCCATCACCCCCACTTGCTCTGTCGTCAACACCTCCGGTAGAGTGGCTAAGAAGCGGAGCACCGCTTGCGCATCGGCCAACAGTCCTTCGGTTGTGGTTTGCTCTTTGTGCTGGCGTCCAATGGCCACATCCGCCTCCGTGTAGCCCAGTGTCAGGTTGGGCGTGGTCCGGTGATAATAGTTCAGGGCCACGGCCACATAGCCTTCAGCCGCCACCCGCTCCGTCACCTGAACGATATGCTCGTTTACGCCAAAAATTTCCATCCACACCAACACCACTGGCCAGGGACCTTGGCCTTTTCCAGCCGCTTGCGCCGGACGCGCCACGAACACCTCCATGGGGCTTTCGTCCACAGTGAGCGTTTCCCACTGACCGATAACCGGGTAGGCCGTTGATTGCATCGTCATCGGGGGCACATTCCTTTGTTACACAGAGACAAAACCGACACACCCCAGTCTAACAGTTCTAGGGTTCGGGGATAAACTTTTTCAGCAATATTTTTTCAGCACAGTTTGTGTGGAAATTTGACCAAAGCTTGCGCCCAAAGTTGGCTTTTGGTTTGATAGCTGAATCATTACTCTAGGTTGAGGAATATCGTTCATATGAACACGATAAATTTTCGTTTTTCACAAAATAATTTTAACAATCAATCATTTCAAACCACAAAAGCACCGCTTACCCACACAATTAAGCAAGATAGCCTAAATTTAACTGCAAACGCGCAACCAGTCGCTCGTTTTGGGGCGGAGCGTAATCCATTTCTTAACCTCTTTCAGCAGCTTCAGCAACAATTACAAGAAACCGTTAGCTCTCCAGAGTTTCAGCAGAATATGGCCGAATTACAGCAACGCATGCAAGAAGAGCCAGGCCGCCTGCACTTTAAAGTGTTTCCTATCCAAATAGCGCCGGTTTCTCTCCCAAATCAGGTCGCACCGGCAACGGTAAGCTACCAACAGTTGCAAACCCAGCCGGTTGAGGTCAGAAAAGCGGTTGCTACCCAAGCGGTAGCGGTTGTGAAAGAAACACCCGACCGTGAAACGCTGAGGCGCTGTTTATTGCTGTTTAGCACCTTATTTCCAAACACAGGCCATTTAACCGAACAAGACACACTCCAAGCCATTAGCCACATTGTAAATAAATGTAAAACAGAGCGGGATTATCAACGGGTGGGGGACTTGATTGGAAAGGAAATTAATCAAAATAAAAACCACACGCTGGCCAGCGCGTTACTCAAAATATCATCGCAAGTGTAAGCAGTAACCGCATGCCGTAGAGGATCCTGTATTTATCATGTCTCTGCAATCTCTTTCCAGTGCAACTGTCCCTGCACCTGTTCCTGTATCCCTGCGCTTTGGTTCACCAGAGAGCTTTTATGCGCGCGTGAATCGAGACCAAAAGTTTATGAGCAGTCTGCAACAGATTGCCCAGTTTACGGCGGAAATGACCGTGCGTTCCACGTATTCGGGTTCTGCCGAAAGCTGGCTTCGCTTAATGGACCAATACCAAACCCATGTTCACAACAGCCAGACCGATCTCGATAACCGCGGGGCCTTGGGCCAAATGATGGGAGATGGGTTTAGCCAGTTCTTAAAATCCAGAGGGCTTTCCGATAGCGACATCGATCAGTTTGCCCAAGCGGGCCTCAACAGAGCTGGTTTGAAGTCCACGCCAAACATGAGCACCCGCGAAAAGTTTAGGCTCACATCGCAATTCTGGCACCATGAATTCCAAGAGTCCCAAGGTAATACCTATGGGGTAGAAACACCTTATGAACAACTGCTGGAACTTTCGGTGGAGACTTCCGCCGACTTGATGCAATACTTTAAGAGTTCTCCCAGCCTGCAAAACATTTACCGGAGGTACTTTGAAGGAAAGCGCATTACCCCTGAAAACATTGGCAGCCTAATAGAGCAGGCGTTTAATGAAATAGACAACCCCACCAACAACACACGGGGATCAACACCCCAAGGGCTAAGGTTTTCGGGCTATACCCCACCCGTTAGCCTACCCTGGTATAATCATAATCAAATGTCTGCGCTCAGCAAATGTGCTTTGGCTGTCGCCATTTGTACCCCTGCTTCGGCAGTGCCTGGGGTTGGCGAGGTGGTTCAACTCATGGTAAACGATAAGCTGTTTAAAAGTTTAAGAAACACGTTTGCGCTAAACATGAAACAAGAAACCGAGCACTTAAAGCCGATTTTGGATGCAGCAAATGCAATTGTCCTTGCAGAAAAGACTATAGGCTATTTTTCGATGCATAAGTTTGTAACCCTGGGGCTTACAGGGGCTATTACCGGTGCGGCGGGTGAAGGAGTAGGGGCCCTACTGATGTGTGCCCAACTGGCGGCCTACCGAAAGGATTTTTATGCGCAAGTCAATTCTGCGAAAGATATTGAGCTGATTTCGTCCCCAAAGCATTCCGAGCAGGTTTTTAAGTATTCCGAAGACTTACAAAAACGCTTACAAACGCTTCGTGAGCAAGGAAAAAAACTAACCGTCCCCTGGTATGTTTCTGGATTAGGGTCTGTTGGTCAAATTGGAACCAACGTGCAAACTATGATTGGTGACCATACCAAAGCAGTATTGGGCTGTGTTAACAGCGTTAAGGACTGGGTTGTTGGCTTATTTAAATAGGAGTCCGTGGATCATGATCTCATTGCAAACCAAAGGGACACTTTGGAACCAGGCACCGCAAGCCATGCAGCAAGCTCGTTTCAGTGGAAAAACCACGCCAAAACAACCCGCGCCAAAGGAGTCGCCCCCTCGGTATACAAATATGGATTGTTTAAAAGAAAGTGCGAAAGCTGGAGCATTCAACAGTTTAGTATTTACCGGGATAGCGGCACTAGAAGCTCTATGCTTTGGCGTAGGGTCTGTACTGGTTTTCCCCATTATGGCCGCGACTGGATTTGTTTTAAGTATTGTGGGCGGGTTTAGTGGAAAAGCAGAGAAGGAAAAAATGTTGCAACGGCAGTGGGAACATAAACAAAAGCTTGCCAGCCTACCCAAAACCCCTGAAACACCTGAGCCTCCACCGCACATTCAAAAAGCCATTGCACAAGAAGTGATGGACAAAGTTCGCCAAGCCGGAGAACCCACCCGCCCGATTCAGAAAGCTCAGCCCCTCACGCCAAACCCACCCACGGAAGCAGTGGAACCAGTAGTCAAATCGCCCACGTCTACCGTCACCACCGCAAAAGATAGTACCAAAGCGTCTGCTACCGAGCCGCCCCCCACCCCAGCAGCGATAACGCCTCACAACTTAACCCCCCAACAAGTATTGGAAAATTGGTCTAACAGCCAACTATCCCTGCTCCTGGTCGATCGTCAAAACTATACCGAGGAGCAGCGTTTAGAGTGGCTTAAAGGACGTTTAGAACACTTTGGCATACCCTACTGTGCTGAATTTGATACCGGTTTAAAACGACGCGACAAACAGTAACGCTGAGAAAGCCCCACCATCCGAAATGACAACCCATCAAACGGTTTGCTCCACACCGCTGGCTGGCGATACGCACAATCACACTGAGCCAAAACAGATCCAGCCACCCCCTCCGGCGGTGGAATGGCGCCACTTCTCCACGGTGGATTCCACCAGCCTGGAGGCCCTGCGTCAGTGGCAATTGGGCAGGATTGATACACCCACTGTTATTGTGGCAACCGCGCAAACCGCCGGACGCGGGACCTATGGCAGGCAGTGGGCGTCTCCAGCCGGAGCGGGGCTTTATTTTACACTGGTTATTCCAGAGCCGCCCCCACTTGCCAATGGCAATTACACCCACTTGGCCGGTATTGCGCTGGCCCACTGCTTGCGGGATCAACTCCATTTGCCCGTTTGTTTAAAACCCGTTAACGATTTGGTGTTACCCAAAGCCGATGGTGCCTGGGGCAAACTGGGTGGCATTTTAACCGAAGTCGGCCTGTCTTCCACCGGAAAGCCGGTTGGTTTAAGGGTGGGTGTTGGCATTAATCTGCTCCAGGCAGAGCGCTCCCTGGACGATCGGGCACAGCTTTCCCCCATCAGTGTGGAAGAAGGACTTCAGTGCCTGAAAGCACCATTGACTCAATCGGTTCCTGACATTCACCTGCTTGGAGAGGTTGCCTGGCAGCGCACACTGCTCCAGGCCCTGGTCGGGGCTTTAATGGGGTATTTATTCCTGCCGGAAGCAAGCAGCCCTCAGTGGGTGGAAAGCCGTTTTTTGGCCTTGGTTTGGCCACGTTAACCATCGGGCACGCTGCTCACACTAGGAAGCAAAGAACCGCTTGACAAGATCGTGTTTGGTCTTTACCATCAAACTTCAAACGTTTTTGTTTAAACACGTTTTGTTTAAAAACGGCATTCTGATTTGGGAGTATTTCCGTTGTCCGTTATCACCGTTCCACAACCGGCTATTGAAACCATTTTTGGCACCGCTCTGTTGATGCCCATGATGATGATGCGATTGCCGGCGCGAGGATGCGTGGAACGGAAAGCCTGCTGAGTAAAAACACACAGCCCGCTTTAAACACTCCCACCCCCTCCGTCGGCGACCTGCACGCGAGGGGGTTTTTGCATGGTTTTTACTGCATTTACAAGCCAGCCCACAAACACAACCCTCTCCCCCCAAAACTAATACACCCACTGGCCCTGAATGAACCCATTCATACTTGCCAGCGATTTTACAAGATTAATTTAAATAAGGAATTTTGAAAGATGTCTCAAACGACCGTTGTAGCCCCCCTCCACCCAGAAGTACGGGGAGATGAAAGTCTCGAAAGAGCCGCATCCTCCAGCACGAATGCAAACAAGCAGCCGCATTACCTGCCGGAAACAGTGGCCCTACACGGCGGCTACACCCCGGATACCGCCACGGGCTCGCGCGCGGTTCCCATTTATCAAACCACGTCCTACGTATTTGAAGACAGCGCCCATGCCGCCGACCTGTTTGCGCTCAAAACCTTTGGCAACATCTACACGCGCATTACCAACCCCACCACCGATGTTCTGGAGAAACGCATCGCAGCCCTCGAAGGCGGCGTGGCGGCCCTGGCCGTTGCCTCTGGGCAAAGCGCCATTACCACCGCGCTGCTAACACTTGCCCAACACGGAGACGACATTGTGGTCTCCACCGATCTGTATGGGGGAACCGTCAGTTTACTGACGCACACCTTCAAGCGCTTTGGCATTGGGGTAAATTATGTTGCCCCCAACGATTTAAGCGCCTGGGAGGCGGCCATTACCCCCCGAACCAAAGCCCTGTACGTGGAAACCATCGGCAACCCCAAACTGGAAGTCATCGACCTGAGGGCATTGGCGCAGTTGGGTCAGCGCTACGGCATTCCGCTGGTGGTGGATAACACCGTCACCACTCCGTTTCTGAGTCGCCCCATTGAACACGGCGCCGCCATCGTCATTCATTCGGCCACCAAATACATTGGCGGCCAAGGCACGGCCATTGGCGGACTCATTGTGGATTCGGGCCAATTTAACTGGCAACAATCCGGCCGATTTCCAGAGTTTGTCCAGCCCGAACCCGCCTACCACGGCCTTCCGTTTTACGAGACCTTTGGACCACTGACCTTCATTGTGCGGGCGCGTACCCTTACCCTGCGCGATGTGGGTGGGGCCCTGAGCCCGTTTAACGCCTGGCTGTTCATTCAAGGGTTAGAGACCTTGCCCCTGCGCATTGAACGCCACAGCCGAAACGCGCTGGCAGTGGCCCGCTTTTTGCAGCAACACCCTGCCGTGGCCTGGGTTCGGTACCCGGGGTTAACCCCCACGCACACACCCGACCCGCTGGTGCAGCAGTACTTGCCCAACGGCCAAGGTGGCATTGTGGGCTTTGGGGTTCGTGGGGGGCACGAGGCCGCCGTGGCGCTGATTAACCAGGTACAGTTGTTCAGTCACCTGGCCAACATTGGCGATTCCAAAAGCCTGATCATTCACCCGGCCTCGACCACCCATTCCCAACTAAGCGGCCAGGCACTGGCCGTCACCGGCGTCACGTCAGACTTTATTCGCCTGAGTGTGGGGCTCGAAGCCGTGGATGATCTTATTGCCGACCTGGATCAGGCGTTGAACCACGTAACCCAAACAGCCCCTGCCAGCCTCGCAGCCGCCGTAGGAGGCGCAGCAGGATGAGCGCTTCGACTGCCACGCAGTATTTCCGGTTTAATACCACCCAGAGCGATGGGGGGGAAGGTTTTTGGCTCGATGCCTGCCGAGACGGGCAAGCCCAGCCGCTTTCCAGTATTACGCTGGCCTACGAAACCTATGGCCAAGCGAATGCGGATCGGTCCAACGCGATTCTCATCTGCCATGCGTTAACCGGCGATGCCCACGTGGCCGCCCACAGCGCAGAGGATCGGGCCGGGTGGTGGCAAAACCTGGTGGGCCCTGGCAAGGCGTTTGATACCAACCGTTATTGGGTGATTTGCAGTAATGTGTTGGGGGGGTGCCAGGGTTCTACTGGCCCCTCCAGCATCAATCCGGCCACAGGAAGCCCCTATGGCAGCACATTTCCAGCCATTGGTATTGCCGATATGGTTCGGGCGCAGCGGCAACTGATGCGGCATTTGGGTGTCCAGCGCTGGCATACGGTTGCCGGTGGATCCATGGGTGGGTTTCAGGCGTTGGTATGGGCCCGGGATTACCCCCAGTGCGTGGAACGCGTGATTGCACTGGGCAGTACGGCCCGACTCTCCACCCAAGCACTGGCCTTTAACGCGGTGGGTCGGCAGGCCATTGTGCAGGACCCGGGGTTTTGTGCCGGAAATTATTACCCAACCGGCGCAGAGGATGCGTTGCCGCCAACATTGGAGCAGCGGGGATCCTCCAGACCAACAACCAAAAACGACACCCCAAGAACCAACGGAGGAACGCGTCCCGATTTTGGCTCAGGTCCTCTTTTAGGCTTACAAGTGGCCCGGCAACTGGCGCATATTACCTATCTCTCGGCCGAGCTGTTGGCGCAAAAATTTGGACGCACCCCCCTGCTCTCAGCCAACGACAATACCCCTTCCGCCAAGGAGTTGGCCTGCCCCTGGCAGCAACCGCTCTTTACAGTGGAATCCTACCTGGCGCACCAGGGCAATCGCTTTCTAGAACGGTTTGACGCCAACAGCTATCTGGTTCTCACCCACGCATTGGATACGTACGATCTGGCCCACGGTTTTTCCAGCCTAACGGCCGCCTTTTCTCCAGCAAAAGTGCGGTTTCTCGTGCTGGATTTTTCCTCAGACTGGCTCTTTCCACCCCAAGAAAGCCAGGCGCTGGCCGAGGCGCTTGTGCAGGCCGGACAAACGGTAAAGCACCACACCATTCAAACCCACAGGGGACACGACGCCTTTCTGCTGGAAACAGAGGCGCTACAGGACTACATTAAACCGTTTTTAAACGGTTACCTCCCCCACAAAACGCCCAAAATCAGTCAAAAAGCAGGCTTAACCGAACAAGGGCTCCACTGGCCGCGCACCGCCGTAAACCACTGGCATTCACTGGCCTGTGCTGCGCTTTAAGCACAACAGCCTGTCGCCAGAGAGGTTAGCCCAAGCTGCTGGCCGTTTCCACCATAATACCCGGTGCTGCCGGTCCAGCCGGTTGGCTGGCACTTTGGCTGAACTGAAGAACACCCAGTACCGTGCCGACAATAATGATCGACACCACCAGTTGTTGAATCCAGTAACCCAAAACCCGCATCGGGTAACTCCTTTGTAACCAAAAAATGCTGTGGTTAATCCATCCTGCGCTGGCAGGATGACTCCTGATAGCGTGCGTGACGAAACGAATAGGCTTGAATCAGCGCGTGACGATTTTCTGCTCGTTTTAAACGTTTGCTGTCTCAAACTGTTTGCACGTTTGCACATATTGCGCGTTTGAACTGAGCCATTGACCGAACGAGGAAACGACGTGACGTTAAAAAGTCGTTATATGCTCCTAGATAAATAAAACGTGAATCCGATCGGAATTGCGCAATTTGACAAAAACAGAAACATTTTTTTACAAATAAAAAACAAAATATGAGATATATCAATTCCACAGAGTCATTTCGGCTTCCCTTCCAGGCCCGAATGAACGGGGCAAGAAAGCGAACAACCCTTAAGATGATTGTAGTAAGATTGCAATTTCTGTCACGGTTGACTATACTATAAATGTTAAAGTTAGTACCAACTCGGTAACCCTTAAGGAGCTACCAACGTGCCACGAACGATTGCCAAGGTGGCAACTTCTCTATCAACAGAAGCGGCGTCTCTGGCCCAGGATCCTCTGCACCAAATAGAGTCGCCAATGGAACGTGCAATGGAGTTAATGGGCGACAAGTATTCTTTTCAAATTATCGATATTTTGCACCGGTTTGAAAAACAGCGTTTTGTTGAGCTCGAAGATCAAATTTCAGGCATTTCGCCCCGAACACTCTCTGCGCGACTCAAGCATCTGGAATACTACGGGCTGATCTTACGGCATCAGTTTCCCACCATTCCGCCTCGGGTAGAATATTCCTTGACCGAGCGCGGCAAGGATCTCGCGGGCGTTATTACCGAATTGCTTCGCTGGACCAACACCTGGTATCCCTTTCAGCCCGTATAAGGCAACGAAAACCTAAAAGCATTGATTACGCCGGTCAGCAAATGTCTTGTTGGTCGGCGTTTCAGTTTGTTTTTGTTGGCAATCGCAAGCCAACACAGCCCTATGCGGCAGTAAAACGCACGTTTAGAGAGCCTTTGCTTTTAATTCATCTGGCGTTCCATTGGCCACCCAGCTATAAACTGAATCCGTAGGCCCAAAATCCCTTGTCAATGGAGCCTATTTCTGGTTAATTATCATGACCTGCAAAAGCGAGTTGCTGCTTTTGTGAAGGATGGGTTTACCAATTTATTTTTTTAAGCTGCCAAGGCCGTGTTCCTTGGTAGGAAAGGTTATTCTCGACTATGGCTCTGCCACGATTGGCTGCGTCGTTTAGCCCTGTTGCGGGCTTCCGTTCTGCGGCGCTTCCTCAGCCTCCCTTGGCGTCGTTCCACACGCAAATGAACACAACGCAAGCCACGATTGACAGCCGTGTGTCCTCTGCGATGCCGTTAACCTCTTTTGCCCAGAACCACAGGCCGTCGTCGCAACGGTTTTCGTCTGAAACGTTAATTCGCTTTGGACGAGAAGCAATTGCGGGAAAGAATGGCGTGTTTTTTACCACCCAGTACGAGGATGGGGGCGGTTTGGCCTTGGTGTCGGATCAAATTCCGCGCAGTCTTAACACCCATCACGGCAAGGATGTTCGCGTGGTCATTCCGGCAGGCAAATACCTGGCGGGTAAAATGCTGGATGCCAACGGCCAGCCAAAAGATGGTTGGCAAGATACCGGCGAAGCGGTTTCCGTTAAAGTGCCCTGGGCCAGTTTGCCTGGCTATCGCGAAAAAATAAAGGACACACTCACCTTTGAGGTGTACCAAAAGTATTTTGAACACCGCAAAACCTGGCTCTACGCGCTCTACTCTCCAGACAAAGTGTTGCAGGAAGCCGATACCTTAACCGAGGGCAAATCGGGCGAATTCCGAGCCATACCTGAACTGAAAGCTTTCTACGATGCCTACGGACAAGGGCTCAACAGCGGCGGGGTTCAGCTTGCCCTGCTGTGCGATGAAGCGATGGCAGAAGTGGCCAACCGTTTAGATCCAACCCGCTACGCCAAACCCGCCACCTCTCGGCTTAACCAGCACGAAGGGGCCGTGGATTTTTGGATTACCAACGACTGGATGACCGGCAACGTGGCCAACGCGCCGCAGGCCCCGCCGGAAGTGGGCAAAATTTTCATTGTCCATAACCTGTACGATAAAAGCCTGGCGCCGACACCCCGATCAGATGTGCCCGAAAAACCCTTTCAGTGGCTAAAATTGGAACAGCCCAGCCCGTGGGACCGCGTGCTTAACTGGGTCAAGCGTCTGTCTAAGCTGCTGCTGGTTGGCTTTGCGTGGGAATGGCTGGCCCGTCGTCAGTTCGAAGCCACTCAGAAAAAAGCGGCCCCCACTCCTACCGTGGACAATCCCCCCTACGATATTCGACAAACCTACCATCTGCCCAACGGCACCTACTCCTTACTCAACGCGGGCCTGCTGGGCGCGGATGCCGTGGTGGTGAACCGAGGGTTTTTCTCCACCATGCGCGATTCTGAAATTTTGACCGTAAGAAACCAGGACGAAGTGCGCCAGACAGTAAAAACCATTGCCACAAACCGCGTGTTTGATATGCACCACGGCATTGAGCCAGAGTATAAGCCGGAACACAATCCGGTGTTGGATGAAACAGCCCCGGTTCAGGTCCAATGCTTTGCCATGGAAGAATGGAGCCAAAATACACCGGAAACAAACGGAAATTTGGTAAGCACCACCGTATTGAGCAATAAGGCTGAGCGCTATGGCTTTCGTAGTTTGGCACCAAGCGCCGTCAGCCAGGCGGTTGGCATAGAGGCCCCCACCCTTGAGCAACGAAACGAGCTGAAAGCCTGGAAAAGCCAAAACAGCGCCGCGCTGCAAAAAGCGCTGGGCCTGCCATCCGACCCCAATGCGGTTATTTTTTGCTGGACCAATCGGCTGGACCCCTACCAAAAGCTGATTTACCTGGTGATGGAACAAATGGCGGTTCTCATGGACCGGCATCCCGAGGTGCAGTTTATTGTCAACCAAAACTACGATGGGCAAAACCCGGCGCTCAACCAGGCATTAACCCGTCTGGCGCAGCGCTTCCCGGATCGCGTTCGCCACATTGGCTACGATCACGACTTTCAAATGCTCGTCAATGCCGGTTCGCATTTCTCTCTGTTGCCCAGTATGTTTGAACCCTACGGCATTGCGCAGCTTCAGGCCAGCCAGTTGGGCTCCTTACCCGTGGCAAGCGATGTGGATGGCATTCATTACACCGTGTCCGACCCCGCCGTTCGCAACGGCGAGCCGGTGCGTGTTTGGGAGCACGGCCAAACCGGTATTCTCATTCCGCGAGAAGACCCCGGCTGGGTGGCCAAAGTGTTGGATGAAACCGGCAGCGGCCACCCGGAAGCGACTTTTTCTCGGCACAACGCGGCCATTTGGCAGCGGGTAAAACTGGGCATGCTCAATGGAATGGAACGCGCCATTGAGCTTAAAGCGGACGAAAACGCCTATTACACGGCCATGTACAACGGCATGCGATTTATCAACCAAGAGCACGACTGGAAAACAATCGGCGCGCGCTATGAAGGACCCATTCAAAAAGCCCTGTCACTGGCCTCCGAAAGAGCCAACCCAAACTCAGCCCCAGACATTAACAAACAAAAACTTGCCCTAATCGGCTGAAAACGAAAACCGTAGCCTTGGCTATTGATTAAGCGTGGCCAGTTAGCGCCTCTCGCATCCGGTCAATAATCGAGCCTTGCGCACTGTGGGCTGGATGACGATCCGAGTGCTGATGACGCTGCGATTCCAGTTCCTTCAGGCGCTGCAAGAGCTTTTTTTCTTCTCCATCCAGGTGTTTGGGCACCTCAATTTGCAGCTCAATCAGGTGATCGCCGTTTTGCTTAGGGCTGTTCAGAAAAGGAATACCCACATTCCGTAGCTTGATTACGGTGCCATTGGGCGTGCCGGGCTGAATTTTCACGGATTCCATTCCGCGCAGCACGGGCACCTGAATATCATCGCCCAAAACCAACT
Source organism: Candidatus Melainabacteria bacterium (assembly GCA_033763415.1). Lineage (GTDB taxonomy): Bacteria > Cyanobacteriota > Vampirovibrionia > Vampirovibrionales > JAJTHC01 > JANRKP01. The sequence continues at coordinate 100,486 of JANRKP010000002.1, read as the reverse complement.
GCGTATAGCTCACCGACACCCGAGAAAGCACATTGTACCCATCGCGCATAAACTGAGGGTGCGGCAGAATTTCCAACACCACGTACAAATCGCCCAACGGGCCACCCTGCGCTCCGGCGTCGCCTTCGCCAGTCACACGCAAGCGGGTGCCGCTATCAACCCCGGGGGGCACGGTAATGCTGAGTTTTTTCTTCTCTCCCACACGGCCCTGACCGTGGCAGGTTCGGCAGGGATTGACAATGACCTGACCCGCACCGTGACACTGTGGACAGACGACAATTTGGGTAAAGTGGCCAATAATCGTTTGAGACGTTTGCCGAATTTGGCCGTTGCCGCCACAGGCTGGGCAAATTGACGGGCCGGAAGCTTTATCCGAACCTGTCCCCTGGCAATCGTGGCAATGAACGGCGTGCTCGATCTCGATTTCTTTTTGAACGCCAAAGGCCGCTTCTTCAAAGGTGAGCTGCAACAGCATTTGCAGGTCGCGACCCCGTTGAGGACCACGACCCCCACGACGAAATCCGCCCCCAAAACCAAAATCTCCGCCAAAGAATGTGCTGAAAATATCGGCCAGGTCCGGGAAACCCTGCATAAAGTCCCAGTCCGTCGCAGAGTAGCCGCCACTTTTTAGGCCATCGTGGCCGTAGGTATCGTAAACCTTGCGCTTATCCGGGTTACTCAGCACATCGTAGGCTTCGCCCAGTTCCTTAAAGCGGGCTTCGGCATCCGGCGCACTGCTGGTGTCGGGGTGGTATTCCTTGGCCATTTTGCGAAACGCCTTTTTTATGTCCGTTTCGCTGGCATCCCGAGAGACGCCCAGTACATCATAATAGTCGCGAGGCGGGGTACTGCTGCTCATTGCTTAACGACCCGCCGGAGAAGACGTATCAACCGATGACCCGCCCGATGTTGCCTGCCGGAAAGGGTTTTCATCCGTAGCGGCACCCGGTTCAGCCGGGTTGGCCGCACTGGTAGGCGCAACAGACACCACCACTCGCGCGGGACGTATCAAACGATCGTGCAGACGGTATCCCCCCTGTTGTTCTTCCATCACGGTCTGGTCTGGCCAGTCGGCAGACTCAAACTGAGCAATCGCCTCGTGCTCGGTGGGGTTAAACGGTTGGCCTTTGGCCGACACTCGCTGTAAGCCAATACTCGACAGGGCGTCCATAAGTTGTTGCTGGACCAGCCCAAAGCTTTGGTAGAGCACCTTGGCGTCTGAGCCTTCCGAAAGACTGGCGCGCGCCCGTTCCAGGTTATCCAAAAACGGCAACAGCTCTAAAATGGTATTTTCGCCGCCATATTTACGGGCATGCTCCATCTCCTGGAGGCGTCGCTTGCGAAAGTTGTCAAAATCGGCCGCCAGCCGCAAATACTGTTCGTACAGCTCTCGGTATTTTTGTTCCCAATCGGTGGTCTCGCTGTTGTTCACAGCTTCCAACGACGCGCCGTCGGCAGCGGCAGCCACGTCGGCAGAATCTACCGTTGTTTCAGCCGAAGGCTCGGCCATTGTCGCATCCTGGGGAGGCATCGTCGTCGACGCTTCGGAATGAGCTTCCGGGTGGGTCGGTTTTGCAGGATGAAAGTCCATCGGGCACTTTCCTTGTACACAATCCACAAATCAACAGAGTAATTGCCCAGCAACGGACAACACTTTGTGCATTCACAGTATAACAACGAAATGGGGCGCTCTGGAAACCCCTTAAGTTTTTCTTAAGGCGAGCGGCCTCGATCTCTGTGCGACAACTGGAAATGAAAAAGCCATTCCAGCAAGGAATGGCGGTCATTTTTTCCCCTCAACTGTCTTAAATATGCAATGCAGCCGGTTCGGGCACGGTCCTTAACGGAGCACCGCCCTAGCAGCAGAGTGGGGCCGCATTTAAAGCCTGGATCCGGTAGAGTCGCTTGAAGCGACGGGTGGTGTTTCGAGAGGCGTTGCGCGCCCTGGCAATCATCTCCACGGGCACGTGCAACAAATCCAGCACCGTGGAAGAAACCCATGGTTTAGCGGTAGGCAGCTCACGATTGAGGCAGGCCAGCGTTTCTGCGATCGTCATTCCCTCTGTAAACAAGCAGCGGTAAAGCTTGGACAATTGGCGGAGCTCTGAGGGAACAAACAGCACCCGGCCACGATAAATCCGATAGCCATACTGCGTGAGTAATTCACAAACCTGTTTCGACATCGGCTTCTCTCCCGCTCCATCTCTTTAGTAAGTCAACGCCATCTCTCTGATATATTTACTGTAGCCTTTGTTTAAATAAAACCGATATTCCTTAAGATTGTTTTTTATTTGATATATCCATTAATATATACGCCGTACAAGGTTTCAGCGCCTACGCTTCCCCAAAAACGGTGTTGCGTTATAGCTTTGACAGACGACTTTGCGCCTGGGCGCGGCGCTCCAGCGTGGCGGCTTTGGTCTCCTTGGCGGTTAGCGTTAAAAACCGCTGCAAGGCCGCCTTGGCCGCCAACGGGTCTTTCAAATCGCCAAAGAGCATGCCCACACTGTATTGAATTTCCTGACTCTCGCGGCCCAGGTAGTCGGCAGCCTTGGCCAACGTCATCGCCTCTGAAAAGCGCTTTTGGGCCTGAAGCAACAGTGCGTAGTTGAGTAAAATATCGGGCTTCATTGCCGTTTGGTACGTTTCCGCCGCACGAACGGACTGCTGATCTTTTTGATAGAGGTAAGCCAGCGCCTTCAGCGCGTCGGTATCCTGGGAGCGACGAATCAGGAGGCCTTCCAACTCTCGTTGGGCAGCTTGCGGCTGGTTTAGCTTAAGCAAAACCATGGCCATACGATACTGGTACAGCACCGAAAAGGGCGCCTGCTGCATCGCCAAGCGATAGTAACGTTGGGCTTCAGTCAGCTGTAAACGGGTTTCGGCCAACAAACCCTGAAGGTACAGCACCTCTGGGTTTTGGGGCCAGCCAGCCACGGCTTGCTGAATGTGTTCCTGGGCAAGGGCCACATTTCCCTGAGCCAGGTACAAGTAAGCCAAATCCAGGTGGGGTAATAGCCACGGCGTTCGGCAGGCCGCTTGCCAGGATTCCACCGCCAACGCCGGTTGTCCTTGCGCATGGAATGCCCTGGCCAACAGTAAATGCCCCATTGCTTTCTGCAACTGAGGTGAAACCGTTCTGGGGGTCGTCTCTGCGGCATTGTTTTTGCCTGGCTTTTTGGCGGAAGACTTGAATGCCACCGATGCATCCGCGGTAGACTGGGCAAGCCACGGATTTAGCAAACTGCGCATTGCCTCAAACGAACCCTGCTCAAACTGTTGCCAAGCCTGAAGCAAGGGCGGGGAAAAGCGTTCTGGAAACAGATGAAGCTGCACCAAACTTAAGTTTTCGGTATCCTCTCCCACCGTGCTTACAAAGGAAGGCTGCCGGTTGGCAAACGGTTGACGCAAAGCGCCTTGACGCGCAACGGTGGCGGTGCCTTCGGAACGGGCCTGTTCTCCCGAGGCACCTTTCGATTGCCAGAATCGCCAGCCACGAGCATCGGCTTGAGCAGCGGGTTGCACTGGCTGAAATTTTGTTGCGGAAGTTGCGGAAGAGGGTTTGCCCGTTCCTCGCAGCGGTGGCGCACTCTCTGCCGAAAGCGCCTTGGAAGCAGGGGCAACTGAAACACCCTCTTGAAGGAGGCCGATTTTAATCACAGAACCCGTATTGGCCCGCACTTGCGGAATCCAGCGCTCACGCGTCTCTATGGTGAGCAACACCACAGACGCCCCCGCCTGCTGTCTGGCTTCCAGATGAACCTGTTCAATGGCGGGATGCGTCTGCTTAAAGCGCTGTTCCCACTGGGCCAGCGTTTGCAACAGAGAGGGGCTCAGCGTGACCTCTCGACCCTCAATCTGAAGGCGATAGCCGCCTTCGGCCCGGGCCTGGTGGCTCAATATCGGGTCAAACGCGCCCTGTTTAACCCGCAGGGTCAGCTCGGTATTATCGGCGGCCAGGCGAATGGATTCCAGCACCGCCACAGGCTGAGTCAGGGTTTCCGCATCCACCCGGAGCGCCAAAACCACAGGGATGCAGAGGTATCCCACACACAGGCATAGGCACAGGCACACAAGCGTCATCCATTGGCAAAAACGACCCCGTAAGCATTGATTGTTTGATTTGTACACCACCGTTAAAAGCCCACCTTCAGCAAAGAAACCCGAGACAAGGAAACACAGCGCCGCTCAAACAACAAACGGGCTACAAGCTGGCTTTGGTTGATTTTTGCTGCTGTTTTAAGGTCTGAATGTACCGCTGCACCTCTTTTCGGTTTTCTGCCCTGGGCTCCAAACCCAAGTAGCGTTCCAGGTGCACCGTGGCCTCTCGGGGTTGTCCCATTTTATCCAACACCACCCCCAGGTTGTAATGGGCCTGGGCAAAGTCGGACTTTAGCCGAAGAGCCGTTTCAAACGCCTGCTGTGCCTGCGGATAGGCCTGCTGGTAAGCCTGGAGATTTCCCATATTGAAGTGCAAGGCACTATCGTTTGGCTGAATAGCAATTGCCGTCTGTAAAACACCAAGCGCTTCCGGCACACGGCCCAACTGGCGTAAAGCCGAAGCATAGTTGGAGAGCACGTTCACCGGCACGCCTTTGGCCAGCGTTTCCAACGATTGGGTGGGGTTGTGCCGAATGAGGTACGCCTTACCCAGGGTGTTAAACAGCTCATTGGAAGCCTCTGGACGGTCTATCCAGGGTTGTAGCAACTGAATCACCTCGTCGGAACGGTCCTGGGCCAGCAGCACGTCCGCAATGGCAACCACAAAGCGTGGCTCATAGCGGTTGAGGGCCGCCGCTTGCTCAAAGTGTTTCATCGCATCAAACCGACGCTCCTTGCCCAGCAAGGCCAGACCTTCCTGGTAGTGCTGCCAGGCCTGCTCAACCGAAGCAGCCGTTTCAGCGGCACGGTCGGAACGAGACTGTTTTTCGGGCTTTGCCGGGGCAGGCCCCGGCGCAGCAGGGGTGGCGATTGAAGCAACCGGGGTGGTCGCGCGCTCTACACCCGCCTGGCTGAGCTGACTTTCCAATAATTTAGCCCGCTGTTGGGCCAGGGAAAGCTGTTTTAAGTTTTCCTCGTACAGGGCTTGCAGGCCGGTCAACTGATCCTGCAACTGTTCACGTTCCGCAGTGCCGCCAGTCCGGGCCTGGGCGGAGGCGCCTTTCCCTTTTAAAGTGGCTATGGTGGCCTGAGACTGCTGTAGTTCCTGGCTTAAGCGTTGAATTTGATCTTTGGCAGCCTGATCCAGGTTGGATTCCAGCTTTTCCAAGCGCTCTCGAAGACTCACAATGCGACGGTTCTGATCATTGATCGTCTTAAATGCCTCGGCCAGGTGAGCCCTGGCATCTTTTAAGCGCTGCTCCACATCCGGCGAAGTTGGCGTCGAGGCCGCCAAACCACTGGTCACGGTGGTGGCCGCCATAGCAACCGGCAACGAACTGTCTGAGGATGGCACTACGGGCTTACTGAGCGCCTGGGCCAGGGTGGCGTTTTTTTGGTTAGCCGTGGCCAACTGGGCCGTCAGCCGTTGTTTTTCCTGGTTGAGCTGCGCAATGGTATCGGCCATTTGCTTCAGCTTTTCGGCGTGGTCCGAATGTGTTGAAACTGCTGGAGAAGACGCTTTTACGACGGTGGAAGGCATGGCAGAAGAAACCTTGGCGGCTTTGCTTTTTTCACGCAACAGCTCTGCGATGCGACGATCGCGCTCCATGAGCACATTTTGCAACTGCACCACCATGGCCGAATCATCCGTAGCAGCGACCACGCTACCCGTCCCAGAAGGCATATTCGCCGCACTGACTGTATGCACTGTATGCGCAGACGTTGGCGCGCTTGCCTGTAAGGTCTCCTTTTGCTGGAGCGCCTGCTGAACCCGTTCTTGGGCCGCTTCCAGCTCCGTTTTAAGGCGAAAATTTTCCTGGATGGCATCCGTGTACTTTTCGTGCAAAACGGCCAAAGTCAACCGCAGCTTTCGCTCATCCACAGAAATAGCAGACGCGGTGGCTGGAGCCGCCGCCGGACGGGAAATCGAAATCCCTGAGGCGGTGGAGCCATTCGACGCTGAAGGCTCAACCTGAACGGCACTGTAGGCCTGGGCATCTGTTGAAAGGTCTGTTGCGGGCGAGCTTGTTGTTGCCGAAGGGCTTTTTGCAGCAGGCGTCTTGGGGAAGATCGCCGGAACCTTGACAACCCCCTCTGAAGAAGCGGCAAGCTGAACCTTGGCCGCCTGGTTATTCGCCGTCTCGCTGTCATCGGCAGGGCGACCGGCACCCGGCAGCCACTTAAAGGCTCGGTTAGGCAGCCAGCCATGGCCCCGATTCGCTGACGGAACATCGGTTTTCTCCGGGGTAACGGCAGAGGCGGAAGACACAGACTGAGAAACGGCCAGCGCGGCTACTGAAGAGGTTGGCGAAGTAGTCTTGGGAGCCTGCGGCGTGTGGGAGAGGACCGGCTTTATGGCTGGCTTTTCGGCAATGGTTGCAGCACGAGAGAAGAGCTTGAGCGAAAGCGCCCCTTGAGAGGCCGACTCCAGGCGAGGTTCCATTGAGGCCGTCTCCTGCGTTTCCGCAATATCCAGCAGCACCCGAACCACCGAATCCTGATCGCGCAGTTGAATGACGGCAATGTTGGTTAAACCCGGCCATTGAGACTTCAACACGCTGTAAAGGGCGCTATCGGAAGGAAACTGGCGACTTTTCTCAGCGTTTAGCACATCCAACATCACGTGCCGACGACCGGCTTGCGTGGTGGTGTAGATTTTACCCTTCAGTGGCCGGGTGCTACTGCCACCCTGGATGGTCAGCGTTTGTCGCACGCGATCGTACTGCAATGCGTTCACCAGGAGCGCCGAAGAAACCACTGGCAAACTTTGCGGCTTAACAGAAAGCGGCTTGCCAGAAATCGGTTTGGCCGTGGCAACGCCCTTATTGGCAGAACCATTCGCCAGCTTGGCCTGCGGGGCAGACACCGGTTTTTGTGGCGGCTTGCCTGGGGCTTTTGCCGGTGGCTTTGCAGCGGGCGCAACCCGTGACGCCACCGGGGACGAAAGACGTGGCGAAGGAGTCAGCGCCTTTTTAGCCGCCGGTTTGCTGACGGCGACCGGTTGGGCCTGAACCAATGATGGCAGCCAGCCCAGCCCACCCGACAACAACAGGACGCTTCCGGCCAAGAGGCCCAAGGTTAAAGAAAAACGAATCCCGGTGTGTTGAATAACCGGCTGAATAACGCTTGGGAGGGAACGTTCTTTAAAACAAACCCCATCATCCTGTGGCTGCATAGTACCCGTGTGGCCTCTCTATCCTGCCTAACCCTTTTGGACAACCCTCACCAGGATGGCTGCCCATGGTCTTTCAATGCATTTGCCCATGCAATTGTTGGCAATAGTATAGCACCCGAAGCAGGAAACCCCAAACACGCCGAAAGAAACCAACCCCCAAGCATTCACGCGGTGCCAGGCGCATACAGTAAGATGGCGAAACCCGCTTAACGCAAGGCCAACTGGCGAAGCCAGGCATCGCTGGGCGGCAGATAGGTGACCGGCTCCTTGGAATAGACCACCAGGCCAGTACTAATGGGGCGCAGCCAAGCCCCCTGAGACCGGGTGACCAGTTGATTGTTCACCACCATTTGGGTAGAGCCTCCGCCATCCAGATTCATGGCCTGCGTGGCCCCCAGGGCTTTGAGCAAGTGGGCCAGTTGTATCAGGCTTACCCCACGGTGGTCGCCCTGCCCCCCCGCCGACCGATCCGCCTCCACGGTGAGCATTAACAGGCGACCGTTGGGCAGGATGCCCAGTGCCGTGCGGGCGGCATAGTGTCGACTGGGATGAAACTGAAAGTGCTCACCCGTGGCGTCAACAAACACCTGACCATCTTTGACCAGTTGCGGCCCACCACTCATTACATGACGCATTGCCGACCAGTCCGGTACGGTGTAGGTTTGAATGACCGCCCCCCCGCCGACCGCATTCTGTAACGCGGGCGCCATGGCCGCCATTGGCCCAGAGAGCACAAAGCCATGCGGTGGAATGGGCAGCGCCTGGGTTTGACTAACCGCCATAACCACGCCTTGCAGCACCTGAAGCTGCACGCCGCCTTTGGGCACGGGTGGGGCCTGCTGCCCCCAGGCATCCGAGTAGAGCACGGTTTGGTCCAACCGAACCCGGGGTTGATTGACCGTATCGATCGCAATGCGTTGCCCGTTTCCCAGCGTGACCGTGCCTTCCAGTTGTAACCGCGCCATTTGCAGGCTACGGTCTGCCCCAATGCCCAAAACCGTCCGGTTAAAAATGGGACCGGTCAGCAACTCTCCATCAATGACCAACAGCCCGAGTGGAATTTTGAGATCGGGTTTGAAAAACGAGGCGTTGATTCCGGCGACCACCCGTTCGGCGGGTGCCGCCAATGCGGAAGCCTCTCGCTTGAGGAGGGCGGGCAAGGGCGCCAACCCACTGAGTTTTCGCGTGGCCAACGCCGGGGTCACCCGAACCCCTGGGTACAATGGATCGACCTCCAGGACGTTCACTCGCATCCGACCCTGGGGTAACTTCCACGGCATGGTTCGAAAGACAACGCCACTACCCAAGCCACCAGGTAATGCTCCAGGCAATGGCCCGGGATCGAGCATCCATTCCGGTGTTCCGCCAACAGACTCTCTTACGGACAGATCGACAATTAACCGATACGGGTCCTCCAGCGCGTAGACCTGAACCTCGCTGGCATAAGCGCGAAAAACAGCAACCAATACCTGGTTGTCTGTCATTTCCCGAACTTCCAACGCTTTCAGGGCAGAGCGCTCCCACGGGGGCTGATTGGCCAGCCGCCTGGCTTCCTGCTGAACGGAACCCGAAAGTTTTCCGGCAAATCGCACCAGCAACGGCTCGGGCAAAGCCGTTTCACTGACGGTAACCTCCTCCGGCGCGGGTTTATCCAACGTCAGCGTGAGTCGGGTCACCAGGGGTCCAGGCTCCACACTCAGCCCCCGGACAGTAACCACCGATTCCGCCCATAGGCTGCCGCCACACAGAAGCAAAGCACTCAACAGGGAGGCAAAAACCAGGCAAAGCAAGCGACCCAGTCTCTCTGGCCGTGCTGGCAGCACGGGCAATCGCTTTGGGAAACAGCCTGCAGGGCCGTTGGCCCTTATCGGGTCGCTTAGTATCCGGTCGAATACCCCAAACAACGCGCTGTGAAAAGGCACCCGCACTCGCTGCAAATCGTCTCCCCTCCAACCGATTGTCGGCAACTTCCCCTCACTCCCAATCTGTGGCAATTTGGCGCAATCTGTTTCCGTTTGTCGCAGTCAATCAGCAATCCAATAGAAGCGCGCCACAGCTCTATGTTTACAGCTCTATTTTAAAGTGCCGTTACGGCGCACACAAACCAAATCCTCCATCTGGAGGATCCGCGAGGCGTTGCTGAAAAAATTCGTCTCCGGCTCGTGTTGATATGCAACACAATGAACACACGGGCTTTGGCTTGCACTACCGCGAGACGGCCCTGAACAAATCAAGCCAGGCAGACAATCTGACAAATGGGTACGGAATCTGTTCCGTGACAAGCTGTTCCGTGACAAGCTGTTCCGTGACAAGCTGTTCCGCGACAAGCTATGCAGTGACAAGCTATGCCGTGACAGTCGGCGGCGCAACCGGAGCAGAGCCCATCGGCGCGCTACCCACTGCAGGAGCGTTTAAAAGCTGCGGATAGGGAGAGAGCATCATTGCTTGCTGCGTTAGCATTTCAGGCGAAAGCGAGCCATTCATCAGGCCATTCACCACATCGGGCGGTAAACCCTGAAGCGCCTGGGCCACATCGGGCGGAAGGTTGGCCGCAACGCTACCAGCACCGGCATCCAAACCAGGAGACATAATCGTCTCTCCATTCAGCGCGGCTTTGGCCAACTGCTTCACGGCCTCATCCTGACCACGGCCGGTGGCCTCTTTCAAAATCTGCTTAATTCTCGGATCGTTGGGCTTGTTTACCAGCATCAAGGCTTGCAACGCAGACATTTTGACGTTCGCATCCTCGGTCTTGTCCTTCAAAATCCGCTCAAACACGGCATCGGGAGCGTTCCGCTTTTTGCCAATGCCTGGCAGTTCCGTAGGGGGGGTGCCGTTGGCTGCCAGCGCCGCCAACTGGGTGCCCAAGGTCCAGGCAGACGCCTGACGCAGATAGTTAATTTGAGATTGCAGCATCTGACCTTCCGGGCTGCCGTCGTTCAACGTGCCGGGCTTGCTCTGCAATTCTTGCAGCAAGAGCGAAGCGCTTTGCGGATCCACTTGATTACGGAAATTCAGCTCGTCAATGGCGGTTAATTTCTGCTGCACAATGGCCGGATCCGTGGTGGGCTGAGCCAACACCTGGGCTAGAAACGTGGGATCGACCCCCATGAAGGGACGTTGCGCAAGCAATTGCTGTTGCTGAATTTGCTGTTCAAGCTGGGCTTGTTGGGCCAACTGCTGCTGTAACTGCTGTTGTTCCATCAGGTATTGCTGTTGTTGGGCCTGTTGTTGTTGAAATAAGAGCTGCTGCTGCTGTTGTTGGGCTGCCAACGCCTGTTGCTGTTGTAATTGCTGTTGCTGAATCATCTGCAAATCTGGCGTGGTGGTTGCGCTGGATGCGTTTGGAATCTGACGCACCTGGGCCGCATCAATAGACTGGGCGGGCGGTTGAGGGGTGGGCATTTTCGAGGCGGTAAGCGGATCCAAATAGAATGATTCGGGCGGATACGCGGTTAAGCCGGTTTGATTCGGGACAGTGCCTGCCAAAGTGCCAGGCGTTTGGGCCGTTACCACCGAGCGTCCCGGATCAACAGAGGACAAGATCCCCTGTGGGGTAACGGCCGAATTAAAAGACTGGGGAACAACTCCGGCAGAAGTTGTTTGAAATGGATTGGCGCCTGGAATTCCAGCGCCCGTGGCCGAGTTGGTGGTTGGCGTCCAAGGAGCGTTTGCAGGCGTGGTGGGCACAGTGCTGCTGGCGGCAGAAGGCAGCAGAAACGGGCTGCTGGCAGGCGTTAAGCTTTGCTGCATCAGTTGTTGCTGTTGCTGATCGTAGGCCTGCTGTTCCAGCATTTGCTGGTAGGCGTTTTGCTCGTACTGACGCGCCAAGCCCATGTAGGTGTCTCGCGCCTGTTTGGCCTGGTTGTAGGCACCCAGTGCGGAGTAATACGCATTGTAGAGTTGTTCCTGTGGAGAACCGCTGAGGGGGGCAGCGCCTGCAATGCCACCGGAAGTGGGGGTAGCGCTGGCACTGGTGTTGTCTCCCGCCGGAACAGCAGGCTGGCCATTTACGCTGGCCGTTGCCTGGCCATTGGCACCCCGGTTGTAGGTGGGGTTGGAGATAATAATGTTAATGGCTCCGTTGTTTTCCGACGGAGTGCCGGTTTGGGCCGGGGTGGCTGTTGCCGGTGTAGGATACGTCGGTGCGTAACCCGGAATGGATGAGACCATGGATTTGCGGTGCCCCCTAATTACAAAGTTGACTCCTAAACATCACGAGCGTCGCCAAACAGCATCAAGGTTCTTACGATGGAACATTTTTCTGAACATTGAACGACACTCAAGAAACGACACTGAAGTAAAAACGTTGCGCCGTGTGCTGCACAATATGAACGAATTGTTACACGCAGCGCAGATCAATGACTGACCTTCATCGGGCGAAACCAGAGGAGCCCTGGCGTTTAAGCCCGGTCCGCGGCGGATGCCTTTCGCCTATGGCTTTACTGGCAGAGGCAAATGAGGAAACCGTTATAGGCCTTGTAGCCTACGCATCACCAGACAGGCATCTCAATCGCCAAATCTCATAAAATAATGAGCAGCCAATGAGCGACCAAGCGTAACCCCTGACATGCAACCGAAAGCACAGGCATTTGTAAATTGTTGGTGGCCAGAATGGTTAACTTTTGCTACAGAGATCCGCGCCCACTTGAAGCGCATCCAGCATCATCAGGTTAAGGCGGTTAATCACCAGCCCGCACACGTGGGGCTTGTGCAAATACAGTTTCTCTCCCACATACAGCGGCGCTATCGCTGTGTCACGCTCCAATAAAAGGTGTTGCGCCTGGTCATACAAACGCACGCGCGTGGTCCCATCGCTGGTTTCTGCCGCCTGACGCACCCAACGGTCGTAGCGAGGATCGTGCCAGCCGGTGTAATTGTTGCCATTATCTCGAATGAACAGGGTCATAAAGCTGTCGGCATCCGGGTAATCCACATACCAACCCAAGCGGTACATTGGCGGCGGATTCTGCTTTAGTTGACTGAGGAGCACCTTCCATTCCATGTTTTTAAGATTCACATCCACACCCAGGTGCTTTTTCCACAAAAACTGAAGGATTTCCGCCTCACGCCGTCCGCCAAAACTGGTCCGGTAAGACAGTGAAACGGATGGAAACCCTTTCCCTTGCGGGTAACCCGCTTCAGCCAATAGCTGTTTGGCCCGTTGAGGGTTAAACATTAGGCCTCGTTTTGGGTTATAACCCACTAAACCTGGGGTAATGAGAGAGGCCAACGGCTGCTGCCCGCTTTGCAACAGGGTTGGAAACAGGGAACGATCAATGGCGTGGGCAAACGCCTGGCGCACCTTCACCTGGTTAAACGGCGGCTGGCGGGTGTTAAAGCCAACATATTCGTTACGATGAATGGCCAAACGGTGCGCATCGGGCCGGTGTTGCAGCCGACGCACCTCAAACGGCGGAATGCTCGTGGTGGTTTCAATAAAATCCAGCTCATCATTTTCATACATCACCACGCTGGTGTTGGCGTCGGTTACCATTAGCATTTCCACCCGCGCCACTTTCGGCTGCGCGAGAAACCAGTCAGGATCCGGCGTGAGCACAATGCGCTGCTCATGGATCCATTCAGCCAGGCGGTACGGGCCATTGGTCACCATCCGGCCCGCTTCGGTCCACTTTGCCCCGTTACGGGCAACAACATCCTGCCGAACGGGCAGCGCCACGGGCGAGGCCAATAGACTCGGAAAAAAGGCAACCGGACGATTTAAGGTCACCTGAAGGGTACGCAGGTTGAGTGCCCGAATACCCAGTTGACGCGGGTCTTTCAGCTTGCCTTCGTTCCAGGCTTTGGCGTTAACAATATCGTGAAGAAAAAACGCGTATTCCGCCCCCAGGGCCGGGTCCAAAGCCCGCTGCCAGGCGTAGACAAAATCGTTGGCCGTGACCGGCTTCCCATCACTCCAACGGGCTTTGGGGTGAATGTAGAAGGTGTAGACCTTGCCATCCGGGCTCACCGTCCAGCGCTCCGCCACGGCGGGCACCACCTGTTGCCTGGCATCAAACTGGGTGAGGCCGCGCATCAGGTTTTGCACCACGTTAAACGAGGTCAGATCGGTCACGCGGGGCGGATCCAAATTGGGCGGCTCAGAACCCAGGTTCATCCGAAATACCCGTGCGTTGGCTGGAGTGGAATCAGAAACAGTGTCTCTGGCAGATGGGGCAGCCGGAAACGAGCAGCCCGCAAAGCAAAGTATGGCCCACAACACCAAACACAGCTTGGCAGCCGGAGGCGAGTTGCCAAACAACCGCTTCAAGTCAGCCATTGTAAGTTTTCTGCTCATTAAACACGGCCCCGGCAACAACCTGGCTAAGGGATGACATAAGGCTAAGGGATGACATAAATAGGATTGGGCAACTGAAAACGATGCTCTCCCACCGGCCCGGCCAAATCAGAGGCCTGATCTCCAAGCAGCAGTAATACGCGCAGGCCACGGGCCTCCAGCACCTTGCGAGCCTCCACCTTAAAACCACTGGGCGAAGCCTCTGGCGGATAATCGTTCGGCTTGAGGGAAAGTCCATCGTAGCCAGAAGGCGTCACCGCGCCCAACTCCAGGCCAATGGCCTTTAGGTTTTGTTCGGTCGCCTGGCGCTGATGCTCCCGACGACCTGAGACAAAATAAACCCGAACCCCCTGGGCCTTCACCCAACGCACCCAGTCCAACGTTTCGGCAATGGCCGGGGCATCGGCCCGAGCAATCCAGGTGTTCCAGGCCTCCGTTTGGTAAGGGCCAAATTCGGCAAAATAGGCGCGGTTATCCAGCAGGGTTTCGTCCAAATCCACAACCACGGCCAGCGGTTTCACGGGCATCTCGGCCAAAGCGGGCGTTCCTTGAGATAGAATCGCCTGAGATACAGCTTGCCTGGCTTCGGTAAGAACCTGTTGCAGTCGCTGGCGAAAGTGCAGCGTCAGGGTTTCAGCCAAACTACAGTTAAGGGCTGGAACGGTTTGCTCCAGGCCCAATTTAGACGCCTGACAGGGAGACAACACGGAAGCCGTTTTAGCGGAGGTTGTTTCCAGTGGGTTGCCAGTTGCAGACCATACTGGAGCGAACGGAAGCAAAATGGCCATAACCAGCCCTAGGCTACAGAAAAGGCTTCGCAGAACTTTTCGGCCTGGCACCGGCACTGGCAGCAGCACTGGCAACAAGTGGCGTCGATCAAGCATAGCGTTCGGATCCCCGAGTAACGTCTCTCGTATAACTGTGGCTGGGGGGCATTCGTTCAGTGTCTATCAAAACTGCCCGTTTGCAAAGTCTTCTCTGCAACGCCTTTGCCTGGATTGAAACCCACGCATTTAAATTCTCATTTTTAAATTCTCATTTTTAAAGCACAAGCTGCTACAATCATTCCGTATAAAGGGCTTTGTTTGGCTTTTGTTTCACTCCGGTTGAGAGTACGATGCGATGAACAACGCAGCTACCCGTGCTTTTCAACTACGCCGTCATTTTTAACTGCGTTAGGGCCCGCTCAAACATTGTTGACTTAGTCAAGCGTAAGGAGCTTGTTGCAACCGTGACCTCTCTGGATGAAGAGTTTTCCGCGATTTTCTCCCTGCCCCGTCTCACCAACGGTCGCCGGTTGCGTTCGGGCCCCACCGAACCGCTCACCCCGCCAGGTTCTGCCCTCACTCCGCAAGTGATGGAGAACAAGGTCAATGTGATGGCCGCCCACATGTTTAAGCAAATGAAAGAGCACGAGAGCGCGCTGAGCAACACCAAACAGGTGTTTGAGACGCTTTTGAACGATTTAGACGCCCTGTGTCACTGCTTTCAGGAATCGTTCTCCGTTCGGGAAATTCCTACCCATCAAGTCTTTCTGGAAATTGATCCCGACCGTTCGGTGGCTATTTTGCACATTTTATGGCACGCCATTAGCTTTACCACCCGGGGCAACACCAAACCGTTGGCCCTCTTCCGGCCAGGGCGGCCCCCCCAGTTTACAGGCCGAATTCTGGCTATTCACGGCGATTTTCGTCAACTTTCCTACCAGGTGCAAAACCTGGATTTTCCCGCCCTGTTGGAGCATGAAGTGGCCTCGCTGTACGTACCGGGCGAAGATCCAGCCCCAGCGGTGATGACGGTTCGGCACCTGGGAGAAGAGGAGCACTACTTCCATCAGGCCGATGCGGCCCGGTTGTTTCTGCTAAAAACCGTGGAAATGATCTGTGGCGGCGGTTTTCTGCACGAAAAATGGTTGTAGCAAAACAGCAGCTTTTGTTCTCAGATGCCCGAATTTGGAACACGCGTTCATTTTAGATTTCAGACTCACTTGAGTTGAACCCCTGTTCCAGATAGGATAAACCCGTGTTTGCACGCCCTCTGATAATGCTTTAGGACTTCGTTATTAGTCGCTTGGTTACAAAAAACGGCTGACAGAAACTCAATACAATACGGACCGGGTTTGGCTTAAGAAAGGATCACGCTTGATGGAACGTTCGGAGTATCTTGCCTGTGTGGCATTGGTCAAAACTTTGTATGAGGCCTTGCCGGAACGGTTAAACCGGGTCCGTCAGTTGTTAGGTCGCCCGGCGCTGACGACCACGGAAAAAATTCTCTATGCCCACCTGGATGCCGCGCTGTTTCCATCGGATGGAATTTTACGCGGCACCTCCATGCTGAGCCTACGGCCAGACCGCGTGGCCATGCAGGACGCCACGGCGCAGATGGCCATTTTACAGTTTATGCAAGCCCAGCGCGATACGGTGGCCGTGCCTTCCACAGTGCATTGTGACCACCTGATTCGAGCACAATCGGGCGCCACGGAAGATATGACCCGCGCCATTGACGAAAACCGCGAGGTTTACGAGTTTTTGCGCAGTGCGGCGGCCCGTTACGGTATGGGCTTCTGGAAGCCCGGCAGCGGCATTATTCACCAGGTGGTACTGGAAAAATACGCCTTTCCGGGCGGGTTAATGATTGGCACCGATAGCCACACGCCCAATGCCGGTGGTTTGGGCATGCTGGCCATTGGCGTTGGCGGGGCGGATGCGGCCGATACGATGGCGGGACTTCCCTGGGAGGTGCGCGCACCCAAACTGATCGGGGTACATTTAACCGGTCGTTTGTCCGGCTGGACGGCCCCGAAAGATGTGATTTTAAAGCTCCTGGGCCTGCTCACCACCAAGGGCGGCACCAACCACATTGTGGAATACTTTGGACCTGGCGCGGAAAGCCTGAGCTGTACCGGCAAAGGCACTATTACCAACATGGGCGCCGAGTTGGGGGCCACCACCTCCGTGTTTGCGTTTGACGCCAGAATGGCCGCCTATTTACGCGCCACCGAGCGCGCCGAGATTGCCGAATTGGCCGAACAGTACCAGGAACACTTGGTGGCGGATGCGGCAGTGTACGAGAACCCCTCTGCCTATTACGATCAGGTGATTGAGATTGATCTTTCCACCCTGGAGCCGATGATTGTGGGCCCTCACGCGCCGGACAAAGCGCGCCCGCTCTCGCAGTTTGCCCAAGAGGTCGAGCAGGCCCACTACCCGAAAACCTTCAGCGCTGCGCTCATTGGTAGCTGCACCAACTCTTCTTACGAGGATATGGAGCGGGCGGCCAGCCTGGCCCGCCAGGCCGTGGCCCGGGGCATTGAGCCCCAAGTACCCTTGCTCATCACGCCTGGGTCGGATCAAATCTACCAGACCATTCAACAGAACGGCCAGTTGGCGTTGTTTAACCAACTGGGCGCCACGGTGTTGGCCAACGCCTGCGGCCCGTGTATTGGCAACTGGGATCGTCAGGATATTCGCTCGGGAGAGGTAAACGCCATTATTACCTCGTTTAATCGAAACTTTCCCAAGCGTAACGACGGCAACGCCGAAACGCTCTCCTTTATTGCCAGCCCCGATTTGGTAATGGCCTTTGCGCTGGCGGGCCGCACCACGTTTAACCCGCTAACGGATACGCTGGCCGATGGCCAACCGCTCCTGCCACCGCAAGCCCCGGATCTTCCGCCTTCGGGCTTCAGCATTTCCTGGGAAGGCTATCTACCCTCACTCAGTGAAGGGCGAGAGACGCTCACGGTTGCCGTTGCGCCAGACAGTCAGCGGCTGGAAATTCTCCAACCGTTTCAACCCTGGAGCGGGCAGGATTTTGAACAGCTCCCCATCCTGATTAAAACGCAGGGCCAAACCACTACGGATCACATTTCTCCGGCAGGTAAGGACTGGCTGCCATTGCGCGGACACCTGTCTGGCATTAGCCACAACCTGTTGCTTGGCGCCGTGGATGCGGAGACTGGCAGCCCAGCCGCACCGGTGAAAATGCAGGTCAATGGCGTTGAACGGGGCGTTTCTCCGTGGGCGTTGAAGGCCAAAGAATACCAGGCCACCGATGGCGGTTCCGTCATTGTGGGCGATGAAAACTACGGGGAAGGCAGTAGCCGGGAGCACGCGGCCATGTCTCCACGGTTGTTGGGCGTGCGTGCGGTGATTGTGCGCAGCTTTGCCCGTATTCACGAAACCAACCTGAAGAAGCAGGGCATTTTGCCCCTAACCTTCCAGAATACGGCAGACTATAACGAGTTAACACGGCACGACCGCCTCAGCCTCATCCATCTGAAGAACCTGGCGGCCGGACAGCCGGTGGAAGCCACGGTGCACAAGCCCGATGGCAGTACAAAGACGCTATGGCTCAACCACTCACTCACGACAGAACAGATCCGCTGGTTCCAGGCGGGCTCTGCGATGAATGCCGTGAATCGGCCCGAACTGCTCTCTCAGAAGCGATAGGCAACAATTCATTCCAATAAACCCAGGGCCACTGTTAAAACACAGTGGCCCTTCTCGTAACCCTGCTTTCCGCAAAAGGCTAGCGACCCAATGGCAAAGCAGTACGCCATTGGACAATCTAAAAACATCGTTAACGGAAGCAATTCAGCCCACTTGATTGCTTTTATTTTAATAGATAAATTAATCCACTGTGTTTCCCACAAACGATTTTTTCTGAGCGTCTCCCCTGAAAGCACCGCTGAGGGTTCATTTCAGGTGGGCCGAGTTCCCGATTGCTGAATTCCCTGTATTGAGTCCCCAATTGTTGAGTCCCTTCTATTGAGTTCCCCGATGTTCACGTCCCCTGTTGGCTGGATGGGAAGGAGTTCTTGCCATGAGTATGAACAGCGTCGGTTTTAACCGAATCGCTCCGCTGGTGAATTTTTACGACCTAAACCAAAGCGGTGGTTTGGATACGGGCGAAGTGGCCCTGGCTGCCGTGGATTTACGCGATCAAGGCCTGGTTGGCGAATCGAAACTAATGGCCACCATTGCCGTTGGCGGCCGCGATGGCAAAGGCCTGTTTTACGACCCGGACGGCAATATGGAGATGAATCTTCGCGAATTTCGAGACCTGGCCAACATGGGTGGTCGGCGAAACCAGTTTGAATCGCAAGATTTTGCCAATGCCTTTCCCACGCGTGCCGGAGCCCCGCAACGCATTGACTGGGATTTACTGGAACGACAAGGCGCCTTTTTTAACGACGAGGTAAGACACCCCAACCTGGCCGTAGGTGGGCTTGGCTTAGGAAATAACGGCTTTGGAAATGGCTTTTCTACGGGTGGTTACCCTGGTTTTCCACCACCGGCCAGTATTTTTCAGGGCAGCAATTTTGATAGCGGTTCTTTTGGCGGTGGCTATTCGGCTGGATACAGCAGCAGCTTTGGCCGCGGCAGCTTTCCTCCCACAGGTTACCCCAACCCGTTTGCATCTGGTGGCGGTTACCCCAGCCCATTTGGCGGCGGATTTCCTGGCGGCGGCGGTGGCTATCCGGGCATTTTTGCCGGAGGCGGCTACCCGGCAGGCAGAAGTCCCTTCCAAAGCGGCTTTGTGGACACCGTGGGCCTAAACCAACTCCAGCGGCAAAACATGTTTGGCGACAACCAAGCGGTCAATGTCGCCGCCATTCTGCTCCAGACGGTGGGCCAACTCATGACGGCACTGGACCAGGGACAAGCAGGGGGTGGCGGACACCCAGGTTACGGCTACACCGTCTAATGCCAGAACGCCCAAAGGCGCACCAATATAAGCCTAAAAAAGCAGACCAGGCCAGCCCGAACCGGTTGGCCTGTTGCGTTGAATTTCAACACAACCGCCGCATATGAAAATATTTTGTTACATCTTAAAGATATCTGATCAATCTATCCATTAATATTGTTTTTATTATTATAGAAATATGACTTGTGCATCATAACTGAATTGTTTCTTACCTGTTGGCACGGGTAAGCGGAGAGAGAGGAGAGCGAAAAAATGCCAGGAGAATTGAACGGCCCGACCGGCGCCGGTGTTTTAAACATGCCAGGGCAAGGCAACGGCAGCCGACGCATTGCAACCAGAGAGATGTTTGAAGGCTACCGCTGGGCAGACCAAAACCAAGATGGCGGCCTGAACCGGACGGAAGCAGCCAACCTGTACGTTTACTACAAACAGAGCGGACAAACCGATAAAGCGGCCTTTGTGGCCACCTGGTTTATTGGCGGAACCGACGGACAAGGTTTAGTACCCGATTTTGACGGCAACGGCCTGGTGGATGTCGATGAAGTGGTGTTGCTGGGTCGTGCCAGCGGCGACCCCTACGCGCTGGAGCCCGAAGACTATCAGGTGGTGTTTCCGGACCGCTACCGCGCGGGTGGAAACGACATTCAATCAAGAGAGCATGAGATTTTAAGACACGCAACCGTTGGCAACAATAATAACGGCGGCGGCAACATTCCGGGTCAGGGCAACAACATGCCACCGGAAGCCATGATGACCATGATGATGATGATGCTACAGTTGGTCATGCTCACGTTGGTCAACTCGCTGGGCAACTCCGGTGGCAATCTTTCGCCAATGGGTGGCAATCCAACGCTCGCAGGTAGGTCTGGCGGCTTCATTCCAGGACTTTCTGGTGGCTTTCCTGGAGGATTTCCAGGCGGCTTTCCCGGCTCGTTTGGCATGCAGCAGTTTGACCCGAACAATCCTGTTGGCCCCGGTGGATTTTCTCTGGCAAATCCGGTGTCGGGCATCTTTCCCAGCGGCCTACCGGGTATGAATGGCGTGAGTATTTCGCCCTTCGGATTCCGCTAAACGCCCACCGGTCAACGCGTCTTTTGGACATTTTTTCAGTTACTTCGCTAAATCAGACCGACACAAGTATATATTTCTTCATATCCTAGAGATATCTATCAATATCTCTAGGATATTTGTTTTTATATATATAAGTTTTAATTTTAAGGTATTTCCCCAGCAAACAATTTGAACACCAAATGCCTAGTTCCTTTCGGCGAAGGAGAGACAAAGATGGGTACAATCGGTGGTGGCAACAATAGCCAGTTTCCCGCAGTTCCACCCAACGATGGGCGTAGAATTCCGACCCGGGATCTCGTCAGCGGATTCCAGCTCTATGATCAGAATTTTGACGGTGCGCTGAACAAAAACGAAGCGGCCAACCTATACCTGCACTACCGAGAGAGCGGCCAAATGGACAAGGCGGCCTTTATTGCCACCTGGTTTGTGGGCGGCACCGATGGCCGCGGGCTGGTACCAGACTTTAACGGCGACGGACTGGTTGCCATTGACGAAGTGGCGCTACTTGGCCGATCGGGCCCCACGGCGCAGACTATTCCCAGCGATTTTGACAGCAACGGAAACCTGGGTGGCCCGCCCACGCTGATTGGCGGCACCGATCCGTATGCGATTGAGCCCGAAGATTTTCAGGCCGTCTTTCCCGGGCGATTCAATCCGGGCGGTAACGACATTGCCAACCGAGAGGGTGAAATTCTCCAATTTGTCACTCAGCCGGGCTTGCCTTCCTTGCCCGGCACAGGCAGCGGTAACATCCCTCCGGGGCAAATGCTTGGCAACCCAATGGTCTCCATGATGTTGACTTCGATGATTACCGGGGTCATTATGGCTGCGCTACAACAAGCCATGGGCAATGGTGGCGGTTTTCCGGGCAATGGATTTCCGGGTGGCGGCTTTCCGGGGGGATTTCCAGGCATTGGAATACCCAATAACGGCTTTGTCAATCCGCAGGTACAGCAGGGCTTAAATACACTGCTAAACGAGCTGAACTTCATAGAACCTGAATCTCCTCAAGCGCAAGCCGCCCTGGCTCGTATTCAGGTGTTGGCCCGTCAACTGCCCGATGGCGGACAGCAGTTCTTGGCCCAACATTTTGTGCCGATTGACCAACAAGGCACCCTGGCTAGTCGTCAACAGTTAAACAGCGCACTCAATTCATTAGAGAGTTTAGGCGCAAATCTGGATGCAAGCTCACCTCAAGCCAGAGCGTTGGATGCCAGAGAAAACAGCATTCGGGCACTACTCAACGGCGGGCCAAATGCCATTGAACTAAGCGAACTGTATAACCAGCTTGCCAATACCGAGGCGGGCTCTACAACAGCAAATTCGATTCAGGCCAGAATCAACGCATTGTCACAGTCAGTGGCGGTAAACTTTGGCAATCCATAAACGGCAGCCCGTAAAGAGTTCGTTTGCATCAACGTTTTACAAGCGATTGGCCAACTGTCCACAAGCAGCGTCAATATCGGCGCCCCTTTCCAGGCGAACCGTTACCTTCTTGCCATAGTCGGAAACGATTTGCCGGAACCGATCAACCGCACTTGGACGAGAACGTCGGTAGTCCATAGGGGCGCCCGGTAGCTGCTGATGAATGGGATTGTACGGAATAAGATTGACGTTGCAGCGAAGGCCGTGCAACAACTTGCCTAATTCGCGCGCCTGCGCCGCCTGATCGTTTAAACCGTCAATTAAGATGTATTCAATCGTAAGCCGACGGTGAGTCTTTTCAACATAATGGTGCAGCGCTGGCATGAGCTCTGCAAGCGGCCATTTGCGGTTGATGGGCATCAGTTGGCCGCGAATCGCATCATTGGGCGCATGTAGAGACACGGCCAGTGTGATCGGGAGTGCTTCTTGCGCCAACGTGTATATTTGCGGCACGATGCCCGACGTAGAGATCGTCATTCGGCGCATGCCAACCTCAGCGGCCTCGTTTAGCAAATGCACCGCAGGCAACACGTTTGGCAAATTGAGCAACGGCTCTCCTTGGCCCATGAACACAACATTACGGACCTCTTTTTCACTTTCGTGCTGAACAAACAGGTATTGCTCCACAATTTCAGAAACCGAGAGATTTCGCTTAAAGCCAAGCTTTCCGGTGGCGCAAAACGAACAATCGACCGCGCAACCAACCTGAGTACTCAGGCAAACCGCATAGGTGTCTCGCTCTTGAAAGTGCATTAACACGGACTCCACCACCTGGCCGTCACTCAGGCGGAATAAATACTTACGGGTTCCATCCTGGCTTTGCTGGATGGTATCCGGGGTTAAAGTGCCAATGGCGCAAGTATCGGCAAGCCGCTGACGGAAAGGTTTTGCCAGATTGGTCATCGAATCCCAATCCCGTTCGCAGCGGACATAGAGCCAATGATACAGTTGCTCTGCGCGAAAAGCGGGTTCTCCCAGGCGACCCATTAACTGACGCAACGCCTCTCTCGACTGCCCAATCAAGACCTCCCGCTGCGTGGAAGAACTTACAGGCTTGGCCATAAGCGGTGTGGTATGACGGGTATCCGTGAAAGGCGGTGCGGACAAAATCAGGATCTCCAACAGGGCTGTATCCAGACGGAAATGATCACATTTCCCTATGCGGGGAATAATACACTAAAGTCAAACAGGAGACGCAAATTGCGAACAAAGACAAAGACTGGAGAAACACTGGAGAAAGACTGTGCCACAACAGGCTATTTAGCTCAACAGGTGGGGCAACAGCAGTAAAACGCCCATCAACAAATCTCGAAAGAGACGACGCGCCTGAATTCGCGTTTTTTTACTGCCCCACATCCCCCGAGAAGGATTCAGCCAGCGCTGCTGAGAGAGACGCTCCCAATAGAGTTTCTCGCCGTGCGGCTGAGGCTTGTGTGTTAACGCAACCCGAACGGAAGCAACCGTCCGCTTGGGCAGCACGGGCAAAACAACCTGTGGGGACAAAATCGCTGTAACCATTTGTATCCATCCTTTCTCAAACATTGGGTAATCGTCATTAGCGACCACCGCTTTCTCGCAGACCACACGAACAAACAAGAATCATTTTTCAGAACAACTGGGATTTAAACTGCACATCCTAAAATTGGCATCCGTTAGAGAAGCCTTACCAAACGAGCCAGAGGCGAACCACGACAATTAATTTTTTACAGGACTAAATTTGCTCCCCAAAAATTGTTTGGGGTAAACACCGTTTTACAAACCACTCGATTGAAGAATGAGGGCCTCTAGGGCCAGGTTTTACGAATAATTGCCTCGACTTTTCCCTGTACTTGGACGTCTGTTGCATAAATGGGTTCCATTTCCGAATTGGCTGGCTGAAGCCGAACCCGGCTCGATTCGCGATAAATTCTTTTTAAAGTGGTGGTTTGGCCTTCAATTAGCGCAACCACCGTATCACCATCACGAATCGGAGCGTTGGGGTTCACAATCACCCAATCACCATCTAGAATATGGTCTTCAATCATACTGACGCCTTTGACCCGCAAGGCATAACAGCCCTTGGAGCATAAATCTTCTGGAAGGCGGATCTGTTCGGTAGAATCCTGATAGACAGACAGAGGGCTACCCGCGGCAATGGTGCCCAACAGAGGAATACTGGCCTTTTCGGGCTCTGGCTCCAAGGGGCTTTCTGCACGAGATTTTAAGCTGCTATGTAAGGAAATAGAGCGTTTTTCCAGTGGATTCCAGTCAATCAATCCCTTTTTCTTAAGGGCGCTCACGTGGTAATGAATCGTGGAGGTGGATTTGACCCCACAACGCTGACAAAGCTGCTGAATACTGGGCGGGTAGCCCACTTCGCTGATAAACGCCATAATGGCTTCCAGCACAATACGCTGGCGCGTTGGCAAGGTATCCACAGCTTTCGGAGCATCCGCTGAGCGATCCGCCGGTGACGTTTGCTTTGGAAAAGGTGGGCGAGCCTGCTCGGACGACATGGTAGCGCTCCTCAAACGGGTGGTACACAAAATAGAAACAACTTTCGAGTCGAATAAACCATCTAATCATACCGTGTTTTTTAGGTTTTGCAAGCACCCGGTGTTTTTAAGGAAAACCCAGTTGCTGCATTCAAAATACGCGCGAGGCTACCCAAAAATGTTCCAGCCTCGGCAAAATAACGGGTTGATTTTCAAAAAAATGAACGGCCCCATAAAACTTTACCTAAAAGTCGTCGCGGATCTTTATCCTGCAAAGATAAAATAAAATGACCTGTTTGATTTTCAGGTCTCACAGGACAAGAAGGGGTTAAATTTGAGTAAAAGAGCCTTTACTGAAAGAGGCTGAGGAGAAAAAATCAGCTTTTTCTTGAAAAGCTGTAATGAAATGATACAATTATGGCCTCAATAAAAACTATTTTTGTTTCAACGGATCCTTACCGTGTTTGATGGATTTACATCGATTGGACAAATGGTTTTATGATGAGGAGGATGGGCATGAGCCCCAACATTCGTTAGGATTAAGCTCGTACGGTTTGGTGGGTTTTTAGTCAGTTTGTTTTAAGTTACTTGGTGCTTTGAATAGCAGGCACTGGCTTTGAAGTGTTTAAAAAATAGTTTATTAGGCTGTGGCTGATTTATTGATATCAACAGCCGTTTTAGGTTCGCAGTTCTTCAATTTGTTACTGTTTTGTATTGTCTGCATTCGTCATTCGTATAAACTAAGGAGTTACATATGAACAAGGTTTTAGCAACCGCTTTATTAACGGTTATTTTGGCGGGCAGCGTTTCTGTGGCTCAGGCAGAAACCGGCTACACCCAATATGGAAAAACCACCACCGTGGGTAAAACAACCACGGTTAACAAAACCCACATGGGCAATTACCACACCACCACTTATCCACGCTACACCACGGCCACCCGAAACACCATTATGGTGCCGGAAAAAATGACCCAAAAAGAGCGGGAATTATTTGCACAAGGACGTGTACACTTCTTTAGCAAAAACTACCCCGAATCCATCAATTTCTTCAAACTCGTGCTGCGCGAAAACCCCAGAAACGTGTTTGCCCGTCAAGGTTTAGCCAAAGCTTACTTCCAACGCGGCGAATTTGGTCAGGCCCTGGCCGAAATCAACGAAGCGTTACGCCAAGATCCAGTTACCGGCACATTTTACCTGACCAAAGCCCAAATTCTCGATGTGCAAGGTCAGTCTGAAAAAGCGCTGGAAAACTACCTGACGTTTACCGCTTTTAACCCTTACGATACCGCTGCCGACGAGGCCAACTTCCGCTCTCAGCAACTGATGCGCGAACTGGAAGGCGAACTGACCGCCGAGAAAGTGGCCTACTTCAAGGGACTGCACTACCTCAGCGTCGAGCGTCCCAGCGAAGCCATTACGCAGTTTGAAACCGTACAACGCATCAACCCATCCGATGATAAAGTGTACGTGTTTAAAGGTCGCGCCTTCAACGAGCTGAATCAGCCACAGTCTGCCATTCAGAACTTTGAAATGGCCATTCAGCAAAACACCAACAATCCGTTGGCTTACTTCTTCCTGGCCAACACCTACGATCGCGAAGGCAAAGTGCGCGAAGGCCGTGCCAACTGGGAAAAATTCATCCAGCAGGCACCCGATGCCCAAGCCACTTTTGACGTCATTCGTCAAAAATCCTTCAGCACCTTCAACTAACGTAAACTTTTGGCATCCATCTGGTTTACCAGATTGGTTCTGTAAAGATTCATTGTGTTCCAAGCCGGGGTTGTGTTTCCAGCAAACACGGCCCCGGTTTGTTCTATCCGTTAAAAGATGGGCAAGCACGCGGACTGTATTTGTTTTTGAGGGTTGCTGATTTACACTAATTGAAGCATCCACCATAATGGCGACGCCTTGCTATATTGTTTGTTATAAATTCCTGTGGCGTTTTTTACTTTAAGATCGGACTGTACCACTGAGATGAATCCTGCCAGCGTATCCACCGCCGCAACGCACGCCGCCCCCAATGTTTCCATTGAGGCTATTTTACAAGCCGCCACACAATGTATGGCTCGCCACACCTCAGCAAATAACGGCCCACAAGACCCCATGTGCCCTCCTGTGGCAACCGCCGCCGCAGAGATGTTGGCCCCCCCGCTGCCCCATCGCTGGATTACCATGGCCATTCGACAGTGCCTGCCCGATGTTGGCATTGGGGACTCGTCGCTTTCAGACGAGGGAACTACCTTTAGCGACAGAACGCCGGAATTCCGATCCGTGACCACCGAACGCAGTGCCTATTCTCCCCTGGCGGAAGATGTTCGGTTGCTGGGCGCCTTGCTGGGCTTGGTCATTTACGAACACCAGGGGGCGGCGTTCTATCGCGTGATTGAGCGTTTACGCCAGACGGCCCGGCAAACCCGCCGACAAACCGGCCTGATGGGCGCAGAGGCCTTTGAGGACATTTTGCAGCAAGAGATGGAGCCACTGAGCCTGGAAGCCCGCTTAAACTGGTTTCAGCAGGCAGTGTCCGCCTTTCGGCTTTTTTTAACATTGGCAGGCATTGCCGAAGGCTACAGCCGAACGCACAGCAACCAGACAATGAAGCCGCGCTCGCTGTTGCCTTCGCTGGAAAGCCTGCTGACTACCCCTGAGGAAACCCAGCGCCATCGCTACCAAGCCGTCGCCGATGAGTTACAGCTTCGGTTGGTGGCCACGGCACACCCTACCACCATTTTGCGTCAAACGCTGTTGCAGCATCAGCAGGAAATTTTCGATCTGCTCAAAGCGCTGCATCAGCCGGATTTAACCCGCGTGCAACAGCAAGAAACACTGGAACTGCTGCTGGAAAAAGTGGAAGTGCTCTGGACCACGCAGTTTAGCCGCTGGACGCAACCCAAACTATCGGATGAAATTAACCACGTGTTGGGCTACTTTCGCAACACCCTGTACGAGGTGCTTCCCACGGTAGAGGAACGCTTAGAGCGAGCGCTCCACCGATGGCTGAGCCCGGAAGCCCGTAACCAGCCTGCGCGGATTCATTTAGGAAGCTGGGTGGGGGGCGATATGGACGGCAACCCCAACGTCACTCCGGCCACACTCTCCGATGCGTTGATGCGCCAGTACCGGGCCATTTTACAACTTTATGTGGAAGAGCTTCGGGAGCTGTCCACCCAGTTAACCATGGCCAGCTACATTGTGCAGCCCGCCGAAGCGTTGCGCCAGTCGATCTTTGCGGACCTGGAACGCCTGGAGCAGACATCGGATTTTCAGGTGCAAGCCCACCTACCCTGGATCGACCAGGAGCCCTTCCGGCTCAAGCTCTACCTGATGGCGGAACGGCTCCGACGGATGATGCAGGAAAACCCCCTGCGGTGGCAAAGCGACAGTCGGGTTTCGCCCGGCTACTGCTCGCCAGAGGATTTGTGCGCCGATGTGCAGTTGGTTATGCAAGCCCTGGAGGCCCAAGGTTACTACCGCAGTGCGCAAACCCGCCTGAGACGATTTTTGCAAAAGATTCGCACGTTTGGCTTCCATTTTGCCTCGATCGATCTGCGCGAGGACAGCCTTTACATTCATCAGACCGCAGAGCGCATTTTGGCCCTCAGTCAACCTGACACCGATGCGCCCGATGCATCCAGTCGAGACCATTCAACCCCGGCCCCCCACGAGCAAACAGCCGGTTTAGACACGCTCACCCAGGCGATTCTCTCCCCGCTTAGCCTCAACCCGCGCCAGCTCTGGCTGGCCGTAGACGATCCAGAAGGCCGATCCACCACCGCAACAGAAGGCCATTTAACCCCGGAACGGCGTCTGTTGGAAATGCTCAGGGTGGTTCGCCACGCGCATGCCCATATGGGACCCAATGCCAGCCGGTATTTTATCCTGACGATGACGGCCAGTGCGCGCGATGTGATGAATGCCTTGCTGTTGCTAAAAACCCAGGGGCTGTTCTACCGCAATGCCCAAGGGGACTTTTGCAGCGATTTGGATTTGGTGCCGCTGTTTGAAACCATTGACGATTTGGTCAACGCGCCCAACACCCTGGAAACCTTGCTGCAAAATCCCGCTTATCGGGTGCAGCTTGCCTGCCGCAACCACACGCAAATGGTCATGTTGGGCTACTCCGACAGCAACAAGGACGGCGGCTACCTGACCTGCAACTGGCATTTGTACCAGGCCCAGCAACAACTGCTGGCCGTGGCGCAACAGTACAACATCCAGCTTCGGTTTTTCCACGGGCGCGGTGGCAATATTGGCCGCGGCGGCGCCCCAACCCATCGGGCCATACAGGCGTTGCCCCCGGGCGCAGCCCGCTACGGACAAGACCTGACCGAACAAGGCGAGGTGCTCTCTCGCTACTATAACGTGCCGGAAATTGCCCTGGACCACGTGGAGAACATGCTGTGCGCACTGCTTCAAAAAAATCTTCAGCCAGACGTCTCCATTCCCGAATGCTGGCTGGAGGCCATGGAAACACTCTCCACGCTGGCGTTGCAAAAATACCGCGCCCTGGTACATGAACATCCACAATTTTTAAACTACTTCGATCAAGTCACCCCGAAAGAGGTGGAGTTGGTCAAAATCGGCTCTCGTCCAGCCAAACGACGCGCAATGACCAGCGTGAAGGATTTACGAGCCATCCCGTGGGTTTTTCGTTGGTTTCAATCGCGACAAATTTTACCCGGCTGGTACGGGGTGGGTTCGGCGTTGGCCGCCTACGTGGATGCCCAGCCAGACACGGACACCGCCCTGGAAAGTCTGCGCCAGATGATGGACGGCTGGCCGTTTTTCCGCAGTTTGCTGGAAAACACCGAGATTTCTCTGCGGCAAACCGATATGAGCATTGCCCGCTACTACTGGCAACGTTTGGCCACACAGCCCGAAGCCCTGGCGCCCATTTTGCAAGACATCGAACAGGAGCATCGCCTGACGATGGCCCAGGTTCAGCGGCTTACGCAAGCCCCCTTGCTGGATCGCCCCGAAGACCGGTTTTTGCGGGAGTCCATTGAACTGAAGGAAACCTACCTGGATCCGCTCAACTATATCCAGGGGCGGCTGTTGTTCCATTACCGCAACCTGTTGCAGCGCGACCCGGACTCGCCCTTGATGACAGACTTTCATCGGGCCATTGTCTCCAGTATTGAAGGCATTGCCACCGGTTTGGGAACCACCGGCTAACTGAACATCCACCATGATGACCACGATTGATTGAACATTCGAGCGCCATTTTTACCGTGCCACACCCATTATTTCAACACATTAAACCGTATTTTAACGCGCCCTTTCGCAGAGACTTGCTGGCCTCTGTGGTGGTGTTTTTGGTGGCCCTGCCACTGGCGCTGGGTACTGCCATTGCCTCGGGCCTTCCACCACTAATGGGGATCATCTCCAGCATTATTGGCGGCATTTTGGTGGGCGTGTTTGCGGGCTGCTCGCTACAGGTCAGTGGGGCGGCCGCCGGGCTCATTACCATTACGGCCGATGCCGTCCACCGCTTTGGGCTGGAGAATTTGGGCTTTTTGCTGCTAATGGCCGGATTGCTGCAAATGGGGTTCGGCATGCTCCGTCTAGGGCATTGGTTTCGCGCCGTTTCTCCCGCCGTCATTCAGGGCATGCTCTCGGGGATTGGCGTAATGATTTTCGCCAGCCAGTTTCATGTCATGTTAGACAACACCCCCAAACAGCACCCCATAGAGAACCTCCTGGCTATTCCCCAAGCTTTGTGGCAAGCCTACCCCAACCTCTGGCAGGATTTAAACGGCACCTCCGCTGCAAGCCTTGGTGCTACGGGCATTCACACTGACGGAAACCCACACATTGCCGCCGCCATTGGCGTGCTAACCATCGGGACGGTTTGCCTGTGGAACGGTACGCCGCGTCGGCTGACGCGCATTCCGGGGATGTTGGTTGGGGTGCTGGTGGCCATTGCAGTCGCGTACGCATTTCAATTGCCCATTCGCTATATTACCCTGCCCACTGCAGATTTAGCCCTCCTGTGGCAGCTTCATTGGCCAAGCTGGCCACAGATCTCGCTGCTCAACAACACCTCGTTTGTGGTAACGGCCGTCACCATGGCGTTTATTGCCAGTACGGAAACCCTGCTGACAGCAACCGCCGTGGATCAATTGCGGCCTGGGCACCGCACCCTGTACAACCAAGAACTACTGGCCCAGGGCCTGGGAAACGCATTGGCCGGTCTGTTGGGCGCGCTGCCCATTACGGGAGTGATGGTTCGCAGCGCCGCCAACGTGGAGGCGGGAGCCGCCACCCGGGTAGCCAGTATGTTACACGGCCTGTGGCTGTTGTTATTTATGGTGTTTCTGCCCGCGTTGTTAAAGCTTATTCCCATTGCCAGCCTGGCCGCCGTTTTGGTGTACACCGGCTATAAACTGTTTAAACCCTCCGCCGTTAGAGAGTTACTGCCCTATGGCCGAAGCGAGGTGGCCATTTTTTTACTGACCGTAACGGCCATTTTATTAACCAACCTGCTGGAAGGTATTTTGGTCGGCGTGGGCCTGTCTATGGCCAAACTGCTGTATCGCTTAAACGATCTGAAGCTCACTTTAATGCTCGACAGCCCTAGCCAGTTGGCCCAGCTCTCCTTGCAAGGCAGCGCCACTTTTGTTAACCTGCCCCGGCTCGCCACCGAGTTGGAACGGGTGCCCGCCCACTACACCTTGCACATCAACCTGGAAAAGCTCACCTACATTGACCACGCAGGCTTAAACCTGCTGATGAAAACCAAGCACGCCCAGGAGCAGGCGGGTGGAGAAGTCATTTTGGAGTGGAACATTTTGGCGGATAAATTTGCAGAAACCAGCCACAGCGCCAGGCTTACCGCAGACGATTTAGATCGCCCACCCACCGAGGGACATTAAGCAAGAGGGACCTGAAACAAAAGGCATTCACCATGGAACATTCAGGGGCGTATACCGAGCAGGCAAAACAGCATCAACACCATTAATGGTCTAAATAATCAACAGCTCGGTGCGGTTCCGACCCGCTTGCTTGGCTTTTTCCAGCGCGGCAAACGCAGCCTTTATTAAATCCGAAGGGCGTTGAATTTCATCCGTCAGGCTGGTCAGCCCCACACTAACGCTGTAATGGATGCTTTGTCCCTTCCAGGAAAACGGATGATTTTGCGCCCGAACTCGCAGACGCTCACAGGCCACCAGCGCGCTGTCGCCCGTCGTATCTGGAAACAGGACTGCAATTTGCACGCCGCTGAACCGCGCCGGAATATCAATACTCCGAAAACTCTGCGTGGCATGCTGGCCCACCAGCCGCAGGATCTCATCGCCCAGCGCATGGCCCCACTGCTCGTTCAGCGCCCGAAAATCGTCAATATCAATAATGGCCAAAGACAACGGCAGTTCGTAGCGCTTGGCCCGGCTGAACTCGCGGTCAAGCGTCAGCATTAGGTGGCTGTAGTTGTACAGTTGGGTCACCCGGTCCGTTACGGCCAGCGTTTCCGTTTTGGCATGCAGGGCACGCAAACCCGCAAGTAGTTGCAGCTCTCGCAAAACGGTAGGCATAGGTAGTAAATCTGCATAGGGGGTGGGTTGACGGGCTGCCAGCATAAACAGACCCGTTACCTGACTACTCACCTCCAGGGGCGCCGTAAAGCAATGCGCCTGCGGCCAAAAATCGGTGGCGGTCTCATCAAGCTGTCCAATGATATCGGTTTGCCAGGCCTCCAAAGACCCAGCTTCTGCAGGCATCAGGTGGGTCAGTTGTGCGTGTAAATCTGCCTGAAGCGCCTTTAGGGTCTCTGCGGACACAGATCGCCCTTCGGGAATGTGTATGGCAACCGACCAGGGGCCCCGTGGATTTTCGTGCAGGTAAAGCGCCGCCACATCGTAACTAAACACGCCTTCCAGCAGGCTAAACAGCAGATGATTCACCAGGCTCCGATCGTGGGCCAAATCGCTAATGCGACGAAACTCCCCCACCAGCGTGCTTTCCATCAGGGTCCGGTCCAATAGTTGGTTCAGGCGGGTTTGCAGCACCGCCGAGGATTCCACCGCGTGCTGTAAATCGCTTACGGGCATTAACGGTCGGCTTGGGCGCAGTTGCTGGTAGAGCGTCAACAGCAATTCGGCCTGCTCGGGTAGTTTACTCTCCAGGTTGTTGTGGGCGATGTAGGCGTCCGTTCCCGCCTTAAATCCCCAAAAGCGGTCGATGTGCTCTTCGAGATCAGAGACCAAAATAAAGGGCGTGTGCGCCATGGCCGGATCGCTTTTAAGAATGCGACACAGTTGATAGCCGTTGATTTCGGGCAACACCAAATCGGACACCACCAGGTGGGGTCGGTGCTGATAAATGCTTCCCAAGGCTTCGGTTCCGTTGGTGCAGTAAAAACACTGCTGAATGGAAGGCGGTAGCAAACGCCCGACGTGTTGAGCCAAAATTTCGTTTGCAAACACCAAAACGGCACTAACCGCGCGCGCGGCAGATGAATGGGCCTGCATACTGATGGATTCGGTAGACTCTGGTGGTAACAACGGAGCAAAACGCCTCGTGAAGATTAACCCTGACATGGACGAACATTGACGTTTGTTAAAAAAAGCAATAGCGTTATGGATTGATAATAATAGGATTTGGCAGGCGCACAAGCAATGTTGGCAAAAGTCAAACCATCTGGAGGATTTTACGGGCAAATTTTTAAATGAGCGATCAAAAATTTGCTTTAATGAGTAGTGTTATCATCAAGTGGTAGTAGGTCGCCCACCGCTGGGCAAGGACACCTTGTGAGCCGGACACCAGATACGGATCAGCCGTCGGTTACACCCGAGAGCACTGCTCATAGTCCATCTCCCTCCCACACGGCGCCACCGGCAGCGGCGCCGTCAGAAACGATCGTGGAAGAAAAAACCCTGCCCAGCTACTACAGTTCCATTGAAGGCTTGCTGGATGTAAGTGATGCCCGCCGCAAATTGCCCAGCAAGGAAGATGCCCGCATAGACTACGACGATGTGAAGGCCGACAACAACAGCCAGGCTGCCGAAACGCTGTTTGAAGAAGGTTTGCTCCAGCATTTTAAAAAACAGTACGAGCAAGCTCAACAGTGTTTGGAAGAGGCGTATCGGGCCTTTATTCAGCAGCGGCATTATTTAGGCGCGGCCAAAAGCCAAATTGAGCTGGCCTGGCTCCGTTACAACCAGGAAGCTGGCGACGGCATCGCAAAATCGGGCCGGTTTTTTGCGGAAGCCCAACAACTGGTGCTGGCCCACAGCAACCAACCCGGCATGAGTAACCTTCGGGGACGATTGCTCCACTACCAGGGACTGGTCAAGTATCGGGAAGGCCAGTTTGGTGAAGCGGTTAAGTTGTTTAAAAAGGCGCACACGTTTTGTCAGCCCAACGGGCTGGATGCCGCCAAACTGCTGGATAGTTTGGCCATTTATTACGAACGGATTGGCGACTATCCGCGGGCGCTAAAAAATCTGCGTTCCTCACTGGCCCTCAAGCAACGCGTGGCCCCGGCCTACGAACAGGCCATTACCAGCCAAATACTGGGCCGCTTGTACCTGCTGCTGGAAGACACCCCCATGGCGCGCGAAGCGCTGGAAATGGCCATGCAGCTCTCTGCCGGGCTAAATGACGACAAGCGCGTGGCCAGCATTAAAAACGATCTCATTAAGCTTCACATCCAGTCGGGCGAGCTGGAGTTGGCCACGGAAGCCATCCATGTGGCCGAGCAGGATAACCTGGACAAACAGTTGTGGAGCCATTACGGCATGACCCTGCTGTACAAAAGCTTTATTCTGTTTCGTCGTCGCGAATTTCAGGATTGCAGAGAGTTTTTAAACCAAATTGTGCAGCCCATTTTACAAAAGCACAACCTCACGGGCTTTGGCATTAGTCGTCGGTTGCTGGGCGCACTAGAATACCAGTTAGGCAACCCCAGCCAAGCCATTGATGCGATGGGCGATGCCATCTACCTGTTTCAGGAACAGGCCAACATGGTGGAACTAGCCAAAACCCACTTTGAGTTTGGCCGCATTTACCTGGATTTGGGCAACAAAAGCCTGGCGCTCAACAGCCTGCGAGAAGCCCTGAAGATCGCCGAACAAAACGGCATGACCTTTCTCAGTGGCCATATTGAGGATGAGATCTTTCGGTTGGATGAAACCGAATGGCTCGCCATTGTGGACAAACGGGCCAATCATCAGCCGGTTTTCTCGGAAGACCGCACTCTCTACGATGTGCTGTCCTCTCTCAGCCAGGAAGAAGGCGACCTTGCGGCAGAAAATGGCCAACGCCAAACCCGCTCCCTCATTTCCATGCTTCGCGTTGGGCAGGCCGTTGCCGGGGAACGTGACATTAGCAACCTGCTGAGCGTCATTAAGGATGAGACCGAACGCGCGCTGGACGCCGATCGGTGTACGGTGTTTCTCTACGACCGCGAGCGCAACGAGTTGTGGTCCAAGGTGGCTTCCGGGCTGAAAAACACGCAGGAAATTCGCTTTCCGGCCCACAAGGGCCTGGCCGGTTATGTGGTTAAAACCGGAGAGGTGCTCAACATCCGAGACGCCTATGCCGACCCGCGATTCAACCAGGAAGTGGATAAAAAAACCGGCTACCGAACGCGCAACCTGCTGTGCATCCCCATCCGAAACCGGAAAATGGATATTATCGGGGTGTTTCAGGTTTTAAACAAGCGCAACGGCTGTTTTGAAAAAGCGGATGAAGATCTGTTGCTGGCCATTGCCGCCACGGCGGGCGTAAGCATTGATAACGCCATGATGGCAGCCGAGCAGCAGGTGGCTTTCGACAGTTTTATTAAAACACTGTCAAGCACCATTGACGCCCGAGACCCGATTACGGCCGGACATTCCCAACGCGTTGCCGACTACGCCCTCCTGTTGGGAGAGCGAATGCACCTGACCTACAACGAAAAAGAGGCGCTCAAATACGCATCCTTGCTGCACGATATTGGAAAAATCGGCATCAAGGAAGAAATTCTGGTCAAAGACGGTCGCCTCACGGAAGCCGAGTACCGACACATTCAAAAACACGCCTTTTACACCTACGAGATTTTGAAAAACATCCACTTTGAACGCCACCTGGCCGATGTGCCGGAAATTGCCGCCGCC
This sequence comes from Candidatus Melainabacteria bacterium, assembly GCA_033763415.1. Classification (GTDB taxonomy): domain Bacteria; phylum Cyanobacteriota; class Vampirovibrionia; order Vampirovibrionales; family JAJTHC01; genus JANRKP01. The sequence continues at coordinate 65,136 of JANRKP010000002.1, read as the reverse complement.
CACCACGAACGGATGGATGGCAAAGGGTATTTTCGACAGCTCAAAGGGGCAGAGATTCCCCTTTCCGGGCGAATGCTGGCGCTAAGCGACGTGTTTGACGCCATTACCTCGCGTCGACACTACCGCAACCGAATGCCGTTTGAACGCGTGCTGATGATTCTACGCCGGGATTCGGGCGCCCACTTTGACCCCGACTGTGTAGAGTCGTTTTTTGGTGTCTCGTTATACGATCTGTGCACCATTTTGGTTTCAGAGCGCAACACCCGGGTAGAGCCCTTCCGGGCCAAACTCATTAAGGATTTGGATAAATCCATTACGTTACGCGAGTTTGAAACATTGTTGGGCAAAGAAAAAATGACAAAAGCCGAGGCCAATCTGTCTCAGTTATTCTCTGCCATATACTACGTAAACCCCGTGAGAGAAGAAGACAAATATTAGACCAATAGGAGGCCGGGTCAACGCGTCCCAGGTCTCGTGATATTGAGTCTTATTCCGTGCCCTGGATGTTCAAAAATCAGGACAACTCCTACTGGGTCAGCCGCACCGGAATACCCTGGCTGTGCAAATACTGCTTAATTTCCAGGGGGGTTTGCTCCGTAAAATGGAACAGACTGGCCGCAGCAATCGCACTGCTTCCACCCGCGGTTAGCGCTTGCAAACAATGTTCCGGTGTTCCAGCCCCCCCGGCGGCAATCACCGGAATGGACACTGCGGCAGAGACCTGCTGCAACAGGTCCAGATCGTAGCCAGCCATTGTACCATCTCGCACAATACTGGTTAGGAGAATTTCGCCCGCGCCCAGAGCCTCCACCGTTTTGGCCCATTCCACCGGCGTGTAGGCCGTGTTTTGTTGGGCGGCGTGGCTTTTACACAGATACGTTCCTTCTGGCTGCAAAAGCACATCGATACTCACCACCACACACTGGCTGCCGTAGCGCTGCGCCGCCTGGGTAATCAGTTCCGGGTGACTGTAGGCCGCCGTGTTAATCACCACTTTATCCGCCCCGGCGCGTAGCAAGCCTTGAATGTGCGCCAGCGATCGAATGCCGCCACCAACAGCCATCGGCACAAAGGATTCCTGGCAAAATTCCGCCACCGACTCGTAGTCTGGTTCGCGCCCATCGGCCGTGGCGGTAATATCCAACAGCACCAGTTCATCCACATTACGACGATTGTACACCTTGATGGCCGGTAACACCGTGCCCACCCGGCGCCAGCTATCAAAACCCACACCTTTCACCAGGCCCAGATCTTTCCACAGCAGCGTGGGAATAATGCGGGTTTTTAACACGACGACGTGGCCCCATGCTCCAGAAAATTTTTCAGCAGTCGCAGCCCCCCCTGGGCGCTTTTTTCCGGGTGAAACTGCGTACCGAACACGCGCCCCTGCTGAATGACCGACACAAATTTTCCTGCATAAGCCGTATAGCCCACCGCATGGATTGCTGGCTGCTGCGGCAGGAAGTGGTAACTGTGCACAAAGTAGAAGTCCGTTTCGTCTGCAATGCCTTCAAACAGAACGCTGCGCTGAACAGACTGAGCCTGTATGACACTATTCCAGCCCACATGCGGAATACGCTCCTGGGCATCTGTGGGCACAAAACGAACCACCTGGCCCGGAATCAGGTTCAAGCCAGGGTAACATCCGCCTTCGGTGCCTTCGGTGGCCAGCAACTGCATCCCCAGGCAAATGCCCAGCAGCGGAATGCCCTCTTGCGCAACCGCCTGATGAATGGCAGGCACCCAGCCCCGCTGGTGCAACGCCTGGCTGCCATCGCCAAAGGCCCCAACGCCTGGCAAAATTAAATGGCTGGCCTCGCGGATCGACTGGGGATCCTCGCTGATCCAAACCGAATGGCCGCACTCTTCCACAGCCCGGCGAACCGAAGCCAGATTGCCCATCCCATAGTCAATAATCAGGGTCGTCATCGTACATCGATCTTACAGGACGACCCTGCATTACTCAACGGCTACCAGGCTTGGGTTGCCACAGAATAGAGCAAACGCATTACTGTCGGGTGGTTGACCACTGCATTTGCGGAACACAGGCGCCAAATTCGCTTGCGGCCGTACTGGTGGAAGTAGGCCCTTGGGCCAGCGCAAACACATCGCCATCAGCCGATTGGAAGGCATCGCCGCGCTTTTCAACCACAACGGGCTCCAACACGGTTTTGGGCCGAAACGCCACAAACTGGGTATGCTCGGGCACCAGGTTGGTAAACTGCACCGTACTTTCAATGGCACCAACCGGAATGGCCAGCAAATCCTGCTGTTTGCCTTGCGCGTTGTTACGGGCAAATACATAAGTCGGGTGGGGGTCTAACGGGGTGGTAGTCGGCATGGGGGGATCTTAATACTCCAAAGCAATGCAACGCAAGACGGGAAACAAACCCTCAGAGAGGAAGAGAATGGACAGATGCTCACTGAAAACCTTCTCAAACCACGAGATTGATCGACCCAGGCAGGCCCGTTTACACGCGGTTACAAAACAGGTCGGTTTGCTGGCACCCTAGGCATCTGGCACCCTAGGCATAAGGTGTCCAGATTGTTTTGTGCAAAAAAGCTTTATTCAGTTGCTTCTGCGCCACCCACATCCCCAAAGATAGGCATTTCATACCAAAGCTTAGCCTCCATGAGATTAACTTCTTCGAGGTTGGCTCCCCATAACTTGGCGTCCGTAAGATTGGCTCCCGCAAGATTGGCTCCTTGGAAATTGGCCTCCCAGAGATTGGCTCCCGCTAGATCAACTCTCTCTAGATCAGCTCCCGCTAGATTGACGCCACTGAGGTTTAGGGGAATACCTGCTTCGGTAGCTCGCTTGTGGAGTTGGTTAAATTTTTGAATCAATGCGCGTTGCCGTTCTGCAGTAAGGTCTGGCACTTTGGTTTGGTTTAAAATTGCAAGCGCCTGTTCCCTAAGTTCGGCTTCGTTTTTTGGCACATCGGAAGCAGCAGCCGAAAAGCGAAGACTTACCGTGTCCTGGTTTAGCATTGGCAAGCCCGGTGCTATACCTTGAGCCACCGGCAACAAGGCCACCTGTTGCGCCAGAGATGAACGAACAACCTGAGGGTTGACGTGAAATGGTAGCACCGGCATCAACACAAACTCCCAAACGAACGAACAAACGAGTTTTTTAGCCTCGGCCAGACTGAGGCTAAAACCTGTGAATTCATCCAAACTTAATGTTAAGCCGTTTGGGAAGCAACCCCATTGCCAAACAACGGCCCTCTGGCAGCTTACGTTTCTTAATTTGTTTTTTCCAGCAGCACCCAGGTCGTGTTGTCCCAGGCCGGGTGGCAGCGTTGCCACAGAAAGCCCACATCCACCACGCGGTAACGATCCACGCCCGCCGTATCGAGAAACTCACCGGCAAAGTCACGCTTAAACAACCGATCGCCATGGCCGCGATAGTCGATCTCGACGGGTTTGGGGTTGTAGTACTCGTTAATCAGCACATAACGCCGACTGAGCGCATCCATTTGACGGTACACGTCGGGCAAGGTCTCTGGATTGAGGTGAATGAGCACCCCGCAGGTAAACACCAGATCGTAGGTTTGGACTGGCGAAAATTCTAGAATACTGCCCAAATGGGCCTGGATTTTCGGCAACTGCCGAAGCTGCTGGTAGGCGGCAGGGTTAATTTCCACGCCGGTTAACTGATAGTTTGGGCTGAGTGCCGCCAAGGCCTGGAGGTTGTGGCCTTTGTTGGCGCCCAGTTCACATACGCTCGTCACGCCCAAGGTGCGTTGCAACACTTGCTGAAAAAATGGCATCCGTTGGTGGAAGTCCACCACGTTGCGCTCGGTGTACTCCTGGCCGAACGCGCCTGCCCAAAAGGCTTCCTGTTCGTTATGGAACGTGGAGGATGGCTGTGTCATGCGTTAAAAACTCTCCGTATTTCAAATTCGTTTGTTCAATTCTCAAAGCTCTAAAAGCGCCAGGGAATAACTCCATCGAGCAGGCAACACCGCGGCCACAACCTGCCAGAACTTGAACAGAGGAGGCCCCTAATCTTCCACCACATCGCCCACCAAATCCTGATAGTCTTCCAGATCCTCGTAGTTCAGTTCGTCTGAGCCGGTTTGGCCCGAGGTGGAATCTTTAAAAATCCAGCGCTGATGCACCTGTGCGTTAATGTCCAGCCAATCCGGGTTGGCTTCCAACAGGGCCATTACGTCTGCCGTGGTAAAGGTTGGATTTTGCGGGTACAGCGTCTCCAACACTTGGGCAATAAATTCGTAGTCTTCGCCGGTATCTACCGTCCAACGGTAGTGCGCATGGTTTTCTTCGGCCTGTACGGCAGCCAGGCGGTACTCTTCGGGTCTCCAATAGATGTAAGGGGTAACGTGCTCACGCTCTTCCCAGCGTTCGGCGTTGGCGTCGGCGTCTTCCAGTGCGGCAAAGGCAAAGACCTCCACATCCAGCCCCTGCGGCCAGGATCGCTCCAACGTGTTGGAGACGTAATCGTACTGTCCGGCGTGGGCCAGATAAAACCCTATCACCTGATCCACCACGGCCGGATCGATCAACGGGCAATCCGACGTAATTCGAATGATCGGATCAGCCTCAAACTCCTGAGCTGCCTCATAATAGCGGTTGAGCACATCGGTTTCGCTACCCCGAAACACCGGCAGGTTCCACTCATTACAGAGCGCCACAATCGGATCGTCCTCATTGCGGTTGGTGCAGGCCACAACAATACGCTGCGTGGATTGTACACGTTGCAGACGCTCCAACTGGTAGGCAAGCAGGGGCTTATCCAAAACGGGAAGCAGCACCTTACCGGGCAAACGGCTGGACGTCATTCGGGCCTGAATAATAATGGTGGGCTGCGGCATAGGGTCGAATGGATCCTTTTTAACAAGACCGGCGCGAGGTTAACACACAAAGCCTAACAACAGAGCGCCTAATACAGAGGACCGACACATAGACAATTGCATAGAAGCTTAAAGGCTTAAAGCACAAAGATTTAGCGTTACGATTCCGGCGCCGCTTTGAGCTGGGTCGGCTGGAGGCAGGCGCGAAGGGTCTCTATCACAAAATCTTGCTGCGCATCGCTCAGGCCCACATACAGCGGCAAAGAGAGCGCCTCTCGGTAGTACCGCTCCGATTCTGGAAAATCCCCCCAGTTGAAGCCAAACTGCCGGTAATACGGGTGGGTGTGCACGGGTATGTAATGCACTTGCGTACCAATACCCGCCGCCTTTAACCGCTCCACCAGCACGCGTTTGGCAATGCCAATGGTCTCCAAATGGAGCCGAACCACATAGAGATGCCAGGCAGACTGAGACTGACTTTCCGGGCGTTGCCAAGGACCAGTGAGCGGCAGTGACGCCAACGCCTGATTGTAACGTTGGGCCAGCTCGCCCCGACGCTGAACCAATGCATCCAGCCGTTGTAGCTGGCTGCACCCCAAGGCCGCCTGAATATCCGTCATTCGGTAGTTGTAGCCCAGGCTTAGCTGCTCGTAGTACCAGGGACCGTCCGGGTCTTCGTACATGCGCAAGGTATCTCGGGTAATGCCGTGGGTACGCAAACGGAGCAAGCGCTCGTACAGATCCCGTCGGTTGGTGAGCACCATACCGCCTTCACCCGTGGTCATAATTTTTACCGGATGAAAACTAAACACGGTCATTTCCGCCCATTGGCCGCAACCCACCGGTTTCCCATGGTATTGGGCTCCAATGGCGTGGGCGGCGTCTTCTATTAAATGAAAACCATACTGATGGCTCAGCGCGTGGAGAGACTCCCAATCGGCGGGCTGACCGGCAAAATCAACCGGCACCACCACCTTGGGTAATCGCCCCTGGGTGGCGGCCCAGGCCAGCTTGGCAGCCAGCAGATTCGCATCCATGGTGTAAGTGCGTGGGTCTATGTCTACAAAATCAACCTGGGCACCACAATAACGGCCACAGTTGGCCGAAGCAACAAACGTGTTGGGCGTGGTCCACAGCCAATCTTCCTCGGTCAAATCCAACGCCATGCAGGCCAAATGCAGTCCGGCCGTCGCGCTGGAAACCGCCACGGCAAAGCGTGCGCCGCAGTATTCGGCCACGGCTTTTTCAAACTGTTCCACCGCCGGGCCCTGTGTCAGCCAGTCCGACTGAAGCACCGCCGTCACCGCCTGAACATCTTCGGGTGTAATGTGTTGACGGCCGTAGGGAATCCACGAAGAGGCGGCGGCATCCGTAGGGCAGGATAACGCAGATGACATCCCGGGGGGGTGGCTGGACAAAGGCGAGGTATTCATAACCAACCGTACAACCGTACGGACACTCTCCATTCCCTCTGCTAACGCACAAAGAAACACACGAGAAAAAACACAGACGCCCGATTAGGGGGCAATGGCACTATTCTAGGTTTGGGGCACGGCCGTCGTCAATCCAAGCCGGTGTAACTCTCCTCTGCCAGAAGGAGGCCAACCCGGTTGCCAACCCCGCTGCCTAGCAAACGGCGCAAAGCAGCCCAAAGCGGCAGAGCAAAGAGAGAGCACGCAGTCAAAAAATTTACAGCAACAAAGGCACCGGCAGGCAAAGCGCCCATTGCGTTGTATTGAATTGCGTTGTATTGAGCGGATTCTGGCCTGGTGAGCATTCGGGTCTTGGCCCGCATGTAAAATGGCAAGGTCTGTTTGCAAGGTCGGTGGAGGGAACATTCTTGTCTGTGGCTCGGCTATGAAGGTCAAGCGGGTTTATCTTATAATTCAACGCGTAGCCAACCCTTACGCATTGGAATGCCTGCGGATACCGGCCCGATAAAGCGCCCCCTTTTTTGGGTCTATCATTGGGTGTACCAAGGGTGTACCAACCGGCGGAAGCGTTGAAACCCTTCAACAAAACGTTGCGTGGGGCCCTCTTCTGCCTCCCATCTACTTCCCATCTGGTTCCAAGCCCATTGCGTTATACGCCTGTGAGAGAGGTTGTTTTCCTTGCCCACTTCTCCATCTGCCCCCACTCCGTTTCGTCGTCTCATTGCCACGCTCAAGGACGATCGCAAAGATCTGGGCATTCTGTGCATTTATACGGTCTTTTCCGGCCTACTGACCCTCGGGGTTCCGCTGGCGGCCCAAGCGGTGGTTAACACCATTGCCGCTGGCGTATTTCTACAGCCGCTCGTCGTACTGACGCTACTGGTACTGGTGGGGCTTTTGTTTGCCGGGGTGCTGCGGGTTTTCCAGTTCTATTTGGTGGAAATTTTACAACAGCGCATTTTTACCCGCGTGGCGCTTAACCTGGCGTATCGTTTGCCTCGTATTCAGCATTTGGCGCTGCTTCGGGATTACCCCCCCGAGTTGATCAACCGGTTTTTCGATGTCATCCAGGTGCAAAAGGCTTACTCTAAACTCCTGCTGGATGGCCCTTCGGCCATGCTCCAGATTGTGGTGAGTTTGCTGCTAATGGCCTTTTACAGCCCGCTACTGCTTGGGTTTGACATGTTGATTTTGATTTTCATTGTATTTTTAACCCTGGTTTTAGGACGCAACGGGGTTCATACCAGTGTGGCGGAATCCTCGGAAAAGTACCGGGTGGCCAGTTGGCTGGAGGAAGTGGGCCGGTGCCAGGTAGGCTTTAAAGTGGATGGCGCGGCCAAGTTTACGTTTGTAAAAGCCGATGAACGCGTGGTGCATTACCTGACAGCCAGAAGAAGCCACTTTCGCATTCTGTTAAGGCAAATGGTCGCCAATTCGTTTTTCCAGGCCTTTGCCAGCGCAGGCATTTTAGGTCTGGGTGGCTGGCTTGTCATCAATCGTCAGTTAACCCTGGGGCAGTTGGTCGCCTCGGAACTGGTCATGCTCATTCTGTTGGCCGCCTTGGACAAACTCGTGGTGATGTTGCAAGACTGGTACGATCTGTTGACCGCAATCACGAAAATCGCATCCATTACCGATCTTCCCCTAGAAGAAGCCCTGGATGAAGAACCCTTGCTGGACAACACCAGCGAATCGAAAATGGATTCCACCTACTTTTTATCGCCCGTGGCGGTTTCGGCGGATGAAATCCGCGAAGGCAATCGAGGCGCTTCGGTTCTGTGCCAGGGAGTTTACTTTTCCTACGAAGATGGGGGGCCCCCGCTCCTGTCCAACCTGACGTTCTCCATTGCGCCAGGAGAGATCGTCAGCCTGGTGGGTGGCAGTGGGGTGGGCAAATCCACACTGGCGGCGCTAATTTGTGGGTTAATGGCCCCACGGTTGGGCCTGGTCTCCGTGGATGGTCAAGACGTTCGCACGGCCCAACTGACGCACCTGTGGGCACGGGTGGCCTGGGCCAGCGATAACGTCGATATTTTTCAGGGAACGGTCGAGGAAAACCTGTTGGTCGGTCGCGCCATTAGTGCCAAGGATGTCCACTGGGCGCTGGAAACCTCCTGTCTGCTGGAAGATGTCGCCCTGTGGCCCCAAGGGCTACAAACCCCGCTGGTTAGCGCCGGACGCAACCTCTCTCGCGGGCAGATACAACGGCTGACCATTGCCCGCGCCATTGCCGATCGGCCACGTTTGCTGATTTTAGACGAAGCGTTTACCGGCATTGACGAACGCACCAAGCTAAAAATGCTAGACGCCCTGTTAAACCCGGCCAACGGCTGGACGGTGATTGATATTTCTCACGACGCAGAAGTGGTCCTGCGTGCCGATCGCGTGATGGTACTGGCTGACGGAGCCATTCAAGAGTCTGCGCCGCCCGTCGCGCTGCTGCAACAGGCAGCCAGCCGTTTTGCCACACTGTTTCCCGATCTCTCGCTCCGTGTTCGCACCACCAATATGGGAGGCGGGCGCCGCTAATGAGTAACATACTAACGCACTCCAAAGCGTTTCAGGTTCTGGGTTCGCCGCAGCTTATCCGCTTCTTGGCGTTGTGGTCTATTTTGCTGTTGCTGTTGGCTATGGTGGCGCTTATTTTTGTGCCCTGGCAACAGACGGTGGTGGGCATTGGCAAGGTGACGGTGTTCTCGCCCATGCAACGGCCACAACCAATACAGGCGCAGTTAAGTGGCGGCCTAAAGCGCTGGCACGTGGTGGAAGGCCAACGGGTGGAAGAAGGCCAACTGCTGGCCGAACTAGAGGACCTGGATCCCAAATATATGGCGGCCAATCAGCCAGAAGCTTTGATTGCCCAGCGTCAAGCAATTCAATCCAGGCGTTCGGCAGCCTTGGCCCGCATCGACGCCCTGGAAGAACAATATCGGGCGCTCACCCAGTCTCGTCAGGCGGCCATTCCAGGTGCTGGCCAGCGAATCAGCCAAAATCAGCAACGCATTGTGGCCGCCCAACAGGCCGTCACCGCTGCAGAAGAAGCGCTCCACACAGCGCAACTGAACCATCAGCGGCTTACCCACCTGTATGAAAAGGGCCTGCGCTCCCGGCGGGATTACGAACTGGCGGAACTGGACCGCGTTCGCGCGGAAACGGGACTCAAGCAAGCCCAGGCTCAACTTTCCGTGGCGTTTCGAGACAAGACCGTCTCATCTTTTGATCAGTCTAAAGTAATTGGCGACACGGCTTCGGCCCTGGCCACCGTGTCGGCGGCCATTGCTTCGGCCAGGGAAACGGTCGCCTCGGCAGACAATGATCTGGCCAAGCTTTCCATCGAGCAGCAGAGTATTGCCCAACGGGTGGCCTTTCGGCAAGTCAAGTCGCCGGTTTCCGGCCGCGTGGTCCGCCTGCTTCCGGTAGGAAAGGGGCAAACCGTCACCGAAGGAGAGGTTTTGGCCACCGTGGTGCCTGATAACCACGATCCCGCCGTAGCGCTGTATGTATCCGACTGGGATGCGCCGTTGGTCACGGAAGGGCGACCGGTTCGGCTCCAGTTTTCCGGCTGGCCCGCCATTCAGTTTTCCGGCTGGCCCGCCATTGCCACCGGCACGTTTGGTGGGCGGGTTATGGTGGTAGACGCTGTTGACGATGGTATGGGCCGTTACCGGGTGCTGGTGCGTCCCGATTACGACTTGATTCGATCGGGCAAGGACGAGCCCTGGCCAAGCAGCCAGTATCTAAGGCCGGGCAGTGGCGCCAGCGGCTGGATTCTACTGGAAACAGTACCGCTGGGTTACGAGCTGTGGAGACAGTTCAACGGCTTCCCGCCCCGGTTAAAGCAATCTCCAACCGGCAATGGGGAAGCATCCTACAATGGAGACGCGGGCGGCAGTGGAAATGGCGCGGCTACCGATTCGGGCAGTTACGACGGGGAGCGCTCCTACAAGCGAAAGCCTAAGAAGCCATGAGACAAACTCCATTCTGCCCCGGCATTGTGTTCTTAAAGCAGCGGGCGGCACTGCTGCCTGCAAAACGACTGGCTTGTTTGTTGCTTTCAGCGGGCGCATTAACCACCTGCTGGGCCGCCGAAACGCCGCCACCAGAGACATTTGCCCCTGAAATCTTAAACAGTATGCCCAGAACAACGCCCCAAACGCCCGTGCCCACAGGCGTGGCACCCCACAGCACGCTGGATTCCGCCCCTGCCGCCGGGGAAGACAACCGCTCCAAAACTCATTCTGCGACTCAACCCCTGCAACCGCAATCTGTACCGGTACTAACGCTCACGCAAGTGTTAGAGCAAGTGCGGCAGTACCACCCCAAGCTGTTTGGCGCCGATCTGGAACGTCGCATTGCCGGAGCCAAACTGCTTGAGAAAGAAGGGGCTTTCGATCCCGGCATTTCGCTGGATTCGGAATACTTGCGCTACAACGACTTTACAAAAAAGGGCACCACCAGCAAAACCTGGGACAACGAACTGACCCTGAACTGGCTCACCCGCTCGGGCTTAAAGCTCTCCACCGGAGCCCGACACAACTCGGGCGATGTCAAACCGCCCCTGTACCCCACGGGCGACACCGGCGAGTATTTTATGGGGGCCCGGCTACCGCTGCTGCGCGGCTTTCGGATGAACGACAAGGTGGCGGCGGAAATGCAGGCGAAAATTGGCATTCCACTCGCCGATGCCGCCTTTCAACAGGCGCGTCTGCTACTGCTTCAGGATGCAGCGACGGCCTACTGGCAGTGGGTTCGTAGCACACAGGCAGTGGCTATCCAGCGACAAATGCTGGATTTGGCAAAAGTCCGTTTAGAAACTGTTCAAGGACGGGTAAAAGAAGGCGATCTGCCTGCCTTGGATGCAGTGGAGGCGGAGCAAGAGGTCATTCGTCGCCAAGGCTCACTAATCAAGGCGGAACGCGACTACCAAAAGTCTGTTTTTTATCTCTCTCGCTACCTCTGGCAGGCCAACGGAACGCCCAGCCCCTTGCCCCTGGCCAGCCAGTGCTTGGCCTCTATGCCGCAAGCGGAACCACTGAGCGATGATCAGTGGATGGAAGGGCGACAAATGGCCCTGGAGAGACGCCCCGAGCTTCAGGCTTTGCCGCTGCAAAAAAAGATTATTGAGGTAGACCGAGATTTCGCCAAAAACCTGCGCCTGCCCGTGTTGGATTTGTACGCCCTGCCTGGGGTGGACACCGGGGACAATTCGATTGGTCCCACATTGAAGGCGGGTATTTCTCTGGTGGTGCCGTTGCGTCAGCGGACTGCCCGTGGAATGCAGGCGGCGGCAGAGTTTAAGCTCCAAAAGCTGGATTTGGAACAACGCCTACTGTTACAACACGTACTGCTGGAAGTGGACGACGCCGTTTCAGCCGTGCAGGCAGCGTACCAGCAAATTGAAGCCGCTCGCCAAGAGCTGGATTTGGCCATTCGGATGGAGCAAGGTGAGCGCGACCGCTTTGCCTTGGGGGATAGCAACCTGTTTTTAGTGAACCAGCGCGAGCGCGCAACCGCCGAAGCAGCCCTAAAGTTGCTCGATCAACAAACCCACTACCAGCAGGCATGGGTTGCGCTGCAAGCCGTGACTAATCAGCTCTGACAACACTTGCCCTAAACACCCAGAAACGATCGAATCGTATCCAAATCTGCGGGCAGTGTCTCGCGGCTGGCCTGCTGGCTACCCACGGCAATGGCGTTATCAGGATCTTTCAGCCCGTTGCCCGTCAGCACACACACAATGGTGCTGTTTGGGGCAATTGCCCCTTGACTGGCGGCTTTAAACAAACCGGCCACGCTGGCAGCGCTGGCGGGCTCGCAAAAAATGCCTTCGTAACGGGCCAGAAAGTGATAGGCCGACAAAATCTCACAGTCTGCCACGTAATCAATCCGGCCACCAGACTCATCCCGAGCCGCCTCTGCGCCTTGCCAGCTTGCAGGCTTGCCGATGCGAATGGCCGTCGCCACCGTTTCCGGCTTAGGAACCGGCCGACCGATTACCAGCGGCGCCGCGCCCACGGCCTGGTACCCCAGCATGACCGGCAGTTGCTGAATGCGGCCCGCCTGCTGATACGCCTTATAGCCGCGCCAGTAGGCGGTAATATTGCCCGCGTTGCCCACGGGCATCACATGGTAGTCTGGCGCACGACCTAGTACGTCGCACACCTCAAACGCGCCGGTCTTTTGCCCCTCCAGCCGGTAGGGATTAATGGAGTTAACCACCGCCACCGTTTGGCTGGCCTCCCCCACCGCGCGCACAATCTCCAAGGCCTGATCAAAATTGCCCGTAATTTCAACGATGGTGGCCCCGTACAACAGCGCCTGAGACAGCTTGCCGAGCGCAATTTTCCCTTCGGGAATAATCACCAGGGTACGAATGCCCGCGCGCGCGCCGTAAGCTGCCGCAGAAGCACTGGTGTTGCCCGTACTGGCGCACAGCAGGTACTGGGCATTTTGGGCTTTCGCCTGGGAGACGGCATACGTCATGCCCCGATCCTTGAAGCTGCCGGTTGGATTAAGCCCTTCGTACTTAAGGTAGACCGAAACCCCTGGCACCTTGAGCTGAGCCGCCACACGTGGCGCAGGCACCAGAGGCGTATTGCCTTCCTCCAAACTCACAATGGGAAAGGTGTCGTCAAACGGATAAAACGGTCGATAGCGTTCTAAAATACCTGCCATAGCGGGCGATGTCCTACCCTAGTACTCGTAATACACAGCCCACCGAGCCCGTGGTCTCTAACTGACGGATGCGGTTCAACGCATCCTGCAACTGGTGCTCGTAAACCATTTGCGTAATGAGGATGATGGCGGCTGTTTTGATCTGGCCGTTGGCGTCCAGGGTAATGCCCTTTTGCATCACCGATTCCAGACTGACCCCGGCGGCGCCGCAGCAGTGCCCCAAATCCCCAATCACGCCGGGAACGTCTCGCGTGTTGAGGCGAATATAGTAGCGGTTTTGGGTATCGCTAACAGGCTGTAGCAATGCCTGGCCGTTAAACTGAACCCGCATGCCCGGCACCGGCGTCGGGTTATCCGTATGCAGATCGTTGCCAATCGCCAGAATATCCGCCACCACAGCACTGGCGGTTGGCATTTCCCCGGCTCCTTTGCCAGAGAACATCACATCACCCACGGCATCGCCTTGAATCCAAACGGCATTGTACTCGTGATGAATACTCGCCAAGGGATGGTCCAACGGCACTAACATCGGGTGAACCCGCGCATCGATGGCCCCGTTTTGGGCCGCCCGGGCCAGACCAATAAGCTTGATACCGTAGCCCAGTTCTCGCGCCAGTGTAATATCTTTGGCAGAAATGCTGCGGATGCCTTCTACGGAAAGCTGGGCCGGATCCACCCGCGTTTGAAAGGCAATGCTGCTTAAAATAGAAATTTTGTACGCCGTATCAAAACCGTCCACATCGTTGGTCGGGTCCGCCTCGGCAAAGCCCCTGGCCTGGGCCTCGGCAAGCGCCTGATCATACTCCCAGCCGTCTTGGCTCATGCGGGTGAGAATGTAGTTGGTGGTTCCGTTGAGTATGCCCGCAATTTCCTGCACCCGGTTGGCCGCCAAAGACAGTTTCAGCGGCTGAATAATGGGAATGCCCCCTGCCACGGCGCCTTCAAACAAAATGCAGGCGTTGTTATCGCGGGCTGTCTGAAAAAGCAGCTCACCATGGGTGGCAATCAGAGCTTTGTTGGCCGTTACCACATGCTTTCCCAGTCGAAGGGCTTCCAGTACGAGATCTTTGGCAGGTTCCAGGCCACCCATCACCTCAACCACCAGACGAACGTTCTCATCCCGAACCACTTCAAACGGGTCGGTGGTCAGCAGGTTGGTATCCAGATCGACAATCTCTCGCTTTTGGTTTGGATGACGCACTGCAATGCGACACACATTTAGCCAGTCGTGCCGCGAAAGCAGCTTATAGACCCCCGTACCCACGGTGCCAAGCCCCATAAGGCCCACACCTACGGTTGTGTATCGCTCCGCCATTCTGGTTCTCCTGTTCATGCCACCAACGGGATCCGCTTCGTCCAATGTCTGTATCCAAATGCCCGTATTCCATGCCTGTTAACCGATGATGCGCTGCAAACAAGCCTTTGCCCTTATGAACAAAACACAGACAGAGTCCGCTGGCAAGCCTGCCCGCCAGCATATCTTAGCGCGAATGGTTCATCGGCACGTGGCACAGTACCAGGGCGGCCATTGCCCCTTTAAAGCCACTTTGACGAATGGCCTGGGCCGCGGCGTTGAGCGTGGCGCCCGTGGTCATCAAATCATCTAACAGCAGCACGGTGTCGTCAGGGCTAAAATGGGCGGACGGTTCACACAGCAGGCTGTCTCGCATGTTTTCCAGCCGCTCTTGGCGGGTATGCAGATGATGTTGACGCTGTACCGAACGTTGCCAGCACAGCAGAGTGGATTCGCCTGCCTGAAACAAGCCTTGTCCTGCCGGACGAAACAAACTGGTTCCGCCCGGTTCTCGGGCTGCCGAAGCGCTGAGCCAGGTTTGCAATCGCTGCGCCAGGCTGACGGCAATCGGCTGCATCAGGGCGGGGGGTCCGTGCGCCTCGTGTGGCGGAATGGTAACAAGCCAGACTTTGCCGCCCGGTGTCGCCAACGGCATCCAATCGGGTTGCCACTGGCACAGGTAGCGAAAGAGCAGATCGACCAGCGCCGGTTGATGCGAGCGTTGATGGTGGAACTTATAGCTGTAGATGAGCTGACGAATGCGGTTGTTAAACAGCGTGACCGCGTGGCAGTTTATGGCGCTTGGTTGTGTGGAAGGCAACACCGGTGGAAGCGGTGCGCTGTTTAACCGGAACCCTAGCCGCTGATGGCATAAACGACAGGTGCTGTATCCCGAATCGACGACGGGACCGCCACAGAGACTACAACAGGCATCCGCTACCGCTGTTTGCACACGGTTTAAAATTTGCTTTAGCATTCAAATCTTTCAGATGATTCAAAACAATTATTACTGACTGTAGTAGTCGGCGATGTCTGCGCCAAGAGATCGCTAAAACATTGTTACAATCATCCTGAAAAGCGAAAGAGGGGGCACACCTGCGCGGTATCGCTGGCATCCGGCAAGCAAACGTCCTATAATGCCACATTTAAGCCTGTAGGCACCCTTGCCAGCAAATGCGCAACGCGCGGCAAGCATAAACGCTTCCAGCACAAAGCAAGCGCAACTGACAACTTTTACGCTTGATGTGCGTTTAGGTGCAAGGTACTCCGCCCTATTTATTGCCCTATTTATTGCCATATGCATCACTGCCATATTCATTGAATGGGCGGTTTCATTGAATCGGTGGCAAGAATGGTGCGACTATCGCCGCTGTTTATTCGGTCGTCTTCCTTTCTCTCAACTTGCTTCGGTCTCTTTCTCAGATAGCTTCCGCAGTCTTTACCTGTTTCCTGGCTTACCTGGGTTTTTTCAATGGCTCCTGTTGGTTACCACGCTATCACATGGCCTGTTTCCTCGGCGACGACGTCGGGGCAGGTTATTTTAGCGCCAATTGCGCCAGGATCTACGGCTTATTATGACCGGCAACAGCTTATGTCACCCGCAATGCCAATCGCCGTGCCAGTCGCCTCACCTTCCGCAGCACTGCTTAGCAGAGCCAGCGGGTTTGTTCACCCGGTGACGAGCCATCCTGCGCAGCCTCTCTTTCCTGCACAACCTCTCTTTCCTGCGCAGCCTTCTTTTCCAACCCAGGTTCAAGCGCAAACAAACGTCACGGGAAAGGCTGCAAAATTGGCCCCTGTCGTACCGGCGGCAACAAACACCTTGGCCACCACCTACGTCGCCACCTACGCCGCTCCATCACCCCGAATAGCCTCGCCAAACTATCCTACCCAATGGGTAGCCCTCCCTGGGGCCCAACCCATTACGGGATCGACCCCAGGAATGAGCCACCAAGCATTCAGCCTACCCGAACGGGATGTCTTTACCGTCGATTCACAAGACGCCCTTCGCCAGGCCTACGTACAATCTGCCGCGCCATTGGTGCAATCCATGGCCGAAAAAAGTGATCGCTACGCCGAATTGGCCGAAAAACACCCGGTCACCGCCCTAACCACCAGCACCATTTTGTTTGGCCTGGGGGTGGTGGCAGCCCTCAGCGCAGCCCGAATGGCCTTGATTGGCCTGATGATGAACGGCGTAAAACGCCTGTGTTATGAAGTCCCCTGGATTAAGGCGCAAATTACCGAACCCGTAGCCCGCCTGTTTGGCAACCGGGTTGCCCTGTGGGGCCTGGGGTTGGGCCTAAGCAGCGCCGTTGCCTTTAGTATTCACGAACAGCTCAAGCAGGTGGCCAGCGGCGCTTCGGTCCTTGGGAGTAGTTCAACACCCGGATCTACAGGACAGATCCAGCCATCGACAACATCGATAGAGACACATTGATTTTTTCCAAAAAACGTTCACGATATCGAGTAGCCAAACCACCATACGCCTTACAGCATTACAATGCCAGGCTTAGGACGTATGCAACAGACTGCGCCACATAGCGGGTAGGAGGGACACGCATGCCCACGCTTGCCTTCGGTTTTAACGGCCCAGCAACAGACAACCGCCAGGCAGAGGTAGCAAAGCCAAATGCAACTCCTTCCATAGGGGAAACCTTCCAGCAACTGGGGCAATTGCTCAGGGCCGTCTTTCGGTGCCGACATACCCATGCCCCCCTGCAAGAGGGGAAATGTTACTGCCCAGACTGTGGTACGGCGCTCATTCACCGATGGGTACAGGTGCGTTGCGCTCACTGCCAGGCAAAACGGCCCGCTCTGTTTCTGTTTGCCCAGCTCATTCCGGCCCTAAAGGTGTGTACGCAATGTGGCCATACCGCCATTAGGGTAGAAACCCTGGAAAACCCGGCCCATTACCAGCTTCAGCAAGCCGTACTGGTTTGGGAGGAAGAGGCCCATTATCTCAAAAATCAACAGGGGATTCCGCCCTGGGTGCAACGCTGTCGTGTTTGGCTGGAAACAGAAGCCGCCTTTATTCCTCGGGCACTGCTAAAGCCATAACCACGGGCCTTAATCCGGATTGACACTGGAGCTTAACGCCAGGCACTGGCTTCAAACCGCTCTGAGGGCTCTTAGCCCCTTCTGAAGCTTTTCTGTTCACGCTCGCATCCTTTCTCCTCTCTCTTCTACAAACGTTCTGCCGGAGGCCATTCACTTGGCCAACCCGGCAGAATTTTTTTCTTTCCTGCGCCAGCCATTGGCAACAAACCCATGGAAGCCTGAGCAGAACGATTTGCCTGGCAGGCAGGTGGGGCTTTCTCAGGACGGCCTTTTGATGATGTCAACAGAGAAAACGTTATAGTGTTTTTAGGCTCCCCATCATGTGGGTGAATTCGCGAACAAACAGCTAGAGAAGTCCGCACTTCTACCGAAGGTTTTAAATAGCAACGGGCGCCAAAGCATTTTAAATCAAAGCATAGCAGAGAAGCATGGCTTTATTTCCTCTGCATATTAGCTTTTTTTTCGGACAAGAGCGTTTAAAGCTTTGCCCAATAGCAATAAGGGCGAGCAACCATCAATAAATTGCATCACAGGCATTCCAATATTTCAATCGCTTGGCACTTCTCTTTTGTAATGCAGCGTTTACGGCCTCTATTCAGTATTGGGGGCATGTTCCGATAACTTCTTTATGCGGGGACGAGGTTATCCTCCCTTTGTGCTGAACGGCATTCTATCGTCAACGGTTACTTTGCATTGCATAATTGAAAATAAAATGACTAATAGGCGGGAGGCTCAAAGCCTTCAAAACTTGCTAAAAAAAGCCAGAGAACGCTACTGTATGCTGACAACGCGCCTCATACTAGGAGTCTAATATCCATGCAAGTTATTCAGGAAAAAGAACACACACGACTGCTTGCTGAAGAAGACTTTTTGGTCACCAACGCCAATCGTCTGCAACTAGAATTAATCGAAGCTCTGGAAGCCATTGACAATCCAAAGGTTATTTTGGACTTAACTGAAATCACACGAATGGATTCAATAGGTATAAAGCTGGTTCTTGGTTTACTTAAAAGCTGTGAGCAAAAAAATTTTCTGCTTGAGGTTGAAGTTTCATCTTCTAGCATTTTAAAGCTGTTTCATCTGTGTAAGTTAGGCCAGCTGCTTAACATTCGCGAGGTTGTTGTCAATGAGTAGCCTAAGTGATGACTCCTTACTGCAGGAGTTTGTAGCCGAGAGCAGAGAACATTTATCTTCCATCGAGCCGGACTTATTAATTCTGGAACGGGAAGGAGCTAACACGGACCAGGAAATAATTAACCGTGTTTTTCGGGCGATTCATAGCATCAAAGGCGCCTCCGGCTTTTTTGGTTTAATTGCGCTTAAAAACCTAAGCCACACAATGGAAAGCGTCCTAATGCTAATCCGAGATGGGCAACTGGTCCCAACGGCAAAAGTAATGGATCCACTTTTAGAAGGGGTGGATAAATTAAACCAAATGCTTGAGGATATCCACAGCAGTGAAACCGTGACGTACCAGGATGAAATTCGTCGTTTAGAAGTAATTTTAGGAAAACCACCAAAAGCTGACGACCTAGAAGCTACCGATATCTCCAGCAATCCACAAGGGCTCTCCGCTTTAGATAAGACAACAATAGTCAATGCAACTCAGCAAGGACAAAGATTATATTATCTAAACGTATCTGTAGACAAGGATTTAACCGCCAAACAAAGAACGCCTCTTGACCTACTGGAACAGCTCATTTCTGTGGGTTTACTTATTGATAGCAGTTTTGACATTGCTATGTTTCCAGACTTAAGCAATTGTTTGAATGCTAGCTTAAGTTTATCCATTCTGTGCGCCACTGTATTAGAAAAAGATCTGCTGGCAATGGCTGTTGATTTACCGGAAACACAAGTTCAAGAAGTCACCATGGAAGAAGTTCTTGATAATAAAAAGCCAACCTGGGCAATGCCCGAAACAGAAAAACAAGAACTGAGCAAACCCATTGTGCAAGAGAGAGAAAGCGCACATCAAGAAACGAAAACAACTCCTGTAAACCACTCAGCCGAAGCAGTTGAAACGATTCGAGTAAGAGTCGATTTATTAAACAAATTAATGGATTTGGCTGGAGAAATGGTGCTTTCTCGAAACCAATTACTCAGAGCTTTCGCACAGAAGGAAAATCCACATAACGGGCTAGAAACAATCTCTCAAAAAATTAACTTAGTAACATCAGAACTTCAAGAGCATATTATGCAAACCAGAATGCAGCCCGTTGGCAGCATTTTTGGAAAATTTCCGAGAGTGGTGAGAGACATTACTAAGCAATTAGGCAAAGAGATTGAACTCCGAACCAGTGGCGAAGACGTTGAGCTAGACAAATCAATTTTAGAAAGTTTGTCTGATCCACTTACGCATCTCATCAGAAACTGTTGCGATCATGCAATTGAATCACCCGAGGAAAGAAAAGAGGTTGGAAAACCATCATCAGGAACTATTTTCCTAAACGCATTTCACGAAGGCGGTCAAATCAATATTTCAATCTCAGATGATGGACGCGGCATTGACCACGCTCGGATTGCTAAGAAAGTACTAGAAAACGGACTTTTAAGCGAATCCGACTTAAAGAAGATGTCTCCGCAAGAAGTTGTCAATCTAATTTTCTTACCTGGGCTCTCAACTGCAGAAAAGATTTCAGATATTTCAGGACGCGGCGTTGGTATGGATGTGGTTAAAACCAATATTGAAAAAGTAGGTGGACACATTAGCATAAAAACGCAACTTGGCAAAGGAACAACTATATTACTGCGTTTACCGTTAACTTTAGCTATTATCCCATCTTTAATTGTAGGTGCATGCGGACATCGTTTTGCAGTTCCACAAGTAAATTTAGTAGAATTAGTATGCGTTAAAGCCAGAGAAATACCCACCAGAATAGAAAAGGTAGGAAATGCTTCCGTACTAAGATTAAGAGGCAAGCTACTACCATTGGTTCGTCTTGCAGATGTTCTGGGCTTGGAAAGAGTATTTTTCGACTCCGAATCTGGACAGTATCATCCAGATCGACGCATAGAGATCGCAAATCCACGTTTTCAAGAAAATACATTGGTTTCAGACAGCGAAACCCTTAACCAACGAACGCATTATAGCAGTGATTACAATATTATGGTTTTAAAGGTTGGAGCAAATCAATATGGACTTATTGTGGATGAATTATTTGATATGGAAGAAATTGTAGTCAAACCGCTTTCTAGCTTTATTCAACACTGTAAATGCTACGCAGGAGCCACCATTATGGGTGACGGTCAAGTAGCCATGATTTTGGATGCAGGGGGAATCCTTTCATATACAAAACTTTCATTTTCTGAAAGTCAGGCAGAAGAAAATTATAAAAAGCAATTAAATACGCTAGATCAGACAACTATTGAGCAACAGGCTATGCTTCTTTTTAAAAACGCTCCAGATGAAACTTTTGGATTACCGCTCTCTTCTGTTTTAAGAATCGAAAAATTTAACCGTAACGAGATAGAGCAGCTAGGTGGAAGAGAATTTTTAACGTATCAAAACAGAAGCATTGAACTACTTCGGCTTGAACGCTACTTACCGGTAAAATCCTCTTTAAATGAACAAAAAGAATGGTTTTTAATTTTACCTAAAAGCGCAAATGGGCGTATGGGCATTATTGCTTCTCAGATTGTTGACAGCATTGACATGCAGCTTGATTTGGACACAACAGTTGTTACAAACCCGGGCGTTATAGGATCTTCGGTTGTTCAGGGTCATTTAACGGTATTTATTAATCCTCAAACACTCCTAGAAAAGCACTATGAAAGCCGAGGGCTTGTCCATGCCAGCTAAATCATTTGTTTCTTTTCATTTAGGTGACCAGTTATTTGGTATTGATATTTGCCAAGTTAGAGAAATCAATCGACACCTTCACTTAACACCAGTTCCGCTTGCACCAAATTATGTTCGAGGATTAGTTAATCTTCGAGGGCAAATTATTACCGTTTTAGATCTCAAAGAGCGTCTAGGATTAGGTCAGACCGAGATGAGCGATATCTCACACAATATAATTCTAAAAACAGACTCTGAACAAGGAATATCTAAGCCGGACAAAGATTCTTCATCAATCATATCAGAAAAAGTTGGCTTCTGGGTTGATGCCATTGGCAATGTGATTAGCTTGGATACTACGGAAATTGATCCTCCACCAGCCAATATGGGGGAAGTAGATGGCAAATATCTTTTCGGAGTAGTTAAGCTTGAAAATACTCTCATGAGTATTCTATCGATTGCTAAAATCTTGAATGGAAAGGTGGATGAGTAATGCAGGGAATCTTAAAAATCCTGATTGTTGACGACTCAATCACTTACCGATCCATATTAGCGAGTGTTCTAAACACGATTTCCAATGTCTCCGTTATCGCTACTGCGGCCAACGGAAAGAGTGCTCTTGTTAAATTATCTCAAAACGAAATCGATCTTGTATTATTAGACATTGAAATGCCCGAAATGAATGGCCTAGAAACTTTACAAGCCATTTCAGAAAAATATCCTCATATCGGTGTTGTCATGGTGAGCGGGATAAGCCGTCATAGCGCTGATATTACGATACAGGCTCTAGAAGCGGGCGCTATAGATTTCATTTCCAAACCCGACCACGAAGAGATTGAAACAAATATTGAGTCACTTCGAAAAAGACTGATACCCATTTTTAAAAACTTTGAAAATAACAGATCTACTAGTAAAAATAACAGTGCACCAACAACTAACGCTGATTTTGGAGCCAAGCCAAAAGCCACCCCAAGCTATAAGCCAGGAAAAGTGGATGTGATTGTTATTGGGGTATCAACAGGTGGACCTAACGCATTAAACGAATTTATTCCTAAACTGCCAGGAGACCTAGGCACACCCATCTTACTTGTTCAACATATGCCAGCCGTTTTTACAGCCTCTTTAGCCAGTAGTTTAGATAAAAAATCTGCCTTAAAAGTAAAAGAGGCTGAAGCAGGAGAATTAATCCATTCAAATACAGTGTACATCGCACCAGGTGGCAAGCATATGCTTATTAGAGCTCAAAGAATAGATTTAACAGACGACCCTCCTGAAAATAGTTGTCGACCTGCTGTTGATGTTTTATTTCGCTCTGTAGCTCAAGCCTATGGCAGCCGTATTTTAGCTGTAATTATGACGGGAATGGGCAATGACGGAGCCGAGGGAGTTCGTTCCATCAAAAACAAACCAGGCAATTATTGTATTACTCAAAGTGCTGAAAGTTGCATTGTATATGGAATGCCAAGGGCTGTTGATCAATTAGGATTATCCGATGAAAATGTTCCACTCGATGAGCTAGCAGAAAGGATTGTTTCTCTTGCTAAGCCTTTGGCTTCTTATAAGGCTTAATTATGACGATTACATTGACGACTGACGAATTCCATATGCTTAGCTCCCTCATTCAAAATGAATGCGGTATTACTTTGCAAGAAGACAAGAAATATTTAATTGAAAGCCGTCTTGGTAGTTTATTAATTGAAACAGGATGCTCAACATTTAGTGAATTTTATTTAAAAGCAAAAACCAACAGCGATACAGAACTAAAAGACAAGATTGTTGACGCAATTACAACCAACGAAACACTCTGGTTTAGAGATGAAACACCCTTTATTGTATTGAAAGAAAAACTGTTCCCAGAATTTTACTCACAAAATACTTCTTGTCGGATTTGGTCGGCAGCCTGCTCAACAGGCCAAGAGCCTTATTCCATTGTGATGGCAGCCCATGAAGGATGCGGACAACATTTCCATCAACCGCTTGAAAGCCAACTATCGGTCTTTGCAACCGATATTTCATTATCGGCCCTGATGCAGGCTAAAAACGCTCGCTACAATACAGTAGCAATGTCCAGGGGGCTTTCAGATGAATTGAAAAAGAAATATTTTGAGGAAGAAGAGCAAGGTAAAACCTATCGTTTAAAAGAAAACATTACCCGTTTTGTAACCTTTCAGAAATTCAACTTACAGATGCCCTTCGATTCACTGGGTGAATTCAATATTATATTCCTAAGAAATGCTGCAATCTATTTCTCAAAAGAATTCAAGATTGAATTATTTAAAAAAATATCTAAATCCCTTAAACCAGGAGGATACTTGTTTATCGGCGCGTCCGAGTCCTTAATTGGTTACAGTGACGATTTTAAGATGCTTGAGTATAATAAATGCAGATACTATCAGCTAAAAGATTAGTTATCAGTGTCTTTAAATACTATTTCCAATTCGGATTTCCATTTAAAATAATACTCGAATAAAGCTCAATATTCTAACTGAAGTAATCATGAACTGGAACAAGCTGGTTGAAGATAACTTTCTAGCAGTAAAACAGATCCAGGTATAGTCTTGCTTCAAGTATATTATCATTTCAATGAACAAAAATAAGCGAAGCCCAATCCTTATTTTGAATATTCTAAATTATAGATGGCTTGAACCAGGAGAAATTGAGAATGACGCCAATTACCAATAGTAAGGCCCAGATTGACGCTTCGCTTGTGAATGCGGTAGTAAGTGCAACCACAAACGTGTTGCGTACAATGGCCTCTACAGAAGCTGTTCTTAAAGAGGTAAAAGCAGAGAAAGATTACCGCCCTTATGGAGACATTTCAGCCGTCATCGGGATATCCGGCGATAATGGCGAAGGAATGTTTGCCCTATCTTTTCCACTCGAACTGGTTAATTTAATTGCAAGTCGTTTGCTAGGAGTGAGCCCGGATAAAATCTCTTCAGAAGATCGCTGTGATGCAGTTGGCGAACTCGTCAATATGATTTCTGGGAGCACAAAAAGTGACTTATCTCAGCAAAATAATACTATTTACAAGCTTTCTTTGCCCACAGTCATTCAAGGACGAGACCATGAAATATCAAGCCGCCCCAAAAATAACCCTTACTTAGTCGTTATTTTCGAGTCCGAGGGTAAGACGTTTGGATTGCAGGTGTCATTTAAAACGTATTGATGTTGAAGGGATATAGAAGATGAAATTTTTAATTGCTGACGATGCGGGCGTAATGCGAAAAATTATCAGTCGAGCTTTAATTGAGCTGAACGCGCTTCCTGAAAATATTGTGGAGGCTGAAAACGGAAAACAAGCCGTAGAAGAAGCCCACAAGCATTCGTTTTCGTTAATTTTTATGGACTGGAATATGCCTGAAATGCTGGGGATTGACGCAGTGGCCGCAATTCGAGCTGCTGGAATCAAAAGCCCTATTCTCATGGTGACGACGGAAGGCGAAAAAGCCAACGTGGTCAGAGCCATTCAGACCGGAGCCACCAACTATTTGGTAAAGCCGTTTAGCCCAGACGATATTAAAGAAAAAATCACACAACTCATTGGCCCCATTCCAGTACAAACTCCCCAAGACGCGGCACTGGCAAAGGCTCAGGCACTGGACCTGGAACGGGGTAAAGTTACCCTGGAATAAACCCAAGGGCATTTTAGATGCCTCCAGCACAATGCTAAGGAATGGCAGTCCTGTAAAAGCGCCTTTCACTCCTTTATTGCAGCAGGAATTGAGCGGCTGATACAGTCATGAAAAGCGGGTAGCACCATTCCATCAAGGCTAAACAGTTCTTCAAGGTTGGTTTTATTGGGATCCGATTGGAGACAATGGGTTAAAAAACTTTACAATGAGACTCTATAAAAAATACGCAGTATATTTTTTTCTGGAAAAATTAATGAGATTTTAATATTTCCTATGATTTGCTCGCTCAATGTAGCATCATTTTCATTTTGTTGTGTTTAGTATGAATGAACCCCTGATATAAAAATCATCCCCCCTTAAAAAACGCCTGCATTAAAATGCGTTGAACTTTGTATTTTTTAGATTATTACGGTATGCAACCCCTTATTTATTAAGCTGGAGAGATAATAAAACCTATTTTACAGAAATACGAATCTAGAATTCTATTTTCTGGAGCCATTGCTTTACTGTGAATGCCAGTTAAATGGGCATTTCTAGCCGCTATTGGCTGGCACGCACAGCAAGCAAGCTGAATGTATTGAAGCATTGAGCTTATTTAATAAAAGATGTGTGGTGCGCACAGCACCATTCATTGAGTTGTTATGGATGATTAATCCCCCCGTGTTACTATACTGAGAAGAGAAGGTGCTAAATTTATGCCAGGACAATTAAATGTAACTCCCCCATTACAACCGGCCCCACAGGGCGCTACGCGCAATGTTCAGGTAGGCCCTACCAACCTTGGAGATGTTCAATATCGCATTCAGGTAGAAACCAACCCAACCGGAGTGATTGATAACCCCGGTGGCGGCGGACTAAACCCCGGAGGAACTGTTAACAACGCAGATAATACCGATACGCTTACCGTAGGTGTGGGCCGCCCGCTAGACTTTGGGCAGAACCAAAACTTACAGTTATTTGATTTAAACAACATACCGCTTGTCAACCCCGATAGCGGAACCGTCACCATTTTGGATATGTCGGATCTCATTCAGCCAGGCGCCGGTCGTTTCGGCAATGGAGAAGTCCAAAGCATTCAGGTCATTCCTGGCCAAGAATACTTTAACCCGGCAACGGCGGTATTTTCTCCTGCACAAATTAACTCGGATGGAACCATTTCAACCACCGGTTTGTTTGAATCGCGCAACCCCATTACAGTGCCCTACCAAAACTACACAACACCCGGCCTCACGGATCGTGACAGTATTACCATTATTCCAGGAGCCGATGGTAACTCCACAACCGCCCGTCCTTACGATCCCGCCACCGATGGCGCGGGTAGTGAAACCGGCGTTATTCAGGTAACGGATGGCCCGGCAACCACGTTTACTGCAACCCCCACTCAGGATGCGCAACGAGATATCGTGGTAACCGACACGTCCGAAGACAGCCGTACCGATATCGAAGAAGCCCGCAATGCGCGCGATGTGGTTGAAACCCAAGACATCCAGGTGGATACGGTTGTTCGCGAACGAACAACCGAACTAAGAACCGAAGTAGAAGAAATCGAACAGCCGGAGCCACTGGGCAACACACTGGATACGGTTGGCGATGTGCTTCCCCATGCAGAAGGCGCCGTGCGCCGTGATGCGCAGGGTAACCCCATTGCACAACCCAATGGCGATCCTCAGCAAACGCCGTACTCTCAACATACGGATGCTTTCCAGATTGAAGGCAACACCAGCGGCGTACAGGCCACCTACCAAACGGCGCCACTCAACTCGGATCCGGAAGCAGCCCCCACTCTTCTCGGTGTCACAGGCCGTCTGCGTCCGCCACAAGTGGGCCAAACCTTTGCGGAACTGGGCATTACACTCACCCAATACTTACAGCCCACGCATCGTCAAGCCCGTGATATGTACGGCAACCCGCTGGAAAACGGTGACGGAGAGGAATATCTGGTACCCACCGGTATCAACAGCGATATTCAGGTAACCAACTACGTTCCCGCCACACCACCTGGAGAAATCCGAAACAACATCACGTCTCAGAACGGTATCTTTACCCTACCGCAGGGCGAAGACATTGAAATTGCCCCTCCCAACGCACAGATGAGCGGCCCTGGCGATTCTGCCTACAACAACGCCGGGTTGTTGCTGGTAGAACGAAATGACGGCAGCACGATTGCCGTACCCCAGTGGACAGCCGATGGCGCCCGCAGAGACGGCATGAGCCTGGATGCTGGTAGCGCCAGTCGCGTTATCCACGCCATTGCCCCCAACGGTGGCGCAGCCCTGTCGCTGGATCAACCCTACCGTGTCAACGAGGAAAATGGCCAACGCTACATCCAGTTTGACAACGGTACCCGCCAGGCCATTATCGCTGCCGATACCGACCCAGCCAACTTCGCCTCCCTTGGCGGCGCAGAAGGCTTCGGAGACGTGAGCTACGCGGTGGAAGACACCCGTGCCGCAGGCAACCCCGCGGTGTCTAACTTCGATGGTCAGCGCCGCAACAACGTGGTTCAGCCCGATGGCAGCATTGCCAATACGGTAGATGGCAACGATGCCACTGTGGCCGCTGAGCTCGAATCCATCACGCCAACGCCTGGTGAACCCGGACAGCCCGGTATCGAGCAACAAACCAACGCCGTTGGCGGTTTCCGCGCCAGTGTTACGTTCGGTTTAGGCGTCGGCGAACAACGCGTCAACGAAACCACCATTACCACCACCCACGAAGACGGTACAACCTCTGATAACACGTACCGTCAAGAGGGAACCCTGACCAATACCACACCAGTGGTCGACATCAACCGCACACCGGTAACCACCACCACGGTTACCACGGATACCTACAACCTCAACCAAAGCGGTATCCTCGTGGGCAACCCGGCCAATGGCAACATCGATTGGGATGATCCAACGTTGGTGGGCCAGAGCACCTCTGCTCAGGATCTCATCACCCGCGGACCGACCACCACAACCACGGAAGTCACCGGCCCAACCCGCCAAGATATCGAGCTGGGTGACCCCAACCTGATCAACTCCACGGTCGTCGGACGTGACAGCCGCGTGGTGGATCAGCAGGTGGAACAAGACAGCCATACCCGCCTCGGCGTGGTTGGCACGGGTCGCGCAGAACTGGCCTACGTCCAGAACTTCGGCAACCCTGTTACGCAACCCGCCTGGACCCCCGCAGCCAACCAAGCCATTGTTGGCGCCTATGGCCAAACCACGTTGTTTGGAATGAGCGCACAACCCGATGATGCAGGCGTCTTCGGTCGTCTCGTCATCAACCCCGGTGGCGGCCAAACCCGCGATGCGTTCGATCACAACGGCAACCCGTTGTATCAAACCGAGCCCGTACTGGATGCCAGCGGCAACCCCGTCTACGAAACCATTATGGGTAACGACGGCGTCGAGCGCCGCGTGGCCGTCAACCGCTTCCGGTTGGATGAGCACGGAAATCGCATTCCGCTGCAAGTGGGCACTGGCCGCGCCAATGGTCCAGCCCTGTTCCTCCAGGTGGATCAATCACTCACCGGTAACGGAACGTCCTTCCAAGGCGGCGTGGAATTTAACTTCTAATTCTCGCCCTACATTCACTTCTTCCTCGTTCATCGAATGGTATACACCCAAAACCCTCGGTGGTGGCTCGTTCACCGCCGGGGGTTTCTTTTCTTCTCAATGTTCTTGGAAGGCTGTAGGCCGTGTTAACATTCAGTGTTTTGGTGGAGCAGTTTGCAGGCACAAGGTGTGCCACAAAAGTAGTTTAGACAGAACTTAACAGTGCCAGCCCCACAGGGGCGCGATGAAAACAGGCGATCCTTTACCCGTAGGCAAGTCTTTCCGTTGGCCCTGAACTAACCAACAAGCACATGCCACAAAGCTTCATAGGGCACAGATACGCATCACCCCACAGGGTTGACATTTAGCGTTTCTCGCCTGGTTTGGGTGTGGCAAAAGCAACTTATATCGTTTTACTCTGGCTGCAACCCAAGCCGAATAACTCTCTCTCTGTCAGAAATGATTCACAAAAAACGAAGTGGTGCGCTTGGAGAGATTCGAACTCCCGACCTCATGGTTCGTAGCCATGCACTCTATCCAACTGAGCTACAAGCGCAAGTCGTTTAAATGTAAAGTTATCAGGGTGCCAACTGGCGTATGATCGAGCAAGTGATTGCACTTGAGAGAAATCTTAAACCAGTGTTAGGGCTATGCTACTGAAAACGATCGTTTCCTGCAAGCAGTTATTCTGGGTGGATTGCGTGGGCCGGGTGCGTGGGCCCAGTGAGTGAGGCTGGTGCGTCAACCGTAACGAGAACGGCGACAACCCGAGCACCCGGTACGGAAATGCTTCCACATTAATTGTAAATTTAATCATATGAGGGCTTGCTCTTGTAACAGATTATTCATAGAATAAAGATAAGGCTCATACGTTGTATTCCATGTTTACAACACAGAGTCGTTCCGAGTTCACATTTCTACCGTTTTTTAGTGCTTTCTCTAACGTGTGGTTCTAGCGAGTCTTTGGTTAGTCGGGTTTTTATCGTCCCAGTTACACTGTCACAGCTACACAATGGTTTTGATTGAAACCGTCTTATTACGGCTCGCCTTGGATCGATCTTCATAGTCTATTACTATTTGTGTCCCTCTCGTGTCTCATTGGAAGTCATTGCCGTTATGAAGCGACACTCCCTAAACCGTATGGTGATTGATACTCTTAGCCGCTTGCAGCAAGAGCTCAACCAGGATAACCTGACTGCCCGAGAAGTGCGCGACGCCATTGAGCAGCGCTATCATATCCAATACCCGATTCAGACCATTATTGTGGTTTTAAACCGGTTTGTGACCAAAGGCACCGTAAAACGGATTAGCTATGCGGGCCGAGAGGTTCGCCAACGCTACGCCTACTATTTAAGCCAACCATCGCAAGAAGTGATCGACGAGAAGATGAAAGATCGGTTTCAGTCCTTTGCCGACGAGTTTTTTGAGGGCGATGTCAAAGCCGCGCTTCGTGGCGTGCAATACCTGCTGCAAAACCCGCCACCCGGATTTTCCGCCCTGTCGGAAGGCGCTGTCTCTAACGTCGTCGCCCGCAGCGGGGAATCTGCCTCAAGCTGAAAATAAACCCCAACAGAGCGGTGTTCACCGAAAAATTGCTCTGTTGGGGTTTCTGGCAAGCTTTTAAACAAAAGAGCGTACGCCACCAGCACGAACACGTTGCGGTTGGGTGGCGTCAACCTGCAACGCAACCGGCCGCCTTAGTGGGCAAGCCGAATTTTAATATCTTTGGCAATGGTTTCGTAAATATCGGCGACATCGTCACCGTTATAGTTGGTGTTGGTGTACTTGGTGCCTTCGGTTTCGTTGGCCATGTAGTCTACCAGGGCGGGGTCCCAGGCAGGCTCTTTTCGTAGGCGGCGCATCACCGCAGTGGCGTTATCGTCCTGGCTATCGTCGTACATAATAATGGAGTGAATGGTTACATCCAGCTCTTTAGCCCGCTGTACCTGCGCTTGAACCGAACTAACCAGGTAATCGGTGTACTGTACGCCACAACTGACCGCGGAAGCAGAAATCATACTGTCCGTAATTTTAGGGTTGGGTAACACGGGGCAAGTGGTGGTTTTTTTACCATTTTTGTACGTGGTGGTACACATGGCCTTTACCTGGCTGGAATTGTCCACCATATTGGTACACTTACTGTAGGGTTGCCAGTAGCTGTACTGGTAAAAGCTGGTGGGCGCCGGTAAATTTGGCAAACCATCCGTCATAA
The DNA here is from genome assembly GCA_033763415.1 of Candidatus Melainabacteria bacterium. Classification (GTDB taxonomy): domain Bacteria; phylum Cyanobacteriota; class Vampirovibrionia; order Vampirovibrionales; family JAJTHC01; genus JANRKP01. The sequence goes on along the minus strand of JANRKP010000002.1, from coordinate 34,687 downwards.
AGATAACCACTTTCTCAGCGTTTTTTCTCCCGTGGGCCTGTAGTTCGTTCAGGGCCACTTTCAGCGGGGCTTCGTAGTTGGTATTCCAGCCTTTGGCGTTGTAAACGGTAATCTCATCAATTTTGCTCAATGTCTGTCCAAAGTGGGGGTCATCGTGGCTGGAGCGCAAACCTTGAAGAAGTTGCGCATCGTAGGCAAAGCTCACCACGCCAATACGATCAACAGATTCGCTGGCATGGTCTTTAATGTAGTTGACGTAGGCCATGGCCGCTAGCTGAACGTCGTACATCGGGTGTTTGCGCCCACCCCAGGTCCCCTGAAACGCCATGGAAGAAGAGTTGTCGATCACCAACATTGTATCGCGGGCCGCAGGCACCCCTTTGGCATAGGCGTGTACCTGCATTACATCACAGCTTTCGGGCTGTGCATCCGCTTCGTGCTGAAATTCTCCGGTATTCAGGCTGCAAATGACTTTGGACATGAGCGTTGGCACCGCAATAGAGGCCCCCACTTTCATCGTCATTTGCGTGCCTTCATCGTAATGAAACTGGAGATCGTCTGCCGTTAACTGCTGATTGCCCACCCAGTTTTCCTGGGCCATTGCCAACGCCTGTTCTTCGGCATATTCCTTGCCATCCGGCAGGGCGGCGGCTCCCGCCAACGCGGCCGCATCCACAGAAGTTTGGAGCATGTTCTGGTAGTTAAAATATAGCGGCACGTCCACAGCAACCACACTGGTCATCAGGCCAAACAGCGTAATCGCAACTGTGGTCAGGGTGGCGTTTCCCTTTGCACATAAAAAGCCAAGTTTCATGCGGATTTCAGGCATAAGCCCCCCTTCACCTACAGCAGTTTCTTGTTTTGTGGACCCAGCAGTTTCTCTCACGCAGTTATAAAATGCATACTCAGCTTAAGCCAATTGCAAACTGCAATGCGGCTTGGCAAAAAATCGCAATACCCATCTATGGATGCATTGCCCGCACGATCTTTGATTCAAGCAAACTATTATTCATTTGTTACAAACGTATAAAATATAAACTGTGTCTTGAATTCAAAAAAAACAGCCCCGTTGTCTCTTCGGTTGCTACACCGGGGCTGTTTATGAAAAATGATGGAATAAATCGAACGACTCAAAGCGCTATTTAGTGGCCTACTGCCCCGGTTGCGCCATTAAGGCTGCGTTCTTTTTCCTGAATACTTTGCAGGGCTAGAATGGCCAAAAACACACAGCCCGAGGCAATTAAAAACGCCAAAGACCAGTTGTGCGTCATGCCGAATACCGTTTGCACGGGGTTTTGCGTAATAAGCCAAGCCACCAACGTGGCGGAAATCAGCTGAGGCCCGGCAATAAACATGTTGAAGATTCCCATCACCGTGCCCTCTTCCCCGACAGGCATATAATCGCCCAAAAAGGAGAACGGGACCGACAGAATGGTCGCCCAGGCAACCCCGGCGGCGGCCATCATGACAATAACCTGCAACGGGGTGGTAACCCACGGCGCAAACAAAAAGGCCACTGCCAAAAAGCCCAGGCTAATGCTGTAAATACGCTTTTTACCCACCTTTAAACACCAATGCCCAAGCGGTATAGAGAGCAACAAGGCCATCAGGTTAAAGGCAACCAACGCCCACTGGGCCGTGTTGGTGGCTTCTGCCTCCAACGCTTTCATCTGGGCAAAGGTCTTCAAATCCTGAAAAATCACCCGGGCAGGCAAACTGGGGGCTCCCGGCTGGCGGTGGTACACCTGACTGATCGCTGCCGGTGGCAAAATAGCCGCCAGGTTTCCGGCATCCGAATCGGAGGGTTGAGGCTTCCCTGAAGGTTTTTGTGGCCCACTGGGAGCAGAAGCCGAGGCAGCCACCGTCAATTCGGGCTGCAACATAACCGCCTCTAACAGTGCCTGCTTGATATTAACACCCTGCTTAACCGCCTGTAACTCTCGGTAGGCTTTAACCAGTTTCTCGGGCGGGGGCGCGTTCAGCTCAGAAGGCAATTCGGACGACACTGCGGATTGATTTTGAGACGCCTTCTGCTGCGAGAGCAACCCGTCATCGCGGGTCAACATTTTTTTCAGCGCCGGGTCCGAAGCCAGCAACTTCTGGAATCGTTTGTCCGCCTTGGCAGCCTGGCTCGACGCATCCGTCTTTTCGGAATAGCCAATTCTGGCAGAGTTCAGCCCGGCCAGCAGTGGGTCGGGTTCTCCCATGGACAAAATGGTTTTAATCTGGGGCAATGCCACCTGATCGTAATAGCCGGGGGTCAGCACGGTACCCAGGGCAATATCCAACTGACGATTCAGGCGGTCGTATGTTTGTCGGTCCTGAGCCAGATCGCTGGCAAGCTCTTCGGGCAAAAACTGGCTACCACCATTCTGCGGAGACCAAGCCTGAAGCACAGGCATTAGACTGGCCGGATTCACCCAATCTCGGGAGCGATGACGCAGACTAAGCTGCTGAATACTCGCCAGAGACAAGGCTTGCGGGTCCGTGGTGCGTTTTTCCATGGCCGGTAAAATCAATTTCTGAAGAGCTTCCACGCGTTTTGCCGCGGGCGAGGACAAATCCGGCACCTGATAGACGTTGTGCACGATAAAGGGCGTGAGATAAATAAACATGCACATAATGCCCAGCCAGGTCAGGAACTGAACGCCACAGAGCTTATGAATCTCTCGATTCCAGCGCCAAAACCGACCAAAGCTTTTCCACATGGGCGTTTTGGCGGCAATGGCCGCGGAACGCTCGGTAACGGCAGGCCGAATTTCTCGAATGGTAAGCGAGGTGTAGACAATAAAGAGAATCAAGGCCAGTGCAGACATCACATACTGCTGTTCCACGCTCATGGTCACGTGAAACAGCTTTAGCAAGGGGGCCACGCCCATTGCAATCACGGAACCCACCCCAAACGCCGCATTGAAGTAGCCGTTGGCCACCGGCTGTTGGGGCGCAGGAACATTATCCGGCACCAGGGCGCGATAAGGCCCCTGAGACACATTGACGCAGGCATCAATCACCCAAATAAGCAGGGCGGCAATTAGCAAGGTGGGAGAAAACGGAAAAGCCAGCAAGGCCAAAGAGCCCAGTAACGCGCCCAGCAAGATAAACGGACGGCGACGACCCATAAAAGTCCAGGTACGGTCCGATAAAGAACCGACAACGGGCTGGACCAACAGGCCGGTAATGGGTCCGGCACACCAAATAAGCCCAAACAGAAACGGGTTGGCTCCCAAAGGCTCCAGTACCCTGGAAGACAGCGCAATTTGCATGCTCCAGGCAAACTGAATACCAATTAAGCCCACACACAGGTTCAGCAGTTGTTGGGGCTTTAAAAACGGCTTTTGTGCAGATGTGCCTGTTGTCTCATCCGCGGTAAGGCTGGCGTGGCGATTCATGGCATCCTTTCTGGCAGCAGGATCGACATAGCCCCGCACAACATCACTGGCAGATTCTGAACCGGAGCCGCCCACCGCCTGGGACATCTCTTGTGGCGACTGAGTGCTAGCACCAGAACGACCGTTTAAGCCATTGGAGGAGACACGAGACATGTAAAGACATCCTTTTTGGGTGGGAATTTAACTCAAACCGGGGACAGAACGCAATAAACCGTGACCGAAGGCCCTCGTTGGCAACCTGGCAGACACCGCTACAGTACCAACACGTTGGCTACCTTAACGCCGCCAGCAAAACCATTCACCCTCCTGAAACAACTATTGCATTGCCGCATAAACCAAACACATAAGCCTGTTGTTCATTGCGTCGATTTTCACAAAAACCAAGTGGTCTGGTAACAGTTGGCTAGCCACATCGCGTACCCAGAGAAAGCATCCAACCTGATTGACCCTGGCCACTTTTACGCTTGTCACTTTGTGCTTTTGTCGCCGAAGACTTCTGGGTGGCAGCAACAAGAGACACACGGATAACAATCTCAACGACAAGTTGCCAAGTATTTTAAAACAAACCGTAACGGCCTCCTAGCCAGTCGCCTGCAAAGTCGCCGCTTTGTTTCAATTGTTGTTACAATTCCAGGAGGAATCCGCCTGGTTCCTTCGCCGAGATAGCGCTCAGGAGACAGCGGCAAAGGCGTTGCAAAACTGACGGACAAGACCATTGGCACAGCCTAACGACTGATTCTATGCTATTGTTCCTGCAAGACGATGTGCTTTGTAGGACAGGCTGTCAACCACAGGCGCGTAAACTCGGCAGGAAGGAAACACTCATGCGCTGGACCACCACGCTGCTGGCAACCACTTGGGTTCAGGGCTCAACCGTTCTGGAACATTGGGCTGGCTTGGCGCTGATGAGTCTGTTTTGTATGGGCACAGGCAACTTTCTAATGCGTCTGGCCACCGCTTGGGGCAAACCGCCCTGGGCAGCCTGTTTAATCCAGGTGAGCTGCATGTTGTTGGTCATGGTCGCAGTGGCCTTCTTTCGTCATCAGTCGCCCTGGTCAGCCTGGGATCGTTCTGCCGGAACCTGGGCAGCCATGGGCGGCGGGCTGTTTATTGCCCTGGGCGCTTTGCTCGTGGTTTCTGCCTTTGCAAAGCCCGGCGCGGTGGGCGGGGTTGTTACGGCTATTTTAAACGCGAATTTCTCCTGGGTATTACTGTTAGGTTTTTTGTTTTTACGCGAAGCAGTAACACTTAAACAGCTATTGGGCATGTTGACCGTTCTGTTGGGCATTGTGCTGCTGGTTTAAAACCTGTGCACAGTGGCTGGTGGAGAACGTTGTATTGCTTAACACACAACACCTGTGGGTTTGACAAGCACGACTGCTTTGGTTAAACCATTTGAAGCAAAGCCGCTTGCGCCTGTGTATGCTGTATACTGGCGGGTCATCCCTCTCGGGGAGAATGCGTATTATGTTTTCTGTGTCATCTGGCCATCACCCCATTCTAAAACCCAAAACACCGCCCCCACGCTTTGGGTTTGTGGTGGTCACCACAGGCAGCCAGGTACAGGCCAACGTTCGGCCTGGCACGCTGGAGCAAATGGCTTTAGAGAAAGCCCTGCAACACCCCTACCAACCAAACGAAGCCGCCTACACGGAGAGTAATCCCTTTTGCTATTTCTCAGTGCAGCGAGACCCCTATGCCAGTTCCAACGGCGGAATTCGCTACTTTCTGCTGGACCCGGGCTCTAATTCCGCGGCGGTTCGTCAGCACATCCAGGAGTTGGTCAATACCGCCTGGCGCAGCTACCGCTTGCCCACCGTTTGGCCAGAACAACTCAGCCGTCAGTTTGGCCTATCCATCGTGGTTTAACGCAACCCAGTTAAAAAGGGGGAGGGGGTGAACGTTTAACCCTTTCGCGCGGCCAGTCTTTCGGGTAACGTCGCCAACCGCTCTGCGGCTTTGGCCAACGTTTCGGGCTTTTTACAGAAGCAAAAGCGAATGTAGTCTTTCCCGAGCGTCGGATCGCTAAAAAAGCTGGAACCCGGCACACAGGCCACGCCGACGGTTTCCACCAAAAACCGAGTAAATTCCACGTCGTTTTCAAAGCCCAGGTTCGCAATATTCACCAGGCTGTAATAGGCTCCCTGGGTTTCGTAAAATGGCAACTGGGCCACCGTCAGGGCATCAATCAGCTGCTGGCGCTTTTCGGCGTAGCTTTGGGCCAGGGCTTGATAATAACTGTCTGGCAGTTGGAGCGCCGTAACCCCCGCCCGCTGTAACGGAGCGGCAGCACCCACGGTTAAAAAGTCGTGCACCTTCCGAATGGCGCCCGTCAATTCGGGAGAGGCAATAATGGTGCCAATGCGCCAGCCGGTTACGCTGTAGGTTTTAGAAAGGCTGTTAATGGTCACCGTTCGGTCTTCCATGCCAGGCAGCGTGGCCAGGGCAACGTGTTGGGCGTTGTCGTAAATAATGTGCTCGTAAATTTCATCGGTAAACGCCAGCACGTTCCACTGCTGGCAAAGCTGGGCAATCAGCGTCAGGGCTTCGCGAGAAAAAACTTTCCCCGTGGGGTTGTTGGGCGTGTTTAAAATAATGGCCTTGGTTTTGGCATTAAACGCGGCCCGTAGCTCGGCCTCGTCAAAATCCCAGGTGGGGGGCCGTAGAGTGACGAAGCGCGGAGTGGCGCCTGCCAAAATAGCATCCGGGCCATAATTTTCGTAAAAAGGCTCAAACACAATCACTTCGTCGCCCGGATCCACGGTGGCGAGCATGGTGGCCACCATTGCCTCAGTAGACCCACAAGTCACCGTAATCTGCGTATCCGGGTCAACGGTTAAGCCCAAATGGCGCTGGGTCTTCTCTGCATAGGCGTCTCGAAACGCTTTGTCGCCCCAGGTAATGGCATACTGGTTCACGTCTTCTAAAATGGCCTGAACCGCCGCCTGCTTGATCTCCGCCGGGCAGGAAAAATCCGGGAAGCCCTGGGCCAGGTTAATGGCCTGGTGACGGGCGGCCAAACGAGACATCTCTCGAATGACGGATTCGGTAAACTGCTGCGCTTTTTTGGAAGTTAGCGGCTGACGGACAACGGTCGGGTTACTCAATGTAGTCATGGAAACCAACACACTCCCTGATGGTCAGTAAACAGTAAGCCGTATGCAGGCAGACGCTGGTCATCGCAGGTCATCCATCTGCACACGCAAATGCTTGATGGACAGGTTGCCAGCCCGTGCGTTTTTGCAGGTAACACGTGTTGCAACAGGCCGGATGGCTGCGGAAAGCCTGGTTTGTTTTTGAGATGCAGGTGAATCAGGAGAGGCCACTATAACACAGAAGGCTGTATCCGCAAATTCTCGCCCACAGGAAGGGTACGTTCAGACAAGAGAGCCGTCTGAAACGCGTATAATGAATAAACCCATGATGAACGCTGACGAAACCCCAAGCCACATGACCCAACATGAGTCGAAAGAAGCGTCCGCCCCTCCAACCCTGTGGGTGGATGCGGATGCCTGCCCAGGGCCGGTCAAAGAGCTGGTGCTGAAGGCGGCCCATCGGCATCTATTGCAAACGGTGTGGGTGGCCAACCAAGCCCTATGGCTCCCCCCAAACGAGCGAACCACGCTGGTGCAGGTGGCCCAGGGTTCGGATGAGGCAGACGCCTACATTGTCGCCCACGCCCAGCCCGGAGATTTGGTAGTAACCCAGGATATTTTGCTGGCCGAACAGTTGGTGGCCCGGGCTATTTTTGTCATTAGCCCCTACGGAACCGTATTTACCCGGCAAACCATCGGCGAACGGGTTTCCGTACGTAACCACCTGGATCTGTTGCGCGGAGCGGGGTTGGTAACCGGCGGCCCAAAACCGTTTGGCCCGAAGCAAAAACAACAGTTTGCCAACGCGCTGGATAAAACCCTCACCCAGTGCCTACGCCAGGCGGGACGATGAGGCGGCGCTAGCTGCCAGCCGGAGTGCTTTCCTCTGAAAGCGCTTCCAGCAACAGCCCACTGTAGGGCGGCAGGATAACCATCAACGGTGCGGTTACAGGCAGCTTCGGCAAAGACACATCTGAGTCCGGCAGCGCTGGAACACGCCCGTTTGCAGGGGTCCGGTAAATGGGCCGGAGCGTGGCAGCCTCTGTGGGCTCAAGGGCCAGCTTCTCCCGGAGTTGTGTTACATCCAATGGCACACGTTTTGGCTGCTCTGTTAGGTTAGAAAGCACCACCACAGGAGGCTCCAAACGGCCATCGGCCAGCCTGGCCCCGCTTGCCGGATGCTTTACCATGCCCAACACCCCGGCGTCCTGCGTCCGAAGATCCGTTAAGTAGTAGCTGCGTAACGCCGAACGTTCGCTCCGCAACGCGTTTAGCCGACGAATGGTTTCTATGGCCGGATAGTGATTTTCCACGGCCTGCTGAAATGCGGTTTGCGGAATGGCGCCCCGCTGTAGCTCGCGCGGATCTTCGCACATGGCTAAAGTTACCGGGTTTTCCATGCCTAAATTTCGAAATTGGGTTTCTAGCAGTTGAAACTGGGTTTGTTGTCGCTCTGCCATCTGATCCCACCGGTTGGTGGCGCCAATTTCCGTACCGTAGTAAATCACAGGCGTGGCGGGCATCATATACTGGACAAAAAAGGCATTGGCAATCCGCTGGGGGTTTTCGTTCAGGGCGTTGGCGTAACGGGCTCCGGCGCTCATCCCGTTTTTGTACACCACACCCCGTTTTTCCACCATCGGGGCGGCGTTTTTTGCTACTTCTGCCGTTGGGCCTGCTTCCGAACGATAGCCACCCTCCAGGTAGTGGGCCATTGCCCGACGCTCGTCCAAAAAGCCCATGTAGGTCTCATCGTGGTGTTCCATGGGCAGCAACGGGGCCGCCGTGTTCACGCCCTCTTCTCCACGCCCGTATACCTTGGTCCAGAAGGGGGTGGTTTTTTGAAAGTAGAGCATTTCTCTCAACATGCCCTGTAACTGAAAGTCGAACAAGGCATCGCCCTTGCTGGTGGTCTCTCGGCCGTTGATGGTTGCCGTTTGGCCCGCGTAGGTTTTTAAGTCCAGCGATTCCGTAACCACTTCCGGCAGAATAATACTCTTGTCAGAAACCAGCTTCATATAGTATTTCATCAACTCCAGCAGTGCGTGAGACTCTGGCAAGCCCTTACCGGAAGTACCCGGCGCTTTAATCCAGTGGGCAATGGCATCGGCGCGCTTACCCAGCACGCCCTGGCTGACTTCTTGCCCTATCAGGTCGAACAGCTCGTCCACCACCTGAGGATTTTGCAGGTCGAGATCGATTTGGAAGGGGTAAAATTCGCGGTAGAACAGCACCTTTTTCTCCAGTGGCGGAATGTGAAAACTGCCCCACACGGATCGGGAAATATCTGGGAAAATCAGCACGCGTTTGGATTCCACCGAATCGCCACTGGCGTCTTTTTCCGGCAAGTGTAAAATGAGATCCCCTTGAACGTCTTTCACCGCCTGCTGAAGGTCAACATTTTCCCATTCGGGCGGGCATTTCAGGTAATAGTCAAAATATTTGGCCTCGCCCTGTAAGGCTTTTTGAAACCAAGGATGCTCCACGGACGTGTGGTTGAAGACCAGATCGGTTGCCACCCGGAAACCACGCGCGTTGGCTTTGTTGAGGAAATGCTCCCATTCCTGTTGGCCGCTGTGTCCGTCACTGCTCAGTTTGTCGGCTGGACGGTATTGGCGTATGTCGTAACCCGCATCGCCTTCGGGAGAATCGTAGTGCGGCAGAATGTAGATGTTTTTAATCTGAATGTCATCCAGGTAATCCAGTTGCTGTTCCAGGGTTTTAAACGTGCCCTGCCCGTTGGCATCCGTTCCAAAATACTGCACGTAGGCGTAATACCAGGGTTCTGTGTACCAATCCTCCGGGAGCTGCTGCTGAAGGCTGGCCACCGTCTGAACACCATCCACAGAACGGGTTTCAAGGGTGTTGCGTGCTTCTGCCAGGTGCTCAAAAAAGTGAACAAAAATCGTGTTGGCGTCATCTGGCGATTTGGCAAAGCGGTGACACAGCCGATCAATGGCCTCCACATCTTCTGCCGTACACCGGGGTGGTTTTCCCTGCGGCTTGAGCTGCTCCATCCAACGGGCCTGCTCTGGCGTCAGGTTTTTGTCTGCTTGGTAATTGAACACGCAGCGAATGTCTTGTGCCGCCTGGTTCATCTGCCGTTGGGCAGCCGCCATTTCCTGGATCATCTGTGGCATGATCGTTTGCGTGGCGGTTTGCTTAAAACGTGCAACGGTTTGCCGAACAATCGCCGCCTGCTCCGCTTGAGAGAGCGCTTGGAGCTTCTCACGGGTCAAATCGGCATTTTGGCTGGCTAAAGCCATATCGGCCAGCATCTGCTGTTGGCTGCGCGAGAATTTTTTTCCTTCCGGGGCCTCTAAAAGCCGATAAAGTCGGCGTTCATAGCGCTGAGTAAGCTGATTTTCCAACAGGCGAAAATAATCCAACGTATGCGGAATTTCGTGATAGCCCCGGTTTAGCAGAATTTGTTGGAAAGCTTCCAACTGGCCGTACTGCGCCAGCGTTTTTTGTTGCTGCGCATCCAAATCGCCCTGCTTCGTTATTTTCTCCAGCAGTGGCGCAAGGGGGTTGGGTTGGGGCTGGCTTCCAAAACGAAACATGACCGTATCATTTCCAATCTGCGTCGTGGCCGCCTGCAGCTGGCGAGCAGAGCCCTTCATCGGTGTCTGCTCACGCACCGGGCAGTCCAAATAACCCCAGCGAGGAGAAAAGCGGTCTACAGTATTCATCGCCAATCATAACCTTTTTTAATGAGTGTTGGGGCCGCACAGGAAGCAGACATCACAGGAGAGAGGGGTAGAGTCTCCTGGCCGAGAGAGAACGCTCCAGCAACGAGAGCATTCACGGGCGCTTCGCTAAAGTTTGAAGAAAGCAGGAGCTGCGAGCCCTTGAGTACCAAACAGCAAACACATCAGGCAACCAAGCCTAGAATGGGTGCATAACGTTTGGGATGACGCGTAAAAGTGGAGGGGCTCGCAAAAGTAGATGAAAAAATCGCTCGATTACTATCGCTGAATATCAGGACAAAAATGGTGGCACCTCTCAGAATTGAACTGAGGACACGCGGATTTTCAGTCCGCTGCTCTACCAACTGAGCTAAGGTGCCACACGGAGTCTACTGGACGGATTAACCGGACAAGTTAGGGCCATCCTGACGAAAACCTGCCACGGGGTATTTAAGTGTTTACCTATTAACTCGAAAACACTATTTAAAGTCAACACGCTGTAGGCGGCAAGGTTTTATCCGGTGTTTCTGGAGGATGCGCCTGCTCAGCGGGGGGTTGCTCGGGTTGAGCAGACCCTTTTTTAGACATTAACCCTTGAAAGATAACCCGCAACGCATCCTGCCGCAAAATGAGCATGAGCACAAACATCAGGAGGAAAAACGCGCTAATCATCAGCAAATACTCTGGCAGGCGCTGAATGTACAAACAGGCCCACAGGCCCGACAGCACGCACACCAGATAGAACGTCCAAACCGTCAAATTTTGAGACAAACCAGCCTTCAGCAAGCGATGATGAAGATGATCCGCATCGGCAACAAAGGGGTTTTTACCACGAAACAGCCGCCGCAGGGTGGAGTAGGTAATATCCATCACAGGCACACTCAACACCAAGACGGGCAGCAACATCACAGCCACCGGCTCTTTTAAAACGCCAATCACCGAAATGGCGGCCAGCGTAAACCCGGCAAACAGGGCGCCGCTATCCCCCATAAAAATGCGGGCTGGATGAATGTTAAACACCAGAAAGCCAAAGCTCGCACCGGCCAATAGCGCCGCCAACAACGCCGCCTGGTCCTGGTGGGTAAACAGGGCGGCCAAAATAAGCGTGAGTGCTGAAAAAGTGGTTACCCCACCAGCCAGACCATCCACACCATCAATAAAATTAAGCGCGTTGGACAAGCCCACCAACCACAGCACGGTTACCGGCAAACTAAAGGCATGCAGCACAATTACGTTACTGGAAGGAAGATCCAGCAGCGTAATTTGCACACCCAAATAGTAGGCCACCACGGCCGCCAGCACTTGGGCCAGCAACTTCACATAGGCGGAAATGTTGAACAAATCGTCCAGCAAACCCAACAAAAAAATCAGGCTTCCCCCGGCGAACAGGCCCAAAATACCGTTGGTCTTTAAAAACGCCCAGTCCCAAGAGGTGATGAGCAAGAGCCAAAAGGCCACCATAAAGCTGGCAAAAATAGCCACCCCCCCCAGGCGAGGCACCGGGTTTTGGTGGATTTTTCGCTCCCCAGGATTGTCAAACATGCCCACGAGAACGGCTTTTTGACGCACCAACGGCACCATTAAAAGCGATAACACCAGGGCGAAACCAAAGCCGCCCAGCATCACCGATGCGGGTTGTAGCCCGTAGAGAAGCGCTTCGAGCAGACTATCGATGACTGACCGCCTCCCGAGCCGCTTCTATGTAAAGCCCTTCGTAGAGTGGAAATTGTTGGGCCAGTTGGCTGACACGCGCTTTCAGCGCCTCGGCGTTTTCCGCGCGGGTGTTTAGGGCCTCTGCAATAATGAGACCCAAAGTCGCCATCGCAGGCTCGTCAAATCCACGGCTGGTGAGCGCGGGTGTGCCCAAACGCAAACCGCTGGTGACAAACGGGCTTTCTGGATCGTTGGGAATGGTGTTTTTGTTGCCCGTAATGTGAATGGACTCCAGCATGGCTTCTGCCGCCTTGCCGGTTAAGCCTTGTGGGCGCAAGTCGCAGAGAATAAGATGGTTGTCCGTGCCGTTGCTTAGCAGCCGGATGCCATGCTCAATGAGTGTGTTGGCCAGCACTTTGCTGTTGCGAACCACTTGAGCCGCATAGGCCTTAAACGCAGGAGAAAGCGCCTCTTTAAAGGATACGGCCTTGGCGGCAATGACGTGCATCAAGGGCCCGCCCTGGTTTCCAGGAAAAACTGCCTTATCAATGGCTTTGGCGTAGCTCGCTTCCGACATAATAATGCCCCCGCGAGGTCCCCGAAGCGTTTTGTGCGTGGTGGTGGTCACAATATGGCAGTGTGGGAAAGGGCTGGGGTGTTCCCCGGCCACCACCAAACCGGCAATATGGGCAATATCGGCCAGCAAAACGGCGCCCACTTCATCGGCAATGGCACGAAAGCGGGCAAAATCAATCGTTCTCGGGTAGGCGCTGGCGCCACAAATAATCAGCTTGGGCTTTACCTGCCGCGCCACCTTGGCCACCTGATCGTAGTCAATCAAACCCGTATCAGGGTCAACGCCATAAAAATGATTGTCGTAATACAGGCCGGAAAAATTAACCGGCGACCCGTGGGTTAAATGGCCCCCGTGAGAGAGGTTCATACCGAGAATGGTGTCCCCTGCCTGTAAGCCTGCCGCCAGAAAAGCGGCCATGTTCGCCTGAGCCCCGCTGTGCGGCTGCACGTTGGCGTGCTCGCAACCAAACAGTTGCTTCACCCGCTCAATGGCAATTCGTTCCACTTCATCCACAAATTCGCACCCACCATAGTAGCGCTTGCCCGGCAGACCTTCGGCGTATTTATTGGTCAGTACCGTGCCCATGGCCTCCATGACGGCGGCACTGGTAAAATTCTCGCTGGCAATCATTTCCAACGTTTCTTGCTGCCGATACAACTCCTGTAAAATCAGTGCCTGTATGTCGGGATCCTGTTGCGCCAGATGGGTTAAATGCATGGGGAGACGAGACCTCTAAGCGTTGCAGCGGGTGAACTACGAATAACTCGGATAACAGTTGCCAGAGTAGCATAAGGGATTGGACAAGTGCGCAGAAATGGCAGAGAGCGCCAAGGTGATTTTAACGGTCGGTTTGTCCGGCTGAGTCATTTTTAGCAGCCCATTGGCTGACCAACCGATGTGTTCAGGTTTTGCAGCATAGAGACCCTGGCTTCGTGGCGTTCGCCCTCATAGAGAGTGCTGAGCCAGGTTTCCACGATGGTTTCCGCCAGAGCAGGGGCCACAAAACGCCCCCCCAAACAGAGCACATTGGCATTGTTGTGCAACCGGCTCATCCGCGCCAAATGAACATCGTGGGCCAATACCGCACGAATATGGGCAAACCGATTGGCCGCAATACAAACACCGACCCCACTGCCACAAACGAGAATGGCCTTGGCCTCCGGGTGCTGAGGCATTGCATGAATGGCCGTCTCGCCAATGCGGGGGTAGTCCACGGCTGTATTGGCGCTAAAGCAGCCAACATCCTCAACCGCAATTTGGTGCGAGGTTAAAAATTCCTTGATGGCCTGCTTGAGATCGTAACCCGCATGATCGGCGGCCAGAATGACGGGTTGCCCCGGTGACACTGCAGCGAAAGGTACAGTCATTGTGTGATAGAACTCCTGGGAAATGAGGGGGCGTACGGAGAGGGCGACACGGAAACCTCATCAAATTGCCTGAGGACGTCGCCAGTTTAGCACAAACCCCGAGTCGCCTCATAGCACGGGCGGGTGGTTTCGCAACCAAACTTGGCCGGCTGCCACCATTATTCCATTCGCAACGTTTGTTCTGTTGGCGACACTTTTTCCACGCCCAATTCCAATTCCGCTCCCAAGCTGGGCCGTTGTATCCACTGTAAGAGCCTCTGGTTGGATTTTTTGTGACAAACTTTTTTGTGACAAAAAGGCAGAAGCAAAAAGCGCCTCACTGAACAGCTCAGGAGACGCTTTTCGGTTTTTTTTACTTCAGTCTCTTAAGAAAGAGCCCGTGAGCGCCGGATTTACTTCAGGCGACTTTCGCAGGCCTGCCAGTCAATGTTTCGGCAAAAAGCCTCAATGTAGTCTTTTTTCTGAGTGGGTTTGTAATCCACGGTAAAGGCGTGTTCCCACACATCCATCACCAAAATGGGCTGAAAACCCGCCGGGTGACCATTTTCATGATCGCCAATCCAGAAGGTTTGCAGACGGCCCGTATGCGGATCTTGGTAAAGAATGACCCAACCAATGCCGCGCATCAGACCCGTGGCTTTAAAGTCCGCCATAAAGTTCTCAACGCTGCCAAAGTCTTCTGCAATTTTTCGGCCCAGCTTGGAGTCGCGGGCCAGTTCGCCACCATTTTGCTTCAGGTTACCAAAGTAAAATTCGTGCAGGCGCATGCCGCTGTACTCAAACCCGAAACGACGTTTCATTTCGTTGTATTCGGGGGTGCCGGTCTTGCCTTGCTGAATGAGTTCGGCAATACGCTCGTTTAGCGTATTGGTGTTGGCCACGTAGCCCTGGTACAGCTTGTAGTGCTGCTCAAGCTGTTCCTGAGAAAGGCCATCCAGCGTCAGGGTGTACTGAATCGCCTCGTAAGGTTTGGGTTGAGTCATCGTCGTCACAGTTTTCGCCTCCATCCACTTGGGTTCAGACGGGCAAACGGGTTACATCGGGTGCTTGCCCTCTAAACGGATTTATACCTTAACACAAGCGGCTTTACACGGCCAGCCAGGGCCAGGTTGCCAACCCGTCGTTTGGGACGCATTTGCCGAACGGTCGTAGTGCCTAGGGATGGATTGGGTGCTTGGCACTCTGGCCAAAGGACTTTTAGCACAACGCCTAGTAGCAGACCGCCGGATGAGCTCGTTTAGGAATTTTAAGCCCGCTTTACTTGCAGCCCATTGACTCGCAGTCCATTTACGTACAGTCCATTTGCTCACAACCCATTTGCTCGCAGAAGAGGGCAATCGTGTTCATCATCAGGGTCGCAATGGTCATCGGGCCCACGCCGCCCGGTACGGGGGTTAGGTATGCCGCCACATTCTGCGCCGAGGCATAGTCCACATCGCCCACCAGTCGGCCATCCGGCAGACGGTTAATACCCACATCCAGCACCACTGCCCCCGGCTTGATATCTTCGCCGGTTATCATTTCAGGCTTGCCCACCGCGGCCACCAAAATATCGGCCTGCCGCATATGCTCCGTGAGATTGGGGGTTCTGCTATGACAAAGCGTCACGGTGGCGTTGGCCTGAAGCAACAGCAGGGCAATGGGCTTGCCCACAATTACGGAACGCCCGACCACCACGGCATGTTTTCCACTCGGCTGAATGCCATACGCCTTTAACAAGGCCATCATTCCGGCTGGCGTACAGGGAAGCGCCGCCGGTAAATCGCCCGCAAGCAGGCGGCCCAGGTTGTGCGGATGAAAACCATCCACATCCTTGCGCGGGTTTACCCGCGTAAGCACCGCCTGACTATCCAGGTGGGCTGGCAGCGGAAGCTGCACCAAAATACCGTGGATGCGCTCATCCACGTTCAGTTCGTCCAGGGTAGAAAGCACCGTATCCAGCGATGTATCGGCGGGCAAACGAATCACCGTGGAATAGAGACCAAGTGCCTGGGCGGTTTTTCCTTTTTTACCCACATACACCTGGCTTGCCGGGTCATCGCCCACCAACAGGACCGCCAAACCCGGGGTTTGGCCCGTCGTTTTCTTTAAATGCTCCACCTGCCTGGCCACTGTGGCCTGAAGGTCCGCCGAGAGTTTTTTGCCGTCTAAGGGCGTCGCAACCATCAATGTCTCAGTCTCCCAATGGAATGGCGTCTAACGGGTGGGGCCTTCAGAATCTTCACTCGGCGGAAAACCACCCGGTTTGGGACCGTCGGCAGAGTATACCTGTAGGGAAATTTCGGGCTGAAAAATCAGATAGAGCACCACCAGCAACATGCTCCACAGCAAGCCGCCCTGTAGCCAGCCCACCACGGGACCACCCAAAGTTTCGTACACCAAGGCGTTCCACAGCACCATCATTAAAAAAGCGGGCAGCGCCACAACAGTGGCCAATAAAACCAGCAAAATGGCCAGAAGCTTCAAAATGCCGGTAAACCCTTTAATTTCAACCATGTGCATCATGGGCGTGTCGGTATCCTGTCGTGTTAATGGAACAACCCGGAACCTGCCAAAACAGGGTTGCCAGGCTAACCTGTAAGCGTTGCTTAAACTGTGCCTAGAGCCAACGTTGCCTAGGAGAAGGAGGCGCTTTCTGTCGTTGTTACCGGCGCTGGCAATTCCGTGGCTTGCGCGGCGGCGAGCATACGCTGGAAGTCTGCTTCATTCAACACCATAATACCAAGCTCTTGGGCTTTGGCAAGCTTGGAACCCGCCTGCTCACCCGCCAACACATAGGTTGTTTTTTTACTCACGGCGCTGCTAACCTTGCCTCCGTATTGGCGGATCCAGGTCTCGGCCTCATCTCGGCTCAGAGTGGGCAGCGTGCCGGTAAGAACCCAGGTCGTGCCCAGCCAGCACTGGTTAAGCGCCGCCTCACCGTCAGCCGATTGTTTTTCGGTGAGTGTAAAGCCTAAATCTGCCAACGCCTGCAAAAACGGAGCGGTTTCTGGACGACTAAAAAACGCGTGAACACTCTCTGCAATCTGCGGACCAATGCCGTCCACGGTGGCCAAGGCCTCCGGGCGAGCCTGCGCCAACTGGTGCAAACTGCCAAAGCGTCTGGCAAGCAGAAGCGAGGTTTCCAGACCCACGTGACGAATGCCAAGCGCATGAATCAGACGCCCCAAAGGTCGTTGCTTACTGGCCTGCAAGGCCGCACAAACATTTTGAGCCGATTTTTCACCCATTCGCTCCAGGGATTGTAACTGCGCCTCACTCAGGTGGTACAAATCCAATGGCGACTGAACCAAACCGGCAGCGAGCAGTTGCTCAATCAGTGCGGGCCCTACGCCATCCACATCCAGGGCGCTTTTGCCCACCCAATGCTCCAGCCGACTTTGCACCTGGGCCGGGCACCCTTGCGTATTCGGGCAACGCAAGGCCACTTCCCCCGGTGTTTTTTCCGTAGGCGTTTTGCAAACCGGGCAATGCTCGGGGGGCATGACGGGCAACGATCGGCTTTGACCATCCTTTGGCGGCACCACAGAGAGCACTTCCGGGATAATTTCCGCCGCTTTGTGCACCCTCACCGTATCTCCTGGACGAACATCTTTACGGGTCAACTCCTCAAAGTTGTGCAAACTGGCCCGCTGAACCAGGCTTCCGGCAATAAGCACCGGCTTCATTACGGCAACCGGGGTAATAGTGCCCGTGCGGCCCACGCTAAACTCGATTGTTTCCACCTGGGTTTCCGCAATATCGGGCGGATACTTGTACGCCACTGCCCACCGAGGGCTTTTGGCCGTATAGCCCAAACGCTCGTGCAACCGCAGCGGGTTAAGCTTAATCACCACCCCATCCGTAGCGCACGGCAGTGTGTGCCGGGCCTCCTGCCAGTGCTGAATAAATTCTGCCACTTGTTCCAGCGTTTGACAGCGCGCTCGCCCTGGGTTCATTTTAAAGCCCAACTGGCGCAAGTATTCCTGAAATTCCCACAGCGTGGCCGGGGCCGCCTCTGGGTGTTCGTCATCCAACCAGGTTCCCCCAAAGCAATACGCATCCAGTTTACGGCTGGCCGTAATGGCTGGGTTGAGTTGCCTTACAGAACCGGCCCCCGCGTTACGAGGATTGGCAAACAGGGGCTCTCCAGCGGCTTGTCGTTGTTCATTCAGCTGAAGGAAGGCTTCTTTCGACATAAAGATTTCGGCGCGAACTTCCAAACGGCTGGGCAATGTTTCTGGCGAAATCGCAGCGCCGCTAACCGGTATCCGCAACGGAATACTCCGAATGGTTCGAACATTGGCCGTAATGTCCTCGCCCTGGGTCCCGTCACCACGCGTCGCCGCGCGCACCAGCTGACCCTTTTCGTACAGCAAGGTAACGGCCAATCCATCAATTTTCAGTTCAGTCACCCAATCCAGTGCCTCAGAGTCCAACGGGTCCGCTTGCTCCGGCTCCGTAAGCTTATTGCTCCGGCGTAATCGTTCCATCCACTGGGCAAGTTCCTCGACACTGAACACATTATCCAGGCTGTACAATCGAACCGGGTGGAGTACAGTTTCAAAGCCCTCCAAGGGCCTGTCTCCCACACGTTGGGTCGGGCTATCGGGTTGAATCAGCTCAGGATAAGTCTTTTCTAGCGCCAGTAAAGTGCTATATTTTTCGTCATACAGGGCATCCGGGACCAATGGATCGTCTAAAACATAGTAGCGATAGGCATAGAGATTCAACTCCTGGCGCAACGCCGCTACCGTCAGTCGAACGTCATCCGGAATAATATTCGGCATTGCATCAGGGGGTTGTTCTGGGTAGGCATTTTGCAACGTGAGCCAGGCTCCCATCGACTTTAAGCGGTCAACCGTGCGGGCAAAACCAATGGGCAAGGGATGAACGAGGGAGATCCCAGCCACTTTGACATTCCGCAGCCATCGTATTATAAACCAATAAGTGCTGGCGCTATGGCCAGCCTCCGTATCGTTTGGAGCGGTGTCCGAGTGGTTTAAGGTGCAGTCCTGGAAAGACTGTGTCGGTGAAAGTCGACCGAGAGTTCGAATCTCTCCCGCTCCGCCATATTTATTTTGACCCCTGTAAACTCCTGAAACGCCTTGAAAACACTGAAGATTGCAGGGGTTCGAAACGTCACCCGATCCTCAAAGACTAATTTCAGGACAATGTGCTTGTCGGCCAGGCGGCTGGACGCCCGCAGGTCATAATAGGTTTGAGAGAAGCGAAATCATCAACGAACTGGCATCCTGACTCAAAACTTTCCGCTGAATACCCTCTCTAAATAATTTTTTTGACGGTGGGAGATTGTGAATTTTGGGATGTAATTTTTACCTGAATAGTAATTTCTCGGCGTAGCAAATAAATTATTTTAATTTAATTTTAAAAATTTCACCAACCATTTTCCTTGCACATTAAGCCAAACCACTAGTACAGTGACCCAGACTTCGCCAGTCGCAACATAGGCTAGATAGCATATCAGTCCAGATCGAGGCTTTCCCCAGATCAAACGCCAAAATCTTCCGTAAAGGCATATCATCCCCACTGTCTGTTCAAGATTTTAAATCCACTCGTTGTTGCGTTACCAATCTACCCCAATTTGTCGTTGAATTAAACACCAATGGCAGTGCTGAATAAAATTTAAAGCATCCACCCAACCCAGACGCAAAACCGAAGATTTATCTTTTTATCGAGTCCTCCTATTTTTAGGAAATTAAATTTAAAGGGGGAGCTAAATATCCGAAATCTCTCACAACACACCTTGAAATATATTGAATACGATTGAATACTATTTTTATTTTTAAGAATAAAACATCACAAAAATGAAACGACATTGCATTAACTATGCGTTAAAACGCTAGCGTACTTTGCACACATCGTGGACACCGGCCATAAATTTCAAAGTTATGGTAATGCACCTCGTAGCCCGATCCTAACTCCTGCCGAAATTGCTCGAACGGGCAGTGTGCCAGCAGCGCCACTTCCCGACAGTCGGTGCAAATAAAGTGGTGATGATGGGCTTGTTCATCTTCGGATCGATTCAATAGCTCGTAACGAAGCTGCCCATCTCTAAAATGCATGGGTTTCACTTGCCCTGCTTCCACCAGATGATGAATGCCCCGGTAAACACTGGTTAAACTGGCGCCCCGCTGGGTGGCCGCCACCGATGCCGATGAGGAAGACAGCGGCTCAGGCCCGGTGCTTTGCTGCTTAAGCCAGTCAAAAATATCCATTGCAGAAGGATGCGCCAAATGTCGAAGCGCCTGGTACACCATTTGAGCCGACTTTGGCAAACGGAGAGGGGCTGAAACCGTTTTTTGCTCCAGCACGGCAGCAGAAGCAGACGACGCATGATGTTTGCAATCTTGTAAGGTGTGGCTGGGGGCGGTCATCGGTAAAACGCAACTCCTGGTGGGTAACCCTCAAAGCGAAAAACATCTCAGTGGAAGCGTAAGGGGGTTTAAGCCGCTTTGTCAACGGGTCGGCCATCCACCCCGGTAACAGAGAGTCCTATCCAGCCCCTGCACATGGAGGCCCCAGTGCACGGCGGATTCCATCTGCTTGACTTCCCCCACAGTTTACCAAAAAATGAAAACAGTTTTCATTTTCATTTTTGCGTTTCATTTTTTGTGTGGCGCTTCTCGCTTCCAACTTTAAACCGCCTGTAAAAAAGCTTAAAAAAACTCCAAGTGAATCGCGCTTCACAGAACCACAGAACTCACCGCTTACGCGTGGCCCCCTTTTTGGAGACAGTGAATGGTTTCTCCGAACCACACCACAGCCTACCCTACCTACGCTGGTGCTTACACCGGCTTGGGTGGCAGTTCCTACCTGGCCAAAAGTCTTCTGGCCTCTAACCACCCCTCGGGTACCTTTGTTTCGGCTGTACGGCCTATCGCTCAAATACCTGTCGCTCAAACATCTGTCTATCCAGGGCAAAGCTTTTCCGGCTCAAATGGCCTGCCCCATCAGTCCCAGCCACCATTTGTGCCAAGTGCTGCATTAATACCAATGTTAGTACCCACAGGCCTACCGGCACCACCGCCATGGGCCAGCGGGCCAGCACAACCCACCGCAAAAACACCCGTGGAGACAGCGCCAAAAGCCCCCTTAAATGCCTCCGTGGATGCCCACGCAACGACATCGCCTGGGAAAGGGAAGCGTTTTCGACACGGCTTAAACGCCCTGTTGTTGTTCTCCGGCGCCCTACTCCTCAACGCACTACCTGCCAGACCGGCCCTTGCTGGGCTTATTTCCAGCAACTGGCGAAGCTGGGCCAAGGTAGGGTTGGGCATTACAACGGTACAACAGGCCAACCAGGCCATCGGGCTTCCACATCCACCGGCCTGGGCCGTGGCGGCAGAAACCTCTCTGGTTTTACACCCTTTAATGATGGGGATAGGCGCCCTTTCCCGTGGACACTTCGCACTAATGGCGCCCCTGTTGGCCGCCGTGGTGCAGATCACCCAGCGATTGAACCAAACGGTGGACCACCAATTACACGAGCGCCTGGGGCAACGTCTCACCCCGCGCCAGCAGGAAGGGGCCGCCTTTTTGGCCAAGCTGGGCATGATGGCGGCAACCGCCACGGCGGCTGTAATGGCCTATCCTGCCCTGTACGTGTTTGCTGGAAAATCCGCTATTTTGGGACATACCGTCTACAAGGACGCCTTGCAAAAAGAGATGCTGCAAAAATCGGGCGCCACGGCCTGGTCCATTTTGGGGGCAGAAGCCGCTGGCTTTACCTGCGCCAACGGTTGTTGTGTGGGCAGCGTATTTTGCATGAGTGATGTGGCAGATGTCCTGGGCAGCCTGTGGGGCACGTTATGGAACCGAAAACCCGCATCGACCGGACAGACCCCTGGGCAGCTCCCCAACCCAGCCCATTTTCCCCAGAAAGGCGGGCAACTGGCATGATCTCCACGCATCCTCCACGCCACAGCATTCCACCCGGATTGCGGCAAAGCCCTAAACCGCAGGAACTCTGTGGCAGACTAAATTTAACCCACCCGGAACAAACGGCGTCCCTCCATAACCAGCCACAGGCCAAAGACCGGTTTGGACAAAAGAAAGCTTCGCCAAACAACAACCCGGCGCAAAAAAACAAGGCTGAGGCGAAACCACTCTGGAAAATGACCCCGATCAAAGAGTTCCGACAACAGCGTCTCCATTGGTATTTTTCCAAGGATCGCGTTCATCAAAAAGCCCCCCAAAAACCGACCGGGTGGCAACCCCTGCAACAAGCTCTGGAAAAAGTTCTGTTGTGGGCCGAAGAACTGCTGGATGGCTTTCTGGCGGACGTGATCTTTTTGCTCCACAGTGCGGGTGGCAGCGCACGCTAGGCTGCACAACCAACAGGCAAGCGCACCGCAACAACACCGAAAATGCCCGTGAAGGGCTTGAATATCGATGCGAGATGGGCGTGTTGGCATTCAGAATCATCACGGCGCAGTTTCTAGGCGTGAGGAGCGCAGCGGCAGGAGTTTAGACAGAACTAAATGACTGAGCGAGCACCGACACAACACCGAAAATGCCCGTGAGGAGGTTGAATGCCGACACGCCTTAGAGAGTTTTTTTGTACTGCCGTAAGCTGGCAGACGCTTTTAAAGCGTGCAGCTCTTCCAAAACGCTGCTAAAGAAGGTCGTCAGGCGGTTGCGAATAATGCGCTGATCACGCTCTTTGAGCAGAGGGACCAGTTGCTTGATAATGGGGGTAATGAGCGGAATACCCGGCTCGGGCAGCATAAAATACTTCTGCAACGTACCATCTGCGTCAAACTGGGCATGCAAATAGGGCTGGCTTTCGGTTTCCCGCAAAGAAATATCCACCACACCGTTGGGAAAGCGAATAATGTCGCCAACCGTGTTGGTATACACCTCTGAGTCTGCCAATAAGCTACGCACGGCTTGATAGAGAGAAATAAAATCTTCGTTCATTTTAGGGAGATCACTTTTCCGTCGATTTTCCAACGCTTGTTGATGTGCAAGCCCCAAGCTGTTTTCTGAATAGTATTTCAGCATATTCGACTCCGATAGCGGGCGATTGGCGTGCTTACGATCAGGAGACACAGCAGGTTTCCTTTACAAGGCATCGGGAGAGGGGAAAAAACGAGACTTGCCTATGATTGTGAATACGGGAGAACGCTGGCCAGGACATGTATTATTTGTATAAGGACAGCCTGGACACTGGACTTTTGTGTCGCCTTGCTCACAACCAGTCCTAATGTTTATACAAAAACAAGCACTCGCTTAAAATTGCTTTCCACCTATTCTACAGCAAGGTCTCCAATTCGGCGAGTCATTGACAGTCAGCACAAGAACCCCGCGGGCCAGGCCACGGTATAAACCGGTGTTAGCAAGCGGGCATCGTAACAGAAGAACCCCTCTGCATTCATCATGCCCGATTTTGCATTGTTTCAACGCATGCGTTTACAAAATATTGCGATTGCGACTTCCGCTAAAGCGACAGGGTTGATTTTTTTGGGGAAGCCGCCCTAAAAACGCCCAACCGGAACCAATTGGCTGGGCTGGGGGGTCGTTTGTATAAAGCAACAGAGGGGAGAAACCGAAAGCATCATAAACGGCTCGGGGTGTATTGCTAACACCGGCGGGGTTTAAAGCGCCTTGGCAGCCAGCCCAAGCACCTGGCGCATCATACCCGAAGTGCCTTTGGCGCCTTCGGCCACAAAGTGCTGAATAATCCAATCCCTCAGGCCAAAGGCCACCCGTTCCTTCAGCCAGTGGCCCGGCCCAGGAATCCGAAAAATCCACTTGGCCACCGGCAACTCTTCCGTTAACACGTGGAAGACAAACCGAACCGTTTGCTCAAACAGTTTTTGGTGGGTTCGTTCGGCAACCGCATGCTGAACCGCTTGCTGAAACCCCTTTTGAGAGGAATTAAACCAGTCTCCGGTCACCTGCTGAACCTGCTGAACGGTTGGGCTATGACCCACCTGGCTAACCACTTGCCCCACGTTGCGGCTTACATCGCCAACAACGCCTTGGAATTGGTTAAAGTACTGCATGGGGTCGGTGGGGCGCATGGGATAGGATACTACTTTCTGTTCTTTCGTGATTTATGGCTCAACAGGCAACATTCGCCTGAGGAGCCGCAGTTAGATTCTTGGTTTCTACTTCTTGTTCTTGGCTTCTGCCCTATTAAGCCGCCTCAAGCAGGAGGGATGACAGATCGTAACGCAATTGTAACGTTTGAAATTGTATCGTCTGAACAGGGCGCCGAGGCTGTTTCCTATCAAGAAAGAAAACAATCCCAAAGATTTTGTAAATTTTTGGATCTATTGCCCCGGAAAATAAAAAAAATCTTGAGTTCGTGGGTTTTATGCAATTACAGAGAGCAATATTCTTTGAAAGAGATGTAGAGTTGGAGTTAGAAACGTAGAGAGAGTGGTCGCCATGTCATTTAACTTTAATGGAGCTCAGGGTGCTGGTACCTCTTCCATCTTTAGTGCAGCGTTCACCGCTTCAATGAGCCGTCCTTCCACTACGGCCGCACCGCTAGAAAGCGGAACTACCAATCCGTTTGGCGCAGTTAATTTAAACCGTGATAACGGAAACGATCCTGGCCTGTTAGGGTTAAACCTGGACGGCTAAAAGAGATTAAGCCCTATCGGCTCTGGCTTGCCAACACAATCACTCTCTGTAAAGCCAACGCTACATTACAACGGATTTTTAGATGGAACCCCGGCCCGTCGTGGATACGCAGCCGGGGTTTTTTGCACCTTGCTAAAGCGCAGGACAACCGTCTGGTAGCCCTCGGTCACGGCCAACGGTTGCGCCTCTTCAAAAGCCCCTCCTAACAGTTTTAGCGCACGCTCGGCCTGGGCCAGTTCTGTGGCGTATTGGGTGCTTTTAAGCGCCAACAGTTGGCCGCCCATGGCCAAAAATGGCAGTGTTAGCTCCAGCAACACGGGCAATGGGGCCACTGCACGGGCCGTTACCACCATAAACTTCTGTCGGTACTGGCGCTGCTGGCCCAGGTCCTCGCTTCGGCCAGGACACACCCGAAGGTTGCCCAAGCCCAACTGCTGGGTAATATCGGCCACGGCCGCACATTTTTTTTGCACCGAATCCACGGCGGTCACGGCGAGATCTGGGCGATAGATGGCCAACGGCAGCGCAGGAAAACCTCCACCGGTCCCCATATCAAGCACGGTTGCGTGCTTGGGCAGGTAGGTCGCCAAGGCCAGGGACTCCAGCAGGTGGCGGTAGAAAAAATCGGCTGGCTCCGTAATTCGGGTGAGGTTAAGCCGCCGGTTGTACTCTACAATAGCCTGATACAGCCGCAGATACGGTGCTGTCTCTGAAATGGTTAAACCCAAACGTTGGGCCGCGGTTTGCCAGGCGCAGAGCAGGCCGTTCTCTAACGCAGGGCCGGAGGAGCACCCGGCAGCGCTTGCCGAGGCGGTTTCTTCGGCATCCACCTGGTTTAAGGAGGATGGATCCGGGTTCGGGAAATCGGTCATGTCAATCCACCTTGTTGCACACGGCACGGGCAATGCCCCAGCCAACTGCAACCATACAACATTGCCTTTACAGCTTAGCACGAGCCCTTGCCTGGATTGATCGAAGCATTGATTAAAGCATTGCTCGAAGGAATTGATCGAAGCACCGATAGAAAGACGGACTGAAGCTGATAGAAACGCGGTTTGCCAAAAGAGCCCTGGCCAATTACTGGCAGATGAGCGCAGCCGGACAGAACAAAATCACGTCTTGCAGCACCTGGTCTACCATCTGGTTTGTCACCTGACCCTACCCGCCCCTGTGCACCACCCATGAGGTTCACCGTGAGCCTATCGTTTATTCAACCCCATATTATAGAACGGCTAATCAGCGGATCGTTTGTTCCGGCAAGACGGAACCAAAGCGGACCCTTGCGGCTGGAAACGCTTGCTGGCGTTTCCGAGCGTCGCGACACCCTGTCGCCCTTGGCAGTCACCAAACGGTGCGTTCGTTACGAACCCTATGTGTTCTACAACCGCCGCGATAGCATTTTAACCCTGGTGGAAGCACTAAACACGCCCCAGAAGAAAATTTTGATGCTCGGCGGACCGCACGGCTGCGGAAAAACCTCCTTGGCCCGTGGCGTTGTGGAATTGATGGGCGCCGGGCGTGAACAACTGCTGTGGTTTGACGTAAACCTGCATACGGACGTGGAGTCGGTTATTGATTTCCTGTTACAGTACGTCACCTTTATTGCCAGCGCGTTGGAAACACCCGGCCGTACGTCGCCCGCAAGCGCTTTTTCCATCGACCGCAAAAGCAAAGCTTTCCCCAACAACGCTTTGGGCAACGATCCTTTGGCCAAGCTGGAACACCTGCTAAACGCCATGGCCGACGTTCCGCTGTTACTCGTCATTGACAATACCGAACACCTGGTAGACCGGGAATTTCGGCTACACGCCCCGGCGCTCAAGGAAATGCTCAACTACCTGCTGTCGTTTCCCAACGTAAAAATGCTACTCATGGGCGAACGCTTACCCTACGCCGACCTGGCGCACAGCCCAGACGTACTGGCCGAAGTTCGTCTCAGCGGCCTGAGTGAGGATTCCGTTTGCAGCATTTTAAGCCAAACCCTGGCGCGGCATCCGGCCCACCAACAACCCTTGGCGGACGAAGCGCTTTATACACGGCTTTACCGAGCCACGCAAGGGTTCTCCTGGTTGGTCCGAACGCTGCTGTACCTGGCGCGGCATAACCCGGATGCGCTCATTCGCCTGGACCACAAACTACAGCACAATAACGACCCGTTACTACTCGGCGACAGCGTTGCAGACACGCAAGATCCACGCGTGGTAGAAGCCATCGGACGATTTCTCTACGAACGGCTGAGTCTGACCGAACAGCGGGCCGCCCAATTATTGGCCTTTCCACGGCACCCAATGGACCGAAAAACCCTGCTGGCCACAACCCGAGCCTGTCGGCTGGATGTGACAGAAGAAAGCCTTGACAGCCTGGAACGCGGCTTTATCCGTCCCATGCTTCGTAAAACCTACCCACCCCAGTTGGTACTGGCCCAATTGCGTCAACCACAAACCGAACGCCTGGCTGAAGTCGTTTCTCCCTGGTACGAACTGTACCGCCCAATGAAAAAAGTGATCTACGATCAAACGGACGAGGAAGAACGCATCCGGTTACACCAACAGTTGCAGGGGTTCTATCAGCAGGAGCGGGAAACTCCCGCAAGCCAGCGCGTATATGCCGTCAGCGACAGAGCCCTGGGCCAAGAAATGCGCTACCACCGACACGCCGCAAGAAACCGTCGGGTGCTCCGCATGCAGGAACTGAAGGCTTCAAGTGCAGCAGGGTCCGTTGCACCTGCCCCGGAAGACTTCGGCGCCCGCAGCTATCTGTCGCAGTACACGTCCTCGCTGGAATCCAACCGACGCTGGACGTTGGACACCTATCGTCGCCTGGAGCTGCCCCACCCCGCCACACCTCCCAAAGGCGCGGCCTCCACCCACCCGGCGCTGGATACCACCTATGGCGACTGGCCCGAGAGCGCCATCCAGCTCACCGATGAAGAAAAATCACTGCTGCTGCTCGATGCCAACCCATTGCCGACTGAAACAACCCTGCCGCAGCCCGATGCCGCCGACGGTGCTTCCACTGCGCAGGCTTCCATTTCACAGGCCCGCAATTCACAGGCACCGACTTCGCAGGTACCGACTGCGCAAGCCCGCACTGCGGCAGAAGGGTTACAACAGGCTTTGGCCGGAATTAGTCGCTCCGCTAGCCCCTTAGCTGGCGATTCAACAGCCGATCCACAGGAAAATGCACTGCATCAGCTCCTGGCGCAAGCGGTTATGAACCACGACCACAACCGAATGCGCGACAGTTTGCTGCAACTGGCCCGCCACCGGATGGGACGGGGCGATTTTACCGAAGCCGAAACCTGCCTGAACAAAATACTGTCGCTGGAACTGGCCCCCACGCCGGAAAGTCGGGCCACCGTGCACCAGTTGCTGGGAAAACTCTACCAGGAAACCTACCGCCACAATCAGGCCATTCGGCAATTTCAGCAAGTCATCCGAGAGGGGGCTCAGGAAACCGACATCGGATCGGATTCATTGACGGCGCTCAAGGCGCAGGCTTACTTACAGTGGGCCGATATTGAAACGTTTCGCGAACAGCCGCAGGCCGCCATTGCGCATTTAAAACAAGCCCTGGCGCTGGAAGCCCAATTGGGAGATCCGGCCAACCAGGCGGAGATCTACTTTAAGCTGGCCCAAGCCCACGATTCGCTAAGGGAAACGGAATTCGCCCTGCAATACTACCAAAAAGCACTGATGTTGGATGAAGCCCTGGGCAACAGTCTTGCCTGCGCTTCCACCCTGGCCAATTTGGGCAGCATTGAACTGGAGCGGGAAGATTACCAGACCGCAGGCCGACACTTTCAGCGCTCGCTGGAATACGACCGTCGGGCGCAAAACCCGGAAGGACAATTTAAAACCCTGGGCTTGCTGGCACTGGCCTTTTGGGGCCTGGGCGCATGGCAGCGGGTGGAACACACCTACCGTCAAGCGTTGGCGTTGGCCATTGCCGAAAACCGACCCACTTGGAAAGCCACTGCCTACCTCAAGCTGGGCGATTTCTACCAGTTTATTCGTCAGCAAACCGAGGCCGCGCAACAGTACTACCAAATGGCCCTGGAAAGCGGGGCGCAAGAACTGTCGGAGTCCAGCCAGGCGTTGCTGCACAAGCGACTGGACGCACTCTCTGACAAGTTTTCTTAACAACTTAAACCACTCACCAGACACCGCGATGAAAGACAACCGGCCTCTATCTGGTTCTACATCTGGCTATAGTCTAGGGCGTTTCCGTTGGCAACAGCCGGGGCCGAATAAAATGCACCAGCGCCCCGCAGCCTTCGCCCACGGCCTGCCAGTGGTCCGCCTGGGCAAAGTGCAGCACGACCAGCCCGCCGGTGGGGTATTTTTCGGCCAACGCCAACCGATCTCCCAATCGCTCTGGCAACTGAGCGTCCGCTGGGCGTTCGGTATCCGGTCGTTCCTGGCCACAATGAGTTTCTTTCGCCGGATGTGGCGCCAAGAGCGCCAGGGCCAGTTCCTGAATGCCCGGTTGATGCGCAATCAACAGCAAGCGCTCCACAGAACGGGGCACTTTGGTTTGCAAATAACTGAGCAACGTACTTTTTGTGGCCAAATACAGGCTTGTCTCCAGGCAGATGGCTGGCGAACCCTCCTGCAAAGGGCGATTGCCCCCACACGCATTGTTGTCGTCGTCTGTATCCATTTCTCCCAGGGGCCAGCAAGCCGACCGAGCCAGCCATAGCAGGGTGTCTTGCGTGCGCTTTGCACTGGAGCAGGCAATCCATTGTGGCAAAGGCTGATGGGTCTGCTGCCACCACCGGCCCAGTTGCTGCGACGCCTGCCTGCCACGTTCGCTTAACGGGCGCGCCTCATCTGCCAGATCGAGCGTAGACCAGTTGGATTTGGCGTGTCGCAACAGGTATAATGTTTTACTCATCGCTAAGGAACGTTTCGCACAGGAATGTTTTGCATAGAGACGTTTTGGCTTTGGTAACCAGTTTGGCGACGCATATAAAAGCAATTCCTTCGGGCAAACGTTGGGCAAAAGTGCCATTTTTGCGTATCTTAACATTCTTGCCGGTTCAGCAACACACCCACTTTCACCACCCAGCCGCCTAACAGCATCCGTTAGCCCCCTTGCAGCCAACAACCCAATCCAACCCGAAAGCACTGTATGCGCCATCTTCCGTTTAAACAAACCAGGCAACCTGTGGCCCGTCTCAAACGGGGCCAGACCGGCAGCAAGCGGGGTTTGCGCGTGGCCTGGTTTTTGACGTGCTTAATGGCGTGTCTTTTGGCATGTTTCTTTACGCTGCCCAGTCCTGTCCGGGTGGGAGGATGGGCAGCGTCGGCGGCAGCTCCCCACCCCCAAGAGGCCGTTAAAAATGGCATTTCGGCACCACCTGCGAACATTCGTTTCGGCTGGCCCGTGGCCTGTGTGTTGGGTCAAACCTGTTGGGTGGCCCATTACGTGGACCAAGACCCTGGCCCGGCGGTAAAAGACTTTGCCCTGGGGGATAAATCCTACAACACCCACAACGGCACCGATATTGCTCTGCCCCACTTTCGGGCAATGCAGCAAGGCGTCTCCGTTGTGGCGGCGGCGGCGGGAACAGTCCTTCGCCTGCGCAACACGGAACCCGATACCGGCGTTAAACAACCCGGACAAACGACACACCCGCCTGCTGGCAAGGAATGCGGCAATGGCCTGGTTATTGAACACAAAGACGGATGGCAAACCCAGTACTGCCACCTGAAACAAGGGAGCATTGTGGTAAAACCGGGACAGGTCGTTCCAGAAGGCGCTCCGCTGGGACAGGTGGGCTTGTCCGGCAATACGGAGTTTCCGCACCTGCACCTCACGGTTCGCCATCAGGGCCGGGTGGTCGATCCATTTTGGCCGGAATCTCCTCCCTCCGCTGACCTGCGCACTGCTGCCCGCACCGGCCTATGGAAGCCAGAGGTATTTGGCCGACAGGCCGTTTACCAGCCAGTGGATATTTTTCAGATGGGTCTTGCCGAACAGCCCCCCACGGTATTGCAGGTGCGACAGGGAAACGTGCCCGCGTTACGTCACCTCTCGTCAAAGTCAGGCGCTTCCACCCTGGTTTTGTGGGCGGAATTTTTTGGCCTGCGCACGGGCGATGTGCTGCACTGGCGCATCATCCGCCATCGCGAGGAAGACAACGTTTTTCAGCGCTCACAAACCATCCAGGGGCACTATGCGCGCTACTTTGCCTACCAGGGGCAAAAACGGCAGCAACAGCCCCTCCAGCCCGGGCGCTACCAGGCCGTAATTACCGTTCAACGAGGCAAGCAACTCATGGCCCACCAGCAGCGGTGGTTCAGCGTCTCGCCCTAACCTACAAAAACAACAGGCTGTCATCAACAAACAGAAGCCACTAGATCCAGGAGAGAGAAATCGAGGTCAACGTTGGCAAAGATTTTGGCTGGGAACTATTCCTGCAGTCAAACCACTCCAGATGTTTTGTACCGGGAAACCCTCTGGGGCTTGTCCGTGCTAAGCACTAATACAAAGGTAACAAGACTTTAAGCCAGGCTGTTCAGGCTAGAAAGCTCGCTGGGCTGCTCTAACACGTCGGGGTTTGCTTGCAAAGCTTCCCAACCCTGATGTGTTAGAACAATAGAGCGTGCCTTAAAATTGGGCGATACCACCGCATAGCCATAAAACGTAGGATCTACGTGAATGAAGCCTCGTTGGTTTAAAATCCCCAACGCTGTTGCAACTGCATCAAGCGTAGGCTGCCGTTGATTAGAAAACACCGGCCAGCCTTCGGGTGCAAACTGTTGGTAAACGTCTAAAAAACTGGCCTTTATTTTTGAGAAGTCTTCTCTGGCAGGCTCCGTTGGCAGTAGTTCGGGCTCTACTGATTCGAAATTGGGCCTGCGATTAGAAAAAAACTGTTGAACGGTTCTGTAAATTCCCTGTTGCATCCCATTGCGGCGGCTGGCCAAAGACGCCGATTTGTCAGCAGTTCGTGACTCGCTGGCCATTTGCTTCGCCGCCTGGTTGGCCTCTTCTTGAAGAATACTGTTGTAAACCGCTTTCAGAACCAAAATACCACTGACAGGCCTTGGTAGATTATCTCCATAAAAAGCCAACGGATCGCGACGTCCAGACTGGACCTCATTTAAAATTCGTTCCGACTCAAACTGTTTCTCGTTCACAGGCTTGTTAATATCTGGAGCCTGCGTACCAAAATGAGCTTGAATGATTTTAGTATGATGAGCCGGAGGCTGGATTTTTTTCGGAAGGAAGGGAGAGGGAGATAGAAAAGTTTGCATGATGACACTATATAGAAATGGCATCCTAATCGTCAAAAGTTTAGCCAACATTGGATCAATATTTTACGAGGAAACTCAAAATTATCCCATTCGCCAAAAACAGGCTCACTCAAAGACAACCATTTTATTCTCATGTCATTGGGTGATTTTAGAGCGTGTCATTCGCCTGAACGATTGAATAGATCTTACAATATTAAGAACAACCGCTTAAGGATCAGAAAGCAGGAGTAGTCATTTCGCGCTATGTCGCCGCAGCAGGACACCGCTGACATTAAACTGCGCCTAAACCGCCCGGATACCCGGCTGCGAATTAATGCCGAAACCTACGTCAAGTTTGACGGCGGCAATCATGTGGTCATTCAAAACGCCTACTCGGAAGCAGCGGTTAGAATTAAGTACGATATTTTGCTCGTGCTGTACGAATTGGTGGAGTGGAACTCCATTGAAACACTGCTGGCCCCCTGGCCAACCGACGACCGGCATAAAATTGTGGACTACCTGGAAATGTTTTACCAGGCGCAGATCATTTTGCTGGAAGGCGAAACGCCCACCGAAAACCCCTTACCCCCAGACGGCAACGCCGCGCCCGAATCAGTCGAGGCGAACACGAAAACCCGCGTTCATATTAACGTGGAAAACCACCACACCATGCTCAAGGATCACGTGCGCATGACGGCCTACCGACGCGCCATTGAGCGGGCCGTCTCGTCGGAAAGCGTGGTGATGGACTTGGGCAGTGGCACGGGCGTTCTCTCGTTTTTTGCAGCCAAGGCCGGGGCGGCCAAGGTGTATGCCGTGGAACGCCAACCCCATATTGTCGAACTCTCCAAACTGTTGGCCGAAGCCAATGGCCTTGTCGAAAACATTTCCTTTATTGAAGGTGTGAGCAACCTGGTACAGCCGCACCAGCTAGAGCCCCGGCCCAACCTATTGGTTGCCGAAATTATTGGCACCAGCATTTTGGAAGAAAACATTTTAGAGTACACCCTTGATGCCCGCGATCGACTGCTGGCGCCCGGGGGACAAATGATTCCGTACCGGCTGGATTTGTTCACGTTTGGCTTCTATGGCGATTCTCACGACGATAAGCCCCACGAGGTGGAAGCGTTTCAAGATTTGTACGGGCTGGATTTTTCCATTTTAAAAGAGGTGCTGTGCAGTAAGGCCATTTTACACATGGGGCGTTACACGCCAGCCATCTATACCACCATGACGGAACCCGTCTGCGTCCAAAGCCTGGATTTTAGAACGTTGCAATCGGCAAATTTTACCCGCAACTTCCAACTGCTTCCCAACCGGGACGGCTGTATTAGCGGCTTTTGCACCTACTTTAAAGTGCACCTGGATGAAGACACCCTGCTGACCAACTCGCCCTGGGCCCCGGTGACCCACTGGTTACAAATGCTGTACACCCTTCCCCAGCCCATTTTAGTGAAGGCGCAAGAGCCTGTTGCCATGGAAATGATCTATGATGGCGCCCTGAAAGTAAGACCCCTGTGGAACGATCCTGAGGCGGAAAGGCAACCGCCCCCTTCCAGCCAAACGGAGTAAGGGCCCCACACAGCAAGATGCAGGCAGAGAGAGCCTAAGGCGGGTTTAAGCCAAACAGACCCCTCGGTAACGAGAGGTCTGCCGGAAGCCGGAAATCCTGCTTAAGAAACTAAAGCAACGTCTCCTATGAGCTTAAACTTTGGGTTACAACACACATCTAAGTAAAATCGAAACTTCTTATGAAACAGGGTTCTCTGGGACTGTAGACGATAGGCGTTCCTCCTTGACCTTGATTTGACTTCCACTCTATGGATGATGGACCGAGCATCGCAACAACCGACGGCATCAACGCGTCAAGCTGTTGCCAAGAAAGGGCCGCTTGATTGCCCATTCAAGCCTGTTTTTACTGTCTTCGTTTTCTTCCGTTTTTAAATTCAGCTCAAACTTCTGCTTACCTAACCCTCGTCGCTGGGAGCGGGGGAGGGATTGGGAGACGGAGGACAATCCTCTTCCTGGCTGTTGTTGTCCGTGTTCGTCGGCGCGGGACTATCACTGTTGTTGTCCGTGTTCGTCGGCGCGGGACTATCACTGTTGTTGTCCGTATTCGTCGGCGCTGGACTGTCGCTGTTGTTGTCCGTATTCGTCGGCGCTGGACTGTTGCTGTTGTTGTCCGTATTCGTTGGCGCTGGACTGTTGCTGTTGTTGTCCGTGTTCGTCGGCGCTGGACTGTCGCTGTTGTTGTCCGTGTTCGTCGGCGCTGGACTATCGCTATTGTTGTCCGTATTCGTCGGCGCTGGACTATCGCTGTTGTTGTCCGTATTCGTCGGCGCTGGACTATCACTGTTGTTGTCCGTGTTCGTCGACGACGGGCTATTGCCATTTACACCAGAGGTATTGGCAATGGAGTCTCGAACCTGATTAATAATGCTATTGGTCTGATTCCGAATCCCATCAGCAGGCGAGAGCCCGGCATTGTTTCCGTAGCTGAAGGGGTTACTCGGCGACGGACTGTTGTTGTCCGTATTCGTCGGCGACGGGCTATTGTTGTCCGTATTCGTCGGTGACGGACTGTTGTTATCCGTGTTCGTCGGCGACGGACTGTTGTTGTCCGTATTCGTTGGCGACGGACTGTTGTTATCCGTATTCGTTGGCGACGGACTATTGTTGTCCGTGTTCGTCGGCGACGGACTATTGTTGTCCGTATTCGTCGGCGACGGGCTGTTGTTGTAAGTGTTCGTCGGTGACGGACTGTTTTTATCCGTATTCGTTGGCGACGGACTGTTGTTGTCCGTATTCGTCGGCGACGGACTGTTGTTGTCCGTATTCGTCGGCGACGGACTGTTGTTATCCGTGTTCGTCGGTGACGGACTATTGTTGTCCGTATTCGTCGGCGACGGACTGTTGTTATCCGTATTCGTCGGCGACGGGCTGTTGTTATTGTTTGCCGGGGCGGGCGAATTGTTGTTATCCGCTGGCGCTGGGCTGTTGTTGTTATTCGTGTTCGTCGGCGACGGGCTGTTGTTATTGTTTGCCGGGGCGGGCGAATTGTTGTTATCCGCTGGCGC
>JANRKP010000001.1:0-120121 GCA_033763415.1 Candidatus Melainabacteria bacterium | reverse complement strand
CCGAAGCCCACCTGGCCAATGCCTTGCGGAATCCCCTGTGGGATGCCTTGCGGAATACCGCCACCAAAGCCTACCTGGCCAAAGCCTTGCGGAATCCCCTGTGGGATGCCTTGTGGAATGCCGCCACCGAAGCCTACCTGGCCAATACCGGCACCAAAGCCAGGTTGCGCAATGCCGTTACCAAAACCAAAAGCGGGCTGGCCCTGTGCGCCCATACCGGGCATGGCTCCCGGCACTAACGCGTTACCAATGGTAATGGTCGCCCCTTGGGGTAGACCAAGCACATCCTGCAAATTAATGTTGAGGGTTCGGCCCGCCACATTCAGCGTTAGTAAATTGCCAGCCGTGGTGGAAAGAATACCGCCGTTGATCGACTGTGCCAAAGCGGGCACAGAGAGACCCCCACCAGGAACACCCATACCCGGAATGCCTGTTGGAGAGCCCATGCCCGGAAATGCTCCAGGCACACTGGAGGTAAAGCCATTAATACCGGCCAGTTGTCCGCCTGCGCCAATAAAGCCTCCGGTTACACCAGGAGACCCAACAGCGCCAAAGCCACCAGGAAATCCGGTGCCAATGCCACTCATCCCAAAGGGTTGGGCAGAAAAGGCAGCGCCGGGAATAAAAGCGCCGGTTGAATTCACAAATTGTCCGGGCATAGAAACACCTCTCCTTAGGGAAACTAGGCATGCGCAGGATGCGGTGGTGCAAGACGGCTGGGGTAAAGACGTCAACTCGCGACTGACTGAAGACTCTCAATGCCGTTAGGAGTATTGCCTGCTAAACCAGTGTGTGTGGCCAGACAAACACGCATTGAAAACCTGCTGCACATTGAGCGAAATACTGCTTTGCTCATAGACATTGCTTGCAAAAGCACTGGGAAACATTGCGGATGGGAAAATACTGGGAATTCCATTTGGGTCAGGAGTCTGAAACAACGGGCAGGACCGTGGGTGGATCCATTGCCAACATAGACTGGGTTAAGTGGGTGCAAAATAAACACGTGGATCGGCACGTAAAAAAGATTCTCGATGAACCGTCCGCCCGTTGGGAAAACATGCGAACACTGTAATAAACACCGAGATATCGATCAAATTGCTATCATATATCCAAATAGATACAAAAGTTTATAATATAAATATAAAAACAAGACAACGCTGCTTTTTACACCAACGCCAAGGGCTAAGAAGCGGGTGTGGCTGCCTGAGAGGCAACAGTGGCTGCCTGAGAGGCAACAGCGGTTGACTGGAAGGCAGGCTGGGAAATGCTAGCAACAATGCGGGTTCCCGTTTTACCGGCCAAGGCATCGGTCAGGCAGTCCAGCCGGGTAATCATCGCCCGCTTTCCTCCGTGGCGCACGTAATCCATCAGGGCGCGCACCTTGGGGCCCATGCTGCCTTCTGCAAACTGTCCCTGCTGGTCAAACGCCTCGGCCTCCGCCAGGGTAATTTCCTCCAGCGCGGTTTGCTGGGGCGTGCCGTAGTGCAGGTAAACGTACTCCACCTCGGTGCAAATAACCAGGTGCTCCAGCCGGAGGGTTTTTGCCAGTAAACAGGAGGTGTAGTCTTTGTCAATCACAGCTTCCAGGCCCCGGTAGCTTTGTGTGGAAGCTTCCCAACAGACGGGAATTCCGCCCCCACCCCCGCACAGCACAATCACCTGCTGCTGAAGCAACCCGGCAATGGCTGGGGCCTCCAACACGGCTATGGGCTTGGGAGAAGGCACCAACCGCCGGTAACCCCGATTGGCGTCCGGGCCCACAATCCAGCCGCGTTCCATGTACAAGCGTTGGGCCTCTTCCGGCGTAATAAACCGACCCACGGGTTTGGTGGGCTTTTGAAAGGCGGGATCCTCGGCCGCAACCACCACGGTGCTATTGACCGCCATCACAGACAAATCACATTCGGCCCCGCGAAGCTGATTGGTCAGCTCCTGACTCAAGGCGTAGCCAATTTCCCCCTGGGTCCAGGCCACACAGGTATCCAACGGAATGGGCCGACTGCTGGCCCGGGCGCGCGTTTCTGCCATATCCAGCAAATTGCCCACTTGCGGACCGTTGCCAAAGGTAATAACGGGTAAATAGCCCTGCTGAACCACGGCCACAATTTTTTGACAGATCGCCTGAACTTGGGCAGGGTCCAGGTTGTTTTCCCCGGTTTTATCGTACAGGGCGTTGCCGCCAATCGCAATTAATACCCGCTCGCGCGCCGTCATGATGAACCGTGTCCTTCCGCTGGCTTGTGCTAAACCCCTTTTTGAAGAACCATATAATAGTTCGGTTAGCCATGCTTGGCAATTGCCCGCCCAACAGAAAGCCCAACGCGTATGCCGTTTGCTCCCAACACCCATTGCGCCACTGCTCCCGTATACCTGGATCATGCCGCCACCACACCGGTTTCCGCCGAGGTGCTCGATGCCATGGCGCCCCTTTGGCAACAATCGTTTGCCAACCCGGCCAGTTTACACACGCCCGGTCGTCAGGCCAAGCAACACTGGCAGTGGGCGCTAGACACTTTAGCCGAAGTGTTTTTCACCCAGCCAGCAGACTGGATCCTCACCAGTGGCGGAACCGAAGCCGATAATCTGGCTATTCTGGGAGTGGCCAGGGCCCAAAAGCAAGCACGCCCACTTGCTACCCCCCACCTGATAGTAAGCGCCATTGAGCATGCCGCCGTGCTGGAAGCCGCCCGGTTTTTAGAGGCGTATGAGGGTTTTCACGTTTCCTATTTACCGGTAGACGCCTGTGGCCGGGTGACTGTAGAAACGCTGGAGGCTGCCATCCGGCCAGAAACCGTTTTGGTTAGCGTCATGCACGGCAATAACGAGGTGGGCACCCTGCAACCCATCGACGCGTTGGGCAGCCTGTGCCGCGCGCGCGGAGTGCCTTTTCATACGGATGCGGTGCAAACAGCGGGCAAACTGCCCCTGGATCTGTCCCAACTCCCGGTGGATTACCTCACGCTGTCTGCACACAAGCTGTATGGTCCCAAGGGGGTGGGGGCGCTCTACTGTCACCCTCACGCGCCTCGGCCCCAGCCGCTCGTCTATGGAGGCGATCAACAACAGGGCCTTCGTCCAGGCACCGTACCGGTCTATCTGGCCGTGGGGCTGGCCGCCGCCCTACAGCAGTGCGTGCAACAACAGGCCACGGAAATCCCTCGGCTTTGGGCGCTGACCACCCACCTACAACAGCAGCTACAAATGGCCTTGGGGGATGCGTTCACCTCTCAGCCCCGCCCAGCAGGCACAACCGTTCAGCCAAACACCCGTCTGTGGCTAAACGGTCCGGCAGAGGCTTCGGCCCGAGTGCCTGGCCTGGTCAACCTGTCGGTTCCGGGTCGGGAAGGCGAGGCGTTGGTACTGAACCTGGATTTGCAGGGCTTTGCCGTCTCCAGCGGCTCGGCCTGCCACAGTGGCCGACAAGAACCCTCTTCCGTGTTGCTGGCCATGGGCGCGGATCCGTCTCGTGCCCGAGGAAGCGTTCGCATTGCCCTGGGTCGCAGCAGTACGCAAGCCGATCTCGATCGGTTAGTCGCGGCCCTGGTTCGGTTGCTTCCCACAGAAGAATCGCTACTGGAGCGGCGTGTGCAGGGAGACGCTACGTGACCATTCAGTTTTCCGATGACGATCAAAGCCAACCCACCGATTTGCGTTTTTCGAGCAGTCGTAACAGCCCGCCGCGCAAGCGAAACAGCAGTTTGTTGGCCGGAGAGGAAACCGCCCAGGACGCCCGACTGGAATCAAGCATTCGCCCCACGCGTTTGGCAGAATATGTGGGGCAAAGCGCCTTAAAGGACAACCTGACCGTCGCCCTTCAGGCCGCCCAGGGAAGAGAAGAAGCACTCGATCACGTTCTGCTCTATGGTCCACCCGGGTTGGGAAA
This sequence comes from Candidatus Melainabacteria bacterium, assembly GCA_033763415.1. Lineage (GTDB taxonomy): Bacteria > Cyanobacteriota > Vampirovibrionia > Vampirovibrionales > JAJTHC01 > JANRKP01. The sequence continues at coordinate 116,238 of JANRKP010000001.1, read as the reverse complement.
AACCACGCTGGCCATGGCGCTGGCAAAAGAAATGAACGCCGAAATTTACGTAACCGCCGCCCCGGCCCTGGAACGGCCCCGCGATATTGTGGGCCTGCTAATGGGCTTGCCAGCCGGTGCGTTTTTATTCGTGGATGAAATCCACCGCCTGAACCGGGTGACGGAGGAAATTTTATACCCCGCCATGGAAGACTTTACCCTGGACCGAACGGTGGGAAAGGGACCGACCGCCCGAGTGCTGCGCGTGCCCCTGCCACGGTTTACCCTGGTGGGAGCCACCACCAAGGCAGGGGCGCTTTCCAGCCCACTGCGCGACCGGTTCGGGCTGGTGTTTCGGCTCAATTTTTACACCCCGGAAGAACTCACGGCCATTATTGAGCGCTCCGCCGGTATTTTGTCAGTGCCCATTACGCAGGAAGCCGCCCAACTACTGGCCAGCCGGGCGCGAGGCACCCCGCGCATTGCCAACCGGCTGCTTCGGCGCGTGCGCGATGTGGCCACCGTGCACCACGGCCCCCAAGCCCTGGTGGTGCCAGCCATCGTACACCAGGCGCTGGAAATGCTGCACATTGACGCCCTGGGACTGGATGCCACGGACCGACAGTTGCTACGGCTAATGGTTGAAACCTTTCACGGACGACCGGTGGGCCTGGACACTTTGGCCACCGCCTTGGGTGAGGATTCTCGAACGGTGGAAGACGTCTACGAACCCTTCCTGCTCCAGTCGGGGCTCATTCAACGAACTGCCCGCGGACGCATTCCAACCCCAAGCGCCTGTGCTCATTTGGGGCTTAGCGTGCCCGCCCCGCTCGCGCAATTCCTCAACCCCACGGCCGGATTGCCGAGCCTTTCCTCCCACCCGGGGAGGGAAGCCTGGCCTTGCCAAAAACAGACGCATGTCGCTTTTGATGGACAGACGTCTTTGTGGTCCAATGCGAATGTCACCCGCCCACTAGAAGAAAATGCAGACGAATAACACAATCAATGGTCATTAGGGGGAGCTGTAGGAATCATGATAATTCAACAGTCGGCAATCGCGTCAAACCGTTTTCGGCAGCCCTCTCCTCAACCGGCAGCGGCGGCTGGCAACCCCACGGTCAGCATTGCCCCCACGTTTAGCCAAAGCCTTACAGAACAGTCGCAACGCGCCATGGTTTCTGCCCCAGAGAGTTTTCACCGGATAGAGTGGTCTTCTGGCCACCCACAGCCAGCGCGGTTTGGAGACGATTCCTTACACCAACCAACGCAGCCTGCAACGGCGTCCGATACAGCGCCGCCGATCCGGTCTACGCCAGCTCACGCATCACGGGCTCATTCATCACCCGGCGGTTTCAGTTTACTCAGTGTGGTGTTGATCTCACTGTTCAGCACCGGTTTGGTGCAGGGAGCCCTCCATCTTATATCCGGCCGTCAAGCGGCGTCCGATACAAACCTGGGGGCTTGCCCGGAAACACTCCAGGCAGAGCTGCCCATCGACCGTTCGGGATGCTATCTGACCCCCGAATTGTGGAATCAGCTAAGGCATAAACTGGCCGAACCCGACTCGCTAAGCGCTATTTCGGAATCGGTCCAGCACATTTCCGAGCGTCACGGCCCTTCGGTTCCGATGATTCGCCGCCTCAAGGGAGCCGGTTCCTGGGAAACGCTGGATGGCTCTGGCAGTGGTGTGTATTTGCCAGATGGTTGGGTTTTAACCAACGCGCACGTGGTTCAGGGCACTCCGCCCCAAACGCAGGAAAGCCTGTTTATTCAACCGGCAACCAGCGCTAGCGGACCGCCCAAGTTGGTGGAACTGCGATTTTTTCCTAACAACGGCAGCCCCATCCGCCTTGTGGGAGAAGTGTATGCGCTAGACGACAAAAACGATCTCGCCCTGGTGAGACTCCAGGATAAGAACGCGCCCGCCCAACTGGAGCAACTGAACATACAACCGTTAATGCTCGCAAAAGAGTCGCTCCAGCCTGGAGAAATGGCCGTTTCCATCGGCTATCCGCTGGGGTTGGATCGGGTGGTGGTGCCCACCTTTGTAGGCGGAAACATGACCCATTTAACCGATCCCGATCGACGAATTCCAAACCCTTCCCGGCTACAGGATCGCATGTTAATTACCACGGGGGCCATCAACCAAGGACATTCCGGCGGGCCACTGCTGAATGCAAGGGGCGAGATTAGCGGCATTGCCACCGCCCTTGTGGTGGGAGGAGACGACTTGGGCGTTATTACCAGCCTGAGCAAAGTACAGGATTTTATCGCCGCACAGGCTCCGCCTGCGCTGAGCCAGAAACTATTCTCGCCTTAACGGTTGGGGATTCAACCCAGGGAAGCTCAAAGAGGACACGACCCACACGACCCGCTCGTATCCTCAGGTTAAAGGCACGTGAGCGGCCTGGCTTCTCTCTGGGCCTGCAGTGGTTTGGAGCTGTCGCCACAAATCCAGCCCTTCGCGCCGGTTTTGACAATCGATATGGAACCACACGAGCGAGGTTAACCAAAAACCGCCTAAAACAGTGCTGCCCACTTGTCCCCACAAAGACAGTAACGTTAACGTGAGCCAATCCAGGCCAAACGCAGGAAGATCGTAGCGGGTACTATCCAACATATTTTGGGCCGTAAACAGGTACAGCAACATGGGTCCCCACCAGGCCGCCATAAAACACAGGCCCGCTGCAATACCCAGCCCTCCAAACAGGAGGCTGCGCCGCGGCTGCATTACCACGCCAGCCATTGCCTGCCATAACATTGAGGCCATCGGTTGCCGGTCCTCCACGGCGGCTGCCACCACCGGGCAGATTAAGCCAGTCATTTGCAGGCCCAACAGCGCAAGCCCCACCAAATGAAAGCCCGCGTAGATCAACGCAGCAAACAGCAGTGACAGCGGAAAATCAACCAGCGCAAGCGCGCTGGTTGCAAACCAGGATAATGCAAAAAACACCAGAACATACAGCAGACCATCCAGCAAAAATAAACCACCGGCCAGCCCCAGCGCCAACAGATAGTAAACAAAGAGCCCGGGCGCCTTTTTGAGCATTGCCTGGCAATCGGCCTGCCAGGAGTGAGGGGCATCATCGGCCAGCAATCCGAGCTGCCGGTAGCTCCGCCGGGCGAACAACCCGGCACAAAGCAGTAAAAAAAACGGCCACAGCACCACAACGGCAAGCAACACATAAACCCATAGCAACAGCAGCCCCAACACGACCGCCTGGGGCAGGCTGCGCGTAAAACGCTCCTGAAAGCCGGGGGCCAGCAGCAGCAACATCACGCTGTAGAGCACATTGGGTATTAACAGCAGCAGTAAGCAGGGCAACATCTGCTGACGAAACAGCCGCCAGCCCCGGCTCAAAATCATGCAAGCACCGGCAGTGGTCAGCCAAAGATCGTTCACGGCAAGTAGGTTCCTGGGGAAAGTTGCCACTGCTGGGCGGTTTGCTTTAAAACGGCCTCAAATCGCTGCCTAACCTCAAACGAATAGCCACAGCAGGCGGACAACACCCCGCCTTGCAGCATGGAGGCTTCCGAGGGGTAACGACGACAAAAATCGGGGCGGTGCTCGTAAATGCCGCAGCTTCGGTTTTCTTGCAGATGCACACACTCAAACAGCAAGCCGGATTCATCCTGATCGATGGGCTTGAAATAGTTATATTCCGGGTTCTTTGGCAACAGCGCCTCAAACTGCTCGTGGGTTTGGATGGTTTGGTTTTCGTGAATGAGATAGATGCCCGTGCAGCAGTCGCCACACTGGTTGCAGGAACCGGAACGCACATAGTACGAGCCCGTTACCTCGCCAGCCTGAGGCACTTCCGGGGGAGCAACCCATTGTTTGACCACTTCCAGCAATGCGCAGCCAGTCCTTACCGTGGTGTTATGTTAATACGGGTATTTTGAGAACGAACGCCAGACCGTGGTCGACACGCTTTGACTACGGACATTGGCCACGGACATTAACTACAGACATTGGGTACGGAATAATGCCCGCATACGGAATGTCCGCTGCTGTCTATTGTGGGCGATGCGAGCACAGGGCGCAACCCCCCACAGCAGGGGGCGCGCAAACCGCCGAACGCTTCCACGGTTGGGAGCCGAACAGAAAGTTGATAGCAACCCGACGGAATCTCGATCGTCTGCCCCCTTGTCACCGAAGTATCCTTGCCGCAAAATAGAAAAGCTTTTTCAAACCTGTTTCTTCAACAGAGACTTCGGGCCGTAGCGCAGCTTGGTAGCGCACCACCTTGGGGTGGTGGGGGTCGCAGGTTCAAATCCTGTCGGCCCGAAATTTTGAGAATGCCGTGAAACACCCCTCTACTCAACAGAGGGGTGTTTTTGATCTGACGCCCCTTGGGTTCGCTCCCGCCTGGACAAACTGAGCGGACTGGAACCCAAGAACCACAAAAAATAGAAAGAACAGCAAAACACTCCCGCAGGTGGAAACGGCATTGGCAATATTGGCCGCTTCCGGCTACAATCAAAGCGTTCTCGTGGCAATGCCTGCCGGGGGAACACCGTCGGTGATGATAGCACCGGTTGCAGCGTGTTTTCGGGGGGCTTTTTCAATGATGACTGGCGATGAATCCTGGCTGAACAAAAGCGCCCGTGGCCAACTGCTCCCCTGGACCGGTGGGTTGCTCGTTGTACTGGCCCTTTTTTATATGCTGGCCTTTTATTTTGCCCGCGATGGCTGGGGCTATGCGGGCTACCACGGTTTTCACCGAGGACCTTCGTTTTTCTTTTGGGGTGGGCCTAGCTGGTATGCGGGCGATGTTGGCCATTATGCCGGTGGACGTTCCGTTCGCGGGGATAGCATACGAGGGACAGGCCGTTCCGATGGCCTTGGCGGCGGTAAGTAGAGGAATATCCGGTGACGTCTTCTTCTGCCACTCCAACCCAGGCACCGGCACCTGCTTCAACGGTGGAACCCTTGCCTCTGGCAAAGGAAGACGTTCTGATGGCCGAGCAGAGGCCCGCCCCTGGTGAAATGAACGCCCGGCAGGTAGGGTTGCTGCAATTTTCCGTACTGGTGGTGGGCCTGTGTACCATTCTGTACGAATTGCTCATCGGCACTGTTTCCAGCTACCTGTTGGGCGACAGCATTCGTCAGTTTTCCATGGCCATTGGCCTCACCATGTTTGCAATGGGTATTGGCACCTGGTGCTCTCGCTGGGTCAACCGACCCGAACAGTTGTTGTTCTGGTTTGTACTGGTTGAAGTGGTTCTGGGCCTGGTGGGTGGCTTAAGTGTGCCCGTACTGTACGGCGTGTACCTGGTAGGCAATGGTTACCTGCCTATCATGGTCCTGCTGGTGCTGGGGGTGGGGGCACTCATTGGCCTGGAAATTCCTCTGCTAACCCGCTTACTGGAACACCGCTACAGCCTGAAGCTCAATATTTCCAACGTGCTGTCACTCGACTATTTGGGAGCGCTATTGGCCACCTTCTTGTTTCCGTTTCTGCTGTTGCCCGTCTTTGGGGTGTTTCAAAGCTCGGTTGTGGTCGGGCTACTGAACCTGCTAACGGGCGGGCTTAGCCTGGTTGCATTCTGGCCCCAGTTAAGCCGCAAACAGCAACGCGGGCTCAGCAGTGGGCTGGTATTGGCTACCGCCTTGCTACTAACCACGCTTCTATTCTCCAAACAACTGTTACACGGCTGGGAAAGCCAGGTGTACGAGGATCAAATTCTTCTCTCCACCCAAACCCCCTACCAACAACTGGTGCTAACACGTAACCGGCAAGACTTACGCCTGTACCTCAACGGCAATTTACAGTTCTCTACCCTGGACGAATATCGCTATCACGAAGCGCTGGTGCACGTGCCAATGGGGTTGGCCCCCACACCGGAAAATGTGCTTATTCTCGGTGGGGGCGATGGACTGGCTGTGCGCGAAGTTTTAAAGCACCCCAAAGTAAAAACCATTACGCTGGTGGATTTAGACGCCAAAATGCTCTCCCTGTTTCAGAAGCATCCCGTACTTCGGCAAATTAACCACAACAGCCTCAACCACCCCAAGGTGCGGCTCGTCAGCCAGGATGCCTTCAAGTTTTTAGAGCAGACCCAGCAGCGTTACGACGTGGTTTTGGTCGATCTGCCAGACCCAAACAGCAACGCGCTCACGCGCCTCTACACGGTAGAATTCTATCGGCTGCTGCAACAGCGGCTTTCTCGCACGGGGCTGATGGTCACACAGGCAACCAGCCCATACTTCGCGCCAGAAGCCTTCTGGTGCATTGCGCAAACGCTGACCGAGGCAAATTTTTCCACCGTAAAGCCTTACCATGCCTATATCCCCGCGTTTGGCGACTGGGGCTTTGTTCTGGCCAGTCAAAGACACCTGCCCTCACAATTCAGGCTCCCTCCCAATTTGCGCTATCTAACACAAGAAGGCCTACCCTCCCTGTTTCTGTTTTCGCCAGATGTTCGTCGCAGCGGACTGCCCGCCAACCGACTGAACCGGCCGATATTACTGGAATTTTATTTGGCTGGCTGGAAGGCAAACAGCTAGGGCGTAGGCGGTTCTCTCTGCGATTGCACAGATACAAGCCGCGTCAATCTGGCTATAATGGTTCCAAACTCATTTAAAGCAACACAATGTTCCCAACATTCCCTTTTCCAATATTAAATTCCCCTGCCTAGGGCTTCTGGCCCATCCCCCTTCCCAAAACAATTTTTAGGAGTCGTGCCTCAATGCGATTTCCGTCATCCTTGCTTTCTCTCAGAACAACTGCTTTGCCCAGTGGGGCGCCCGTGCATGTGGCGCTTTTTATGGTCAGTGTTATTTTTGGTGTGTTATTTATTGTCACCAAGCTTATTCTTCGCAACATGGATGCCCTTGAGGTTGGAATTCTCAGGATTTTGCTCACCGCCATACTGGCTGGCCTGCTAGAATTGCTGGTTTTTCGTACCAAGGTTGATTTTCGGCGAGACGCACTACCGATGTTATTTATTTCGGTGATTGGCATTGTTTGGGTGCAAATATTTAGTTTGTTTGGTATCCACCGTACCACCGCATTTCATGCCACGTTAATTATGGCCACCGTTCCGGTGTTTACCCTACTGTTTGGCATGTTGCTACGGCAGGAAATTTTTTCCTGGAAAAAACTGAGCGGCATTTTATTGGCGTTTGGCGGCATTGCCTATTTGGTTTTATCGGGAAATGCGGCCGGTGTGCCATTGCCAGCGAGTGCCTGGTTGGGCGATTTAATCGTCTTAAGCAACGCGATTGCATTCGCCGCGTTCCTGGTGTTAAGTCAGCCACTTACAAAAAAATATTTTTATGGCTCTGTTATGAGCTATTCCTATTTAACTGCCGCCATAGTCTCATTGGCGTTCATTTCAGTTGGTTCTGTCTTTTACCCAAATACGCTCTCTTTTTCGGCACTCTGGAAAACCATTCAGCTAATGAATTTAACAGACTGGTGCTTAATGAGCTATATGGCTGTTTTAGCGGGCATCGTCACTTACACGCTTAATAATTTTGCACTCGCCAGAACCCAACCTTCCACGGTGTCTGCTTACATGTTTTTGCAACCACTTATTGCTGCTTTTTTGGCATCTCTGGTTTTAGGAGAAGCACTACATCCAAATATGTTTTGGGTCACACTGGTTACGGCTACCGGAGTCATCTTAGCAAATCAACCAAATAAAAACCGCAGAAAACTGGTTTCTGCGGGCGGTTCAATGGAACCATCACGTGCGTGGGAATAAAACAGCAAAATTGAGAATTTTTTAAAGGGATTAGACGGAGTTGATCACGGTTTGAAGCACTTCACTTTGGGCTCGAATAACTCGACTGCTTGCTTCAAGCCCTCGCTGGGAAATAACCAGATTACTAAACTCTCCAGCCAAATCCACATTTGAAGATTCGAGTGCTCCACTTTGAATAGCACCACGACTACCGGCATTGCCTACCCCTAGGAAAATATCGCCCGAGTTTGCCCCGATTTCAAAATTATTATTACCATTATAAACCAATCCTTTTGGGTTCGTAAATCCAGCAAGCTGCAGCTGCATTTGCATCCCTTGCATACTCGCGGCGCCAGTTCCATCGGTAAACACATTGCTTACCTGATCCACTGTACCTGCATCTGTAGCCTGCAAGTTAATACTGGAAAACGTTCCACCCTCTGAAGGCAAGTGAATAATTTCTCTGCGCCAGGCTGTTGGGTTTCCAGGGTTTGCTGTAACGAGGGCCTGGTTAGTTCTAACTGTAATTCTATCACCGTTAGAATAGGTGGCGGTAATAGCACCATCTGTACCAACACTAAAGTTAACTAATTGAACAGTAGCAATACTTTGAGTGGTACCAGCGGCCTGAGCAGCGGTAAATGTGGCCGTTGCTGTACCAGGCAAACCAAAGTGCGTCTCCACAACATTACCGGTTACGTTACTAATATCTTTGGCTATCATAATTTCCATCGGAATTTGGACGTTATCTCGCGTAGCAGGAGAGCTTCCAGAAATTTGAGAACTTCCTCGAACACGGTTACCAGAAGTAGTTACCAGGTTTCCATCGCTATCGAGACTAAAATTGCCAGCGCGTGTGTAATAATCACTACTACTGTTAGATCCAGCTAAATTGGGATCAATTTTTTCAATAACAAAAAAACCTTCGCCGCTAATCATAAAATCAGTGGATCGTCCGGTAAATTGAACCCCACCTTGAGCGAAGTTCTGAGAGATTTCCGCAACCTGGGTACCAGCGCCCAATTGTTTTGGGTTTGTACCACCAATATTACCATTCGGCGGCGTGCCACCAGAAATCGTCTGAGCAAAGACCGCTGCAAAATTAACACTACTTCCTTTAAAGCCGACTGTGTTAACATTTGCAATGTTGTTAGAAATAACATCCAATTTAATTTGGTTGGCTCTTACGCCAGACACAGCCGAAAACAAGCCTTGAGTCATATCAATTCCCCTTTATGTTCTTCTCTCTCAATTTGCTGTATGCTGCTTAATTCAATTATTCGGAAAATATTTGCGTGACCAAATCCGTAGTAATGTTATTTCCATTAACTTTCAGCCCAACAGAATCCTCAGAAATATGGACACTGTCCACTTTTCCTGTGGCTAATAACGGCTGACCATTTTCGCCTCGAATGGTATTACCATTACTATCCAATACCACATACTCAATATTTTTACCGATCATAGTGCCAGCCTGAGAAATAGCATTTGCTTTGTTGATACTGCTATTCAGTTGATCTAATTTTTCAATCTGTGTAAATTGGGCTTGCTGAGCTAAAAATTCTGTGTTATCAACAGGGTTCATCGGATCCTGGTGTTTAAGCTGTGCTAGAAGTAGCTGTAAAAAACCGTCCTTACCAATATCACTAGAGCCAACCCGTTGCTGCCCCTGGCTAAAGCGCGTTTTAGAAGTGTCATTATTGATAATATTTAAGGTAGATTGAGCCTCTATATAGCTCACAATTCATACCCTCCTAAATTAAACTTATACAAGTAGACTAATTCTCTTTGAGTCAACTCTGTTATCTGTCATTTCAGAGCTAGGCTCAGAAGAGTCCGCTTTTAAAAAACTATTCTCGTCAGAAACAGCTAATTTTGTATGATGGGAATGATTTTGTTGAAAAAAATACTTTTGGTCTGAATTCGAATGACCTAAAAATGAATTACTTTGAGAGTCAGAATGATGTGACATATGACTATTGGAATTATCATAGGGTAAATATTGATTCTTTTCGGATTCGAGACTCATTGGTGTTGTAATTCGGACGTTTCCAATCTGTATCCCTTGGCGTTCTAGTGATTGGTGCAACATCGCTAAATTTTCTGACAAAACTTTTTCCACATCTGCAGTTTCAACAATAAGTGTTGCGTTAATAACCCCTTCAACAGCTCGAGTAAAATTAATTTTTACTGTCCCTAAATGGTCAGGTTTAAGAGAAATCTCGAGCTGGGCTCTTTTTTGTTGAACTGTAGGTATGAGAGAGTTTGATATTTGCTCGATCACTTCCAATGAATTGATTTTTTCAGCACTAATATTTTTAGGTGATTTAATACTAACGCCATCACTTGGTTTTGCCAGTTCAGAAATCGCTGTTTTTTCCGGAAGAGATTGAGCAACCTCGCCTGGCAGTTCAGACAGAGGCAAGCCAACTTCATCAATAATATCGTTGTTAGTCAAATGTGTACTTTCAGAAACTACTACTGCAGTGATTATTTCTGAATCTAAGTTAAGATCTAGTTCATTTTGGACTGAATCAGTATTACTATTTTGAATAGACGAAATTAAGACATTTTTATGAATACTTTCCAGCATTCCAAAAGAATTTCTGGAAATAGACAGAGGACTTTCTTGGATACCTTCTGAGAATACTGGCTGTGGACTCATAAAAATTTTGGTGTCCACAACATTATTTATAGACAACTTAGGCTCAAGTAACACACCCTCTGACTGTTTAGCGCCTAATATCTGATTTTTTGGAAGTTCTGCCAATTCTATAGGGCCGAGAGTTGCTGTGGCAAAGTTATTTTTTTGAAATGACACAAACGAAGTATTTTGAGGATGAAATTTTGCAAGCTGAGCATTTTCAGAATATATGTTAGGTTTTCCATTTTCATCTAAAAAACTTGATTGCCGATTCAAATCAATTTTAGCCTTATCTTGATGAAGAGAAATTTTAAAGCCATAAGAAGGATTAGAGCCTATTATCTCTTTCTCTGAGGCAACTTCTAATGTATTTTCAGAGCTCATTAACTTTTGTTCAATTAATGCAACTGACTGAATAATATTCCCTTCGGAATCTGCACTAATAATAGTAATATTATTCTCAGTATTTTCTGGACTTATTTGAGTTTCTAGAGCAGGTAAATTAACAGAAAAAGCGACACAAGCTGAATCCATAGAAAAAGGCTCAAAAAAGGCTTGGCTTATCGGAATGCTCTCTAATGAGGCAAAAAGAGAATCGGCATCTCCTAATTCACTGTCCTCCAAGGCAGTTTCTGTGAAAGAACCTTCCACTCTGGATTCTTCAAGCGTTTCTTGGGGTAGCAAAGGTAAGTGCGCTTTAGACACACAAGAATTTAAGTTATTTAAGCAGGAAGATAGCGTTTCAGAAAAACTCGGAGCAGAATCATCAATGTTTTTCTCGTCAACATTAACTTGCTTATTGCAACGATTCGACACCAGTGGATTGAGGTTATCGGCTATTAAGAGCGGTTCCATCCTCAATTGGCTCCTGTAAATATTTACCTGCCTATTATGTATATTGGATTTTTCTTCTGCTCGAAATTTCAGACAGCAGATCCTGCTCTTGTTTTTGAATGTTTTTATTGAAGGCTTCTTTCTGTTTTTCAGAGAGAACTTCTAAGCTTCGGGCTTTTATTTTTGCCTGTAATAGGATTTGATTAATTTTTTTAATTTTTTGCTGCTGCTGCATGAGCAGTTTAGAAGCAGCAATCTCGTTTAATCTCAGTTTTTGAACATAACCGTGTAATCCTTGTGCAGAGATAAGCTCGGCCGAGACAGTGCCATTAATGTTGGATAACAGTTGTTGCTGACTTTGGTAAGCCTGGTGCATTTCTTTTTGAAGGTGCAAAATGTGCGCATGCATTTCTTGCAATAATTTTTGCTCCTTCGCCAACTGTTGCTGAATTTGCAACACCTCACGAGCACGATGCTCAAGCACCGTTTGAAGCGAAAAATGAAATTTCGCCATTCAATAAAATACCCCTTGATTTTTAAAAAAATAGATTGACTTCTTTATGGTTAAAGTCAAATGTTTAATTTACAGGTTGAGATTTAAACCGAAAAGTTGGTGAGTCGTTCTCTCTATACAGTCATTCTCTCTCGTTTTTATTTCGCCCGATGTTTTGTTACCTTTTTAAGTTAAACGAAATCACATACAGGAATCCTCGGCCATCTGTATGATGTTTCTCCCGCCCCACTGAATACCAGCACAGCGTCAGCCGAAACGGCTCGCCAGAGTACGTCAAGTTGAAATCCACAACAGGGTGTCCGGTTTGTATGTTACATTACGTTGTTAATCTTGCGTCCCAGGCTGTTTTGAGGGATTATTCTACTTGATAATCTGCTGTCGTTCAGTTTATTTTCCCATACCAAGAAAGCCCTTCAATGCCAGCTATTACTGAAAATTCTGTTGCCAAACCTGAAAAAAATGCGCACAAAATTAGCTTTGTCCACCTAGGCTGCCCCAAAAACCTGGTTGATACTGAGACAATGCTTGGGTTGTTGGAAAAGGATGGCCACCAGATTGTCGCTAGTGATGCAGAAGCGGACCTGGTGATGGTAAACACCTGCGCGTTTGTTGAGGCGGCACAGAAAGAATCGGTAGAGTGCTTGGTCGCGCTGGCAGAGAGAGGAAAAAAGCTTTTAATTACAGGGTGTCTCGCTCAAAAATTTCAGGGGGAGCTGTTGGAGCTTTTTCCTGAGGCTCAGGCAGTGGTGGGCATTGACCATGTGGCTGATATTGCCGGGATTGTGTCGCGAACACGCCAGGGAGAGCGCGTTTTGGCCACACAGCAGGATCCCACATTTATCTTAACCGAGGATCGTGTCCGTCGCCATGTTGCCTCTGGAGCTTCGGTTTACGTCAAAATTTCCGAAGGATGCGACTACCGGTGTACGTTTTGCATTATTCCTTCAATGCGAGGGAGTTTGCGCAGCCGTTCTGTGGCAAACGTGGTAGAAAACGTCAAACACCTGGTTGATCAAGGTGTGACAGAAGTGGTTTTGGTCGGCCAGGACAATACAAGTTATGGTCGAGATACGGGAGAAGACCTGCCCACACTGCTAGAGGCTTTAAACAATGTAGACGGCCTTACCTGGCTTCGGTTTATGTATGCCTACCCCAATGACCGGCTGAATCAACGGCTATTGGAGACCATTCGAGATTGCGACAAAGTGGTCAAATACCTGGATTGTCCGCTTCAGCACACCCATCCAGATATCCTAAAGCGAATGAACCGCCCTTTGATTGATACGGCTGATTATGTGGCGTGGATTCGTCAGACAGTGCCAGGAATTCGCTTAAGAACCACCCTGATTGTGGGCTTTCCTGGCGAAACAGAAACACATTTCCAGCACATGGAAGAAACGGCGAGGCAGGTGCGCTGGGATCGCCTGGGTGTTTTTGAGTATTCTGACGTGGATACGGCGGCAAGCCAGCGTTTGGATGGTAAAGTGGCCAAGCAAGTGGCAAAAGACCGGCGGAAGCGTTTAATGGCGCTGCAACAGCCTATTGCGTTTGAGCTTAATCAGCAACTGGTCGGCCGGACGCTACCCGTCATTGTGGATGAGCTTCGTCCCTCTGGGGTTTTGGTAGGACGTACGCAGTGGGATGCCCCTGAGGTGGATAATGCAGTCATTTTACGAAACCCCAAGGGGGTTGCGGTTCATCCAGGAGAGGTGGTCGCCGCGCAAGTAACCAGCGCCACGCCTTACGACTTAAAGGCCACGGTGCTTCCAGAGGAAGCTCCCGGTTTATCGACTGGCCTGTAGCTCTGGGTTGTGCAGACACGCTTGCTGTCAGCGTATGTCGCCCTTATGATGGTACTTGCGTATTCGTTCCAGTGCCGTTCTAGTTTCCGGAGGTTGCAACAACGTACCGATGAGTGATGCCGCTACTGCCACCACTGTCCCAGCATCCGAGCCTGCTGCTGAAGAGGCCAACAACAAGCCTGCGGAAACGCCCTTTAATATCGATCGCCTGACCAGCTGCACTGCCCGTTTCACGCGTCGCGCCTGGAACCTGTTTTTAACTTACAGCAAAGAAAAAGGCTGGGCGCAAATCCAAACGGAGCGGGTCCATTTTTCTGCCACAGCGCACACGGTAGAAGCCACCCAACGGTTGCGCGAGGCGTTGGAAACGCTGGGCGCCAGCGAGTTTACACAAAAAGATAAAGTCATTACGTTCTACGCCACCTTTGCCCTATTACAAGAGGTCATTAAGGGGCCGGACATTCTGTTGGTGGATCGGGTTGACTAAGAGTCCTTACCACTGTGTCAGCCTCATATCCATCAGAAGACAACGAAGCGGATGAGCCCCTGCCAGAGCCCAAGAAACCCGCAGCCGACCGCCCTATTTTAGTGACCGGGGCCACCGGTTATGTGGGGGGTCGTTTGGTGCCGCGTTTGCTGGAGGCGGGTTACCGGGTTCGGGCCGTTGGGCGGTCGTTGGATAAATTGCGCGCGAGACCGTGGGCGGCCCACGCCAATGTGCAGCTTCAGGCGGTGGACGTGCTGGATGCGGAATCGTTGGCCAGAGCCATGGCAGGCTGCGGCGTTTGCTATTATTTGGTGCATTCCATGAATCCACGGCACCGTGACTTTGAGTCGGCAGACAGAGAGGCGGCCATACAGGTAGCCCAAACGGCGGCCCGCAGTGGTATTACGCGTATTATTTATCTCAGCGGCCTGGGAGAAGACGCCTCGGCACTCAGCAAACATCTGCGTTCGCGCCGAGAGGTGGAGGCTTTACTGGCCGAAGGCCCTGTACCGGTTACGGTGCTGCGCGCGGCCATGATTATTGGCTCAGGAAGCGCCTCGTTTGAGATTCTGCGTTATTTGGTGGAGCGCCTGCCTGTGATGATCACCCCCCGGTGGGTGTATACGCCGTGCCAGCCGATTGCCATTCGTAACGTGTTGTACTACTTGCAGGCCTGTCTTAACGTCCAGGAAACGATCGGCAAGACGTTTGACGTGGGCGGGGCCAACACGTTAACCTACCGCGAGTTGATGGAAATATACGCCCAGGAAGCGTGCCTGCCTCGCCGGTGGATACTGCCCGTGCCGGTGTTTACCCCACGCGTCAGCTCGTACTGGATTCATCTGGTGACGCCTGTACCGGCCAGCATTGCCCAGCCGTTGGCGGAAGGTCTTCGTAACCCGGTGGTGTGCCAGGAAAACCGAATTCAGCATCTTATTCCACAACCGCTGCTTTCGGCGCGCGAGGCCGTTCGGTTGGCGCTCCAGCGTATGCAGGATCATCAGGTGGAGAGTCACTGGACGGATGCCGGAGCGCTCCAGGTGCCCGAGTGGTTGCACCCTGGGGATCCCAACTGGGCGGGTGGCACCGTGTATGAGGATCGTCGGCGAATGATTCTGGCGGGCGAGCCCGAGGAAATTTGGCAGCCCATTGTTCGTATTGGCGGACAAACCGGCTGGTACTACGGCAACTGGATGTGGGGCTTGCGCGGGATTCTGGACCTGTTTTTTGGTGGCATTGGTCTTCGGAAAGGACGCCGCCATCCGGTCCATCTGTTTCCGGGAGATGCGTTGGATTTTTGGCGGGTACTGGCGGTTGATGCCCCTTGGAAGTTGCTGCTGGCCGCCGAAATGCGTGTTCCCGGCGAGGCCGTTCTGGAGTTTCAGCTCAACAGCCGTCGGCCTGGCGAAACGGAACTGGTGCAAACGGCGCGGTTTCGTCCCTACGGTCTGTTGGGCATGCTGTACTGGTGGTTGGTAACACCGCTGCACCATTGGGTATTTAACGGCATGCTCAAGGGCATTGCCAAAGCCAGCGGCAGAAAACTGTGCAAAGGCCCCAACCCCGTCAAGGTGTTGTCCGCCGGTGGAAAAGCCTCGCCGTAAGTTGTCGCTTCTCAAAGGGGATCAACCTGGACCTTCTATAGGCCCGCTTCAAGGGTCTTGAGGGTTTGCAGGGCCGGGTTTAGCTCAAACTGCTGCGCCACCTGAAGCAAATGCTCCAAAAGCCGGATGTCTTCTGGCAGTGGAGACGGATTTTCAGCAGCAGGCGACTTTTTACACAAATCGGGTGCACGAAGATTCTCCGTAATAAAGGCCAGCAGTTCCTGGTTTTGGGCAATGGCACGGCGCGACTGCGCCACTTGAACAATCGCTTGGCTGAGGCTGGCTTGCCAGCCATTTTTGGGGGCTTTGGGCAACCGCGCGGCATACAACAGCCGTTGGGTCAGCACGTTATGAATGAGCTTAAACTCCAAGGCTTCGGCCATTGCCTCGGTGGCGGCAAAGCACCGAACACGGACCCCTTGGCGCTCCAACAGTTGTTGCACCGTTTGCTGGCCCTGCAACGAACCACCTGCCAGCCAAAGCTGCAAGTTGGATGGTTGCAGCGACAAGACATCCACCGGCAGGTGATGTTCATCCACAAACAGACCACGAATACACTTTTGAAGCACCTTTTCGCCCACCCCGCTAACGGAGGCGGAAAAATCCATATTGGCTAAATTTTGCCGCAAACGGGATAAAAATGTGCTGTAATAAAGCCCCGGCGTCATCAGCACCAGGTTCGGAAACAGCGCCTCAACCGGATCCACAAAGCCACCCGGAATGAGAAACCCCAGCGCGTGCAACTTATCTACATAGTCGGCAAATTCATCCACCAACGGGTCCAGATCGTTGGCGCATTTGGCATCCGGGGCAACCATTAACACCTGAGACAAGCGCCCTCTAAAAAACGCGTCGGACATTCCGTTGAAAAAACGCTGATGAAGCTCCAACGTCAGGCCACTTTCCAGCGCCACGGTCCCGGTTTGCTTCAGGGTCAGGGTATCTTCCGCGTCTCGGTGACCAATGAGCAGGCTGCCCAGGCCGTAGTGCAAACAGGCCAGGGCCAACGGGTGCACCGGAAAGTAGCCCAACTGACCCTCCTGCAAGATGGGTTTGGGTAGCTCGCTTCGTTCTCGTTTGGGCCCGCGCGGCGTCATGGATTTCAGGCTCTTTATCTCGTTCTATACAATGGCTGCTTGGACAGAAAGGGCTGTTCTGTAAACGGGACACAGAGGGCATACGGCGCCTGGCTGCCCCAAAGCCCTACCCGAAAAATGGAATCCCAACAACAACATGGTTACCGGTACTGTTTCATCGCTCTTTCAATTTCTCGCCGGGTGTCCTGGCTGCGCTTTGTTTCGCGCTTATCGTACAACTTTTTACCCTTGCACAATCCCAGTTCTACTTTGACCCAACACCTAACAAAATACAGTTTTAACGGGACGAGTGTCAACCCAACTTCCTGCATTTTGCCAATCAGCTTACGAATTTCATCCCGCCGCAGGAGAAGCTTTCGGGGACGATCCGGCTCGTGGTTGTTGTAGCTTCCCTGCTGGTAAGGGCTTATCGTCATGCCGTAGAGCCATAGCTCGCCTTTGTCCAACCGGGCAAAGCCTTCGTTGATGGAAAGTTTCCCTGCCCGAATGGACTTGATTTCCGTGCCGGTTAGCACCAAACCCGCCTGATAGGTATCCACAATGTGGTACTCGTGGTAGGCCTTGCGGTTACTAGCCACCGTGCGAGACGGTTTATGCGATTTAGGATTGCTCATGACACAACGAATCTACTTTGTTTGCAAGCTGGTACAACCACCCGTAGCTCATAGCGGCTGCGTTTATTCTATGCCGAAACAGCCCGCGGACGCATCCTGAATCTTGTGGGTTTCCGTAAAACAGGCGGCCGGGTACCGCCCACCGATTCCTATGGGCACCGGATAGTCTTACGCCGCAGAAGCCGTTAAACTGAATCTCATAAACGGCCTGTGCAATGAGACCAAACGATCTGCGAAACAGAGCGCTCCGGCGCGTCCAGTATTTTTTTAATCGTCACGTCTACTTTCCCTAGAGGTTTCAGAGTCATCGGTATGCGCCCAATCCGGCTTTTAATGTTACTGCCAAGCACCGTTGGCCAACCGCTTCCGCCTGCCCGTTGCGGGCAAAAGGGGCTACCGGCATGAAGATTCGTCGGATGGGTTGGCGCCACGTGGGGCAGGTGGTGGCCCTGCTTCAGCGTTTTGGCGAGGGCAGCTATCAGGACTCGTTGCTCAGTCGTCTGGGTTATTTTTATGTGCCCGTTCAGCATACCAGCCAATGCCTGCCAGCGCCTCGGCAGTTTGTTCCGGCCATTTACGTAGCCGTGGCCAACACCGGTAAAGTGTTGGGCCTAATTTGGCTTTCGCCAGACGGGGTGATTAAAACCCGCTGGCGTATTGAACAACTCATCATTGACCCAGAGGAAAGCCCGATGGAGGTGGGCACCCACCTGGTCAATTTTGTGGTGCACCACTACGGGGCCGATGGCATTCAAACCTTTGTGGCGTTGGTCAATCAACGCTTTGAAGAAGCGCTGGGCCTGCTCAAAGCCTGCGGATTCCGGCACTGTACCCGGTTGCACACCTATGAGTTTCAGGCGCGTTACCCCCAAAGCCTGCCAACCGAATGGTCGTTGGAGGCTGGCACCATTAGCGGCTTGCGAGAGTCTGCCACCAGCGACAGCCGGGCGCTGATGGAGCTTTACCACGACTGTCTTCCAGTCGAAGTGCGCCTTTCGTTAGAGAAAAAACCGGCAGATTTCATCAGGCCGTGGTGGCGCGATTGGACCAACCGTTGGAAGGGCGGCTTTTACCGACGTTGGGTGGTCTGTTCCTCCCACACCCCCGAGCAGCCCTTACCCCTGTTGGCTGCGCTTGACCTGTGGACGAGCAATTATTACGACTATGAATTAAGCCTCATGGTAAGCCCTGCCTGGCAGGAAGGCTACAGCCATTTACTGCTGGCCGCGCTTCAGCAGGTGCTTAAAACAACCGCCAGCCCCAGGGTGCGTATTCAGGTGTTCGATTTTCAGAAAGAGGCGCAAAAAAACCTGGAGCGCCTCGGCTTTGAGTGGCAGTCAGTTGCCGAACTGCTGGTAAAAGACTACTGGCTCCCGGTTCAATCTCCCGCACTGGCACGCCAAACGCCCATTTTACTGTTTGGAGGAAGAACCTCTCCGGCCTGCCTGATTCGTTAATGTGCGTCAAACAGCCCGCGCCGGGTTGGCATTAAATATTCTCAAAACAACCCCTCCGAAGGAGCCCGTGGGCTGAATCGAAAAAATGGGCAAAAAAAAGCCTTTGCTCGCAAAGCGAACGCAAAAGGCACAAAGGATAGAGAGTTAGAGTATGTGCCTATTGTGCCTCACGAGGCCGGATTCTGTCTTGTAAAGATTCTAGTCTGTGATCAAATTGTTACAAACACGGTAATCAGTCCCCCGCCCATGTCCGGCTGTTTGCGCTTGGTTAAACACCTACCAGCGCGGGGCTCTTGGTCGATTCTCCCAATAATTCCAGCAGCTTGTCTGCGGAAACCTGCTTGAGAGATTCCGGGCCGTGCTTTAACATTTCCAAAATTTGCGCAGAGGCGTCCATTCGATCAGACCAGCGTTGCCGGTCTGCGTTGGAATAATTCAACACCTGAGACAGAGGCCCAAGCCCCAACTGATGCTCTAAAAAATACTGAAGACGCCCGATGACCTGGGCGCGCTGAAAGGCGGGCGCCAAATAAAACAGCTTTAGCGCAAACGATAGCTTGGGGTATGGGTCGTACCAGCGACAGTGACGATATGCGGCAAACACCAACCAAATCCTCTACAAATACTTGAAGCAACCAACACGTGATGCTTTGGGAATGAGAGTATTATAACAACTCTGCGAAACGCCGACAGAGAGTGTAACAAGACTGTAACCGCCAACAACGCCCAAGAAGGCTTTCAGCCGCGTCCCTGGTTGTTGGATTTCATTTTTTTAACAGATTTTAAGGCAGCGGCACCGTGGGCAGCGTTTGGCCCGTCATTGCAGCGCCCTGCTGGCTGGCAGAAAGCGCCCGCCCCATTCGGCCGGTCAAATGCGCGCTATCGAACACTGCAAAGCCTTTGGCACCGGTTTGTTGAGACACGCTTACCTGCTCCAGGAGACGTTCTGGGGGCAGGTTGTTAAACGGGGCAAACACGCCAGACCAAACCGGCACGCGTTGCTGTGTGCTATCGAGCACCCGACGCACGTTTTCGCCCACAATGCTCACGGCACCCGTCAACGACATTGGCGCCAACGCATCCACCCAGCCCTGCCTGGCCCAGACGCCCCAGGCCTGATGCTTTTGAATGTAGGCTTTGTCGGTTTCCGGAAAAATGGCCGCCGACACCCAAATCGTTCGATTTTTCTGTTTGGCCGTTTGGTGCACAATTCGCGACGCGTCTTCCACCACGCGGTTGACCTGATCCGCCTTGAACTGCATCCAGTTGGCCCAAAGCGGATGTTCCGGGCTAAGCGTGGTTGGATCGATTCCATACTGCTGCTCAAACGCCTTGCGGGCAACCGTGGTGTAGCCCCAGGTGGTCTTCAGATAGCTGAAGCGCTCTGGCGGAAAACTGCCAGGATAGCGAATGTAATCCAACTGAATGCCATCCACGGCGTAGCGGCTGGCAATTTCAGAGACCAAATCCAGTACAAACTCCCGGACCTCTGGGTTGGCCGGGTCCAAGAAGTAGGCACCCGCCTCCACCGTGGAAGGGGTTGGGCGAGACGGCACGACCGCAGGCGGGGGCACAGGCGGTGCCACGGGGAGAAGTGGAGATGTGTCTGAGGAGGCCGCCAAACTATCTGGCAGTGGGGTCGCGGTTGATGACTCGCCCAAGGTTGATTTGCCGATTGCCGGGGCGGGTTGCGCCAACACTGGCGGCAGTGCGGTTCGCTTGGCACGCAGGGGTGTGGTTTCGTTCAAAGTTACGGGTGCCAGCAAGGGATTTTCCGCGGATCCTTTGGATAGCGTCGCGCTTTTAGATAGGCTCGCGCTTTTGGATGGGCTCGCATTTTGCAAAGCAGGAGCGGTAACCGGAGTGAGCGGCGGCGCTGGCGGAAAATACAGGGCCGAATACTGCACATTGGCCCACTGTGGATAGCGGCTTAAAATAGGGCCTGGCCCACCCACCTGTTTATGGCCCACATAGAAGGTCTGAAACCACACATGCACCTTCATTCCACGCTTATGGGCCTCATCCACCCACCAGGACAACAGATCGCCCGAGGCAAACTTGGGGTTTTGCACAATCGGCAAGCCGTACTTCCGGTAGGTATCCGAGGGAAAAATGGTGTAGCCGTGAAAGAAGGTTTCTAAAAACACGGTGTTCAGCCCGGAAGCTTTCAACCGGTCCAGCGTCTCACCGACAGCCACGCGTGTTTTTTCCACCGGGCGATGCCACACGGCCTTCACGGCCTCTTTTGGAAAAGCGCTGTAGGTTTTCCAACTGGCCTCTTCCGCCCGATTGATCGCCTGTTGCAGACGCCAGGCGGCCTCCGTTGGATTGCTGGCCAAAGCGTTTTGCTCGGCCTCTGCCTTGAGGAGTTCAATATTTCGGCAAGCCTCTGCCGTAGCGGGTTGCAGCCCACACCCTAGCCTTGCCAATGTATTGGCAAGACGAAAACGATAGGTATCCAAATTCAGTTCGCTGTTTACCGTCTTCGTGTCGTAGTCCAGGCGAATGCGCGCACCAACCGGGGCATTTTCAATCAGCCACTGGCGCATGCTGCCATGGCCACTAAGCACGTAGCCTCCCGGCGGAATGACCGAATTGGCGCCGTCGCGCGTCACCACGGTGCCCTCCTGCACGGTCACCTCAAAGCCGTACTCGTTGGTGCCGGTTCGGTTGCCGTAACTGTCGTTATAAATCACCAACTGGTTGCCCCCACGGAAACCCGGAAAGCCGCTGCCGCGAGGGTTGGTGGTCATGTCTGGGTTAATGGCCGCAAAGGGAACCCGCCGCTGCTGAAACCACACCGGATTGAGCGCAAATTCACTCCCGACCGGTAAGGCATCCATCAACGGTTTCCGTTTATCCCCCGTTGCAGAAAGCACCACCCCCTCTGCCGGAATAGGGGCGTTACCGCAGGCATCCTCTCGCTTCTGCGCCTGACAGGTCCACACGTTGGTTTGGGACATCACCCGGTAAGTGTGGGCCTTTCCCGCCACCGGTTTGGCCATCAGCTCCACGCCGTGGTTGTTGGTTCGTGTGGAAGCACCATAATCACTATCGTACAAAACAATGGCGTTGTCTGGCCGCTGCACGTTCTTTCCCTGAATACGCAGCGTGCCATTGCCCAACACAAAGGCCGGGGTGACCTCATACGCCACCTGAGCCGAAAGCGTTGCCCAGGGCGAAGCCAGCAAAGCCAAGCCAACAGACAAACTTAAAACGGGGGGTAAGTGTTTGGAAAGTGCAGCAGCGTTAAAAAATGTCATTCAGTGCATCCCTCTCAAACCAGATGGGGTGCGATACGACGTCCGGCACAGGCCTTCTGGTTCTGCTTTGTTTTGTTACAATGGCGAAACCGTGAACCGGTTCACGGTTTTGTTTATACTGTTCTCTTATACTGAGAAAGCAATGTCCTCGTAAAGTTCCTGCAAAAAGTTCCCGCAAAAAAGTTTCCGCAAATCATCAGGATTTCAACCGTGGTCTTATCCAGCCCACCCACCGCCGAGGGAACTCCCCGTCTAGCCGCCATCAGCCAGATGGCCCTCATCCAAGAGGTGTTTTCTTCCGTACAGGGAGAAGGGCCTTACGTGGGGGTGCGACA
This sequence comes from Candidatus Melainabacteria bacterium, assembly GCA_033763415.1. Lineage (GTDB taxonomy): Bacteria > Cyanobacteriota > Vampirovibrionia > Vampirovibrionales > JAJTHC01 > JANRKP01. The sequence goes on along the minus strand of JANRKP010000001.1, from coordinate 93,916 downwards.
AATTTTTGTGCGCGGAGCCAAGTGCCATTTAAAGTGCGCCTACTGCGATACCCCAATGGAAACGCCCGATGGCCGTTGCTATGTAGCGTGGACCCCCGGCTCAGCGGACCTGGAGCCTCTGGAAAACCCCCTATCGCCAGAGACCATCCTGGCCGTTATTTCCCGGCTGAACGCCACAGCCAAGCACCACAGCGTAAGCTTTACCGGAGGCGAGCCACTGCTCTACCATCGTTGGCTGGCCTGCGTCCTGCCAGGCGTGCGCAGCCTGGGCTTAAAAACCTACCTGGAAACCAGCGGCACTCAGCCCGAATTGCTCCACGCCGTACTGCCCCACACGGATATTGTGGCAATGGATATTAAGTTGCCTTCCGCCACGGGCGAAGCGCCCCTGTTTACGGAGCACGCCCAGTTTTACAAAGCGGTTCGGCAGCGCCCGCAAACGGAACTGTTTGTCAAAGTGGTGTTTAACGCAAACACCAGCCTCGAAGAACTTCGGGCCATTGAGGCCGTACTGCCCGACCGACACATTCCCATCTTTCTTCAGCCGGAAACCACCTTGGATTTACCCTACCGCGTGCGGGTTCGCCCTGCGGACATTTTTCGAGTGCAGGACACACTAAACCACTTTTTCCACCACGTGCGGGTCATTCCCCAAACCCACAAGCTCCTGGCCGTGCAGTAATTCGCAGGGTTTATCATCAATCAGTCTTTTGAGCCGCATTTGCAGGGTCGTTGCACTGTTTACACCATCGCACGCCTCTGCAATAAACACTGGTTAATGACACACCCTAATACCCGGTGTAGCGATTCACCGGCTGGTAGGTGCGCGGCTTCGTCAAGGGTTTTCGGCTGGGGATTTGGCATTTGTACGCCACGGCGTAACGCAGGCAATCCACCATATCTTCGTAGGGGTGTTCCTCCAGGGGAAGTTCGGACTGGTTGGGTCCGTAGCGATAGCCGCCTTCCAGGGCTTCAATCAGCTTGGCGCAGCGACGATCCACCCGAAGACCGGCCACCCCGTCTATATTTTCCGCCAACTTGAGCCGAATAAGTTCAATGCCGTGCAGCAAGCGGCTGCGCTGGTAAAACGGGTACACCTCCAGGCTGTTCAACAGCTCTATGGAGGTATGGTCGCTTTTATCGGACTGTTGCGTCCCGGCGGGATCGCACACATCCTCAAACATCGCCCCCGGAAATCGCTCCGCGCACAGGGCCAAAACGCGCTGGGCAAATGGCACCAGGCGCTCTCTGTTTCCTACCACCTCCAGCAGCACCTGCACGCGGTCGTGGGCATCTAGCTGAATGAGCACACAGGCCGGGCAGTGAAAGCCAAAATCCCAACTACGAATCATCCGACGGTTGGGCAAGGCCTGTAAGTCGGCCACGTGCTGCACGGGGTTAAACTCGGTAAACACGCGGTCTCGCAAGGACCGGCTGTAGTGAATATCGAGTTCTCGGGCCACCTCGTCTTCCGTCATACGTTGCTGTTGCGCCTGGTACCAGTGGGCATCTTTATGCGGATGGTTCTGCCAGTGAACGGTTGCAACGGCAATCGGGCTATTGAAACGCAGATCGGCAAAACGGTTATTTTTGCCGTAAGGCGTGCCCACCACCAGGCGGCATGGGCTGGATTGGCCCGCGGCGGCGTAGGCGGCATCCGCTTTGGGCCAGACGGGAAATTCATCCATTAAAATGCCCCGGTAGCGCCCTCCACGGGCAAAGTGCTCGTTGCTGCTCTCTCCGGTAATGGTATTGCCATTGGTCGGGTTCACCAGCCGACAGACAAGATCGTGTCGGTTGGCGTCAAAGCCTTCGGGTTTCATCCAGCCGGGCAAATGAGACAGGTTATAACGAAGCTTTTCAAACAGGGTGGAAACGTCACCTTTACGGTCCACGTAATCCTCCTTGCGAGAGCCGAGGTGAAAGTGCGCGCCTTCCTGAAACAGCCAGTAGTGCTGGAATATGAGTAAAATCAGCCAGCTCACGCCCATATCCCGGCTTTTTTCCACCAGTAAATCGTGCCCGTGGTCAATGGCATCTTTCACCTGGAGCAACAGGGCTTCCTGAAAGGGGTACGGCACAAACGGCCGGTGGGGGCAGTCCGTCTGGCGCGGGTCAAACGTCCAGCAAAAATGCCGAAACCAGAAGCGAATATCTCGCCGACACTGTTCCATCAGTAGGCCCTGTAGGCTGGGGTTCTGCTTGGCCTGCCGCAACAGCTCCCATCGCTGGGAAAGTAACAGCCGGGGGGTGAGGTGGGGTGGATTCATTGGGGTCCGAAACTCCGCCATGCGCTAGATTGCGTCCTCAGTTCACGCAAAGATAAAGATCACAGATACAACATAATGGGGCTGCCAGCCCCCCCCCTTGGGCCAGAGACACCACCAGCCAAATAACAGCAGAGCCAAAAAACAGGCGCCATGGGGGGGGTGTCCCTGTCGGCACGGGGAGCAAAGTATTGCAGCCAAGGCAAAAGAGAGCGGGAAGAACGCCCTAGCCAAACAGGGAGAACAGACCGTTGGCCACCCCGCCAATGGCATTGCCACGGGCTATCTGGGAGCGGTTCAGGTTTTGGTCGTACTGGGCGGCCAAGGAAGCACGAAAGCGGGCCAGGTCCGTTTCACGCTGCCGTTCCTGGAGCAAGGTATCGCTGGAAGGAACAAACAGGCTGTAAGATTGCTCAAACGGGGCGTTGACCAGGTTTAAAAACGTGGAAAGCCTTCGCACCCGAGAGGTTTCGTCGTTTTGAGACAACTCTTCCCCGAGCAGATTGGCGTTACGTCGGGCACCGGCCAGCTCTTGCTGGCGGCTCCGCTCCAGGCGATCAATTAAATCGTTGCCAAACGTGGCGTTGGCACTGCCCCCAAACCGACGGGCCAGACCGGACTGGGTCCGTCGAATGGCGTCATCGGCGCTATCGTTAATCGTACGCGACAGATCCTGAAAGTAGTCATCGGCGCGTTGCTGTATTTGGGCCGAACGTGTGGCGTCTGGCTGAATGAGCCCGCTCAGGGCTTCCAGAGCGGCATCGGCACTTTGATCCACCAATGCCTGGGTAAAGGGAGACAGTTCCGCCTTGGCGGTTTGGGTAGAGCCCACCACCTCGCTGATAAACCGATCTCCGATAGGCGCGTTGAATTCAACCCGGGTAATGGCCGGGGGCGCCTGCACGGGCGGGGGCGAATCGTTTTTTTTGCGTCCGAATGACATGGGTGAGCATCCTCCGTTGGGTGTGATAGTAGGCATTGGCAAATAAGGAATAGACAACCACAGCACAAAGTTGGCCTTGCACCCGGTTGTCCTGTTCAAACATCGCTTCGCGCACAAAGCCAAACCGACGGCAAAACCCGGTGGCGCCGATATTGTTGGCCTCAAATTCGGCTTTCACCTTCAGTACGCCCAGGGCTTCATACGCCGTATCGATGGCGGCCATGGCGGTTTCCGTCACGGCCGGGTGTCGCCTCAGGCTGGGGTGGCTAATCCCGTGCAAGTAGGCGTGACGCCCGACCACACAATCTGTGAGAGAGGCTGCCGCCCAGACCTGATGCCACGGATCGACCGCCAGCCAGAGGTAGGGAACACATTGGGCAACGTTGCCAAACCACTGCTGCTCAACCGGTCGATCGTCTGACTGCAACAAGGCTTGTAGTTGGCAGGCTTCATCCCACAACTGCGCGTTAAAATGCGTAAACAACGATGCTAAACCACGCTGGTAAAAGCACAGGGCCTCTGCATCCACTATCCGAACCACTCGTAGGAATGGAAAGGTAGTCCGCGCCTGGCTTTTGCAGTTGAGCAACGATTCCTCAGAGGCTTTCATCGTTGAGTAACTCCCGAATTTGTTGCATTAACTCCTGCTCGGAAAGGGTGCTGGGCTGCCGTTGGCTGGTGGTGTTGGCCGCCGCCGCCGGATGTTTTTTGTCGCCTCTGGTCGAGGTATCCGCTTCCGGAGCGAGCCTTTTAAGAATTTGGTCCACGGCCCAAATGCGGTCTTTCAGATTGTCGGAAACCAACGCCTGGTCAAACACTTCCAGTATCCGTTGGTAGCGCTCGCTAAGGGCGTCCAGCAGTTTTTTCCAGAGCCCTTTGGGCGGGCTTGTGGTGGTTTTGGGCGTACGGACGGTTCGCTTCATGGTGCTCATTCCTGCCAGGTTTGGGTCGGGGGCTGTAACCGTTGCTGCTGCGCCCGCGCGATCCCTTTGAGGTAGTTCTGCGCACGGTCCGCCCCACGGCTAACCCGATGCGAATATTCGCTGGCCATCAGACGACAGCCCTGTTGCTCCATCAACTGGCGCGTGCTGCGACTGAGCGGAACGGCCTGCATCCACTGCGCATACCCCACCCACACGGAAGCGCCCACCGGTCCATGGCGGTTCACGCAACGTTGAACAAACCACTTGAACTTACAGCGCTTGCAGCGTCTCTTTTCATAAATGGTGAGCACCTGGGCAGTGCTGACGGGCGTGTTAAAAGTCTGATACCGTCTATCCAGCGTTTTAAAAAAGTGGCTGGCACACTGTGGGCAGCACATCATTCGGCCATCCAACCTCCATGGCTTTGCTTGCTTGAAAAAAACAGAAAATCAGCAGCAAAAAGAAAGCCCCGCAAGGCTTCTCTTCTCCGCTCGATCCTCAGTATGCCAGAGCAAGCCCAAAAACCATAGAGATCAAAATTTACGATTTTTTAGGATGCGTGATATTTCCGAAACGCTTCCAAGCATTCCGAAAGCGCTTCCAGCCGAACAAACTGGACAATCCAGTCGGGACTCCCCTCTGCGTGATTGCTCATTCGTTGCCGACTTTGCTCCACTTGCTGAGAAAGCCATACCAGGTAAGACGGGGAGGATAAGGCCCCTTCAACTGGCTGATTGAAAGTGCCACCCGGGTGTTTGGATGCCATTGCAGGAGAACCCCCAAAGCCAAAAGAAACCGACCCTCTTATGGTACCCTATGGCGGCAACGCATTCCTATCCCCCCCATGGGCTGATCTCCATTCTAACTGGGCTATCCGTAAACTTGGCTGATTCCTACTTAACCTGCGCTTCCACCGGTGGTTCCGTCCGCTGTGCCTTCCCTGGCGGAACCCGATCCGGTGAAGCCTGCTCCAGAGAAGCCAGCTCCGAAGGGTGAGGAATGCGCGAGGGCTGGCGCAGACGAACCATGGCGAGCCGCTTGCCTTGCTGTTGCTTCCACCAGGCCACCGCCTTGGGTATGTTGGGATCTTCCTTGGTTTTAACGCCCACCGGCGGCACTTCTCCAAACAGGTGGTAATCGCCCCGAAAAGCCGTACGGTAAGCCACCGTCACTTCTGGCGTATGGGCCCGCTGAAACTGTCGGTGCTGAAACAGGGCCGCCATATAGCGGTCTCCCACCGCGTGCATAATCGGTGGCATTTCCCCCCACATATGCAGGACCTTAAACGCCTCTCTGCCCACAAACAGGCAGTTGGTGTCAATAAACGGACTCTCCTGTCCCGTATAAGGGCACAAGCCCATAGGCGTGCCATCCAACCGGTAAAACATTCGCTGGCTGGTGCAAATAGGCGCCTGCGTCTCTCTGTGCAAGTTCAGGAGAGTTTCCACATGGTGTGGATAGTACCAGTTATCCGCATCCAAAAACACAATCGCCTCTACCTGTTGCGCTATGGCAGAGAGGCAACCAATGGCCCTGGGCGTATCGCCATAGTTTCGGTGGGCTTGTGGCAACTGAATGTGCTGCACGTTCCAGTGGTTAATTTCGGGCCGAGGATAACCGTCTGCAATCATCAGGTGAACACAATCCGGGTAGGTTTGCCCGCGCACACTGTCGTGACACTGGGCCAGGTATTCCAAGGGTTCTTGGTAGTAGGGGGTAATAATGGCAACTGTCATGGGGTGAGAGGGATCCTTGAATAATGGCAATGGAGACGGATGGTTTTCGGCAACAGGGGAAGGGGCATTCTGCTAAAAAGAAAGAAGCAGGACGACGTGTTTTTTAAACAGGTCGGGGTTCAGATTAACAGAAACACCGTTCACAAAGACGCTTTGTGAAAAGCAAGCGCCCTTTATACAGAACCCGAAGCACGGGGCGTGTTTTGTGAAGTCGTGGATAACGCGGCCAGCTTTTGATTGTAATTGGCGGCCAACGCAGGAGATACGTAGTCTTTCATCACAGTCCAGAGCACTTTCAGCAGTTGGGCGTGGCGCGGACTTCCGGGAATGAAGTCCTGAATCTGAAAATCGTTTAAAAACGAGTTATTGTCCGTATCATCGGGCTTGGGGGCAATATGGATCAGCACTTTGTCGGTCGGCTGAGGCTGCACGTTGGGGTTGGCCGTCCAGCCTTGCAGTGGCTGGTAGGTCACGGTAATACTTGGCTCAGAGTTAGGCGTAAGGCCCACCTCCTGACGGAATAATTGGGTAATTTGCTGCTTATAGCTATTTAACTTAGCATTGGCTACTTGGTTTTCGGGCGTTTGGGCCCTTGCCTCAAAATGTTTAAAGGCCAGGGTTGCCGCAAACCGAGGGGAAAGGTGACAAAAGGTCACGGGCACGGTGGGGGTGGTTTTCATCGGGTGGGGGGTTCCATATCCTCTGTCATCGGTGCGTAGGAAGGCTGCGTAAGCCTGCATAAAGAAAAGGCTGCGTAGACGAAGCCTCGATAGAGAAGGCTACATAGGGACGGTTCAAGAAGAGAGATAGAAAAAAGAAAGAGCAAGATCAAGAGAGCAGGAGGACGTATCAGCTAGTCAGCAATCGAATGCTTCATCCACTGCATCAACAAAGTCACAGGCATGCAACAAATTGCCTCTGTCGGTTTAATGGCAGGTAAATCCGTTTTCAGCCAGTTGTATGCAACAAAAGCAAACACCGCAGCAAGGCTTACCAGAAACCTGCTACTGCGGTGGCTTTATCTCAAAAATATACTCCCTAGGCGCTCGGAGGACCCTCCGGCACATCCGTAATCACTGGAGCTGCCGACTCAGGCTCTGCAGTACTGGCCGCGGCTGGATTTGCCACCGGTTGAGCGCTACTTGGCTGGGTGGCAGCAGGTTGCGGTTGCAGTTGGGCTTGGGCAAATTGCAAAATACTATCGGCGCTAATGTTGTTATCATCCGTGGAATCGCCCCGGTCCAAGCGCTCAAAGAAGTTTAACTGCTGGGCCACCGTGTACATATCGTTGGGGTTAATGCCCAAAGAAGTTACCACCTGTTGCGCTTGGTTAGGAATAAACAGGCCTAAAAAGCCACTAAGCATCTGCATTAAATCGTTACCACCACGATCCTGGTCAACCGTTACAGAACCCTGTCGGTTGTCTGGCGTGATAAACCGGTAACTGTGGCTGGCGGCAGCATCGGTTGCCGGGGCATTGGCCGGGTTAGTGGGTGTTTGCGCACTTGCTGTTTCTGCTTGAGGGGTTGCGCTTGCTTCCGTCGGCTGTCCTTCCGTTGCTGGCGCTTGGCTGGCAGTTGGCGTAACGGGTTGGCCGTTCACATTGCCATCGCCATTTAAGTCCTTGTTAAACACGTTTTCCGCAGAGGCAATAAACCGCTCGCAATTGCCATCGGCCATCATGGCAAGCGATCGAACGGTGCAGGCCTCACCCGAATCGAGTCCATCTTCCGCCAGCACCTGCAACGCCTGAAGGGTGCCGGCCTCGTTGTTTTCCAGCAGGCCTGCCGTATACAGCAAGCCCATATCGTGCGTACGATGGGCACCGGGTTGGTAGCCTTCTGGGGCGAGCTGAGACAAAACGTTTCGCTGGCTGTCACTCAAAGAACCCAGCGTCTGTTCCGTCATGGCTTCCAGGCCGGCGTTATAGATCACATCGCCGGTAATCACCTGGCCCGCTTCGTTTTTTTGCCCGGCCCGCATGCCCAGCAACTGCTCGCCAACCTGCATAATGTTCAATCCAATACCCATGCTCAGTCCACTCCTTGATTCCCATCCATTGGTGTGCGCCTGTTGGGCCGTTTAACCAAATCCATACGCGATCTCCGCGCCTCATTGGGCAACAGCCTGCCATTTTTAGCAAACGATTATAACGGTTGTGCGGCTGACTCTCGCGAACCGCCACAAACGCCAATGCGTTCACAAAGGCTTGACCCGTTCCTTGGCAAAAGAATGGGGAATAACCACACGCGCACAACGGTGGTGTACGACGACTCTCCTGAATATTTTTTCGGGGATACTCCACCTGCATAAAAACCAACCCCAGCCATTTTGGAACGGATGGGAACCGGGTGATTTCCGCTTGGTTGTTATGTGGCCAAACGAAGCGTTTGCCGGAGTTTGCCCAAACGTTCTGCGGCGGCCTCCAGGGTGGCTTCGGTTTTACTGAAGCAAAAACGCACAAACCGATGGCCTTCTTCGGCCCGACGGAAAAAGCTCGATCCTGGCACGGCCGCCACGCCCACTTCCTTAACCAGGTAGTTGGAAAACTCAACATCGGTGTGATAGCCAAAATCGCCAATATCGGCAAACACATAATAGGCTCCCTGGGGTGGCAATGTGCGAACGCCAGAGGCTTCGAGAATCTCCAAAAAGCGCTTGCGCTTTTCCCGGTACAGTTGGCCCAGTTCAAAATAGTAGCTGCGCGGTAGCTGCATGGCCGCCACCCCGGCTTTTTGAAACGGCGTGGGCGCGGCAATGGCCAGATAATCGTGCACTTTCCGAATCAGGGCCGTAATATCAGCCGGAGCAATGACATAACCAATACGCCAGCCGGTTACGCTATACGTTTTAGACAGGCCATTAATCACCACCGTGCGCGCGGCCATGCCTGGCAAAGTAGCCAAACTAAGGTGCTCGCGGCCATCGTAGGTAATGTGTTCATAGATTTCATCCGTAATGGCCAATACGTTCCACTGTTGGCACAACTCGGCAATCAGGCCCAATTCCTCTGCGGTGTACACCTTGCCCGTTGGGTTGTTGGGGGAATTGATAATAATCGCCCGCGTTTTGTCGTTAAACGCGGCGCGAAGTTCGGCTTCGTCCAGGCTCCAGTGGGGTGGGTGCATGCGCACATAGCGCGGAACAGCCCCGGCCAAAATGACATCGGGCCCATAATTCTCATAGAACGGCTCAAACAAAATCACTTCGTCACCGGGATCCAGTACGGCCTGCAAGGTGGCGGCCATGGCCTCGGTAGAGCCACAGGTAACGGTAATGTTGCGGTCTGGGTCGATGCTAAGCCCCAGATACCACTGGCATTTTTCAGCAATTGCCTGCCGAAAGCCCACATCGCCCCACGTGGGCGCATACTGATTGTGATTGGCCATAATGGCCTCGCATGCAGCCAGTTTAAGCGGCTCCGGGCAAGAAAAATCAGGAAAGCCTTGCGCCAGGTTAATGGCGTCGTAACGGTTGGCCAGGCGGGTCATTTCCCGAATAACCGATTCCGTAAACCGGTGGGTGCGAGCGCCCAGGCGAAGGGGGGCAGAATTCATCATCACAAGCGGCCTCTCTGTCATCATCCGGTCAACCAAAAAAACAGTGCAAGCTTAAAAAAGCAGGAGCTGGTAACGATTGTAACTGCTTTTTGGCAACAAGACCAGAATATCGGCTATTGGCCAACCCGTCACCCTTGTCACCGGAAACCTATTCTGCTTGCATGGCAGAATATGCTTTGGAGAACATGCTTTCTTGCATTGGCGCCTGCGTCGGGTTGCCTACGTAGGCAAGCCTATGCTGGATTGCCCGCCACCCTCCTTCCCATGATTTGAATCCACCGCCGTTTGAAACTGAATGGATCGCTCATCGATCCCACCTGGAGCCTCCTTAAATGGTTCTTGCCTGGAAACCGACCCCGACCGTTCCAGCACCGGCGCAAAACACGGTGGGCTATTCTGTCCCTGTTGCCTCAAGGCCCCCCGGAGGCAATCCTTCACCCGGCTTTGCAATACAACCCAACCCAAACCAACGTGGCGATTCCTTTGGCAAGCTGCTTTCTGTACCGTTTGAACCAGACACATTGGCGTTAGCAGAGCGTTTTGCCAACGCCACCTGGCGAATGCCCGGCATCGAGGTAGAAGACGTCCAGAAAATATTCTCTCAGGTGAATCAGACCCGCCGTTGGGCTTTGTTTAACCAGGCTGCTGTGCAAAAAGCCTGGATGGATGGACGACCGTTTCACAACGTGGTGGAGGTTGTTTCTCAAGAGCTGGCCGGTAACAGCCTGAGCCGATTTTTCAACCGGGCTCCGCTGCTGTCCTGCATGGACGCGTGGCTTTACGGGCAGGATACCTACCGCGCCAAACCATCGGATTACCGACTGCGGGGGATGTGGACTTCCATTGCAGACTTTTTAAGCGTCTGCAAACAGCACCCGGTCATGAGTTCGGTTGTTATTGGCAGTGTGGGCTACTTTGGCGCCAAATACCCATTTTTAGGCGGGGCTTCCGGTGCGCTCATTCTGGCGTGGTCCGCAACGGCCAGCCTGCTAAACGAGTACCGCGCACGACACGTGGTGGGCATGACTCCGCAAAAGGCGGAATATTACCGTCAAAGTGGTGAAAACCTGATGGCTTTTCTATTAACCCTCTCCGGCGTGGATGGCATTTACAAAGGGGTCGTCAATGGCTTAAAGGCGTTTCGTGCGGTGCCTGCCGCCAGGTCTTCAGCGTTTGCAATGGATCAACTCCCACTGCGTTTGTGGAGTGCTACCAAAGCGAAGCTAAAACATGGGGAGGAAACGGGCATTCGGTTTGTTTTGGGGCTTTTTGACAACGTCTTATTGCCGTTTAACGCGCTGGCAGAAAAGCTGAATATCGGCTCAGACACCCCATAACACACGCATGATGACCGCTAACGTATAGATTTAACATGGGTTCCAGTTGCTTTTCTTAAGCACATCATTTATCCACGCCCTGACAGGAAAGTTCAGTTTGGCACAACCATAGCGCCACAACGCAGGTCAATTATTCGTCAGTTAAATACTTTACTGAATCTTAATCACACAGTGACATCGTTATGTTAAAAACATCTCGTTAGACAGGAAGTTGAAGTATGACCGTTCGTTTTGGCCAGGTATACCAACCAGGCGGCAGAGACAATCTGCCAGCTTGTAACACCAAAGCAGCCCAATTAAACGCTCAGGGCACTGAGGCCATTGCCGTTCGGTATCGAATCTCCCCCAGTGCCTTTGAAACCAAAGTTCTCACGGAAGAGCATTTACAAGCAGCACAAACAGCGTTTGATCGGCATTTTTTAGCATACACTGGCGGTGGTTGGTACCTGCCAGACAAGGAGCAAATTCTCACAACCCGCAGACGGGTCTTGGCCAATCCAGAAATACTGGATACCTACTTTCCAGAAGTCAGCACTCAGGAGAAAGCAACGGTTCTAAAGCTTTTGAAACAACTGGGTGAGGATATCAACTACCAGATTGGGCAAACGCTTCAATCAATATTATCCCCGTATGTTAAGACCAGCGATTGTATCGAAACGCTTCGCAAGATTTAATCACATCGTATTATCCATTGTTCAGGGTTTCATCAAGCGGAACAGCTATTGCGGTTGTTTTCCCTGAAAAAAGCCACTGGCCTGCTCCATTTGGCAGGCCAGTAGTTAGTATAGTGTGGTTAGATACTAAAAAAGCGTCTAAAACGTCTGATTTTGGGAAACCAGCGCGCGTTCGGTCGTCCATTCTGGCTCGAACGCACCCACCCCGGAATGATGACGCTGCGTGGTTGCCAGTTGCTCCACAAACAGTTGCCAGGCAATGGTTTGTGGCATTTCTCGCGGCGGCTCCTCGGTGGTAGTATCCGAAACCAAATCATCGGTTTCCGTAACAGCAGGCATAACGTCTGCTTCGGGCGGGTGCTGAAACGACACCACCAACTCCTCGGTCACTGCTAAATCCACCGCACTGAGCTGGCTGTCATCACCATCTCGGGACACAGTCGCATCAATATCGGCCTGAACAATGGTGTGGGGGTCGTCATCGGTCAAATTGAAAATACAACCGCTGGCCGCCGCAACGCTGTCAAAGTGTTGATACAGTGTCGTGGCCGCCGCCAAACGCCGGTCTATTTGATCTTGTCGATCTTCGGACTGTGCGTTTTGCGTAAACATGCGCTGCATAAACATGCTGGCGCCCGGAATATTCTTGCTAGAGTCTTTCATCAGGTTTTGAAACAGGGTATTCATGGACTGACGATGCCGTAAACGCTTTTTTTCCGCCGTTAACCGAAGGGCGTAGGCTTCCAGCGTATCACGGGTTAGCGTGTTGGCCTCGTTGGGGGTCATCCGGGCAATATCTAAAATCACAGTCGCAATGTCAGATGTCGGAATTCGGACACGACCTCGCGTCACCGTGGCCTGAGCCAGGTTATCTACCATGCCAAGTCTTCTCCCTCTCTCTCTCCCCGAACATACTTTGTGGGAATATCGAAAAAAGTGATTTTCTTCAAGAATAAAACATTCAGACAAAGAACATAAACAATGTATTCAAATAAATAAACAAAATATAAAGTCGTCAATTGCGTTCCATCCACAAAATCGTAATGATTTGTTACCCTTTCCCGAAAAAGCAACCGGCACTGTCTGTACAGGCATTTTTAGTAAACGTGTACTGGCTGTATGCCAGTCCTACGGTACCGGTAAGTTGGACATGGGTCTGGTTGGCAATGGCCGTTGGTTATAAGATGAGTCGATAAGAAACCGGGTGGAATCAGGCAAGCCCTTGCCCCTTCGCCGCCCCCCCGTTGCGGAGATTTTTTTGCTAATGTCAAACGCGTGTACCCTCACCCAGGCTGAGAAAACACCTTCTTCCCTTCCCCTCTCGCCACTGCTGGCTCGGCTAACCGACTGTTACCATCAACCTTTTTTAGATCTGCTGTTTCAGGCCCAACAGGTTCACCGCGAGTTTCACCCCGTCAATCAAATTCAACTGGCCACGCTGGCCAATATCAAATCGGGCCGATGCCCGGAAGATTGCGCCTACTGCCCGCAAAGCGTGCGCTACCAAACGGGGGTGGAATCGTGGGATTTGCCTACCGTAGAAGCTCTTAGACCCCAAATCCTGGCGGCCAAGGCCAATGGTTCCAGCCGGTTTTGCATGGGGGCCGCCTGGCGAACCCCCCCCCACGATCAGGCGTTCGAGCAGGTTTTAAACCTGGTGCGTGCCGTGGTGCAAGAAGGTATGGAGGCCTGCGTGACCCTGGGCATGCTCACCGCAGACCAGGCTAAAGCGCTAAAAGCGGCAGGCCTGACCGCCTATAACCACAACATTGATACCGCCCCGGACTTCTACCGCGAAATTATTTCCACGCGCACGTTTGAAGATCGCCTGGAAACCCTCCATCACGTGGGCGAAGCAGGTTTACAGGTGTGTTGCGGCGGCATTTTAGGTATGGGAGAAACAGTCTCGCACCGTTTGCAAATGCTCCAGGTGCTGTGCGAACTGGAACATCCACCCGAATCCGTGCCGATCAACTGCCTGGTGCCCATAGCAGGCACCCCGCTGGCCAATCAGCCTCCAGTCGACCCGATTGAGCTGGTACGGACCATTGCCGTAACCCGTATTTTCCTGCCCGCCGCCAAAGTTCGCCTGTCTGCCGGTAGAACCAGTTTAAGCGAGGAAGCACAGGCACTCTGCTTTATGGCGGGCGCCAACTCCATTTTTGCCGGAAGCACCCTGCTAACCACCCCCAATCCGGGTGAGGACGCCGATGCCCGACTGATGCAAAAGCTGGGGCTGTCGGCACTTGCCGCTTCAACTGGGGGCGCTGGGCACTGAGGATGGATCGGGTACCGCCAGCCTGGCCTTTATTGCCAAACAGCCCGCCAATTCTATTTTTGATCAATCCACATTCCGGCAAGGCCAATGTGGCGCAACTGCAACAGCGAATAGCGACCTTGTTGGGCGATTGCCTAAACTATGTTACGCACGAATTGGAGGCCGAGGCCTCATCAAACAGCCGCCTGGCAACCGAGATTGCCGCAGGCCGTTACGGGGTGGTTATTGCAGCCGGTGGCGACGGCACGGTGCGAGAGGTCATTGCCTTACTGGCCCAACACAACCCTCAGATTCCCTTTGGGATTTTGCCCCTGGGAACCGGCAATTTGCTGGCCAAATTCTACGGCATTCCTGAAGAGCTGGACGCAGCGATACGACATCTCTTGCAGGCACAGCCAGTGCCCTGCTCTATTATGAAGGTAAACCAAACCTATGGCGCATTGGTGGCCGGTATTGGCACGGATGCCGAAATTATGGCCGGAGCCCCCAGCCAACTAAAGCGAACACTGGGACCACTGGCCTATGTGCTTTCGGCTATTCAGGTACTGTTTCGTCAGCAGCGCAGCCTGTTTTTTCTCCGTTGCGATCGTCGCCGTCCGCTTTTACGCTACGGAAACGGCGTACTGGTTATTCAGCGCAACCAGTTTGCCAGGGCCTTTCTCCCCTTCGACCTGGTGGAGAACGATAACGAGGACATTCTCGACATTTGCGTCATTACGCCTCGGCATCCGCTGCGCCCGCTAGCTATTGTGGAAAAACTGATGACGGGAGACTACGCCGCCCTGCCTCAAGATATGACGCATTACCGGGCAAAGCAGGTGCGCATTCGGGCGTTTACGCGCAAGCCGCTGCAAGTGGATGGCGATGTGATTGAGGGAAAAGACCTCCAGGTTCAATTACTCAACAACCACCTCTGGGTACTGGCATCGCCCCACAGTAGGCCTTAAGCCCACGCTGGCGAGCGCCCCCGTTGAGCAACCATACGCAAACGCTTGTCGACAAAATTTTTTGTAACAATGCGAGACAACGCAAAACAATATATATTGTTTTTATATATTAAAAGATTTAATATAAAAGCAGTTAGACGCAACAATACCCCTTGCCATAGGCTTCTTTTTTTCGGTATTCCCACTTGGGAGCCGGTCGTTCTCTTATGCGATAGTTTCCCCGTGTCAGCCCTTCCATCCAGCGTTGTTTCTGTGGATGAAACAGAGGATTTTGGCGTATGCCTGGTTTTTTTTCCAGCATATCCGGCTCAGGCGGCTTCACGGTCGGGCCTTCTCCGTTTGTTTTAACACCCAACCCGGCAAATGTGCTCGGCGGAACCAGCACGTTTGGCAATAGCGGCTTTGGGCTTCCTGTCGCTCCTGCCTCTACCCCGGTAACGATTCTTCAAATCGATAATTTCACGCCTGGGCAAAACGGGCGCTCTCACGGAGAACGCATTGCAGCGGAAATGTTGAATGCGGCAAGCTCGGTAGGAGCCAACGTGACCCTACAACAGGTCAATACCGGTAATGGCGCGCAGGATATTGACAGCTTTGAACAGCGCATTACCAATGCGCTAGACAGCGTTATTTTAAACGCGCAACAGGGCATTCGCCCCAACGCTATTAGCATTCACGTGGCAGACTACCGCAACAGCCCCACCACACAGCGCATTCAACAACAGTTGGACTACATTCACAACGTGCTCGGCATTCCAGTTTCCACCGATGCGGCAGATGACCCAACCCGGCAAAATTTACTCGGCAGCACCCGTGCATTCCTGGTGGAAAACACGGACGCCAACGGCCAACGCCTGGCAGATTCTGGGACAGGTAACCTCCGAGGCGTCGGCAACGACTCATCGGCCCGACTGGCCCCCATGCTCGCCCTATACAACGCAATGGGTGTGCCCAACGATCAAATTTTAAGCTTGGCCAACGAAAACGGGGGCTTCTTACCTCCACCACCCACTCCCGGTGCAACCGGCAACTTTCTACCCGGATTCAACCCAGCCATGGGCAATAGCCTGATTGGACCTTTAAACACAAACGCCACCCAGGGCTTAGAAAACCTGGCAGCACAAGCCGCACTGGCTTCCGTAACGGGCAACGCCTTTAACAGCCCCGCTGTGTTAAACAACCCAAACACGTTTCCGGCACCCTCTACCGGTGGGCTGAGCAATGGGTGGCAACAACTGCTTTCGCAGGGAGCGCAAATGATGATAAACGGGCTTTGTGCACTGCTGTTTCCACAACTGCACGCCCAAACCCTGGCGGCGCAAAACAACCCAAACGCTGGCGGCGGACTATTTTTAAGCGCCTAAGGTCGCTACAGGCGCAGTTTGAAAGCGGGCGTTTCCAGGCGGACATAAATTGCTAGGAGTACATTGCTAGGAGTACTCTGGGCGCTTAGGCGCTGGCCGTCGTTGCCAGCGATTCCGCATGCTGGGCTTCCAGGTAACGTTCGGCCTCAATTGCAGCCATACAACCGGTGCCTGCCGCCGTAATCGCCTGTCGATAGACGTGGTCCTGCACGTCGCCACAGGCAAACACACCATCTATATTCGTCCGGGTGCTGCCTGGGGTTACTTGCAGATAACCCGCCGCATTCATATCCAACTGCCCTTGGAAGAGCTCCGTGTTGGGTTTATGCCCAATGGCAACAAACAAACCCTGCGTCGCAAAGTCGCGGGTTTCACCCGTCTGGGTATCCTTGAGTCGAAGCGCCGTCACGCCTCCCTCAGGGGTGCCCAACACTTCCGCCACTTCTGCATTCCAGATAAACGCAATTTTTTCATTACGCATGGCGCGGTCCTGCATAATTTTACTGGCCCGCAACCCTTCGCGGCGGTGAATAATGGTCACCTTGGTGGCAAAACGGGTTAGGAAGTTTGCCTCCTCCAGAGCGGAATCACCACCGCCAACCACGGCCACTTCCTTGCCGCGGAAGAAAAATCCATCGCACGTAGCGCAGGCCGAGACGCCATGGCCCATTAGCCGACTCTCAGACTCCAGGCCCAGAAGACGCGCCGAGGCACCCGTGGACACAATGACCGTGTCAGCCGTCAGTTCACGCCGATCGCTTAAGATGCGAAACGGACGCTTTTTAAAATCCACCGCCTGAACGGTTTCCATCAGCACCTGGGTGCCGAAGCGTTTGGCTTGCTCACAAAACCGGTCCATCAACTCCGGGCCCAAAATCCCTTCCGGAAAACCGGGATAATTTTCCACATCGGTGGTAATGGTAAGCTGGCCACCCGGCTGTACGCCCGCAAACAAAACCGGGCTTAAGTTGGCCCGGGCCGCATAAATAGCGGCGGTGTAACCGGCCGGACCAGAGCCAATAATGACCACCTGCTGGTGCTTGGCAATTTCTGGAGTGGAGGAGGGTTGAGAGGACATAACCGTCACCGAAACCTAGCTTTTATATGGGGGAAGGGTTGTTGTGCATTGTAAACGAAGGGCACTGAAGAAACTGAAAAACGTAGCAACATCATACTGCAAACCCGGCATCGTGCAAACTCAGCCAGCAAGCAACGCCACTACTGGGCAAAGCACCCATGCCCACCGTATTTGAGAGTGTTTGCACTGTTTGCACTATTTGCAGTGCGAGCACCGCAACAGCACCCAAAATGCCCGCAAAGAGGCTAAGTGTCTCCACTGCCTAGGATTCTGAAGCCTGCGAAGAGTAAGGGGGTTTATCGCCACGACCCAACGGGTTGAACAGCTTGTTTAATAGGCCACCACTGCCTGGCTGCGGGCTTGCACTGGTGGATTTTTCTTTTTTGGGCTCGCTGGGCTGGCTCTCTGCCTGTTCTTCCAGGCCAGCAATGAGTCGGGCCAGCTTTTGAAAGCTCTTTACCAGTTCCGCGTTAGGATTAATGGCACTGAAGACTTTACCCAGGCTCATGGCCTCCACATTCAGCTCCCAATCGTTCACCAAACGGCAGTAAATGGGGTAATGGAATTCTTCTTCGAGGCTTTTATTGCTCATACCGTAAGCCGCACGAAGGTTCCAGCGGTTGAGCACCAGTTTCAGCTTGTCGCCCTCCAAGTACTGACGCGCCAGATCAATATACTGACGCGAACGGTACAAGCCCGGCACATCCAAACCAGACACCAACAGCACCTCCGTGGCGCGCTCCACCAGGTATTGGTGGTAGGGGTCCAACACGTGGGAAGGAAGATCCACCACCACGTAGGTGTAGGTTTCCGTTAAATAATCCACCACGCGCTCCAGTAACGCTGGCGGAATCATGTCGTTGTCATCCAGGACGTTTTTGCTGCCCACCACCAGGTGGAGGCCAGACTCGTGCTGAACCACCAACTTGGCCAGCACCTGGGCATCAATGTCGTTCACCTCGTTTCGGGCCAAATCGCCAATGGCGTAGTGCGGCTTGAGGTTTAGCATCACGGCGGTGTTATTAAACACCTGGTCCAAATCGAACAACACCACCGGCTTGCCGGTAATGGCCCGTAGTTCGTGCGCCAGGTTAACGGCCACCGTGGAACCACCAGACCCCCCTTTGGCCGAAAAGACGGAAACCAGCTTATTTTGGCTTACGCTAAGGGCGGGGCTGCTAACCGCTACCGGTTTTGGCGCCGCCTGGGTAATACGGCTTAAAAAGTTGTGGTACCGACGCAGGGCCGTTTCCAGGGCAGACTTGTCTTCCGGGTACTGAATAAATTCCTTGGCCCCCCGGCGCATGGTATCCAGCAGAATGCGATGATCCATTTCCTGATGGAGGGCAAACAGCACGGCTGGCGATTCGGGATCGGTGCTGATGGCTTCAATAAACAGGGCGGCATCAATTTCCCGACCCGTCATCTCCACCAGAATCACGTCCGGCTGCTCGGCCTGAATGCGCTTGTGCGCCTCCGACAGTTCGGTCACCACGCCCTGGAACGAAACAAAGTCGAGCCCTTTCAACTGCTCCAGCAGGGCTTGGCGGGTACTATCTGAGGCGGCGGCCACAACAAGTTTCAAAATCGGTCGCATGGCGGGTGTGTGGGCATCTCCTCACAGTCTGGACTGCTCAATTCAACCTGGGGCATCAAGCGTTCTCGGCGTTTACTGGTTCGTTGGCATTCCCCAGAGACCCGAAGATACACGCTGGTTGAGAATGCAACCAAGGTTAGGGTCTGTTAATGATATCGGTCGATGTGCTCGTTTCTTGACCGCCGCCACTGGGCACTGCTTTTGTTGCTTGTACGCCACCCGTAGGCGCCATTGAGGTGGATTGCCCGACAGCCCGACTGCGGTCAATGGAGCCGCCATCCGTTTCCGGGTAAATAATTTCAGGCTCAATGATCACCACCAGCTCGTTGTCCGCCCGGTTGTTCCACTTGTTGCGGAAGAAGCTGCCCAAAATGGGCACGTTGCCCAGGCCAGGAAAACGACTGACCGAGTTGGTTTCTTCCTGGTTGTACAGGCCTGCCAAAACAAAGCTTTGGCCCGGTTGTAATTCCAGCGTGGTTTGCAACCGACGCGTTTTAATGGCAGGCACCGTGGCCGCAGCCGTTGCAACCGAGTTGGCCGGATCCAGACTGCTGACCTCTGGGGCCACCACCATATGGATTTTGCCATCATCGGTCACGGTGGCAATCAGGTTCAGACGAATCCCAAACTGGCGATAATCGATGCTAATTTGGCCGTTGCCGCCAATGACGGGAATGGGAATTTCTCCCCCGGCCAAAAAGCTGGCCTTTTCCCCACTGAGCATCATCAGCGTGGGTTCCGCCAACGATCGAACTTTTCTTTTTTCTTGCAGGGCGCTAATGGCTGCGCTAAAGCGCCGGTCAATACTGATAATCTGCGTCACACCGTCGGCAAAGGTGCGAGACATGGAGGTGGTTACATTCTCCGCCCCGGCAGAAACCGCCTGACCGGTGTTTTGAGACACAAAACTGGCAATATTCGCCCCTGGGGCCGGAGAGCGCCCCCCGCTAAAGCTGCCGATCGTCAAATCCCGACGACTGGTCATAAAGGAGTTACCCAGCTGCTCCAACGCCGTGCGGGAAATATCCAGAAACTTAACACTGGCACGAATCTGCGGCTTCTCCACCACTTGCAGCATACTAATCACGTTGCCACTGGCATCGGTTACCACGGAGCCTTGCAGAATGTTGACATCCATATTGTTGGAAAACGCGGTGTTGGACTGAAAATCGTTACTGCCTGCCGTGCTGCGCAACGCATTGCCGCCCGGCCCGGTGAGGAGCTGTAAGCCCGGTTTGCCATAGAAAATACTGGTGAGGTTAATGGCCTTGGAGACCGTCCCCGCCTTTTGCACCCGCCCGGTCAGGATTGCTTTTTCCACCCCATCTTGGCCTGGCACCACATCCAGCACAATATTGGCATCCACCTCTTTCAGCTTTTCGCGCACCAGTTCCAGCTTGGTGGAAGGCATGCCTTTAATGCGAATGAGGTTAATCACATTTCCCCCGGAGCCGGGAATGGCTGAGCCGGGCATTTGACTGAACACCTTTTGGGTGCTGCTGGCGTTGGACGACGCCCCGGCGCTGCCTTGGCGGTTGAAAAACGCCTTGGCCAACTCCACGGCCAACTGGGCCGACTCGATCGACTCGGCCTCACCGGTCAGAATAATGGAGTCATCCGCCGCCATCGGTAAAATATGGATACCGGCGTCAATTTGCTGCAGTTGCCGCGCCAAAGTGGAAACATCGCGCTGCACACTGAGATCAATACTGGCATACTGGGCCGAATAAGAATCGTACCAAACCAACAGGTTGGCCACCCCCACGCCGTTGCCCACCAACTGTATTTGGTTAGGGCCCAACACCACTGCGCTGGCCACTTCCGGGTTACTAATGGCCACACGGGCTGCTGGGCGCGGCAATTGCAAAATGGTGGCCTTGCCCAGGGTTAAATCCAGGTGGTTTACGCTTGCGCCGGAACTGATACTAAAATCGCCACGACGGCTGTAGCCGTTGGCTGCCGCAATACTCAACGGCGATCGGGCGCCCCAGTTGGGTGCCTGTGGCCCCAAGGTTTGAAAATACGGGGCGCTGGCCGTGGTGCCTAAAAAGGCGTTGCCCCCACTTGTAGTGGAAGATTCCGCCAGTTCGGTGAGAATTTTAGCCGGACGAAACACATGACCGGCGCCAGGAGCAGGCGCTTTGGCCAGCCGCAAAGCGGCCTTGGCCGCTGGCTTTGCTTTGGAACGCGGAACCACTCGGCTGGGAGCCGCTTCGGCCCTGAAAATTTCAGCCGGTTTTACAGTGCTTGCTTCAGCAGCGTTGGTCGGCTCGGGTTTGTTGGTCGGCTGTGCTTTGCCAGAGGGCTTTGTGGCGGAATGCGCTTCTTCCGCCGTTGATGTGGGAGCAAAATCGCTTTGGGCCAGCATGGCAACCCCATCGGCAGGCGAGACTGGCAGCACCGCAGCGGTTGCAGGCTTGAGCGGCGTTTTTTCAGCGATGGATGGCTCCGAAGGTTTTTTGGTCGATAGATATTGGGCCGATAGATATTGGGGAAGCGCGCGACGGTGCTGACTGCGATGACGCTGAAACTTTTTGACAGAACCATTCGCCACTGTCGCTTCCGCCGAGATGGCGCTGCTGGCGTTGGCCGGAGGAGAAGAAGCTTCTGTTGGTTTGGCTGGCGGCAGCTCGGTGGGCAGCTCAGTGGCCAGTTCAATGCGGCTTTCCGTCACCAGGGCATCATCGCTGAGACTCGGGCTGGTAAACGGGGCAATGTTTAAAAACGGCGCGTGCTGGCCCAGTAATACACCAGGAATCAGCCAATCTTCCGCCGGAGTGGCGGCCAGCGTCTCCCATGCCCCCTCTAATCCTCCCGCCGATGCTCCCAAGCCTTCCATTCCCAGGCTGTGCGTACGATGCTCCAACTGTTCCAAGGACTTTGCATCCCCAGGCTGAATAATACCCAGCGGAATAGCCAACGACAGGCTCACCACCACGGTTTGAGCCAATGCCAGTGCAGTGCGTGCCGTATGATGAAAGGCAACCATAGTATCAAACTCTCCTTACCCTGCTGAATGCATGATGGAATGCCCTGCTGAAGCAGCCGACACAGCGTGGATGAATGGCATTCTAAATGAGATGACAACGAGAACCACTGTGGAGCATGAGGACGAAAAATTA
The DNA here is from genome assembly GCA_033763415.1 of Candidatus Melainabacteria bacterium. Taxonomy (GTDB): domain Bacteria; phylum Cyanobacteriota; class Vampirovibrionia; order Vampirovibrionales; family JAJTHC01; genus JANRKP01. The sequence continues at coordinate 72,090 of JANRKP010000001.1, read as the reverse complement.
AAAAACAAACGAACAAACGAACGAGCCATTAGGGCCTTTTTTAAAAACTAACCGTGCGCTTCTCCACCCCTTGGATAAACTCTACCTGATAGCCCGGGGTGGCTGGCAATCGGCTACTCAGTGGAGGTGCGGTTAGCGTGGGGGCTTTCATGGCTGGAGCCCGACGCCCCCGGACTAATTCCGAACGGGTAACCCCCACGGTCGCGGTGGGCGTATAGTCCTCTTCGGGGCGTAACAGCAGGCGAAGACGACCGTACTCTTCGGCCAAGACCAGTTTCTCGGCATCCGCCGGGCTGACGGCCACCGTGACCGAGGAAACCAGCGAGGCATCCTTGTCGCTGCCTTTGCCATCCTTTTTACTGCCGGAAGACTTCCCCTTTTTGCTGGCCTTCTTTTTCTTGGCGGACTTGTTTTCTTTTTCCTGCTCGGCTTCCGCTGCCTCGCTCTCTTCCTGCGCTTTGGCCGCCTTGGCGTCGTTCAGCTCTTCTGCAGAACGTTGTACGCTGAGATCCAGCATTTGTTGCGCCGTGGCCAGCACCATTACGTTTTGCAGCACGGTTTTGGTCATTTCCTCGTTCTTGTTGCTGCCTTCAATGGGCACCTCAAACGTGCTTAAAATATCCACCCGGCTGCCGGGCTTTACAAAGCCACCCACGCCTTTGGTTTCGCTAACGGCCACGGTAACGGCCCGCATTCCGTTGGGAATGACCACCGGTAAACCGCCAAAGGATTGATCTCCGGCCAGCTTGGCCTTGTAAATGGGCTCTCGCGGAAGAATGTCCTTTTTAACGATACGACCCACGGCCTGCTCGGTTTTTTCAAACAGTCCGCCGCCGGGCAACAGTTCCACGGGCCAGTCTACAGCCATGATGTCTTGGGCGTTAATTTTAGTGCCCGCTGGCATTGGGTTTTTGGCCACCACCACCGGGATCGTCTCCACTTTGGGGGGAGCTTTTGAGGTTTCTTCTCCTTTGGGTTTATTGACCAAGCCCTGAATGAGCCCGGCGCTAACCACGGCCATGACCACCGCGCCAATAATAAAGAGCTGACCGGTTTTAATCGGCAGGGGGTTTTTCATTGCCATGAGTCAAAAGTCTCCGTATTCTTCTCTTCCCGTTCTCTCTGTATTCTTGATTTCTCTCTATTCAAGGGTGTTCGCTGAGACGTGCCATTGGTTTGGGTCCAATATGGTCCAACATAGAATCCGACCTAGAATTCAGTGTGTGTGTGTGGAGGTGATGAAAGAAGCCCAATAAATGGCCTGGACAACCCACCCTTGTTGAGACAATTCCCACTCAAGCCGAGGAACTCACCAAGGCGGTGAATTGCAAGCGAATACAGGTAACAAAGTACTAAAGAGTTCCTGAGGCCAACAACGTACAACAACACATAGCGTTATTTTACTGCCAAGCGGGTGTCTTCGAATGCAGCGTAAGGACTATTTTTGATCACTGGGTTTAGGGCGTGTCCTCAGTTAGTGCGCTGGCAGGTATTTGTGGCGTTGTTGTGCTGCTCACGCCTTGCAACGCCTCTGTCATCACCTCAACTGAGGACATGCCCTAGGAACCTTTGCTTGACGATAAACGTTTTACAGCAACACCTATATATTGCAACACCTATTATATTGCAGCACCTATATATTGCAGCACTTTTATATTGCAGCACCTTCAATAAAGGCTATTCCTCGTAGCGCATAGTGGCCTGGGCCGCCAACGGCACGCTGAACTCCTGAAATTCCCCGCTATTGCTCATAGAAATGGGCGTATACGAGGTACGGACCTGCACAGTGACCGATCGTTCCCCCTGTGGATCGTTGAGATCGGGCGGAACAATTGTGACACCATCGTCACCCGCCTCACTGGGCTCTCCAACGCTAATACCAGTCATACTTTGAATGTAATTTTGAACATGTTCCAGCACCTCCTGCTGGCCTTCCGCCACTTCGGATGGATCGCTGGAACCCAGTTTGCTGTTTAGCGCCGCCACACGAACGCCATCCCGTGCGGCGCTCACCATGTTGTGCTGCAGGTAGAGAAAAATACTAAGCATCGCCAAAGCAAGCATCAGCAGGGCCGAAATGAACACGGTACCCACCAGCTCAATTGTGCCCTGCCCCTTGGCGCTTCGCCGCAAACGCGCCTTGGAGGACAACCGCAAAGACATCGGCGCCAAAGCCAAGGACATCTCGGGCCAAAACGTCCTGAGGAAAGCGTTTTTACGCGGAAAGGCATTCCGTACTACGTTCATACAGCACCCTGCATTTTGGTTAAAATAATTCAAATATTTCCCGAACCACAGCTCAGGGCTGTGCGGCAAGTGTTGGGCTCAACAACAACAGCAATTCTCTCCTCATCTCGTGGCCCCTGAATAGTGGCCCCCTGCCCACCACTCCCTAAGCCGGAGTAAGCGGGCCTCAATCTGTTTAAAAAAATACCTTGCGAGGAGAGTACAAGGACAAAGTGAGTTTGAATTACGGGGCGTGTAGAAGCCAATATTGACCTGGAAAAACCCCAGGGCAGCACAGCCAAGCTGTAGTGCCCTGGGTTATCCAGTGTTTCAATCACACAATATTTCAATCACACAATGGCTTAAAAATATGTGGTTTAAAATAATACGTGCGTGGATTAGCCAGCGTCGCCGCCACCACCGCCACCCACGGCGGCATCCAGTTGGGCTTCCAGGAACTGGGTAATCGTATCAATAATGTTCTGGAACATTCCCTGAATGGCGTCTGGGCCAATTAAAAGGACCGCGGCGACCAAGGCTGCGGCGACCACCAAGGCGCCCGCATATTCTACAACGCCTTGTCCTTTAGCTTTTTTATAAAGTAGTTTGTGCATTGTGTTTGGTATCTCCTGGCTTATCAACCTTGCGCATACTCCTGAACAGGGCTGCCGTCTACAGACCATCGGCTTACCCTTCCCTTCGCTACACCAAGCCTCGACGCCTTTGGCAAAAACTTTAGCAGCAAACCATTTCAAGGCCTGTCGAGGTACAGTCTCCTAATGGTTTCAATACCCAGCGGTACTTGTATTCTAAACACGTTGGTTACAGTTCTTAACGTCTAAAGAGTGGATCTTTGGGGCTGGAGAGGGGCTTGGAGGCTTGCCTAATGATTTGTCTATGACTTGATCTCTGCGCTGTAGAAGAGATACTATTGAAGGCCGCTCTGCTTCAATGCCCTGCATTCATGGCATAGAAACAGCGTGTTTCTTGGGTACGCGATGATAGAACCGCGTGGCGTCAGGTTTTTTCTGACTCAAACAGCGTGCTTTCGTTCCTCGTTAGGAATTAGGGGCACTGGGTTCAACAATCCGTCCGCAATACTTAAATAACTGTGTTAAACACACTGAGCAAAGGATCCAAACCGAATCATGAGTCAACACACTACTTTTGTGAATGAAACGATTGAAATGGCCGCCCAAACACGAGATGGCAGCCAAAACCCGCGCCAGTTACGCTCCAGCAACTGGTTACCCGGAACGGTCTATCATAAAAGCCTGTCGCCCTCACTATCCATTCAAGTGCCAATGCACGAGTTTACCTACAAGTACAACCGTGGCGCCCGTGTCTTTCGTTTTTCCGGCCTGGAAAAACCGATTACCGTTAAGGCACACCAGGTTCAGTATCACCACGTCAGCCTGCAACTCCTCAATGTGGAGTTTTTGCTTGTTGATAGCACAGCTCAAAACTAGGGCCTGTCTGCCATCCACGCTTTACGGTGGTGGTTTTACCACCACTAGGCTTTGTTCTTTTTCTTAAGGAACACGTGGAGAGAACTTCGGCGTTGCTGTCTTGCTTAGGTATTGCAGCAGCGCCGTTATCGTAAGCCTTTGAGCTGGGCCAAGCTTTACATCAATGGCGCACAATATGTATGAATCATGCAGGATATGAACCATGCAGGCCCTGCACCGTTTGCACACTGTGAACAAGTGCACTGTGCTGTATAAACTCTGTGCTGTAAAAACTCCGCTGGAGAAACTACAAAGACCGATCCGAGCGAGATAAAAGCTGATGCGCCTGTTCTAAAATTTGCACCACCCGAATCCCGTTCCGCCCGTCTGTTCGCGGGGCGCGGTTGTGGCGAATGCAGTTGAGAAAGTGCTGACACTCCAGCTTGAGCGGCTCAATGGTCAGATATTCGGGGAAAGACAAAACAGACTCCGGGGAACGGTCCTCGCGCTCAAATAGCTGGAGCTTCTCCGTGCTCAGCGTATCATCCAGCACCGCCAACCGACGCGATCCGCGCACCACCAGCTTCACCTGCTTTACCGGGTGTACCCAGCTCACATGAACATGCCCGCGAATGCCATTGGGAAAAGCCACCTCCAAGTGGGCATCATCCACGCGTTGGTCGGTACCCGTGCACTGGCCTGTTGCCAGTAGCGCCTGTTCTGGGTCCGCCCCCAATACGTAGGCCATTAAGGAGATATCATGCGGGGCCAAATCCCACAAAACGCTGCTGTCTGGCCGATGTGGATTGTAATTTAACCGATCACTCTCCAACGAACGGATTTCGCCCAGAACGCCCTCTTGCACCAGTTGCCGAAGACGGTGGGCGGCCGGATGGTAAAGCAACAGGTGCCCCACCATTAAATGTCGGTTTTGGGCAACAGCCATCTGCTGTATGGCCTCGGCTTCCGCCACGCTGGTGGCCAGGGGTTTTTCCACATACACATGCTTGTGGGCCGCCAGGGCCGCCAACGCCAAACGGGCATGCGTATGGCTGGGTGTGGCAATCACAACTCCGTCCAACTCTGGATGCTTCAAGAGCGCCTCAAACGTGTCCACGGCCGCCACATCAGGAAATTGCCTGGCCTGAGCCTCCAGCAAACTGGGGTTTAAGTCGCACACAACCGCCAAAGCGCCCAGGTGATGAAAATTACGAATGAGGTTTTTACCCCAGTTGCCGCAGCCCACCACACCCACGCGGGAAACGGGCGGAACGACAGGAGGATTGGTGTTTTCAGTGGAAAACACACCATCCAATGGCGGGTTTAGTGTGGCCGTTACTGAAGAATCGGGAGTGGAAGGGCTCACAAAGAAAGGCTTCCTGAGATTTGTTTGAATCAACCGGCGGGCGACAAGCGCACTAAGAGGTCAACACGGGTTAGTCAAAACAGGTTAAGAGAAACATCTTGGTTACGCGGCCAAACACTTTGGGTAAAAACAACGGTGTGGCGCAACTATTTTAACCAAAATACCGAGGTTTTCACACTTTAACCTGCGTTGTTTACTTGGCGGTATGATAACCGATCCCACTCCGGGGCTCAAGGCGTGTTTGCGTCTTCTAAAACGCTAGGGAATCAAAGCGCCGCGTCAAGAAACTAACCCGTTGTGGCCACTGTGTTGGATGCCGCTATCTTGGATGCCTGTGCCTTATAATAGTTGCCAACGGATACTGGCCAAACCTTCATCGATGAAAACCTCGTCGATGGATCCCCCACCGATGGATCGCCCACAGCCAGGGCATTCCAGGAATTGAATCGCCCATACATACCCGCAGGAGTCTGCTGCTCGTGAAGTCTTCCAGACAGTTGCCCACCCAACCCCACCGTGATGCCTGGGTAGAAATTAACCTGGGCGCGTTGGAGCGCAACGCCCGAAGGCTTAGGGCCGCTTTGCCCAGCCAAACCAACCTGATGGCAGTCGTCAAAGCGGATGCCTACGGCCACGGGGCTGTTATGGTGCTTCCCGTACTCCAGGCCGCCGGTTTTTCAATGGCCGGGGTCGCCTCCGTCGATGAGGCGGTGCAATTGCGCGAGGCGGGGGTGGAATTGCCCATCTTGGTGCTGGGCGGCGTGCCCGACTGGTCGATGGAGGCCGCGGTCGAGTATGATCTTCGGCTGACGGTATTTACCCCGGAACACCTAGAAGGCTTAATGCGCCTGTACCGAAGAACCCAACGCCCGGTTCGCGTGCATGTGAAGGTGGATACCGGCATGAACCGGGTTGGCGTTTCGCCTACCGATGCACTAAAGCTGATTGAACAGTGCCAGCAGACGCCAGCCGTTGTGCTTGAAGGGATATTCAGTCATCTGGCCTCTCCCAACGATGCACCCGTTCTTCAGCAACAGTGGACCCGTTGGCAGTCGGTGTTACGACAAGTTTCCGCCTTGCCGCCGTGTATTCATCTGGCCAATTCCAGCGGCGCATTTGCGCTCAAGGATCTCACAACCGCAGCGCTGGCGGAAGCGTCCAACCCGCCTCCCATCCCGAGCACTATGGTTCGGATTGGCTTGAGCCTGTTTGGTTACAACGAAACCCAACCCGCTCCCATCCTGCTGGAGGCGGTTATGGGACTGAAAGCCCGGATTGTCCACGTGCACGAAGTTCCTGCAGGAGAAGGCGTTAGCTACGGCCATCGCTATCACACCCAACGGCCTTCGCGTATTGCCACGTTGCCACTGGGCTATGCCGATGGTATCCCTCGATGCCTCTCCAACCGCATTGATGGCTTGTTGCGTGGCGTGGCGGTGCCGCAAGTGGGCACCATTACGATGGATCAACTGATGTTGGACGTGACCGACGTACCCGAGGTTCGGCCCGGTGAGGCCGTCACCCTACTGGGCAGCGAAACAACCGCGAGCGGACAACGACTGGAACGCTCCCTTTCCGGCTGGGCAACGTTGGCCAATACCATCGAGTACGAGCTCATGTGCGGGCTACGGGTACGGTTACCCAGAACCTACACCCGTTTGTAACCAGTTTGCACGGCACTGCCAATCGCAAAGCATCCGGCTGGCTCCTGCGCACACCTGTTCTGCCGTTCTACGGATCTAATAGTCTACAGGTCTACTGGTGTTGGTTTATTGTCGGCTGATTTTTCAAGCGGTTATTTCAAGCGGATGCTTTGAATAAACGGAACGACCAGTTCGGGCTGGTAGCCCTGCGTGTGAAAAAAAGACAAAAACAGAATATTTTGATTGCTGGCCAGGTGTTGAAGCCCCACTTCCGCTGTAAAGGGAATAGGCTCGGCAACCCCGTCCAGTTGCAGCGTCATCTGGAGAGTTTTATAGGGAACAGGCGGTTGAGCGGCCTGCCATTGGCTTTCCTGAGAAATATTCAGGGATTGAATATGAATGGTGCGTTGACGCCCCATTTGCCGAGACGCCTGCTGAATGAGTGGCTGGAGCTGTTGACTGGTTAGTGTTTTATGGTAAAAATCCGCGCTGGCCTTATCGTCCAGGCCAGTCAGGAGTATAAACTGCTGGAGTGTATCGGACCGTTGAAACCGCACCAGACGAATGCCAAACAAATCCACCACCTGAAATACCTGGTAAAGGCTGTTGGGCTTGAGGGTTAAAAAGGCGCTGGCCCGCTCCCGCGCAAGCTGAGGTGTTTGCGGTTCGGTAATTTGAGCCACCATGGGCTTTAGCCAGCAAAACCACAAAATAATAATCGTGCTGGTGGCGCCCACAAACAGCATTCCCAACGCCAGCAACACCTTTGCCCAGGTTGGCATACGTTTTTTGGAAGCCAAAGCGGAACCGGAACCCACAGTAACGGGTTCCCCTTGCGAACGAAGGTCATCCGTACGGGGCGAACCGGGTGGAAGTGGCGTGCTCATAGGGTGGATAGACTCCTGGCTTAAACGGTTTGCAAATGGCGGCGAACCAAAGAAAGTGTCCTACGGTGTGCGATACGTCGACACCAAACACGGCCAATAGTCAGCAGCCCGCAGAAACCCTCTTGACGTTTTTTTGTATCCTATCATAGTTATCGCAATGGAACTTCAACGCGTCGCTCTGCGTCTTCAATCGTGGTTAAAGTGCACCCCGGTGTTCTCAGCATTTTGTTGCAGCACACCCCTTGGTTCGTCTCAAAAAGCGCCGATATTGATACACTTTGTTACAAGAAACCAGTCCTTATTAAAAATTTACAGTAAAAATAGCGCCCCAGAAGCTCCGTTGAGCGACCCCCTCCCATTCAGGGGTCAGGCTGATACAATCGACCCTTTCGGCGGGCAACAGATACGGTTATAATAAAGTAGTACTTATAGTTATTTTTAAATTGAAATAAGCTTTACTTTTTAAAGTAAAGCTTATTGGCTGTTATTCTGCCCATTTCAGTTCAACGAATTTCGAGCTCGAATCGAATTCAGTCCTTGCAGAAACAGCATGGATTCGTCTCTTCTCCGGTTGCTAAAACGTCTATGCCAGTGGCGAACCTTTCGCCGCCTGAGTGCATATGGCCTGCAACCAATGTTAATCCACTGTCTGCAATCCATTTGCCAGCAAATCGTGTGTCCCAACAGAGCCAGGTAAACTTATCGTCATGTATTACGACGGCCAATCCATTATGATCGAAACATCGGATCAGTGCTTCACCTGCGAGTACTTTAAAAAAGGGGTGAGCTGTCCGTTGTTGGAAGCGCTGGGAGCGGGCGTCGTCAACCTGGATCCTGATTCGGAAGTCATGGTGAGTAACTGCGGCTTCTACAAGCCCTACGTTCGTCACCTTCGGGTAGTCGACCCGACCCTCAACCCACAGGCGGCCTCTGCAACCGAAAGCCAGCCGGAGTTAGAGACCGTCGTAGAGTTTGTGCCCGAGTGGCCCCCCACGGACGACAACAACAACGAAGGCCGAACTGGGCGAGCCTAAGAAGCAATCTCACAAAAAGGCTCCAGCTCCTACACGGGTCTCCCATCCAACCTTTTGGGCTGCACAGGCTACAGAGCGGTCGTTTTGAGGTTGCCGCAAGCGGTCTGTAGGCCTGCTGCCGAGTCCATTCGTTACTCAGCCCATCCAGTGAGATGGTGGATCTTGTTAAACTTACTCAAGTTAAATTTGCCCAGGTTAAACTTGACTACAAAAATTGTTTTATAAATAATATTGATTTTTAAATGCTTCTGCTCTAATATAATAAAGATATCCCCACCCGTTTAGATTCCTCCCACACTGCTCCCGGTTTAGCGAAGGCACACTGTTGGCCTGGCTATTGTGAACACGCCCCATAAAATGGGCGTTTTGCGTGTTTACAGATTTGAGACGCAACAGCCACAAAATGTTTTTGGTTGGTTTTGAGAGAGAGAGGCCTACTATCCCCTATGACACAAGCATTTTTAGATCCGGCCGGTGGTCGGGGCCTGCTCAGCTTAATTTTGCAAGATGTCTTTGGCAACCCCAACGTAAATCAGCCGGTTGCGCCCGAAGCGGATCCGCTGGTTACTCAGCTGTTATCGGCGGGGATTCCGCCAGAAGCAATTGAGGCCGTCATTTCTCCAGCAATGGGCGCCGTCAACGTCAACGAACCCCCGGTAGGCGAAGGGCTACAGCCGAGCGTGTTTTCCACCGCAATGGCGGGTCCGCCAGCAGATGAAGAAACTGGGGCGTCAAACAGCGGAGAACCCCCAGGGCTGGCACGGGCACGGAGTCGGTCTCAAGGGCGCGGTCGCGGTTTAAACCGCTCCTCTGGCGAGGATTCATCCGCAAATGAGACGCAACATCCACGCGATCGAAACCAAATGCTCCGTGTCATGCGCAGCATCCTCCGGCTACAGGCGGACCAGCCAGGGCTATTTGCCGCCTCCACACCAGGTGGTGCGCAAGCTGAAGAGCGTGGCGACGCGCAAGCCCAACTACTACAAGCCGTGGGCAGCATAGCCACGGATGGCTAGCCTGGATACAAACGCGCACCAATAGCTCACACCAATAGTACGGCGTGGAGCAGACATTTCAGCTACTTGTACCATTCATTCACCAGGCAAGAAGAAGCAGGACGCTCTATCGGCGTGTTCTCGTGATGAATGTTCGTTTTTTCAGGTGGTCCAAATCATGCCCCTCCCGCCCCCTGAGACGTTGTGTAAAGGATTCGTATTAAGGAACTGTTGACGACAGCGCCCCGCCTTTTTGGGTCAGTGGCGTTACTTGAAGCTTTTGGGGCATACATTGAGGGTGCATACAGGGCAGCTTCTTTACGAAAATACATTGACGAATCGGGTTTTGTTGGCGCAAACTCTCTGTAATACAATCAGGGTCATTCTGTGTTGAGAAACACCCGATTCAGGGAGAGCCTATTCGCCCGTGTCCATGTTCCAGGAAGTTGCCCATCGGTTTGATGTGGAAAACGACGCTCCGGCACCGCACTGCCCGAGCTTTAATGATTTGATGATTGCAGCCTCCAAGGGGATCGATCTGCTGGAAGGTCGCCCACTGCGTCACGGCATTCGGGTAGCGGTGCTAACCGGCCTCATTGCGCAGCGAATGAGTTTGTCCAAGCGAGAAATGGCGCCCATTCTCTACGGCGCGCTGCTGCACGATGTGGGCCTGCCTAAAATTGCCTACGATCTCCTGCCCCATTTGCCGGACGGTTTGAGCATTCGTCAGCTGTTTTACAGCCACACACTAATGAACATCCCAGGGCTAAGCCAGTCTTCGTCCCTCCCGGTCATTGATCCCGAGCATTTACCACCCAATCTGTTGAGAATTCTGCAAAACCATCCCAAGGCGGCGGCGGGCTTTCTGGATGCCGTGCATCTCTCTTCGGACATTAAGGAAATGGTGGCCACGAGCCACGAGCTTTGCAGCGGGCAAGGCTACCCGCTGGGCCTGTCCAAACGGCAAATCTCCATGGGTGCGCGCATGATTACCTTTGCAGATGTGGTGGAAGCTCTGCTTCAGGAAGCAAAAGGTGCCCAAAACCGACATCAACTGGTGGAAGAGTTGCTTGGCAGTGGTCCACTGCTCCAGGCGTTTGACGCCGAGGTGGTGCAGGCGTTTAAAAGTCTGGTCATTGGGCCGGATTCAGACGATCACTTGCTGACGATGCTTTACTCTTTGGATGTTGAACGACAGTTGAGAAACCTGTTACACGTTCGCAACGAACCGGTGTCAGGCGTCCATTTATTGGATATTGCCCGCGCCATGGGGCAGTTGGCCGATACCTTAATGCCCGAGTACACGGAAAACCACGCAGAGTCAGTGGCTCAAATTGCTTCGGGTATGGCGTTGGCCATTGGCATTCCGTCCGATCAGCGCGGGGAGTTGGTTGTTGCCGCACTGTTACACGATATTGGCAAACTGGCCATTCCGTTAGAGACGCTCACCAACCGGGGAACTCTCTCCAGTCAGGAGTGGCGGATTATTCACGACCATCCTCACTATACGGAAGTGGTACTCAAAGGCCTGCCCGGCTTTAAAAACGTCATTACCTGGGCTTCAGAGCATCACGAGCGGCTCAATGGCAGCGGGTATCATTGCAAGCGAAAAGGTTACGAAATTTCCGTTGGGGCAAGGATTTTGGCAATTGCAGACGTGTTTAACGCTCTAACAACGCCTCGCCCGTACCGACCCTACACTTACGACCCGCTGGACGCCTTGCCTGTCATCAACCAGGGACGGTCACGCCTGTACGACAGCGAGCTGGTCAATATCCTTCGCAGCGTGATTCTGTCAAAAGAAGTTCCCATTCCAGCGATACGCTAAAGTGGGTAGGCAGCCATTCGATCTACACCGCCATTCAATCTACAAAGTCCGCTGCTTGAGATTCCGTCCAGACTGTGAGATTTTACTGTGCAGTATCGCTTATTGGCCGGAAAGCAAATCGTGGGTCGATGTGCTTGAAACCAATCACCAATGGGCTTATTGATACATAACGCATTGAATGTATTACTGTAACGCAGACGTTGAGCAGAGGGCTGTTGGCGATGATTACCGATTCCTACAAACCAGGGCTTGAAGGGGTAGTGGCGGGCACCACCACCATTTGCAGCGTAGATAGCGAGCGAAACCGTCTGTGCTACCGCGGCTACGACGTGCGCGATTTTGTACTCAACCACACCGCCTACGAAGAAGTGGCCTACCTGCTGTTGAACGAAAAATTGCCCAACCGCTCAGAACTGGAGATTTTCCAACAAACGTTGGCCGCCAACCGTACCCTGCCCGAATCGGTGCTGGGTGTCCTTCGCCAGCTACCGAAAGCCGCGCACCCGATGGAGCATCTTCGTGCGGGAGTAGATGTGCTGGTGATGCAAGACCCGGACCGCACCGACAGCAGTCACGAGGCCAATATCCGCAAAGCCACTCGCCTGTTGGCGCAGGTTCCCGTATTGGTTGCCGCCAACCATCGTTTAAGCCAAGGCTTGCCGCTGATTGAACCCGCGGACAGTCGGCTCACCCTGGCAGAAAACTTTTTGTACATGCTCAGCGGCGAAATGCCAAGCCCTGTCCGCTCGCGTATTTTTAACGCCACGTTGGTGCTTTACGCCGAACACGGTTTCAATGCCTCCACGTTCACAGCCCGTGTGGTGGCCTCCACACAATCGGACCTCCACTCGGCGCTATCTGCGGCTATTGGCGCGTTAAAGGGCCCGTTGCACGGGGGCGCCAACGAAAAAGCCATGAATATGCTGTTGGAAATTGGCGGCATTGAAAAAGTGGATGCGTTTGTAGCCGATGCGTTGGCGGCAAAAAAGAAAATTATGGGCTTTGGCCACCGGGAGTACAAAACCTGCGATCCCAGAGCCGTGGTGCTAAAAGGCCTGGCCCGAGATTTGGCCAACGAACTGGGCGATACCCAATGGCTGGATATGGGCGACCGGGTAGAAGCGCTTCTGTCTCAGGAGAAGGGCCTGTTTCCCAATGTGGATTTCCCGATTGGATACATCTACTACATGTTGGGGATTCCAACCCCCGTCTACACGCCGATTTTTGCGTTGGGCCGGGTAGCTGGCTGGACGGCGCACATTATTGAGCAGTTGGATAACAACCGGTTGATTCGTCCCAAAGTCATCTATGAAGGGCCGGATTCCCAGACCTACCTGCCGTTGGACGAACGACCCTAAATTGCTGGGCCTGTCCGCTTCGCGCAAAAAAACGAAACACTGGCAAACGCCACCAAGGGCGCTTTTTAACCATTTTGGACAGGAATATTTGGTTCTATGAAGGACTTGGCTCCGCACATTACCCGTCAACGGCTGTTGATTGAGGCAACCTACCAACGACAGTCCGTCAGCCGCCAGGATGTGATTGACTATTTGACCCAACTGCCTGAAGCCCTGGGGCTGCGCATCTACAGCGAGCCGGTGGTGTTCTCGCCCGGCGGTGAAGGCCGCGAAGAAAACCAAGGCTATGACGGCTTTGTCGCACTCATTGATTCTGGCATTGCCATCTATGTGTGGGAAAATGCCAAGTTTTTATCCACGGTCATTTACACCTGCAAACAATTCGATGTGCAACAGGCAGAAGCCTTTACCAGACGCTTTTTTGATGTCGTCTCCCTGGAAAAGCAGTCGTTCTAGGGGTATTTTCAACAGTGGCGGCGCCTTACCCCTACCAGATCCAGCGTTTGAGTGTGCCTGTCCTGAACTGGCCCGTGGCGCTAGACGGGCTAACGGTGCTTCACATCAGCGATATTCATCTGGATCATTACCTGTTGCCGCACGTGAACGCCTTCGTTGAGACGTTTTCCGCTTTAGCGCCAGACCTGGTGTGCTGTACTGGCGATGTGGTGACCATTGGAAACAAGCATTTAACGGCGCTGGAAGCTATGATGGCGGCCATCCCGGCCAAATTGGGTCGTTTCGCCTGCCTTGGCAACCACGACTACGATGATCATGCCCACAGTCAGGCGGTTCGCGCCATGTGGCAGGCGGCAGGCTACAGGTTGCTCGTCAATCAGTCGGTCCAACTGAATGCGGAAGCACCCTGCTACGTGGCGGGCGTGGACGATTTAAAGCACGGCCAGCCAGACCTACAGGCAACCTTTCAACAGATTCCTCCAGACAGCGCCTGTATTTTGCTGGCGCACAACCCCAAAAACTACCCGGAACTGGCCCGTTACCAACCATCATTAATTTTGTGCGGCCACACGCATGGCGGGCAAAACCAGCTCTTTAGCCCGGTATGTCGTTTAACCTTTGGCCCTTACTATGATGGCGGCCTGTATACGGACCATGCATCGCCATTGTACTTAAACAGCGGGCTGGGAACCGCAACCCTTCCAATCGGATGGGGCCGATGGCGTTATGCCCTGCCAGTCCCTCGCTACAAAACACAGGCCGAGGTGGCGCTGCTGTCCTTGAGCAGCACCGACAGCGCCAAACCGAATGAACAGCCAACCGGCCTGGGGATTGCGTAAAAGCCCGCTGCTTGACCCCATTGGCAAGCACCCCTAAAATAGAGGACTGGTTGCGTTAGAGTTGGCCCATTCAGTCACTGCCTGCCAGTGAACACCCAGGCACCGTAAGTGAACGCCTGGAAAAGTCTGGGGAGAATGGCCTAGCAGGAGCGTGCGTAAGGGATTGGGAAAGAACCTTGGGCGAAAGCCCGATCAGGTGCTTTGCCCACAGTGGGATTTGTAAGGGATAGGAGATCAACCCGTGGTGAGAGACTTTTTCGCTGGCTGGCTCAGCCCGACCAATCCAGAAGTACCGCTCAAACATATTGGAACGCAGTGCGCCGTTTTCCTGGCAGTGGCCTTGTCCTGTTCGGTTGGCATTCAAAGTCTCCCTGCATTCGCCCAGGTAACAGAACCCGTCCTTTGGCTGGGCGAAGCGCCGGTTCCCGAAGCTTTTTCCCAAGACAGGGTATTGCCTGAGGCCATCTCCTCATCCAACGATGCGGTGAGCAAGCCGGTTTCTAAAAAGCCATTAGGCAAAATCAAGGATCGTTTGTTTGCCTTGCGGGCCTCAGCGATGACTGCCGCCGAAAAGCTGATGACTGCCAGTGGAGCCCCTGTGGAAAGCCTGGCCGAAAAGCCGGAGGCCAAGCCAGCCAAAACCAATCCCGAGGCAACCAACTCTGCCGAACGCGCCAGCACGGAATCACCGGTTTATCGACCGTTGGTCCCCAAGTTACCCGAAGTCTCCGGCGTTGGCACAGGCGGTTCGACAGGCGGCAGTATTATCGAACTGGAACCCCTTCCAGAAACAGCGCTCACTCAAACAGCTTTCGGCAAGACGACCGAATTGAGCGAAAAAGCGCCGTCCACGCAGCCTGAAACCCTGAAACCTGCATCAACTCTTACCCCCAAGCAAGGGCTTCCCCCCGCTTCCGTGCAACCTCAACCCGCACAGCAATCCTTTAGCCCAGCGGTTTCTTCAAAAAAGGTGTTGGAAACCCAAACCCCGGAAACGCTTCAGCCGCTTAAACCGCTGTCTTCTCCCAAGCCGGAAGCCACTTCCGAAAAAGAGAACCCGCTTCCTCCTCAGACAGAATCATCTCTCAGCTCGCCGCCTTCTGTGCCAGCCGCATCCACCACCACACGGGAAGGCAAAGCCCCCCAAACCCTGACCCCGGAACAGGTAGCCGCGTTCGATTTACTCACCAGTGTGGAAATCCCCCTAGAAGGTTACCCGGAAGCCGCTCATTTGCCCAAAACCCTGACGGATCCTTCCCAAACCTATGAGTGGATTGTCAATACCACGCACAACGCGGTTAAAATGGAACTCATTCGTCGCGCCGCCAGAGATTTTAGCGCCCAACAGCAGGTGCAATTGGTAGAAAAACTGCACCAGCGGCACTTGGCTGCCAAAAATGACGCGCAAAAGTCGTTCGATTACGGCTACGCACATGCGGTTTTGGATCGCAACAAAACGGCCCTGTTTTTTCTCCGCAAGGCCAACGATCGTCTCAACGACGCGTTTGCCAGTTTGGCCTACGGTATGGCGCAGGCCGAAATGGAGTTGCACATTGAGCACGAAAACCCGCACGAGTTAACCGTGCGTAAGCTGGACGTGACCTACAAGCTCGGAGATGCTGTCCTGCTAGATGTAAAGCAGCACCAGCCTGGTTTTTGGCCAACTTATGTTCGTGTCATGGATAAGCTTCGCGTTATTCCAGCCTACACGGGCTTTACGTTACGCGATCAAAGTGCGCAGTACGTGCCCTACGGAAATCGCTCCGCCGGTTACGTCTATCAGCAAACGCCAGACAAAGCCGCCATCGATCAGGCCACCGTCCGAACCGCCTTTGCAGCCGAGTCGGCTTCTCCACCGGCTTTGGTGCAAGATGTACAGGCAAACCCGGCTAACCCGTTAACGGCCTGTAACGCCACCACCGGTGTTCCGTTAACCTCGCCCGTGGATTGGTTGCAGCATTATTTATCCAGGGGGTACTCTGCCAAAACTGGAGATGGTGTCTACACCTTGCACGTTTTCCGCACCAATACGCCCAAGCAGGATCGCGTCATTGTGACAGACCCGCGACATCGGGTGGTTGCCGATGTTCAAGGTGCGGGAGCGCCACACATAGTGGAAGATCTGGACGCAGATGGCACGTTTGAGTTGGTTTTTCGGGAATTTTCCACCAAGCCGTACGCGCCTTTGCGTGTATACCGCTTAAACGACTGTGGTTACACCCAAGATCCCTCTTTGGGAAAAGTGTTTGACTAATATGAGCCTTCCGCCAGCGGCACGCGCCTGGCTTTCCACGATCCGCTTGCCTGCAGCCGCAATGCCCCTTCCTCCTGAGCAACGGAAAGCCTTGATTTGGCTTCAAATATTGGGGGCAAGCTCCGTTATGGCAGCGTGGGCATTGTCGCAACAGCCCTGGTTGACGCGTATTTTACCACCCTGCCAGTTTAAGCTGGCAACGGGGTTTCCATGCGCCACGTGTGGCCTAACCCGGGGCATCATCCACCTTATGCAAGGAAACCTGGAAGCCGCCTGGCAGTATAACCCCCTCAGTGTCATAGGCGTGCTGGGCCTGCTTGTATGGCTTTGGTTAGCCTGGTTGTACCCATCCCTGGCGATTCGCACCTTTCGCGGGCTAAGCAGTAACCGTGGCTTGCTTGTTTTGGCTGGCGGTTTGCTCGTTCTCTGGCTCTGGAAGTTGTGTCAGCCAGCCACAACGTGGTAACGCGAGCGAGCCATGCGATGGATTAGGGGCTTGTCATTCACCAGCGTTTTCATTAAAGTAAAATCCAGCGTTTTATGCACGAGAAAGGCAACTGTTTTTATAGACCCAGTTGCTGCTTAAGTTTAAATGGTTTCAGTTTTAATTTGTTAAATATGCCACACGCCATACAAGGATCCGAGGACCATTCCCATGAGCAATGATCTGATTCGAGCGATTGAAAAAGCTTACATTAAAACCGACCTGCCCGAGATTTGCCCTGGGGATACGGTGCACGTGAAAGTCAAAATTATTGAAGGAAACAAAGAGCGGCTTCAGGGCTACGAAGGCGTTGTGATTAAAAAGTCCAACTCCGGGGTGGGTCAAACCATCACCGTGCGTAAGGTTTTTCAAGGGGTGGGCGTAGAGCGGGTCTTTTTGCTTCACTCGCCCAAGGTGGATAGTATTCAGGTGCTGCGACGCGGCAAGGTTCGCCGGGCGCGTCTATACTACCTGCGCAACCGCGTGGGTAAAGCGGCCCGCATTCAAGATAAAACCAATTACGCCAAGCTGGCTGCCGATAAGAAGGCCGCTGCACTGGCTGCTAAAAAAGCAGCGGCAGCTCCAACAACCAACACTGCGCAGCAATAGCCCATAACCCTCTTTGGTTAACTGTAGGCCGCCGGGCTTTACCTGGTATTGCTAGGTCTTTTCCAAAAGGTACTACTCTATTGTTGTCCTGTTAGGTTTCTTGGTTTACATTTTGGGTGAGTTCCGATCATTGAATACAGGAGGCGTTTTTACGCACCGAAGTTGACCATTCAATGGTATCCTGGACACATTGCCAAATGGGATCGACAGCTAGACACACAGCTTAAGCTGGTGGATGTTGTTATTTTGGTTATTGACAGCCGTGTGCCTGTAGCCACTATTAACCAGGATTTGTTTCAGCGCGTGCAGCAAAAGCCGGTTTTACTGCTGTTAAACAAGTCTTCTTTGGCGGATCCGGCTCAATCGACCCAGTGGCTCAAACACTATCAGCAAGAGGGCTACACGGCCCTGTTGTACGATGCCCATCAGCAACCCCCTCGCCAGGGCCTTATTCGCGTGCTCGCCCAACTGGGAGAACCCCAACAGAAAAAACTGTTGGCCAAGGGGCTAAAACGGCGCGCCATCCGTGTGATGGTGGTAGGTATGCCCAATGTGGGCAAGTCCAGCCTCATCAACAGCATCGTGGGGCGGAAAAAAACCATCACTGGGCATAAAGCGGGCGTTACCCGCGCCAGCCAATGGGTGCGCATTCATCCCCAGGTCGAGCTACTCGACAGTCCCGGCGTGATTCCTCCTAAACTGTCTGGTCAGGAAACGGGTGCACTGCTGGCGGTCGTCAGTTCCGTGGGAGATGGCGCCTACGACGAGCAAGCAGTGGCTGGTTTCCTGCTGGCCCGCCTGTTTCAGCTCTATCCAAAAGCCATTGAGGCAGCCTACTGCATTGACTCCCTCCCGGCCATTGCGCCATCGGATATGGCTGTTGTTGGCTTTGTTGAACCATTAGAAGCAGCATTTGACCCTTCAAACGCCCCCAAAGAGATGCTCACGGCGGATCGGTTGGCGCTAATTGGCAGCCGAATGCTCCTAAAGGTGGCCGAGCATCGTGGATATCGGCTGAGTCCGACCGCGTGGGATGTGTCTCGGGCGGCGCGTGCAGTATTGAAGGATTTTCGGCAAGGACGTTTGGGGCGTATGACCCTGGAACCCTGTGTTTCTCCTACTGAGGTCCCCGGTACGGCTCTGGCCGAACTGGAGGAGCCGCCCGCTGTGTTAACGATCGAAGCCCGTTCGGATGTCTCCTTGTAAAAGGAATCTTGACAGAAAGGCAGCCCCGCCAGTCCTATGCCGCTGTACACCCCAAATGGCTCTGTGGCCACAACACGCCGCACTCGGGCATCTCGTCTCCCGGAGTTAATGGCCTTTGACGCCGACATTCGTCAGCGCTACACGGTGCACAGGCGCTTAATCGGGGTGGATGAGGTTGGCAGGGGCAGTTTAATCGGTCCCGTCGTGGCGGCAGCCGTGGTTCTGCCGGAACGGATGGACGCTCCCGTGTTGCTCGGTTTGGACGATTCCAAAAAACTGAGCGCTCGAACGCGAATGCATTTAGCCGCTTGGCTGGAAGCGCATGCCCTAACAGCCATTGGGCAGGCTAGCCAGCAGGAGGTCGAAACGCTTAATGTGCATCAGGCTTCACTTCTGGCAGCCCACCGGGCCATAATAGCACTGTGCGAGGCCAGTACGCCCTGGGGCGATTCGGAAGACTTCATTCTGCTGGATGGTCGCAGTCGCCTGCCTGGGCTACCGGCCAGTGCTCATCAAGCCATTATCAAAGGAGACGGTCAATCCGCCTGTATTGCAGCCGCCTCCGTTGTGGCCAAGCACTTTCGAGACAGCCTGGTTCAACAGTTGGCGCAAGAATATCCACACTATGACTGGCATACGAATATGGGCTACGCCTCGGCTGGCCATCGACGCGCACTGGCCCTCTATGGCGCAACGCCGTATCATCGGCGTACGTTTCTAGGGCGTGTCCTTACAGAAGGATAAGGCCTGGCATCAGTGACCGTCGTGAGCCACCGGCGGCTTTGGCGGGGATTCCATCTCTAACTCTGCCGCCACGGTCTGTCCCTCTTCCGCCTTCTTGTCCGGTTGACGAGAAAGGCAACTGGCCTGAAAGCGCTCTGGAAAAGCGGCGTCCTTCAACTGCTGCGGGTCTCGATAGCTGTTTACGTGGTTTTTTACCTGTTGCAACTGAATCGCCAGCCGCTGCGCGTGCGGCACCTGATCGTGCTCCTGAAGATAGTGAATCGCCATCGTCATCTGCTGATAGCCCGTGTTATACACGCCCAGCTCTGTCAGAGCCAGCCCCAGGTTATAACGGGTAATGGCGCTGTCTGGGTATAACAGCAAGGCTTCGCAGTAGGCCAGCACTGCCGTTTCAGAGTGGTTCAGCCGCTGAGAAACCACCCCGAAATTTAACAGCGTATTGTACTGCTCCGGCTCACTGAGCAAAGACCACCGATAGTAATAATCTGCCCACAAATCCAGCCATCGGCTGAATGCACGGTACTTAAACGGCAGTTGGCCCGAGGCGTGCTGGTAAACCTGGCCCACCTGATTGAGCAACGGAACGCTAAAACCGTGGTACTTGCGCGCCTGACGATACTGCGTCAGTGCTTCGTTATAGCGTTGTTGCTGGGTTAACAGGTGTCCGTAACCCAACCGGCCATCCAAATCCTCTGGGAGCCGCTCCAAACCCTGGCGGTAATGAATTTCCGCCTGTTCCAACTGATGTTTTTCCTGGTACAGGCGGCCCAAGCTAAGGTGGAAGGGTCCGTGCTGTGGATATTTTTTCGCGCCTTCGGCGTATTTTAAGGTGGCGGCTGTTTTTTCGCCTTCCTTGAGCAACCGGCGGCACTGAAGCTCGATAAATGTGGTTTCCACATGGTACAAAATAGGCTTATGGAACCAAACCAACACAAAAATCACCAGCAGCATGCTGAACACGGTGCCTCCAAAATTGAACAGGCGGCGCATCATTAAAGCGGTGTTCCTTTGCTTCAAGTGTGGATTGGTGTTGTCGTGCGGTATTTTTATTGTACCGGAAGACCGTTAGCTTGATGGCTTTTGGCGTGTTTGCTAAACTGCATTTACACTAACTGAAGGGGGTTGGGATATTTGGCAACCAATGAGTGAACAAACAACCGCACTGGTGGTCAGCGGCATTGGCCACTCCGACATTTTAAACCCGTTCCAAGCCTCTCCCGAGGAGTTACTGGCCGGTGTGCTGGACGAAAATGGCCTGCTCAACGAGGCAACCGTCATCAATCAACAGCCCGCACAACCCTTAGCGCAGGCCTACTACCGCAAACGTCAGCAGTTCCGCCAGGCCACCCGCCTGGGACAACTCCTGCTCCAGTCTGGTCTCATCCATGCGGAACAATTAACCGAAGCGCTGCTCCACCAGCAACAACTGCCCAACCCTCGGCCTCTCGGAGAGCTGGTCGTGGATTTAGGCTATTGCCAAGCCCAGCAGGTGGAAGCCCTCCTCTCTCAGCAGCAACGCATTCGTCAAGATTACGACGCCCTGGAAGAGAGCCGGGAAACCACCCGGAATCTGTGGCAACAGCTCCGCCAAAGCTGGTTTTCACCTAAAAAATAACGCTCACGACTTCAACCAATGCCTTAGCCATAGCAAAACGTTCTGAACCAAGCGGGGCCTTGGTGGTCTATAGAAAGATGCAAGGAGCTGTTCACTTGGCAGCAAACGCGCCTGAAGCCGCAGCGAAAACAATTCGCCCAAGCCACTACCATAGAGACTTGCCTCCGTGCGTCAAGCCTGCTATGGTAAGGGGCAATTTGCATGGAAGCTTGCAGCCGTTACCCCCCTCAGTCAACCGATAGGAACCCGGCTCTGATGTCAATTTTGGTGCTCAAATTTGGTGGAAGCTCGGTGGCGGATGCGGAAAAGATTCGTCGTGTCGCCCGAATCGTTGCGGATCATCACGATAAAGGTTATCAGGTGGTCACTGTCGTTTCGGCAATGGGTAAAACCACCGATGGTCTGGTGGAATTAGCGCGTTCGATTACAGAAAATCCGTCCGGCAGAGAGTACGACGCCCTGCTGGCCACGGGGGAAATGGTGACCACTGCGCTGCTGGCAATGACGTTGAACAGCATGGGCTATGCGGCGGTCGGGCTGAACGGTCAGCAAGCGGGTGTACGCACGGAAGATTTGTACAACCGCGCACGGGTACTGGCGGTGGATACCGAACAGATGCACCAGCACTTAAACAATGGAAAAATTGTGGTGGTCACCGGCTTTCAAGGAATAAACAGCCTGGGCGAATTTACAACACTGGGCCGGGGCGGATCGGATACTTCTGCGGTTGCGTTGGCCGGGGCTCTTCAGGCGGAACGGTGCGACATTTACACGGATGTGCGAGGCGTCTTTTCAACCGACCCGCGAACAGTTCCCGAAGCCGTCAAGCTGAACACAATCGCCTACATCGAGATGATGGAATTGGCCCGGTTGGGGGCAAAAGTATTACATCCCCGTGCGGTGGAAACGGCCCGTCAGGCCAACGTGGCGGTGTGCGTTAGAAGCACGTTTGATTTGGAGGATTGCGGAACCATGGTGGTGGGAGAGCATGCGCTGGAAACCGATCGTCGCGTGGCCGGGGTGGCGTGTGATGTTAGCCAAGCGCGGGTCGCTATTGTCCACGTGCCGGATCAACCTGGGGTTGCTGCGCGAATTTTTGGAAAACTGGCCAGCCAGAACGTTAGTGTGGATATGATTATCCAGTCGTTGGCTTCCGATGGCAAAACCAACGATATTGCGTTTACCATTGGCGCCAGCGATTTGGCGGACGCATTAACCGTGATGGAGAAGCTGCGTCAAGATTTGGGCGGAACCGAGATCCTGGTTGACTCAGACATTGCCAAGGTCAGTATTGTGGGGGTGGGCATGATCGATCGCCCAGGGATTGCCGCCGATATGTTTGAAGCGCTTGCGGACGCGAGCATTAACATCAAAATGATCTCGACCAGTGAGATTAAAATTAGCTGCCTGGTGGAAAAATCTCAGGCAACACAGGCCGTTCAGGCCATCCATCGGCGATTTTTTGACTCAGAACCTTCTGAGGCCTTTGAGGCACACCTGGTTAATGAACGGGTTGGCTATTAGATAGGTCTTGCCTTGCTCGGCAAAAAGCAACGCCTGTTTTTAGCCGGAGCGTCAACCTGTAGGCTGAGCAGAGACTGTGTTGCAAAAACGAACGATTGTCCATTGACTTAGCGGAATCTCCCAATGACAATACAAACCAGGGTATGGGCGAAAGTCATCCTGGCCTTTGCCTGCAGCGTAGGTAAGGGCAATGTTTTCGGTAGTTGAGAGGAAGGCGTCTTGTGGCAGATAAGCAGCAATTAACCACCGCGTTCGGTATTCCTGTGGGCGATAATCAGCATTCACAGACGGCTGGAGAGCGTGGCCCCACTTTGCTTCAGGATTTTCAGTTGATTGAAAAGCTGGCTCATTTTGACCGCGAGCGAATCCCCGAGCGGGTGGTGCATGCCAAAGGCGCTGGAGCCTACGGTTATTTTGAGGTGACACACGATTTAACCCGTTACACGAAAGCAAAGTTTCTGAACCAGGTGGGCAAAAAAACGGACGTATTTGTTCGTTTTTCTACCGTGGGGGGAGAGCGCGGCGCAGCAGACACAGAACGAGACCCGCGTGGATTTGCAATTAAATTTTACACGGAAGAAGGAAATTACGATTTAACCGGAAATAATTTACCGGTATTTTTTATTCGTGATGCCATTAAATTTCCCGATTTCGTTCACACACAAAAGCGAAACCCACAAACCAACCTCAAGGATCACACCATGTTTTGGGACTTTTTGTCCCGAACCCCAGAAGCCACCCATATGCTCACCATGGTATTTTCCGATCGAGGCGTGCCTGCCAGTTACCGCCACATGCATGGGTTTGCGGTGCATACGTTTAAGTGGGTTAATGCACAAGGGGAGGCCTTTTGGGTCAAATATCACTGGAAAACCGAATCTGGCATTCGGTGTTTAACAGGAGAAGAGCCTCACCGCATTGCCGGAGAAGATCCTGATTTTTGCACCCGAGACTTGTTTAACCATATTCAGGCTGGTGGAGAAGCCGTCTGGGTGCTAAAGGCTCAAATTATTCCTTACGAGGAGGGACTCGACTATC
Source organism: Candidatus Melainabacteria bacterium (assembly GCA_033763415.1). Classification (GTDB taxonomy): domain Bacteria; phylum Cyanobacteriota; class Vampirovibrionia; order Vampirovibrionales; family JAJTHC01; genus JANRKP01. The sequence goes on along the minus strand of JANRKP010000001.1, from coordinate 48,536 downwards.
GCTACGATATTTTTGATCCCACAAAAGTAGTGCTTTATTCAGACTATCCTGAAATTCCCGTAGGCCGACTGGTGCTAAATCGCAACCCACAAAATTATTTTGCCGAAGTGGAGCAGGCAGCCTTTTCTCCGTCAAATTTAGTGCCAGGTATCGAACCCTCTCCCGATCGTCTACTGCAAGGACGCCTGTTTTCCTACCCGGATACTCAACGTCATCGTTTGGGAGCTAATTACGATCAAATCCCGGTCAACTGTCCGTATGCAGCGCGTCGACACACCAATCAGCGCGATGGGTTGATGCAGGTGAATGGGAACGGAGGGGCTTCACCCAACTATGAGCCAAACGTTTACAGCAGCCACACAACCAGCACCCAATATGTTGAACATGCGGATCCTCTCAGTGGTTTAGCGAAACGAAACCGGGTATTTGCCCCTGAGCAAGATTTTGAGCAAGCCGGCATGCTCTACCGCATTATGAAACCCGAAGAGCGCGATCGGCTGATTCAAAACCTGTCGGGACATATGCGTGGGGTAGACCCAACCATTTTGAAACCGCAAATTGCCTACTTTTATCAGGCGGATGCGGACTATGGCAGTCGTCTGGCGGCGGCCCTGGAAATCCCACTAGACGATGTGTTGGCTGTTGTGCCCAAAGCAATGGTTGTATAGCCAATCAACACGCTTTTTACCGGAAGAAAAGACCCTGGAGAATAGTTTCCAGGGTCTTTTAATTAAATTAATTTAGTCTAGAGACGATGCTGTATCCGTATTAAACAGCGCATCCAATTCGTTTTTAAAAGCGGGCGTTTCTATCAAGGTACCAAACAAGGCCAATACGTGACTATCAACAATCGCATTGTTTGCGCCTGGAGAGGCATTTCCTCGACTGGAGAGCAATTTGGAAATGACTGATTTAACAGCTCCATGACTTCCCTCCACAGTTTCATAAAGGCCGTTGAGTGTCCGCACATTCTTAAATAGAAGGGCCTCAATCACGCCCTGAACCATAGGGTACTGTTGGGATGAAATCTTTTTCTCGTTCATCCAATACTCAGCTAGGCCGCTCACAAGCTGATTTTTTTCATTTTGAGGTGATTGAGTTGCACTGGCTTGGCGTAAGCGTTGTTTTCGTCTTTCTGCCAAAATATGGCTCCGTTCGGTTTGAAGCGGTTCAATTTCAGGCATCAGTTCACTGAGCGCTTGGGCGGTCCGTTTCAAATAATCTTGCGTGGCAATATATTCCCCATGGTAAAGCGCATTATCGGCATTAAATAACTGTTGATAGACCCGGCCTAAAAATGTGGCTGGACGGTCTCCGTTGGCGTAATGACCCCCTACAGCCTGGACAAATTGCGAATGGTTAATCGCATCTTCCTTTCGCTGGCTTTGTTTACCGTATTTGGCCAGCCACAGCAAGGCTTTCACTTCAGTTTCGCTGGGAGATTCAACCCCAATTTGGGTTAAAAAACTACTCACCAACGCTTCCATTTGCTGATCAATAGCCTGAATCCGCCCGTCATTAACACTATCGGCAGCTACTTTAGGCTCATTGGGTGCTAGCAAATTCGGCTCAGGCAAGCTTGTCACCGAGGCAGCAGAAGCTTCGGGCTCTGGCTCCGTGACTGCCGCAGGGTCTGTACTGTCCGCATTTATAAGAGACGTATCTGTCGGTAAGTCCGTATCTGCTTGACTCGTAGGTAGCGCAGTGGGATGAACGACTGGCTCATTTGGTATCAATTCTGTCGGTGTCTCCTCAACTGGCAGAGGGGCTGGCGCCAGAGACGCCGATAGCACGGGACTTTTCAACACAGAATTACCTGCTTGTGGTGAAGAAAGAAAGCCAATTAATTTTTGAATAAGCCGACCTGTTTCAGGCGCAATTTGAGGAATGTAGGTTTGGGTCACATCCAGAACACTGATACGCTCATCCGTAGGCAAACTGAGACGCTGGCGAACAAATTGTACCAACGGATTCCACTGCTCGCGAACCGTCTCCTCATCTCGGTTAAATAGGTAGGCCAGGCGCTCTACGGAAGTCACTTTGAGCTGGATGGCCGCAGCCAGATAATTTCTTAAATCGCGGGATGGATTGGGAAAGTGTAGATGATCTTCTAAAATAACTTGTGCCGATGCCTGGCTGATGGGGTCCAGCTCATTTTTCTGATCGCCATCACTTCGAAGCGGTAGGGGAGGAAAGCTAAAATCTTGAAAGATGTCTCGAACCGTAGGAATATCGTTCACATTAGAACGGCCAGCAGGCTCATTGGTCGGAAGGCTCGCTAAAAATTGCTGAATAGGCTCTTGCAAACTGTTTTGTAGGGTCGTCAACACATGCTGGCCCCCTCGGCTTTGAACGGCGGTTTGCACGGTGGGCCAGGTCAGCGGGGCAATGCTGGTGGCATCTAACGGTTCCGCTTTGGCCTGCTCCCCAAGCATGGATTGGAGGGTGTTGGCCAACTGTGTCAGCCGGTTCACCAATGGGCTGGAAAGCGCCATAAACAGAGATTCAGCCGGTTTACCCTGCCGTTCCTTCCACTGCTTGGCTAGTTCCTGCAACAAACGTTTTTCCGTGGTGGGCTGATGCAAGGTGTTGACACAGAAATCCGTCACGGCCTCTGCGCCTTGCTCAGTGGAAAAGCGATCCACCTGCTCGGCAGGAACTCCCAAACCAATCAGCAGACTATTTAACGCCTTGAGTTGCTCATCGGTAGCTTCGCCCCATAGCAGTTGCTTGTTGGACGGCTCCGTATTTCCAAACCGAACTGCCTGCGAACGACTGAAAGAATCCGCATCCACAGTCCGAGGCCAAGCCGCCAGGGTGTTTGTGGCAAACGGATCGAATTTTTCGGTCGATTGCAGATGAAAAGGAAAATTTTGGCTGGAAGGACTTTGGCTGGAAAAACGAGGCATGGAAACACTGTATAGTGGGGTGAACATTGCGGTTAAAATCCTTTACACAAGCAGCGGAATGGGAGTGGGGTCGTTTCAATCAAATACTGGACAAAATACTACAAAATATTTTAGAGCAAGCGGCGTGCTTCAATTAAAACCAGCCGATCAGGAAATTGCGCTGGCAGTATGAAGCGAGGCAACGGCGGCCTGAAGCTGTTTTTGCTGTATGCGGTTTGCCAGCATACCTTTGGCTACCAGCTCGCCACTGTCCACCGCGCCGTTCATGTAGCCCATAAAGTCCAAGCTGCAATGTTCCCCGGCAAACCACAGGCTGCCGGTGAGCAGGGGTTGTTGTAGCGTGCCTGCACAAGCGGTGTACTGGCCAGGCGCCGGGCAACTGTAGCTACCCCCAGTCCAGGCGTGGCGAGCCCAGGCCATAAGGGATTGTTGACCATCCCACAGCGCGGTAATATCCGTTTGATGAATCGCTGAGAGATCGCGCAAGGTCTGCTCAATCCCCTGAGGACGAGCCGTTTCGCCTGCCACACCGCCCAAGAAATTGGTGAGAATCCCGGCGGTTCCCGGCTGAAGGCGGCTGGTTTCCCAAAAAGCCTGAGAAGATCGATCGGTGTATGAACTGCCACTGTAGGCGGGAAATTTTTCGCCATTCTGTTGCCAAAACCGGCGTTTAAAGCCAATCATGCGTTTGGCGTTGGTGCCATACGCCCACTCCATAATGGTTTTGTAGCCACTTTCGGGCAAACCCAGTTGGTCCAACCCCCTGAGGCGCCGAACCTGGGTGAGTGGTAGAGCCAACACCACTTGCTTGGCAAAAACAACGGGCTGGAGTGAATCTGGGGCAAACTGGAGCTGAACCCGTCCGTCCTCCATAAGGGCTACAGCCTGTAAAGCCTGCTGGGTATGAATGGCCACCCGAGATTTTAGGTGCCGGGCCAGCGCTTCCACCAGGCGACTGTTGCCCCCTTGGATTCGCATGGCCTCATCACTGTCACCAAACAGAGCAAGCGAACTCGATTGCGCGTTCGTGGCGCTGACGGCTGGCGCAATCAACAGCAGCAGATTCAGGGCAGACTGCTGGGCGACGTCTCGGCCATACTCGCCCGTGTAAGCCACGGAAATCATCTGCCGAAACCAGGGGGCCAAATTCGGAACCTGCGCCAGGTAGGTTTCCAGCGTTTGCCGATCCAGCCGAAGCAACTCCGGGTTATCCGCATCCGCCACCGTTGGAACGTACACTTCCCCCTGCGGGAAGGCGGCGGCCAGATCTTGCTGAAGCTGTTGCTGTAGTGGGCCAAAAGCCTGTACGGCATCTCGAACCGTGTAATATTTACCGTCAAAGTCAAACAGCGCCTCTTCTTCTCCAGCCTGTGGCAGGGGAAAACGCGCTAGAGGAACAGCCAGTTCCTGGCAGAGCTGTTGAATGGCGGTGTGGTTGGTGTCAATCAGTTCGCCGCCCAGTTCGCAAAACATCCCTTGGCGATTAAAGTGGTCCTGCGTGTAAACGCGACCGCCCAAGCGGGTACTGGCTTCATAGACCACACAGGGCACATTCGCTTGAGTCAGCCGGTAGGCAACCGTTAGGCCCGCCAAACCCGCACCCACAATAACAACCGGGGATTCATTTTTTCCATTTGCTGACGTAGCAAGCGACTGCGGCCCTGTGGAGTGCAACCCGTGTTGCTCCGATGGATTCGCCCACGCCGCCATCTCTGGCGGCAGCGAACCCAGGGCGATGCCACCTGCCAACAAAGCGGCGCTTCCCCGCAAAAACTGACGGCGCGTGAGCGACGCGCCAGACCATTGGCAGGATTCCGTTACCGGGGGTTTTAGGCCACGCTCATCAAACGCCTGCTGGGCCCCACTTTCTGAAGCGACATCTTGCAAGGCGGCATCTTGCAAAAAAAGTGCCTTGGAGACACAGCGGATTAACTCACGAAACAGAGCGGTGCGGGGCATAGCTGTCTCCATTGGAAGGCTTGAATAATACAAACTCGGAATGATTTTAGAGTGGCTCAGCGATTGATGGCCGGGTTATTCAGCGCAGACCAGTCTGGCCGCAAACAGCTCGCACCATACTGGTAAACCGGCCTGAGCGCCTCTTGGCTTTTGGAAGTGTAAAACTGAACGAGTACCCGAATACAGTGGGTCGGCATTCCGGCAAAGTCGGGTTCTAAAAAGCACATAAACGGTACGCGATCCCAGCCCAACGCCTCTCTGGCTACACGCGGCGGCGGAATCGCATTTAAATCTTGCGTCACTGTAAAAAACACACTCACGACCTGACTGGCACGAATATCGTTGTCTCTCACGAGCGTTTGCATAAGCTCTGCAACAGACGAACGCATCGCCTCTTCAGAGTTTGCAGCGGCAGTAGTCGCCCCACGAACTGCCATTAAGGCGTGACCCAGGTCATCTTTTGCGGGGGCATCTTCTGGGAAGGCGTCTTCTGGGTTTGACTGGAGCAGTGGTTCAGCCATGGCAAAGTCTTTCACTAGCTAATGACACTCAACAACAGGACTCATTGAACATTTTTCTTTTGCCTGCCAAAGGAAGAGCAGATAAGGACACGGGAAAAGGTTAAGTATCTGTTTACGAACGAAGCTGCCTTTAGCGGTTTTAATCATTTTGCAATACAATTGAAAGTCCGAGACAATTGAAAGCAAAAGTGCGTGACTTACCTTTTGGAAAACGTGACTTGGTTTTGAGATTCGTTTTGGAAAAAGGGTGAATGACCTAAAAAAGCATTTTTTTAAACCGCTAAAATCACCTATCCATTCAAAAACTGGGAACAGATCTCGCACCTGATTGTACGACAGCCCACCCAATTGTGACAGCGAATGACTTTGGCCAGGCCTGGCCGGGTTCATTCTAACCCCCTGGAGTAGTAACCGCCCATGGTAAGCATTCTGGTGATGGATGACGATCCTGAAATTGTGGACCTGCTACGGCTGGATTTTGAGCTGATGGGATTCCAGGTAGACTCCGCCAACGACGGGCAATCTGGGGTAAGGTTGGCGGAACAAACGCGCTACGACCTGATTGTGTTGGACGTTATGATGCCGAAACTAGACGGCTTTGAAGTGTGCAAGCGCATCCGGGCCGGAAGACAGTCCGCCACAAGCCCCATTATACTGCTGACGGCCAAGGGCACCATTGAGGACAAGGTGCGGGGCTTTAACGCCGGGGCGGACGATTATCTCGTCAAACCATTTGAGTTTCAGGAGCTGATGGTTCGGATGCGGGCCCTGTTTCGCCGCAGCGGCATTTTACCAGGCCCCACCGCACCAACCTCCGCCCGCTCCGCACCGGCCCACAAGCGGGAAGAATGCCTGGCGGCGGGCGATATTCGCCTGCTGACCACCTCGCTGGAAACGGTGGTGAAAGGACGCCTGATTAAGCTGACCCCAACAGAGTTTGAAATTCTCTACTGCCTGATGCAGCACGTGAACGAAGCCGTGCCGTTGGCCACCATTCTGCAAGAGGTGTGGGGCTACGATGCCGACGAAGACGTGCGGATGCTGCGGGTTCATATGGGCGGGCTTCGGCAAAAAATTGAAGACGACCACAAGCATCCCCAATACCTGCAAACCGTAACCAACGTTGGTTATCGCCTCAATGCGCAGCCTGAAACCAATACGCAATCTGGGCTTAGTGCGCAACCCGGAAAGTTGACTTTGGAAACACCGATGGCCAACACCCGGCCTTAGACACCCGTATGTGCCCTGAAAGTTGTTTCATGCCTGAAAGTCGTTCCAGCCCGATTGACCGCCCCCCCACCTTGCGCCCCACCCTTCAGGGGCTTAAGAAGCGCTTGCCTCGGCTTAAGCTGTACCAGCAATTAATGGTGTACTTTATTCCCATTGTGCTTTTACCGCTCCTGGGCGTTAGCTTTATTATTTACAACGTAAACCAAACCGCGCTTCAAAAGGAGCTGGCGCAGTTTACCGATCACATGGCAAGTGCCCTGTACCGGGATTTACGCACGGAAATGTCCTGGCAAACCGCTCAGGGAAAGCTGCTCAGCCAGTGGCTCATGCGCCAATATCATAAACAACCTTCCTCGTTCGACACAAATTTTGCCGGAAATTTCCAGAGAGTGGCCAGCGATCTGATGACCAGCGTCCCGGAACTGGATGCCGTTGGGCTCTACAGTCAGGAAGGAAAGCCAATCGGTGCATTTTACCGAGACTATGCCCGGACCAGCCCGGAGCTTCGCCTGCCAAAGCTGATGGAAGAGCCACAGCCGCCATTGCAGCCCGGCAGCGCTTCCACCGGTCAAGCCGCCCGTTCGCCGTCGCCCGCCATGCGGCTGAACGTTCTGTACACCTTGACAGGTTCGCCGCAAAAGAGCCCCTATGTGCTGCGAATGACTGTTCCGGTGCAGCTATCGGCTGACAGACCTGGATATCTGATCCTGCAAAAGCGATTTCCATACCTCAATGCGCTGATTGAATCGAATCAATCCACTTTGCACGATGCGGTATACATTATAGACGACACTGGAGCCATTATTGCTGGCCCTGGTTGGTCCATGCAGCAGCAACGCCAACTGGGCGAGGCAGACTGGGCCTTTTTCCAACAGCTTCCCCCTGGTGTTGCTCAGGAGACCAAAACCCGTCTGCCCACCCAACCGGTTCCAGCCAAGGCGGAAGCCATGGGAACCATTCCCATGCCACCACTGAACCCGGCAGCCATTTCTCAGGAAGAACGCGCCCGTTACACCGTGTTTGTCAAGGTTCCCGAGATTAACTGGGGCATTATCATCAAGTCGCCCTACCACATTCGCCAGGCGTTTATTAAGCGTGCCCGCACACAAACATTGCTGTTAATTGGCGGCTGTATTGGTCTGGTTATTCTGCTGGGCATTTTCTACATTCTCAGTGTGTACCGAAATTTCCGTCAGTTAATGAAGGGCATTAAAGCCATGGCCGATGGCAACTACGATCGGCGCATTCGGCTGATTACCAACTTTTTTACCCCGTTTGAAATTGTCTATTTGGCCAGTGAGTTTAACCGAATGGCCCGTAAAACGGCGGAAGCCTGGCTCAGTAGTCAGTCCTTGAACCTGGAACTACAAACCCGAAACGAGAACGAGCGCTTTTTAAACCGGGTTACTCAACTGTTGCACGGGCTGCTCAACCTGCCGGATATCAGCCGGATTAGCCTAAAAGAACTGGCTGGCCATTTAAATGCCGATATGGCGGCCCTTATTTTGTCTCCCTCCGTTGGCAACAGCGGGGTTCAGTCGGAATACCCCGCGTTTACAGACTGGTATCCAGCCAGCCACGTCGTACCAGGCCACAGCGCTTTATCCTGTACGTTGCCTACGCCCGAGGAAGCCACCCCGCCTATAAACGCGTCCACTTCTGCAAGCACAGTCACCCTCACGGCACAGCAAGGCTTGTCTCTGCTTGAAAAATTGAGCCGACTGACCCCAGCCGACCGCCAGGAAAATCCGCAGGCAAGGTCGCATCCCTTCACGCCGGACGAGGCCCAACCAGCCTCTGAGCCACACGCAATGACACCAGAAGACCCATCACAAACAAGCCAGGTCCCATCGAGCAAAGCAGAGCAAGCGATGGAGGCGGTTCCTTCGGCAATGAACGTGCCCGCCTATGGTGTAACCCAGGTGTTTGATAGCAGACAGTGGCCTGAGTTGTTATCCCTGGGCTTGTCTCACCTGTGGCTATCGCCGCTCTATGGCCAGGAAGGAAGGCTGGGCACACTGGCCTTGGGCTGGAAGTCGGCTTCTTCGGTGGGAAAGGCCCACGGGCAAGCCGAGACAGACACCAATGAGGGTGTGAAAGCGATGGATCCAGCCCCGATACTGAACGAGGAAACGGGTTACGTACTGGCCATGGTGGCCAACCAGGTGGGCGTGGCCGTCAATCAGGCGGTGCAGTGGCAAACCATCCAGGCAGCCAACGAAAAACTGGCCAAGCTGGACGAAATGAAGTCGAACCTGATTGACACGGTTAGCCACGAGCTGCGGACCCCACTCACCAATATTAAAGGCTACACCTCTCGCCTGCTGCGTTACGAAGAGACCCTTCCGATAGAAACCCGACGCAAGAGCCTGAAAACCATTAAGCAGCAGGCGGATCGATTGAGCCGACTGGTGGAGGACTTGCTGGTCATTCCAGACATTGAACAGTCTCACCTTCGTCTGTTTCCAGATCAGGTGCTGTTATACGATCTGCTGGAACGGGTGGCCAACCCCATTCAGGACAAAGACCCCCGCAGTTTGTCCCTCACGTGGGCGCCAGAGACGGAATCGCTTGCCGTTTTGGCAGACCCAGACCGCCTGGAGCAGGTATTGGTCAATCTGTTGGATAACGCGCTGAAATATGCGCTACCCAGCGAGGATCCTGATTCCCCAACCGTGTTGGTGTCGGTACAAACACGCCCAGAGGAACCCGAGCTGGTTCAGGTGGATGTGGCCAACCGCTGCGAGCCGCTGGAACAAGTACACTTGGGTGCGCTGTTTGAAAAATTTAAACGCCTGGACGAGCGGCTGACACGGACCACACGCGGAAGCGGCTTGGGCCTGTATATTACCAAAGGCTTGCTAGAAGCCATGGGGGGCCGCATTGAACTGTCCTATCGAGCCGGGTGGTTCCATGCAACAGTCCGTCTTCCGTTGTTTCAGTCGCCAGAGTTGAGCACGCCGATGGGAACCAACCCCGGTTTGAACGTCTCAGACTCTACAGCGTTGGAAGCCTCGGGTGCCACCTCCTAAATGAGGCCAGCGTCTTCTGCCGGTCTGATGGGTCGTCTTCTCTGCCACCGGAAGAAAAGCGGCCCGACGGTGAATGACACGCCCGAGAAACCACGCTGGCCCAGCAAGCCGTAGAGCAACAAGACGTGGAGCAACCGTACCACGCCACGGACTTTGGGAGGTTATTGATTGTTTGATGTTACAGTTTCCGTCATAATAGGCCACGGATTGAATGCCCGTTCGCCATTTAGGCGCAATCCATTTGGGCGCAATTTAGGAACGTTCGACGTTTTTATTCATTATAAACATTTTCTGAAGTTTACTTCGGATTCCCCTTGAATTAACGATCGAACCGTCCGCTTGCGCAATGCTAACGGACGTGGCAGCCATTGGCGGCTTTGTGGGTGTTTTTTCTCACCACACGGAATCCTCCATGGCCCTCTCCGTCGACTTGAATACCGGTCGGCTTGAATACAGAAGGAATGAACGCTGAATGCCCAACGCTTTGCAAGAAAGCCCCCGCACTTGGGAAAATGAGGCCACCGCTCCGGCTTTTTCCACGGCGCCTTTTTCCGCGGTTGCTGCGCCTTCAGCAGTGTCGCGTCAGCAGTTGCAAGCGGCCTTAGAACACAATTACGCACAGTTGATGGCCAGTAACCCCTTCTACCTGCCGGAACCCGTTCGGCTTCGTCACGAGCACCCGGTTTTGTCGAACCTCTTTCATCGCCGCGTGTTTTGGTGGGGCAGTAGTTTGGCGGTAAGCACCACGCTTATTGCCGGTTTTCTGACCACCCTGTACGCCCATTCGGTATTGATTCCGCACGTTAAAAACCCGCAACAGGCCGTGGATCGTCAGGTGCAAGCCCTGCTGGAAGCGAATGACTCCGCCGAGGTAGCGTCCTATCAATGGACCGGGCAAAACCCTTCTTCCGGGAACCGACCCTCTTCGGCATCGCCTCACGCCGAGCGATTACAGGCGCAAGCGGGTGGTAAAAACCCAGGCAACCCAAACCGGTCAGCCTCGCCCGAAAAAATAGCCGCCTTGTCCAAGGAAACATTTGCCCAAGCGCCTTCGGCCAGTGCGTTGTTTTTAAATCCCTCGCTACTCAAGCGGGAAAAGCATCGCGAGCAAATGCAAAACAACCGAAGGGAGCGTGAAGAGGCTTCCGCAACGGTTAAAAAGCCTGTTCGTATTGCCTCACGGCGTAATGCTCGGTCTGTTCGTGGTTTTCAACTGCAAATGCCGCTGTTGTCACCGAATATTTCCTCTTCTTTTGGCTGGCGATGGGGCCGCGCGCACCAAGGCACAGATTTTTCCGCATCGGAAGGTTCGCCCATCTACTCGGCAGGCTCAGGAACCGTCGTCTATAGCGGCTGGCGGGCAGGCTACGGCTACCTGGTCAGCGTCGATCACGGAAACGGGGTGGTGACGCGTTACGCCCACTGTTCCCGTTTGTATGTTACCCCAGGCCAATCCGTGGGAAAGGGGCAAATGGTGGCGCGGGTGGGCAACACAGGCCACTCGACCGGCCCACACCTTCATTTTGAAATTCGGGTGGATGGCGTGGCCCACAACCCGGAATATTACCTGTACGGCGCCAGTGTGGCCAGCGTGCTGCCCGCCAGGGGCAATGGCTGGATTCCTGGTCGTCCGGCAATGGAACCGATTGGGGCCGCCACGGGTCTGCGGGCCGCCACATCAGCCAGTGGATCCACGCTAAAGCAGTATAAACACGTCATTCAGTCGGCGCCCTCTACCCCGGTTTCCATTGAAGACGCCAACTATGAAGACGATCTCAGCCTGGAAGAAGAGCCGATTCTCCAGACGGTAAAAGTGGACAGCACGCCTAGAAAGCGTCCTTCCTCAACCGTTGTGGGACGAACCGCCTCGGCAGCTTCGGCGGGCCGCTCATCGACTGCTGCGCCAAGCTCGGCAAACGGCCTGCCTGCCGGTTCAACCCAGTGGCAGCTCAAGGTCAGCACCAGAGATCCCGGCTAGGTTGTCGCAGCAACATGCATCCCTCCCCCGCAGCCCTTTTCTGCTAGCGTGTTGGAAGCCACGACGGTTGTCGACAGGACGGTTTACGTCTCTGGCACGGGCTGTTTTCTAATTGGAAAAGCGTCTAAAATAAAAAAGCCATCCCAACGGAACAGACGGGTTTGGCATCGACTGCTTTCCACCGTGTTCCAGTTCCAAAACAAACCTTCTATACGCTTTTTATCTTATGTCTTTTTATTCTATGTCTTTTTATTCTATGTAAGAAGCCCCTTTTGTGAGAGGCTAGAGCCTTGAAACACGCAAGGACATCACAGCGGACATAAGGCTTTTACCGACCCAGCGTGCTACAACCCCACTGGCAAACAGGATTGCCCACCCCGTGAAAGACTACTACCGTATTTTAGAAATAGCGCCCAGCGCAAGCCCCGAAATTTTGGCAAACGCCTACCGGACGTTGGCCAGAAAGTTTCATCCCGATCGCCACCAAGACGATCGCAAGCCGGAAATGGAGCAGTTGCTCAAAGAAATCAACGAGGCCTATCGGGTGCTTAGCGATCCGAACCGACGCCGCCTGTACGATGAAAATTACCAGCGCTTTCTCGACGCTCAAACCCGCTCGAGAACTTCCGGGCCGTTTTTCGCGGAAGAACCTGCCCGTCTTTCCCCCTGGGTGGCGCGCTTTCGTTGGGCCTTGGGGGTGGTGTTATTGTTAGCGGGCTTTGTATTGTTAATCAAACTCACCGGGGCGCTGTTTATGGGGGCCAGCGTGTTGCTCGTTCGCATTGGGCTGCCACTGCTGCTGTTTGTTTTGGCCTACCAATGGTGGATACACCGCCGCACCCGTGTTGTCTAAAGCGAACCACTCATGATGACGCCCGATGGAAGCAGGCCCAACGGGGCAGAGCAAGCAGATCGGACAGACGCCACCCAAAAATGCGCCAGTCAAGCTCCGCCGAGTCAAGCTCCGCAAAGCGCGCCCCGGTCGTTGGTCGTCATTCCACCCCGCTTTGTGGGCGACGCCATTGTAACGGTACCTCTGTTACGAAACCTTCGCGAACAGTTTCCCAGCAGCCGTTTGGCCGTGCTGGTTTCCAGGGCCAGCGCCCCGCTACTGCAAGCAAACCCCGCTCTGGATGAAGTACTCATTGATGAACGCAAAACGCTAAAGACTTTGAGCGTCTTACGTGATTTTTCACCCCAGGTGGCCATCGTACTCAGACGCTCAGTCTCAACGGCAGCGCTGTGCCGGTTGGCAGGGGCCTCGACCGTGGTGGGCTATAACCGGCAACGTTGGTTTCCGCCGCTCAACGAACGCTGTTGGGGCGCCTTTTTAAGCCGATCGCTTCCCTACCCGGCCCTGGATACCCGTCGGCACCAGGTGGATAGCCACTTGGACTTTATCCCCGTGTTGGCAAGCCTGTTTCAGCAACCACTCCACGCACCCATGGATCGCCATTTAGCGCTGTGGGTTCCCGAAGCGGTTGAGGCGCCAATGGCCGAACGTTGGCGCCAATGGCTGGGCGATACCACGGCCCAATGGCCAAACACACCCTATGCGATACTCCATGCGGTTGCAGCCAGCCGAGAAAAAGCGATCGACGCCAGTTGCTGGGTGCAGGCGGTTCAGCAGCTACACCAGCGCCAATGGCCTATTTTGGCCACTGGCACGCAGGCAGACCGTGCTTTCTACGAATCGATTGCAGCCCAGGCCAAGGTCCCCCTGATTAACCTGGCGGGAGAAACCAGCTTGCTGGAAATGGCCGCCTTGCTTCGGCACGCACGTGTGCTCTTAGGGTTGGATTCCGCCCCTATCCATATGGCGGCAGCCGTGGGAACACCCGCCATTGTGCCGGTTTTTGGACCGGTAAACCACTGGCAATGGGCGCCTCTGGCGTTCAACAGCCAGGTGGTTCCCGTGTACCGGGACGGGCTAAGCTGCCGCCCTTGCTGGGCAAAGGTGTGTGAGCACAACCGATGCCGAACCGAGATTACGCCCGAGCAGATTGCCACTGCCCTGGAACAGGCGCTTCGGCACGCTGCTCAGTAACGGGTATTTTAGTCCATCGATTCGCCCCCTCTTTTGCGACATATTCTCATTTACAAGGCACGATCTTTCGGGTAAGGTTTGTATGTTGAGAATTATTCTCAATGACGCTCCTTCACACATCAATCACCCCCGATTGCTTGGATGGTTTTTCCTCGATGGTGTCTTTAAACGTTGCGCGTAACCTGGGTTCGCTCATGGATACCCCACTGTTCGTCCGTGGGGCTCAGCGGTTGGCCGTTACTGGCATTCCGTTGGCTGGCGTTGCCTTTGTTGCCCAAGATGTTTTAAAGCAGGATAACAAGCAAGATCGTCTCGATACGCTGGTTCGAGACAGCTTGGTGGTGCTGGGCGCGACGCTGGGGACCGCCTTGGTTACCCTGGGGGCCCATTGCATGTGGACCAGCGTCCCACAGGTCATTCGGCCAGGCGAAACCTCCGCCTTGAAAAAGCTATTTTTTTCCACCCCGGCGGATGAGGCGGTATTAACCCAGAAAAATATTTTTCGGCTCGGGCAAACGGCTCGCGACAGTGCTGCGGATTTCTTCCACAAACTGGAAACCTGCCCGGAAACGGTGGGGTTTTGGCAGTACTGGAACGCGGCCAAGCATATGGCTGGTAAATTGTGGCAAAACCGAGGCGATGGGGCGTTGCAGCAAGCGTATCAGCAGGCCATTCAACAGGCGTTTGGCGCCAAAGAAGTGACCACCGGACTCAAAAAATGGGTCTGGGAACCGGTTGAACAGCGACTGCCAACGGCTCTCCGCCAGTCTACGGTGTTCCAAACCCTGGCGGATGAACTTTGGGATGTCGGTGAGTTTCTGACAGCCGGTGCCGGTTCGGTGGTAGGCGGTATGCTGGGCGGCCTGGCCGCCAACGCCATTACCCGTAAACCCCTGGTGGATAAGGTCGACGTCTGGCGCGAAGGGGCGTTTCAGTACTTTGGCAACATTGGCATGTGTGGAGTGGGGGCCGTCGGTGGCATTTTAACCTCCAAATTACTGCTAAGCCTGGTTCCTTTGCCGGAAGTGGTTGCCTCTGTGGCGCATTTTTCGCTGGTGGCAAGCGGACTGGTGGCAGGTATTTTTAGTGGCGCGGCGGTGGGCAACTGGCTGGATATGAAGGTCATTAGCCCCTGTTTTGGGGAAAAAACGGATCACCCCACCCGCACGCTGGAGGCAGGCGATTGGTTCTTGCACGTGGATGATGTCCCCCCAGCCGTCCGCTTTGGCGCGCGCCCCCTGGCACTGTTTGACTGGCTGATGCCAGAGATTAACGGCCTGTTCTGGTGGTCGGGCATTAAGGCGGGGCTGGGTTATCGAAATCAGCAAGAGCCTGAACTGCCCTTGGTGGCCCCCATTATGTCGATGATGCGGGCAACGGCCCAGTACGCAACCAGCGGTCATCCGCTCGCAGCGGTTTCGCTCATGCCGTCAGAAGGGGCAATGCCACTGGCCTTTAACCATCGTGGCCAAGCCGCGGCATTCCCCCCCCATCACCAGGCGCTCCCTCACGGCACCGTGCAACGCTCGTCTCTGGCAAGGGCGGCAACGCCACTGCCCATTCAATCCCCCTTGCTGAGCACTTCAGACTCGAATCATTTTTCGCTGAAGCAGCCCTCCTCCGTCACGTTTCCGCCACCCGTCTCGCCAACCAGCCTGCTGGTACAACAACCGCTAGAAGGAGCGCTTCCTGCCATGACACCATCCTTGGCCGTTTCCGCCTGATGCAGTGACTGCTTTTTTGCGTTGATCGCAGAACGTTTAAAACCGTTTTTGCTTAAAACCGTTTTTTCAGGTGTCCAACATCCAGTTCGTCCCCCGGTGGCTGTACGCAGTCACCGTTTTTTTATGGTCGCTATTGTTCATTCAGGCCAGGACAGAAAAGCGCTCTGGGTGGTTCTTTTGAACATAATCCACATATGCGGCCGTAACCCGCTGGATGGGCGTGGCTTGCTCCAGATCAAGCGTTCGGGCCTGGCGCAACAGCTCGTAGGTCTTCAGTTGGCTGCTTAACAGCGGAGAAGACTGAAACAGTTCAGGTGCTTGCCGTTTCACTTGCGCATAGGCCCATTCAAACGTATCGGGCGTTAGCTCACAGCCCAGATGATGATCGAGCCAAACCAGCGCGTTGTGCGTGTCCTTATCCGGGCCCGCCGTATTGGTAATCAAAACCGGGTGTCCGTTGGCCTGCGTGTTGAACTGAAGGGTCAGCATCACATTCCCATCCGGGCGGATCGGCTCGTTCAACTCCTTGAGCAAGGCTTTGCCCAACGGGTTGCAGTGCGCCACCGTAGTCCGGCCGAATCCTGGGTGCTCGTGATTCGTCATTGCGTCGTTCATATCTGTAAATTTTGCCATGAGTTCGTTTTGCGTGTTGAGTACATGCACGTTTCCAAAACGTACAGCCTGTAATGACTGCATTGGTAAACCCCTTGCATCTTTTCTATGTCGTAATAACCCCTGAATGTTCAACAACCCAGTTCAGTTTGCGAATGGCGCTAGCCACAGCGATGTGGCACCGTTTAGGAACACCGAAATACCAAACAACCAGAAGCCTCGCAACAAAAGCTTTTGGTATTAAACCGAACCCATCCTTTCACTGTGGCTTTGAACAGCCCATTATTTTTTCACAAGATCGTTGAAATTGCAAAACCTCAAATCGGACGGTGGAAAAATAAAATCGTAAATTTTGATCTCTATGGCGTTTAGCCAACCAAGGGTCGCATTGATATTAGCGTTTACAACGATAGGATGAATTGAAGATGGCCTGCTTTCAACGCTCCGATGGCACGTTTGCATGCTACCACAACGATGCGACACATCACGCTCAGACACAGGAGAAAGATCACCGCAATGACACTCATCTTTTCGGTCAGATTGCCCAGGCGGTTGATTACATTTTGCCTTACCTGGTCGGGTCGACCGACCCATCTGCTTCGGTAAACGAGCTGAATCCGGTCATTTTATCGGAACTCTCCGGCGATCATCAGGCCCATTTGCTCTTTTACCCCCGGCAACGACGGCTGGAAGTGGTGGAAACACCGCGACTTTCAGCGCGAGCTGGCGCGGGGTTTGAATCGCCATTGCCGAGCCCGCGCATTTTAAACTTCCTCTCGCGTGTGGAGCAGGCAACGGGACAGCCCATTCAGGTAACCAGTTTGCCGCTGAGACCCGACGGACAACGGCTGCGTAGCCTGACCAATCCCGTTACAACCGGCAAAAGTTTGCCACAATGGCACAAGACAAACGTCACAGACATCGAAATTCCTTTGGTAACGCCCCAGTCACCACCAGCTCCCATCACGGTGCCGGTAAATCATAACCTTGGCTTCATTCAAGAGGACACCGAGCTGATTCATCGACAACTATCTTTTGCCAAACAGCCGATTAATCAAGCTGGGAAAAGCGGTCACATAGGGCAAGCTGAAACGATAAAAAACAAATTCTATCTGAACCGAAGACAAAAACTATTGAATAAACTCTATGGCGGCCCCGTGTTTGATGCCATTGACTTGCAATACCCGTACGATTACAGGAAAGGTCAGCGAGTTGAAGATCCCAATATTCGCAGGCTTTCGCTAATTGCCGACTGGATTATTGGACGACAACAAAACGGAGACTGGCATGACGCCAAAGTTTCCTTTTTTGAGCAGCAGTTAAGCCAAAGTGGTCGCCTGTGGCTTTCCCCAGAAATACAGCGACAGCTCGATATTGCCAGAAAACTTCATCTGATTTTGAAGCAAAACGAAGCCGTAAGCTTTCAACGAGATGATGCCAAAGCGTTTGCTGACGGCATGCAAGTGCTGATTGATGCCAATACACACAGAGGGAAGGTGGATGAGAATCAACTTATTAAAGATATTCATTTTTTCGCAATTGATCAAGGCCCAAAGACATTGTCCCATATGACAAATATGGCAAAGGAAAGCAATGCTGCCTATAATCTGTTAGCTGGTCCTCGCCTGGGAACTATCGGCTGGGATAAAAAATATTGGGATCATGGTCAGCAGTATGAAATTGATAAATATGGTAACAAGAAGCTGATTAATCAGGCTCACCATTTCGCGTTCTTTTTTTCAGAAGCATTAGATTCCAAGAAGAATCTTCTGAAGTTAAGCGGCATATGGTATGGGGCTAGAGTTATTGACCCTGTAGGTAATACACAGGATGTCGAACTAGGTCGAGCTGCTGCACAAATAGCAGTTGACATACAGTTCGGAAAGAAATTCTGGAACGAAGTTCCAAGCAGTATTTACCAAACAATTAAAACCAAAGAATAATTTTAAATTTTAAAAAAATATCAAAGAAAAGGAGTTTTTATTTTCCAAAGCAGGACTAATAAGGTATAAAGCCCCGACAATAACCAAATTACAATGCCTGTTTTTCTTCGACTCGTAAAAAAGTCTCTAACCACAGCAGAAAAAAGACAAATAATCGGCAAAAAGAAAGTAATAGCAAAAGCAATCGTAGCTAACAATCCCAAAGTAAAAACCAGAATGACATTTGGCGTCATAGTAGATATTGCCATGCTTAAAATAATTATAAAAAACAAGCACCACCATAAAAAAATAGGCACCCCAACAAGGGCCAGAAGCATACCTAAAACCTTGGCTATAATAATAACTGCCTTAGAAGGATTATTTGAAACAGACATCATTTTATTTTACTATAATATTTTTATTGATGTAAAATATAAAATATTTTGTTTTCTCAAAAATAAGAAAATCAATTTTCAACGAGATGATGCCAAAGCGTTTGCTGACGGCATGCAAGTGCTGATTGATGCCAATACATACAGAGGGAAGGTGGATGAGGATCAACTTATTAAAGATATTCATTTTTTTACAATTGATCAACATCCCAATTTAATAGGATTACCTGCCAAGCTACTACATGGATTTGAGCAGAGCAACGCGGCCCATAATCTGATGGGCGGAAGAAGAATGGGCACCGTTGGCTGGAGTAAAAACAATGAGATAGTAAACAAATAGAGTTTATTTATTGTTGAATTAGGGCCTTATTGGAACTGCCATGGGCTTTCCTAAAAAATTATTGCTCCGAGGTGCTGAATGGGCACAAACCAGAGCAAAGACAAAGTGAATCGGGGATCCATTTTGGATACCCATCGGCATTCAACACTATCAACAATACAAGTCACTGTTGTATTAACGGCTATTTAAAATATTTTCAAACAAATCAACCTGTGTTGACTAAAATAATATTTTCGACTCTTACTTTATTGCTTGTTGCAAGTATTTTTTGGTTGGACAACCCAATGGTTTTAGTGGGATATCAAGATAAGATTATTTGATAAATCCCCATACAAGCGGCAAAAGTTTGCCACTTTGGGCGGAAGCAGTATCTACCCCTAGGCCTGCCATTCCAAAACCTTACCGTTTGACAAAACCTTACCGTTTGAAAAGGCTGCCTCATTACTTGGCTGACCGTTGCGGCCGATCGCAGGAAGAGCGGAGGAAAAGCCCTGGTGCAACTGGTCATATAGCGCCTGGAATTCGCTCAATAAAGTGGGAACAAACTGTTCCGGCGACGTATTTCGTCCATCGGGGGCTTGAATGACAAAATCCTGAACGGTTGGCTTTGGAATAGCCTTTACATACACCTGCCCGTCGGTCCAGGAGCGACGTTCAATGTGGTAATCGTACAAGGGATCGGCACTGAGGCCTGCGGCATTTGCAGCCGCCTGAATAACCTGGGCATACTGTTGTTGCAGAGTGCGGGTCTCTTGATGAAAATCCGTTTGCTGTTGCGCAGCAAGCCCACGGGCAGAACGCGCATTGGGAGCCGTCATGCTTGGGCGATCAATCACCACTTGACCAAAACGGGCCGCAGGCACCATCGAATGGCGCACATCCATCAAATGAGTCATTAAAACAAATCTCCATTGGCGGGGATTGGGAATAGAGGGGGGATAGGAAACTGTGTGGGGAATGTTTTTATGGGGGGGCAATAAGCAAAAAGAGAGGGCCACCTGTTCATGGGCTCCCTCTCTTTTTGCGTCCTCTGAGATTCGAACTCAGGACCTATCCCTTAAAAGGGGAGTGCTCTACCGCTGAGCTAAGGACGCATCTGTTGCTCAAACCGACTGAATTGTATCTTCCGGCGGCTGAACTGCTAAGAACTTTATCAACTCCAGAATGGGGCGTCAAGCTGAGGGTTTTTATAGTGACCGTGGATGTTTGCCCATGTAAAGCATGGCCGACACACTACACCGATTGCGCAACGTTGGGCGAGCGGTAGGCTTCCGCACGACTTCCCTGCATCGTCATTGGGTTTTGAAGCACCAGGGTTTGCTCGCGATCGGGCCCCACGCTCACCAATGAAATGGGGGTTTCCAGCAACGCAGACAACCGTTCGAGATAGCGACGGGCGTTGAGTGGAAGCTCTTCCCAGCGACGGGCCTGGTGAACAGGCGTTTGCCAGCCGGGCAGCGTCTCATACACCGGCTCCATTTGCTCCAACTCGCCCAGGCGGGCCGGAAAATGATGGACCAACGCCCCGGTTTCCCGGTGACGATAGGCCACACACACCTGAATTTCGGGCAACGCATCCAACACATCCAGCTTGGTAATGGCCAGCCCGTCCAAACCATTGGTCATAACGCTATAGCGGCCCAGTACGGCATCAAACCAGCCACAACGGCGCATCCGTCCCGTGGTAGTGCCAAATTCCTGGCCCACCTGCACCAGGTGTTGGCCCAGTTCATCGCTCAGTTCGGTTGGAAACGGACCACTGCCCACCCGGGTAATATACGTCTTCATCACCCCGATGGTTCGATCGATCCGGCTAGGCCCCACGCCCGAACCCGTACAGGCCCCGCCCGCCGTTGCGTTAGAGCTGGTTACAAACGGGTAGGTGCCAAAGTCCACATCCAACAGGGTGCCCTGGGCGCCTTCAAACAGCAGGGTTTTACCCGCGCGCAAGGCGGTATCCAACAGCACCACCGTATCGGTTACATAGGGCTGAAACAGCGCCGCATACTGCTGACAAACCGCCATCAAGTCATCCACGGAAGGCAGCGCCTCTTGGTAAAGCTGTTCAATCACCGGCGCTTTCACCGCGCGAATCTGGGTGAGCCGATCCCGCAAAAACGTGCTGGATTCGTACAAATCAGCCACCCGAAGGCCCAGACGACCCACTTTATCCATATAGGTGGGGCCAATCCCCCGGCCTGTGGTGCCAATTTTATTCTGCTCCAACGATTGCTCCTGAAGGCGATCTTGCAGCGGATGGTATGGCAGCGTCACATGCGCGCGATCGCTGATAAACAAGCTTTCCGTCCGATAGCCTTTGGCGTGCAAAGCATCAATTTCCTGACGAAACACATCGGGCGAGAGCACGGTACCCGAGCCAATCACGCACTGTTTGCCCGCATAGAGCAAGCCAGAGGGCAAATGATGAAACTTAAATACGTTGCCATCCAACTGAACGGTATGCCCTGCGTTACAGCCACCCTGACAGCGAACCACCACGTCTGCCTGCTCGGCCAGCCAGTCAATAACCTTGGCTTTTCCTTCATCGCCCCACTGGGCACCGACAACCACGACGTTTGGCAACGAAATTCTCCTTCCAGAACACAGCACCGGCGATGGGCGCAGCGCTGTTTTGCTTAAAAAACCTGCGTAGAAAACAGATTGAGTGTAGGGGAAGCAACTAAGAGCGTCAAGCCAAGCTTTTCGCTTTGAGAAGCCAGGCGCAAACAGTTCCAATGGCAGACGCCACGGCCTTAGAACGCAACTTTTGGAAAAAACAATGAGAAAGCATTTTGACAATTACGCGCTTCGGTATAATATTATCGTAAAAGTGCCTCGTGGAGAGGTGGCTGAGTGGCTGAAAGCGGCTTCCTGCTAAGAAGTTGTGGGGTCTTAAAACTCCACCGAGGGTTCGAATCCCTCCCTCTCCGAACGAAAAAGCCTTCCGGGTCTAAGCAATAAACCGGAAGGCTTTTTCGCGTATGGCTTTGTTTGTTGGCGTCTTTTCCGGTTTCTGTAACAAGCACTTCCAAAAGCGCGGCCCGTTCTCTCTATCCGTTGCCTTCCAACGAGCCGTTGTCAGCGGACTCTTTACCCGTTTCCAGCTTGCTTAAGCGCTGTTGTAAGTGCGCCACCTGCTGCCGAAGGCGGTTCGCCTCCGCTTCGGGCAGTTGGGCAGTGACCGCCTGGTAGGTATCGATTGCCTGTCGGTAATCTGCTTCAGCGGAGCTTTTCCAGGCAGCCAACTGTTCGGCAGAAGGTTTTGCAACTGGCGCGGGAGGCTCTGTGGCGGTTTCTATCCGGTTATACTGTTGGTCTGCCCGTGCCTCGTACGCAATGGCCAGGGCTTTTGCGTACTTTGCTTGCGTTGCTCCGGCACTTGTTAACTTCAGCAGCCGGTTGTACAGTACAATAGCCTCGTCAAACTGCTCGTTTTGCACGTAGGCCATTGCCAGGTTGCTCATGGTGGATGGCTCCTCCGGGAAGAGATCCAGGGCGGCCTCCAACCGGCCCACGGCAGCCCCAGGTTTTCCTTCGTTCAAGTACTGCTGGGCTTTTTGGTTTAATTCCGCCACGGGACGGCGATAGACCGCTTTTTCGTCCAAACAGCCGCCGAAACACGTCGATGCCAGCAGGAGTACTGCCAGCCCGAAGGAGACAGTTTTTTTGTTTGGCGTCTTGTTGCTTGGCATCGTTGAGCTAAACATGGTTGGTTTGGGCATTGTTGGCTGAATGGTTTGATTTTTTCGCGAAACACACCCGCCAGTGGCTTGAACCTCGCGGGTTTCAACACAACGGGCAACAGTTTCGTTGTTTGCTTGCAACACGGTCATAGCAGCACAGTCCTCGTTTCAAAAAAAGCAACGGCACCTTAACAGGCAACAGGGGGCATTTCAAAGGGTCGTTTAAAGAAAGAACGGGCAGAAAGACAACTTGGTTAGGACAACCGCAGGGGCGTTGTTGCCAAGGCAGAAAGCGCCTCGGATGGATCGTCTGAGGGGTGTGTGACCAGGAAGGCCAACACGGCAGGGAACAAGCGATGCTCCTGAGCTTGGACCCTTGCGGCAAGCCCCTCGGGGGTATCCTCTGGGTAGACCGGTACAGTTGCCTGGCCCAAAATTGCGCCACCATCCACCACATCCGTCACCACATGAACCGTGCAGCCGGAATAGGCCTCCCCAGCCGCCAACACGGCCGCATGCACCCGAAGCCCGACCATTCCCGCTCCGCCGTATGCGGGCAACAAACTGGGATGAATATTGAGAATACGCCCGGCAAAGGCCCGAATAAACGCCGGAGTCACAATGCGGTTCAATCCAGCCAGTATCACCCAATCCACCTGGGCGGCACGCAGGACGTCCAGCATTGCCAGGTCGGCAGCCTCTCGGCTTCCATAGGCTTTTTGCGTAATCACCGCGGTGGGAATATTCTGTTCTTGCGCGAACAAAAGTCCCCCGGCATCCGCTCGGTTGGAAAGAACAATAGCCACCTGTGTTTGAGGAATCATCCCCGACTGACAGGCCAGCATCAGGGCTCGCAAATTGCTGCCCGCCCCCGAGATAATGACCCCCAGGCGCTTTGGCTGAACGACCGACGCGCCTGACGATGCTTGCAAGGACGATGCCGGTAAGACATCCGTCATGGGGAGGTTCGCCAGGACAGTTGTACAGAAGGCGCGGCCTCATCATCGGCAGCGCGCGCAACGAGTTGACCGATCACGTAGGGAACCCAGGGAACATCGGGTTGATAGGCATTGTCCCCCGCTCCAGGCGCCTGCGAATCAGGCGGCCAGGCTTTCAAAAAGTTGCACACCGCTTCTGCCTGTCGGGGATCCACCACCAGCACAAAGCCAATGCCCAGGTTAAACGTATGGGCCATCGCTTCCGGGCTTAGTTGGCCCAGGTGTTGCAGCAAATCAAACACCGGCGGCACGGGCCACTGGTTCATGTGTATGTGGGCCGCCAGCGTTTTGGGCAACACACGGGGTAAATTATCGTAGAAACCGCCCCCCGTAATGTGCACCATTCCCCGAATGGCGCTGGGTAGAGCCTTTAACAAGGCCAGCACGGGTTGAACATAAATACGGGTGGGGGTGAGCAACACTTCGCCCAATGGCTGGCGCCACCCCTCCGGCACCAGAGACAACGACAGGTCATGATCCTGAAACAGGACCTTGCGAACCAGGCTAAACCCATTGCTGTGCAAGCCGGAACTGGGCAGCCCGATCAGCACATCACCGGCCTGCATCGCGGCCTGGTGGGGTAATAGGGCATCGGCTTCCGCCACGCCCACACAAAAACCGGCCAAATCGTAATGGGAACCCGGGTAAAAGCCGGGCATCTCCGCCGTTTCTCCGCCAATGAGGCTACAGTTTGCCTGTCGACAACCTTCTGCCACACCGGCCAGCACATCGGCCAGCATAGCCTCTTCCAGACGGCTGGTGGCCACGTAGTCCAAAAACACCAGGGGCTCGCCCCCTTGGACTAGAATATCGTTCACGCTCATCGCCACCAGATCGATACCAACGGTGCAATGTTGACCATAGCGAATGGCAATTTCCAGCTTGGTGCCCACGCCATCGCAAGCGGCCAGCAACACCGGGGCCTGATATCCCGCAGGAATTCGAAATCCGCCACTAAAGCCCCCAATACCGCCCAGCACCACATCCGAACGGGTTTTGCCCGCCGCGGTTTTTGCAATACCCACCACGGCGTGCGCTTTCTGCAAATCCACACCGGCCTGGCGGTAGGGTTCTGACGAAGCGTTGTGATGATCAGGTTCATCAGACGCAACTGTGGAATGAGACATCGGACTTCCTGACGGATCGCGGTTTGGCACCATACGTTTGTTTCATCCTGAACGGCAGCGATCCGTTACCTGGCGCGTATTTTTTGAACACAATAGACGCCGAATGATCCACGCTGCACCTTCTATTTTATAACAGAAGTAAACGGTTGCATGGGAAACAAAAATGAACAAATGTATATTTTATATATTAAAGTGATTGATTTTACAGACGTTTGTCGATAATAATGAGATTGAAGAAGAAGCGGAAATGTTTTGTCGTTAGTCTGTTTGGGTAAAGCCGTTTCCTGTGGATGGAACAGGAAACGGTGATGGGACAATGCAATCGAAACGTTTGCCAGAACGTCTGCCAGTCTGTTGGCTTATCTCAAGCCGCCAGAAAGATGGCATCGACCCTGATCAAGGAATCCGTACCGCCTTGTATGCCGATTGATTCGCTGTACCGAGTGGTTTGCGCCCACTGGTTTACATTAACCAGTTTGTGCCCACTGGTTTGCCTCAGGTGGTGAGTTTCTGATCACGGGAAGGTAGCCATGGTGCCTTCCTCCGAAAAAGGAGGGGAGGGCCTGGCCGTTCGAGCAGAAAGCCGCTCCTGGGCCGTTCCTGAATCGTTCCTGGATCGTCCGCATTGCATTCGCCACATTGCATTCTCAGCAGACCAGACCACTTTTTTAGGGATACTACGCAGCCGTACAAACACGCCTGTTGAACATTGCGAATAACACTTTGCTTACCACAAGCCTGTAAAACGCACTGAACAACACCGAGAGATGGATGTAAACGGATGGAAGGAGACCTGCTGCCCATGTGTGCACAACGCATCGCCACTGCCCAGCGCCGTCTTGGTTCCGGTACCGGCAAACACGTTCAAGGCCGTCGTCGCAGCCCACACGCGCCGTCAAGTGCATTTATTAGCCTTACGGAAGGCCTATCGCTCACAAGCCTATCATTCACAGACCCATTGCTCACAGACCCATTGCTCACAGACAAGGTATCGAGCAGCCTAGTGATGGAAAAATTGACCGAGCCCCCGCTGATGGATCCTCTCTTTAGCGAGCCTTCCTTGGTGACGGAAGCCGCCGGACAGTCAAGCAAACAGTCAACCGACCCAATGGCCGAAGCCGCGGAAACGGACGAAGGACCGATCCAGCCGGGCGAGCTGAACCACACCGACCCGGTCATCGACTACATGAAGTGGGTTTCCACCCATGCCGACTGCGTAAGCACCGAGGAAGAGGTGGCCCTGGCAAAACGCATGGAGGCGGGCGATATAAGCGCCAAACACAAGCTGGTGCAGGCCAACCTCAGGCTGGTGATTAGCATTGCCAAGCGCTACGCGGGCAGGGGCGCCCACTTTTTAGATCTGGTACAGGAAGGCAACGTAGGCCTGATGAAAGCCGTCGAGCGCTTTGATTACCGGCTGGGCTACAAATTTTCCACCTACGCCACCTGGTGGATCAAGCAATCGGTACTCCAAGCCTTTTCCGAGCACGATCGCGCCATTCGATTGCCCGGCCACGTGATTGATACCATCAGCCGACTGCGCAAAGCGCAAACCCACCTGGAAGAAGCCCTGGGCCACCCCCCCACGGACGAGGAACTGGCCGCCTACCTGAATCTATCCATTAAAAAAGTACAGCAACTGTGGCGTGTTTCCCAAAAAACGCTTAGCCTGGAGGCGGAAAGCGTGATGAAAGACGGCAACACCCAACCCTTGGTAGAAAGCCTGGAAGATGAACGGCAAACCAGCCCCGAAGATCAGTGCTGGCAGTGCGACGCGCTCCATGCGCTGAGCAACGCGCTACAGCAAACCCTCAAGCCACGCGAGCGGGAGGTATTGGGGCTTCGGTTTGGCCTAGGGGCCCTTAACGGCCAAAAATTAACCCTGGAAGCCATTGGGCAGCGCTACGGGGTTACACGGGAATGTGTACGACAAACCGAACTACGGGCACTCCGTAAACTGCGGGCTACGTTAATCCCACAAGTGATGTAGTCTCAAAACGGTTGTTTATTGTTATAATGTTAAAGTAAAGAACTATCCAAACGACTGTATTCAACAAGACGGTCTGCTTGGGTAGTTCTTTTCAATATTCTTTAAAGCAAGGGTTTAAAGCATGGCCATTATTATGCTGAGAACCCGAACGCAAAGTCAATAAGGTTTCAGTTAAGATAAAGTCCATTGTGAAACCGTCGATATGCTCCGATATAAAGGTTCTGTCGTTGAGGAAGATACTCGGATGACCTGGAAAGGATATAGCCCTTACGATCTGGATGGAGGTTCCGGCACAGAAGAGCAGGCGCTTTTTGCCAGATTGCTGGAAGAAAAATACAACTACTCCTTTAATCGGGGCGATCTCGTCAAAGGCAAGGTCATCGCGAAAGAATCCGTGGGCGCGCTGGTGGATATTGGCGCAAAAACGGCGGCGGTTCTCCCCTATAAAGAAATGTTAAATCGTGCGGCCACCCCGGATGATGAAGTCACCATCGGGCGGGAGTACGAATTTTTTATCCTGAAAGAGGAAAACGAAGACGGGCAACTAACCCTGTCGCGTCGTCGGGTGGCCCAGGCCCACAACTGGCTACAGCTAGAAGAGATGATGAACAAAGAAACCATCATCGAATGCAAGGTCTCTGCCCTGGTAAAAGGCGGCCTGCTGGTGGATGTGTTGGGGCTCCGGGGCTTTGTGCCTTCCAGCCACGTGCGCAACCGCCAACCCTTGGAAGAAATGGTGGGACAAACCCTGCCGTTTAAAATTTTGACGCTGGATCAGCAACGTAACAACATTATTCTGTCCCATCGCAAGGTGGTCTCCGAACAGTTGGCCGAACAACGCCGCGACCTCTTTAGCCAAATTGTGGAAGGGGCCGTTATTGAGGGCGAAGTGGTTCGTCTGACCGATTTTGGCGCCTTCGTGGATCTCGGTGGCGTGGATGGCCTCCTGCCGCTTTCGCAGATGTCCTGGCGTTGGGTGGAACACCCGTCTGACATTTTAAAAATTGGCGACAAAGTCAAAGTGGAAGTCATTGGCGTGGATGCCGAGCGTCAGCGCGTGAGCCTTTCCATTAAAAGCCAGCAGAACGATCCCTGGCACGAAGTGGCCAGCCAGTTCCGCCAAGGCGACGAGGCCAACGGCACGGTAACGCGAATTAAGCATTTTGGCGCTTTTGTGGAAATCTTTCCGGGGGTTGAGGCCCTGCTGCCGATGAAAGATATTACCGAATATGAAGCTGAAAATAACACCAAAATCAAACCGTCGGACACCATCCATACCTACATTATTAAATTCCACCCGGAAGAGCGCCGCATCAGCCTCAGTTTGTTTCCGCCCCGAGAGCGGGAACCCCGTGGCGATTACCGTGGCGGAGAGCGTGGCGAGCGCGATTACCGAGATCGGGGCCCTGTCCACTACGGCCCGCAACCACCCACCACCCCACCCGTGGCCGCTCATCACGATGGATTGGAATAATCGCTCTGGAAGAATAGACGATCAGCGCACCGCCTTTGAGACCAAATTTCCGGGCGATAAACAGTTCGAGCGACGACCCACCCACCACGCCAGCCAAACACTCCGTGTGACGTTTGTTTTTTGACTGAGACAGACGCCAATTCTCACAAAAAAACAAACCGCCCTTAATGCGACCTAAGGGCGGGCGAATTGCGTTGCGACGCTCCTGTTGAGGAAAAATCTGTGGGTGGCAGGGCAGCTTCATCAATGAGCGAAAGGCCTGCCGGTAAAAGTTGCTTGGTAAAGCACTTTTTACAAAGTTCAACAAACGACGAATGCTACAAATGAGACGCCTGGCACATGAGACGAGATTCCACTAAGCGGAAGGCGCCAAGGAGAGCCAAGGAGAATTTGGTTGCTTCCTTCTGTTTCTTTGACCATTCGCGTCTTGTCATCCACCGGCCTTGCGACCGGTTCTCGTGTTCAGTCATTTGAACCTTATTTAGGCACGAACGGATGGAACGAAACCGTGTACATCCATTTCGGCGACGCTTCAACCGAGCCAGAGGCCTTGGGCACCCCC
The DNA here is from genome assembly GCA_033763415.1 of Candidatus Melainabacteria bacterium. Lineage (GTDB taxonomy): Bacteria > Cyanobacteriota > Vampirovibrionia > Vampirovibrionales > JAJTHC01 > JANRKP01. The sequence goes on along the minus strand of JANRKP010000001.1, from coordinate 20,036 downwards.
TACAGAGAGGGGAAGGCTTTTGGGCAAACCTTGCGTTTTAATCACAAGGCGGCTTGTGGACCAGTCGAATCTGTGGGAGCCAACAGGAATTCTCTCTAACAGTCTCTGTCTGTGCTTCCATTTGCCTATCTGATTGCATAAAAACGGGCATCGGGGTTTTTATGCGGCAATCTTAAGAAACATTAAAAAAATGTAAGGGCTGTCTTTATTTCAGCCAGCCAGTCAAGCAACAAAAACCACACAATCAGCCGTCGTAACAGGCGACAAACAGGAGGAGTTTTTTAAAGCAGCGTCGCAAAATCCAGACGATTCAGCAAGCAGAAATCCGATTCACGACGAGTTAAAAAACAACCAAAATGATGGCAGCAAACTGCGGCCATGGTTTGCCCCCAGTTCAAACTCAGTTCGACCTAATGAATCCCCGCATTGAGAATATCATGCATATGGAGCACGCCATGCGGCTGGCCTTGCGAACCTTGTACCAAGAGCGCCGTTATTTTTCGAGTTTCCATCAGCCGCAAAGCGGTAACAGCCAAGGCTTCAGGCTCTATAAACTGCGGGTTTGGCGTCATTACCTCGGCAAGGCCAATGGCCCGAACATCCTCGTAACGGGTAATGGCACGACGAATGTCCCCATCCGTCATCAAGCCCACGGTATTGCCCGCCGCATTGACCACAATGGCCAAGCCCAGCTTCTTGGTGGTCATCACCATCAACGCTTCCAAAAACGGGGTGGATTCTAAAACCAAGGGCAGTTGCTCGCCCGTGTGCATTAAATCCGCCACGGTGGTTAACAACCGCTTGCCCAACGCCCCGGAAGGATGAAACACAGCAAAATCATCGGCGGAAAAGCGACGCTGCTCCAACAACACGACAGCCAGGGCATCGCCCAAGGCCAGCGTTGCCGTAGTGCTGGCAGTGGGGGCCAACCCCAGCGGACACGCCTCTTGTGGCACTGCAATATTCAGCCACACATCGCTTTGGCGAACCAGGGTACTGTCTGCCCGGCCACAGAGCGCAATAAGCGTCATGCCAAAGCGTTTGATGGTGGGCAGAATCCCCAAAATTTCCGTGGTTTCTCCACTGTTAGAAATGGCAATAACCACATCCTGAGGACTAATTAAGCCTAAATCGCCGTGGCTTCCCTCTGCCGGATGTAAAAAATAGGCAGGCGTCCCCGTACTCGAAAGAGTTGCGGCAATTTTTCGGCCAACCAAACCGGATTTACCCATACCAGTAACGATCACCCGGCCCGAGCTTTTTAAAATCAGGCCAACCGCGCGTGAAAAATCGTCGTTAAGCTGCGTTTTCAGCGCTTCCAGGGCTTCAATTTCCACGTCCAAAACGGCGCGTGCCTTGCTCAACAAGGCCGATGTTTCGGAAGCCGGAACCGGAGGGGCAAAATCGGTTTGCATGCATTCAATCCTGCAGTTTAAGCAAAAAACATTCGCTGACGGCCAGCGGTCCCTCTATCCTAAGCGGAAGGGCGCAAGCCGCCAAGCGATTGTAACTCTAGAACAGGTGGCCTTGTTACCTCTTTAGGCTCAGCCTGTGCTTCTGGCCAGAAAAAAGGCTTCTGGATCAGAGAAGAGCAAGGCCCCACTGGCGTTATTTTTTCTTGGGGGGATGGGCGGGTTGTTTGCCCAAAGGCTTGCCCGCTGCGGCAGGCGTTTTATCATTGGGGGCTTGGCCCGGAGTAGAAGCAGCGGCTTTGGCAGGCTTGTTTGCACCGGATTTCGCCGTGGACAGAATGGTCATTTCCGTAATGTCGACCCATGGCTCCTCTAAAGCCGTGCTAAACACCTTGCCTGTAATTCGCACGCGGTCACCGGTTTCCAGCTTGGCCACGGCATCACTGTCTTTACGAGAGAGAAACAGTTTTAACTCCGACAGCGGAATGACGTGATGCTCGACATCTGGACGGCGGATCAAAACACCCACGTGATCCTTGGAATCACGCAGGGCTTTTTTGTAATCCAGCCCTAAACTGGAAAAACTGTTAAAAGTGGCCTCGAACTGGATAGACTTGTTTAAATAATTTTTAGGGTTTTGAACCAAAACCAGCGGGCTAACAGAAATAACCGCCGCCGGAGTGATTTTTTCCTCTTTGGGGGCAGGTTCTGGCTTGGGAATAGTGGTTTTGGCCGCAGGAGCGGACTTGACCACCGCTGCCGGTTTTTGACCGGGCTGCGTTTTGGTGGCAGGCGGGTTGGCCCAACTCAGCGCGCCGTTAGAAAGAAGCAACAGGCCAGAGAGAACAACACCTAATGTTTGGGCAGCGCCTCTCGAACAAATTCCAAGGTCCACCTTGGCGACAGGAGTAGACACGCAACGGGCACCAACATGCTGACGGGACGGCTTGACCATAACTGCCTCATCCTTCCATCCAGAAACATTTAAAATGGAACGCATCCACTGCTTTCGCACGGTAATACATTCACAACACAGTTGCTATCTTAACAGCCCTGCCGCCCGCGACACAACTAGGACGTGTCCTCTCTGTGAACGCACCCAGCGCAGTGAACGTGCCGAGCGCTACGGGCTTAGCTCTTTCATGACCGGCACGTTTAAACCGCTTGAGCGGTTCACCGGGCGAGGCGGCGTTGTGGTTGGCAACGGAACATTCGGGCGAGGCTGGGCCGTATTGGATACTGAGGGTGCGTTTTTCAGAATAATTTTTCCCTGCACATCCTTGTTGGCCTGTAACGAACGGCTCAAGCCATCCGCCAGTTGCGCCGCCGTATCGGCCCGGTAAAACCGTCCGTAAGTGGCCGCAGAAATGCACTTTAACTGACGCACGGCATCGAGATCGTACAGGCCAAAGCCCACCACATCCATCTGAATCTCAACCCCACGCCGCACCATATTCACGGTAACCCCGCACGGGTCGGCGTCGCAGGTCTCTCCGCCATCACTGACGAGAATAATTCGCTTTTTGCCCGGCAAATTCGGAAAATCCTGAGCAATGGAGGTGAGCAAACTGTGGCTGATGGGCGTAGCGCCGGTGGGTTCCAACCGCTGAACCGCCGCCGCAATGGCACCGCGCGTATTGGCGCCAGGGGCCACCAGTAGTTCCGTTGCCCGGCAACTGGTAAAGTAGTTGGCTTTATGGCCGTATACGCGCAAGCCCACATTCACCTGGGGCGGAACCCGCTGAATGACTTCCAGAATGGTCCGCTGCGCGGCGGCCCACTTGGTTTCCCCCGTCGGTAGCTTCTCTCGCATTGAGGAGGAGGCATCCAGCACGATCATCACAAATTCTGGACCCGCTTGCGTTTGAGTTCCCGCCTGTAACGGGGCTGCGACAGAAAGATTTTTGACGCCCACAAGCATCCACATAACCAAGAACAGCCCAAGCACCCGAAGCCCGTGACAAACCCGATCCCTAAAAAACAAGCGATAAACCCCTATCTGTTGTTCCTGTCTGTTGTTCCAATGCGTTGATGTGTCCAAATCATCGTGAAGCAAGCGACCTATTCTTCCGTTGACGAACCAGAAATCGAATCGTTCCGGCGGTTTACTGATCAAACGGCTGTTCGTCATGATCATCACTTCGTCCTGATCGTCCCTGCCGTGTTGACCAAACCGCTGGCGCGGAAAGCACTATTCGCCAGCCAAGCGCGCCAGAACTCGCTCGGCAGCCTGAAGCGTCTGCTCAATCATTTCTGGCGTGTGGGCCAAGGACACAAAGCCCGCCTCAAACGGAGAGGGCGCCAGATAGATGCCCTCTTGCAGCATTCCCCAGAAAAACCGGTTAAACTGCTCCCGGTCAGAACGCAACACATCGGCATAGCAGCAAACTGGGCCAGGATTAAAAAACAGGCTAAACATGCCGCACACGTGCGTGACCGTGGCCGCTAGCGCGTATCGCTTACAGCGTTCCCGTAGCCCGGTGGCCAACGTTTCTGTGGCGTCCAGCAACCGATCGTATGCCCCTGGAGAAGCGAGTTGTTCCAGGGTTTCCAGCCCAGCCACCATTCCCAACGGATTACCAGACAGTGTTCCGGCCTGGTACATGGGACCTTCCGGCGCTACATTCGCCATTAAAGACTGGCTGGCGCCATAGGCTCCCACCGGCAGCCCGCCCCCAATGACCTTGCCCAACGCGGTAATATCCGGCAGAACAGAATAAAGCTGCTGCGCCCCACCGGCCGCCACCCGAAACCCGGTCATCACCTCATCAAAAATCAGAAGGCTGCCGTAACGTTGGGTTATCGCACGCAGGCCCTCCAAAAAGCCAGGCTCGGGCGGAATGCAACCCATATTCCCGGCCACGGGCTCCACTAGCACAGCGGCAATTTCCTCGCCGCACTGGGCAAACCAACGCTCCACCGAGGCCAAATCGTTATAGGTAGCCGTGAGCGTGTTGGCCGCCGTTTGCGCCGTTACGCCAGCACTATCTGGAATACCCAACGTACTGGCACCGGAACCGGCCTTGACCAGCAGAAAGTCGGCATGGCCGTGGTAACACCCCTCAAACTTAATAATGGAGGGACGACCCGTTGCCGCACGGGCCAAGCGCACCGCGCTCATGACGGCTTCCGTGCCCGAGCTGACAAAACGAACCTTTTCAACCGAAGGCACCCGATCAATCACACACTGGGCCAGGCGGTTCTCATGCAGGGTGGGCGCCCCAAAGCTGAGGCCATCGGCCATAACAGCCTGAACCTTTTGCAGCACGCTGGGGTGGGCATGGCCCAAAATGGCGGGGCCCCAGCTTCCCACGTAATCAATGTAGCAATAGCCATCCACGTCCCAAACGTAAGGACCTTCCGCCTTTTTAAAAAACAGAGGCGTGCCCCCCACGGAGCGAAACGCCCGCACGGGACTGTTGACGCCACCCGGCATCAGCGTGCAAGCCGTTTCAAACGCCGCCCGAGACTGAGGACGATCCAAACCCGCCGACGACAGGGGCGGCAAAACCGATACGGAAGATTCTTGCAGATCCATCTCACAGCACTCTTTACAGGGGCAAACCATACGACGGACGGCCCGCAGCCCGTTCCGTCTGTTTGTATTGTACCCAGAGGCAGACCGCTTGGCCAGCAACACGGAAAGACACGTTCCCCGTACTGTGCCCTATCCGGCGGATTGCTCCAAGGGGGGGAGGGGCTGGCTGTTGGCGGGTTCTTCGCCCGAAGGAACGGAAGGTAACGCCATCCAGGAGGCTTCTTCCACTTCCAACAGGCCCAAAGTCCCCAGGTAAAACCGTGTGGCGTTTTCTCCCTGCTGAATGGCTGTTTGCACCACGTTCATAATCTCACCCGGTTGGGTTTCACGCTCCTGCTGAAGGCAACTGGCTTTATACAGGTTCAGCGAGCGAATGGCCGCGTGCAGCTTTTGGCACAGCAGGCGCCTGCGAGTATTATCCAGTTGGTACAGGCTGTTAAAGGCGCGGTGCACCCAGTCGTTTTGGTCGTACCAGCGCTTGCGGGTTTTGGATTTATGCAAGCCCAGGTGTTTATCCACCCCCAGCATGGCCGCGCGTCCATCCAACCGATCTTGCCGCCGCCAGGATTCGAACAGCGTAATTAAAATCCGGGCAAACAGCTCTTGTTCCCCTTCGGGTAAATCCCGCAAAGTAACCACGGCCTGGGACACTTCCGGGTCTTCGTCGTACCAGCGGGTGGTCACATCGTCGGGTGGCAAGTTCGGCTGGCCCGACGGGCTGTTTGGGTGCGGCTGACTCATTGGGCAATGCTCTCAAATCGTTAGGAAGGAATTCGATAGAAGCAAGATGACTGGTTTCAGCGTGCGTGTTGAACGGACGGATGGGGGTGGCGCTTTGGCGACTTTGAAACGAGGCCAGTGAAAGCGCCAGAACAACAAGCGGACAGAGTGTGAGTTGGAAAGTGTACGTTGGAAAGCGCGCGTTGGAATATGAAACAGAAAAAAATTTGAAACAGGCGTTTTTCATCTATATCGACCCGGCAGAGAAAAACTTGAGCCCACAATCATTGTTTTAAATTAGGCTCTATACGTTTCTACATCTAAATTCAGCCTGAATACCAGGAGTTGAAGGTAAAAGCAAAGTCCCCAGAAGTTCGTCTGAGATGGGACTTTGACAAACGTTTACTGAATTTTCAAAAAAACCCTCTGGTATAGGGTTTCGAGCACACGGATTTTTAACTACCAGAAGCTTGCCAAGAAGCAATTGTTTATCAAATTCAGAAAAAAGACTTTCATTGACAGAAAACAAATCAGGAAAAAAAAACAAGTCAGGGGAAATGTTTGAAACAATAACCGCGCTGATATCTCTATAACTGTTATTAACAAAAAAATCAGAAGAAATCGGTTCCCCCTTCCCCGGATTCTTTATAGACAATCTTCTCGGATACCCATAAGTGTTTGTATTTATATCTATCTCTTGTGGCCCCAAACCAAAAAGCGCCATATAAATATAAGGTAGATTTTTAGGACAAGGAAATGTACCACTTATGCCAAGATCGGCAGTATTAATGGCAATAATCTTACAGTCTTCTTCTTTCACAACGTTCTTTGCTTGATATTCTTTGTACTGCTCATATTTCTTGTCAAAAGCATGTGTCAAGCGTAATAGAACTTCATCACCATCTACAAAGTATGGAGGAAACTTATTTCGTTTGCTATGAAGGTAACCTAGTCGTTTGACATGAAGGTCATCTAGCTCTCCCACCGTTGATTCTAGTGATTCGCAGTTCTCCTTAAGATGCTTCCCAAGCCTTGTAGCAATTGATTCTACTGGCTCCCTGTTCTCCTCAAACCTTTCAGCAATTGATTTTACTGACTCGAAGTTCTCCTTAAGATGCTTCCCAAGCCTTATAGCAATCGCCTCAATATGTATTTTTTTTCCTTTGTACTCAAAGCCAAAATCTGGACCTTCATTTGGACGTGCTCCTACAAGAATTTCAATATCTTGTTTAACAAGTTCTTCATCCAAAAAAAGCTCCCAAAACAAACCCTTTGGATGCTTCCGCCCTTCGTTTCGCTTCGGTTTGTAAAGTTCATCAAACAAATTATCTTGCCCTTGAGAGCGTCTCTTACAAAATGATTCCAACATCTGCTCGAGTCGGTTCTGCTTGAGTTGCTCAAGATTATATTCATGTAAAAACATGGGCTTTGTTTTATCCAACCTTAAGACGATTAAAGTACATTCTATGTTGTAAATTAACGAATTTCAAACGCTAGCCCGCCCCGGTCGGCAACGCCAGCCCCAGGGACTTTAAAAAGTCGGCATCCTTGCGCCAGTTACGGCGCACTTTAACCTGAAGCTTTAAAAACACCTGCTGCTCCATCAGGGTTTCCAGGTCCTGGCGCGCTTGGGTGCCAATGGTTTTTAACATGCTGCCGTTTTTACCAATTAAAATCCCTTTTTGAGACTCCTGATCCACATACAGGGTCATCGTAATACTCGTCAGGCCACGCTCGGCCTCTTCCACAAAAGTTTCCACCCCAATGGCCACACTGTGCGGAATTTCCTCGCGCGTGTGCAGCAATACTTTTTCTCGAACGGTTTCGGCGGCCATTTCTCGCAAACGCTGGTCGGTGGTGGCATCCTCAGGATAATACGGCGGACCTTCCGGCATGGTGCGCAGCAGGGAATCGGCCAAGGTTTCCACATTTTTGTTGGTTTTCGCAGAGACCCAACGGTGCTTCCAATGGGCGTAACCGTTGAGGAGTTCGCCATACAGCCGGGTGTGCGTGACCTTTTTACCCGGGTCGTTTTTCAAGCGATCCAGCTTGTTGAGCACCAGCCAGATAAACCGCCCGGTCTGACGCAACTGTTCCACCACCCAGGCATCGCCCGGGCCGGGTGGCACGGAACCATCCACCACCAACACAAACGCATCCGCCTCGGAAACGGCTGCCAGCCCTTCCGCCACCAGGTAATGCCCCAAGGAATCCAACGGCTTGCTGAAGCCCGGGGTATCCAAGAAGACCAGCTGGCCTTTTTCGCTGGTTCGTACACCGCGAATGCGATGGCGCGTGGTCTGCATGACCGGGCTGGTAATGGCCACCTTCATCCCAATGAGTTGGTTCAGTAACGTGGACTTGCCCACATTGGGCCGACCCACCAGGGCAACAAAACCGGAGCGAAACATCAGGGAGAAACTTCCTTTAAAAGGCAATCGGCACGAATAAGAATAATAATGGACGCAAAGAGAAAACGGACGCGAATAAAAAAAGAGAGAAAAAAGTCATTCCGGCCATACGAAGCGTTTTTTAACAGCACGATGGCGGCTGGAAGCGCCCAATGAGTATACAGTTGCAGAACAGGCACACAAGCATAACACTGTATCGGGCAGACCGGTAGCGGCTCAGCGCATCGTTTCTGAAATGAAGGTTGCAGCCCTTTCCAAATTGCCCTCCCACGACCAATCAAGGACTCCTGAATAGGAACGGATCCGTTGAAACGCTTGCCTCAAGACCGTTTGAGTTAAAGTTCTCAAAATTTGTTATAAAAATTGGATCATCCGTGGATTTTTTTCGTCAATGGTATATATTTAAAATATAAACAAATAGCTGCCCAGGAGGGCAGCATTCGCCCCCCCAAAAAAGCTCAGGGGCTTTACGAAACCTCCCTGACTGGTTTTTTCAACAACAGGATACCGAATACACAGCGCCACCGCGATGCAAGTTCACCCATTCGCTTCCGGTGTGTCCTCCCCAGGACACCATTACTAACATCCGCTTACGGTTACGCTAACAGTGAGCAACAGCCGTTCGCGTTGGCGGTTTTCTTTGGGGCGCGGCTCGCCCTACCTTTTTAGCGCAACAATCCGTCTGTGGCTTTAAAGGCTGTTACTGTGCGCCCCGATATCGTTCTCTCCGTTTGTTTACTGTTGGCCTGGCTCTAATCCGCCTAAGAGATCTCTCCCTACTTTGCTTTAAATAAAACGACAAACTTTAATCGCTAGGAGACTGTTGCTGATGATGGGAAACGCTGCCACTGCACATTCGTTTCACAGCATTCCGGTTCGTCGCCGCCGCCGATTTTCAGATTCAACCACCCAAGACAGCGCCTGCGAATGGATGCCCATTTCTCCCTCAGAGCAGGTGCGACAAACGCGGATTGCTGAGATCCTGGCGCTATTAATGGAGTTACAAGAAGAGCTTTTTCAACTCTACCAACAGGTAAGGGGCATCTTTATCGCGCCTCCTCACGATTAATCGTCCTTGGTTGAACACGCCACTACACACACAAAAATTGATGCACACACCCAGCAAGCCATCTTATCTTACTTTGCAAACGCCGCTGCATGACCGGGGGGGTTCTTCTCTACCGTTACTGAAACCGATCCGTCACCAGTTTATCAACCTGACCACGTCCTAGACCAACCACGTCATCCAACGAAAACCGCCGTACAAACAAAACAGTAGCTACCCTCACCAACTGGGCAGATACGGTTTGTTGTGGCGGTTTTTTCTTTTCAGGGCTGCCTTCTTTCCAAGCATCCGCCTTATTCAATGCCTAAAAGCTTCATCGGCATTGAACGGCCGCACTAGGAAGGCGGTAACAGACTCTGAAGCTGCTTTTCGGCGGTTTGCAAGTTTGTTTTTGCGCGTTCCGCAGCACGGCTCGCATGCGCCACACCAGATTGAGCATCCAACAACGCCTCAATGCCTTCCACAATCGACGCTTCAATCGAGCCTTTTTCCAGCGGGAAATACAAACTTCTTTGAATAGAACCACCCGACTGCTTCATTTCGTGAATAATCACCTGCGGACGAGTTTCACGCTGCGTTTCAAGCGGCTCTCGCACCGTAATGCTCCAGCGGGTGCCTTTTTCCTGGTTCAGCAGTTCGGCGTGGAGACGATCGTCGCTGGAATGATGCCATGAGAGTTGGCCTGTGAGCGTTTGCTGGGCCAGATTTTCCCAAAAAACACGACTATAAATCCGAGGCGCAGCCGCCGTCGCCGAGCCTGGAATAATCTGCATTCCACCCCACTGCTGGGAAAATGCCGTTTGAAGTCCTTCAACCAACTGATTGAGCTGCTGTTCTGCTTCTTTAGGATGATTAAACGGGTGCCTATCTCGATCTAAGTTAAGTGTGAGGCGGTTGTTACGAGATTGATATGGCGAAAGTCGGCCTTCTAAGTTAACAGAAGGGCCGTTGAGTATTTTATACTGCAGCGACACCTGACCCGACTGCTCAATGTGAACACCCAGTTTCTCAATTTGCTCCGGAAACTGTTTGGCCTCACGGGCCAAATTGGCAATTTCTTGCTTGCCTCGCTGGCTTTCCGCCCAGTTCAGCAAGGGCGTTGGCACCCAGTTTTGCCATGCCGCTTGGCCAAATCGAAGCGAAGGGCTTGGCTCGCTAGGACAGTACGCATCGGAAGTTAGCACGCCCGAAGCCACCGTATTGGCCCCAACAGCCTTTATAGCCACTGGTGCCGGAGCGGCCGCCGCAACATTAGCTAAAACGTTCCGCCTGTCTGGCTGAACCGGTAACATTAGTTTCATCTGACAGAATCCTTCGCCAACACAACCCAAACGCACTCAAAAATGACACAAACCCGCTGACGGACTCACGACCAAGGGCTACTGGTCCAGAGGTTACCCGTGCAAAGGCGGCCCACCGTTTCAGCGTTCCATTTGCCCCACATGCTACGAGAAACACAGAAACAAGTAAACGAAAAGCGCCTGCCGCCATCAGCCGTCACCTCTGGTTTAGTGTGGCCGCACCGCCGAGCAGTGAAGATCTGGCAAAGAGGTCACCTGGCTGGCATCAAAGACCGGATGGGTTAAATGCCGCTCAATGTAACCGCCTCCCCAAAGTTGGCGGTTATCTGGACAGTAGAACGCCGCAATTTGCCCCGGTGTCACCGCACTTTGCGACGCATAACAGGTAACAAGATAGCGTGCAACTGGTTGTTCAGCGTGTTTGGGCAGCGGAGACACCTGCGCTAAAACGGGTTGGCTACTGTAACGGGTCTGAACCATCGCCTCAAAGGGTCCCTGGTCAAACCCTTGGCCATTTGGCAGCTCGGGAACAACCCAATTCACATCCACAACTTCAAAAAAACTGCTCTGTAAATGCTTAGCATCACCCACGTACACCGTATTGGTTTCTGCATCTGTTTTAATTACATACACGGGCCGACCCGCCGCGACCTTCACGCCCTTTCGCTGGCCTTGCGTGAACTGAAAGTAGCCCTCATGCTCACCAATCACCTGACCGGTATCCATATCCACAACCGGACCAGGCTTTTTGCCCAACACCCCTTGCAGATAGTCGGCCTGACCGTTTAGCACAAAACAAACATCCATACTTTCTTTACTGTAAGCCGTAGGAATGTTCAGCGCTTTGGCGTGCGCCACCACATCGGGCTTTCGCCAATTTCCCAACGGAAACAGCGCCCGCTGAAGGTCTTGTGGCAAAACCCGAGCCAGCATGTAGGTCTGGTCCTTCCGCACATCCAACGGGCGATATATCGAAACCGGGTCCTGCCAGCCATCACCCGCTCTGCCCAGGTTGACGTAATGGCCCGTGGCCACATAGTCCACCCCCAACTCGTTAACCGCGTAAGCGAGCAAAGCCTCCCACTTGACGTAACGGTTACACTCGACACAGGGGTTGGGTGTGAGGCCCGCCTGGTAGGAGCGGTGGTAGTAATCCATCACGTAATGCGAAAATTCTGCCCGCAAATCCACGCTGTCAAAGGGAATGCCCAAATCGTCACACACCCGGCCCGCATTCACCAGCGCATCGTTACAGCAGGTACCCGGCCCGTTCAGTGTCCAAGCGGTCAGGCCAATTAACTCGTGCCCCGCCTTGGCCAGCAAATGCGCCACCACACTGCTATCCACACCACCACTCATGGCAACCGCAATGCGTGCGGGCTTTTCTGGTAACCAGTTGGGGGCCATCCCATTGGACATTGCGATTGCCTTTGATTGCAAGGGTGGATATTAAACAAAAGACCGATTGGAACAAAACAGAAAGAACCGGGCCTGATCCGCCAGGCAACGGGCGCTAGGCACCATTGATACTGCTCACGCCGCCGTGCATTACCACTTCCATTTCAGACTCTTCGATCACGATGCCAGGCCGTTTGGCCAACGCACTGTTCCAAAAGCCGTAGCTAAAGTAAATGACCATACCCAGCAAGAACCAAAGCCCTGTCACAATCCAGGTCACCAGGGGCAAGCCACTCATCACAAAGACGCAACCGGCTATTCCCAAAATGGGAAACAATAAACCAAACGGAACCCTGAAGGGACGATGACGTTTGGGATCGGTGTAACGCAGAATGGCCACGCCCAGGCAGACCACCAAAAAGGCGCCCAGTGTGCCGATATTACACATTTCCGCCAACAGGTTAATGGGCAATAACCCAGAACCAAGCGCGACAAAAATGCCCACCAAAATGGTACAAACGCTCGGGGTGTGGAATTTGGGGTCGATGGTCGCCAACATTTTGGGAAGCAGGCCATCTCGGGCAATGGCGTAAAAAATGCGCACCCCCGCCATTTGCAACACCAGCAGCACGGAGGTCAATCCGGCAATGGCGCCAATGCTTACCACCAGAGAGGCCCATTCAATGCCCATTTTGAGCATGGCCCCAACCACAGCGGCTTCTCGGTTAATCTGTGTCAGGGGCACCACGCCGGTAATAACACTGGTTACCAAAATGTACAACACGGTACAAATGGCCAACGAGCCGATAATCCCAATTGGGATGTCTCGCTGCGGGTTCTTGGTTTCCTCTGCCGCAGTGGCAACGGCATCAAAGCCAATGTAGGCAAAGAAAATCGTGGACGCCCCGGTTAAGATACCGGCAAAACCATTGGGCGCAAACGTGGTCCACCCATTGGCAAACCAATTGTGCTGCAGCACGGGCATATTGCCACCAAACAAAAAGGCAAAGCCAACGCCAATAAACAACAGAATGACCAGCGTTTTAGTAAATACCATAACGGCAGCCGTTCGGGCGCTTTCACTCACCCCACGCAACAGTAGCAAGGTTACGGCCAGTACCACCAGGAACGCGGGCAGGTTAAACGCCCGCTGAATCAACAAAATCAGTGGATCGTGATCGCCGATAAACGGAATGGTGACAGGAATCGCGTTAATGACAAGAGACGGGTCGGCAATGGCGCTCATGGAAGAAACCGTATCCACCGTGTTGCTGGTAAGCCAGGTGGGAAGGGTAAAACCAGCATATTGTTGCAGGTAGGGATTGATGAACTCTTTAATACTGCCCGTCCAGCCCACGGCCACCGCCATGTTGCCAACCGCATATTCCAGCACCAGCGCCCAGCCAATAATCCAGGCCACAAATTCGCCCAACGTGGAAAACGCATACGTGTAGGCCGAACCAGAAATGGGGGCCATTGCCGCAAATTCCGAATAACAGAGCGCGCAAAACGTACACACAATGCCGGTTAACACAAACGAGAGCGTCAGCGCCGGACCTGCCGCCAGGTGACCATCCGAGCCCGCCGCCGCAGAACCGGTCATTACAAAAATGCCCGCCCCAATCATCGCGCCCACGCCAAAAATCACCAGATCGAAAGCCGTCAGGCTTCGCTCCAGTTTATGGGCCTGCTTGTCCTGCTCCGCCAGAATGGCATCCAGATTTTTACGCCGAAACAGCTTAGACAAAAACGAGGCTGCTTGCTGCTCTGTTCCCACCGTTTGAGACATTCAACGGGTTCCCTCCGGTCGCTCGATACACGTTTGCTTGACTGGAAACTTTCAATCACAGTGGGCATCGTCTTCAATGCCGCGTGTGTTTAAAGCTTAACTTTTACCGCGAACAGGCCCGATTGAAAAGCGGTTGTTAACTTTCCAAAAAACACGCCTGTTTTCATCCACACAGTAACGCAAGCACATCCTCAGCCGGTTTAGCCAACAGAGCTCCTCCGTCTGGAGGATTCAAGAGATTTTGGAACCGGGCGACAATACTAGATGAGTCACTGTGTAGCGCTGGCGTGGAGCGACCCCGGTTATTTCGGTTTAATCACCCTTCGGTTTAACCACTCAAGGTCCCTTTCAGGACAGCTCCGAAATCAGCAGGGTCTGCAGGTCTCTCGCCCCGCAGGGTTCGGGTATTTTGCAAAATAGACCACTCACCCACACAGCATGAGCGGCACATATGGCGCGGCAAACTGGGCGTGACAAACTGGGCGCAGCAAACCGGGCATTATTTTAACAAACCAAGGGGATATGACGGATGGGCATCAGTTTAACGGGTTTTGCCTCCGGCCTTCCGGTAAACGATATCATTGACCAGTTAATGGCCATCGAACGCCGCCCCCTGCAAGCGCTTCAGGAAAAAAAACTCACCATTAATCTGGAGCAGACCAATTTTACCAACATTGAAAGCCGGGTCAGTAAGCTCCTCAGCTCGCTTAAAAAACTAACCGCCCAATCCGTCCTGGATACCAACCTGTTTAAGGCCAAAGCGGCCACCTCGTCCAAGGAGTCGTTGGCCACGGCCAGCGTTACACAGAACGCGGCGCCACAAACCATTCAGCTTACGGTGGAAAAACTGGCCACCGCCACCACCGCCAAATCGCTAACCGGGGTTGGGCAGTTGGCCGCTGGCACCAGTGCCGTCAGTGCGCTGGCCAATGGCACCATCACCTCCGGCAATTTTACCGTCTTTGTAGACGGGGTGGCCAACACCATTGCCGTAAATAAAGACGTGGATACGGTGAACGACGTCCTGGCCCGCATTACCGCGCTGGATGGCGTGGCCAGCGCCTCGGTAAATGGTAGCGGCGTGTTTTCTGTGACACAAGACACCGGTCGCGTGGTGGTCCTTGGCAGCAGTAGCGATACTTCCAACTTTTTAAACGGCAGCGCGCTGTCCACCGGCACCAAAGCGGGCGATGTCATTACCGGCTCACGGGCCATTGGGGTAATTAACACCAACGCCGTCCTGAGCGACAATACCCAGGCGCGTCTCCAGACGGCTGTAACCGCGGGCAGCACCTTTAAAATTGGCGCCGCCACCTTCGATACCACCGGTAAGAGCCTTTCGACCGTTATTGCGGAAATCAACAACAGTTCCGAGGCAGGGGTGAGTGCTTCCTACAACCTGCTAACCAACAAACTCGAACTCACCGCCAAGGAGAAGGGCAGCGCACTCCTGGTGCTGGAAGACACAACCGGTAACTTTCTACAGGCCACGGGGCTCATTTCCGGCGCCAACACCACGGCCGCGCAAACCGCTGGGCAAAACGCAGAATTTACCATCAATGGTTCCGGCATTATTAAAAGCAGCACCAACACGGTAGGAGAAGCCATTACCGGCCTGAGCGGCGTTACGCTCAATTTGGTGGGGGCCTCGCCGGGAGAAACCGTGGAAATTGCCGTTAACCGAGACACCAAGGCCTTAAAAGATGGAATCAAAGATTTTGTCACCAAGTTTAACGAGGTGGTAAGCGAAATAGACAAGCTGACCAACGCCGAAACCGGACAAATTAAAAATGCCAGTGTCCTCAAGCGATTTCGGAATCAGTTGCGGCAAACCATCACCGATATGGTGAGTGGACTCACCGATTACAACAGCGCACCGCTAGTGGGTCTCTCCACCGGGGCGGTACGCACCACGGCCAGTGCAACCCCCACGCTGGAGTTCAACGAATCCACATTTGATGCCGCCCTGGCCGATAACGCCACCGAGGTGGAAAGCCTGCTGGTAGGCACCGGCGGGGTATTGACCCAACTGCAAACGCTCGTCGATCAGGCCATGAAGGATGACGGCGACAACACCAAAGACGGGCTGTTTGCCTCTCGGCGCAACTTAACCAGCGCCCGCATCCAGGATATTGATAAATCGATAGAGCAAACCGAACGGCGCCTGGAGTTTAAAGAAAAGCAGCTTCGGCAGCAATTTACCCTGATGGAACAGCTCATTGCCCAGTTTCAATCCCAGGGCAGTTCCATTGCAGGCTTGGCCAAGCAAATTTCAGCGGGCAGCTAAGCGCATCATTTGAGGAGGCTTCACACTTAGCCCTGCTCGCCAGGTAGTGCAATCACGGTGTAGGTTTTTCCACCCTCTTGGTGAGAAAACACTTTGACCATAGGCCGCAGATCAAGTCCCGGTGGATGGCTACCATCGGGCATTTGCTCCAGGGCACGGCGAATTTCAGCATCACTCACAGCGCCGCCCTCTTGAATATCTAAAATGTAATAGTTAATGCGGTGAATGGGAAAAGAGCCGGTTTCAAACACTTCTCCTGTTTCAAGGTTAACCAGTGTTTTTTGGGCCTCAATCCGTCGAAGTTCGGCCAAAGTGACAGGCACCGATGGCGGGCCTGCCCCCGGATTAGGACGCAATGCCTCGGGGGACACATCGTAAATGGCGGTAATTTGGCCCAAATAGCCCGCCGCCGGAAGGACTGCCTCGGGCGGTGCAACGGGCACGGGAACCGGCGCCACGTTATTGGGAATGGTTTCTTCGGTATTAGGTCCGGTGGCAATGCCTTTGGGTTCCGGCTGACCTTGAAACAAGACCATCAAGCCCACCATGCCAACAATGGTTCCCAAAACACTGCCTGCCCCAAGGAGCAGATTTTGGGGCGTCAGTGGCACCCCAGCCACCTCCGGCACGGGCTTTTGCACAGGCGACGCCAGGGCACGTCTGGCTGTTAACAACTCGTTCCCCATGCGGGCAAATAAGCCCGCCGTCTCTATCGGATTGCTGCCATAGTCCTGCAAAAGTCCCTGAAAATGATCGTACATTCCATTTTGCAGCACGGGTCTTAAGCGATGGGTTTCCAACGGGCCATCCGGGTAGTGTTGATCCACCAGATCGTAGAGAACACCGGCGGCATCGGAGTGAAGATCGTTGAGCGCCTTTAACAGATCGTGTTTGGTCTGGATTTTAGGGTTGGTATGGACTGCCTGCACCACGTCTTTGACGGTTTGCTCAATGGATTTGGCGTTGTAGAGAATACTCAGACGAAAGAGATCGTCCTTATCAAACCCCGGGCGTTCGGCACGAACCGAGTCTTGCACGGTCCTGAGCGTTTGCTTTACCTTTCCTGAAAATGAACGCGGATCCACCGCTTCCACGGAGGCCAACAAAATGGCGTCCTGTACCAGCTCCGCGTAGGTGGGCTCTAAAATCTTTTGCCGTTCCGGCTCTGGCAAACGCACGTTAAACGCAGGGGTTGCCGACTGCGAGCGCGCGTGTGCTGAGCCCGGCGGGTTAGTCACCTCGTCAGCAGAAGATGGTTGGGGTGAAACCGGCACGATGGGCGCGGCCGTGGTCGGCATCACATTTAAAGACTGATCCGACGGCAAGCCAGGATCCGCGAACAACCCGTCTAAGCCAATGACCGGAATAGGGGCTGGCTCCTTAAACGGCACATCGGCACGGGGAGAGGCAACGGCTGGTTCTACACTTTGGGGCTGGGGTATAGCTTGGCGCTGAAAAATATCGGGCCCTTCGTCCGGAAAGTCGGCTTCCGCCCGTTGGATGACCCCAAAACGAGCCTGGGATTGGAAACTTAAACTGTTGGATACTGTCATCCGATGCGTCATCATTTCAGGAGTCGTTCGTAAGTTCATATCCATAGGTGCTCCAACCTGACAAATACTGTCCTTTTTTGCTTTAGGGGCTTAACCTTCTTCGCCTTGCCGACACCCTACCAAACAACCGCTGGCCCCTTCCCTTGGACGTATGGGGGACGTATGGGGGGCGTACGGGGATGATAAACCATCCTCAGGAACAACCTTCAAGAATACCTGAAACCGTAAGCAAAAAACCGACAGACGTCAATGGGAAGCAACCGTTCAACAGATTGGCGACCCAAGCGCTGATTGAAACAAGCAGAGCAAGTTCAAAGGCAATTGCCGCCATACTGCGCAAGCTGGAGCACTACTGAGCGGCTGGGTTGGCTGGCAACGAGGGTTTTTCCAGGGTGACAGAAGTTGGAATCGGCGTCCAGACCGACTGGCTAATGGCGGCCGGGCGACGTTGCAACCGCTGGGTAAACTGAATAATATCGGTTTTAGACTGTCCCGGCGGACAGTTTAAGCTCCCATCACAGTCATCCGGTGGCTTAATATAACGAAACCGACTGATGTAGGTCGCCTGTGGCGCATCTGTGGGGGGCGGGCCCAGCTTTACATCCCCAATGGGATCCAGCCAGGGCGGCGCGCTCAACAGCTTTTTTTCGGGATGAAACGTATACTTTTCCTTGTTCAACAGGCGAGACAACCGTTTGGGTGGACCAAAATAGCTATGGAACCATAGCTCGCCCTGCGGATCTTTCTTCCAAAAGCCAATTTCTCGGCCGTTTGGCGTTTGATTATCAATCAGGCGACCGTCTTCCGCCAAAAAGAATTCCCGAGGCACGGTCTGTCCACCGTTTCGGCTGGTATCCACCACCACATCCAGCGTTCGATTTTGCAGCTTGGGCAGCAGACGACTCAGGTAATGTTGCTCGGTTTGGGGTATGGCACTGCCAACAGCCGGTTGTCGGTTGGAGATGTTGGTGGTTAAGCCGTCAGCCTGCTGAATGCCTGCCCCGTTCAGGGCCTGCGCCATTGCCTCAATGTCTTCGTCACTGTAGTCAAACCACTTACTGTTGCCCGCATCCAGGTAAACCAGCGCGCCTGCCTTTTGGTAAAGCTGCACCAAGCGTCGGCTGAGGGAAAGCCGCTCTTCGTACACCCGAACCGAGTCCGGGCTGTTTTGGGTATCCTTTTTATACTGAATGGCCAGCGGCAAGTTATCCGGCTCCAGGTAGACCCGGGGCGCAATGGCGGTTTTTTGCACAAAGCCCCGTATGGCTTCGGCCAGTAGTTGATTTTCGGCCCAGTAGTCTTCTCGGGTTTTAAAGCCCCCTTCGGAAGACTGACCCAAATCTCGCAAGGGAATGGCATACACCACCACTTCGGGCTGTTGCCGAGATTTTTCTGCCAGAATTAACACCCGTTGTAACTGGGGAAGATTGGCCCCCACCTGGTTGTCTTCTGCCAGCCAAATGGCGTGCGGCTGACGGTACAGTTGATAGCTGCGACTCCAGTAGGGAACGAACGTGGGAACCTTGCCCGGTTGCGCCAGAAAGGAGGTTCCAACCCCCAAGAGGGCCAACAGGCCCGATAGCAGCGTGAGCTTAAGCAAAAGTTTTTTGAGACTCATGTGGAGCACAGCCTTCAACTCCCAGTAACCAGGCAGCTAAAATAAAAACAAAAAACACTCGAACACCTGGGTATTGTATCTCACCTTGAGCAGCATCGTCACGCCAAGCAGTTTAAAACACGGCAACCCACCCCTCCCCACAAAGCAAGACCGTCCCAGGTCGTGTTTTACCCGGAACGGTCTTGGAAAGGAACAGGCCGCGCAGTGCCAAAGCTTTTGGTGGGGCTAGTTTAACGGAATTAATTTAACGGAATTAGTTTAGCGAGATTGGTTTAGCGGGCCTAGTCTCGCATGTAATCCTTAAAGAGTTGGTAGCCCGCGCCCACTGCGGCACCACCGGCAGCACCACCAAGCTTGCTTCTGCCAAATACCGTACTAGCCCCCGTACCAATAACGGCCCCTTTGGCCGTGTTCCGAATGAGGGGTCTTCCGCGAAGCGTACTACTGGAATCAATCAAACCCGTACCGGCCCCCGTTAGCGCACCAACGCCCGCGCCTTTCAGCACCGAGGATCGATCGGAAATAACACCACCAATAGCACCCACTCCGGCGCCAATGGCCGCCTGCTTCACAATGGGGTTACGCACCGCACTGCGAATATTTCCTTCTTGCGCCCAACTGTTGAGGGGAGTAGCCGCCAGTAGCAGCGACAAACTCAGTAGGGCGATTCCGATACGGATTTTGTCACGGGCCCGAGCAACGTCGGGTTGGCAATACACGGCGGATTGAACGTGATGAAAACAGACCATAGCGCGTTTCCTCCTCAATTAAAATCAATCTATCTATGCTATAAACCGAATGCTTTAAACCAAGTGTGCAATCCATCTGATGTTGAGCCACTCGAAACCACAGACGGGTTTAACTCATTTGTGGCTTTGAGCGAAAAAGGCGGGGCCGCCCAGCGCTTAAAGCGAAAGAGCACCTGACCCATTGTAGCGCGTTT